>NZ_JAGXTP010000001.1:1335910-2671820 GCF_018334155.1 Devosia litorisediminis | reverse complement strand
CTGCCAAAAACGTATGATCTCATTACGATGTCGAAAAAGAATAAAAGAAGCCCTCACTGGAAACAGTGAGGGCTTCTTGCGTTCAAAAAACCAAAATAACAAACAAAACAAACGCCAAGGGCTGCCGACACTGGTCGCTTTTAGAAAGGTCATGCGCTGCCTGTGTCTGAAGGTGGCGGCCCGCTGGACGGACTGCTCTAAGCTCAGGCAACTGCCAGCGGCAGGTCAATCCAGAACGTGGCGCCCTCGCCGGGCGTGCTGTCGAAGCCGATCTGACCACCCATCTGCAGGATGATCTCGCGACTGATATGCAGTCCCAGCCCGCTACCGTATTTGGAGCGGGTGGCCGAGGAGTCCGCCTGGGTAAATTTGCCAAAGATCAGCGGCGCAAAAGCGGTTGAAATGCCCTGTCCGTAATCGCGGACGGCAACGCGGCACATTGTGTCGCCCGCCGTGACGGTAACGTCCACCTGCTCACCAGCAGGCGAAAACTTGGCCGCATTGGAGAGCAGATTACTCATGACCTGCTGCAGGCGCGCCGGATCGACCATCACTTCGACCGACAGCTCTTCGGCATTGGTGTTGATGCTCACCCCGAAGCGGTCTGCATAGGGCTGGTTGTTTTCAAGCGCCATCCCAATAATCGGGCCCAACGCCTCCGAGCGGAGGTCAAACGCCATCTTGCCCGAGGCAATTTTGTCGATGTCGAGCATGTCGTTGACCAGCAGGATCAGCCGCTCGCTGTTCTTGTTGGCAATGTCGACCAGCTTGACAGCCTGCGGCGACAGATCGTTGGCCATGGTCCCGGCCAGCAGGCCAAGCGCTCCCCGGATCGAGGTGACGGGTGTACGCAATTCATGACTAACCGTCGAGATCAGCTCGTTCTTGACCCGCTCGACTTCGCGGCGCTCGGTGATGTCCTGTATCTGGGCTACCAGGTATTTAGTGCTGCCATCGGGATTGCGTACGGCGGCAGCGCTCAACTGTGCCCAGACCGATTGTCCGTCGCGACACAGATAGCGCTTTTCGGCCGTGTGCGTGTCAATTTCCCCCGACAGCAATTGTTGAACCACTTGCTCGCTGGCCACCCTGTCATCGGGGTGGGTGACGGCAATGAAGTCCAGACCGAGCAGTTGTTCCTCCGTATAGCCCAGCAATTGCGTCAGCGCCTGATTAACCCGGACCCAGCGCCCCCCGGGGTCAAGCACCGTCATACCGATGCTGGCATGCTCCATGGCAACGCGGAAGGTCTCCTCACTGGTGCGCAGGGCTTCTTCTGCCGCTTTGCGGTCGGTAATGTCTTCTACCACGCCGAGATAACCGGTGATCTGCTCATCGGTATCGCGCAGTTGGGTGACACTCAGCCGGACGGGGAAGCGACGTCCGTCCTTGGCGATATAGGTCCAGCCTCGCGTCTCAGATCCAGTGCGATCGGCTTGGGCAATAAACGTGGCAAAGCCAGGTTCTATAGCGGTTTCTAGTTCTGCATTGATCTGCTCGGTACGCTCAACAACCTCGCTCACATCGTGCCAGAGCCCCGGTGTGTGTTTGCCAATGACGTCTTCGGCGCGATAGCCGAGGGCAGCCTCCGCTGCCGCGTTGAACATGGTCACGGTACCGTCTGGCTTTGTGGCAATGACCATGTAACTGGTGCTGGACAATACCGCGGACTGTAGCGCGTTGGATTCCTGCTCGGCCTGGTCGCGCTGCTTGAGCGCAGTGACATCAGTGATCATCGAGTAGAACCCGCGCACCGTGCCATCGGGCCCGTGATCGGGCAGATATTCGATCCAGGCGTGGCGCGTTTCCCCGGTGGGGATCACCACGGTGCGCTCGAAGCTCTGTCGCTCGCCGCCCAGGGCAGCGACCACGTATGGCTGGTTACGCGCGAAGAGTTCTTCGCCGGCGACTTGTGCCATGGTCATGCCCACCAGCTCGGCAGGCGCATAGGGGGTCCATTCCTGGTAGGCCTGATTGGCGAAGCGGCAACATAGATCGCGATCCCAATAGCCGATCAGGCCCGGAACACTGTCGGCCAGCATGCGATAGCGCTCTTCGCTGGCTTCCAGGTCGGCCTGAGCCTGGCGCGCCTCGGTGACGTCGCGCAGGACGCCGAATATGCCCGTTGGCTGTCCGGCATTGTCAAACTCGCACAAACCATAGGCTTCGACATAACGCACGCCCTGATGCTCGCTCGGTGCCAGTCGCTTTTCAAACGCGAAGGGTTGCTTGCTGTCCATCGCCTCAGTGATGGCGGCGCGCACAGCCTCGCGGTCGTCCGCGTGATAATAATTGATGGCCTTTTCAAGATCGAGGGGCGCCGCGTCGGCGGGATCCCGCCCATGGATCGAATAGACCACCGGCGACCAGAACACCTCGCCGGTGGCCAGTTGGGCGTGCCAATGCCCTACCCGGGCAAGCTTCTCGGCGAGGTCGAGATATTCCTGCTGTCTCTCAAGCTTGGCCCGTGCCTCGAACTGCTCGCGGGCGTAAGCGCGTCGTCCCTTGACCGGGGTGAGCGAGAAGCAATGCAGGTTTTCGCCATCGCCGCCGTCGATCTGCACTGCGCCAAGCAATACGGGAAGTTTCGATCCATCCGCTGTGACGATATCAAGCTCGATCTCTTCGACCGCGCCCAACAGATGCAGCGGCGGCACAACCTGTGAGCCATAGATGTATTGCGACGGCCTGGTCAGTAGTTCCTTGAACTGTCGCGCCGGCGGTATCTTGCCATCCTGCCAGCCGACCAGCCGAGCAAATGCCCGGTTGAATTTCTGCACGAAGCCCTGCCGATGGCACAGCACCATGGCTGCTGGCGCCAACTCGAACAGATCCAGCGCTGACCCTTTGTCAGTCAACGTTCCGGGGACTTCGGGACCCATCCGGCGGGCCCTACTGCGCCAGGTAATCAAGAATGGCTTTTGACACCAGGGGGGCTGAACTGATGTGAGGGCAATGCCCCTGCGCCCGCAGTAGCACCATCTGCGCATTGGGCATGTTCTGGGCCATATACGTCCCCACACTTACCGGAGCGATCGTATCGTCATCGCTCTGCAGAATCAGCGTGGGTGTATTCACATCAACCAGATCGGCCCGGTGGTCAGACAGGAATGTCGCCCTGGCGAATTGCTTGGCAATTTGCGGATCAGTCCGACAGAAGCTAGCTTCGAGTTCCTCGGCGAGCGCGGGGCGATCCGGGTTGCCCATGATGATGGGGGCCATCTGGCTGGACCAGCCTTCGTGGTTGAGCTGGAGAAATTCGAGCATGTCGTCGATATCCGACCGGTCGAAGCCGCCGACATAGTCGCCATCATTGATAAAGCTTGGTGAGGGGCCGACCATCACCAGTTTCTCGAATAGTTCCGGGCGTTTCTTGGCGGCCAGAAGCGCAATGGTGCCGCTAATGCTGTGCCCCACCACAACGACAGGGCCGAGCGCCAACTCGTCACAAATCGCGATCAGATCATCAGCATAGCCTTGCAGGCGGTTATATTTGTCCTTGTCATAGGCGCTCAGATCCGACCGGCCGGCGCCGATCTGATCGTACAGAACGACCTTGTGGGCCTCTTCGAAAAAGGGCGTCATCAGACGCCACATATTCTGGTCACACCCATACCCGTGCAGAAAAACCATCGGTTTGGTACCCCGTCCGCTAACAGTGACGGCGTGTCGATCAATCAGCGACATTGCGTGTCCTTTCCTAGGGCAGCGCAACTTCTACGGCGCCGGACACCTGCTCAGCGTGCCCGTTGCTTGGCCCCGAGCCTACTGTAGCACCGACCAATGAATATATTCCTTACCCGAACTAAAGAATCGTGGGGGGTTGGAAGATCCGCGCTTAAGTGCTCGCGGCAGACGAACTCATCCGCTTTGCGAAGCGCACGCTGCACTCAGTCGTAAAGGCCTAATCCACCCAGGCCATGCTGGGGTCCACTGTCGCGCAGTAAAGCGCGGCGCTGACATGGGCCTGTTCGACCACGCGGCGGATCAGATCGCGTTCGCTGATCGCCTGATAAGTGCCGATAATGGGCATGGCGGGAAAATGCTTGGTCACCCGGATCGGGTGCAACAGTCCCATCTTGAGCTCGCGCTTGATGGTGACGCTGGGAATGGCGCCGACGCCAAAGCCGTCAATGAGCAGATTGATGATCGAGTATAGCGAATTGGAGCTCGTCAGCTTGCTGGCCAGCACCTGCTCGTCCTGGAAATAGGGCGCGATCATCCGGTAGGGCGGGGTGTCCTTGGGGAAGGTGATGATGGGCAGGCTCGCCAGATCATCGACGCTATAGGTGCGGTCCGGATTGATGATCTTGGGCGATCCCGCCCATGTCATCTGCAGCACGCAGGACGTGAAGCTGCGGAAATTGTCGCCAATGGCCGGATCGAGCGCAAAGATCACATCGAACTCGCCCTTGTTCATCCCGTCGATCAGGCTTTTGGTGCCTTCAACCGTCAGCTCGATCTTCAGCGTTGGCGCCGCTTCGTGCAACGCTTCGACAAAGGGCGTCATCCAGGTCGAGGACACCGAGTCGATTGCCCCGATCCGCACCACCTTGGGCGCCAGACTGGCCTCGTCGGTCAGTTCATGCTTGAGCCCGTCATAGGCACTCAGGATCGACTGGAAGGTTTCCAGCACACGCTGTCCGCTGGGGGTCAGCGAGAAATTGCGTCCGGTGCGGTGCATGAGACGGCAGCCAAACTCCTCCTCCATCGCCGCAAGACGAATGGAAATTGCTGGCTGCGTCGTATGCAGTTCTTCGGCGGCACGGCCAAAATGGCGGTGCCGCGCCAAGGCGACAAAGGTGGTCATGTCGAGGATGCGCATGGCGCTTCCTCTATCAGATTTACCCATCCATGCGCGCCTTTTTCCGCGTGCTAGGACGCAACCATGATGTGACGTACCTGCGTGTAGTCCATCAGAGACTGCATGGAGAGATCGGAACCATAGCCCGAATTCTTCATGCCCCCATGCGGCATTTCAGTGGCGAACACGCCATGGGTATTCACCCAGGTAATGCCGTATTGCAGCGCATTGGCGATATTCATCGCCTGCACACCGTCGCGCGACCACACCGACGAAGCCAGGCCGTATTCGGAGGCATTGGCCCATTCCAGCGCCGTGGCTGGTTCGTCGAATGCGGTGATGGTCAGCACCGGTCCAAACACTTCCTTCTGCACGATTTCAGCCTCGATCGGCGCCGCTACCAGCGTTGGCTGGTAGTAATAACCCGGTTGATCCGGTGTCGCGCCGCCAGCCACGATATCAGCGCCATCGGCGCGCGCCCGCTCAACAAAGCCGGCGACCCGGTCGCGCTGCGATCCGGTGATCAAGGGGCCGAATTCGACGTCGTCGCGCTCGGGCGCGCCATAGACCAGCGAGCCGATCATGCCTGAGAGCCTGTCGGTCACCTCCTGGGCAATCGATTGGTCGACAAAGATCCGGCAGGCCGCCGTGCAGTCCTGTCCGGCATTGTAGAAGCTGGCCTCGCGCAGCGTCTCCACCAGCGTGTCGATATCGGCATCGGCACACACGATCAGCGGGGCCTTGCCACCCAGTTCAAGATGGGTGCGCTTGATGCTCTCTCCGGCGGCTGCCTTGAGCACGGCGCGTCCGGTACGCACATCGCCTGTCAGCGAGATCATGCGCACCAGCGGATGGGTGATCAGTGTCTGGCCCACTTCAGGGCCGTCACCACACACCACATTGACCACGCCCGGCGGCAGGAATTCGGCCAGGATCGACGCCAGAAACAACAGGCTCAGCGGAGTGTTTTCCGATGGCTTGATCACCACGGCATTGCCGGCGGCGACGGCTGGCGCGATTTTCCAGGCGGCCATCAGCAGTGGATAATTCCACGGGGCGATCGAGGCAATCACGCCCAGCGGATCGCGGCGCATCATGCTGGTGTGCCGGCTCGAGCGGAAACCGTTCGCTGCTGTGCCCGGTACATTGCGCACCGCGGTGCCGAAGAACCGGAACACGTCGGCTACATTGGCCAGTTCGCCCGCCTGCACATAGCGCCAGGGCTTGCCGGCATTGACCGATTCCACATCGGCCAGACTGTGCGAGCGCGCCTCAATAGCGTCGGCAATGCGCAGCAGCGCCAGACTGCGCTCCTTGGGCGTGGTCTGGCTCCATTTCGCAAAGGCTGCATGGGCGCTGGTGACAGCCGCATCGACCTGGGCGTGGTCCGCCGACGCTACTTCAGCGAGCACCTTGCCGGTCGCGGGTTCATGGCTCGCCAATGCCGGGCCCTGGCCCTGGACATAGTCGCCATTGATAAAAAGGCGTGTTTCAAAACTCATGATGCAAATTCCGATACAGGGGTCAGTCGGCGATCACGCGGATGCGTGCCGGATCAATGGTCAGCGCAATTTCCTGGCCATTGGCGAAGTCGAGATCATTGGCGGTCAGGGCGCGCAGCGGATGGCCCGCCAGTGTCATGACGTAGCGATTGCGCGCGCCCAGGAACACGCGGGTGCGCACCTTGGCCTTGGGGCCGGTGCCCTCTGCGCTCAGTGTCAGGTCTTCCTGTCGCAGCGCCAGGGTGGCCTTGCCGCGGATGGGCTCGTTGGGATCGAGCACCAGCATCTGACCGTCCTCAAGCTTGGCAACCGGGCCCTTCGGGCCATCGGTGATTTCGGCGGGTACCAGATTGGCCGAACCGATGAAGTTTGAGGCAAAGCTGGTGGCGGGCTGGTTGTAAATTTCGTCTGGCGTGCCCTGTTGTTCCACCCGCCCCGCATTGAGCAGAACGATCCGATCCGACAGACTCAACGCCTCTTCCTGATCATGGGTCACAAAGATCGTCGTCAGCCCCAGCCGCTGATGGATTTCGATCAGTTCCACCTGCATGTCTTCGCGCAGCCGGGCGTCAAGATTGCTCAATGGTTCATCGAGCAACAGCACCTTAGGCTGGGAGACGATGGCACGCGCCAGCGCCACACGCTGCTGCTGCCCGCCCGAGAGCTGGCGCGGCTTGCGTTCGCCCAGATGGCCCAACTGCACGGTTTCGAGTGCGGCGGCGACTTTTTCCTGCTGCTCCTCGCGGCTGCCAATGCCGCGCATGCGCAGCGGGAAACGCACGTTCTCGCTCACGCTGAGATGCGGCAGCAACGCATAGGATTGAAACATCATGGAGATGTCGCGCTGTTCGGGCGGCAGGGTCGTGACGTCGCGGCCATCGATTTCGATGCCCCCAGCGGTGACGCTTTCCAGCCCGGCGACCATGCGCAGCAGTGTGGTCTTGCCACAGCCAGAGGCGCCCAGCAGCGAGATGAACTCACCCGAGGCAATATCGAGCGAGATGCCGTGCAACACCTGGGTCTTGGCGAAGGATTTGCGGATATTGGTCAGTCGAACATTGGCCATGGGTCAGGCACTCGCAAAACGGGTGAGGCCCAGCATCCTGTCGATCACGAAGATCAGCACAATGGTCAAGGCAATCATGATGGTGGACACGGCGGCCACCGATGGGTCGGGCGAAAACTCGAGCTGGCCGTAGATCTGCACGGGCAGGGTAGTCAGCGTTGGCCCCCGCAGGAACAGCGACAGCACGGCTTCATCAAACGAGATGTTGAAGGCGAAGAACGCCCCCGCGGCCAGCCCCGGAATACACTGGGGCACCACCACGAACCACAGCCGCTGCAGACGGTTCGCACCCATGGTGCGTGCGGCTTCTTCGAGATAGGGGTCGGATTCCGCGAGCACGGCCAGCGTGGTGCGTACTACATAGGGCAGGGCAATCGCCGTATGGCTGAGCGCCAACGTCAGCGGCGTGACCGGTCCGAACACCGAGCTCCAGAACATCAGCATGCCGATGGCGTAGATGATGGTGGGCAGCACCAGCGGCGACAGGAATACTGTGGCCAGCACATCCGAGAACGGCAATTGCCGGCGATGGATAGCGATGGCCGCCGCGCCGCCAATGGCGGTAGCCATCAGGGTGACCAGCAAGGCGATCTGGATGCTGATCCAGGCTGCGTTGAGATAGGCGTTGGACGACAACACTTCCTGATACCAGCGCAGGCTCAGCCCATTGGGCGGGAACGCGATGAACTGACTTTCCGATACGGACACCCCGATCACCACGATCAGCGGCGCCAGCAGGATAAGCGCGGTCAGCGCGACGAAGACAATGCCGACAATATGCAGCCAGCCCGGAACAGCCCTAACCATGCTTGGCTCCCGTGAGTTTGATATAGGGCACCAGCACCAGCAGGATGCCAACGAACAGGATGACGGCCTGCGCCGCCGCAAAGGGCCAGTCGGGCGTCGCCGTCACAGACTTGTAAATCGAGGCGGCCAGCACCTGAATGCGCGTGCCACCGAGCAGGTTGGGCGTGACGAACGAGCTGGCCGATAGCGTAAAGCAAAGCAGCGACCCGGCAACAATACCGGGCAGGGCCAGCGGCAGCACTACCGTGCGGATCGTCTGCAGGAAGGAGCATCCCATGGTGCGCGCGGCCTCTTCGAGCCTACCGTCAATGCGGGTGAGGACGCCCAGAATGGACAGTGTCATGAATGGCAGCAGCACTTGCACCATGCCGATCACGATGGCGGCCTCAGTCTGCATCAGCGCAAAGGTGCGGCCCACCAGGCCCATATCACGCAACATTTCGGGGATCATCCCGCTGCGGCTGAGCAGGACCATCCAGCCAAAAGTGCGCACCACCACACTGGTCATCAGCGGCAGGATCACAATCACCACCAGCCACAGCCGTAGCTTGGGACCAACCTTGGTCATGATATAGGCCAACGGAAAACCGATCAGCGCGCAGATCACGGTGATCAGCAGCGACAGTCTCACCGTGCGCCACAGAATATTGAGATAGTAAGGGTCGGACAGGAAACGCACGAAATGCGCCAGAGTAGGGCCTTCAGGGCCCGAAATGCTCAGCAGCAACATCTGGGCGATCGGCAGGAAGAAGGCGAGCCCCAGCAGCAGAATTCCGGGCAAGGCCAGCAGCAGGTTCTCTGTGCGGTCGTTCATGCGTTGCGTCTTCCTTGCTCCACGCAGCCCGGCGAAATCGGGCATTCCATCTATGTGTAGACTTCATGGCGCGTGAGTCGAACAATGAGATTGCGCCCATTTTTGTCCAGGTCGCCGCCAAGCCAAAGATTGCTGAAAAAGGTGGCCTCTCCATCTTGGGCTGGAGAGGCCTGCAGTCCGGGCGGCAAAGGAGTGGCGCGTCCGGACCGCTATCATGGTCTCCCTGGGGGAGGTCGTTTCTGCCCTGTTCTGACTGCGCCCAGGGGCAAGTTGGAACAGAGCAGAGCCTTGCAGATCGACCGCCTTAGCGAGCGATAGTCTTGTTCCACTCTTCAACCCAGGCGGTGCGATTGGCTTCGATCACGGCGGGATCAAAGCGGATCAGACCGGCAACCCCTTCTTCGCCATAGGCGACGTCGGCAGCGACTTCAGCGCTCAGTTCGGCCTTGGAGTTGGTGGGCGAGTAGCGCAGTGCCTCGGCAAAGCATTCCTGTGCCTCTGGCGAGATCGACATGTCGACGAACTTCAGCGCCAGATCGGTGTTGGGACGACCGGCCACGACATTGGTGGTGATGTAGCTGGCTGGTGTACCTTCAGCGCCCTGTGCGAAACCCGACGGCAGGCCGGCCTTGCGCAGCGTGAACGCATAATCCGAAGCGTAAGGGGCAATCCACGCGTCATTCTGCGCGAATTCCTGCTGGATTTCGGGCGAGGTCGACACGATCAGCGCGCCCGCTTCAAGCAGCTTGGCAACCGCATCAAGGCCGGGCTGGATGTTGTTCAGATCGCCGCCCTGCGACTGGTTCAGCATCAGGAAGCCGAGCATGCCATAGCCATTGGAGATGTCGGTGAGAACCAGATGTTCGCTGTATTCGGGGTTGAGCAGATCGGCCCACTGGGTCGGCGCTGGCGAGACAGCGTCGGTGTTGTAGATCAGGCCGATCGCCGCAATCGAATAGGCCGGACCTTCACCCTTGGCCAGATTGGCCTTTGCGAAGTCATACACGTCTGCTGCATTGGTCAGGCTTGCCGCATCGATTGGTGCCAGCAGCCCCTCAGCTGCGCCGACGATTTCCTGGCCACCAGAGAAATGGATCACGTCAAACTGCGGCGCATCCTTCTGGGCGCGCAACTGGGCAAAGGCATCTGCCGAGTAAGCGGTGACCACATTGACGCTCACACCAGTCTCTTCTTCGAACGGGGTGATGATGCAGGCGCGATGGGCCGTCTCATAGGCCCCACCGAACGAGTTGATCGTGAAGGTGGTGTCCTGCGCGAAGGCGGTGGTGCTGAGCAGAGCCGAAAGGCTCAGAACGGTTGTACCGAGAATAGCTTTCATTGGTCGTCTCCCTTGCTGAATTGATTGCGACAGCGCCAGTACTGCGTGTGTCCGGCGCTGGAGTGGACCTCATCCCGAGTCTGTCGAGGGACGAGGTCGTGGCATTGTGGCCCGAAGACGCAACCGGTGACGCAACAGCCGTCACGTGGTCAATTTGGGCCAGTGTCTCTACAGGCGGCCCAGCTCAACGGTCTTGGCGCCCTCGATACGGATCAGGCGGCACTGCTCCGCCACGGCATCCAGATTTTCGGTCATCTTGCCGAAATAGGTGCAGGGAATCCAACCCGTGGGGCCAAAGGTGCGGCCGCCGACGCCATAGAACATGCCGATTTCCCAGAACTCGCTGGGATCAATCTTGAAGAAGTTCTTGGGCTGATAGAACCACAGCAGTTCGCCCGGCTCGGGCAGCACTGTCTGGTTTTCCGGTGGCAGGGCGGTTGGATCGAAATTGCGGTGGGTCTCAGGCAGGCCCATCATGATTTCGGGACCCGAGAAGATGGCGTGGGTCGCATCCCACTGGATCGGCGTTTCCAGCGCGTTCCACAGGGCTTCACAGGTCTTGGGCGCGTTATCCCAATAAAGCGTGATGATACCCTGAACGTTGGCTTCGACGAATTTGAGATAGAATTTCTTGTCGGTCATGGATCGCCATAAGTTGGTTTGCTCCAACAATCAAAGGCCTTCCAGCGCCGCTGTCCAATTCCTATTCAAAATTCAGCCTATAATGAATTCTTATCGCGCCGTGGCGTCGCGCGTGATTTCGCCCAGCGCCTGCCAGAATGCCAGATCGTGAAACCGGGTCTCTGGTTGCCACTCCGGATGCCATTGCACCGCCAGGATTTTCGTCGGTCCCTCGACCGAGGAAACTGCTTCCACTACGCCATCTTTAGCACGCGCGTTGACCACCAGTCCCGCGCCCAGTGCCCCGATCGTCTGGAAGTGAACGCTGTTGATGGTGAGCGTCGGCTCGTCAGTAATGGCGGCCAGGGGCGTGTCCGCCACCACGTCGATCGGGTGGCTGTGTCCAAACATCTGCTCAAGCGACGCATCGTCTGGGGCGTGGTGCGGTAATTCAGGTGGCTCTGCGCCATCCCGCTGGTCCACCAGTGTACCGCCCAGAGCCACATTGATTTCCTGCAGTCCCCGGCAAATCCCGAACACCGGTTTGCCCGCAGCCACCGCTGCCTTGATCAGCAAGGCCGACATCGTATCACGCCCCGGATCGTATGGCGCACGCCCGCTCGCGGCGCCATAATGGTGCGGTTCAATATTCGAGTTGCTGCCGGTCAGCAGAATGGCGTCAAGCCGCGCGAGCATTGCGTCCGCATCGTCTCGCGTTGTGATGGCAGGACAGATCAGGGGAACCGCATCAGCATGCTTGGCGAGGGCATCCACATAGCGGGTTTTGACGATATAGGCGTCTTCGCCCTCGACGGTGCGGGTGCAGGAAATGACCCCGATAACGGGTTTGCGGGTGCTGGGCATGACGGGACGCGTGTTGTTGACAAAAGGCCCCTTTAAAGTCGGGTTGCTCCCCTGTCGCGTCAAGCCGGACAATTGTCAAAAACGCTCTGGACAGCCGTGCTGCGCGGCCCACAATCATGCGCGCTCGCGTACGTGCGCAACGCTCACTCGCGCGGCAGGTTGTCCTCGAGCCAACGCTCGAACCGGGTCAGCGTAGGGTCACCCAGACGCTGCGGTGCCGCCACCAGATAATAGCCACCCAGCCGCACTTTGCTGTCGAGGATTTCCACCAGCCGGCCATTGTCGATCTCGCTGCCAGCCGTCAGTCGGGTCACCAGCGCAATACCCTGACCCGCCAGTGCGGCGTCAAAGCCCAGATTGGCATCCCACAGGCGCGGCCCGCGCAATTGCGCGCTCAGCCGGGTGCCCATCGCCTCAAACCAGTCCGTCCATTGCTGGCGGCTTTCCTCGTGGATCAGGGGGGCCTGTGCCAAGGCTGAAAGATCCGCTGGTGCGCCATTGCGGGCAATCCATGCCGGACTGGCAACCGGAAACATGCGCGGCAGGATCAGCCGTCGGGCGCCAGTCGGCAGATCATCAAACCGGCCGAACCCGATCATCAGATCGGCTTCGTGTGCGGCAAAGTCGGGCAGGCGATCAATCGCCCGCAGACTGATCTCCACCGATCCCATTGCCGCTTCGATATCCGATAGACGCGGCGTCAACCAGCGTGTGGCCAGTCCCGGCATGCACCAGATACGCAGACCGGCGCGCGGCGAGGCGGGGCGCAGTTCGGCCGTGGTGTTGGCAATAATCCGGAAGGCTCGGGTAACCGACGCGACCAGCGTTTCACCCGCTGCTGTCAGCACCACCCCGCGCGGCGTCGCCGTCACCAGTTTCTGGTCCATCCAGTGTTCGAGATTGCGCACATGGCGGCTCACCACCGTATGGCTGACGCCAATATCGTCCGCCGCCTTGCGCATGCTGCCCATTCGCGCCACCGCTTCGAAGGCGCGCAGCATGATCAATGGGGGGAGGTTGGGTCCGTCAGCACTCATGAGTGGAAGCTTTAATGCACCACTGTATGCAAATCAATCTGCTACGGGTGTGATGCTGCGCACGGTAACAATGGGGGATCAGATCTTGCTCCCAGAGTGCGCCCCATGTCCCACAATTCCGACCTTCGCGACCGCCACCTCGCCGCCATCCCGCGCGGGCTCGCTAGTGCCTTCCCGGTCTATGCCCAGCGCGCCGAGAATTCGGAAATCTGGGACATTGACGGCAATCGCTACATCGATTTTGCGGGAGGCATTGCGGTGCTCAATACGGGTCACCGCCACCCCAAGGTGATGGCGGCCGTGCGCGATCAACTCGATCACTTCACCCACACCGCTTTCCAGATCATGCCCTACGAACCCTATGTCGCGCTGTGCGAGCGGCTCAATGGGTTGGCGCCGTTCAACGCACCAGCGAAGTCAGTACTGTTTTCCACCGGCGCCGAAGCGGTTGAGAACGCCATCAAGATTGCCCGGGCTTCCACCGGGCGACCCGGCGTGATCGCCTTTAGCGGCGGTTTTCATGGTCGCACCACGCTGACCATGGCGCTGACCGGCAAGGTCGCGCCCTACAAGGTCAAATTTGGCGTCGCGCCACCAGCCATCTACCACCTGCCATTCCCGGCAGCGAGTCATGGCGTCAGTGTCGCTGACACGCTGCGCGCGCTGGACACCTTATTCCGGGCCGACATTGCGCCCACTGATGTGGCCGCCATCATTATCGAGCCTGTACAGGGTGAAGGGGGCTTCCTGCCTGCGCCGACCGAACTGCTGCAGGCGTTGCGCCAAGCCTGCGACACCCATGGCATCGTGCTGATCGCCGATGAAGTCCAGACCGGCTTTGCCCGCACAGGCAAGATGTTCGGCATCGAGCATTCCGGGGTAGAACCCGATCTACTGACCGTCGCCAAATCCCTGGCGGGTGGTTTCCCCCTCTCGGGCGTCATCGGGCGGGCGGACATCATGGATGCTGCCGAACCCGGTGGCCTGGGCGGCACCTACGCCGGCAGCCCCATGGCCTGTGCCGCCGCTCTTGCTGTGCTCGATGTGATTGCCGAAGAAGGCCTGCTGGCCCGCGCCGATGCGATTGGTGCCACCATCCGTGGCGCGCTGGATAAACTGGCTCTGCGCAATGACGGCGTGCCCATCTCGGCTATTCGTGGCCCCGGCGCCATGATTGCTTTTGATATCGTCACCGACAGTGGCGAACCCGATGCGGCAACCACCAAACGCGTCATTCAGACAGCGCTGGCCGATGGTCTCGTGCTGCTCTCATGCGGCATCCATGGCAACACCATCCGCGTTCTCAACCCACTGACCATATCCGATGCGCTGCTCGAAGAGGGGCTCGTCAAGCTCGGCCGCGCTCTGGTTGCAGCGCAATAGTTCAGGAGCCACACATGCGCACTCTCGCCGATCCCACCCTGCTGCGGACGCAAAGCCTGATTAATGGCCAGTTCATCGGCGAGGCCACCACAGCGGTCCTCAATCCGGCTAATGGCGAGCTTATCGCCAAGGTCCCCCATCATGGGGCTGCCGAGGCGACCGAAGCCGTCGAGGCGGCTCAGGCCGCCTTCCACCCATGGGCGGCGCGCACCGCCAAGGATAGGGGCGCCATCCTGCGCAAATGGTTTGAACTGATCATCGCCAATCGCGATGATCTTGCGACCATACTGACCAGCGAACAGGGCAAGCCCTTTGCCGAGGCGCTGGGCGAAATCGACTATGCCGCTTCCTATGTCGAATTCTATGCCGAAGAGGCCAAACGTATTGCGGGTGAACTGCTGCCTGCCCATCGTGCCGACGCGCGCATCATGGTATTGCGCCAGCCCATCGGTGTGGTGGCCGCGATCACCCCCTGGAATTTTCCCGCGGCCATGATCACGCGCAAGGTCGGCCCGGCCCTGGCCGCTGGCTGCACCGTCGTCCTCAAGCCTGCGCCCGAGACTCCACTGACCGCATTGGCTCTGGCTGAACTGGCGCAGCGCGCCGAGTTTCCGGCGGGTACGCTCAATGTGATCACCGGCGACGCCATTGCCATTGGCGGCGTGCTGACCTCTCATCCCAAGGTTCGCCTTGTCGGTTTCACGGGGTCCACCGAGGTGGGCAGGATCCTGATGCGGCAGGCCGCTGGCACGGTCAAGAAAGTGGCGCTTGAACTGGGTGGCAATGCCCCCTTCATCGTCTTCGAAGATGCCGATCTCGATGCGGCGGTGGACGGCGCCATTCTCTCCAAGTTCCGCAATATGGGCCAGACCTGTGTCTGTACCAATCGCATCTATGTGCAGGACAATATCCACGATGCCTTCATTGCAAGGTTGGTCGAACGTGTCCGGGCGCTAAGGGTCGGCGACGGTTTTGCCGATGGGGTTGTCCAGGGACCGTTGATAACCGAGGAAGCGGTGGCCAAGGTTCAGTCCCATATCGCCGATGCGCTCGCCAAAGGCGCCAGGGTTGAACTGGGTGGCAAGCGACATGCTCTGGGGCAGACCTTTTTCGAACCCACCGTACTGACCGGCGTCAACGCCACCATGGCACTGGCCAATGAGGAGACCTTTGGTCCCCTCGCGCCGGTTTTCCGCTTCACCGACGAAGACGAGGTGATTGCCGCGGCCAATGACTCCGAAACCGGTCTTGCGGCCTACTTCTATACCCAGAATGCTGCCCGCATGTTCTCGGTCATGGAGCGCCTTGAATACGGCATGGTTGGCGTCAATACCGGCGTGATCTCGACCGAACTGGCACCGTTCGGCGGCGTCAAGCAGAGTGGCAATTCCCGTGAAGGATCACATCACGGCATTCTGGAGTTCACCGAGCTAAAATATTCCTGCATTGGCGGGCTTTCCGGTTGATCATGTCGCCCTCGGCCTAGATGCACAGGCTGGCGTAGAGACTGGGAGCGAAAATGACGGCGCTGGCGATCAGGGCGCAGATTGAGAGCATCACACCGACACGTTGAACCATTGTGCTGGGGTCTGATCGCCGCGCAAACTGCCAGTGGATCACCCAGCCGATGATGGCCAGCGTGAGCAGATAGCCAGCGGTCAGAACGCCGCGGTGCAGGCCGGGGCCCCAGCCCCAATGACAGCCCAGTCCCTGCACGGCGTATAGCCCAACAAACGCCGCGCTCCACAGCGTAAAGCCGATCAGAAAGGGCGCGATGATGCGGGTCATGCGCCACCACCCGCCTGCAGCAGGACCAGTTGAATAGCCCAGGCGGGCAACAGGGTCAGCGCCGCATAATCGGCCCACAATACGGTCAGGCGAAGATCGGTGGCGCGCAACGCGGAAACAAATCCCGTCCGCCATCGCCACCACGCATGTCCGGCCATGATCGCAGCGATCGTGGCATGCAGGGCGCCATAGGCGAACAGCGCCAGCCGCAGGGCCGGATTGGCGTGGCTGGTGGGATCATCAAGCATCATGATGCCGATCAGGCAGGCGCAGGCTGCCAGCAGTGCCAGCCCAACCGCACCCAGCAGCCAGCCCGCTGGGCCGCGCGCACCAGCATTGGCGCGACGGGCCCGCCGGGCGCAAAAAGCCGCAGCCAGAGCCGCCGGCACGGACAGGGCGGCCAGACCGTTCAACGGTGCCGCCTCACCGGTCCAGCCACTGCTCACCACGGGCAGATACAGCGCCCCGAACAACAGCGCGCTATACAGCGTCGCATCGGCCGCAATGGCCAGCAGGCTGGCCCAATAGGTGACGTTGTTCTTGACCTCACTGTCGGTCGGAACAGCCTCGCCCTGGCCTATGTCGATGGGACCGGTATCGCGTGTGCTGCCCAGTCCGCGTGGCCACAGGCAAAACAGAGCGATGACCACACAGGCCGCCACCGGCGTCAGCCAGTAAAGCTTGAACAGCAGGCTGAGGAAGAACACCCCTGTCACCAAGGCGGTCCAGAGCGGCAGGAAGCTGCGCTGGGGCAGGATGATGACGTGGTCGGGTCGACCACTGAGCGTGTCGATCCCCAGCGTCTCCTGTCGCCCCGCCCGGGCAAAGCCAAGATAGCCAGCACCACGCGCCAGATCGGGGCCGATCGCATTGGTGTCCAGATCATCGGCCCGGCGGTCAATGGCGGGCAGCGCTGCGAAATTGTAGCTGGCCGGTGGTGTCGGCATGGCCCATTCCAGCGTGCGAGCACCCCAGGGATTGCGCTGGCCGCGCGGGCCGAAGCGGAATTGCAGAATGATATCGGTCAGCACCAGGGCAAAGCCCATGGTCATGATGAAACTGCCAAATGAGGAGAGCAGGTTCAGCCAGTCCCAACCCCAATTGGAGGGATAGGTGGAGATGCGCCGTGGCATGCCCATCAATCCGGTCAGGTGCATCAGAAAGAAAGTCAGGTTGAAGCCGATCAGGATCAGCCAGAACGCGGGCACTGAAAGCCGGTAGACGCTACGGCGCCCGGTGAAGTGGGGCAGCCAGTAATAGAGAGCCGCCAGCATCGGAAAGACAAACCCGCCAACCAGCACATAGTGCAGATGCGCAACGACGAAATAGCTGTCATGGGCCTGGCTGTTGAACGGCACCATGGCCAGCATCACCCCGGTGAGCCCGCCACACACGAAGACGATGAAGAACCCCACGACATAGAGCATGGGGATATCGAACTTCGGCCGCCCGCCGGCAATGGTGCCGATCCAGGTGAAGATCTGCACGGCAGTGGGAATGGCCACCAGGGCACTGGCAGCCGAGAAAAAGGCCAGCGCCAGCTGCGGGATGCCGACGGTGAACATGTGGTGCACCCAAAGCCCGAAACTGAGAAAGGCCATGGCGACAATCGCCACGATCACCGCCTCGTAGCCGATCAGGGGACGGCGCGCGAACGTCGGAATGATGGTGGAGAGCACGCCCGCAGCGGGCAGGAAGATGATATAGACCTCGGGATGCCCGAACAGCCAGAACAGGTGCTGCCACAGCAGCGGATCACCGCCTCTTGTCGGATCGAAATAGGGCAGGTCAAAAGCCCGCTCCATTTCGAGCAGGATCGAGCCCAGGATCAGCGGTGGGAAACCCACCACCATCATGCCGCCTGTGACCAGCATGTACCAGCCAAAGATCGGCATGCGTTCCAGCGACATGCCCGGCGCCCGCATCTTGAGTACGCTCACCACGATTTCAATGGCGGCAGTAATCGCCGAAATTTCAACGAAGGTGATGCCGATCAACCAGATATCGGCATTGATGCCCGGCGAGTAGGTTCCCGATGAGAGCGGGGTGTACATGAACCAGCCGGCATTGGGTGCATAGCCCGCCAGCATGGCAATGATCAGGATCGCCCCGCCAAACAGATAGCACCAGAAGCCGTAGGCCGTCATGCGCGGGAAGGCGAGGTCTCGCGCGCCCAGCATTTTGGGCAGCATGTAGATCGCCAGACCCTCGAACATCGGAATGGCGAACAGGAACATCATCACCGTGCCATGCATGGTGAAGATCTGGTTGTAGACTTCGGGGCCGATGAAAGCGCTGGCCGGCGTCGCCAATTGCGCGCGGATCAACATGGCGAGTACGCCGCCAATGGTGAAAAAGATCAGCGCCAACGCCATGAAGCGCTTGCCCAGAATGGTATGATTGACGGCCGAGAACTGCCCCCAGCCGGGCGGCGTCGACCAGATGTCCTCAAGCGCTTTGTGCAATCCAATGGGGGACTGTTCGGCTCGGCTCATTGCCCGGCTCCAATGATTGCAGAAAAGGCGTCAGGCGCGTGCGCCTCGACCACAAAGCCCATGCGTTCATGGCCCTCGCCGCAATATTCGGCGCAGATGCCGCGATAGATTCCGGGCTCGTCCGCTTGCAGGCGAATGATATTGGTGTGGCCGGGTATGGCATCGATCTTGCCACCCAGGCGTGGCACCCAGAACGCGTGGATAACGTCGCTCGCCGTCACCACGATATCGACCGGCTCACCCGCTGGCAGGTGCAGGTCTTCGCTTAGAAGATCGGTCCCCGGATAGGAGAATTGCCATTGCCACTGGCTGGCATGGGCTTGCACGCGCATTGGAGCGGCACCGTTCTGTCGCGGCAGCAGGCTTTCACCCAAGATAAGGGCGGTCACCAGCAGGGCGATCAGAATGGGCACTGGCAGTACCAGCCCCCCGCCGATAATCCACTGGCGCGGCTTGATGGCGCTGATCCAGTCAGGGCGCACAAAGCTCAGAGTCAGCAGCGTCAGCACCACGCCGAACAACACAACGGCGCCCCAGAACATCACCCACCAGAGCAGGGCGATATTGGCGGCTGCCGGGCCCGCCGGGTTCAAGGTCGAGAGCGGTGTGGCGCAACCAGACAGCAGCAGCGGCGTTGCTGCTAGAGCAGCAAACTTGGGCAGGGGAATTCGGCAATGGCCAAAAGCGACAGTTTTGAGAATGAAGTCGAGCACGAAGAGACGCCGCCCGAGGCGATGTCCCAGCATCCAAACCCCGCTATCCGCGACGTTGCCGGTCAGGATATCGGCTCGGCCATCGCGGTGGCCGGCCACCCCATCCACGCCATGCTGGTGCATTTCCCCATTGCGCTGGTGGTCTGCACACTCGGCGTCGACGGGCTCTACTGGCTCAATGGCGATCTGTTCTGGCGCGAAGTGGGCATCTGGGCCAGCGGCGTGGCCTTTGTGTTTGGGCTGATCGCCTCGATCGCGGGTACCGCCGAGTTGCTGGCTGTGCCCGGCATTCGCGTCCGCGTAGCCAGCTGGAACCATGCCATCGCCGCCATGACGCTGCTGGCCGTAATCGGTGCCAATTGGGGGCTGCGCCTCAATTACCCGGAGGCCATCCTGCCGCACGGCATTTTGCTGTCCGTGCTGGCGACAATTCTGACCGCTCTGGCGGGCTGGCATGGTGGCAAGCTGGTGTTCGATCACGGTGTGGGCCTCATCATCTCCACCAAGCAATAGAGTCAGGCAGCCCCTGGCCCAGCGCGCCCGGGGCGAAGAAGTCATCAAGCGGGCCAAACCGCATCAGTTCGGGTTTGCCCAGAACCACGATGAGAATGCTGGCGATGACTGCCCCGGTCAGCACCATGGTGATGGCCAGGCGCAGTGGCGAATAGCGCTGCCCCGGCTCGAACAGGCGCAGAATGACAAGACCCGTTGTGACGTGGATCAGCACCATGGCACCGACAAAGGCCAGTTTGACGCTGAACCACGGGGTGAAGGTCGCCTCAACAAAGATCAGGCCCGTGCCCGAGGCGATAGCGACAAAGGCCGCCGGTGATACAATCGCCACATAAAGAAACCGCGTGAAGTTGTGCAGATCATAGAGCGCCTTGTCCTCCAGCCCTCGCCGCTGCGCGAATAGCAATGGCAGGCTGAGCAGACCGGCAGCCCACAGGCCGATGGCCAGAATATGCGCGGCTTTGAGAAGGGTTGCGATCACGATGGCTGCACGCGCGGTTGGCGCAGCCAGCCAAGCAGCCGAACCAGCGCAATGGCGAGATAGGGCAGGCTTGCCGGCACCCACATGACCAGCCCGGCCAGTTGCTGGTCGACAAGTGGATCAAAGCCAAATGGCTGAGTGGTCAAAAAGTGGGGGAGATAAAGTGGCTGGCTGGCGAAGACCAGAAGGGCACCCAGAAAACCCATCTGCGCGGTGGCACCCAGCAGGACTGCAATAGCGGATCCCGCAGGCGCTCCCAGAACGGCCGCCCAGAGCAACATAGCGCTGCCCAGAAGGGATATCTGCATCAACCAGTACACAGCTGTGTCAGCCAGAGCGACAGCGTAAAAGTCTGGCGCATGCCAGAGCCAGAAGATCACGGTGTGCAAGGCCAAAAGCGGAAACGCCAGCGAGGCCAGATTTCGTTGCAGGCGGGGCAGGGCCATGGCGAGCAGCGGCGCGGCTATCGCGACGAGCAAAGCATGGTGCACCACCCGGGCAGAGAACAGCGACACCGTCAGGGCGCAGAGTGGGCTGATGAAAATGACTATCAGCGTCACCATGCCGAGCACAAACCCGCCGCTTTCACGCTGCGTGGCGTTTCTGCGCAGAAAGGCGAATGACAGCCCGGCAAGAACCATCGCCGCGATCAGGACTGGGTCAAAATTCCATCGTCCCAGCAGATCATCTGGAAGGGGAGCAGGACCGCAATAGCTTGTGCTGATTTGTGACGCTTCCATCCGCACCGCGCTCGTCTATGTGACTTCGCTGGGAAGGTGATGGCGGCGCCCGACCGCGTTCTTGTGTTCGCCCATGCTCATGCTCCCCCGTGTTGTCCCATCAACCAACGGGCAATCGCGGGTGTGGTTCCAACACCCCCACGCATTACTCCGGCAAAGCGTCCTTTCGAACCGACCCTGTCCGTTGCAGATACATGGCCACAGTGCTGCATATCAGGGCCCAGGCCGCCCCAAGGCACCAGCCTGCCAATACGTCGCTGGGGTAATGCACGCCCATATAAAGTCGGCTAAGGCCGACCATCAGCGTGAGCAGAACCGCCATGCCGATGGTAAAAAATCGCAGGGGGCGCGTCGGGGCGAACCGCGATAGCACCGCGCCAAGCGTCAGGAAGGTAACGGCCGACAGCATGGCATGGCCGCTGGGAAAGCTGGCAGTGAACTGTTCGGACATGGTGGTCAAATCCGGTCGCGGTCTGTTGTAGCCCATCTTGAGCAGCGTGCTTAGTATTGTGCCACCCACCACGGAGGTGACGACCAGTAGCGCCTCTGCGCGCATGCGCGCGAGCAGCAGATAGATGCAAACCCCGACCACGATCAGGCCCAACAGGGAAAAGCTGCCAAGGGCCGTGATGTCGCGCACCATTTCGTGCAGCCAGACCGGGCCAATTGTTGTTTCCAGATTTGCCGGATCGCGAAACAGCATCAATATGGCCTGATCAAAGGCTTCCATCTCCCCCTCGATCATCTCGTCGGCGATCTGCAAAAACGCCAGTATCAAGCCACTGACAATGGCGATGGAGGCCAATAGGCGGGCCTCGCCAGTCACAAATCCATGCAGACGGCGATAGGCGGGGGACTGAACCAGTCGATCGAGCATTTGACGCTTTCCTTTTGCTCACAATGCAACGTCCACGCCGCGCGCACGTTCCACAGACGCACCACGCCGGGCACTGGATCGAGCCATCATGACCGACAATAGCTATTTCGTCATTCTCAACGCCAACGCCGGAACCGCCCACGCCACAGGGGTAACTGCCGAAAGCGTTGGCGCACTGTTTGAGGCCAATGGTCTCAAGGCCACCATCGAGGCCAACAACGATCGCGATCTGGACGAGCGCATCAAGGATGCCATGGCCAGCGATGCGCAGACAATTGTAGCGGCGGGTGGCGATGGCACCATAACGGCGGTGGCTGCGGCCCTTGTCGGCTCCGAAAAGAGCCTCGCCATTTTGCCCCTTGGTACCGTCAATGCGTTGGCCAAGGATCTCAATATTCCGCTCGATCTGGCAGAGGCAGTGGCGGCCCTGGCCACCGGGCGCTCGCACTGGATCGATGTCGGCGAGGTCAATGGACGGGTATTCCTGCACAAGGTGGTGGTCGGGCTCATCCCCGAGCTCGCCGCTGGTCGCGAGCACATCCGGGGTCGCCAGACCCTTTCGGCGAAAATCGGCTTCATGCGCTATTTTTTCCGCCGATTGACCAGAGCCCGCCGGATCGCGGTGGCCATCGAGACCAGTCAGGGCGAGCGGCGCGTTGAACGGGTTCAGGCAATCGCGGTGGCTAGCAATGCCTATGACGAGGGCCCCGGACAGATATTTGCTCGTCACGGGCTCGATCGCGGCACGCTGACGCTCTACGTGCTGCGCCATCTGACGGTGATCGACTTCTTTCGCCTGACAACGGGGATGCTGCTGGGACATTGGCGCAGCGACGAGGCATTGTGGATAGAGAGTGTGAAGGCCGTGACCATTGACGCGCACAAGTCCATGCTCAATGTCATGTTCGATGGCGAGGTCGAGACGTTCCAGACCCCGTTCAATTTCTCGATCAGGCCCCGGGCTCTGTCGGTTATCGTGCCGGCCGTGACCGTTGAGCAAGCGGCGGTAGCATGAAGATTCTGCACATCTCGGACCTGCATTTCGGCCACCATGATCCTGCTCTGGCCAAGGGGTTTTCTGCTGACATCAACGCGCAGAAGCCGGACCTCATCGTGGCCAGCGGCGACTTCACCCAGATCGGGACCAAGCAGGAGTTTGAGCAGGCGCGCGAATTTCTCGATGAGCTTGAGGCTCCTGTGTTTGCCGTTCCGGGCAACCACGACGTTCCCGCGGTCAATATCCTTCGCCGCTTCTTTAATCCCTATGGGCTGTATCGACGGTACATCTCGCCTGACCTTGAGCCATTTCTTGAAATGGATGGCGTGGCGCTGGTGGGCATGCGCACCTCCCGGCGCGCCCGTCTGGAGTGGAACTGGGGCCACGGCACCATATCACGCAGTCAGCTCGAAGACCTTGAAGAGCGCTTTGCAAAGGCAGCTCCAGACGCGGTGCGGGTGATTGTGGCGCATCATCCGCTGCTGTTTCCCACCGAGCCGATGTTGCAAAAGACCAAACGGGTCAAACGCGCTGACGATGCGCTCGAAACCTTTGCCGGACTGGGCGTGCGACTGGTGCTGTCGGGCCATTTTCACCTGTCCTACCTGCGCAAGCACGAGATTGATGCAGTTCCGCAGGAAGGCGAACCTATCGGGTTGAGCAAATCGCCGGTGGCGCCAATTCTGGTTGCTCAGGCATCGTCAGCCATTTCAACGCGTTTGCGCGGCGAGCCCAATGCCTACAACCTGATCGAGATCGGTGCGCAACGCATTACCGTAACGGTGCGCGAATGGCGCGATGACGGCTGGCACACACGCGACAGGGCCAGCGAGCCGGTCTAGCAGACAATAAATGGAAATGGAGCGGGTGAAGGGAATCGAACCCTCGTCACTTGCTTGGGAAGCAAAAGCTCTACCATTGAGCTACACCCGCAACGCGCGAATAGATGCTGGAAATCGCGGCAGGCGTCAAGGCACTGTGAAGCCGCTGCCATTCACAGCCAGACGCCCGCGGTAAAACAGTCCAGTCAAATTCATCTTGTGATCGACCTGCCCGCAAATCTAGGCTGTCCGCGGCAGGCATGGGTTTCTGGCAATGGGGCGTTAGACGATCTTGAATAATTCAACCACACCCGACAATGTCGGCGTTGATATCCAGATTGCCGGTGGCGGGGATGCCTTTGGCAGCGGCGGGCAGTTCCAGACCTGCTTTATCGTTGATGACAGTCATGGTCGCTTTGCCATCGATTTTGGCGCCACCAGCATGGTCGCACTGGGCCAACTCGGCATTGATGTGGCAGAGATCGAACTGGTCGTGCTGTCGCACCTGCATGGTGACCATTTTGGCGGTCTGCCCTTCCTGCTGTTGCACCGCCAATACGCAGCATCGAGCTGTCGGCCGCTCACGCTCGCCGGGCCACCCGGCTTGCAGGGGCGCATCGCCGCTCTCATGGACTGCATGTATCCCGGCCTTTGGGAAGGCCAATGGCGCTTTGCCATCGATTTCGTCGACATCGTGCCGGATCAGACAACGACCGTGTTGGGCCGCAAGATCACGGCGCAGAAGGCCCGGCATTTTGCCGGTGCGCAGGACTGTCTGAGCCTGCGCATTGAAACCGACGACAAGTTGATTGCCTTTTCCGGTGACACTGGCTGGCGCGATGAGTTGATCGAACTGGCGCGGGACACCGACCTGTTCATCTGTGAGTGCAATGAGCGGATCGACCAACCCTATGACACCCATATCAGCTTCGAAACGCTATCCAGAAATATCGACCGGCTGCAGACCAAAAGGCTGCTTGTCTCCCATCTTGGTCCCGACATGGTGGGTGCCATCGACAGCTTGCCGGTCGAGGCGGCAACATTTGGATTAAAGCTGGCGCTCTGATCGACAGCCCGCCGCGGCAAAATGGGAAATCATCGCATTGTGCCGATGACCTGAGCCCTTCGAACGGTGTAAGAGCACTCCAACACTCTTTATGCATATCGCGGCACGGCTGTGTTGATCCCGATATAGCGCGACGACACCTCAATGGGAGCAACCATGCGCCTGACGACTCTGATGCTTTCCGTCCTTGCCCTGCTGCCAATGGGGCTTGCCGCAACGCCTGCTGCAGCCCAGCAGAAGCTTACAATTGGCGTGCAGGAAAGCGGCACGGTGCAGTGGGAAATCCAGACCATCAAGGCGCTTGGGCTCGATACCGCGCACGGGCTGGATCTGCAGGTGCGGCCACTCGCCGACAGCCGCGCGGGCCAGATTGCGCTGCAGGCGGCCGAGGTCGATGTGATCCTGTCGGACTTTGTCTGGGTGTCGATCCAGCGTAATCAGGGCAATGCTGTCACCATGGTGCCGCACTCGCTTGCCGTTGGCGGGGTGATCTTGGCTCCCGATAGTGACATCGCCGATGTGCGTGACCTCAAGGGCAAGACCATCGCGGTAGCTGGCGGACCGGTCGACAAGAGCTGGGTCGTGCTGCAGGCGTACTACAACAAGCTGACCGGTGCCGCTCTGGTGGACGACGCTACCGCCAATTATGGCGCGCCCCCATTGGTCAATGAGCTGCTGGCCGCTGGCCGCGTAGATGCCGGGCTTAATTTCTGGCACTGGAATGCCCGTGCCAAGGCCGCGGGATTGACTGAACTGATCTCGGTGGCAGACATGCTGATTGAGCTCGGCGTCACCGAGCAGCCGCCCTTGCTTGGCTGGACTTTCAGCGACGCGACAGCACAGGCAAAGCCGGCGGCCATTACCGCCTTCCTCGACGCTTCATTTGACGCCAAGGCTGTCCTGCTGGCCGACGACACGGCGTGGGACAATCTGCGCGAACTGATGGGCGCCACCGAAGATGCGGCATTGTTCAACCAATTGCGCGACGATTATCGCGCCGGCATCGTCACCCATTTCAAGCCCGACGAGATTGGCGCAGCCGCAGAAGCCTTTGCTTTGATGGCCAAATTTGGCGGCAGCGATCTGGTGGGCGAAACTGACACACTGGCGCCCGGCACATTCTGGCGGGGCTACAGCAAATAGAGCACCGGTCACCCCCATCGGCTGAACAGACACCGCATCGCGACCGAGCCGGTCCGGGTCTGGAATATCTCTCACTGCCCTTGCTGCTGGTGTTGTGGCAGGGCCTGTCCATGCTTGTCGCCCATCGCCTGTTTCCCTCGCCTGTGGCTGTTAGTCTGCAGATGTGGGATGCCGCAATCAATGGGCCACTATTGATCGATCTGGGGCGCACCCTCCTGCGCGCCAGTATCGCCTTTGTCGTGGCCATGGTGCTGGGTAGCGCGCTCGGCATCGGTCTTGGCCGGGTGCGCTGGGCTGACCGCCTGTTTTCCGGCTGGCTTCTGGTGGGGCTTAATCTGCCCGCCATTGTCGTGGCCATCGTGCTCTATATCTGGCTGGGCCTGACCGATCTGGCTTTGATCCTGGCCGTCACCATCAACAAGCTGCCTTTGGTGACTTCCATCGTGCGCGAAGGCGTACGTAGCTTCGCCCACGAGTTTGACGAACTGGGCGCAGTGTTCCGTATGTCCGTGTGGCGGCGGTTGCGCCTGATCTTTGTGCCCCAACTGGTGCCGTTTGTGCTGGCTGCAGCCCGTACCGGCCTGTCCCTGATCTGGAAGATCGTGCTGGTGTTCGAGGTGCTGGGCAGCGATGGCGGCGTTGGCTATCGCATTGCCATTCAGTTCCAGTTCTTCGATATCACCGGCATTCTCGCCTATACGACCGCCTTCATTCTGGTCGTTCTGGCTTTTGAATATGGTTTCTTGCGGCCGCTCGAGCGGCGGGTAGTGCGATGGCGTCCGGTCCAGCCCTGAGCATCGACATCAGCGCCAAGCGCTTTGCCGGGGCGTCCCAGCCCTTGCTTGCCGATCTGGAGCTGGCTATCGCCTCCTCCAGCGTAGTCGCGCTGGTCGGCCCATCAGGCGTTGGCAAGTCGACCCTGCTGCGCGTTATCGCGGGTATTGATACTGCCTTCTCGGGCGACGTGCTGATTGCAGGCGTCGCCGCGCATCAGGCCAGCACGCCCGGCTTCGTATTTCAGGATCCGCGTCTTTTGCCCTGGCTCACAGCGGCCCACAATATCATGGCGGTCGATCCGGCGATCAGCGCAGAAGTGGCGCAGGCAGCGCTGGCACGGGTCGGCCTTGCCGATGCCGGCGCGCTCTATCCGCACCAGCTTTCTGGTGGCATGCAGCGGCGCGTCGCGCTGGCCCGCGCGTTCTCGGTCAATGCGCGCCTGTTGCTGCTTGATGAGCCATTCGTGTCACTCGACCGCACGCTGGTGGATGAAATCCAGCAACTCTTCCTGCAACTGGTCGCGCAAACCCGGCCCACCGTGATCTTTGTCTCGCACCTGATTGATGACGCCGCGCGCCTGGCCGATCGCGCCGTTCTGTTCGACGGACGTCCCGCACAGATCGTGGCTGACATCGCCTTGCCGATCCCGCCCGCGCAGCGCGATGACGCCACCCTGACTGACTATCGTGCCCAGCTTGATGCCGCGGGTCGCCAGCCCTATTCGGTATAGGGTTTGAAGTGCTTGGAAAGCTTGAGGGTCTGCGCCTGATAATTTGATCCCAGCGCCGAGCCGTAGAGACGATCGGGTTCTTCTGCCAACCGCTCATAGATCAGTCGGCCAATCGTCTGGCCGTGTCCGAGCAGGAACGGCACTTCGCGGCTGCGCACTTCCAGTACCGCACGGCTGCCCGTGCCACCCGCTGAGGAATGACCGAAGCCGGGGTCGAAAAAGCCTGCATAGTGCACGCGGAATTCACCCACCAGCGGATCGAACGGCACCATTTCGGCTGCATGAGTGGGCGGCACATGCACCGCCTCGTCGCTGACCAGAATATAGAATTCATCAGGGTCAAGGATCAGCTCTTCTCGCCCTCGATTATGCAGCGGCTCCCAGAACTCGTGCACATCAAGCGCGGCCTTCTTGTCCACATCGACCACGGCGGTGTGGCGCTTGGAGCGGAACCCGACCAGTCCATTGCGGTTGGCGCCCTTGAGATCGATTGATAGCGCCACGCCTTCGCCCACCGGCACATCATTGTCGAACACCAGCGTGTCGCTAGCATGCAGCGCCTGATGCTCGGCCACGGTCAGCCGGTTGTCGCCGCAGCGGAAGCGCATCTGGCTCAATCGCGAGCCAGTGCGTACCAGCACGGGGAAGGTGCGCGGGCTGACTTCAAGATAAAGCGGCCCCTTGTAGCCCTTGGGCATCTGGTCGAACCCACGGGCGCGATCACCGATCACCCGGGTGAACACATCAAGCCGTCCGGTCGAGCTTTTCGGGTTGGCCGAGGCGCTGACCGCATCGGGCAGCTCCAGACTTTCCTGTAGCGGCACCAGATAGACACAGCCGCGCTCGAGCACAGCGCCACGCGTCAGGTCGATTTCATGCAGTTTGAGTGCTTCGATACGCTCGGCCACTGAATGGCTCGGGCCGGGCAGGAAACTCGAGCGCACCCGATACGCCACATCGCCCAGCCGCAGATCCAGACTGGCAGGCTGTACCTGATCGGTGTCAAAGGGGCGGGCGGCGGCGATGGAGCCCTGCTTGTGCAGCAGCTCGATCAGACGCGCCGGGAACACGCCCTGTGGCCAGGTCTGTTGCTTGTCCATGCTGTTGCGCTTCCTGATGCTTTGGCTGTTCCTAGCAACCCCAGCAATTGACGCCAACAGCCAATTGGCTTTAGATCACAACCCAGTGGTGATTTGGCCGGTCGCTTGCAGCCACTTTAAACAAATAGCTAAAGACCGTTTGGGAACCGGCCGCCTGTAGCGAGCCGGTTTTTTGTTTTGAAAGCGTGACCATGTCCAAGGCGAACAATCCTCTTCTCGATCCAGCCCGCCGGTCGGCCGAAACCCAGCTTGTCCATGGTGGCACGCATCGTTCCGAGTTCAACGAAACCAGCGAAGCGCTGTTTCTGACCTCAGGCTACAGCTATCCCACATCCGATCACGCCGAACGCCTGTTCAAGGGTGAGATCCCCGGCGCGCACAATTATTCCCGCTTTGCCAATCCCACCGTCGATATCTTTCAGGAGCGCATGGCGCTGCTCGAAGGTGCCGAGGCCGCTCGCGGTTTTGCCACCGGCATGGCCGCCGTCACCGACGCGGTGATGAGTCAGGTGCGCGCCGGCGATCATATCGTGGCTTCGCGGGCACTGTTCGGCGGCTGTCGCTTTGTTGTTGAAGATTTCATGCCGCGCTTTGGTGTCAGCTCGACCTTGGTCGATGGCCGTGATCCGGCCAATTTTGCGGCCGCCATGCAGCCCAATACCAAGGTGGTCTTTATTGAGACCCCGACCAATCCAACGCTCGAGCTGGTCGATATCAAGGCTGTCGCCGACATCGCCCACGCCCATGGCGCCGTGCTGATCGTGGACAATGTCTTTGCCACCGCGCTCTGGCAGAAGCCGCTCGCACTCGGAGCCGATCTGGTGACCTATTCGGCCACCAAGCACATTGACGGCCAGGGCCGGGTGCTCGGCGGCATCGTGCTGGGCTCAAAAAAGCTGATCGAGGGCGATCTGCACACTTTCCTGCGCCAGACCGGCGCGTCGCTCAGCCCGTTCAACGCCTGGGTGCTGCTCAAGGGGCTTGAGACCCTGCCGCTGCGCGTCCGTCAGATGACAGACAGCGCTGGCAAGATCGCCGATGCACTGGCCAGCCATGCCAAGGTCGACAGGGTGATCTATCCCCATCACGCCAGCCATCCGCAATATGATCTGGCCAAGGTTCAGATGGCGGAGGGGTCGACGCTGGTCTCGCTTGAGGTCAAGGGCGGGCAGGAGGCAGCCTTCAAATTGGCTGACTCGCTGGCAGTCATCCTGATTTCCAACAATTTGGGCGATGCCAAATCCATCATCACCCATCCGCGCACCACAACACATCAGCGGCTGACCGAAGAGGCCCGGCTTGAAGTGGGTGTCACACCGGGCCTGCTGCGCCTGTCGGTTGGTCTTGAAGCCAGTGATGATTTGATCGCCGATCTGTTGTACGGCTTGGATCAGATCTAGGGAGACCATCCAGATTGCGGCTACTGGGTTTGATAACGGCTTTGGCGCTGGCTGTGTCCGGCGCCCCTGCCTTTGCGCAGGCTTTGCCCTATCACGCCGATCCCTCGGCGCGAGAAATCCTGCCCGGCAGTACAGCCGTGCCCGCCATTCGGTTTTTGACCACGGCAGATTTCCCGCCCTTCAACTTCCGTGATGCCAGTGGCGAGATGATTGGCTTCAATGTCGATCTGGCCAAGGCCATCTGTGCTGAGGTCAACGTTGCCTGCACCATCCAGGCCTGGCCCTGGGAGCAGGCCACCGATGCCCTGGCCGACAATCAGGGCGACGCACTGATTGCCGGGCTCGAAATGTCCCAGGCCAATGGCGCGGCGTTCGACTTTTCGGCCACTTATATGGCGTTGCCGGGCCGGTTTGCCACGCGCGCTGCTGATGTGGCTGACTTTGACATTGATGCCTTGAGTGACAAGACGGTTGCCGTGCGGCGCGGCAGTGCCCATCAGGCGTTCATGCAGCGCTATCTGCCAGACGTCCCTTTGCAGGAGGTCGACACCGAACTGGCAGGTCTGGCCGCCCTCAAGGCCAGTAATGTCGATGCCTTCTTTGGCGACGCCTTGCGCGCCTCTTTCTGGCTCAACGAAAATCTCGATTGCTGCAGTTTCGCCGGGAGTGCCTATTTCCGGCCCGCCCTGTTCGGCGAGGGCCTGTCCATTGCCGTACCGGCTGGGCACGATGCCATCCGGCATGCCATTGACTGGGCGCTAGTGCGCCTCAAGGACAATGGCGTGCTCGATGAGCTCTATCTGCGCTGGTTCCCGGTCGGCTTTTATTAGGTCGCAGAGGCAGGACCGCTGCCGGATCAGATATTCGGCCAGCAGCAGATTGGGAACTGGCACAGTCAGGCGATTGCCGTATATGCCGCAGAGTAGTTCAGCTCGAACAGCAGCGGGATTGGCAGATAAAGGCGCAGGGTAACGGCTGCCAATGTCAGCGCGATCGAGCGTGTCATCCATTGCCTGTGTGTAGCCTGGTCGCCAGCCATAGCGTGCCGGATGCCCAGCCCGGTGGTCACCAGCCGGGATATGGCCAGAAACCCAAAACCGCATGCTGCCAAGGGCCCGCTGTCGTTGTCACCCATCCACGCTATTCGAGCCTGGCGCTGGCCAATCGATATGCGAGTCCAGCCAGAACCTGCCGGCGCTGCTTTGGTTGCTCGACAAGCTCGATGTGACGACCTAGTCGGGCATGCGCCGATGGCGGGCGCGGGCGCTTACTTCAATGGCCGCTGTGGTCAGGCGGTCCAGATCCAGCCGGTCGCGCAGCATTTCGAGGAACCGCAGTTCTTCCTGCTCCAGATGCAAATCCACTGAGGTCACATCCACGGCCACTGCATAAGCGGTGTCCTGCAATTTGTGGGGCAGGGCCGCAATGGCATCATCGATTACCTGATCAAGGCCGCCGGGACCATTGAGCTTGTCTGCACAGGCATTGGCCACCACCGCCAGCCGGCTGGAATCGAAGGTCTCGAACACCGGCAGGCGGCCGATCAGCCCCTGGATTCGCTCCAGTTCCTTTTCGGTCATTTCGCTGTCCGAAGAGGCAGCGACGATCATCAGGTGGATCAGGGCGTCATGGGCGCTATTGGGCATTGAACATTCCAGGGCTGGTGTCTGAACATGATAGCTAGGCGCGCCGTCCGGGCTTGGCAAGCTCAGCGGGTCTCGAAATCGTTGACGCCACAGCGCGGGGATGCAACACAACGCGGCATTTCCTCCATTCTGAAAGGCACGCCCTTTGTCGCCCGCTCCGTTGCCCGAACTCGATCCTGCGTATTTTGACGCTGCTCAGACCGCCCGTGCCTGGCCGTTTGAAGAAGCACGCAAGCTGGTCAAACGGCTGGAGAAATCGGGCAAGGGTGAAGCCGTGTTCGAAACCGGTTACGGCCCCTCGGGCCTGCCGCACATCGGCACCTTCGGCGAAGTAGCCCGCACCACCATGGTGCGGACGGCCTTTCGGCTGGTCACACGTGACCAGATTCCGACCCGGCTGATCTGTTTCTCCGACGACATGGATGGGATGCGCAAGATCCCTGAAAATGTGCCATCAAGGGAGGCAATGGAGCCCCATCTGCAGAAGCCGCTTAGCGCTGTGCCCGATCCCTGGACCAATGAGTTTGCCAGCTTCGGCGACCACAATAACGCCATGCTGCGCCGCTTCCTGGACACGTTCGGCTTCAACTACGAATTCATCAGCGCCACCGACTATTACAAGTCTGGCAAGTTCGACGCCGTGCTGCGACTGGCTGCCGAGCGCTATGACGACATCATGAAGGTGATGCTGCCCACTTTGGGGGCGGAGCGTCAGGCTACCTACAGCCCCTTCCTGCCCATCTCCCCGATCTCGGGGCGCGTACTCTATGTGCCAATGAAGGAAGTCAACGCCACGGACGGCACGATAACCTTTGCTGATGAAGACGGCACGGACACCACGCTGCCTGTCACTGGCGGCCACGTCAAAATGCAGTGGAAGCCCGACTTTGGCATGCGCTGGGCCGCTCTGGGCGTTGACTTTGAGATGTTCGGCAAGGACCACCAGACCAATGCGCCGATCTACGACAAGATCTGCAACATTCTGGGCGGCAAAGCGCCCGAGCATTACGTCTATGAACTGTTCCTGGATTCCGAAGGTCAGAAGATCTCCAAGTCCAAGGGTAACGGCCTGACCATTGACGAATGGCTGACCTATGCCGGCAATGAGAGCCTGGGGCTCTACATGTTCCAGAAGCCCCGCACGGCCAAGCGTCTGCATTTCGACGTCATCCCACGGGCGGTGGACGAATATGCCGCTCATGTCGCGTCTTTTCAGAAGCAGGACGCCACGGCACGGATGGAAAATCCGGCATTCCATGTCCACTCGGGCAATGTGCCCAAGATCGACATGCCGGTCACTTTTGCGCTGCTGCTTAACCTGGCGACGGCTTCCAACCCGGAAACGCCCGAAGTCATGTGGGGCTATATCTCCGCTTACGCTCCGGGGATATCGCCGCAGACGCATCCGCATCTCGACGCCCTGGTTGGCTATGCCATGCGCTATTTCCGCGATTTCGTCGAGAAGAGCTATCGCGCGCCCGATGACGTCGAGCGGGCGGCCCTTGAAGCCCTGTCCGCGTCGTTTGCAGATTTGCCCGCTGATGCAGATAACGAAGCGATTCAGAATGCGGCGCTGGACGTCGCACGCGGCATCGAGCGTTATCAGGATCACACGCGAAAGGGCCCCAATGGCGGTCCAGGCGTGTCTGGCGACTTCTTCCAGATGCTTTATCAGGTGCTGATCGGGCAGGAACGCGGCCCCCGCTTTGGCTCTTTTGCCGCACTTTATGGTATCGACAATACCCGAAGGCTCATTGCCGACGCGCTAGCCGGAAAAATGCTGTCCAAATAACGGTCTGACGCGCGCATGGAGGACAACTCCGTGCGCGCGTTTCTTGTTTTCAGCAGGCTGGCGATGGTGCTTCCACCCACTGGGCGGCCAAAGCCGCGATTTCCGCCATTCGCGAACGGCCATCGGGCATCTTCATGCCATGGTCCAGGCTCGGGAATTCCCAATAGGTCAGTGTGCAGCGGCCTTCGGCGGCAAAGGCATCGGCGGCAAGCCGGGCCGATGCCAAGGGGCTGGAGGTATCGAGGCCGCCTTGGATCAGCAGGATTGGACTGCTGCTTGCCAGCATGTAGTCGACGGCTTTGACATCCAGAATATCGGCCCAGAACCGATACGTTGAACCAGCAAACAGCTCGTCGCTGTCAGGATTGGCACGGGCCGCGGCAAAGCCGGCATCAATGGTCGCATGCCCCTCCGGTGGTACTGTGCGCCGTACCGTTTCGGCAAATGTCGTGCCTGAGGATGATGACAGCATGATTATCGCCCGCGGCTGCAACTGTGCTGCCAGCATCGCGACAGCCAAGCCACCCTCCGAACCACCAAACAGCACCAGATCTGCCGCGGGCATGTTTGACTGACTGCGCAGATGGTTGAGAACTGATCGGTAATCGTCGACGCGCTGCGAAAGCGTATACTGCGTTACAAACTCCTGGGGGCAGTCGGCGTAACCGTCCACTATCGCGCTATCCGGTGCGATCCCGATTTTCTCGACAATCAGTGCGGCATAATTGGGAAATGCTGCCCGAACGGTTGCCAGAGACGCATTATTGGCGCCGGGCGCACAGCCCGAGCCCTGGCTGATCAAGATCAAGCCCCCGGCATGTGCTGGCGGGCGATCCAGCGTGTAGTGGATAAGGCTGCCATCCGCCCGGGAAAGCGTGTGGACATCGCGCGCTGCGGAGCTTGGCAGTGCCTGCAGACAGGCAAGAAACAGGGCGAGCGGAAAGGTAGGCTGCAACCGCATCTGGTTGACCTCAATGAAAAAGATGGAGTGTTGACGCTGCAAGTGCCGCGACTGGTCAGTCAGCGGCGACCGTTGCTGGAACGTATTCGAGAATGTCGGCGGGCTGACAGTCTAGGTAATCGCAAATGGCATCGAGCGTCTCGAACCTTATGCCCTTTACCTTGCCCTGTTTGAGCAGTGACAGATTGGCCTCGGTAATTCCGATATGCTCGGCCAGATCCTTGGACTTGACGTTGCGCAGGGCGAGCATGACGGCGAGATTGATTTTGATACTCATGAGCCTCAGACGAACTGACTGTTTTCTTCAGCGAGGATTGCGGCTTTTTCCATTGCCCATGCCAAGGCGGCGATAGTCGCGGCAAACAGCGTCATCAGCAACATGTCGCTACTGATCTGCACAGACAGCTGCCGCATGCCCGCCGGCGCATGCCAGCTCAGCAATACCGTCAGTGCGCTGAAACTCAACGCCTTGGTGATGATGCCCAGGCCGATGCCGGCTGCAAAATCCCGCAATCCGCCAATCCCGCGCGCCGAAAATGGTCGCCCCTGGGCAAACTCGGAAAAGCAGCGCCGCAGGCGCACGAGCCCCCATATCAGGGGCGCAACGCCCACTATCCCGATCCCGGCGGCCAGCAGGCGCCTGACCGGCGTCACGACACCCAGAGCGTCGCTACTTATCCCGGTCATGGCCAGTATGTCCTGGCGGTCCACCAGGCCCCAGTAAAGCACCAGCGCAACGGGCAGCAGCGCCGCTGCAGCGATCACGCATAGCGCCAGCGCGTTGAAGGTCAACGCAGTGCGCGAAGCGACTGGTATTCTGAAATTGGCGATATCGCTCTGCAGCGGGTTCACGCGTGTGTCGATCATCATCGGTCTCCATTCGATGAAATAGGTATAGCCCAACAATTATTGTTTGACAATAATAAAACATCGCAAAAGAATACGGAACCATCATAGAACGATAAGGCCATCCAATGTCACCCGCACTCAAGCCCGTGCTGTTCGCAGCGCTGCTCTCCCTGACGCCAACGCTTGCGGTCGCCCAGACAGCGAGCAGCACCGACACAGGAATGATCTCGATTGCGCAGGTATTTGAGCTCGCCGAACGCGCTGACGGCGATCGCGGCGCTCGTATGGCTGTCACTGCCTATCTGGCGGCTTTGGGTGAGACCACCAGGGCTCTGTTGCAGCAGGCCGAGGCGCGCGGGATCTCCCCAGTCAGGTGCAACACCGATATCAGCCTCACCAAGCACAGCGTTCTTGAGGCATTGCACGCAGCGGCACCGGATAGTGCGAGATGGAGCAATACGCCAGCAACGCCCATCATTGTCGCCGACATGTTCGACAGGGCAGGGTGTCTTTAGGTCGGCTGCACAATGATCAGGAGGGGGCGAGCCCTGTGTCGGCCAGCCGCGCCAGCAGCGCTGCAACGTCGCCTACCGCATGTGCGATGTGCCGGTAGACCCGGCCATCGGGCGTGCGGCGGACCAGATCCAGACCACCCCCGACACGAGCAACTGATCGGCCCGCTTGGATGGCCAGCGCAGCAGTCGGCCCGCACCATCAAAGCACCGCGCGACCTTGTCGACGCGTTTGGGATCAATGGTCGGCGGGGTCATTGGAGAGCGCCTTGCGGAAATAGACGACGCGCTGTGTCTCTTCGAACCCCAAAGCGGCGTGCATGCGATGGCTTTCGGTATTGTCTATCGCGGCATCCGATGCAAATTCGCTGCACCCCAGCCGCCTGGCCCAATCCTCGACGGCGTCCACCAGCATGCGGGCAACGCCATTGCGCCGATGCTCGGGCACGACATAAATGCCTTCGAGAAACGCGGCCGGGCTCGTCTGGCAACCATTGACATAGTCATGCCGAAGCGCTGCCTCAGCTATCCCCACTGCCGAGCCATCTGCCGTTCGTGCAACGAAGTTTGCCAGATCCTTTGGCGCCGCCAGTATCTGGGCAATGGCTGCAGCATGAGTGTCGAGCCCATGGCGCGGCCACAGCGCCTGGCGCAACGCTGCCCAATCTGCACGATCACTCGCGGTCGCCGCCGTGATGATCATTGGCTGGCCCAGATGATCCGCGCGATCCACTCGACCTCGACCAAGTCGAAGATGCGGGGCTCATAGGCCGGATTGAGCGAGTGCAGTTCGATCTGGCGCCCAGTCTGTCGGGCCAGGATCTTGGCCATCACTTCGCCATCGCGGGTCTTGACCACCACCCGGTCGCCGCGCCGTACCTGCTCGGTGGGGGAAACGACAATGCGGTCGCCTTCGCGATAGAGCGGCTCCATGGAATCGCCATGCACCTCGAGCGCGTAGATGCCGCCCTCCTGAGGTGTAGGCAGCGAAATCTCGTCCCAGCCTTGCCCGGCAGGGAAGCCCGCACTGTCAAAAAAGCCGCCACTGCCTGCCTGTGCCAGCCCCAACAGGGGCACCGTGCGGTTGGGCAGATTGTCGTTGAGCTGCATGAAGGCCCCGGCGCCCGACAGGAACGTGTCGAAACTTTCCCCGGTCGCTTCCAATATCTTGGAAATGCTCTCGGTCGATGGCCAGCGTTCGCGCCCATCCTTGCTGACCCGCTTGGATACATTGAATGCCGTGGCATCCAGACCGGCCAGCTTGGCAAGGGCCGAGACGGAATGACCATGGCGTCGCGCCAGGGCATCTATTCCATCCCAGATAGCTCTATGTGACAGCATGGCGAGAGGCCTGAAGAGGAAACATGTCTTATATGTGGAATTAAGTCCTAGATATATGCCGCTCCCCATCCCCTGTAAAGAGCACCCATCCAGCGCTTGCCGCCGTCTGCGCTCCCCATTAGGTTCGCGCTCATGAGCACCCCGGAATTCGTCTATAAAATCGCCACCGAAATCGGTTTCGCCCCGGCACGCAAAGCGGCGTCTTTTGCCGGCATGCCGATCGATGCCAAGGATGGCTACATCCATTTTTCCACTGCCGCGCAGTTGGCGGAAACCCTGCGCCTGCACTTCGCTGGCCAGTCTGGCCTCGTCCTGCTGGCGGTACGCAGCGCCGATTTGGGTGATGATCTGGTGTGGGAGCCGTCGCGCGGCGGCGCGCTGTTTCCCCACCTCTATGGCGGGCCATTGCCCATCGCCAACATTGCCTGGGAGGCGCCGCTCAGTGTGACGGCCGAGGGTAGCTGCGAACTGCCGGAGGCGGTAAAATGATTTTTTCCGCGCTTGCGCCGCTATTACGTGTTCCAGCCGTTTCTGGCCTGACCAAGCAGACCCTGCTCAAGATGGACGCCGAAACCGCGCACCTGGCGACGATTACCGCGCTTCGGCTCGGTTTGGCACCCGATCAGGTCCACCCCGATAGCGCCGAATTGCGCACCACTCTGTGCGGTCTTGATTTGCAGAACCCTGTCGGCATGGCGGCTGGCTTTGACAAGAATGCCGAAGTGCCGCGCCCCTTGGCCCAGATGGGCTTCGGCATGGTCGAGATCGGCACGGTCACGCCGCGCCCCCAGACGGGGAACCCCAAGCCGCGCCTGTTCCGCGTGTCCGGTGCAGATGGCGTCATCAACCGCATGGGGTTCAACAATGAGGGCCATGAAGCCGCCTTCGCCCGGCTCAAGGGGCTGCGTGTTCCCGCTGCCTTGGGCGTTAATATCGGTGCCAACAAGGATAGCGACGACTTCGTCGCCGACTATGTGCTCGGGGTGCAGAAGTTCGCGGACATTGCCGATTACCTGACCGCCAATATCTCCTCCCCGAACACCCCTGGCCTGCGTAATCTGCAGGCTGACGAAGCCCTGCAGCGCCTGCTGGGTGAAATTCTTTCAGCCCGGGCCAAGGCCAGGACACGGGTGCCGGTCTTCCTCAAAATTGCCCCCGATCTCGATGAGGCGGCGCTGGATTCCATCGCCAGGGTCGTTCTGGCCACCGACCTGGACGGGCTGATCATCTCCAACACCACCATTACCCGCGATGCGGTGGCCGGGCTGGAAAATGCCGAGGAAACTGGCGGGCTCTCGGGCAAGCCGCTGTTTGATCTGTCGACCCGGAAGCTTGCCCAGATGCGACAGCGCGTTGGCGATCTGCCCATTGTCGGGGTGGGGGGGATCCACTCGCCGCAATCGGCCCTGGCCAAGTTCGAGGCAGGCGCCAACGCCGTTCAGCTCTACTCCGCGCTGGTGTTTGGCGGTCTTGAACTGCTCGACACCATCAAGCGTGGTCTTGTTGCCGCCGTTCGGGCGCAGGGCAAGACCAATATCGCCCAGCTGGTCGGGAGCAGATCTGCAGACTGGGCGCAGGGCAAGGGACGCCTTTAGACTTTTTCGGGGCCCGTGGAAAACAGCGCCTCGAACTGGCCATCCTCAATCCGCGCCGCCGCGATCACCGCCTGGGTGCGGCTATCGACGTCCAGCTTTTGCAGAATGGCAGAGACATGCGCCTTGACCGTGGCTTCCGAGATGGTCAGCTCATAGGCGATTTGCTTGTTCATCAGCCCGTCACTGAGCATCATCAGCACGCGGACCTGCTGCGGCGTGAGCGTTGACAGGCGGCGCATCAGGGCCGTGTGATCATCATCGCCGCTCAGCGTCGTCCCTTCGGGCACGAACACTTCGCCCGAGAGCACGGTTTCGATGGCGCGACGGATTTCTGTTGGCCCCACAGATTTGTGCAGATAGCCCGCAGCTCCCAACTCGAACGCGCGGCGCACAACCGTGCTGTCCTCAACCGCAGAAATGATCATTACGGGAATATCGGGATATTGCGCCCGCAGCAGCAAGAGCCCCGAAAACCCCCGCACGCCGGGCATGTTGAGGTCCAGTAGCACCAGATCGCAATCGCGATCAGCGTCGAGCGCAGAGCTCAAGCCAGCCAGATCACCTGCCTCTTCGACCGTCACGGTTGCATCGCCACCAGAAAGGGTTTGGCGCAAGGCAGCGCGGAACAGCGGATGGTCGTCAACGATGATGATACGGCGGCGTGTCATATTGGCGTCGGCCTCCCAGCGCGTGGACAATAGGGGTGTATCGTCACCCTGTAGTCGTAAACCACTAGAAAATCAGCTCTCTAGGGGTCCGGCACTGGCTTAATGCGGCAATGCTTAACGGGTTCTTTACCATAAAATCCCAAGAGTGAGCGTCATACCTTCGTGTTGAATCGCGGGGGGGGGACCGTCTTTTCATGACAGGTATCGTTTATGGCCCGCGCGCACTCTTTTCAGGATATGACCGACCCGGCTCGTGAACCGCAGCCGGGCGAGTGGCAGGCCTTGCGTGGTGAACTGGTAGCCCTGCTTGATCAGGTTGAGGGGCGCTACGCCCAGATCGAAGAGCCCGAGCCCGCCCTGACGGGGCTGACCCAGCGCGTCCGCAATCTGCGCGATCAGGTGATCGGCCCCGAACCTGCCGTCCGCCGTCGCGAGGCTCTGCGCACCGTCAAGCGTGCCGTTGATCGTTTCAGCGAACGCGATGAAGCCGCCCATCACGATGATGAAGACGACGCGCTGGCCAGCGCCATCGCCGAAATTCGCGGCCGACAGATGTCGGGCACCGCGGCCGGGTTGGGGCGTCGTGTTGTCGATACCCCTGAATTCCGTGAACTCAATTCCTTGGTCGGTGGCCTCTCGGGTCGCCTTGGTCGGCTTGAAACCGAACTGAAATCGCAGCGTAACAACCATGGCAGCGTGCACGAAGTTGCCAGCCAGGTTGAGCAGCTTACCCATGTCGTGGAACTGCTTGCCGGTGCCGTCGGCGAAACCGGTCAGGTCAAGCGCCTCGAATCCCAGATCGGCGCACTGGCCCAGTTGATCGAGCAGGGTCCCAAGGTGGACCTGACCGCCATCAACAAGCGCCTTGATGACGTGTCCAGCACAGTGGGCAAGCTTGCCGAACTGCAGGCCCAGCAAATGGAGCGCGAGATCGTCCGCGAGGATCGGATCGCCGCTGCACCGCAGACGGAAGGCGCCGCGAGCCTTGTCCCCACCATGCAGGCCATCGAAGCCAGCGTGCGCAATGTCTATGACCGCATTGATTCCATCGAAAAGAACATCGGTCTGCCCTCAGGCGACTTCGAACGACTGACAGCCGAGATGGCCGCCTTTACCCAGGCCATGCACAATGGCGATGCGGCCCCTGGCGCGCTGATCAGCAAGGTTGATGCCCTGGCCGCCCGTATTGGCGATTTCGAGGTCGCCAATGGCGACGTTGCTGGTCTCAAGCAGGATGTATCGGCCCTTCGCGAAGCTGTGCTTTCGGGCATGGAGCCGCGCTTTGACCGGATTGAAAGCCAGATTGGCGCCCTCTCCGAGCGCATCCAGCCGGCCGCAGACAGCGCCAATGTTGAAAGCCAGCTCAAGCTGCTGATGCAGCGCATGGATGAAACCGGCGCCCAGCTCAATGGCCTGGCCAAGCTCTATTCGGACTCCAGCGATGCCGCCGATATCGAGGCCGTTGCAACACTGGTTGCCGAGCGCACCAGCGATGCCCTGACCCGCAAGGCACCCGCACCAGTCGCCATGTTCGGTCCGGACAGCCTCAAGAGCATTGAAGACCGCCTGGCCGGCATGATCAAGAGCGCTGGCAAAACCCCCGACTACGAAACCCTGGCCGAACTGGTTGCTGAACGCACCTCGCAGGCCGTCGCCAAATCGACCCCGGCTGCTGCCGGGATGAGTCCCGACGGCATGAATGCACTAGAAGAGCGCATGACGGCGCTGTTCAACACAGCTGGCAAGGATACCGCCGAGCGCCTGACGCGGCTCGAAGCGGTGCTCACCAATCGTGCGGCTGCATCCGCCCCGACTGCGCCCACTGCGGCTGAAATTCAACCCGCCCAGCCAGCCACCAGATCTTCGACTAGTTTTGGTCTGACCACACCGCCCACTGAAGCGCCCGGAGAAAGCCGCGCCGAGCGGCTCGAAGCCATGCTGTCTGCTCTGGGCACTGCGCCGTCTGACGACGACGATGATGCCATGCCCGCCAATCCGGGCGATGACGCACCACTGGTTGATCCCGGCTTCAAGAATGCCGGCCCTGTCCGCTCGGCTCTGGCTGCCAAGGTTGGCGCTACCCAGCCGCCGCCAATGGCACACGAGCCCGAGGCGCCGCCCCAGACAGCAAGACCAGAAGCCCCAGCTGCGTTTGTCGAAAAGCCAACCGCAACCACGCCAGTAGACCGCCCCGCCTTTGATCCAGGCAGCGTGGAGCGTCCACCGCGCCCGCAGTCCAGCTTTTCCCCGTCGGGCGCTGAGTCCTTCAAGTCGTCTGCGCCTGCGGTATCGCCCGCTGAAGCTCAGGCTAGCCAGAACAGTACCAGCACCTTCGTGGCCGCCGCCCGTCGCGCCCAGCGTGCGCGTGCCGAAACTGCGGTCCCTGAAGTTGCCGGCGGCTCAGTCATCAGCCGCGCCCTGTCGCGCTTCATGCCCGACAAGGCATCCGAGCCAGCGCCGCTCTTGCGCGAGCCGGACGTCAAGCCGACCCCAGAAAAGCCAGTCAAAGTCGAAAAGCCTGCCAAGGCGGAGAAACCAGCCAAGGTCGAAAAGCCCAAGCGCCGGATCCGTCTGGGCAAGTCCGAGCCCAAGGCTCCCGCAGTTGATGCCGTCACCTCGGCCGGCGTGACTGCCGAGCCCGACACAGACACGCAGCCCAATTTCCTGGTGCGCCACCGCAGGCCGCTGCTGCTGGCCGCTACGCTGGTGGCTGTCTCCATGCTGGCCCTCAATCTGGTCATGCAGCGCATGGCGCCTGCACAGCCACAACAGGCAGCCGTCGAAGAGCCCGCACCCGCCGCGGCCCCTGCCGCGCCTGCTGGTGAGCCAACCGCATCGCAGGACGTATCGCTGGTCCGGCCCGAGCCGCGCGTCATCGATATGGTCGATGATACCGCGACGGCCTCGATCAACCCCAACGTGTCCAGCTTCAGCCGCTCCAATGTGGCCACCACGCCAATGCCGCCATCGCTGCTGGCCAGTACCGGTGGCAACGGCGCGACCTTTGCCCCGAACGGCGCCATGGGTGACGTGCCCGCCACTACGGGCAGCATTGGTGGCAAGATTACCATTCCCGAGACCTTTGATCTGCCGACCGAATCCGTCGGACCAGTTGAACTGCGTCAGGCCGCTGCCGATGGCGACGCCAAGGCTCAGTTCGAAGTGGCTGCCATCTTTAGCGAAGGTCGCGCTGTCGATCAGAGCTATGAAGAAGCCGCCGTCTGGTATGAACGCTCGGCAGCGCAGGGTTTCGTGCCCGCGCAGTATCGCCTGGGCAATCTCTATGAGACCGGTACCGGCGTTGATAAAGATCTCGAACTGGCCAAGCTCTGGTATCAGCGCGCTGCCGATGCCGACAACCGCATGGCCATGCATAATCTGGCGGCACTCTATGCCAGCGGGCAGATGGGCGAGCAGGCCTTTGAAACTGCAGCCGAATGGTTCGCCCAGGCGGCCGCACGCGGCATGACCGACAGCCAGTTCAATCTGGGCATGCTCTATGCCCGCGGTCTTGGCGTTACCCAAGATTTCGAGCAGTCCTATAAATGGTTCTCCCTGGCTGCCCTTGGGGGCGACGCCGACGCTGCCAAGGCACGCGAAGATATCGCCAAGTCGCTCAGCGCAGAAGCCGTCAGCCGCGTCGGGGCCGAGGTGGCTGCCTGGAAGTCAGCACCGATCAACCTGGCTGCCAATTTTGCGCCCATCGGGACGTGGTCCGACAAGTTCGTGGCCGGCGAACCCATCACCTCGCGTGAAGTGATCACCAAGGTGCAGATGGCGCTGGCGAAGTTGGGCTTTGACATCGGCACCCCTGACGGTCTGGTTGGTCCCAAGACTGCCGAAGCCATTCGCACATTCGAGCGGGGCACCGGCATGAGTGAAACCGGCGTGATCAACCCGCGTCTGCTCGCCGTTCTGGGCAGTCAGCCGGTCTGACATCAAAGCGTATTCTGACTGTGTGCCTTATGCGCCATACAGCGCAAAAATAGTGGGGCTCCTGCCTGTAAAAGGTGGGAGCCTTTGACTTATTGTTGACGGACGATCCTGTAGGGTCGTTGCGATGTAGTTGTTTCGAACGGAACCAGGGTCTTGCAGATCTATCTGCCGATCGCCGAACTTTCCGTGAACCTCTTCTTTCTCGTGGGGATCGGAGGGGCAGTCGGATTCCTGTCGGGCCTGTTTGGGGTCGGCGGTGGTTTCCTGCTGACTCCCTTGCTGATTTTCTCTGGTGTTCCCGCACCTGTCGCTGTTGCTTCGGTAACCGGCCAGGTCGTCGCGGCATCGACTTCTGGCGCCCTCGGACACTATCGACGCGGCGGCATAGACCTTCATCTCGCTCTGTATCTGATTATTTCCGGCATTATGGGTGCCATTGGTGGCGTGGCTGCGTTTGACATGCTGCGCGATGCCGGTCAGCTCGATGTGGTCATTTCCGTTGGCTTTCTGGTGCTGCTCGGTTCGGTCGGTACGCTGATGCTGGTGGAGTCGGCGCGCTCGCTGCTCAAGTCACGCAAGGGCGTGGTGGTGCGCGAACGCCTGCCCAATCAGCACAACTGGATTCACGGTCTGCCGCTACGCGTGCGCTTCAAGAAGTCGCGCCTTTATATCAGTGTGCTGCCTGTCCTGCTGATTGGGCTGTTTATCGGCTTCGTTGGCTCGCTGTTGGGCATTGGCGGTGGCTTCATCATGGTGCCCGCGTTGGTCTATCTGCTGCGTGTGCCCGGTAGCATTGTCATCGGCACTTCGCTGGCGCAGGTGGTTGCCATGATGGCCGCGACCACCATCCTGCATGCCGTGCAGAGTCAGAGCGTCGATATTCTGCTCGCCTTCTGCCTGATGGTGGGCGGCACCGCCGGCGCCCAGTTCGGCGCATCGGCCGGCAAGTATCTGCGAGGCGAGCAATTGCGCGGCCTGCTGGCGCTGCTCGTTCTGGCCGTGGCGATCCGCTTTGGTGTTTCGCTGATCCTCACCCCAGCTGACGTGTTCAGCATGGCGGTGGTCGGAGGTAGCCAATGATCCGGTTTCTTGTCATCGCGATCCTGACAACGCTGCTGATCTCCTCAGCGCATGCCGAGCGCCTCGTTTCCCAGCTCTCCAATGATAGCGTCGAGATCACCTCCAGCTTTGATGGCGAGAGGATGACCTTCTTCGGCACCATTGCGCCAGATGCTGGCTCCGATCAGAAGTTTGTCACCGGCCCCTTCCACGTTGTGGTCGTGGTGCTGGGGCCGACACAGAACCGTGTCGCGCGCGAAAAAACCCACAATTTCGGTATCTGGTTGAACACCGATCAGGTCGAATTCGACAACTTCCCCAGCTACTTCCATGTGCTCTCCAGCGACAAACTGACGGACATTACCGACGTCACCACCCTGACGGCCAACGCCATCCTGCCCGAGGCCCTGACACTGGCCACAAGTACGGCCGACTGGTGGAAAACTGCTGTTTTCAGCCCCCAACTGGTTCGGCTGATGCGCGAGGAGGGGCTGTTCGGCATTCAGGAAAATGGCGTCAATTTCCTGTCCGACAATTTCTATTCGGCCCGCCTGACGCTGCCCAGCAATGCGCCGCCGGGGCCCTATATCGCGCTGACCTACGTCTTCAAGCAGGGCGAAATTATCGCCCGGAAGTCCGAGGGTTTTTCGGTGCGAAAGATTGGCTTTGAACGCTTTATCGCCCTGTCTGCCGTGCAGCAGCCGCTGCTCTATGGTCTGGTCTGCGTCATTCTGGCCTTGTTTACCGGCTGGCTTGGTGGCGTGCTGTTCAAGCGCTGATCAGTTGCGGACCAGCCGCTTGGGACTGACCGGATAGGTGCGATCCTTGCCCAGCATGGTCACTTCCAGCCCCGGCAGATGAAACAGACCGTTAAAGGCTGCCGACAGGATATTGATCGACCCCGTCGAGGCGCCATAGGCGGGCAGGATCATCAGCCGATTGTCATGCACGAAGCACGGACGACGCGTTGAGCGCCCTTCGATCTGGATATGGGCTGCCGGGTGCAAATGTCCCGCCATCAATCCAACGGTGCCTCGGCGCGGCTCGTGTGTGAGAACCAGCCCGTCCAGCGTAACCTCGTTTCGACACTGTCCGCCCAGTACGTGCGGGCGCGGATCGTGATTGCCTGCCAGCCAGAGCCATTCCGCCAGCCCCGTCAACCGGTCCAACCGTGCGCGGTCCGTCTCGCTGAGCGTGGTGGTGCCCTCATCGCGATGGAAGCTGTCACCCAGCGAGACCAGACGCTGCGCGCCGGTACGTCGCAGATCGGCCTCCAACCGAGAAAGCGTCATGCCGGTATCATAAGGCGGCAGCATCTGCCCGCGTCTGGCAAAGCTGCTCATCTTCTCCAGATGCAGATCGGCAACCAGCAACGTCTGCCGGCTATGCCAGTACAGCGCGCCGGAAGGCAGGGGTTCAAAATTATGGCCGGCAAAGCGCAAGACCGGTGTCTCCGTCATCTCGGCTTGATATTGGACCTGGCTCAAGATTGCCCAAGCGCCTCACGCATCAGTTCATCTGCGGCATCAGCCATAGCCGATTCGCGCCCCTCGCCGAAAATCGGCTCCTTGCCGATATCGAGCATCACCGGTACCGCAAGTGGTGAAATCCGGTTCAGCGGCTTGTGCACGATATGGCCGCGAATGCGCGCCAGCATGTCGCCCAGCCGTTCAATATCGAGCAGTCCCCGCGCCGCGTCACGACGGGTCGCCTGGATCAATATGTGATCGGGCTCGTGCTGATAGAGCACGTCATAGATCAGGTCCGAGCTCATGGTGATCTGCCGGCCACTTTTCTCGCGGCCCGGATGTCGACGTTCGATCAACCCGGCAATGATCGCGCAATTGCGGAAGGTGCGTTTCATCAGTGCCGATTCATCCAGCCAGGCTTCCAGATCATCGCCCAGCATGTCCTCGGAGAATAACTCGTCCAGCGATAGCCGCTCGGTGCGGATCAAAGCTGACAGATCGCCCAGTCCCCAGATCGCCAGCGCATATTCGCTGGCGACAAAGCCCAGCGGCCGCGCCCGTGATCGTTCCAGCCGCCGCGTCAGCAACATGCCCAGCGTCTGGTGCGCCAGCCGACCCTCAAACGGGTAGCACACCAGATAGTTCTGTGCCCCACGCGGAAAGGTCTCGACCAGCAGGCTGTCGCGCTTGGGCATCACCGACACGTCGCGCTGCAAAGCCAGCCAGTCGCGCACCTGCTCGGGCAGCTTGGCCCAGTCTGCCGGCGTATCCATGATCCGCCGTACCCGGTCGGCCAGATAGGTCGAGAGCGGAAACTTGCCGCCCATATAGGATGGTATCTTGGGATTGGTCGCCTGCGCCCGCGACACGAAAGCCTCATTGTCGCGCATGCCCTCAAAGGCCACGATCTCGCCGCCAAACATGAAGGTGTCGCCCACCAGCAGCGTGCCGAAGAAATACTCTTCCATCTCACCCAGCACGCGCCCGCCCGCCCCGATGGGGCTCTTGGACTGGCCTTTCTTGAAGCCACGCGATCGCACCAGTCGCACCCGCACCATCGGCTCTTCGATAATGGTGCCGATATTGAGTCGATATTGCTGGGCCACCTGCGGATTGGCCACGCGCCAGGTGCCGTTTTCGGTCAGCTTGAGGCGGGCATAACGCTCATAGGCCTTGAGCGCATAACCACCCGTGGCCACGAATTCGAGCACGCGGTCGAACTGGCTGCGTTCCAGATCACGATAGGGCCAGGCGAGCCGTATTTCGGCATAAAGATCGTCTGCCGCAAACGACGCGGCACAGGCCATACCCAGAATATGCTGCGCCAACACGTCATAGCCGCCATTGACCGGGTCTTCGCTGTCCTGATGGCGCTCGGCGACGGCCTCCAGCGCCGCCTCGCATTCGAGCACCTCAAAGCGGTTGGACGGCACCAGCATGGCTTTGGATGGCTCGTCCAGCCGGTGGTTGGCGCGGCCAATGCGCTGCAGCATGCGCGAGCTGCCCTTTGGCGCCCCCACCTGCACCACCAGATCGACATCACCCCAGTCAATGCCCAGATCAAGGGTGGAGGTGCACACCACCGCCTTGAGCGTGCCCGCAACCATGGCGGTCTCGACCTTGCGGCGTTGCTCAACCGATAATGAGCCGTGATGGAGCGCAATGGGCAGTAATTCCTCATTGACCGCCCACAGCCCCTGAAACAGCAGTTCGGCCTGACTGCGCGTATTGACGAACAACAGCGTGGTGCGATGCCGCTTGATGGTCTCATAGAGTTCGGCGTGGGCGTAATTCGCCGAATGCCCTGCCCAGGGCAGGCGCTGTTCGGTTTCGAGGATTTTGAGCACGGGCGGCGCGCCACCCGAAGCTTCCAGCAAATGGGTTGGCTTGCCCGAAACCGGCTGCGCGATCCAGTCCCGCAACAGGTCTGGTCGCGCCACCGTGGCGCTGAGCGCGGTGATCTGCAGATCGGGTGCCAGCGTGGCAATGCGCGCTAGCGCCAGCGACAGCAATTCGCCGCGTTTGGAGGTCACCAGGGCGTGCAGCTCGTCGAGCACTATGCGCTTGAGCGAACCGAAGAACAGCTCGGCATGCGGGTGGCTGATCAACAGGCACAGCTGTTCCGGGGTGGTTAGCAGGATATGCGGCGGCTTTGCCCTTTGCCGGGCACGCTTGCTGGCCGGTGTATCCCCGGTGCGGGTCTCGACCTTGATCTTGAGACCCATCTCGTCGATCGGGCCGGTCAGATTTCGCTGCACATCCACCGCCAGCGCCTTGAGCGGGGAGATATAGAGCGTGTGCAACCCGTCATGATCGCTCTGGACCAGATCGGTCAGGCTGGGCAGAAAACCCGCCAGTGTCTTGCCCGCGCCGGTGGGCGCAATCAGCAGCGCCGAGGCGCCTGCCTGCCAGCTTTCCAGAACATCAAGCTGGTGCTGCCGTGGTGCCCAGCACTTGGTGGCAAACCAGTCGGCGATGATGGCAGGCAGTTCAGCCAAATCGAAGCTCCGCCAGAAGCGCGGAAGGCTTCTGCAAATCACAAAACTCACTATATGGTCACTCAACGCACAATAGACAGCCGGAGCAATTATGAGTGATCCATCACGCAGCGAGTATGATCGACCCAGGTTCGAACGCCTGCTCGGGGACCGGCCGGGCAAGGTGATTGTCCGGCTCGTTCTGCTCTCGCTGCTGGTTGGTTTTCTCATGTCGGTCTTTGGTGTCGATGCCCAGCAGATCGTGCGCGGCACAATCGAGCTGTTCCGCGAAGCCCTGCGCGATGGTGCTGGTGTGTTCCGCAGCCTGGGCGGCTATATCCTCACCGGCGCCGCTCTGGTTGTGCCCATCTGGCTGCTGATCCGACTGACGAGGAAAGGCTGATGGCCCCCGAGCACCTCAACCTCACCCCGCAGCAGGCCCTGTCGCGTCTGGTGCCCCATATCCTCGAAATGGAATCCAAGGCTCACGCCCGCATTATGATTGGCATCGCTGGTGGTCCGGGCACCGGCAAGTCCACGCTCGCCGCTGAACTGGTGACCATGCTCAATGCCACCCATCCCGGTAGCGCCCAATTGATCCCCATGGATGGCTTCCACATGAAGCACGCCAAGCTCGAGGCCATGGGGCAAACCGACTACAAGGGGGCGCCGCATACCTTCGAAGGCGCCGAGTTCGTCAGCTTCCTGCACCACCTCAAATCGGCAAAGCAGGAAGTCAGTGGCCCCGGCTACTCCCGCAAGATCGAAGATGTCGTCGAAAAGGCCTTCACCGTTGCGGCCGAAGTTCGCGTGCTGATTGTGGAGGGCAACTATCTGCTGCTCAGCGAAGGTCCGTTTGCCGGCGCCCGGCCCTTGCTGGACTACGCCGTCTTCATTGATGTGCCGCGTGATCTGGTGCAAACCAGACTGCTCAAGCGGCATGGCGAGGAAGGCCTGTTCAGCGAAGAGCGCAACCGCGCCCATATCGAGCGTAACGACCTGCCCAATTATGATCTTGTCTGTCTGTCGCAGGACCGTGCAGATGTGGTGATCTCCCTGATCACCGACCAATGAGTCTGCGAGCCCCACCATGACCACCGGCGCCCGTCCGCAACACCCCTTTGTCGTGCGCCATGCAGATGTGTGGAAGATAGCCGTTCCGGCCTCTGTGGCCTTCATCACCGAGCCGCTTGTCGGCATTGTTGATATCACCGTCATTGGCCGGTTGGGTGATGCCGGCCTGCTCGGTGGTCTGGTGCTGGGTGCCCTGATCTTTGATGTCATCTTTTCGATGACCTATTTCCTGCGCATCGGCACTGCTGGTCTGACCGCACAGGCGGTCGGGGCACGCGATCCGCGCGACGGCCTGCTCCACGTCAGCCGCGCCTTGGTGCTGGCCGTTATCATCGGTCTGGGCATGATTGCGCTGGCCGTGCCGCTGCACTGGGCCAGCCAGGCGTTGCTGGCGCCCGGGCCCGGCGTCAGCGCTGCATTGAGCGAGTATTTCTTCGTTCGTATCTGGGCCGCCCCGGTGGTGATGATCAACCAGTGCCTGCTCGGCTGGTTCTATGGGCGTGCCGCCGCTGCGACCGGGATGATGCTGCAGATCCTGCTGCATGGCATCAATATTGTGGCCAGCATTGTGCTGGTGTTCGGCTTTGGCATGGGCGTGCGTGGGGTGGCCCTGGGCACTGTGCTGGGCGGCACCATTGCTGCCGTGCTCGGCTTGATTCTGCTGGTGCGCCACTATGGTGGCCTGCGCCGTCTGCTTGATCGGGCACCGCGCATCGAACTGCTCGATACTACGGCGCTGCAACGCATGTTCGGGCTCAGCCGCGATCTGATGATCCGCTCGGCAGCCCTGATGGGAGCCTATGCCTGGTTTGCTGCGCAGGGCGCGCGCATGGGGGAGGTGGCCCTGTCAGCCAATGCTGTGCTGCTCAACCTGCTCATGGTCGTATCGTTCTTCCTTGATGGGGTGGCGCAGGCCGCCGAGCAATTGACCGGCAAGGCCGTGGGCGCCAACTGGCGTCCGGCCTTTGATCAGGCCTATGGACTGAGCTTTGTCTGGGGTCTGGTGCTGACCGTCTCCATGGGACTGGCCTGGTATTTTTCCGGCCCGCTGATTATTGGCGTGATGACCACCAATGCCGAAGTCCAGGCCTATGCCCTGACCTATCTGCCCATCGCCGCGCTGTGCACCGTCACCTTCATGCCCGCCTTTGTCTATGACGGCATACTGATTGGCACCACGCTCAACGCCACCATGCGCAATGGCATGGTGATCTCGCTGGTGGTGTTCCTGACGGTGGCGCTGGTGGCGCAGCCATTGCTGGGCAATTGGGGGCTGTGGCTGGCGCTGCACAGCTGGTTCATCGCCCGAGGCGTGATCTATTGGTGGGCGCTTGAACGTCGTAAGGCCGGGCTGTTCAGCCCCGCTGCCTAGCTGCTTCGGCCGCCGGGACTGCGGCTTTGATTGGCCAGCCCACTGATTGCCGCCCGCAGCGCTGCCGGCTTGACCGGCTTGGTCACCACCGCAATGCTGCGCTCCTCGGCCAGTGCCCGCACCGCTGGGCTGCGGTCCGCCGTCACCAGCGCCGCCGGCAAATGTCCACCCACATTGTGCCGTAGCCATTCAATGGCATCGAGCCCCGAGGTCTGATCGAGGTGATAGTCCATCAGCACCAGATCGGGATACCAGCCCTCGAGCAGGCGTTCCTTGTCGATCTGCTTGAGCGATAGCGCACTGCGAACATCGCATCCCCAATGGCGCAGCAGCCCTTCCATGGCCTCGATGATGGCGCGCTCATTATCCACACACAGCACTTTGAGCCCCAGCGTGCCGAAATTGGTTTCAGCCGGCGCAGGCCCCATCTCGGCCGTCGGACGGATTGTCCGGGTCAGCGGCAGGAACAGCGAAAACCGCGATCCGCGTCCCTCGCTGCTATCCAGTTCCATGGTCAGCCCAAGGGCGGTCACCAGACGCTGCACGATCGACAGCCCCAGCCCCAGCCCCTGTGCCATGCGGGCGCCCCGCTCCAGCCGCGAAAATTCGGCGAATAGCAGCCGGTGCTGGTCCTTGTTGAAGCCGATACCGGTGTCGATTACATCAAGCCGCATGCGATTGCCGCGACGGCGCAACCCGACCAGCACCTTGCCGCCCGGATTGGTGTATTTGATCGCGTTCGACACCAGATTTTGCACGATGCGACCCACATGGGAGCGATCCACCAGCACCGAGCTTTTGCTCGGCACGATGCGCAACGTAATATTGCGCTCGCGTGCCATGGGGCCAAACTCCACCTCGATCCGCTTCAGCATGTCGCGCGCAGCGACCGGCACAGGAGCGGGTTTGAGTGCCCCGCTATCGATGCGCGAAATGTCCAGCAGCGCCGACATGATGTCTTCCACTGCCGTCAGTGACGCTTCGATCGAATTGGCCAGTTCCGCCAGTCCCGTTGATTTGGCCCGCTCGATCAGGGTCGAGGTATAGAGTCGCGCTGCATTGAGCGGCTGCAGCAGGTCATGGCTGGCCGCAGCCAGAAACCGCGTCTTGTCATGATTGGCCGCGTCGGCCTTGGCGCGGGCGCTTTCAAGCTCGGTATTGACCCGCGTCAGCGCTGCCGTGCGTTCGGCAACACGCGCTTCGAGCGAAAGATTGACCCGTTCCAGTTCGCGCTCGGCTTTGACCCGCGCTGTGACATCAGCAAAGGCAATGACCAGGCCGCCATCGGGCAATCGGCTGGAATGAAACTCCAGTGTCTGCCCCCCATTGCCCCGTCGCTGTGTCACTGTGACGGGTGAAGAGGTCAGCATGTTGATCCGCTCTATGGCCAGACGCGCCGCGTCGCCATCGCCCAGATCCCCGCGATCCCCCAGATAGAGCGCGATGTCGAACAGCGGCGTGCCGACCTTTTGCAGGACTTCGGGCACTTCAAGCAGCGAATTGTACCGCGCATTGGACGTTACCAGTCGCAGGCTGGCATCAAACACGGCTATGCCCTGCGGAATGTGGTCGATTGCCTGGCTCAGGCTGGTGGTTGGGGCAAGGCTGTTTGGCGGCATGGGCGAGAGGCGACCTTTGTGGGGATATTCCGGACTATCTGCCCCCTCGCAAACCTGCGCAAGAACAACCCGCGGGTCATTGCTTTTGACCCATCACTCATCAATGCTACTTACCCGCGGGTCGTGCGGGCCGCCTGGGGAAAGGCGGAACACAACAAAAGGGGCTACCAATGTTTAAAGAATTTCGGGACTTTGCCATCAAGGGCAACATGGTCGATCTGGCGATCGGTGTGATTATTGGCGCAGCGTTCGGTGCCATTGTGTCTTCGCTGGTTGACGACGTGTTCATGCCGCTGATCGGTCTGATCCTGGGTGGCATCGACTTCTCGAACCTGTTCTTCGTGCTCTCCAACCCGGATAACATTGCTGTGCCATCGCTTGCCGTTGCTCAGGAAGCTGGTATCGCCACACTCAATATCGGCCTGTTCATCAACGCTGTGGTCAAGTTCACCATTGTGGCCTTTGTGCTGTTCATGGTGGTCAAGGGTATCAACTCGATGAAGCGCGAAGCCGCTGCCGAACCAGTTGCGGCCACGCCGGCGCCGAGCAAGGAAGAGGTGCTGCTGACCGAAATTCGCGACGCACTGCGCAAGAAGTAAGTCGATCAGGCCAGCCTCCGGGCTGGCCTTTTTCGCGCCTACAAGGTAGGAACATAGTCCATTGACAGATCAGAAATAGGCAAATAAACCTATAGTAGGTAGCAACGCCTACGTATAGTCCGTATCGGCGAGCGGGAACCCTTAGTGCAAACTACCAGCGCAAACGCATCGTTGGAGCGGTGTCGGTTTGAAGCAAGTTTGCCAGGGCAGGGGGCAAGATGAGCGACAACATCCATTATCGGTCTTCACTCAACCGCGATCGGCTGGTGCACATCGTCGATTCCGATCCGGCCACATGCGAGGCACTCAGCGTGCTGTTCCGGCTCGAGGGGTTTCAGACCACCTTCTCGGTGGAGGCCGCCCATTTTCTGATTGGGCTTGAACGGCGAAAACCCGATGTCGTGGTGCTCAATCTCAGGCTGGGCGAGGAGAGCGGGCTAAGCCTGTTGCGGCGGGTCAAGTCGATGGGAACGGGAACGCCGGTTTTCATGCTGGCCGATTATCCACAGCTTGAAGCCGCCGTCACCGCCATGAAAATCGGCGCCTCCGATGTCATCAGCAAGCCCATCGATACCGAGCATCTGCTGACCGACATCCGCGAGGCACTCTGCCAGGATGTGCATTTGAACGGCATGCAGGGTGGGCGCCGCGCTGTTGAGGTACGCGGCTTTCAACAACTCACCCCGCGCGAACGCGAAGTGCTGCAATTGATCACCAATGGCCAGTCCAACAAGGAAGCCGGTCGTGCGCTGGGGATTTCGCCGCGCACCATTGAGGTGCACCGCGCCCGGGTCATGGAAAAACTCGGCGCCCGCAACACGGCCGATCTGATGCGGATCGTCCTGACCAGCTGAGCTGCCTGATCGCGCCGAAAACTACCCGCCGACGGTGGGCAGTGTCAGATCGCCCGAGGTGAGCTTGCTCGCCGTGATCCGGGCATCGGCCCGCTCGCGCGGCAGTTCCAGGCTGGTCCAGACGCTGACCAGCGCGTGGCGCAGCTCGAAGATCATCTCATCGGTATGCAGCGGTGTCGGAGTGATCCGCAGGCGCTCGGTTCCCTTGGGCACGGTGGGATAATTGATCGGCTGGATATAGATGTTGTGCTTTTCCAGCAGCATGTCGCTGGCCGCCTTGCACTGACGCGCATCCCCCACCATCAACGGCACGATATGGGTTTCGGTGTCCATCACCGGCAGGCCGGCATCGGCCAGAATAGCCTTGGTCACGCGTGCCTGACGCTGCTGCATCATGCGTTCATGGCCACTGACCTTGAGGTGCTCGATAGACGCCCGGGCAGCAGCGCACAGCGCTGGGGGCAGGGCGGTGGTGAAGATGAACTCGGGCGCATAGGAGCGCACAGCATCAATGATCGCCTTGTTGGCGGCAATATAGCCGCCCATGGTGCCAAAGCCCTTGGCCAGAGTGCCTTCGATGATGTCGATCCGGTCCATCAGGCCATCACGCTCGGCCATGCCGCCGCCGCGGGGGCCGTACATGCCAACGGCGTGCACTTCGTCGATATAGGTCAGGGCGCCGAACTCTTCGGCCAGATCGCAGATTTCCTTGATCGGGGCGATATCGCCATCCATCGAATAGACGGATTCAAAGCAGATCAACTTGGGCCGTTTGCGATCGACCTGGCTGAGCAGTTCACGCAGATGGGCCACGTCGTTGTGGCGGAAGATCACCTTCTGCATGCCGGACTGACGCACACCCTGAATCATCGAGGCGTGGTTGAGCTGGTCCGAATAGATGATGCAGTCCGGCAGCAGCCGGGCAATGGTCGAAATGCCCGCTTCATTGGACACAAAGCCCGATGTGAACACCAGCGCCGCTTCCTTGCGATGCAGGTCGGCGAGCGAACGCTCAAGCTCGACCAGCGGGCGATTGGTGCCCGAAATATTGCGCGTGCCGCCGGCACCAACGCCAAGCTTGCCTGCGGTCTCCTGCATCGCGCCGATCACCTTGGGGTGCTGGCCCATGCCCAGATAGTCATTGGAGCACCAGATCGTGATGTCGCGCTCATTGTCGGCATCGTCGCGATAGATGGCTTTGGGGAAATGGCCCGCAACCCGCTCGAGGTCAGCAAAGACCCGGTAGCGCTTTTCCGCCCGTAGCGTATCAACCGCATCTTCGAATATGCCGCGATAGTCCATCGAAACGTCCTTTTGTCTGTCGCGGACAGGTCGGCGTCCGATCTCGACTAGCCATATAAGCTGCGGCAGCTGGTGCATTGACCCACGTCAATCTCTCGCTGCTTGCCGCGCCGAAATGTCGAGGCCCACGATTTGGACCATCAACATGAGACTCGTTCTAAACTGCAAAGCCCGCGCTGCCAATGTGCCAGAAGCTCGCAGGCAGCAGAAGTCAGCCGTCTCCCGACACTTTGATCGCCCGCCTCCCGCGCTTGTCGCCCCGACCAGTGCGCGCTAGATCGGGGGCGATAAACACCGGGAGCCATCATGACCGAATTTGCCAACTACCCCAGCCTGACAGGCATGCCGGTTGTCATTTCAGGCGGCGCGTCGGGAATCGGCGCAGCGCTCGTCCGCAATTTTGCGGCTCAGGGCGCCAGGGTCGGCTTTGTCGATATTGCGCGCGAGGCGGGCCAGGCTCTGGCCGCTGAACTCACCAATAGTGGACAAACGGTCAAGTTCGCAGACTGCGATATTACCGATACTGGGGCCTATCAGGCTGCGATCGCCGATTTTGCCGCAGCCCATGGCGATGCCCTGGTTTTGGTCAACAACGCTGGCCACGATCAGCGCCATGACTGGGCAGAAGTGACGCCCGCCTATTGGGATGACCGCATGGCGGTCAATCTCAAGCACGCTTTCTTTGCCATTCAGGCCGTGGCGCCGGGCATGATCAAGGCTGGCAAGGGCTCCATCATCAATACCGGCTCGATCAGCTGGATGGTCATGACGCCTGAGCTGCCGGTTTATGAAACCGCCAAGGCTGCCACCCACGGTCTGACCCGGGCCATGGCGGGCGAGCTGGGCAAGTCCGGCATCCGTGTCAACTCGCTGGTTCCCGGCGCCATCGTCACCGAACGACAGCTTGAGCACTGGCTTGATGAAGCCGCGCTCAAGGGCATTTCGGACGCGCAGGCGCTGGCGGGTCACATCTATCCCGATGACGTTGCGCGCATGGCTTTGTTCCTTGCAGCCGACGACAGCGCCATGATTTCAGCCCAGCAATTTCTTGTCGATGGCGGCTGGGCCAACAGCTGATCCCGTTCATCAACTGTTCAGGCTCTTTCGTTCATCACCATCCTGCCGTATTCAGGGGGCACCTACAGGCCACCAAACCGAATCCTTCAGGGGGATATTCTATGAAGTCGAAGATTTTTGTTGCGCTTGCCGCGACGCTGGCGCTGACCGCCTGCACCACCACCAATCCGTACACGGGCCAGTCCCAGCTTTCCAACACCACTGGCGGCGCGCTGATCGGCACGGGCGGCGGCGCTCTTGCTGGTGCGCTTGTTGGCGCAGCCGTTGGCGGCGATCCTCGCGTTGGTGCCCTGATCGGTGCAGGTGTTGGCGGTCTGACCGGCGCCGGCATTGGCGCCTATATGGATCAGCAGGAAGCCGAGCTGCGCGCACAGCTGCAGGGCACCGGCGTTTCGGTGACCCGTGTTGGTCAGAACATCATTCTGAACATGCCATCCAACATCACCTTCGCCACCGACCAGTCCAATGTTCAGCCGCAGTTCAACTCGACCCTGGTGTCGGTTGCCCTGGTGCTCAAGAAGTTCGACAAGTCGATCATCGACGTCTACGGCCACACCGATAGTCAGGGCGACGACGCCTACAATCTCAGCCTGAGCCAGCGTCGTGCCGTTTCCGTCGCGACAATTCTGGCCAATCAGGGTATCGATCAGCGCCGCTTCTATATTGAAGGCAAGGGCGAAACGAGCCCGATCGCTTCCAACGCAACCGAGCAGGGCCGTGCCCAGAACCGTCGCGTGGAAATCCAGATCGCGCCTATCAATAAGGGCTGATCAGTTAGATCATCGATACGGAAAAGCGCGGCCATTGAGCCGCGCTTTTTTATTGTGTCGGGATGGCTGGTTCGACAACAGGTGCCGAGACAGGCGTCCCCGAGTGCACATCTGTGCCGGGCGCCCCTGTCAGGATCTGCATCAAGAACAGCAGCGCGATGACGATCGCCAGACCGATCAGACCGTAGAGCCACCAATTGGTTGGGCCGGTCGATCCCACGGTCGCTTCGTGTTCGCGCGCCACCTTGAGTGGTGAGTTGTCGGGTACGTCAAGACGCGCGCCATTCTCGTCGATCAAGGCATCGACGCGGGCGGCATTGGCCGCCGGTTGTTTTGGAGCAGTAGCCATCAGAAATCCCCTTTCAGGACGGTGTCGGCACCAACGTCATTCTCGGCGCCCTGCCGCACTTCGGCGATGGCAGCGTCGATCTCGTCCGCGCTGAAGCCGACATCGTTGCCATTGGCATTGGCACTGGTGACTTCGGCCTTGAGCTGGTGCAGCAGGTCGATTTTCTCTTTGGCGGTGAAGAGCGTGTTGTGGGCGATTTGCATGGGCGAGAGATTGTCGTGCCCTCCCATACGCTCGCGCAGGCTATCAAAAACCATGGTGATCCCCTTCGTGTTCGATGATCAGTAAACGCCATAGGCGTGTCGCGGTTCCGCTGGCGGGCTTGGGTCGCGCATTACAGCGGCCTTTGGTTCCACACCTAAAGCACCGCCCCGATCACATTTTTCGATCGTGGAACTTCGCGGCGCACCGTCACGTTAGCCGGTCACACGCAACCAAGAGGAGTTCGTAAAATGGCTTACGATGACATTCGCGACCAAAATGCAGACGTCAAGGAAACCCACGATCTCATCGCATCCGACAAGGTTGAGGGCACCAAGGTCTACGATCCAAGCGGCGAGCACATCGGCTCAATCGAGCGCATTCTCGTCGAGAAGCGCGGCGGCAAGGTATCCTACGCTGTGCTCAGCTTTGGCGGCTTCTTCGGTATCGGCCACGACCATTACCCGCTGCCATGGTCCAAACTGGACTATGTGGAGGACCTCGGCGGCTATCAGGTCGATGTGACCAAGCAGCAGCTGGAGGGCGCGCCAAAATATGACGGCGACGAGAACTTCTGGACTGCCGATAACGGCCGTCGCGTCTATGACTATTACGGTGTGGCTCCATACTGGATCTAACCCGCGCCAAGCGCTTTTGATCACCTGATCATTGCACGCCGGCGCTCCCTTGCGGGAGCGCCGGTTTTGTTCGCCTATTGCACTTCAGGCACCCAGACCACCATCGATCCCTGTCCGCGATTGGCCCACAGGTAGTAGGGCAGCGCGGTCAGCGTCGCCTTTTCATCCTGCGGTGGGTCGGTGCGATATAACGCCTGCCAGTCACCTTCCTTGATTGCCAGGGCATCGGCCTTCAGGGTCACAACGCCATCAAACAGATCGGCACGCTTCTCTGTCTTGAGCTGGGCATCCCGGGGCAGCTTGAGCCGCTGCACGCGCCCGCCTGGATTGTCGGCTTCCTCGACGCAATAGACCAACGGACCGCGCTTGAGTGCAATCCGGCCCGCATCCATGATCACGCCGGGATGGGCATAAAGCCGGACCGGCGGCATGGGCAACTCCATGGTCACTACATCGCCCTCGAACCAGTCACGGTTGATGGTCAGATAGCCATCGACTGCCGCCGAGACGTCCACGGCATTGCCATTGACGGACACCTTGGCGCCTTCGCACCAGCCTGGAATGCGCAGCTTCAGGTCGAACGTCGTTGGCACCTTGGGATCAACTTCAATCCGGATATCCCCGCTCCAGGGATAGGTCGAGATCTCACGCAGCGCGACCATGGTGCCGGCAATCTCGACCTCGGTATCGATCCCGCCATAAAGGTGGAACGCCACGCCATCCTGCGCGGTAGAGAGGAAGTATCCGCCCACCGAGGCCACCAGCCGGCTGACATTCATCGTGCAGCACGGGCAGGTGTGCCAGTCCCAACGGGTCGGCGTGCCGTCACTCTCAAGAGGATTGGCATAGAAATACTGCTCCCCATCCCGGCTCAGCCCGCTCAGCGCGCCATTGAACATTGCCAGTTCAAGGATGTCGGCATATTTGCCATCGAGGTCCAGATGCAGCATGCGCTGGGCCCAGAAAATCAGGGCTACCGACGCACAGGTCTCGGCATAGGCCGTCTGATTGGGCAGATCGAAATCATGGGTGAAGCCCTCGTTCTGTGCCGAGGGGCCCAGGCCCGCCGTCACATACATCTTGGTCTCCATCACATCGTCCCACAGCACCTCGCAGGCACGCTTGAGATCGGCGTCACCGATCTCGGCCGCAAGGTCCGCCATGGCTGTATAGAGATACATCGCGCGCACCGCGTGGCCGACAACCTTGTCCTGCTCGCGCACCGGCTTGTGGCTCTGGCTGTATTCGTAATTGCCCTGCACATAGCGCTGCTGCTTTTCTGCATCGCCCCGCGCTTCGCGTTCGACGTCGAAAAAATGCGGTGGTTGCTGGCCGCGCTCGTTGATCAGATAGGTGGCGAAATCGAGATGCTTCTTGTCGCGCGTCAGATAGTACAGCTTCATCAGCGCCAGCTCGAGCTCCTCATGCCCGTCATAGCCGCGCTTCTGCCCCGGGCCAGTACCGAAAACCGAATAGATGTGCTCGAGATAGCGCTCCATGATGTCGAGCCAGCGCCGGCGGCCGGTTACCTGGAAATAGGCAATCGCGCCTTCGAGCAAATGGCCAGCATTATACATCTCGTGATTGTCACGCAGATTGGTCCAGCGCTTGTCTGGCTCATGGCCAAGATACCAGCAATTGAGGTAGCCATCGGGCGCCTGCGCCGTCTCAAAATCATCGACAATAGCCTCGATCTTGGCTTCGATATCTTCATCCCGGCGATGTGCCAGCGCATAGCTGGCCGCTTCAATCCACTTGCCGATATCGCTGTCCCAGAACACCTGAACGGTGAACCCGTTGGCGTGGCGCGGAAAGCGCAAGGGTGGCGGTGGCTGTTTGAGCTTAAGCGAATCCAGGATCGTATATTCGCTCAGCTTTTTGTGCTGGCTGGGGATGGTCCGCGTCAGAACGGTTTCGAGCCGCTCATGCCAGAACTGGCCCTCCAGTTTGACGTCGGGAAAGTTGACGGGGGCATAGCGGCTCATGATTGATTCTCCTCGGTCGTCTTTTTGGAATTGCCGGGGTCCGACGATTGGCGAACCACCAGTGAACAGGGCAGCCGTTCGACGCCCTTGAGGCGCTCCCCGGCGATCATGGCGATCAGTCGCTCGCCAGCCGCGCGCCCCAGCGCGCGCAAATTCATGTCGACGCTGGTCAGTGGCGGTCGCGCTGCCAATGCCATCACGTCCCAATTGTCGAAACCGACCACCGCCACATCCTGCGGCACCCGCAGGCCGCGCTCGCGCAGCGCATCGGTGGCGCCGCGGGCGATCTGGTCATTGCCGCAGAACAGCGCGTCTGGATGGGTTTGCTCGCCGTCGAACAGTTCGGCCACCGCTTCGCGTCCCGACTGCTCGGACCATTGGCCATTGCGGTAAAAGCCCCCAATCTGTGGCAATCCTGCTTTGCTCAGGGCGTCAGCAAACCCATTTTGACGCAGCGTCACGGCCTCAAAACGCTCAGGCCCGGTGATATGGGCAATGCGCTTGCGCCCGCCGGCAATCAGGTGCTCCACCCCCAATACGGCCCCGCCATAGTCATCGGGTACCAGGCACAGCGCATCAGGATCGTCCGTCTGCGAGAACACATAGATCACCGGCATGGTCTTGCCCGGCACGGCAATGGCCGGGCGCCGGTCCATGCGCCGTGCCGTCACCACCAGCCCGTCAATCCGCTTGCCCAGCAGCTGGTCGATATGCTGCTTTTCGCGCGCTGGATCTTCGGTCGCATTGCACATGAAGACCGCTATGCCGTGCTCGGCCAGCCGCTCTTCGAGCGCCTCGAAAATCGGGAAGGTGAAGCGGCCCACACTGTCAGTGGTCAGGATGCCAACGGTCATCGATTTGGTCCGGTGCAGGCTTTGCGCCATGGCATTGGGCCGGAACCCCAGTTCCTGGGCGGCCGCGATGACCTTGTCGCGTGTTTCCTGCTTGAGCCGTCCATTGTCGTTGAGCGCCTTGGACGCTGTGCCAATCGACACACCGGCGCGAGCCGCCACGTCGCGAATGGTAGCGCGCTCCGGATAGCGCTCGGCGCCCGTCTCGATGTTGGTCTTGTCGGTCATGCTGCCCCGTCTCCTATTTGACCGCGCCACTGAGGAAGCCGGACACATAGTATTTCTGCAGCAACAGATAGATCAGAATGCAGGGCAGAATCGACAGGATGACTCCCGATTGCAGCGCGCCCCAATCCACAGCGCCCAACCGTCCCGAGCGCACCGACACCAGCATGATGGGCATGGTGAACGCGCTCTCCTTGTTCATGAAGATCAGCGCGGCCAGAAACTCGTTCCAGGAGTTGATGAAGGTGAATAGCGTCACGGTCACCATGCCGGGCAGAACCAGTGGCAGGAAGATGCGCCGCAGCACGGTGAACGAGGTCGCGCCGTCCATCATGGCGGCCTCTTCGATCTCGCGCGGGATGGCCTCAAAGGCATTGCGCATCAGATAGATCGAGAAGGGCAACTGCAGCACTGCATGCACGATGGCCAGCCCCAGATGCGAATTGGCCAGCCCGATCTTGGAAAAGTTGAGATAGATCGGCATCAGGATGGCTTGATAGGGGATCATCAGCGGCGCCAGCATCAGCACGAACAGGAACTCCTTGCCCGGCAGTTGAAAGCGCGCCAGCCCGTATCCAGCCGGCACTGCCAGCGCCAGGCACAGCACGATGGCAATCCCGGCCACCAGCAGCGAATTGCCGGCATAGGTCATCAGCCCTGCCTGATAATCGAACACCTTCTGGTAGTTCTCCAGGCTCAGATTTTGCGGCAGATAGTTGGGCGGGGAAGCCGACGCCTCGGCCGGTGGCTTGATCGATGCCATCAGGCTGAGAAAGATCGGCCCCAGCATCAGCGTGATCACCAGCACGCAGATTGCCGCCACCACCAGACTGCGCCCGCGCAGCAGCGACGTGCCATATTGCAGGATCCCGCTCATTGGCTGTCACTCCGGCTGGTGATGAAGACCTGGATGGCGGCGAACACCAGAATGATCGCGGTCAGGATAATCGACAGTGCGGCCCCGTAACCCAGTTTGAAGCTGATGAAGCTGCTCTGGTAAATCAGATAGACCGAGGTGAAGGTCTGCCCGCGCGGATTGCCCCCGGTCATGATGTAGAACTGGTCGAACGCCAGGATCGAGCCGATCACCGAAATCAGCGTCACCAGCAGAATGGTTCGCATCGATAGCGGCACGATGATACGGCGGACCTTCTGCCAATAGGTGGCGCCATCAATGGTGGCGGCTTCAAGCACCTCGCCATTAATCGACTGGATCGCTGCCACGAAAAGGATCATGCCGAAGCCAACCACCTTCCAGGTGACCGAAATGATCACCCCGATCAGGGCGGAATCTGCCTTGGTGAACCAGACCGGCATATCGGCCACCAGACCCAGATCGACCAGTATCTTGTTGAACAGCCCCACCTGCTGATCCAGCAGCCAGAACCAGAGCAGGCTCGATGTGCCCAGCCCGATCACCACCGGCAGAAACACCGTGGCCCGCGTCAGCAGCCGCAATGGCGTGTTCTGCGATGTCAGCAGGGCAAGCCCGAAGCCCAGACCCATCAGGATGGGGGTAATGACAATGGTATATTTCGCGGTGAAGCCCAGCGCCCGCCAGAATGCCTTGTCGCCCAGCGCTTTTTCATAATTGGCCAGCCCCACCCAGTCGCCCCCGCCCAGCAGTGAGGTGTCGGTCAGTGACAGGTAGATCAGCTGCCCGAATGGCACCAGCACGAAAGCGGTGACGAAGATCAGGGCAGGGGCCACATAGAGCAGGCCCAGATGGCGATTGGGAATGGCTGACACGGTCTGGCCCCGGCAGGAATGATAAGGATTGGGCGGCGGCAAAGGGAGGGCCGCCGCCCGTGCCGCGATTACTCGGCGGCAATTTCGAGCATGGTGGCGCGCGCATCCTCGATGGCGCCCTCAATGTCACCATCGAACACGGCGGTCTGCAGCATGGTCAGCCAGGGGCTCTGATCGGCATTGACCATGTCATTGAAGTGGAAGGCGTAGGGCGTCTGCCCGATGCCGACCGCCTTGGCCGTGGTGATGTAACGTGGCTCATCCTGAAAATAGGCATTGTTGGCCAGATCGCTGCGCGATGGCAGGATCAGGTTTTTCGCCAGTCCTTCAAGCTGCGCCTCGTCGCTCAACTGCCAGGTGATGAAACTTGTGGCGATTTCGGGATTTTTCGCACCGGCCGGGATGGCGATCACGTCGCCGCCCACAAAGGACGAATTCTGTCCCGCCTCGATCCCGGGCAGAGGCGCAATGCCGAAATTCATCTCAGGATGGTTGGCCTTGAGTGCCGAGATGGCAAAGCCACCAGAACCTTGCATGCCGATGGTGCCGGTTTCAAATGTCGCCATGAAATTGGCGCCGGTATCGCCCTCGGCGCTTTCGGGGATAACCCCGGCCTCCCACATATCCTTGAGCATGGTGAGTACTTCAACCACGCCGGGGCCTTCCATCACGGGGGCATCCGGGCCGGTCGGCAATACCTGCGCGCCGCTGCCCCACATCATGGGCGCCTGGGTAAAGATGTTGCAGCCGCCGCACGAGCCCGAGAAGTAGTAGCCATAGACATTGTCAGGATCGCTGGCGTGGATCTTGGTGGCAAAATCCTGCAGTTCGGCCAGTGTTTCGGGCGGATGCTCGGGGTCCAGCCCAGCGGCGGCGAACAGGTCTTTATTATAGAGCAGGATGGACACGTCGGGGGTGAAGCCGGTGCCATAGAGCTTGCCGTCATAGCTGGCCAGATCGCGGAACGCCTGGGCCACCTTGTCCTGATTGGGATCGGCCCCCAGCGTTTCGGTCAGGTCGGTCAAAAAGCCCGCCTTCATGAAGTCTGGCATGAAGATCAGATCAAACGAGATCATGTCCGGCACATCGCCCGATTGCACCGAGGTGGCCAGCTTGGTCACCATCTGGTTGTCGGGAATGGTGGTTAGTTCGATCTGGTCGTCATGGCTGCTGTTCCACAGATCGATCATGTGCTGGGCGGCATTGGAACTCGATGAGCGCGCCCAGAGGCTGAGTGTTTCTGCAGTGGCGGCGACCGGCGAGAACGCGGCGGCTGACAGCGATAGCGCGAGCGCCATCCTGCCCAGAATTGGCATGTTCATGACTGTTTCTCCCTGTGTTCGGCCTGCGCAAGCTCCTCCCCGCACCGGCCAATGCCCCTCGGGGCTTGATAAGAAAAGGTTTTCCTTTTGTCGCTGGCGCTGTTGTGATCTGGCCTGCTTCACAAGTTGGGAAAAGGTTTTCTCAAATGCCTTTGTGCCACAGGCTCCGATGCTGTTCAACTGGCAAAGATCATTTTTCCGCCGTGCGGGGCAGGTCGGGCCCTAGAAGCTCAGATTGGCGGGCACGGGCGGCGCTGACTTAAGCACGGAGATACGCACGCGCTCATTGGCATCAAGATAGGGGTCATTGGGGAAATAGGGTTCGGTATCGGCCCGGCCCACCACCGAGTCGATCAGTCCGCTACCCAGGCCGAATTCGCCCAGTGTGGCACGGGTAACATTGGCGCGGTCGCTCGACAGCTCCCAGGCACCATAGCGCGGATTGCTGTATTGCACCCCCGCAGCCGTATGGCCGGTGATCCGCAGTGGATGCCCCAGCCCCACCAGAATCGGCGCGATCACCGCCAGCGCCTTGCGGGTGGGCTCGATGGGATATTTGCTGCCCTCGGGGAACATGCGGCGGCCCGCATTGTCCGAGATTACGATATCCATGCCCTCCTCTGTATTTTCCACGATCAGGTTGTCGGCAAACGGCGTCAGTTGGGGCATGTCCTGCCAGGCTTGGCGGATGGAGGCGGCGGCCAGCGCAAACGCTTCGTCATCCTTGGTCGGGCTGGGTGCAGCGGCAGCCGACAATCCCAGCAGATCATCGGGCTCGATCGACACGCCATTGTCTTCCTCTTCGACCTGGCTCTTGGGCAGGTCTGAGGCGTTTTCCAGCACATGGTCGCGGAATGGATTGCCGTCCTTTTCAATCACCCCGTTGACCGTACGTGTCTTGGTGATGCCGAATGCTTCGCGCATTGAGCCCGCGACCACCTGCAGCTTGACGGTGTCCTGAATGGAAAACGAGATCAGCAGCACGAAAAAGCACACCAGAATCGACATCAGATCACCAAAGGTGACCATCCATTCCGGCGCGCCGCCTGCAACTTTCTTTTTCCGAGCCATGGCCGGATCAGGCCGCTTGCTCGAGCAGGCTCTGATGCTGATGTTCGGGCAGGTAGGCAACCAGCTTTTCGCGCAGCAGGGAAGGGCTCATGCCATCCTTGACGCCCAGCACGCCGTCAATGATCAGCGTCTGGTTGATTTCCTCGATATCAAGCTTGGCCGACAGCTTGTCGGCGATCGGCAGGCAGACCAGATTGGCCAGCACCGCGCCATAGAGCGTGGTCAGCAAAGCCACCGCCATAGCCGGGCCAATCGCGGCAGGATCGTCCATATTGCCCAGCATCTGCACCAGGCCCACAATCGTGCCGATCATGCCAAAGGCCGGGCCGGCGTCGCCCAGCGACTTGAAGATGCGTTGGCCTTCGGACAGCCGCGACAGATATTGATCGCGCGCCAGCTCCAGCGCGTCGCGAATATAGGTCGCGTCATAGCCGTCCGCGATATAGGTGGCACCGCGCGACAGGCCTGCTTCCTTGGTTTCGAAGGTCTCAAGGCCCAGCGGACCCTTCTTGCGGACAATGTCGCCCATTTCCACGATCGACTGGATGGTCTCACGCGGATTGGTTTTCTTGTGGGTGAACGCAACCCGGCCGCCCAGGGCAAAGCTGGGGCCAATACCGGACAGCGGAAAGCGGATAACGGTTGCGGCCAGGCCGCCCCCAAACACCACAAGCACGGAAGGCAGATCGACAAAGGCCGAAAAAGAGCCGCCCAGCGATACGGCCCAACCAATCACAGCGGCGCCAACGATGATGCCCGCAATTGTCGCAATATCCATGCCGCAGCCCCTTTAAGTTCCGCGGAGAATATAAATCACGGCCCCTAACTCATCGTAAATCTGGCCCGTGAAAAGATTCATAACTGCCTGAATCTGGATAATAATTTTGGTGCGACAAGTCGTCACGACGCCGCCCGCCTAACGCGACGCGCGCGTTCGACCGACCAAAACAACTGTGGTCAAACAATTTTCAGAGATGGAGAGGACTGGTGCTGCCGGACAGGATTGAACTGTCGGCCTCCCCATTACCAATGGGGTGCTCTACCACTGAGCTACGGCAGCATTTGTTACGCGGCTGGTATGCTCGGCGCGACGGGGGCTCTACTGCCATAGGGTCTGGCTCGACGCAAGGCAAAAAAACGCCTATCACCGCCTTCAACATAAACACGAATCCAACACGCCCCATGAGCAAATCCCAAGAAGCCACTGTTCGAGACCAAAGATTGGCCGCAAAGCTTCGCGAGAACCTCAAGCGCCGCAAGGGTCAGGCCAAGGCGCGTTCCGATTCGGAACGTCAGGCGCCAGATCCCCAACCGGCCCCCGAAACGGTCACGGTGAAGAAACCGTAAACCATTTTCGGACGACTATCGAAATCTTCAACGCTGAGAGCGGCGAGTCTGGCTTACGTGGCAACTAGGACTTGGCCTACCTCGATCTCCAGGTAGCTAGGGCACCAGCCCGCCATATAGGACGTAGACTATGGATCGTATCCGTTTGATCGGTGGCAATGAACTCAATGGCGAAATCGCCATTTCCGGCGCCAAGAACGCCGCCTTGCCCCTGATGATTGCATCATTGCTGACCGATGAACCCCTCGTGCTGCAGAACGTGCCGCGCCTGGCCGACGTCAAGCAGCTCGAACGCATTCTCGAGAATCATGGCGTCGATATCGCCGTGCACGGCCGCCGCCGTGGCGAAGACGACATGGTTGGCCAGCGCATGACCTTTCATGCCGCCGACATTGTCGACACCACCGCGCCCTATGAGCTGGTCTCCAAGATGCGCGCCAGCTTCTGGGTCATCGGCCCGCTTTTGTCGCGGTGCCACGAGGCCCGCGTCTCGCTGCCCGGCGGCTGCGCCATTGGCACACGCCCGGTCGATCTGTTCCTGTTCGGCCTCAAGGCGCTGGGCGCCGAGATCGATATCGACGAAGGCTATGTTGTTGCCAGGGCACCCAAGGGCGGTCTGGTCGGCGCCACCATCGCTTTCCCCAAAGTGTCCGTCGGCGCGACCCACACCATCCTGATGGCCGCGACCCTGGCCAAGGGCACCACGGTGATCGAAAATGCCGCCCAGGAACCCGAAATCACCAATGTCGCTGAATGTCTGGTCGCCATGGGCGCCAAGATCACCGGCATTGGCACCCGGACGCTGACCATTGAGGGCGTCGAGCGCCTGCATGGCGCCACGGTGGACGTCATCCCCGACCGCATTGAAACCGGCACCTTCGCCATGGCCACCGCCATGACGGGCGGCAATGTGCTGCTCAAGGGTGCGCGTCCCGAGCACCTGCAGTCGGCGCTCGATATTCTGGCGCAGACCGGCACCAGGCTGACCGTTGAGCCCGGCGGGCTGCGTGTGCAGCGCAGTGGCAATGGCATTGCCGCAGTCGATGTCGAGACCGATCCGTTCCCCGGCTTCCCCACCGATCTGCAGGCGCAGTTCATGGCCCTGATGACCATGAGCGAGGGCACCAGCCAGATTCGCGAAACCATCTTTGAAAACCGCTACATGCACGTGGCCGAACTCGTCCGCTTTGGCGCTGACATCGCCGTCGATGGCCAGGTGGCCACCATTCATGGCAAGCCCCAGCTCAAGGGGGCCCAGGTCATGGCCACCGATCTGCGCGCCTCGGTTTCGCTGGTCATCGCCGGTCTGGCGGCCAGTGGCGAAACCATCGTCAACCGCATCTACCATCTTGATCGCGGCTTTGAGGGCCTCGAAGACAAGCTCAGCCGTTGCGGCGCCGAAATCGAGCGGGTTGCTGGCTAGTCAGCCAGTCCAGGGCAGACGCTGCTAGTCCAGCGTCTGCCGATAGCGCAGCATTGCCAGCAGCGAAAACACCACCAGAATGATGGCCAGTGCGCCAAACTGGCTGGTTACATCGGCGCTGTCGGCGCCCTTGAGCATGACCTTGCGCACCAGCCGGATGAAGTGGGTCGCCGGGACCCCTGTGCCCAGCATCTGCGCCCAGCCGGGCATGCCGGCAAACGGGAACATGAAGCCTGACAGCAGGATCGACGGCAAGATGGTGAAAAAGCTCAGCTGCATCGCCTGCATCTGACTGCGTGCTACGGTCGAAATCAGAAAACCCAGCGCCAGATTGCCCAGAATGAACAGGTTGAAGCCGATGAAAAAGGCCAGGAAGCTGCCTTCGAACGGCACCGAGAACACCACGAACGCGGCCACCAGAAACACCACTGTCTGCACATAGCCGACCAGCACATAGGGCAGGATTTTGCCCAGCATCACCTCGAACGGTTTGACCGGCGTCGAGATGAGCATTTCCATGGTGCCGCGCTCATATTCCTTGACGATGGCCACGGCGGTGATCATCACCATGGTCATCGACAGGATGATCGCCAGCAGCCCCGGCACGATATTGGTCGAGGTCTTGCCCTCGGGATTGTACTGCCGATGCAGTATCACCCCGAACGGGGCAGGGGACCCCGCCACACTTGCCAGCGGCCCGGTCAATGTCTGGTTCACCGCGCCATTGATAATACCGCCCAGCGCGGCTGCAGCGCCCCCGATGGCAGCAGGGTCCGCCGCATCGGCCGCCAGCAGAATGTCGGGCCGCAGCCCGCGCACCACATCGCGTTCAAAATGGGCCGGGATCACCACAACAAAGCTGGCCACACCGCGCCGCAGCGCATCCTCGCCCTCGGCGGGCCCGTGCACCACGCCGGTGAAATCAAAATAGCCTGAGGTCTCCATGCCCGCCAGCATGGCACGTACCAGCGGCCCGTCATCATTGACCTCCACCAGTGTCGGCAGATCGCGCGGATCCGCATTGATCGCGAAGCCGAACAGCATCAACTGCATGATCGGCAGCACGATCATCATCGCGAAGGTGACGCGGTCGCGTCGCATCTGGATGAATTCCTTGGCCAGCACGGCCACAAAGCGGGACAGGGAGAACAGGCTCATGCTGCATCCCGCGAGAAATTGTCCTGCGCCCCCGCCATCAGATAGATGAACGCCTCTTCCAGCCCTGCCGGCTGCAGGCTCCAGCGTTGCCCTCCCTTGGCCTCAAAGGCACGCACGGTGGTCTCGAGCGCCTGGGCATCCGTGCCCGACACATGCAGGGTCGACCCAAAACGCGCGATCTGCGCCACCCCCGGCTGACCTGCCAGCGCCGTTTCGAGCGCAGCCAGTTCGGGTCCCTCGGCCCTCCAGGTGGTCAGGCCGACAATTGCGGGAATGTCGCCTGCGGGGCCATCGATCAGCTTTTTGCCATAGGCGATATAGGTGATGAAATCGCACTGCACGGCCTCGTCCATGTAGTGGGTCGATACCAGCACCGTCACGCCGGTCTTGCTCAACCGTCGGATTTCGTCCCAGAAATCGCGACGAGCTTTGGGGTCCACGCCCGCTGTAGGTTCATCCAGCAGCAGCAATTTGGGGTCATGAATCAGACAGGCAGCCAGCGCCAGCCGCTGCTTCCAGCCGCCCGAAAGCGTGCCCGCGAGCTGTCCGGCACGGTCGGCCAGTCCCAGATCTTCCAGCGCCGTCGTCACGCGCACCTTGCGGTTCTTGATCCCGTACATGCGGGCCACGAAGTCCAGATTCTCGCGGATCGACAGGTCTTCATACAGGCTGAACTTCTGCGTCATGTAGCCGACCTGTTTCTTGATCTCGCCTGCCTGGTGGCGCACATCAAATCCAAGACAGCTGCCTTCACCCGCATCGGGTACCAGCAAACCGCACAACATGCGGATGGTGGTCGTCTTGCCCGAGCCATTGGGGCCCAGAAAGCCGTAGATCGCCCCGCGCGGCACCGTGATGTCAAAGGCGTCGACCACCAGCTTGTCGCCAAACCGCTTGGTCATGCCCCGCACATCAATGACCGGCGCCGCACTCATCGGGTCACCGTCACGGGTTGGCCGGGCTGAAGTGTGCCGGGTTCGGCCAGTTCGGCTTCAACCAGATAGACCAGCCGGCCGCGCTCCTCACGCGAATAGATCACGGGCGGCGTGGTCTGTGGCTCCTGCGCCAGATAACTGATCGTGGCGCGCATCGCCGAACACCCGTCGCACCCCACCGCTACCTGATCTCCCAGCGCCAGGCCGGACCGATCGGTCTCCGGCACAAAAAACCGGGCTTTCAAGGCGCCGGCGGGCAGGATCGACAGCACCGGCGCCCCGGTGGCCATTTCACCGGTCGTGTAGAACAGGCGATCCACCAGTCCCGCAACCGGTGCCCTGGTCTGACGGTCAGCCAGCTCAAGTGCCGCGCGGCGTGCATCGGCCTGGGCAGCGTTCAAATTGGCTTCAGCTGCCAATTGCTGGGCATTGCGCGCCGGCAACTCGGCCACCCCGACCTGTGCCGTCAACTGGTTCACCTGCGCCTGCGCTGCGTTCAGCGCGGCGCGGTCCTGTTCGACCCGCACTTCTGGCACCGTCCCCAGCGCGAGCAGCTTTTCACTGCGAGCCAGGTTGGATTGCGCCAGCACCAGATCCGATTGCGCCTTGCTCAGTGTTGCGCGGATCACATCGATCTCCTGGCTGCGCCCGCCGGTAACCAGATTGTCCAGCGTGGCTTCTGCCGAGGCGACCCGGGCCTGTGCTGCGTCCAGCAGTGCCTGTTGCTGTCGGTCATCGAGGCTGAACAGCAACTGCCCCACCGCGACGGCCTCACCCTCATGCACCGCTATTTCGGCTATGCGCCCGCCGCTGGCTGGCGCCAGATAGACATAGTCGGCTTCCAGATAGCCCACATAACCTGTGTCGACCGCTGCGCCACCGGGCAGGATCGCCATCAGCGTTGCCAGGATGGCCGCAAAAAATTCGTTCATGGCCGGGCCTCGCTCATGCCGTAAAACAGGATGTCGAGATGGCTCTTGAGCAGGCGCTCCATGGCCAGACCGTCATCGGGTCGGATGTCGAACAATTCGCTCATGGCGATATGGGCCATCAATGGCCCGATGATCGAGCGCACTGCCATCTCCGGATCGATAGGCCGCAATTGCCCATTGGCCACGCCGCGCGCCACCATGCCCTCCAGTGCCGGCCGCACCTTGTCGAGCACTTCGCGCCGATACATCGCTGCCAGCTCTGGAAACCGCACCACTTCGCTCAGCACCAGCTTGGGCACTGCCAGCTTGGCCGGGTCGGATAACTGCCGACACAGAATGGTCAGCAGCATGGTGATGGCCTCGCGCGGGTCGCCGTCAAAATGCGCCAGACCTTCCACCGCGTGGTCGGCAACTGGCGCAAGCGCGCGCTTCACGATGCCCTCAAGCAGCGCTTCCTTGGAGGGAAAGTAAAGATAGACCAGCCCTTTGGAGACCCCGGCAGCCCGCGCGACCTCGTCCACCTTGGCCGCCGCGAAGCCTTTTTCTACGAACACCGCCAGTGCTGCATCAAGCACTTCGTCAGGCCTGGCCTCGGCGCGACGGCGGAATTTTTTGGTGTCTTCGCCCATGGCATTTCTCCAGCTATTGCTTGTTAATAACTGACTGGTCAGTCAGTAACAAGTAAAATCCATTGCACGGTGGCTTCTCGCGGGCCGCGCTTTTTGCGCTGGCCGCATTGCTCAACACCGATCAAGCTTGTAGATCGGAAGCGGGGTGACCAGATACGGTCCTTCCAACTCAAAGGCCGACCATCCATGACCGACCTGAAGCTGCTCGCGCTCGACACCGAAGACCTCGAAGTCATTTCCGCCCATGTACAGGACGCCGTCCTGCGCGTTTCCGACATGGGCTATGCGCGCGGCGATCGCCGCTTTGCGCTGTTGATGAACCGCTTCGACTGGGAATCGGGCAAATCCCGCCGCGACAAGGGCGTGCGCAAGCGCACCGCGCTGCATTTTGACGCGGTCCAGTCAGTCGTGACCAATGGTTTTGATCCAGCCGCGCCCGAGGGTGTATTGGAATTGCTGGCCATAACCTTCAAATCCATTGACGGCCCGGCCGGTATCGTTGAACTCAGCTTTGCCGGTGGCGGTACCGTCCGTCTCGGCGTTGAATGCCTCGAAGCCCGGCTGAGCGATCTTGGTGCCGCCTGGGCCGCCGCGGCCAAGCCGGCCCACTCTCTCGACTAAGGACTGCTGATGCCCATTCGTCTTGATGCCGCTGACAGTGATTTCGAGCAGCGCTTCGTGCAGCTGCTTGAAGGCAAGCGCGAAGCCAGCAAGGACGTCAACGACGCTGTGGCCAGTATCATCGCAGACGTGCGCGCGCGCGGCGACGCGGCGGTGGTCGAGCTGACCAACAAGTTCGACCACGCCAATGTCGCACTTGATACGCTCGCCATCTCGGCCGAGGAAATCGCCAGCGCCGCGGCCAGCGTTCCCGACAATATCCGCGCCGCGTTGCAGACGGCCCATGATCGCATCTGGGCGCACCATGCCAAGCAGAAGCCCGAAGACCACATCTACACCGATCCGCTCGGCGTTACCCTGGGCACCCGCTGGACCCCGGTCGATGCCGTGGGCATCTATGTGCCGGGTGGACTGGCCTCCTATCCTTCGTCGGTGCTGATGAATGCCGTGCCAGCCAAGGTGGCCGGCGTGGCGCGCATTGCCATGGTCGTGCCTACCCCCAATGGCGAAATCAATCCCGCCATTCTGCTCGCTGCCCAGATTGCTGGCGTCACCGAGATCTACCGCATTGGCGGCGCACAGGCCGTCGCTGCGCTGGCCTATGGCACCGCATCCATTCCCAAGGTCGACAAGGTTGTCGGCCCCGGCAATGCCTATGTTGCCACGGCCAAGCGTCAGGTTTTCGGCCAGGTCGGCATCGACATGATCGCCGGTCCCTCCGAAGTGCTGGTGATCGCCGACGGCTCGGCCAATCCCGCCTGGGTCGCCGCCGATCTGATCGCGCAGGCTGAACACGGGGCAGGTGCCCAGTCCATTCTGGTCACCACCGAAAAGGGCCTGGCCGATACGGTCGACGCCGAAGTCGATCGCCAACTCGCACTGCTGCCCAAGGAGGAGATTGCACGCCAGGGCTGGGATGAGTTCGGCGCCATCATCACCGTTTGCTCGCTCGATGAAGCTGCCATTCTGGCCAATCGCATTGCTTCAGAGCATGTCGAACTGGCCATCAATGATCCGCAGGGCTTTATGGGCGCCATCCGCCACGCCGGTGCGATCTTCCTGGGCCACCACACCCCAGAAGCCATTGGCGATTATGTTGGCGGCTCCAATCACGTGCTGCCCACCGCCCGCTCGGCGCGCTTTGCCTCGGGCCTGGGTGTGCTCGATTTCATGAAGCGCACCTCCATTCTGGGCTGTGATCCGTCCTCGCTCTCGGCACTTGCCGAGGCGGCGGTGACCATTGCCGAGGTCGAGGCGCTGCATGGCCACGGTCGCTCCATTTCCATCCGGCTGAACCGCTAGGCATGGTGATGGGCACGGAAACGCGCACCAAAGCCGATCCGACCAAGACCGATCGGCTGGTGACCGTCACGCTGGACCCCAACACCATCACCTCGATCAACCCTGACGAGGTGCATGAGTGGCGCATCGCCATTTATGATCTGCTCGAGGACAATAGTTTCCGCCCCGCCCGCGTCAGCGCCAAGGGGCCGTTTGCGCTGCATATGTCTATCGTCGGCAATTCCATCGTGCTTGACGTGCGCAATCCCGATACCTTCCAGCCCATTGCCGCGCACTATCTCTCGCTCACCCCGTTCCGGCGCCTGATCCGCGATTATTTCCGCATTCGCGATGCCTATTATGAGGCGATCCGCTCCGCTCAGCCCTTCCAGATCGAAACGGTCGATATGGCCCGGCGCGGCATGCACAATGAAGCGGCCGAACTGCTGCGTACCCGGCTCGATAACAAGCTGATCATCGATCTCAATACCGCCCGGCGCTTGTTCACCCTGATCTGTGCCGTCCAGCCCTATGCCAGCCGCATTGACGAGAGCAAATCCGAGCTGCCCACCGTGCTGTTCGTCTGCTCGATGAATTCGGTGCGCTCGCCTATCGCCGCCGCGCTCGCGCGCAAGGCTTTCCCAGGTCGCATCATCGCCCGCTCGGTTGGCGTCAATGGCGGCAAGGCCGATCAGTTCGTCCATCAGGTCATGGAAGAAGTCGGTATTGATATGAGCGTGCACACGCCCCACATTCTCGACGAGCTGGTGGCCAACCATTTTGATCTGGTGATCTGCCTGTCCGATGATGCCCCGGAAGCCGTCGCCCGCAAGGGTCTGGAGGCGGGCGCTGTCGAGCGCTGGCAGGTTGCGGACCCCTCACTTGTCGAGGGCAATCGCGACGTTGTTCTCGGTGCATATCGCGAGTTGCGGGACACGCTTTCAAGGCGTGTTCGGGAGCGGTTGGAGTCACTGGTTTCCGGTGGTTCACAAACCCGATGAATTGAAGTAGGTTCCGCCCAATTTCCGACCCCTGGCGCGCCATTCCGAGCTGCGCGGGGTCTTATCTGGAGACAGTATGGCAAAGGAAGAAGTGCTCGAATTTCCGGGCGTGGTAGTGGAATTGCTTCCCAATGCGACCTTTCGGGTCAAGTTGGAAAACGAACATGAGATCATCGCCCACACGGCTGGCCGCATGCGCAAGAATCGCATTCGCGTCCTCGCTGGTGACAAGGTCCTGTGCGAAATGACGCCCTACGACCTGACCAAGGGCCGCATCACCTACCGCTTCAAGTAAGGCTAACGCGATGGCCAGCCGTCCGGACCTGATCCTGGCCTCCGCCTCGCCGCGCCGGCTGGCATTGCTCAATCAAATCGGCATCGAGCCCGAGCACCTTGTGCCCGCCCATGTCGATGAGACCCCTGAAAAGGGCGAGCTGCCACGCAAGCTCGCGCAGCGTCTGGCCGACCTCAAGGCATTGACCGCCCAACACAAGGCCCGCTCTGCGGGCTTTGGTGCTGACGCATTGGTGCTTGGCGCCGATACGGTCGTTGCTGTCGGGCGGCGCATTCTACCCAAGGCTGAAACCATGGAAGAGGCCAGCGAGTGCCTGTCCATGCTCTCGGGGCGGGCCCATCGCGTCTATACCGGCCTGACGGTACTCACGCCCTCGGGCGCCAAGCGCCAGCGGCTGGTGGAAACCCGCATTCGCTTCAAGCGGCTCTCGACCCGCGAGATGGAAGCCTATCTGGCCAGCGCCGAATGGCGCGGCAAGGCTGGCGGCTACGCCATCCAGGGCATTGCGGCTGCCTTTGTCGTCAAGCTCACCGGCTCCTATTCGGGCGTGGTTGGCCTGCCATTGATGGAAACCGCCCAATTGCTGGCCGGCGAGGGCTATCCAGTCCATTTCAACTGGCTCAATCAGTCCACGCTGTCGGGCGTCTGATGGCCACCCCAGCCGCCGCCAAAAAATGCCCCATCTGCTCCAAGCCTGCCGTTGAGGCCTTCAAGCCCTTCTGCTCAAAGCGCTGCGCCGATGTGGACCTCAATCGCTGGCTTACCGGCGGCTATGTCATCCCCGCGCGCGATGACGAGCCTATGTCCGAGAACGACAATTCCATCCCCAGCTACGATCAGGACGACGAATTCTGATCCATTTGCGCCGTCCATCGCCCCAAAAACCCGAGCTGACCCGCCAGTTTCTCGCCAATCGTGCAAACTGATTTTCAACAGGCGCTTTTCGCGCTTGCACGGCAAAAACCCATCCCCTATAAGGCCCATGGCTTTCAGCCGGGCGGACCTTCCGCCCACTTGCCCGGGTAGCTCAGTTGGTAGAGCAGCGGATTGAAAATCCGCGTGTCACTGGTTCGATTCCGGTCCCGGGCACCACCTTTTCTTTACAAAGACCAGTTCGTGATGCCCGAGGGCGTTTCCAGCGCGGCTTTGCTCTGAGCTAAGCTGACTGCAGGTTCAGCGCCTGCCCATCATATCGACCGGTCGTCACGGCCTCGGCCAGCACATGCGCCACGTCGGCGCGGGAGGCTTCGGCGGATTTGTCCACGTCTTCGCCCAGAATCACATTGTCGCTACGGCCATCATCAGTCAGGGCAACCGGGCGCAGGATGGCGTAGGTCAGGCCGGACGCCTTGAGGTGTTCGTCGGCGGCGTGCTTGGCCTTGAGATAATGCGCCAGCTTGCCTTCAGGATTGGCTTGGTCGGCGCCGACCGAACTCAGCATGACAAAGCGGGATACGCCCGCCGCGCGCGCCAGATCGACCAGGCGTTGCGCGCCGTCGCGATCCACCTTGTCGGTCATTTCGGGACCAGTTGAGCCGCCCGAGCCTGCTGCAAAGACGACTGCATCCATGCCCTCGCACACGCCCGCCTGCAGATCGGTCAGATCACCCTGGCGCAGGTTCGCACCCGCGGGCAGGGCGCTGGTGTCCGAGCTTTCGCGCACCAGGGCTGTGGGTTGGTGACCCTGATCGATCAGGGCCTGGACGAGTTGGCGCCCGGTCTTGCCGGTTGCGCCGGCAACAAGAATATTCATGCTCATAACTATGCTCCTAAGCTCGGATTTTGATTTGGGTTGCGTATGTCGCGCGGGATGTCGAAAAGGTGGGCGGAACACCGGAAAACCGGCGCCGCCGCGCGGTTACGGCAGGAAAATCGCCTTGGTGTTGACGAATTCCTTCATGCCGAAGCCGCCATGTTCGCGGCCATAGCCGGAATCCTTTACGCCCCCGAATGGCATGTTGGGGTCGGCCGCGCCGAACGAATTGATGCGGATCATGCCGGTATCGAAGTGGTCGCGTGCCAGTTCCAGCGCACGCTCTTCATTCTTGGAAAAGATGCCGCCGCCCAGTCCATACCGGCTTTCATTGGCCAGACGCATGGCGTCCTCGTCATCCTTGGCGCGAATGATCGAGGCGACCGGCCCAAAGATTTCGTCGTCATAGGCGGGCATGCCGGGTTTCAGGTCCGCCAACACCGTGGCGGGGTAGTACGCCCCCGTCCGGTCAGGCGCCGTGCCACCACACAGGACGCTCGCGCCCTTGGCGACGCTCTCGTCAACCTGGCTTTTGACGGTATCAAACTGGTCCTGACTCGACAGGGGCCCAAGCTGGCTGTTCTCGTCGGTCGGATCGCCCAGGCTGATATCCTTCATCTTGGCGACAAAGGCATCGACAAAGGCGTCATACACCTTTTCGGTCACGATGAAGCGCTTGGCCGAGACGCAGGTTTCGCCATTATTGTAGAGCCGTCCCATCACCGAATATTTCACGGCGGTATCAATGTCGGCATCTTCGAGCACGAGATAGGCGTCGTTCGAGCCCAGTTCGAGCACGGTCTTCTTCAGCGCCTTGGCAGCCACAGCGCCAATATGACGGCCCGCGCTATCGCTGCCGGTCAGGGTCACGCCGCGCACCTTGGGGTGCGCAATCAGCTTGTCGCTGATGTCGTGGTCGATTAGCACGACCTGGAACAGATCTTCGGGCAGGCCCGCTGCGATGCACAATTCGCGCAGGCGCAGCCCTGAGCCGGTGCAGATGCTGGCATGCTTGAGCACACAGCCATTGCCCGCCATCAGATTGGCAGCCAGCACGCGCACCGGTTGGTAGAGCGGAAAGTTCCATGGCTGTATGGAGTAGATCACGCCAATGGGCTGGTAGCTCACCACGCCGCGCTTCTGCTTGGCGCCATGGGTGCGCTCTTCATCGGCCAGCGCGTCTGGGCCATTCTTGGCGGTGTATTCAAAGATCGCGGCGCAGATTTCCACCTCGCGCTTGCCATCCTTGATCAGCTTGCCGGTCTCCTGCGTCATCAGCGCGGCCAGCTCATCGGCATTGTCGCGCAGTTCCTGCGCGATCTTGTTCAGATAGGGCGCGCGCTCTGCATGCGATAGCGTGCGCCATTCCACAAACGCGGTGTGGCAGGCCTCGACCCGGTCAATCGCCTCAGCCTCGCTCATCCGGTTATAGGTCTGGATTTCCTCTTCGGTGGCAGGGTTGATGGTCGTGATCGTGGACATGCTCGCTCCTTGAATATCCAGGGCAGAACGGGCGGATTTGCTGTCCGTTCCGTTCAACACGCGAGCGTGAGCCGTACCGTCCAGGTGCATCACGCCGCTATCCGCCATCAGACTCAACCTGACACTTCGCGCCGTCGCGGGCTTGTTTCTGCCGGCGCACAGGTCGCACTATGGGCTCAGGGGGAGACTCGGCGCGCCGCGGCATGCCCGCGTCAGTCTGCCTGACCCGTCGTCATTCCGAGGCCAGCACGCATGAACCAGATCGATCTTCGCGACCAGGTCGCCATTGTCACCGGCGGCGCCCAGGGGCTGGGCTTCGCCATCGCCAAGCGGCTGATCGACAGCGGCGCTCAGGTGAGCCTGTGGGATTCCAACGCCCAGGTGCTGTCACAGGCCACAGTGGCCCTGGGGGCGGCCGCCTCATCCATGGTCGTGGACATCACCGATTATGCCAGCCTGCTGGGCGCTCACGCCGAAGTCGAACGCCAGATCGGGCCGGTATCGATCCTGGTCAACTCCGCTGGCATTGCTGGCTCCAATGCCAGCCTGGAGGATTACGACCCGGACGAATGGCGTCGTGTTGTCGAGGTCAATCTCAACGGCACCTTCTACGTTAACAAGGTGGTGATTGGCGCCATGAAGGCCCGCAATTACGGGCGCATCGTCAATATTTCCTCGGTTGCCGGCAAGGAGGGTAATCCCAACCTCTCGGCCTATTCAGCCGCCAAGGCAGGCGTTATCGGGCTGACCAAGTCGCTGGGCAAGGAACTGGCCAAATTCGATATCGGGGTCAATGCCATCACTCCCGCGACGGCCAAGACCGCCATTCTCGACACCCTGACCCCTGAATTCATCGACTACATGCTGGTGCGCATCCCGCGCGGGCGCTTCCTGGAGGTCGATGAGGCTGCCGCCATGGTGGCCTGGCTGGTCAGTCGTGACAACAGCTTCACCACGGCCAGCGTCTTCGATCTCTCGGGCGGTCGGGCGACGTATTGATCACGATGCGTTCGGCTTTGTCACAACATCTGTAAGACCTGCCTAACCATGGCGTTTAACGCCTGCCTCAAGCTTGTGCGTCATAGTGAAGCCTCGTGATAAAACGTGGTGGTACAGCGTTTTTGTTCTGAAGCGACCGGTGAGAGGTTTTCATGGTCACCGACAGTGCATTATTGCTGCATTTGCAGACCGAGGTGCTTGAAGCAGTCGCTCGCGGCGAGACGATTGCGTCGATCGCCGAGTTGCTGTGCCGCCGGGCCGAAGCCATGGCCCCCGGCGCCATCTGCTCCATTCTCGCCATTGATGGCGCGGGACGGGTTCAGCCGCTTGCGGCTCCCAGCCTGCCACCAGAGTTCTCTGCGGCGCTTGTTGATCTTCCCATTGGGCCACAAACCGGCTCGTGCGGCACCGCTGCCTACACCAAACAGCCGGTAATGGTCACCGATATCGACAACGACCCCCTCTGGGCCGATTATCGCGCATTGGCGCAGCCCTTGGGTTTGCGGGCCTGCTGGTCCAGCCCGATCTGCGACAAGAACGGCCAGACAGTGGCCACCTTCGCCTTCTATTATCGCACCTGTCGCGGCCCCAATGTGGTGGAACGCGATATCGTCCAGACCTGCCTGCATCTGTGCGCCCTTGCTATCGATCACGACAAGGTCCGCGCGCGCAGCGAACGACTTGCCTATTTCGATGTCCTCACCGGGCTGCCCAATCGCGGGCACTTCGATGAATTGCTGGCAGATGCCGTCTCGCATAAGGCCCCGTTCGGTCTGCTACTGATCGATATTGATCATCTCAAGGTCGTCAACGACACTGTCGGTCATGTGGTTGGTGATCTGATGATCCGCACCCTGGCCGAGCGCATTGCCGGTGCCCATTCCAGCCTGGTGGCCTGTCGGTTGGGCGGCGACGAGTTCGCCGTGCTGGTGCCCGCCTGCGGCACCGAAACCTGCCTGCACGATGCGGCTACCACCATTATCGAGGCCGCCGCAGGTCTGATCCACGCCGATGGCCAGGCCATCGATCCCCATATCACTCTTGGCGGTGCCCTGTTCGGCGCTGACGGCGAAGACAGTGGCTCATTGCGTCAGAACGCCGATTTCGCGCTCTATCACGCCAAGGAAATTCGTCGCGGCGGCTTTGTCCGGTTCACCCCCGATCTGCGTACTTCCATGCTCGAACGCGCCCGCATGGTGCGCGATGTCGATCTGGCGCTGAGCGAAAACCGCATCTTGGCGCACTACCAGCCAGTCGTCCGCCTCGACACTGCCGAGATCGTCGGCGTAGAAGCGCTGGCTCGCATGCGCATGCCTGATGGGCGCATTGCCAGCGCCGGCGAATTCCACGCCGCCTTCGCCGATCCGCGCATTGCCTGGCAATTGACCGGCCAGATCATGAATCAGGTCGCCCGCGATGTCCGCCAATGGCTCGATGACGGCATTGATTTCCAGCATGTTGGCATCAATGTCACCTCGGGCGATTTCCTGCGCGGTGACCTCGAACAGCGCATCGTTGACACCTTTGGTGCAGCCCGCGTGCCGCTCCACCACATCGCCCTTGAGGTCAACGAAGCCGTCTTCATGGGCGGCATCGATCAGGTCCCCAAGACCGTCAGCGCCCTGCGTGAGCGTGGCGTTCTGGTAGCGCTTGATGATTTCGGCACCGGCTTTGCCTCGCTGACCCATTTGCTCAGCTTCCCGGTTGATGTCATCAAGATCGACAAGTCATTCGTTGACCGTATCGGCTCCGACGCTGCCAGCAGCACCATTGTGGGGTGCATCATCGAGGTGGCCCGCAAGCTCGACATGAAGATTGTCGCTGAAGGGATCGAGGCCGCCGATCAGGTTCAGGCGCTGGCCGAACTGGGCTGCAAGCTGGGGCAGGGCTTCCTGTTCTCCCGCCCGTGTTCAGCGGAAGACACCACCAGTCTGCTCACCACCTTCGCCCAGAAGCGCGTGCCACTGCGTCAGGCCAGCAAGCTCTCGGCCTGATCTGCGCGTAAATACGCAAGCAAAAGCCCGGCCACCCAATCAAGGGTGCCCGGGCTTTCTTACGTCAGGTCGGGTGCGCGGCGCAGGTCGCTCAGGGAGGGGACGCGCCCTGCTGCCAGGAGATCTAGCGCTTGCCGATCGAACGGAAAGCGTCGGAATCAATCCCGAGGGTCTTGAGGTGCTTGGCTTTGGGCGCACGCCCACCTTCAACAGCCGCCGCGGCGGCAGCAGCGCTGCCGAACACGTCGAACACGGTGCCAAGGGTCGCAAACAAAGTTTTGCGCGGATTGCTCATAGCCAGTTCCTCATAAGACCCAACCGAATTGCCGGGTCGCTTTCATGACTAGACAAATGGGCGCGCCGCCTGCTTTGCGGTAGGCCCAATTGGTCAATCCAGCCATGCGGTGAGGGTATTGCCCGCTCAGGGCATGTGCGGACAGGCCGCGCCCAGCCATGGGGCGCGCAGAGCCGACATAGCGACTTCTGCTGCTAGAGCAGGGTGGTCATCATCGTGGCGGCCACGGCTACAATGCCCATCGCGGTCATCCCTGCCGCAACCAGCATGATCTGGGCGTGATGGACATGGTTGGCGGCGCGCGCCTGTGCGCGGGTGCCGCTTGGCTTGCTCTGTGCGTGGTCGAAATTGAGATGCGCCATTCTCGGTCGTCCCCTCAGCATGCCGATCCGTGCCGGATCGGGCTCACAACTGGGTCGCCGCTTTACGCTGTTCTCACCCGGCACATGAAGGCTAATCCCGCGGCGCGAAAAGCCGAAGACGATCCTGCAAACGCCGTTAATTTTATCAATCTGATTCCATCGCTTATCTTGTATGGAAGATGATTGATTCCGGACGCGGTTCATGGCAAAAATGGTCCATGACACACCTGCATCCAGACCGCCTGTTTCCCGCTTCCGAGCCCGCCCAGACCATTGCGCGCCAGCTCTATTCCGAGGTCTCCGACCTGCCGCTGATCAGCCCGCACGGTCACACCGACCCGGCCTGGTTTGCCAACAACCAGCGCTTTTCTGATCCGGCCAGCCTGTTTCTGACGCCCGATCACTACGTCTTGCGCATGCTGCGCAGCCGTGGCCTGAGTTATGACGATCTGGGCGTGCCCCGCAAGGATGGCAAGTCGGTCGCCGCCGGCCGCGATGCCTGGCGACTGTTTGCGGCCAATTATTATCTGTTTGCCGGCACCCCCTCCAAGACCTGGATCGATCATTCGCTCAAGGCGTCCTTCGGCATTGAAGAAGAACTCTCGGGCGAGACCGCCGACGCCATCTATGATCGCATTGATGCCGCGCTCGCCACGCCCGACCTGTTGCCGCGCGCCGTGCTCGACAATGCAAATGTCGAGGTCATCGCCACCACCGAATTTGCCCTCGATACCCTGCCGCATCATCAAAAGATGAAGGCCGATGGCTATATCGGTCGCGTCCGCACCACCTATCGACCCGATGACGTCACCGACCCAAGCCGCCCTGCCATTGCCGCCAACCTGCAAAAGTTCGGCGAACTGACCGGCGAGGACATCACCAGGTGGGACGGGTTGATCAACGCCCACCGCATTCGCCGCGAATTTTTCCGCCAGCATGGCGCGGTGGCTACCGACCACGGCGTGCCGACGGCCAACACGGCTGATCTGCCTCTGGTCGACAAGCAGGCACTGCTCGACCGCGTTCTGGCTGGCACGCATACAGCCAACGATGCCGAACTGTTCCGCGCCCAGATGCTGACCGAAATGGCCCTGCTGGCTGTCGAGGATGGCATGGTCATGCAGATCCATGCCGGCTCGCGCCGCAACACCGATCCGCTGCTGTTCACCGAGCGTGGCCCCGATCTGGGTGCCGACATTCCGGGCACCACCGATTACGTCAACGGCCTGCGCGCGCTGCTCTCACGCTGCGGTAATGAGCCCAATCTGCGCCTGATCATGTTCGTGCTCGACGAAACCACTTATGCCCGCGAACTGGCCCCCATGGCCGGTTACTGGCCCAGCCTGCTGGTGGGGCCGCCATGGTGGTTCCATGATAGCCCACAGGGCATTCGTCGCTATCTCGATCAGGTGGTTGAAAGCGCTGGCTTCTATAATCTGGCCGGCTTCAACGACGACACCCGCGCGCTGCTCTCGATCCCGGCCCGTCACGATGTCTGGCGCCGCGAAGTCTGTGGCTTTCTGGGACGTTGGGTGGGTGAGAACCGCATTTCGCGCAGCACGGCGCGCGATGTTGCCAAGCATCTGAGCTATCAGGCTGCCAAGGATGCCTACCGCATCAAATAGGCTGACCCGCCCGGCCCATGATTGATTGCACCCCGGGCAATGGTCGGGGTGTTTTCCATTGCCGGTTCGGTCAGGGCGATTTCCAGAACACCATGACAATCAGCACCAGTCCGGTCAGCATCAGCACCACCAGCCCGCCAAGGCCATTGGCAAACTGCCGCAGCAGACCCGGCCGCGCTTCATCAGGGCTGATAATGTCGGTCAGTTCAGGATGGGCGTAGGCGTCGTCTCTCTTGTAATGCGTCATCGATGGTCCTCCCCAGGGCCCGCCGTTTGCATGCACTGATCATGCGCCCCCATCCGGTTAAGAAGCCTTGCCGTCCCAGCGTTTTTGCGCGTTATGCTTGCTTTTGTGTCAAGGGCGACCGCTGCCGGCTTGTGCCCCATCTTGATCAACTTTTCCGGCCATGTTTGGCTGCCAGTCGAATCCGGCACCGGCTTCTGCTCTAATGGCGGTCATGATGAATCAGTCGCCCCTTCAAACCGCGCTCAGCCGCGCCATGATCCGCTGGTCGCTGACCAAGTCGACCCAGCTTGCCGACAGCCCGTCCAGCACGATCTTCAAGGTCGAGCAGAACGGGCGCAATTTCGCCGTGCTCAAACTGCTCAAGCCTGCAGCGGCGCAGGAAGAGCGGCGTGGCGGGCGCCTGATGAACTGGTATGGCGGGGAGGGGGCTGCAACGGTCTTTGATATCCACGGCGATACCATTTTCATGGAATGGCTCGATGGCGGCACGCTGGGCGATGCCGTGCGCGCCGGTCATGATGATCAGTCCACCACCGCGCTGTGCTCTGTGGTGGGCGGCCTGCACCGTGCTCGCGCCGAGCCGCTTGAAGACATGCTGCCGCTGCGCGAGCGCTTCCAGCCGCTGTTTGATACCGATGTGCGCGCCTGGCCCCACACCGCCCGCGACATGTATGCCCGGGCCGCCGGCATAGCGCTCAAACTGTTTGATCGCCCCACCGCGCAGATCCCGCTGCATGGCGATTTGCACCATGACAACATCATGTCCTCCGATCGGGGCTGGCTGGCCATTGATCCCAAGGGGCTGCTGGGTGACCCCTGTTACGAGTTGGCCAATGCCTTCATCAATCCGTTGGGCGCCGAAGATACGGTCAAGGATCCCCGCCGCATCGCCGCCATGGCCGACATGGTGGCCGAACGGCTGGGTTACAGTCGCAAGCGTGTTCTGGGCTGGGCCTCGGCCCATGCGGCGCTTTCGGCCTGCTGGACCCTGGAGGCGGGCGAGGCGATCATCTGGCAGCTCACTATGCTGCCGCTCTTGCTCAGCGCCTATGATCAGGCCTAGCGCCCTGGCTTTGGTGCCGGGCCACCGGCGGCCCAGAACTGCCAGCTTTCCACTATGATCTTCATGGACTGGCAATCTTCCTTGCGTGATATCAGATCAACCGAGCGCCATGCGCGACGCCAGAACGCTGTATGCCAGACCTTCGGATTCATGGTGCCATAGCGCCGCTACAAGTGGAATTTGCTTGATGTCGACTTTGCCCCGCCGCAGCTTTCTCGTTCTCGGTGCCGCCTTGGCGCTGTCCGCCTGCGCAAGCACCATTCCGGTCTTGCCCAAGGGCGCCAGCACGCCCGAGACCATGAGCGACGCGGAAATCCTCACCGCCATCAACGCGGTGCGCAAGGCCAATGGAGCGGGCCCCTGGAGCTACAATCCCCGCCTTGAAGACGCCGCCCGTTCACAGGCCCGCCTGATGGCCAGCAAGAACACGCTCAGCCACGATCTGGGGGTTACCCTGCGCGAGCGCGTCACCGCCGCAGGCTATCAGGGCGCCGTCGGCGAAAACCTCGCCAAGGGCTATACCAGCCTGCAAGGTGCCATCGAGGGCTGGATGCAATCCTCTGGCCACCGCTCGACCCTGCTCAATGCCAAATTCACCGAATTCGGTCTGGCCGTCGCGCGGACGTCAAACGGCAAGCTCTACTGGGCCATGATCGCCGGCGGCAGTTTCCAGCCCTGGCTCAAGGTGGTCTAGCGACAAACGGGCCGGTTCAGCTGCAGCCGGCGTGCCGCCGACAATACAGTCTGCGCAGTTTTGCCCGGCGCTTCGAGCCGACAAAGTGCGGCCGTGTCGCCCCTCATCACTAAGTCCTGCAACGCATGCCCGATCAGGACCGCTCACGACGGAACCTGCCGCTCCCGCCATCGGTTGTAGTGCTATAGCAACGCACCCCGAGGACACGACCATGGCCGATAAGAGCTCCGCCCCCCGCACCACGACCGATGCAGGCATTCCGGTCCAGAGCGACGAGCATTCGCTCACGATAGGTCGAGACGGCCCGATCGTGCTCAATGATCACTACTTGATTGAGCAGATGGCGAATTTTAATCGCGAGCGCATTCCTGAACGGCAGCCCCATGCCAAGGGAAGTGGGGCATTTGGCCATTTTGAGGTGACCAGCGACGTCAGCAAATTCACCAAGGCAAAATTCCTGCAGCTTGGTGCCAAAGTGGAAACCGCGGTCCGCTTCTCCACCGTGGCCGGTGAACGCGGCAGTCCCGACACGTGGCGCGATCCGCGCGGGTTCTCGGTGAAGTTTTACACCGATGACGGCAATTTCGATATGGTCGGCAACAACACGCCGATCTTTTTCATTCGCGACCCGATGAAGTTCCAGCACTTCATCCGTAGCCAGAAGCGCAGGGCCGATAACGGACTGCGCGATCATGACATGCAGTGGGATTTCTGGACGCTCAGCCCCGAAAGTGCACACCAGGTGACCTATCTTATGGGCGATCGCGGCGTGCCCAGGAACTGGCGCGAAATGAACGGTTACGGCAGCCACACCTACATGCTCACCAACGAAGCGGGCGAAAAATTCTGGGTCAAGTGGCACTTCCATACCGATCTGGGCGACGGCAATGCGCACCTTACACAGGACGCGGCTGACAAGATGGCAGGCCAGGACGGCGACTATCACCGTCGCGACCTGTTCGAGCACATCGCCAGAGGTGAATTCCCAAGCTGGACGTTGAAGTTCCAGGTGATGCCTTTCGACGACGCCAAGACCTATCGTATCAACCCGTTTGACCTCACCAAGATATGGCCGCATGCCGATTATCCGTTGATGGAGGTCGGCAAGCTAACGCTCGATACAAACCCCGTGGATTGGGATACGCAGATTGAGCAATTGGCCTTCGAGCCAAATAATATGGTGCCGGGTATCGGTCTCAGCCCTGACAAGATGCTTCTCGCGCGCGGGTTCTCCTATTCTGACGCACACCGCGCTCGGCTGGGGGTCAATTACAAGCAGATTCCGGTCAATCAGGCCAAGGCGGCGGAGGTGCATTCCTATTCGCGTGCCGGGCGCGGCCGCACTGTCAATGCGCTCGATCCGGTCTATGCGCCCAACTCATATGGTGGTGCTGGAGCGCAGCCGGAAACAGGGGGAGAAGCGACCTGGATGGCCGATGGCGACATGGTCCGCGCTGCTTACACCCTACGCGCCGCAGATGACGATTGGAGCCAAGCCGGTGCACTCGTGCGCGACGTCATGGACGATGAGCAACGCGAGCGATTTGTCAAAAACGCTTCTGGACATCTGGCCAACGGCGTCAGTGAGCCGATCCTGGAGCGCGCTTTTGACTATTGGCGCAAGGTGGATAAAGACATTGGCGACCGGATCGAAAAGGCCACCCGCGATATGCTCGGCGGCAAGTCTCAATCTCCAGGCATGGCCAGCGCCAAATCGATTTCCGGCTACCATGGCGTTCCCGCCACGGCATCGATCGCCAAAGGCGATGCCCAGAACGGCGCCTCCCCTGACCAGCAAGACGATCCAGTCTCGCGATAGCCGTCACCTCGTCTAAGTCTGGGTTCTTTCTCCTGACCGGCCGCAAACCGGTCGGTCAGGAAAAAAACCCAAATCGCCCATCTGCTGAAGACCCCATTTCAGCCACTCAAGCCGTATGTTCCGATGTATGTAAGCAGTCGCCTCTCCACATGGCGATAGCTGCAACTCGCGACTGATGGCAAAAGCCGGTTGCGTCAGCGAAGACGCCGATGCGACATGCGATGCGCCGGCCCGCCGGGTCGACCCTGGCCAAAAATCGTTCAGCCGCAGCTGCGTCCTTCAGTTCTCTCCCAAGGATAGGAATAGCGATCTCGTCGCTACTCACCGGATGAGAGCGGCCACACGCGCTCACCCATCGCAGCGCCCAGCGTTACGGCTCCGTGTCGTCGAGGAGCAGTCTTGTCCTGCACGACCTCAGCAATGACGATCTGTTTCCAAACGTTCATGTTTGCGACCGGCTTGTAACGTGCCATCGGGCAGCCCGCGACCGTATGACTATGCGCAACAATCGCGGGTGCCGTAGCGGCCCGCAGATGGCGTGATATTATCTTTGGGAGTTGCAGGGCACAATGAAAACGACCACGAAGCTCATTCTGGCGGCAGCCACTATAGCCCTGTTGGCCAGCTCTGCCTTTGCGCAGACTGCGGGAAACAGTCTGACGAATGGTCCCCGAAGCCCCGGACCTCACGGTCCTTTCAGCGCCTCTGATTTTGATCACGACAGTCAGGTTACGCGGGCCGAAATCGACCAGTTTATTGCGATGGGCCCGGAACGCAGCGTCGGCATGGTTGCCTATTTTGACCAGTTCGACCTCAACCAGGATCAGGTTCTTGACGAGAGCGAAGTCGCCAGCGTTCAGCCCGAGTTCGCCTTCGATGGCTCAGACGCCAATGCGGACGGTCGTCTGACGCTTGCGGAAGTTACCGACTATGCCAACGAACGGCTCTACCGTCAGATGGGCCTTGGTGAATTCTTTGATCTGATCGACATCGACGGAGATGACACGGTCTCCGCCGAAGAGATTGAAGCCGCCCACGTCTCGGGTCAGTTGCCGCGCGGCTAGTCCTCGCCTGGCGGTGATCTGAAAGGTCGCTGCCATTGCCGAGCCGTTTTTCAGTCTCAGAGCCCAACAGGCAATCACTGGAGTCACCATGCCGATAACGAAGCCTCTCCATTTTCAGTTCGGTGTGACAACGCTGACGATGCTCATCGGAACAGCGGTTTTTACGCCCGCTACCGCACATTCCCACGAGTCGGAAGACGAGCATTGCGCCGCCGTCATGGCATCTGTGGCCGATGCCGGATTTGCCGATAGTGTCACCGTCACCTGTGAGAATGGGCAGGCGGTGATGACATCGGACACCTATCCCGACCACACTCTGATGACCGGCATTGTCGGCACCAACGAGCAGGTGCCGGTTCCGGCCAAGGACTATGCCGCCCCTATCCCGCTGCAGCCGAGCCTGGGCGACACACCACAGACGCGCGACGCGGCGCTGGGTGTGGCCGTGAACGGTGTGCCGATCTTTGACTATACCGGCGGCGGCGAGATGACCGAGGCCGATCTGTACCACCACCAAACCCAGCACGACACCCTGCTGACCCAGCAGCTCGATGTCTGTGGTGGCCATGCCGGACGTGGCGATGATTATCACTACCACGTCAAACCGACCTGCATGATCGAACAGATGGACAATGCCGGTGACGACGCCATCATCGGCTGGGCCTTTGACGGCTTCCCCATCTTCGGTGACAACAATCCCGACGGCACGCCCATCGCCATAGACGTGCTCGATGTCTGCAACGGGCAGGCCGACGACACCTTTGGCTATCGCTATCACACCTCGCTGGAGGCCCCCTATATTATCCAGTGCCTGATGGGCACGGTCGCCGATCTGAAAGATTTGCCACGGACTGCCCCGTTGTCACCTGCTGGTGGCGGCGTTGGTCTGGAGCCCGGTCAGCCGCCACGCGGTGGGGTTGAGGGCCTGGTGTTCACCCAGGATGCCTCGGGTCAGCGCAGCATGGATTACACCTATCAGGGCGAAGAGTACTACATGCGTTACACACCCTCCGACACGCCGGATTGCTACGATTTCGAAACGCGCACGGTGACCAATAAGGGCGAGATCAAAACCGGCAAGTATTGCCGATGATGCCGGTCGCGCCACGGCGCTGGATCACTGCGCTGATGCTGGCAGGATTGGCCGGGTCGGCGGCAGCGCAGGACACGTTCATGCTGTCGAGCCCGGTCATGGTCAATGGCGGTACTTTGCCCGCCGATCTCAAATGCACCCGCGACGGCGGCGACGGGCTGACGCCGCCTCTCGCCTGGTCCGCGACGCCTGTCGACACGCAAGGCCTGGCGCTGATCATGCACCACTATCCCAAAGGGACCGTCGAGGGGGTGGATGCGCCCAGCCAATATTGGCTGTTGTGGAATATTCCTGTCGACACTGTTGAGCTGCCACGAGGCAATCCCGCCTCCATCGGCGATGAGGGGGGCGACAAGGATGAACGGCGCACCGGCTACACGCCGCCATGCTCGCCACCCGGGGCCCAGCATGAATATGTCATCACGCTCTACGCACTAAGCAGCGCACTGGACGATTTGCCAGCCCATGATGACCTGCAAGTGGACTGGTCCAGCATGACCCAGGCCATGGAAGGCAAGATCATCGCGTCATCCAGTATTGCCTTCCTGAACTGAACCGATCCCCCGCCGCAGGACGCCTGTTCCTGAACCATATGAAGGAAAACCAGATGCACACCTTACTCGCGACCGCAATCGTGCTGAGCCTGGGCACCGGCTCGGTGATGGCCCAGAGCCAGACAATCACCGCAGATGTATGGGCGGACAACTGGTTCGAGATGTATGTGAACGGCGAAAAGGTCCTGGAAGACAGCGTGCCGATCACGACCGAACGCTCTTTCAACGCCGAGACGGCCAGCTTTGAAGCCGACATGCCCATGACCATTGCCATCATGGCCAAGGATTTCAAGGAGAACGATTCCGGGCTCGAATATATCGGCACCAATCGCCAGCAGATGGGCGATGGTGGGCTGATTGCACAGTTCCACGATGCCGCAGGCGCTCTGGTCGCGGTCACCGATGGCGATGCGCGTTGCCTGGTTGTCCACCATGCGCCGCTGGATGTCGCCTGCGCCAAGGAGAGCAATCCGGTTGCCGGTGAGGGCGCCTGCGGCTTCACCGAAACCGATATTCCGTCAGACTGGACCGCGCCCGGCTTTGACGACAGCGCCTGGCCCGCTGCCGTGGTACATAGCGCCCAGGAGGTCAGTCCCAAGGACGGCTACGACAATATCGCTTGGGACAGTTCAGCCGAGCTGATCTGGGGCGAGGATCTGCATCAGGACAATACGCTGATCTGCCGGATAACAGTGGGCAGCTGAATTCAAAAGTTGGGCGCTTAGGTCTGCTACCGGCGAACAGGTGGAAATGCAGACCGTCAGCTTTCCACCCCTTATCGGCGTTGCCGGAGCCTCATAAGAGTTTCTGCTTTTAGGACGTCACCGACGAGGACCTAACCTCTGAAATGGGGCGCGTTGCGGCCCGGCGGCTTGCGACCCCGTTTCTGCCGGTCGTGGTCCGACCGAAAGATCCAAATAGCAGCCGTTCGTCAGTGCTAAGGGCTCCGCCGACGCCTGATCATAAACCCTTTAGTGGCAGCAATCAGAACAAAGAACAGACTGGCTGCAACGACGATCCCGGTGATTGGTCCAATTCCAATATCGTGTCCGGACGGGCACGCATCCCCGCAATTCAGGGTCGACCAAAAATCGACCCAAAGTCCTATAAGGCACACGGCGCCAGGCAAGAGCACGAGTAAGAACAGCAGCCAGTTGCGAGCGGACAGAAGAAAGCCTGATGCGACTAGGGTGCCAGATGCCCAGAAATAGATGTCTTCCACGTGGCGGCCTCTCTGGCATGGGACACTCTGGGCCTAGCCGGCTAGAGCCCAACTTCAAAGTCGTATCTTGCAGGTGCGGCAGCTAACGCTTCGTGTGAACCAAAACCAGACCGTCTCCTTCCCACCCCAATTTCAGACGTGGCTGGCCAGCTGCCAGAACGGAAGCTTTCTAACCCCTGGTGTCTCGGCTCTCGGCAGCTCTTCGGCTCGCCCTAGCGCGTCGTCAACGTCCGCTGCACGGCATCGTCCCAGCCCTTGATCTTGGCGTCGCGCGTGGTGGCATCCATCTCGGGTTTGAACTGCTTGTCCAGCGCCCAACTGGCGGCAAATTCGGCCATGTCGGGCCATACCCCGGCCTTTGAGCCGGCCAGCCAGGCCGCACCCAGTGCCGTGGTTTCAAGGATTCTGGGCCGGTCGACCGGTGCATCCAGAATGTCGGCGAGAAACTGCATGGTCCAGTCCGAGGCGACCATGCCGCCATCGACCCGCAGCACGGTCTTGCCGCTATCGCCCCAGTCCTTGCGCATGGCTTCAAGCAGGTCGCGCGTCTGATAGCAGACCGCTTCAAGCGCCGCCTTGGCGATCTCCGCCGGGCCCGAATTACGCGTCAGGCCATAGATTGCCCCGCGCGCATCGGCATCCCACCAGGGCGCGCCCAGCCCCACAAAGGCGGGCACCATATAGACATTCTGGCTGGGGTCCGCGGTGCGGGCCAGCGGGCCGGTTTCGCTGGCATGCTTGACCAGCTTGAGCCCGTCTCGGATCCACTGCACCGCCGCCCCGGCGATGAAAATCGAGCCTTCGAGCGCATAGACCGTCTCGCCGTTGAGCCGATAGGCGATGGTGGTCAGCAGCCGGTTCTTGGAGCGCACAATGTCCGTGCCCGTATTGAGCAGCGCAAAGCAGCCTGTGCCATAGGTCGATTTGAGCATGCCCGGCTCAAAGCAGGCCTGCCCGATCGTGGCCGCATGCTGGTCGCCCGCCACCCCCAGAATAGGGATGTCAGCGCCAAACAGGCTTACCTCGGCGGTGCCGAAATCATCGGCGCAATCCTTGACTGCCGGTAGCAGCGCGGCAGGCACGGTGAACAGGTTCAGCAGTTCGCTGTCCCACTCATTGTCGGCAATGTCGAACAGCAGCGTGCGGCCCGCATTGGTCGCGTCGGTGACATGGGACTTGCCGCCCGTCAGCCGCCAGATCAGAAAACTGTCAATGGTACCAAATGCCAGATCGCCGGCTTCGGCCCGCGCGCGCACGCCCTCGACATTGTCGAGCAGCCACTTGATCTTGGTGCCGGAAAAATAGGGGTCCAGCAGCAGCCCGGTTTTGTCGGTGACCAGCGCTTCATGCCCGTCCTTCTTGAGCGTGGCGCAATAGGCTGCGGTGCGCCGGTCCTGCCAGACAATCGCATTGTGCACCGCCTTGCCGGTCTTGCGGTCCCAGATCAGCGTGGTTTCGCGCTGATTGGTGATGCCGATGGCCGCCACATCCTTTGCGGTGATTTTCGCGTCCTCGAGCGCCGTCTTGACCGACCAGACCACACTCTCCCAGATCTCTTCGGGGTCGTGCTCTACCCAGCCGTCCTGGGGAAAGATCTGGGTGAATTCCTTCTGCCCGGACCCGGCAATGCTGCGATCCTTGGCAAACACGATTGCCCGGCTCGAGGTCGTGCCCTGATCAATCGCCAGAATATAGTCACGCATCACAATCTCCTCGACGCCGAGTTTTCGGTTCTATCGTCTCCCGCCCCTTATAGGGGGGGACAGGGGCGGGGGTGTTTGAGCCACGGCCTCACCCCACCCTAACCCTTCCCGTCAGGGAGAGGGAATATCGCCGCGCCTGTATCAGCCGGCTTTGGCCAGATAGCCTGCGAGCCTTGCCGTCTCGTCCTTGCTCACCCGCAGACCCAGCTTGGTGCGCCGCCACAGGATATCCTGCGCGGTGCGCGCCCATTCATGGCTCACAAGATAGTCTACTTCGGCTGCATACAGATCAGCGCCAAAATGCTCGCCAAGGCTGGCCAGATCCTGCCGGTCGCCCAGCAGCACGCGCGCCCTGGTGCCATAGAGCCGGGTCAGGCGATGCGCCATTTCCTTGGGCAGTTCGGGATAGTCCTTGTGCAGCCGGCGCACCTCGGCATCGAACGCCAATGGCTCGAAATCGCCGCCGGGCAGGGTGCTTTTTTTGGTCCAGCGCTCGCCCTTGGCCCCCAGCACTTCTTCGATCTTTTCGAGCACCGACTCGGCCAGCCGCCGCGATGTGGTCAGCTTGCCGCCAAACACATTGATCGCCGCCCCGGTTTCGGCATCGCCATCCACCTTGAGCACATAGTCGCGCGTGGCTTCCTGGGCCGCGCTGGCGCCGTCGTCAAACAGCGGCCGCACGCCCGAATAGCTCCAGTGGATATCGTCATGGGTCAGCGGCTTGGCAAAATACTCGCTCGCCGCGCTCAGCAGATAGTCGGTTTCGGCAGCGGAGATTTTGACGTCCTTGGGGTCGCCATCATAGTCCTCATCGGTGGTGCCGATCAGCGTGTAGTCGTTCTCATAGGGAATGGCGAAGATGATACGCCCGTCGCTGTTCTGGAAAATATAGCAGCGGTCATGGTCATAAAGCTTGTGCACCACCAGATGGCTGCCTTTGACCAGCCGCACATTATGCGCGCCATTCTTGCCCATGGCCCCGGTGATGACATCATCAACCCAGGGCCCGGCGGCATTGACCACCAGCCTGGCGCGCACGGTCTGCCGACCTGCTTCACCATCCAGCTCGACGATCCATTCACCCTTGTCGCGGCGCAGGCTGGTCACCTTGGTGCGCACATGCACCGCCGCACCCTTGTCGGCGGCGTCGCGGGTGTTCAGCACCACAAAGCGTGCATCATCCACCCAGCAGTCGGAATACTCAAAGCCCAGCTTGTAGCCTGGCTTGAGCGGCTTGCCGGTGATGTCCTTTTTCAGGTCCAGCGTCTTGGTGGGCGGCAGCAGGCGGCGCCCGCCCATATAGTCATACATGGCCAGCCCGGCGCGCAGGATCACTGCTGGCCGCAGGCCCTTGTGGTGCGGCAGCACAAAGCGCAGCGGCCAGATGATATGCGGCGCGGCAGCCCACAGGATTTCCCGCTCGGCCAGAGCCTCGTGCACCAGTCGGAATTCGTAATGCTCAAGATAGCGCAGCCCGCCATGCACCAGCTTGGTCGCGGCCGAGGAGGTTCCCGAGGCGAGATCATTCATCTCCGCCAGCGCCACCGAATAGCCGCGCCCCACGGCGTCCCGCGCCACACTGGCGCCATTGATGCCGCCACCAATGACAAAGATATCAACGCTGTCGCCTACGCTCATGGGTTCCATCCTGTGTTGCTTTCGTTTCTACGCGTTTGGATTTCGGATTGGAAGCGTAGAGTTTCGTTTATCATCTCTGACGGCTACGTCAATCTACCATACCAGCTGGCCATTGACCCCGCGGTTTTGGCGGCGTACGGCAGGGAACCATCCCGGCCCCGGAAGTCTCGGCCATGCTCGCCATCATCAGCGTTATTCTGCCCATCTTTGCATTGATGGCGTTTGGTTTTGGCGCCGTTCGGCTGCGCCTGTTTCCGGCCGAGGGCATTAAGAGCCTGATTGCCTTCGTCAATAATTTCGCCACGCCCTGTCTGCTGTTCCACTCACTGGTAACGAGCGACTTCGCCGCCGCGTTCAATCCCGCGATCATTGGCCCCTATTACATCGGCGCACTGGTCTGCTTTGTGCTGGGCATCGTCATTGCCCTGCGCGGCTTCGGCAACAGTCCCGGCGTTGCCGTCTCGGTGGGTTTTTCGGGCATGTTCACCAATACCGTTCTGGTCGGCCTGCCCATCATCCAGCGCGCCTATGGTGTCGAGGCGCTGCCGGTCGTGCTTTCCATCATCGGCCTGCATGGCGCCATCCTGCTGACCACTGGCATGGTCACCATCGAGCTGATGCGCCGCGATGGTGCCTCGCTGGGGCGCACCTTGCTGGTCGCCGGCAAGCGCGTGGCATCCAATCCGCTGATCTGGGGCATTGCCGCCGGCATGATCGGCTATTTCGCGGGCCTGCAACTGGTCGAGCCCGCCGATGCCTTCCTGCGCATGATGAGCCAGGCCGTCGTCCCCGCAGCTCTGTTCGGCATTGGCGGCGCCCTCAACGAGTTCAAGCTCTCCGACAATTGGCGCCAGGCGCTGATTGCCTCGCTGATCAAGCTGATCATTCACCCCGCCATCGCCTATGTGCTGATGATCTGGGTGTTCCATGTCCCCATGGAGATCGCGCGTTACGGCATCCTGCTCTCGGCCATGCCTGCGGGCGTCAATGCCTATGTGTTCGCCACCTATTACAATCGTGGCGTCAACGTCGCCGCCAATACCATTCTGATCGCCACCGTCAGCTCGGCGCTGACCATTTCGATCTGGCTCTACATTCTGACGCTCTAGGCGGGGCCTGCACCGATCACGATTGTCGCCCACACGCGTTTGGCCGGAACTACTTTAGCGCCAAACCATTTGCCTGCCACCTTTTGGATAAGCCGGTGGTTGTGTCGTGCGTGTTGCTTTCATTCTGTTTTTGACTCTGCTCGGAGCCCTTGTCAGCTTCACGGTAACTGCACTCGGCCAGGGTCGTGATCAGGCAGTTTTCGCCTTTGGCGGGCGCTATGTGGACGGCTATTTTGAGCACGCTCTGGCGCCGCTGGTCGCTGATTACGAAGACAATGTAGTGCTTGGCGCCGGCTATCAGAAATTCCTCGCCGAGCCGCTTCCTGACTTCCATCTTGGTGTCGAGGCCGGCCTTGCCCTGCGGGGCGGGCAACAGGCCAGCGGCGAAGTCTGGGCTGGCGCGGTGGCTCGCTATGATGGCTGGACGATTGGCGAACAGCTGCGCATCTCACCCGCCTTCACCTTTGGCCTGAGCGCCGTCACCAATTCCATTGGGGTTGAGGCCGAGCGCGCCGCAGACCGCCATGCCGATCCCGGCCTCCTGTTTTATCTGGCGCCCGAGATCAACCTGTCGGCCCCGGATAACCCGGACACAGAACTGTTCTACCGCGTGCAGCATCGCTCCGGCGCCTGGGGAACCATGGGCGACATGTTCGACGGCCACAACGCACAGGTTATCGGCCTGCGCCATCATTTCTAGGCAGCAAGGCCGGGCTCACCCCTGGCTGGGGAGATTGGCCACGAACACCATTTCGGGCGAAAGCAACGCGTCGAACGCCGTGCCGTCCCAATCGCCCATTACCGTGTTGAGCACCAGACCCGCTTGCGCCAGCTGCCCGGCGATCGCCTCGCGCGTCAGAAACAGCAGCGTATTGTACGAAACCATCGCGGTGTCAGCCAGCGTGTAGTGGGTGTCGAAGTGTATATAGGCGCCATCCAGGCGTATGTTGCGGTGCGCTTCGGTCACACTTTGCCCATCAACCTGCAGCACCGTTTCGCCGCCCCACCGCGCCACCCAGTCTATGGCAGGGTTCCGGGACTCAAAAACAACCTCGCCGCCGGGTGCCAGATGGGTGCGGATCACCGCCAGCGTTTGCTGCACGGCAGCCTCATCTGCCAGCGCCTGAAAGGCATGGCCGGTCATGATGATCAGGTCGAAACGCTTCTCGCTGCAAAACTGCTCGGCGGTGGCCTGAACCCATTCGATCTGTGCGCCATTGGGTTTGTTTCTGGCCACCGCGAGCATGGCGGCGGCTGGGTCAACCCCGGTCACGCTATGGCCGCGTGCGGCATAGGCGTCGCACAGCAATCCCGTACCGCAGCCCAGATCAAGGATGCGCTTGGGGGTATTTCCGGCCCGCTCAAGATAGAAGTCGCGATCCGCTGACCAGCCGCTGTCCTGATCATAGAGCCGCGCCAGAACCGGGCTCTCATAATGCAGGGGATTGGCGGCCGCCAAACTCAGGCCTCCGAAGCGACCGATACGGATAGCACTTCAACGCCGTCGCCTTCGGGCGATGCGCGCAGCGGGGTGCTCGACAACTCGTCCAGCCCAACGGCCATCCGTACATGGAGGTCGGACGGACAGATTTGCAGCAGCGGATCAAACCCCACCCAGCCCAGCACCTCGTCATAGGCTTCCGCCCAGACATGATAGCCAATCAGATCGTCATCGCCATCAGGCTCTGCGGCCACATAGCCGGTCACAAAACGTGCCGGAATGTCGAGCGCACGCGCCCCGCCAATAAACATGTGAACCAGTTCGCTGGCTGTTGCCGGTGCCGCCTCATCCGAACTCTGGCTCTGGCTTTGCGAGCCTCCCGACGAACTCTGCGACTGGCTCTGACCTGCTTCGGTGTCCACGCCCAGCGTTTCGCCCACACGCGCCATCAATGCGTGCAGCACATCGATCCGCGAATCCTTGCTACCTCTGAATTTGCTGTACAATGTGACCGAAACCTTGGTCAGCGGCGTAATCCGCTTGAACAGCGCCGGCACGTTTTCGCCGCTGATACGGCCAACCACACCATGCTTGTCCGTGGTTTGCACGATACCGCTCACGGTCACCACCAGCGGTCCTTCGGGCTTTTCCTGGTTCACCAGTTGAACGCTATTGCCATAGGCATCTGAAAACACCGCCGCATTGTCGATCCCGGGAACCTCGACATTCCACTCCTCAACAGTCTGCGTCGATCCATTGCTGGGGGTCAGCAACAGGTGCATCACGGCGTGAGCTGTGCCGGCAGGCGGGGTAACGCTCAATTGGTGGCGGATGGTGATACGCATCAGTAAAAGTTGTAACTCTCCGAAAGGGTGTCCGAAACGCGGTCGGCCCGGGCCATGAATTCGGTAAGGAAATCATGCAGCCCAAATCCGAAGATCTTGTCCATGTCGGTGTTTTCCACCATGGCTCGTAGCTGGCTTGCGGCCTCGTTGCAGGCCTGGCGCTCGCCATAGAACTTGCTCAGCGTCGCCAGATTGTCTTCCACATACTGTGCGCAATACACCAGTGATCGGGGCATTTCGGGCCGCAGGATCAGGAAGTCGGCGATGTTATGGGCCTTGTAGCGGTCGTGATAAACGTGACGATAGCTGCGATGGGCCGACGCCGCCCGCAGGATCAGCGTCCACTGCTGGATGTCGAGATCCCCGCCCACCATTTTCGAGCGCGGCAGCAGCACATAATATTTCATGTCCAGAATACGGGCCGTATTGTCCGCACGCTCGATGAAATTGCCTGCCTGCTGGAAGGCGAAGCCGTCATCGCGCAGCTTGGTGCCCAGCAGGGCGCCGCGGAACTGGTGGCCGATATTCTTGACCCATTCGAGCAGGCCCAGCAGCTTGGCGCCACGCACATGGTGCGGTTTGATTTGGCTGAATTCTAGCCAGGCCGAATTGATCGCTTCCCACATATCGCTGGTGATGGCGGTGCGCACAGTGCGCGCATTGGTCCGGGCGTTGAGCAGACAGGAATAGACCGAGCTGGGGTTCTCGGGGTCGAACATCATGAACTGGGCAACCGTATCGACGTCAGCAACACGATCCTTCTTGCCGAATTCCTCTTCGACTTCGGCTGCCTGCATCATCGAGATCAGATGTTCCGACACCCCGCCTTCACGGCGCGATGTCAGGCTCATGCGGTAGCCCACCTCCAGCAGGCGTGCCATGTTTTCGGCCCGCTCAACATAGCGGCTGAGCCAGAACAGATTTTGTGCAGTCCTACCGAGCATTCTCAATCTTCCAGCACCCACGTATCTTTCGTGCCGCCGCCCTGGCTGGAATTGACCACCAGAGAGCCCTTCTTGAGCGCGACACGAGTGAGCCCGCCGGGCGTTATCCGAACCTCATCGCCGATCAGCACATAGGGGCGCAGATCGACATGGCGCGGGGCGATGCCTGAATTGACGTAAGTGGGACAGGTCGACAGCGCCAAGGTGGGCTGCACGATATAATTGTCTGGCCGCGCTTCGATCTTCTTGCGGAATTCATTATGCATGGCCTTGGACGAGGTGGGCCCCACCATCATCCCGTAGCCGCCCGAGCCGTGCACTTCCTTGACCACCAGGTCAGCGATATTGGCGAGCACCCAGTTGCGCTCTTCCTCATCGGTGCAGTTATAGGTCGGCACGTTTTGCAGAATGGCCTTTTCACCAAGATAGAACTCGATGATTTCGGGCACATAGGTATAGACCGCCTTGTCATCGGCAATGCCGGTACCAGGCGCGTTGACCAGCGTCACATTGCCCGCGCGATAGGCGTCGAACAGGCCAGGCACGCCCAGCATCGAGCTGGGGTTAAAGGCCAGCGGATCGATGTATTCATCGTCGATCCGGCGATAGATTACGTCGACGCGTTCCGGCCCGGTCGTGGTCCGCATATAGACCTTGCCGCCATCAACAAACAGATCAGGGCCTTCGCACAGCGTCGCGCCCATCTGGTCGGCCAGGAACGAGTGTTCGAAATAGGCCGAGTTGTAGATGCCCGGCGTCAGCACCACGATATTGGGCGATGAGCTCGAATTTTCCGGCGCCACGCTTTCCAGCGTCCGGCGCAGGTTTTCCGGATAGTTCTCGACCGGCGCGACCTTGCAGCGGTGGAACAGGTCCGGCGCCAGGATCATCATCGCTTCGCGGTCTTCGAGCATGTAGCTGACACCCGAAGGCGTGCGCAGATTGTCCTCAAGCACGTAGAATTCGTCGGGACCGACCCGCACGATATCCACCCCGATAATATGGGCATAGACGCCGCGCGCCGGCTCCAGCCCCATCATTTCAGGGCAAAAGGCTTCGTTCTGCAGGATCAGCTTTTCGGGAATACGCCCGGCTTTGAGAATTTCCTGGCGGTGGTAGATGTCATACAGAAACGCGTTCAGCGCCTTGACCCGCTGCTCGATGCCCTTGGACATCTTGCGCCATTCCTGCGCCGCGATAATGCGGGGGATCACGTCGAACGGGATCACCTTTTCGGTGCCCTCGTCCGATCCATAGACCGCAAAGGTGATGCCGAGCTTGCGGAAGATCGCTTCCGCATCGGCCTGCATCAGGTTCAGCGCTTTGTCTGGCTGCTCTTCCAGCCACTGTGAGAGGGCCCGATAGGGTTCGCGGACACTGCCATCCGCTTCGTACATTTCATCAAACGGCGGTTGATCGGCCATTTCGCTCCGAAAGGTTTACGGCTCATCCCACTACACCACCATTGCTACACGTTTGTACGGCCGCGTCCAGCGGCTCTGCAAAAGATCGCGCTATTTGCGCTGTGCAGCCGCTCTAGTATGGTAGCGCAATCATTTGCCCTCCTTTGTCGTGAGTCCCCATGCCCATCGAAATCCTCCAGACCCATAAGCTGCTCGATACCTGCGAGGCGGCACTGGCCGAACGCTTCACGGTGCACAAGCTGCATGAGACAGATGACAAGGAGGCTCTTATCGCCCGAATCAGCCCCAATGTGCGTGCCATCGCCGGTGGGGCAGTCAACGCCGAACTGATGGGTAGATTGCCCAAGCTCGAGATCATCGCCAATTTTGGCGTCGGTTACGACACCATCGACACCGCCGCCGCGCGCGCCGCCAATGTGCGCGTCACCAATACACCCAGCGTGCTCAACGACGCGGTGGCCGAACTCACCATCGGCCTGATGATCGCGCTGGCCCGTCGCATCCCCCAAGCCGACCAGTTCGTCCGCGCCGGCAAGTGGCCTTCCGCTGGCATGGGCCTGTTCTCCGAACTCACCGGCAAGACAGTCGGCATTCTCGGTCTCGGTCGCATCGGCAAGGAGATCGCTTCTCGGGCCCAGGCCATGAAAATGCGCGTGGTCTATTATGGCCGCAAGCGCCAGCCCGCCGAGCCCCATATCTTTTACGACAATCTTGTCGATATGGCCCGTGACAGCGACTGGCTTGTTGTCATTGCGCCGGGCGGCAAGGGCACCAATGGCATTGTCTCGCGCGAGGTGCTCGAAGCGCTCGGCCCCAACGGCAATATCGTCAACGTCGCCCGTGGCACGCTGATCGATGAAGCCGCCATGCTCGACCTGCTGCAGTCCGGTGGTCTGGGCGGCGCCGCGCTCGACGTCTTCGAAAAGGAACCGGCCGTACCCGAAGCCTTCTTCGCGCTCGACAATGTCGTGCTCTCACCCCATCAGGGCAGCGCTACCAACCAGACCCGCAACGCCATGGGCGCCCTCGTCGTTGCCAATCTCGACGCCCACTTCGCCGGCGAACCGCTTATCAGCGCAGTGGTGTGAGCATGTCCGACCCACGCATGATCCGCATCGCCGAAATAGAAGTTGATCCAGGTCAATTGGAGGCCTATTCCGGATTTCTCACCGAAGAAATCGCGGCTTCTATCGAGATCGAGCCAGGCGTTCTCATGTTGCACGCGGTTGCGCATAGGGACCAGCCGCATCACATCCGCATTCTTGAAGTCTACGCCTCCCGTGCCGATTATGAGGCCCATATCCAGACCCCACATTTCCTCAAATACAAGCTGGGTACGGCTGACATGGTCACCGCGCTCCGGCTTGTCGAGGTCGATCCAATCATTTTGGCGGCAAAGCCGGAATGATGCTGGCCCTGCAGGGTGGCAAAAGGTCGCCCTTCGTCCGCCGCGTCACCATCTGGCTGGATCTGCAGGGCCGGGAATTCGAACCTCGGCCCGTCGACTTGTTCGGGGCGGATTTCGAGAGTTTTCGCGCCCGCAATCCGCTCAGTCGCGTCGCCGTCCTCACCACGCCCACCTGGTGGTCAGTTCGGGTAGATTGCCTGCGCAGCCAGGTCGGACAGGGCCTTGAAGCAATCGAAGCCCAGACGCCAGAAGCCAGAAGCCAGAAGCTGGATGGTTTGGTGGCTCCACACCCAATGGCGTCGACGCTGCCATCATCGCCTGAATGGCCTTTTTGACCACCATATCCGGTCTCCCGGATCGATCGATTGCGCCACGAGTGATCGCCATTGGCGCGCGCAGTCAGGCGCACGCTGCCTTCGGCACCACGCACCCCAACGCCTGATCGCAACGGGAACCACCCCGCCGCCGTCGCCGTTTCGTGCATCCCCACGTCGCCCGCTCTGTCTTGTGCGAACCTCTCCATTGCGCCCTAAGCGTTTCACGCGCAGGCCATGAACCGTTAGGTTGCGCCAGACAAGCGGTCGCGTGGGCCGATTCACCAGAGCGATGACGGAGTGTGCAGATGACGGAATGGTGGCGTGGCGGGGTAATCTATCAGGTCTATCCACGCTCATTCCAGGACAGCAATGGCGACGGGGTCGGCGATCTACCCGGCATCATTGCCCGGCTTGATCACATTGCCAGCCTGGGCGTTGATTGCATCTGGCTCTCTCCCATCACCAAATCGCCGCAAGCCGATATGGGCTATGACGTCTCGGACTATTGCGAGATCGATCCGCTGTTTGGCTCGCTCGAGGATTTCGATACCCTGGTCAAGCAGGCCCATGCCCGCGGCCTCAAGGTCATCATGGATCAGGTGGTCAGCCACACCTCCGATCACCATGCCTGGTTCCAGGAAAGCCGCGTCTCGCGCACCAATGCCCGCGCCGACTGGTACGTCTGGGCCGATCCCTTGCCCGATGGCTCGCCCCCCAATAACTGGCCCGCCGTGTTCGGTGGCAGTGTCTGGGAGTGGAACGGCACGCGCGGGCAGTATTACCTGCACAATTTCCTGACCAGCCAGCCTGATCTGAACTTCCACAATCCTGCCGTGCAGGATGCAGTGCTTGACGTGATGCGCTTCTGGCTCGAGCGCGGCATTGATGGTTTCCGCCTCGATACCGTGAACTACTATTTCCACGACGAGCAATTGCGTTCAAACCCGGCCGATCCCGATTTCCGCCACGGGCCCCATTCGGCCAGCCCTTACGAGATGCAGATCCACGAGTTTTCCAAGAGCCAGCCGGAAAATCTGGGCTTTCTGCGCCGCGTCCGCGCCTTGCTCGATCAGTTCCCCGGCGCCACCTCGGTGGGCGAGGTTGGCGACAGCCATCGCTCGGTTGAACTGATGGCGCAATACACCGCCGGCGGCGATACGCTGCACATGTGCTACGGCTTTGATTTCCTGGGCCCCCAGTTTACCGCGGCCCATTTCCGCTCGCGCATCGAGACATTTTTCGAAATCGGGCCGGACAGCTGGCCCTGCTGGAGCTTCTCCAACCACGACGTGCCGCGCCATGTCAGCCGCTGGGCCGAGCACGCCAGAAGCCTGCCCGATCTGGCTCATCAGACAGCCGCGCTCGTGCTCTCGCTCAAGGGCTCGGTCTGCCTCTATCAGGGCGAGGAACTGGGGCTGACCGAAACCGATCTGCTGTTTGAGGAATTGACCGATCCGCGCGGCATTCGCTTCTGGCCCGAGGACAAGGGCCGCGATGGCTGCCGCACTCCCATGCCGTGGGATCAGGGGCTGCCGCCCAATGGTTTCACGACCGGCAAGCCGTGGCTGCCGCTCAAGCCCGAGCAATCCGCGCTCAATGTCGCGGGCCAGAATGCCGATGACGGCTCCACGCTGGCCTTTTTCCGCACCATTCTGGCCTGGCGCAAGAACCATCCCACGCTGGCCCTGGGCGATATTACCTTCTGCGACACACCCGAGCCCGTTCTGGCCTTCCGCCGCAGCAGCGGCAACGACGCCATGCTGTGCGTGTTCAATCTGTCGGCCGATGATCACACCGTGGCCATGACCGGCCTGCACGACGGTACGAGTCTTGAGCCGGTTTCAGAGCGCGCCGTATTGAGCCATGACAGCCTGCAATTGGGCGCCAATGGCTTTGCCTTCATCGCGCTCGATAGCTCCAGCACCGCCACGCTGGGTGGTCTGGCCTGATCCAACGCAATCAGCCCCGGCCGCGCTGTCTGGCGCGGGCCGGGGTCGGATCGTTACGGCGTCAGCTTACAGGGCGCCGAAATTGACTTCGTTGAGGTAGATCGGGTCATAGATGGCCATGCTGGTCGAACCATCGGCATTGGTCACGAAGGCGCGCACATAGCCGCTCCACTCTTCCACGCCCTGGACGTCCACGCCCTTTTCTGTCAGGCGCTGGATGATGGAGGCTTCATTGTCGGCGACCGAATAGCTGGCATCGGCATAGGTGTTGGCGGCCTGTGCGGGCACGGCAACGGCGATCAGCGAAACGGTGGCGAAGGCGGCAGCTGCGAGGGTCTTGATCATTTTTCTTTTTCCTTGTTCGGGAGGAGGTGAACACCCCGAACATGCCGATCAAGCGCCGCCATCGCCAGTTAAACACCTGTAATTCTTATGACATTTCGGAAAGTGCTGGTAATCTTCCCGCCACGTTCCGGTAAGCTTTGCAGCCGGCTCAATACACCCGTTCATAGGTGTCGGGGTTGAAGAACTGCATCTCCTCGCCGCCGCCGGGCTTGCGCACAAAGGCCCGAAGGCAGTCGCCCCAGCGTTCCACTCGCGTGGCATCCACGCCCATGCGCTTGAGGATCATCAGGTCGAATTCGGCGCGTTCCTGTTCGCTGAATTCGCCCACATTGAAGCCGAACGAAAACGTCACGCCCCCGCCGGTGCCGCTGCACTGCAGCGCGGCGGCGGGCAGGGTGGCCAGCAGGGACAGGGTGAGGACGGCAAGACCGCGACGCAGCATGGCAAATCTCCTTTGCACTAATCCTGACCCATGATTGTGGCGCTCTCGCGCCGCTTGATCAGCACCACCACGGTCGGAATGGCCAGTGTCAGCATCAGCAGGCGCAGCACATGATGGGCCGCGATAAACGCGGTGTCATAACCCAGCGCAATGCCCAGCGCGCCCATGCCCTCCAGCGCCCCCGGCGATAGCCCCAGCCAGATCTGGCCATAAGGCATTTCCACCACCAGACTGACCAGAAACGCCACCACGCTGACAATGCCCACTGTCATCATCGTGGCAACGAACCCGCCCTTGGCTGCCGTCAGCAATTCGCCGCGCGAAATCCCGGCAAAGCGCGATCCGATCAGCGCCCCGGTCAACACAAAGGTCAGCGTCACCAGCGGCACCGGCATGGCCGCGCTGTAAAATCCGGCCAGCTTGCCCAGCGTCGCTGCGGCCATGGCGCCCAGCACGAACCCGGCCGGGAATTTCAGCTTGATGAACACCAGCCCCACCACGACGCATCCCGCCGCCAGCCCCAGCAATTGCCAGACATCGAGATAGTCGGTCGCCACCCGGGGCGCGAAATGGGCAATCGGCAGAAACACCGCGCCAATTGGCACGCAGATGGTCAGCATCAGAATGCGGATTACCTGGATGATCACGATCTGACGTGTATTGCCCACCCCGGTCGAGGCGATCCCCAGCACAAACGACAAATGCCCCGGAAACGAGCTGAGATAGGCCGTCCCGCGATCCAGCTTGAACACCTTTGCCAGCATCCAGCCGGTCAGCGACACGATCAGCACCAGCTCGATCGCCAGCGCCGCAATGCTCAGCGGCCAGCTGGCCATCAGGCTCAGACTGTCGGGCGCCACACTGGCCCCCATCGACATGCCGATCAGCAGAAACGACAGGTCCCGCAGCCGGTCCGGCATCACCATGGGCAGCCCCGCTACCGCCGCCACGGCAACCGCCAGCGCGCCGCCCATCAGCCACCCGGCGGGCATGCCCACCAACGTCGCCACACCACCCCCCGCTGCCGAAATCAGCAGGGTCAGCAGCACGGGCCAGATTGCCTTCAGTGTCGTTGCTGGTGCAGCCATCACGTCCAACCCACCGGGTTCACCCCCGTGGGGCACAAACCTGCTTCAATTCAGGGCAAAAAAACGCCTGCCCACCACACGTCACCGCCTCCTTGATGAGGCCGGGAAGGAGTGTCTATGGAGCACCCCCCGCCCACCAGACCATTCCTCCCCCTATTAGGGGGAGGCCGGGAGAGGGTGCCAGACAAGCACGAAATGATCACGCCGCTAGCCGACCGGCAGCGCCCGCTCCGCCACCCGCACGAAATAGCTCACGCCCATCGGAATGATCGCATCGTTGAAATCATATGTGTCGGTATGCAGCTCACTGCTGTCGCCATTGCCCAGAAAGATATAGGCGCCGGGCCGCTGCTCCAGCATGAACGAAAAATCCTCGCCGCCCATTGATGGCGGGGCGTCACTATCCACCCGCTCGGGCCCGGCAATCTCGCTGGCCACCTCGGCGGCAAACGCGGTCTGTGCCACCGAATTGACCGTCACCGGATAGCCGCGCGCATAGCGCACCGTCGCGGTCGCGCCAAAGCTGGCGGCGAACTGCGGCACGAACTCGGCCAGCCGCTGTTCGATCTGGTCCTGCACCGCCAGGTCCAGCGTGCGCACCGTGCCGGTGATCTTGGCGCTCTGGGAAATCACATTGTCCGCTTCGCCCGCTTCCACCATCGTCACCGACAGCACCGCCGCGTGCAGCGGATCGACATTGCGCGACACGATCGCCTGCATCCCCACAATCATGTTGGCTGCCACGATTACCGGGTCGATCGTCGTCTGCGGCCGTGCCGCATGGCCACCCTGGCCGGTAATGTCGATATAGAACCGGTCGGTCGCCGCCATGATGCCGCCAGCCCGAATGCCGAAATGCCCGGCCGGCATGCCCGGCCAGTTGTGCAATCCGTAAAACTCTTCAATCCCGAACGTCTCGATCAGCTTGTCGTCCAGCATCGCCTTGGCGCCCGCGCCACCCTCTTCTGCAGGCTGGAACACCAGCGCGATCCGGCCGTCAAAATTGCGCGTCTCGGCCAGATATTTCGCCGCCCCCAGCAGCATGGCGGTGTGCCCGTCATGGCCGCAGGCATGCATCTTGCCATCCACCGTCGAGGCATAGTCCTTGCCGGTCTTTTCCGTGATCGGCAGCGCATCCATATCGGCGCGCAGCGCGATCACCCGGCCACTGGCATTGCTGCGCCCGTTGATCACCCCAACCACCCCGGTCCGGCCAATCCCGGTCACCACTTCATCGCAGCCAAACGCGCTCAGCTTGTCGGCCACGATCCCGGCTGTACGCACCACATCATAGAGCGTTTCAGGGTGGGCATGAAAATCCTGCCGCCAGGCAGCGATTTCGTCGGCAAACTCGGCAATACGATTGAGAACGGGCATATCTGGTCCAGGAAGGTCGATTCTGGGTCAGCATCGCTGTCCCAATCAAGGACGTCAACACTAGTCCATCCCCCGCCCCAACACCATGCGACCAACATCACCTTGTGTTGGTCGGCGCCCCCTCAGGCATGCACGTCGAGAAGCAATTGCTCGCCTTCTGCGGGCGGGATGGCGGCTATCGACCCCATTGGAGACACCAAAGGCTTGTTGGCTGATGCCCGATAGCAGACAAGTAATGCAGTCGTGGGCGCGTGGCCTTGACGAACGGCGTGGTGGCAAAGTGAAGAGTGAGAACGAACGACGAATTTCGGCGTTGGTCCTAAGGTACCTTGCAAGCGTCGCCGTTGGATGCGGCCTCGTGGGGGTGGCGATCGTCCTAGTCGACGTGTTTGCCAGGGGGAGTAGTCCGGTGTCGGCAAGCTACTTTGTTGTTATGGCAGTCATTCTTGGAACTATTCCGGGTGCGCTTCTGGCGCTTCCGGGAATGTTGGTAGGAATGTGGCTTCGACGACGTTATTCAGGGTTGGATACTGCATGGGTTTGGCTTCTTGGCTTGGCTAGTGGCCTGATTGTCTTCCTGCCGATATACTTTGTCTCGAAAGCATCCGGCTCAACATTTGTGGCCATCGAGTTCAGCGCGGTTTTCATGCTCGCGGGCGCAGTGGCCGCTGTCGTATTCTCGAAGTTGGATGACATCCGGCTTTAATGCGTCTTTTTGGTGCAATCGGCACTTTGACCGGACTGCCTGCGACCCGCAGTAGCGGTCAGTCTAGAGTCGACCCCATTGCGGCCGTTTACCTTTTAGACAGTAACCGCCGGAAGCAGCCAATACTTGGGGTAGAAATGCGCCAAACCATTGTGAGGAGCAGCACGATGCGAAATTTGGCCGTTGTCGCAGCTTTGACATTCGCCGTGTGCGCGGTTTACTGGGTCTGGACAGGGCGCCTGTCGTTTCAATGCACTGACCTCGGAGGCAGATGGATTGAGACGACGGGCGAGTGCATCGGCTCACCTTACTGGGAAGAGTTCATAAGCAGGTAGTATTGTTGGCGTCCTCCCCGCTGAACACCGGCCGGTCCGATATCCACCCCGATGCCGTTGGTCAGCAGTCGACCCCGGAGATTGTCGTTCGTCTTGCGCTTTGCCTTCCCTAATTCCGACCTCAGCTTGATCGGTCTGGCACTGGGCCTTCGCTGCTCATCCCGGCAATTAGCGGCGCTATCGCCAGGCGTGCATCATCAGATATGGCGTGCAGATACACGCCGGTAAGCATCCACCGGAAGCGAGGATTTTTCCTCGCCTCGGCAACAATACGACCAATTACTTCCCGGCGCGGCTTTTTCATAAGGTTTTCAAGTGGGCCCGCTGCCATAAGCATTAGGAACCTAGGCTCGTCGAACATGGATGTGGACAAGGCAAGATAAGCGAAGGCCTTATCGGGATCGTTGACGCTGAGAATCACGGCATCAATCTCAACGGAATTATCATCGTAGAAGGACTGTGCTGCTTTGCCGTCTAAAGCGGCAAACTGATGATAAACGCTGATCGTGTCACGGAGCGACTTTGCATCCGACCGTGCCAATGCCCGTTCAAGTTCGTCACGATAACGGTTTTGGCCCATGCTTTAACCCCGCGTGATACGTCAGCTAAACCGAGCTACCATACCAAGAGCCGACTGTCCGAATCCCACCCCGTTTCGGTCATCGCGCAAATACTTCCAGTCTGACGCTGTCGGTGTGGCGACGCCGGTACATGACTAGCGACGCCGGTACATGCCCAACAGCACCCTTTTCCAACAATCTCCCCGCCTGTGGCCCAAATTTCCCTTTGCGCGGCTTGTCCGTTCCACCCAGATTTGTCATGACACCCCCAACTGGTTGGAGGACTGCATGAAAATCCTGGTCGCCATTAAGCGCGTCGTCGATCACAACGTCCGCATCCGGGTGCGCCCCGATGGCACGGGCGTGGAAACCGCTGGCGTGCGCATGTCGATGAACCCGTTCTGCAAGCATGCCGTCGAGGCTGCCGTGCAATTGTCCGAGGCCGGGCATGGCGACGAGATCGTCATTGTCTCCATCGGGCCCAAGGTCGCCAATGACGTGATCCTGACCGCGCTGGCCATGGGAGCCCATCGCGGCATTCTCATCGAGACCGATGCCGAGCTCGAAACCCTGGCCATTGCTAAGCTGCTGGCCAAGGTGGTCGAAGAGGAACAGCCCGATATCGTGCTGCTCGGCAAGCAGGCCGTTGATGATGACAGCAATCATGTCGGCCAGATGCTCGCCGCCCTCGCTGATCGCCCCCAGGCCACCTTCGCTTCCGAGATCAAGGTTGTCGGCGCCGGGCTCGAAGTCTCCCGCGAAGTCGATAGCGGCCGGCAAACCCTCAGCCTGCCCATGCCCGCCATTGTCACCGCCGATCTGCGCCTGAACACGCCGCGCAATGCCGCCCTCCCCATGGTGATGAAGGCCCGCTCCAAGCCGCTGGCCGTGCGCCCCGTTGCCGAATTTGGCGTCGATCTGGCCCCGCGCCTGACTGTCGAAAAGATATCCCCGCCCGCCGAACGTGTGGCAGGAAAGACCGTGGCCTCGGTCACCGAATTGGCCGCCTTCATCGCCGACGATGTTGCACAGATGGAGGCGCTGTAAATGAGCGTTCTGGTTCTTGCCGATCACGATCTCGGCGTCCTGTCGCCCGCCACCGCGCGCATCGTCAGCGCGGCCAGCACACTGGGTCCGGTCGATCTGCTGGTCGTGGCCGATGATGCCGCCGCCATTGCCCAATCCGCTGCAAGCCTGTCCGGCGTCGACAAGGTGTTGACGCTCAAGGGCTATCTTGTCGCCGATAGCCTCGCTACGCAGCTCTCAACGTTAGCAGTCCGTTACCACTATGTGGTCGCTAGCGCGGGAAGTGTGGGCAAGGATGTGGTCCCCCGTCTGGCCGCCACGCTCGATCTGATGCCGGTCACCGATGTCGTCAAAATCCTAGGCCCCACCAGCTTTGAGCGCCCCATCTATGCCGGCAACGCCGTCCAGACCGTCACCGACACTCAGGACAAGCATCTGCTGACCCTGCGCGCCTCGGCCTTCCGCCCCGCCGCAGGCGGCAACGCTGCGCCCATCGAAGCGCTCGATGGCTCGGTGCAAGCCGTCGCCAGACTGCTCTCGTCCGACCGAACCGAAAGCGACACGGCAGACCTCGCCACGGCCCAGATCGTGGTCGGCGGTGGTATTGCCCTGGGTTCGGCCGAAAACTTCCAACTGGTTGAAAATCTTGCCAAAAAACTCGGCGCTGCCGTTGGTGCCACCCGCGCAGCTGTCGATGCGGGCTACGCGCCCAATGATTGGCAGGTCGGCCAGACCGGCAAGATCATTGCCCCCGACCTCTACATCGCCATCGGCATTTCCGGCGCGCTGCAGCATCTGGCTGGCATTCAGGGCGCCAAGAAGATCGTCGCCATCAATACCGATCCCGAAGCGCCGCTGGTCAAGCTGGCCGATATTGCCCTGATCGGTGATCTGTTTGAAATCATTCCGCAATTGACTGCCGAACTCGACCGGCTCGGCGTCAAACGCTGAGCCATCTCACCTCTCCCCGCCGGGGAGGGGTCGGCGCCTCGCGCCGGGTGAGGGGGCCTTGCGCACTAGCGTGCTGCCAATTGCAATAATCTCCCCGCCGCCTATAAAGACCTTGCCTTTCCACCGGAACGACTCCTCATCATGTTCGAGACCCTCACCAAGGCCCCCGGCGACAAGATTCTGGCGCTCATGGGCGAATACGCGGCCGATCCGCGTCCCACCAAGATCGACCTTGGCGTCGGCGTTTACAAAGACGAGGCGGGTGTTACCCCCATCCTGTCATCGGTGAAAAAGGCCGAGGAACGCATCCTCGCGCAGGGCAAGACCAAGACCTATCTCGGCATTGCCGGCAATAAGGGCTTTGGCGCCGCCGTGCTCGATCTGGTGCTTGGCGATACGCTGGACCGCAGCCGCGTCCGCATCGCCCAGGCCCCCGGCGGCACCGGTTCGCTCTGGGTGCTGATGCAACTGGTCAATCGCGCCCGTCCCGGGGCCACCATCTGGGTTTCCGATCCAACATGGCCCAATCACAACCCGATTGCCCTGGGCGCGGGCCTGACGGTCAAGACCTACCCCTATTTCGATACCGAAACCCGCGGCGTGCGCTTCGAGCAGATGCTCGCCACGCTCGACGGTCTGGGCAAGGACGATGTCGTCCTGCTGCACGGTTGCTGCCACAATCCTACCGGTGCCAATCTGACCAATGCCCAGTGGGATCAGGTCGCGGCGAGCCTCGCCAAAACCGGCGCGCTGCCGTTCATCGATCTGGCCTATCTTGGCTTTGGCGATGGTCTGGCGGCAGACGCCTATGGCACGCTCAAGGTCATTGCCTCGGTGCCTGAAGCCCTGATCGCCTTCTCGGGTTCGAAGAATTTCGGCCTCTATCGCGAACGTATCGGCGCCGCCATTCTGATCGCCCGCGATGCCGCTCAGGCTGATATTGCGCAGTCACAGCTGCTCAACATCATTCGCGGTTCCTATTCGCAGCCACCCGATCATGGCGCCGAAATCATCCGCACCATCCTTGAGGACGCCGAACTGCGCGCCGAGTGGGAAGTCGAGCTTGAAGCCATGCGCAACCGCATGATCCGCCTGCGCGAGAAGCTCAGCGAAGCCATTCGCACCAAGTCCAACTCGGCTGATTTCGATTTCATCGCCGCCCATCGCGGCATGTTCTCGCTGCTTGGGCTCGAAAATGCTGTCGTTGAACATCTAAAAGCCGCCAACGGCGTCTATATGATTGGCGATAGTCGCATCAATGTCGCCGGCATCCCCGAGGATCGCGTTGACGATCTCGCCGATGCCTTGCTGGCGGCCATCAAATAGCACCGGCCTTTGGCCTTGCGGCAAACCATTGCCGTGCTACATCTTTTGCCCATTGGGCGTGTCTGAAGACAACTAGGAGGGAACCATGAAGTTCTTCGTCGATACTGCGGAAATCAAGGACATCAAGGAGCTCTATGCGACCGGTCTCCTCGATGGCGTCACCACCAATCCATCGCTGATCGCCAAGTCCGGCCGTGACTTCAAGGAAGTCATCAAGGAAATCTGCGATCTGGTGCCCGGTCCGGTTTCGGCTGAAGTTGCCTCGCTCGAATATGAGGGCATGATCGCTGAAGGCGAACACCTGGCCAAGATTGCCGACAACGTCGTGATCAAGCTGCCGCTGACGCTCAATGGCCTCAAGGCCACCAAGTACTTCTTCGACAAGGGTATCAAGACCAACGTTACCCTGTGCTTCTCGGCCAATCAGGCCCTGCTGGCCGCCAAGGTTGGCGCCACCTACATCTCGCCCTTCCTGGGGCGCCTTGATGACATCAATCTTGATGGCGTTGAGCTGATCGAAAACATCCGTCAGATCTACGACAATTACGGTTTCGAGACCCAGATCCTGGCCGCCTCGATCCGTTCGCCAAACCACGTGACCCAGGTCGCGCTGGCCGGTTCGGACGTTGCCACCATCCCGCCTGCGGTCATCCGCAAGCTGGCCGATCACCCGCTGACCAATGCGGGTATCGAAGGCTTCCTCAAGGATTGGAAGGCCACCGGCCAGTCCATCCTCTAGCCGACAATGCTCCCGCACACGCGGTGTCACCCCGGCGCAGGCCGGGGTCCATCCTGAAATGGGTGTGCGGGAGTAATTCTCAGGATGGATTTCGGCCTGCGCCGGAATGACATTGGAGATGCGCAGCCTTTTGGCGCGCGCCAAACCTACCCATGGCCGATACCGAACTCGCTGCTGCCATCAAAACTGCGCTCGCCGCTGTCGAAATACCGGGCGGCGGTGATCTGGCGAGCTATGCCGGTCTCTCCGAAATCATCGTCACCCCGTCGGCTGTTGCCTTTGCCATCGCTGTCGCGCCGGGCATGGAGGCCGCATTCGGTCCCGCCCGCGAAGCCGCGCAACTGGCCGCCCAGTCCGCCGCCGGGACCCGCAAGATCATGGTCTCGCTCACCGGCGGCAAGGCTTCGGCAGCGCCCAGCTTCTCGCACGGCAAACCCGTTCCCCCCGGCAAGACGCCGGTTCCCGGCATCAAGCGCATCATCGCCGTCGGTTCCGGCAAAGGCGGCGTCGGCAAGTCCACGACAGCGGTCAATGTCGCGCTGGCGCTGCAAGCGCAGGGGCTCAGCGTTGGCGTTCTCGACGCCGATCTGTACGGCCCCTCCATTCCCAAGCTTCTGGCGCTTGAAGGGCAGACTGCCCTGCGCGAGGACGGCATCTTTGCCCCGCACGAGGCGTTGGGGCTCAAGATTATGTCGATTGGCTCCATGCTGACCAAAGATCAGGCGGTCGTCTGGCGCGGCCCCATGGCCACCTCGGCACTGCGCCAGTTGTTGCGCGAGACCGATTGGGGCGATCTCGATGTCCTGGTCATCGACCTGCCGCCGGGCACGGGTGATATCCATATCTCGCTATTCCAGCAGGCGGTGGTCGATGGTGTGGTGATCGTGTCCACGCCGCAGGACCTCGCGCTGATCGACGCCCGCAAGGCCATCGACATGCTGCGCCGGCTCAATGTACCGCTGCTCGGTCTGGTCGAAAACATGAGCTACTTCATCGCCCCCGATACCGGCACCCGCTACGATATTTTTGGGTCTGGCGGTGCCGAACAGGCCGCCGCTGATCTCGACATGGACTTTCTGGGCGCCATCCCGCTGGTCATGTCGATCCGTGAAGGCTCAGACGCGGGCACGCCACCCATGGCATCTGCGCCTGACGGGCCCGAGGCACAGGCCTACCGCGCTATCGCCCAACGTGTTCTGGCACAGTTTCCTGCCGAGACGCGTTAGCGACTTGTTAGGAATCTGGGCGCAGAATCCATCGCATGGCGATTTACGCGACCAATAGCCGGTACGACACGATTCTGATGCACAGACAGAAGCAGCGGGATGCAGCCGAATTGCGTGAGGCCCGTTCCGAGGCGCGGCGGGAAGCCGCCCAGAAAACCCTCTATTCGTCAGATAATCTGCGCAATACGCTGGCCAACTCGCTCGCGCAGGTCAGCGCCAATCAGTCGAACCTGACCGCGCAGCTCATTCGCACCCGCATGGCCGTCGAAGCCAAGGCCAAGGCAGAACCCGCCAAGTGGTACCGCTAATCGGCGCAAAAAGCCCGCTGCAATCGATTGCATAGTCATTCCATCTGCGCTATCGCCTTGTAACAAACAAGGCGTCCATCGCCGCAGAGGAGGGTAAATGTTCTCGATTGACCGCAAGGACTTCGGTCCCCAGTTCACCTTTGGTGTCGCCACTGCGGCCTATCAGATTGAAGGTGGCCAGCGCGATGGACGCGGCCCATCAATCTGGGACAGCTTCTCTTCCACCCCCGGCAATGTGCACAATGGCGATACCGGCGTTGTGGCCTGCAACCACTATGAGTTGTGGCCGCAGGATCTTGATCTCATCCGCGATGGCGGCTTTGACGCCTATCGCTTCTCCTTTTCGTGGCCGCGCCTGATCCCCGAGGGCACGGGCGCCGTCAATCAGGCCGGTCTCGATTATTACGATCGCCTCGTCGACGGCATGCTTGAGCGTGGCATCAAGCCCTATGCAACGCTTTATCACTGGGATCTGCCATCGGCCTTGCAGGACAGGGGCGGCTGGATGAACCGCGACATTGCCGGCTGGTTTGCTGACTATGCTGCCCTGATCGCCCAGAAGTTCGGTGACCGGCTTGAAGCCACTGCCACCATCAATGAACCCTGGTGCGTTGCTTTCCTCAGCCACTATCTGGGTGTGCATGCACCAGGCTATCGTGACAAGCGCGCTGCCGCACGTGCCATGCACCATGTGCTTTACGCCCACGGCACGGCCATTGATGCCTTGCGCGCCAATGGTGCCAAGAACCTTGGCATCGTGCTCAATCTCGAAAAGGCCGAAGCCGCCTCTGACAAGCCTGAGGATATCGCTGCTGCCGATTTCGGCGACGCAGTCTTCAATCGATGGTATCTCGGCGGTGTGCTCAAGGGGCAGTACCCTGAGCGGATGACCGATTGGCTCGGCGAGCATCTCCCCGCCAATTACCAGGACGATATGGCTGTGGTCTCGCGGCCGCTCGATTGGCTGGGTATCAACTATTACACCCGTGGCCTCTACCAGGCCTCCAGCACGCCCGGCGTGCCGGCCGAGCAGGTCAAGGGCCCGCTCGAAAAGACCGATATCGGTTGGGAAATTTACCCCAAGGGCCTCTCCGACCTGCTGGTGCGGGTCTCCAATGAGTACACCAAACTGCCCATTTACGTTACCGAGAACGGCATGGCCGAGGCCGAGGGCAATGATGATCCGCGCCGTGTGAGCTACTATGAGGAACACCTCAAGGCCGTGCTGAACGCCCGCAGTCAGGGCGCTGATGTTCGGGGCTATTTCGCCTGGTCACTGCTCGACAATTACGAATGGGCCGAGGGCTATAACAAGCGCTTTGGCATTGTCCATGTGGACTACGAGACCCAGCAGCGCACGCCCAAGTCCAGCTACCATGCGTTTCAGGGATTGCTGCACAACACCCGGTAAGGCGGCCTTTCAGGCGAACAATGGTGGTGCTAAGGGTGGGTTTCAAACGCCGATCCGGAGCGCCCCATGACTGCCAGTCCCCTGATGACCTCGCCCAGAAACACCCAGGACGCCCCGATCGATAAGGATTGGTGGCGCGGCGCGGTCATCTATCAGATCTATCCGCGCTCGTTCCAGGACCAGGACGGCGACGGCATTGGCGATCTGGTGGGTATCACCAGCCGCCTCGACTATGTCGCCGATCTGGGCGTGGACGCCATCTGGCTCTCGCCAGTGTTCACCTCGCCCATGCGCGACTTTGGCTACGACGTCTCCAACTATCGAGACATCGATCCCAGTTTTGGCACGCTCGAGGATTTCGATCATCTGGTGCAGAAGGCCCACTCGCTGGGCCTCAAGGTCATCATCGATCAGGTGATCTCGCACTCCTCGGACAAGCACGCCTGGTTCTCCGAAAGCCGGCTGTCGCGTACCAATGACAAGGCCGATTGGTATGTCTGGGCCGACCCCAAGCCCGATGGTACCCCGCCCAATAACTGGCTCTCCATCTTTGGTGGTTCGGCCTGGCATTGGGACAGCCGTCGCATGCAGTACTACCTGCACAATTTCCTGGTGCAGCAGCCCGATTTGAACTTCCACAACCCCGATGTACAGGAAGCCCTGCTGGGCGAAATGCGCTTCTGGCTCGAGCGCGGCGTCGATGGCTTCCGCCTCGATACGGTGAACTTCTACTTCTGCTCGCTCGGATTTGAGGACAATCCGGTGGTCAAGGCGGAGGATTTCAATGCCTCCACCGCGCCTGCCGTGAACCCCTATAATTTCCAGGAGCATGTCTACGACAAGTCGCGCCCGGAAAATCTGGCATTCCTTCGCCGACTGCGCGCCTTGCTCGACGAATATCCCGGCCGCACCACGGTTGGTGAAATTGGCGACAGCCAGCACCAGCTAGAGCTGATGGCCCAGTACACCTCGGGCGATGATCTGCTGCACATGGCCTATACCTTCGATTATCTCGGCGGCGATTTTTCGGCCAGCCACTTCCACAAGGCCATTGAGGAAACCGAGGCCAAGGCGCCAGATGGCTGGATCTGCCTGGCTTTCTCCAACCACGACGTGGTGCGCCATGTCAGCCGATGGAGCGCCCACGGTCAGGAAGAAGCCTTTACCCGTCTGGCCGCTACGCTGATCATGTCCATGCGTGGTTCGGTCTGCCTCTATCAAGGCGAAGAGCTCGGGCTCAAGGAAGCCGAACTATCCTATGCCGATCTGGTCGATCCCTATGGCATAGAATTCTGGCCCGAGTTCAAGGGCCGCGATGGCTGCCGCACGCCCATGGTCTGGCAGTCTCACGCCCACAACGGTGCCTTCTCGACCGCCAACCGGACCTGGCTGCCGGTGCCGGCCGAGCACTTGATCCACGCTGTCGATACCCAGCACGGCGTCGAGGGCTCGGTTCTGGAATATTACCGGGCCATGCTCGTCTTCCGTCAGGCGCATCCAGCGCTGGCCAAGGGCTCAATTGAACTGCTGCCGGTCGAGGGCGATGTCCTGGCTTTTATCCGCCAGCATGGCGATGAGCGGCTGGTCTGCGTGTTCAATATGGGCGAATCCGCAGCGGCCTATCGCCTGCCTGCCGGCATGTTGCCCCATGATGCGGGTTGCCCCGGCGTGAACGCTGCATCCATCGACGGTGAAATCGATCTGGAGCCGTTCGGCGCCTATATCGGCACGCTCTGAAGACGCTTTGGCACGGCGCTACAGGCGCCGTGCCCTAAACCACTTCGGGCAATCGCGCGGCGACCAGCGCGCGCGTCAGATTGTGTTGGGGATTGGCAAAGATCGCGCCGGGCGCACCTTCTTCGATAATCTGCCCTGCTTCCATCACCAGCACGCGGTCGGCCATGGCGGCCACCATGTCCAGATCATGGCTGATGATCAGATAGGTCAGCCCGAACTCCGCCTGCAGCCGCACCAGCAAGCCCAGAACCTCGCCCCGCACCGACATGTCCAGGGCCGATACAGGCTCGTCGAGCACCACTAGCTTGGGGCGAGTTACCAGCGCCCGGGCGATGGCCAGTCGCTGCCGCTGCCCGCCTGAAAACTCGTGCGGGTAACGCTCAAGCATCTCAACTGTCAGCCCGACGGCTTCGATGGCTGTTTGCAGTCGGGCCGGGATAGCTTCGGCCTGCAGGTCCGGCTCAAGCCGCAGGGGTTCGGCCAGCGACGCCCCGATCGTCATCCGCGGATTGAAACTGCCGAACGGGTCCTGGAACACCAGCGACACATCGCGGCGCAGGCTGCCAGGCAAATCCTTGCCGTGATAGCGCTGGCCCTCCAAGGCAATTTCGCCGCTCGTCGCGCTATCGAGCCCCACAATGATCTTGGCCAGCGTGGTCTTGCCGCAACCCGATGGGCCCACCAGCGCGAGACATTCACCCGTACCGATGCTCAGGCTGGCGCTATTGACAGCGCGTACCGATTTGCGGGGACGAAACAACCCACCACCATGTCGATATTCCCGGGTGAGATTATCGACAGCCAGAAGCGGCGCCCCGCCGGGTTCGCGTGTGACCGCGGGCATCTTGAATTGCGAGGCGGCCACCAGCGCTTGCGTGTAACGCTCCTGCGGATGGGAAAATACCGTCTCGGCCGGCCCGGTCTCGACCACGCGCCCGTCATGCATCACCGCCACCCGCGAACACAGCGCGCCGACGGCTTTGAGATCGTGGCTGATGAACAGCAGCGCCATGTGTCGGCGCTCGCAGATCTCGGCGATCAGATCGAGCACCACACGCTGGGTAATCAGATCCAGCGCCGAGGTCGGCTCATCGGCGATCAGAATGTCCGGTTGGCTCGCCAGGGCCATGGCGATCATCACCCGCTGGCGCTGACCGCCCGAAAGCTGGTGGGCGAAGCGCTCGCCATGCTTGGGTTCCAGCCCCACCTCTGCCAGCAAATGCCCGACATCGACCTCGGCCATGCCGCTGGGGTTCAGCTCGATTGCTTCGGCGATCTGGGCATGCACGCGCATTAATGGGTTCAGCGCCGTCATGGGCTCCTGAAATACCATGCCGATGCGCTTGCCGCGTAGCCTTGCCATCTCGCGCTCGGATCGGGGTAGGGGGTGCCCGTCGAGCAGAATGGACCCGCCCAACTCGGCACCCTCAGGCAGTAACCCCGTCATGGCTAATGCCGCCATTGTCTTGCCTGAGCCGCTCTCACCAATAATGCCAAAGCGTTCGCCCCGCTGCAGCGTCAGGCTCACATCGGCGACGGCAGCCGTCGCGCCAAAGCGGACTGACAGGCCCGATACCTCAAGCAAGGACATTGTCTTGTCCCTGTCGCAGGCGCGGGTCGATGGCGTCGCGCAGGCCGTCGCCAGCAATATTGAGGGCAATCACGATCAGCACGATGGCAATGCCTGGCAGCACAGTCAGCCATGGATAGATCAAGAACATGCCCTGAGCGTCCTTGAGCATCAGCCCCAGGCTGGTTTCGGGGGGCTGGGTGCCCAGCCCGATATAGCTCAGCCCTGCTTCGGCCAGAATGCCCAGCGACATCTGGATCGTGCCCTGCACGATGATCAGGCTCATGATGTTGGGCAGCAGATGGCGATAGGCAATCATCATATTGCCCAGCCCCGCCAGCCGTCCAGCCGCCACAAAATCCAGTGTCGCGATGCTCAGCGCGCCGCCGCGCGCCACCCGGGCAAACACCGGAATGTTGAAAATGCCGATGGCGATGATTGCATTGATCGCACCTGGCCCGTTCAGTGTGGTGATCAGAATGGCCACGATCACGGCTGGAAAGGCGAAGATGAAGTCGGAGAACCGCAGCACCAGCCATTCGACGGGGCCGCCCCAGGCAGCGGCAATCAAGCCCAGCGGCACGCCAATGCCGGTACCGATGGCAACCGCCAGTGCCGCCACCAGAAAGCTGGTCATCGTCCCCGACATCAGCAGGGAGACCATGTCGCGCCCCAGATTGTCCGTGCCCAGCCAGTGCTCCGGCGTCGGCCCCAGAAAGCGCCGCCCGATGTCGATGTCGGCAATGGGGAAGGGGGTCCATACCAGCGACACCAGCCCGATCAGCGCAAAGACCAGTGTGGCGCTCAGGCCAATAGCCAGACTGGGATTGGAAAAAAGCCGCCTCATGCCGACGCTCCTTCGCGCAGGCGCGGGTCGACCAGCCCATAGGCCAGATCCGTCAGCAGCATGGTGAGGGTAACCGCAATGATCAGGATAATGGTCCCGCCGCGCACCAGTATCAGATCGCGTTCCAAAATCGCGGTATAGAGCAGCTTGCCCAGTCCGGGCAGGTAGAACACGTTCTCGACGATGATCGTCCCGGCAATCAGGAAGGCGAATTGCAGCCCCAGAATTGTCAGCACCGGCAGCAGTGCATTGCGCACGCCATGCCGCCACACCGCTTCTCCCATGGTCAGCCCCTTGGCGCGTGCAGTACGAATGAAATCCTGCTCAGTGACATCAACCAGCGCCGTGCGCATCACCCGCGCCAGGATCGAGGCCTGCGGTAGCGCCAGCGCCAGGCTCGGCAGGATCAGGCTGCGAAACGCCGCGCCGGCATCCTCATGCCAAGGTGTAAATCCACCCGGCGGCAGCCAGCGTAAGTGCACGGCGAACAGCAGCACCAGCAACATGCCGAACCAGAAACTGGGCACAGCAATGCCTGTTTGTGCCAGAACCATAATGGCGGTATCGGGAGCTTTGCCGCGCTTGCGCGCTGCCAGAATTCCCATCGGCAGCCCGACCAGCATCGATAGTCCCATCGCCGACAGCGATAGCGGAATGGTCACCCCAAGCCGGTCCCAGATCAGTTGGGATACGGGTGCGCGTTGGGTGTAGGACATGCCGAAATCACCCTGCACCATGCCCCATATCCAACTGAGGAAGCGTTCCGGCGCCGGCACGTTCAGCCCCATCTGTTCGCGCAGCCGGGCTACCGATTCAGGGGTTGCATTGATGCCCAGAATGAACTGCGCTGGATCGCCTGGCAGCAGGTCGAGCAGATAGAAGATCACCAGGGACGCAACCAGCAGCGTGGCCGCGAAACCGGCGAAGCGGCGCAGCACAAAGACGATCATGTGCAGATCGGGGCGAACTGACCCCCGCCCTTGCTCCCTCCCCACGGAGGGGAGGGAATGAGGGTAGGGGTGTTCAAGCGAGCGGTGTAAGCCAGACTATTCAGTCCAGGCAATGTCGCGCAGCACAAGGCCTTCAATGGGCGAGTTCTGCCACATGCCGGTGAGCTTGGCGTTCCACACGCCTGTCTGCGCCAGCTCGAACAGGTAGCCATTGACCGCGTCCTTGGCGAGGATGGTCTGGGCCTCGATGGCCAGCGCCTTGCGCTTGGCTTCGTCGGTCGTGCCATTCAGGGTCTCGATCAGGGCCTGGAAATCAGGATTGTCGTAGCCGTAGTAGTAGTCGGGGTTGGCGTAATTGCCAATGTCGAACGGCTCCACATGGCTCACGATTGTCAGGTCATAATCCTTGTTGGAATAGACGTCTTCGATCCACTGTGCCCATTCCACATTGATCAATTCGATCTTGATGCCGACCTTGGCGAACTGGCTGGCAATGATCTGGCCCGACAGCCGGGCATAGGCCAGCGGTGGCAGCTTCAGCGTGGCGCTGAACCCATCGGGAAAACCCGCTTCAGCCAGCAAGGCCTTGGCAGCCTCGACGTCGTGCGGATAGGTGTCGGTCAGGTCGACATAGTAGGCATCATGAGGCGCGAACGGCGCGCCGATTGGCACACCATAGCCATAAGTGGCGCCATCGATGATCGCCTGACGGTCCAGCGCATGCGCCATGGCCTGCCGCACCTTGAGATTATCAAAAGGCGGCTTCTTGTTGTTGGTCGTCAGGATCGTCTCGCCTTCAGTGGTACCGACCAGCACCTTGAACTGCGGATTGTTCTCAAACACGGCCAGCGCCTCGGACGCAAAATTATTGGTGCCGTCGATATCACCGGCCAGCAGCGCATTGGTCATCGTCGCGGTATCGCTGATGAACAGATAGGTCGCCTTGCTCAGGTGCACGGGTTCACCCCAATAGGGGCCATAAGCCTCAAGGATTACCCGGCTACCCTTGTCCCACTGCACAAAGGCAAAGGGTCCGGTGCCAATAGGCTCGACGGCGTTGTTGTCGGCGCTCTCAGGCGCCACGATTACTGCATCGCCGCGACCCAGGTCGAACAGGAACCGGCCCACGACATGGTCCAGTTTCATCTCGACAGTGAGTGGATCAACCACGGTGACGCTGGTGATCGGCGTGAAGAATTCCTTGTGGGCGTTGACGCTGTCTTCGCTCAGAATGCGGTCGAAGGTGAACTTGACATCGTCGGCGTCGAAAGTGGTGCCATCATGGAATGTCACCCCGTCCTGCAGCGTAAACGTATAGGTCAGTCCATCATCCGAAATCGTCCAGTCGCTGGCCAGGCCGGGCTGAACGCCGCCGTTCTGGTCAATGCGAACCAGACCTTCGAAGATGTTCTGATAGACGACGATGTCGATGGCCTCGGCGGCCCCGGCGGTGGGGTCGAGCGCTGGCGGCTCAAGCGCGACGCCGATGCGTACTTCGCTTGGCTGGGCCATTGCGCCACCAGCCATCGCTGCGGTCAGTGCCACTGCGAGTCCGAATGCCTGCAACGTCTTGTCCATAGGTAACTCCTATTTTCGGCGGTTCATCGCCGTTCGATCCGTTGGTGCGACGCGGCGCATTTATTGCCAACCCGCTGTTCTTGCACCTCAGGATCATGCCGGCGCGTGAGGCTCCGGCTCCCATGGCGCGACCATATAGAGGATCGCCACTAACATGGCAGTAGGCTCGATTGTTATACTTTCCTACGATCGCCCAGTCTCGTAGCAAGAATGACCGGAATAAGCCCCGCCAGCACGATAAACAGTGCGGGAAGCGCCGCCTGTGCGAAAAGTCCGACATTTGCGCGCGAGTAGACCAGTGTCGCCAGCGTATCTATACCAAGCGGGCGCAGTAGCAGCGTGGCAGGCAATTCCTTGACGATCTCGACGAACACCAACGTCGCTGCGCTCAGGATCGCGGGCATCAGCGTCGGCAGATCGATGCGCAGCAGCAGCCCCAGCCCCCGCTCGCCCAGCACCCGGCCGGCATCAAGCATGGCATCACCACGCTTCTTGATCGCGGCATCCAGTGTGGAATGACTCACGGCCAGAAAACGGATGGCATAGACGTAGAGTAGTGCGGCCATCGAGCCCGACAGGATCAGTCCGGGTCGCCAGTCGATCAGGGCCATGGTCATCCGGTTGAACCACAGATCGGCCTGACCCAGCGGTTGCAGCAATCCCAGCGCCAGCACCGTTCCCGGAATGGCATAGCCCAGTGTCGCCAGCCGGATCGCGCCGCGACCTGTGCTGCCCGAGCGCTGCGCCAGCTTGGCGGCAACCAGCCCGATCGCGACCGTGATGACCGCACCCAGGCTTGCCAGGATCAGCGTCGGGATCAGCGCATTGATGGTCATGCTGACCGTCTCCGGCAGGATCACGCGGAACGCCAGATAACCCAGTTGTCCTACCGGAATGCCGAACCCCAGCGCCAGCAGCACCAGGCAGAACCCGAATGCCAACCAGCGTTGCGCACCAACGAGATATTCGCGCGCGGGCGGCACACGGCTGTCGCGCCGTCCCAGATAGACCCGATCACGGCGCGCCCGCTGCTCGGCGGCAATCAAAAGGCCGATCACCAGCACCACGGTCACTGCCAGTTGTGCGGCACCGCCAAAGTCCGACCGGTTGATCCAGGTCGAATAGATGATCGCGGTGATCGCGTTGACCCCGAAATACTGCACCGCGCCCAGATCGTTGACGACCTCCATCATGGCCAGCGTAACCCCGACCACCAGCGCGGGCCGCGACAGCGGCAGCGTGACGGTGAAGAACGTGCGCATGCCGCCAGCACCCAACGTGCGCGCAGCAATATTGAGCGAACTCGACTGCATCAGAAAAAACGCTCTGCACGCCACATAGACATATGGGTAGAGCACACTGGAGAGCACGAGCACCGCGCCCCAATTGCTGCGGATGTCGGGGAACCAGTAATCCTGCAGCGTGCTTGCGCCATTGAGTGTACGAAGGGCCGTCTGCAGCGGCCCGGGAAACCCCAGAAACTCTACATAGCTATAGGCAGCCAGATAGGTTGGCACCGCCAGCGGCAGCACCAGCGCCCAGTCAAACAGTCTGCGCAGGGGAAATTCGTAATGCGTCACGAGCCAGGCAGCCACCAGGCCCGCACAGCCCGTCACCAGCCCCACACTTGCCATCAGCACACCGGTTTCACGCAGGGCGGTTGGCAGCATGGACGCGGCCAGACCATTGCTGCCCAATGCAATGGCCTCTAGCGCCGACCAGCCCAGCCAGACGATGGGCAGCCCCATGATGGCGGCAAGCAAAAGTGGAACGACCGGCAGAGCAAATGCCCTGCCGGTCCTGAAACCTTGGTGATCGCTAGATACGCTCGAAATTGGGCGACTCCGCCGCTTAGTTCTGTGCACCTTCGTTGAACTTGAGTTCATCGACAAGAGCAGCAGCTTCATCGCGATGGGCTGCGACCTCAACCAATGGCGTCTTGGCCGCGTTCAACGTGCCCCAGCTCTGGGTCAATTCAGACGGCGCCACCGATGGCACCACGGGGAACTCATAATTGGTGTCGGCATAGATGCTCTGGGCCTCGTCCGATAGCAGAAAGCCGATCAGTGCGTTGGCGTTCTCGGCATTGGGTGCATATTTGGCGATGAAACCACCAGCCACATTCACCTGCGTCCCTGCGCCATCGGCATCAGGATAGATGATGCGGGCCGATGCAGCCCACTGCTTCTGCTCGGGCTCAGCGTCATTGTTGAGCATGGCGCCCATGTAATATGTGTTGCCGATCGCCAGATCACAGGTGCCCGCCAGGATGTTCTTGACGCCTTCGCGGTCATTGCCCGATGGCGCATAGGCCAGATTGTCCCGTACGCCAGCCAGCCACGTGCGGGTATCGTCCAGGCCATTGGCGGCGATGCGCTGGGCAATCAACCCGATATTGTAGGCGTGGTCGCCCGGACGGGTGCAGACGCGACCCTTCCATTCAGGCTTGGCAATGTCTTCATAGCTCAACGCAGTGGCGTCGACGCGATCCTTGGAGACGTAGAAAACCCGGGCGCGCAGTGACAAAGCCGTCCAGTTGTCGTCATCGTCACGGAATTCGGCAGGGACACGCGCATCGAGTTCCGGGGTGGTGATGGGCTGGGTCAGCCCCTGTTCCTCGGCACCAACCAGATTGCCGATATCAACCGTCAGCACAACGTCTGCGGGCGACAATTCGCCCTCGGCGGCGACGCGTTCGAGCAGGCCGTCACCGGCATAGAGCACATTGGCCTTGATGCCGGTCTCGGCGCTGAACTGATCCAGCAAGGGCTGCAACAGGCTCTGCTCGCGATAGCTGTAAATGTTCACTTCGCCGCTCTGGGCGAAAACCGGTGCAGCAACACCAGCCAGGGTAACCGAGGTCAGCAGCGTAACCGCGAGACGCGCGATATTGGTCATGACAGTCTCCAAAGCATAGCGAGGGCAAAAGGACCTCCCTCAAGCGCTGGCGTTCTCTGCCATAGCGGCGCCAGAGTCAAGAATGCTAAATGAAATCAAAGACTTGAACTCTGGAACGGTTCAAAACTGGGCAGCAAATGCTGTGAAAAATCAGGCCATTAGCTGATTGTGGATGTCCACTTTCACGAATGCGACATAGTGGGCATTGGCGCTGGTCTATTCAGCGACGTCAGTCGAGGGATCTGTTTCGACCAGATCGGCGGGAATGCGCAGCGTGAACAACATGCCTTTTTCGCCGGCCGGGTCGACGCTGAGCGAGAACGCATTGACTGCCAGCAGCGAGCGCGTCAGCGCCAGTCCAACGCTTGAGCGCACCGGCGCCAGCATTTTGCCGTCACGCCCCGTACCATCGCGAAACACCACGAAGCGCTCTGCCATATCGACGGCGTTCACCGAGCTGTCGCGCACATGCACGGCAATGCCGCCGCCATCTTCGCGCTGAGCGGAAATCACCACGGCCCCACCATTGGGGCTCTGATCGATGGCGCTGGCCAATAGGTTGAGCACGGCCTGTTCCAGCGATGCCCGATCAGCGGTGAGCCGGGGCAGGGTTTCCGAAATCGCATTGCGCACAAACACTCGGGCATTGCTGGCGTGCTGACGAATGCGCAGCACGCAATTCTCGAGCATCTCGGTCAATTCGATACTGGCGCGTTCCGGCAGGTAGCGGCCATCGCGCAGCCGGGCATAATCGTCCAGTTCATCCACCAGCGAGGCGATGTCCTGACCTGCGGCACTGATATCGCGCGCATAGCCTTCAAGCTGGCCGGGCTGGGTATCCCCGCCCGCATTGCGTAGCAAATCGGCAAAGCCGATGATGGTGTTCAAGGGCCGCCGCACACCGCGGCTGATGCGTCCCAGTAGCGCCGGATCGGCTTCGGCCGGACCGCTCAGACGCGTCGGTGCCAGATCGCGCCCTTGCACAAAGCCGAAATACCCTGTGACCACACCGGCCTGACCCTGGGCGAACAGCGAAATCTCGGCCTTGCCATTGGCTGCCCGCAAGGACAGGGCAGGCCGTGCGGTCTCGGCAAACCGGGCCGGCCGCTCAAGAAACGCGCGGAGGGCGGCAATGTCACTACCGGCTATCAGCCCGGTGAGTGGCTTGCCTTCGACCGGGCCGCTGTGACCCAGCAGGCTGCTGGCCTTAGGCGTGATGGCGCTCACCACGCCAGTCCGGCTGGCTTCGAAAAAGCCATCGCCGCGCACATCGGCCAGTGATTGAGCAAATGCGTTGACCGCCCCTTCATGTCCAGTACGCACCTCGGTGCCGCTGGCCGACAGCATCAGGGCCGGGCGCCCGTGCCAGGAAATTGACTGCAACCGCGCGGTGACGGGCACCAATGTCCCGTCACGCTGCACCAGATGATTGACCGGGCCGGCATCGTGCTCGTCAGGACCTGCTGCCGGGAACACCGCTGCCAGTCCGGCCTCGCGCAGCGTCTCTACCGAGTCGTAACCGACCATCTCCGTGATTGCCCGATTGGCAAACAGGATCTGCTGGTCACGGAACACCAGAATGCCCAGTGGCAGGCGATTGAGCACCAGCGTCTCACCGCCCAGGCTGACCAGAGCCGCGCTTTGCTGGGTAACCGGCGCCTGACGCTGCACTGGCTGGTTGGCATCCCCTACACGGTCGTTGAGGATGCGCGACAGCTCGTCGAAATTGTAGCGGGAGACACGCTCGACAATCTCGGGGTCCTTGCTCTGTGGCGGTTCGATCTCCGCCATGGCCGCGCTCAGCCGTTGCGCGGCATCGTTCGCACCGTTCGACTCCTCATCCGCGGACGTTTCGACGGGGTCGTTTTCGCTGGCGTCGTCGGCAGGTTCACCGTGAGGAACGTCCAGTGCGCTCAAGTCCGCCTGATCAGCTTCTTCCTCCGTCTGTTCCTGCGGCTCCGCGACAAAGCCGCGACCGGTGACACGGAACAGATCGGTCTCCGCATCGGCATGGATCTCGTCTGCCGCGATATCGTCCAGAGTCTCGCTAACGTCCAGATTAGGTGCAGCGTCCTCTAGCTGCGGCGTTTGCAGCAGCGCGTCATCCTCATCGGTCAGCGGCGCATAGAGCGCGTCGTCGGCAGCCAGTTGATCCACCAGACGGCTAAGGCGACTGCTGGTCGAACTGGTGTCAGCAGACGGCTCAGGCGTTTCCGATGTCTCAGTCTCAGTCTCAGTCTCAGTCTCAGTCTCGAGCTCTGCGCTGTCGGCTACGGCGTCTGCCCCATCAACGAGCCCGTTATATCCAGGCTCGCTGGCTTCGGTCGCATTGTCGACTACACTCAGGCTCGGCTGACCGTCCTGTTCGGCCGCACGCCAGCTGTCGAGTTCACGTGCATAGGCGTTGTCCTCAACATGGCTTTGTTCATCATCGCTCAGGGGCGGCTCTTCAGGCGCCTCTGGCACCTCGATACTGTGGTCGTTCTCTACCGTCCACGCAGCCACGTCATCGCCAGCGCTATCCACCTCAGCCTGTATCGCGTCAGTGGAGGGGGTTTCATCTGTGTAGATGCCGGATGTGCTCTGGCTGGCCGCATCCTGGCTTGGCGTAACTTCGCCGGTATGGGTCTCGGCCTCAACGCGCTCTTCCAACTCCAGAGCGGCGTCGGTCTCGTCCTGCAGGGCGCCACTTTGTTCGGCAGCGGCCACAATGTCATCGGCAATGGGATCCACGCCCACGATCAGAAGAACATTCTGCCCGTTCTCCCACACCAGCGGTGTCGTAGCGCAGGTTGACGATGCCGGCTTTTCACCGGCCAGAAACTGGATCCGGGCCAGGCTCGTTCGGCCCGGTGAGCCCAGTCGGATATTGCGCGCAACCTGTCCCTTGATCGGCACCGCTGGCGGCGCCAGCTTCAGCCCATGTTTTTTGAGCTTGGCCAAAAACAGGCCGGCCGCAGGATTCTGCCAGATCAGGGTCTGCCCGTCTTGCGACCATAGCCAAGCCGGCCGCAGGTCTGCGGCATGCTGTAGCACGCGACGTGCATTTGGCGATGTGATCCACTCAGCATCCATAAACCGGCGTCTTCTCCGTCCCGGGTTGGCGGCAACTTATTGTGCCATTCCGGCACAGTTGTGCCCGGAACCTTAAGTATTCTTCAATATAGTGCGGGTTGCGCACGGTCCATAGCGGCGGGGCGCTCAGGGCCCAGCTTCGCCGGTCATGGTTAAATACCAATGGTTTGCAAAAGGTCAGCGCCCGATCGCGCCAGACAGTTTTCCACTGATCACCCCGCTGTGGCAGAGCTGGGCAAAAAGTGCAAAATGGGTGCTTGTCATCCCGAGATTCTCGCCCTATGTTCCGCGCGCTTTCGGGGCAAGCTTAAGGCGATCCCCTGACAGGCAAATGTGCCGCCTTAGCTCAGTTGGTTAGAGCGCTAGATTGTGGATCTAGAGGTCCTCCGTTCAATCCGGAGAGGCGGTACCACCCCCCCCAAGATTGTTACAGCGACAACCGCAGTGCTGCCAGACGACCGGCAATGGCGCGGAATACGTCATTGAGCTCGTTGGCACTGTTGGGGAAGTAGGCATACTCCTCGCCCGAGGCGCACGCGGTGAGCATGGCCTTGGTCGCATTGTTCGAGCCCAACCCGATCGTGTACACATCGATGTCGCGATTTTCGCGGGCAAATTCGCATGCAGCGATGGTGCGATCATCCATCACGCTGGTCAGCTTGGCCCGGGTATTGATTTCATTCTTGGGCGCGATCCGTTCGTCATAACGAAACCCCCAGGAAAAATAGCTGCTGCCATTCATGTCGGAATCGCCGGGGCCGAGATCAGGGTAGTTCTCACCATCGGTCATCACGATCAACACCTTGGAAACCTGGCCAGGCGCCATGGGTTTGGCTTCGATCAGCGGCTCGCCAGATGTTAGCGCGTGCATGCCCCATACAGTGCCCTGCTGGATGTTGGTGTTACCGCTGGCCACCATCGCGTTGATGCTGTCGAGCACCGACTTTGGCTGGTCCGTTAGTGGCAGCACCTTTGCCGTTGGGCAATTGTCATTGGTGCGGCTCGAGTTCTCATTGGTGCCATTATACTTGCACAGTCGGCTCTGCAGTTCGCGCTCGGTGAGCAGGCTGTAGACGGTTGTCGTGGTGGTCGTCGAACCAGTATTGGACGACGACGAAATCTCGACAGGGTTAGACGGCAGGCAGGAGGCCGCACCCAGATTGGTCGTCATGTTACCCACGCGCTTGGTGTACTTGTAACTCGTGGACCCGTAGCAGGTCCAACCACTCCACCGGCTGTAATAGCAGCTGTTCTGGGTCTTTTCCTGGGTGCAGGTCTTGAGCTGGCAGGTGCCGCCATTGTCCGACAGGTAGTTGTTGTTATTGTTGTAGACCGTGTCGGGCGAAAATAGTGGAATGAACTTGCGCTCGGCGATGTCCGGTGGATCATCAGTGGTGTCATAAGGCGAGACGCGCGCCTCAATGCAGCCCAGCCAGTCTGTCTTGGTTTCATTGAATAGCGTGCGACGGTCCATCGGCCCGGTGAACTTGGTGTTTTCGTTGTCGTCATCATCGAAATTGAGAATCTCGCCATAGGCGGCCACCTGCGAGGCGCTGGTCCAGTCCAGCCATGCCTCGTTCTTGAACTGGGTGCCGATATTGACCAGGGCGGTGAACGGCACCACGCCGATCCGCACGTTCTCGTTCTTGGAGACCCCCGTCGGAACCTTGCAGCCTAAGCCATCGCGATCATAAAACAGAATATTGACCGCGTTGCAGGCTGCAGTCTTGAGGTTGCTCATTTTGCTGCCGCCCATGGACCCCGAATTGTCGAGCACCATGGCAACTTCGACATCCAGCATGCGCCGGGTGGCCTGCGAGCGGATGCGGGCATCAAGCTTGCTGACGCCAACCAGCGACACAAACACTGTGGGCACACTCATCTGTGCTTCCAGCGTCAGCGTGCCATTGGCCACGTCCACGGTGGGGTCCAGCAGGCTGGCAGTCACGCCAAATTCGCCGCCCAGTCGATCCAGTACCAGATCCTCGGCGCGCTCTTTGATGTCAGCGACATTGACGGGAACCTTGAAAATCTCAGGCTGCAGCGCAAGCGTTGCCGCATCCAGTGCAATCTGTCCGCGATTGCGCACCTGCTCCATCGACACATAGTCGACCACCGCGCCACCCAAAGCGATCAGGACGATCGCCATCAGCCCAAAGATCACGGCGAAGGCGCCGCGCTCGTCGCGTTTGAAGCGGGTGATAAGGCTGGAAGACTGACGCATCATGCAGGACCCATAGGCTGGCTGCCCCGGTTTGGAGCAAGCATGAGTGTCGCGGGAAATCCTTATTAAAGGACAACCACCTTGCTATTAAGTTTGACGCGTCCGTAAAGGTCTATGACGTCCGCATTGGTCATACGGATGCAGCCCGAGGACACATTCTGCCCGATGCTCCAGGGCTCGGTCGTGCCGTGAATGCGGTACAAAGTGGAGCCCAGATAAAGCGCACGGGCGCCCAGCGGGTTATCCGGGCCGCCTTCCATATGGCGGGGCAGGTCGGGGCGACGCTTGAGCATTTCCGCTGGCGGCGTCCAGCCTGGCCACTCGGCCTTGCGCGATACCCGGTGGGTTCCCCGCCATTCAAATCCCGACTTGGCCACGCCAATGCCGTAGCGCAGCGCCCGCCCGTCACCGAGCACAAAATACAGGAAATGCGCGCCTGTATCGACCACCAGCGTGCCGCTGCTCTCATGTGTGGGGTACTGAACCACCTGACGCAGATACATCGGATGCACGGCCATGTTGGCCTGCATCGCCAGCGCGTGGCGCGGCTTGGACTGGGTAATGGTGATGCCCGGTGGGGGAGCAAACCGCCATCCAGGCTGCAGCCCGGCACTGGAGGTTGGCATGACCATTGATACGCTCAGCAACAGCGCCAGCGCACTCTTGACCACGATTGTGTTTCCCATTGTCCCACTCACAATTACTGCCAGCGACTGGCCGGTGTTTGGTGGTAACGATGGCTTCAATTGTCGAATTTGCGGTGAACGGGCGTAGTTAAGTCTTTGGTGACGCCAATGGTTATTCAAACCTTAACGGGTCAGAGGAACACCGCGTCATCTCCGCCGGCCTGCTGCGACTGCCCCAGAACCCGTCCCACGGCGATACCCAGTTGCGTTGTGGTGAACGGCTTGACCAAAACTTCGTTGACCCCCAGTTCGCGCGCCAGAGCGACATTATCCCGGCTGGCATAGCCCGTCATCAGGATCACCGGGGTATTGCTGGGGGCGCCGAAGCGGATATCGCGCAGCACGCGCATCAGGCCCGCGCCGCTGATATCGGGCATATACCAGTCCATCACCATGAAATCGAACGGCGCGGTCATCAGCGCGAGTATCGCCTCGGCCCCGTTATCGGCTTCGGTAATGTCGGTGACGCCGAGTTTTTTCAGGCTCGCACCGCAAATGGCGCGGGCATAGGTGTTGTCATCAACAACCAGTGCGCGCAATCGACCCGGAATAATCACCGCCGCACCCTCAATTTCCTGCATCCGTCTGTCATCGTGGCAAAGTCTTCGCCACAATACCGTCTTCCGCAATTCCAATTGATCCAATTGCGGTCTAAGCAATGCCCCTCATTCGATAGTGAAGGTGGGCCACCCATGTCAAACTCAGTGTCAGATTTGCAGCACTCTTCTGCCTTGCCACGCTGTCCATGGCCCAGTGACGACCCGCTCTACCAACACTATCATGATGTCGAGTGGGGGCGTCCTGTGATCAGCGACACGCGCCTGTTCGAAAAAATCTGCCTTGAAGGGTTCCAGTCAGGCCTCTCCTGGATCACCATTCTGCGCAAGCGCGAGAACTTCCGCGCTGTTTTTCATGACTTCGACATTCCCAAAGTCGCCATTATGGACGAGACCGACATCGAGTGCCTGCTGCAGGACGCGGGCATAATCCGCCATCGCGGCAAGATTTCAGCCACCATCAACAATGCCCAGCGCGCGCTCGAAATTCAGGCCGAGTTTGGCTCTCTCGCGGCTTATTTCTGGGGCTTTGAGACGCGGCCCGAACACCGTCCCGATGATCTGAGCTGGGACGCCCTGCGCAAGCTTGCTGAGACCGACGCCTCGCGTGCGCTTTCCAGGGACCTGCGCAAACGTGGCTTCAAGTTCGTCGGTCCCACTACCTGCTACGCATTCATGCAGGCCATGGGTCTGGTAAACGACCATACAATCGATTGTTTTTGCCGCGCGGAAGTGGAAGCGCAGCGCAATGCGCTGGTTCGCCCCATGCCGACGCGCTGAGCGCAGCGCGGCCAAACTGTTGCCATCGCGCAACAATCGCAGCTTAGTGCGACATCCCGCCACATGCTCGCTTGCGGCTCACTTTGCCGTGAGCTAGAGAACATTCGTCCACAACAGCCAACCTGAGGGAGGCAGCTACATGACAGTCATGTTTGATCTCCATACAGGTCATGGCAAATGGCATTGCGCGCGCCACTAGCGTCCAAGCCAGTGCAGTCCCTTTTGACTGCGGACACTCCCTGACCAGAACTGTTTGATGACTTGAATCCGGGTCGCCCGCGATTCCGTTTCAGTCCGTCAGGCGCTCAACCCAACAAGAAGGCCGGTCGTTTCCGCGTCCGGGCATTATCATGTCGCAAAACTCTCTTCCCGAGGGCAGCGTTGTGCTGCGCCTTGAGTTCTCTATCGCAGATGCAGTGTATCAGCGCGGTCTGTTCTCCGTTGTCGGTGCCGCTGTCGGCGCCTGGTGGAACCGGCCCCGTATCCCGGCTGATCTGCCCAACTACCTGCGGGCCGATGTCGGCCTGCCGCCGCTCGACGTGCCGAGCTACTGGTACAACGCCCCGCACAATTCGGGCATCCCCGATCCCCTGAAGAGGCCGGGCATCTAGATCAAGGCGACAGCTGATCACGCTCGGCTGTCGCCCCAATTGCTGCACATCACCCTACCAGCTGCCATTCGCGCATCGCGCTCATGGCAGATGGGAGGGGGTGAAGATTGACCAATGCGTGTGGCGTCTATCACCCTGATCCCCGCAACCCAAAGCGTGCCTATCTTGGTCCCATCTCTCCCGCACGGGCGGCCTGCAGGACAGAGGCGGGACAGCCTGGGCGTGCGGCATTGCAGCCGTACGGGTGCGAGACTGGGCAGCCGGCCTGCGAGCGATGGGTATGGCCATACGGTCGGGGCAAAAAAACCGGTGCCCCGAGGCGGTCTTCGTGTCCCTAAAATTTTCTCAGAGGCGAAACACCGTCTCGGGGACCGTCCGTTTTCGATACCCGGCCATTCACCGAATGGACCGGAGCATCGGCGCGGCTGTTGTCTCGAACACCTTGATCCGCTAACAACACCCCGACCCAGCAGGACCGCCAAAATGACCGAAAAAGCCAAGCTGATTGCCCCGCGTCTGCCACGCGGTTTTGAAGACCGTACGCCCGGCGACATCGCTGCGGTTGGCACCATGATGGACAAGATCAAGGCGGTCTATGAGCGCTATGGTTTTGATCCCGTCGAAACCCCGCTGCTTGAGCTCACCGAAACCCTCGGCAAATTCCTCCCCGATACCGATCGGCCCAATGCCGGCGTGTTCTCTCTGCAGGACGATGACGAGCAGTGGATGAGCCTGCGCTACGATCTGACAGCGCCGCTGGCCCGGTATTTCGCCGAGAACTTTGAAACCCTGCCCAAGCCCTATCGCTCCTATCGTCAGGGCTATGTGTTCCGTAATGAAAAGCCCGGTCCGGGCCGTTTCCGCCAGTTCATGCAATTTGACGCCGATACGGTCGGCTCCGCCAGCCCCGAGGCCGACGCGGAAATGTGCATGATGATGGCCGACGTCATGGATGCGTTGGGCCTTCAGGGCCAGTACGTCGTGCGGGTCAATAATCGAAAGGTGCTCGACGGCGTCCTCGCCACCGCTGGCGTCACCTCCGACGAGCAGAAACTCACCGTGCTGCGCGCCATCGACAAGCTCGACAAGTTCGGCACCGACGGCGTCAGGCTGCTGCTCGGTGCAGGTCGCAAGGATGAAAGCGGCGACTTCACCAAGGGCGCCGGTCTGACCCCCGACCAGATTGAACCACTGCTCGATTATGTTGCCAGCGGTGAACCCGCTAACGGCGTGGAGCGCGGCAGCAATGCCCATGTTGTGGGCACCATCAACACACTGGCGGGTCTGATTGGTGGTTCTGACGCTGGCATGGCCGGTGTACAGGAATTGGCCACCATCTTCGGTCTGGTCCAGGCCAGCGGCTTTGGTGATCGCGTCATGCTCGACCCATCGGTGGTGCGTGGCCTCGAATACTACACCGGTCCAGTCTTTGAGATCGAACTGACCTTCAAGGTACAGAACGAAAAGGGCCAAGACGTCGTCTTCGGCTCGGTCGGCGGTGGCGGTCGCTATGATGGTCTGGTCTCACGCTTCCGGCGCGAACCCGTTCCAGCCACCGGCTTCTCGATCGGCGTTTCGCGTCTGGCCAGTGCGCTCAAGCTCACCGGTAATCTCGACGCAGCCGAGCCTGTTGGCCCCGTTGTCGTGCTGGTGATGGATAAGGATCAGACCGCGGGCTACCAGGCCATGGTGTCGGAGCTTCGCAAGGCCGGCATTCGCGCCGAAATGTTCCTCGGCAACACCAAGAATTTCGGCAAGCAGGTCGCCTATGCCGATAAGCGCAACGCACCAGCCGTCATTATCGAGGGCAGTCAGGAACGCGAGCAGGGCATTTTGCAGGTCAAAGATCTGGTGGCCGGGAAACAGGCTGCTGCCGAGATCACAGACAATGCTGAATGGAAAGCGGCGCGCCCCGGCCAGTTCGAAATCAAGCGCGAAGACCTCGTCTCCGCCATCCAGCAGCTGCTGAGCGAACAATGAGCGGCGCAGCGCTCCGTCGCGCCAATCTTGAGGCACTGGTCGAGGCGCAGGGCGCAACCCGCGCCACGCCGCCGCTCTTGCTCTCGGCCGATCCTTATTTCGATCTGGCAGGTGAAGAGTTCGGGCGTCGGCTGTTGCTGACGACCGATGCGACCGGCGCCGAACATTGTCTGCGCCCCGATTTCACCCTGCCGATTGCCCAGGCCTACATCGCTGATGGTGTCGGCAAGCCGGCAGCCTTCTCCTATCTCGGCCCCATCTTCCGCCAGCGCGAAACCGGCGCAGCCGAATTCGACCAGGCCGGTATCGAGTTGCTGGCCCAGCCCGATGGCGATGTTGCGCTTGATCAGGTGCTGACATTTGCCCGCGCGGCGCTGTCGATTTTTGGTGTCGCGCCGCAGGTTCGTCTGGGTGGCGTTGGCTTGTTCGAGGGCCTGCTGGCCCAGGCCGACATGCCTGACGCCTGGCGTCCACGTATTCGCAACCGCTTCGGTCACACCGAAGCGCTCAATCGGCTGCTGACACGCCTTGAGGCAGCACCCGACATGCCGCGCGAGGCTCAGCCCAGTCGCGAAGAACTGGTCGAAGATGTCACAGCGCAGATGGTGGCGTCGGGTCTCAGCCTTTCCGAAGGTCGTACGCCAGACGAAATCGCTGATCGCTATCTTGAGCAGCAGGCGCTCGACGCGGCGCATGTGCCGCCTGAAACGCTCAAATTGCTGCGTGATTATCTGGCTATTTCCGGCTCCGTGCTGCAGGCACTCACGCAGATTGAGGCACTGGCCGCTCAGCACAAGCTGATGCTTGGTGCCCCCATCCGTGCCCTGCGCCGCCACCTCAATGGCCTGGGCGAAGCCCGGGTAAGCTTTGACGCCAGTTTTTCGCCACGCCTCGATTACTACACCGGTATCGTTTTTGAACTCACCGGTCCCAGCGGCGAAATTCTCGCCTCGGGCGGCCAGTATGATCGTCTGCTAGAACGCCTCGGCGCCACTGCACCCATCGCCGCCTCCGGCTGTTCTGTCTGGGTTGATCGTCTCGAAGCGGAGGTCGCATCATGACCGGCATTACCCTGGCCGTGCCCTCCAAAGGGCGTCTGGAAGAACTGACACGCGACTGGTTTGCCGCCAAAGGCATGACCATTACCCGCCCCGGCGGCGCGCGCTCTTATCTCGGCGCTATCGAGGGCATGCCCGATGTCACCGTGCGCTTCTTTCCAGCCTCTGAAATTGCCCGCGAACTGATCCGCGGCAATATCGATGTCGGCGTCACCGGGCTCGACCTTATTCACGAAACCAGTGAGACCGGCCCGGCCAGCGTGTCGATCGCCAGCAAGCTCGACTTTGGCAAGGCAGACTGCGTTGTCGCTGTCCCTGAGTCCTGGATTGATGTCACCCACATGCACGATCTGGCCGATGTCGCGTCGGACTTCCGCGCCCGCCATGGTCGCTGGCTGCGCATCGCCACCAAGTATATCACCATTACCCGCCAGCATTTTGCCAAGGCCGGCATAGCCGAATATCGCACGGTTGAAAGTCTGGGCGCCACCGAAGCTGCCCCGGCATCAGGGGTTGCCGATATCGTGGTCGACATCACCACCACGGGCTCCACGCTCGCCGCCAATGGTCTGCGTGTGCTTGAAGATGGTGTGATGCTCAGGAGTGAAGCCTGCCTTATCGTTTCGCGAACTGCAGACTGGTCCCCAGAACGTCGCGCCACGCTGGAGCAGGTTCTCGGCGACATCGGCGTGAGTTCTGGCCTCTGACAACAGGCGGCATTTTCGGCCGCCGGCCCGATTGCCACGACCCGCCGATTCACGGCACAACTGTGCCACTCTTGCCTGGGGGGCAACTTGGCGAAGCAACTTGAGCTGACCATACTGATGCCGTGCCTGAATGAGGCAGAGACCTTGGCGATTTGCATCGCCAAGGCGAGCAGCTTTCTGCAGTCATCCGGCATCAAGGGTGAGGTGCTGATCGCCGACAATGGCTCCACAGACGGATCGCGCAAGATTGCTGAAGCGGCAGGTGCTGTCGTTGTCCCCATCGAGGAGCGCGGCTACGGCGCCGCTCTTGCCGGAGGCATCAACGCCGCACGCGGCCGCTACATCATCATGGGCGACGCTGACGACAGCTACGACTTTTCCCGCCTTGATGCCTTCGTTGCCCAACTGCGCGACGGGGCAGATCTGGTCATGGGCAACCGATTTGCAGGCGGTGTCGCGCCTGGCGCCATGCCATGGCATCATCGTTACATTGGCAATCCGGTCCTGAGCGCACTGGGTCGGCTGCTGTTCCGGACCCCGATCCGCGATTTTCATTGCGGCTTGCGCGGTTTTTCGCGCGCCGCAGTGCTGAACCTCAACCTGCGTACCACCGGCATGGAGTTCGCCTCCGAAATGGTGGTGAAAGCGACGCTGGCACGCCTTGATGTGCGCGAAGTACCCACCACCCTGGCCAAGGATGGTCGTTCCCGACCTCCCCATTTGCGGTCTTTCCGCGACGGCTGGCGCCATTTGCGCTTTCTGCTGCTGTTCTCACCGCGCTGGCTGTTTCTCTATCCCGGCATTGCCCTGTTGTGCCTGGGCCTGCTAGTCGGTGCCATTCTGCTGCCCGGTCCTTTGCGCCTGGGCGGCGTCAGTTTCGATGTCCACACATTCCTCGTGGCAGCGCTCTGTATCATTGTGGGGCTGCAGTCTATTTCCTTTGCTGTGATTGGCCGTCGCTTTGCCTCGCGCTACGGTTTTATACCGCGATCAGGCAGTTACGACCGCCTGCTTGAGGGGCTGACCCTAGAGCGTACTCTGCTCGTTGCGGTGTTGCTCATGATGATCGGTTTTGCCGCTCTGGTCTGGGGGGTTGGAGAATGGGCCGTGCGCGATTTCGGCCCACTCAATCCGAGCAGGACCATGCGCCCGGTTATCCTTGCCATGACGGCACTGGTGTCGGGCTTCCAACTGATGATGAGTGGCTTCATGTCCTCCATGATCAATATCCCCATCTATGAGCGGCGCGTCGCCGAGGTGCCAACGCCTGACGACCCGATGCAGCGCCGGCGCGAACTGGATCGGACCTGATCCATCATGCTCGATCCTCTGGTTCTGCTGGCACTGGCTGGCGTCGGTCTGCTGGCCGGTTTTGTTGATGCCATAGCAGGCGGCGGCGGCATGATAGCGCTGCCGGCCTTGCTGTCTGCAGGTCTGCCACCTGTCGCCGCCCTGGCCACTAATAAGCTGCAATCGGTGTTCGGCACCGGGATGGCAGCGTTCACCTATTGGCGCCGTGGCTTCATCAATCTGCCAGCGCTGATCCCCGCCATTGCGCTGACCTATGCCGGCAGCTTCTGCGGGGCGCTGATCGTCAAGCAGATCGACACCAGCCTGCTCAACATCGCCGTGCCGATCGCCCTGATTGGTATTGCGCTGTATTTCCTCTTCGCGCCCAACCTGTCCGACGTCGACAAGGCGGCGCGTCTGCCGTTCCATCGGTTTGTCCCGCTACTGGGCTTCGCTGTCGGGTTCTATGACGGCATCTTCGGACCGGGGACCGGCTCGTTCTTCACCATCGGCTTCGTAATGCTGTTCGGTCTCGGGCTTACCAGAGCCTCAGGCAATACCAAGATCCTCAATGTCACCTCAAATCTGGCGGCCCTGACGATTTTCATCACTGCGGGCGATGTCGTCTGGCCTGCCGCTCTGGCCATGGCGGCAGGCCAATTGCTGGGTGGCTACATTGGTGCGCGCACAGGTATTCGCTTCGGCGCCCGGTTGATCCGGCCACTGGTCGTTGTGGTCTCGATCGCCCTGGCCCTGCGCCTGCTGTTCTTCCGCTAGGGTAGGGGTTAAACCTCGTCCAGCCCGGCGGCTGCGCGCAGTGCGTCATTGATGCGGTCCTGCCAGCCCGGGCCATCATCCTGGAAATGCTCCAGCACAGCACGGTCCAGCCGCAGCGACACCATTTCCTTGCCTTCGGGAATGATCTTGGCCTTTGGCGCCGTCTCGACCGGCTTACTCGTCGCCGCCTTGAATGCTGCCTCGGCATTGTCCAGCGCGCTACCCGTCCTTCTTGGTGGTCGCATCGAATCGTCCCCTCAGTTTTGCTCATGCTAGCTGTACGCAGCTCTTGCAGGGGCATTAACATGTGCAACGGGCATGCTGAAATGGTTGAGGGGGCGCGTACGCCCCCGACCTGATCATGCTGAGGTGCTGAAGATGGATGTCAACTGTTCGAGCAGTGTCTGTTGTGCGCTTGCTGTGTAGGCATTCTGGGCAGTGGCCAACAAACTCGTCGTCGTGCCGTCCGTGGTCTCTTCATCTTCTGCGGTTGCCGGTGGTGGCCCACCGGGCGGCGGCCCGCCTGGAGGAGGGCCACCCGGCGGTGGTCCACCGCGAGTTGGTTCGCCGGCCGCACCCGCTGTGTCTTCTAGCGCGGCTTTGACGGAATCGAGAAAGGTCGAGCTTTCGCTCTCGGTGATCGAGCCATCGCCATCTGCATCAATCAGGTCGAACAGCTTCTGCAGTCCTTCACTGCTGATCGAAGTGGCAGCATCATCCGCACCCAACTCGGCGAGGCTCACCGAGCCGTCACTATCTGTGTCGGTGTCGGCGAAGATATCTGCGTTTGATGGCGCTGACATTTGCTGAGCCATGAACGCCATGGTCTGCCGCCGATTGGCCATCTGGACATCGAACGCGTCTTTCTCGCTGCTGGTGACACTACCGTTACTGTCAGAGTCCATTGCCGAGAACAGAGCTTCCGCGCGGCTCTTGCCTTGCGCACTCGATGCACCCTTTGGGACGTTGAGCTCAAGTTCGCTCAACGTCAGGCTGTCATCGCCATTCTTGTCCAAGCGGGCAAAGCTTGGTGGTTGGAAGGCGTTGCGCGTCAGCTGTGAAGCTGATTGTGCGCCTATGCCACTGATTGTCGACATGCCGCTCCTTGTGGTTGTGACCAAAAAACTGGTCGCCTCAACAAAGTGTTGGGTCCAGTTAACCGGGTCTTAACAAGCAGGCTGGAACAGCTTTTGGGCCGCCATGTTTAATGTCGTGGAAAGGTTTCGGTAGGGTTCAAGGAAAAAGGCGCGGTGTTGCCACCGCGCCTTTCTCGTGAAGTCCGTGACTGGGAAGAAACGAACTCCAAAGCTTTCTGGGTCGGACTTCTTAGAAGTCCATACCACCCATGCCGCCCATGCCGCCCATGCCGCCGCCGCCGGGCATGGCCGGTGCGTCAGCCTTGGGAGCCTCGACGATGAGGGCTTCAGTGGTGATCAGCAGCGAAGCAACCGAAGCGGCATCCTGCAGGGCAGTACGAACCACCTTCATTGGATCGATCACGCCCAGCGCAACCAGATCGCCGTACTCGTCGGTCGCGGCGTTGTAGCCGAAGTTGACCGAGGTGTTTTCGAGGATCTTGCCGACAACGACCGAACCTTCAGCGCCAGCATTGTTGGCGATGGTACGGACAGGGCCCTGCAGAGCGCGACGAACGATGGCAATACCAGCGTCCTGATCAGCATTGGCACCCTTGACGGTGATGGCGTTCGAAGCACGCAGCAGAGCGACACCGCCGCCAGCAACAATACCTTCTTCAACGGCAGCGCGGGTAGCGTTCAGAGCGTCGTCGACGCGATCCTTGCGCTCCTTGACTTCCACTTCAGTCGAACCACCAACGCGGATCACGGCAACGCCGCCGGCCAGCTTGGCCAGACGTTCCTGCAGCTTTTCCTTGTCGTAGTCCGAAGTGGTTTCTTCGATCTGCGCCTTGATCTGGCCAACGCGGCCCTGGATGTCATCCTGGGAACCGGCGCCATCAACGATGGTGGTGGTTTCCTTGGTGATCTCAACGCGCTTGGCAGTGCCCAGCATGTCGATGGTCACGTTTTCCAGCTTGATGCCGAGGTCTTCCGAGATCACCTGGCCACCGGTCAGGATGGCGATGTCTTCGAGCATGGCCTTGCGGCGATCGCCGAAGCCAGGAGCCTTGACGGCTGCTACCTTGAGGCCGCCGCGCAGACGGTTGACGACCAGGGTCGCAAGAGCTTCGCCTTCGATGTCTTCAGCAATGATCAGCAGAGGACGCTGCGACTGAACAACCGATTCCAGGATCGGCAGGATAGCCTGCAGGTTGCCGAGCTTCTTTTCGTGCAGCAGGATCAGCGGATCGTCCAGAACCGCAGTCATCTTCTCTGCATTGGTCACGAAGTAAGGCGACAGGTAGCCCCGATCGAACTGCATGCCTTCAACGACATCGAGTTCGGTCTCAGCGGTCTTGGCTTCTTCGACGGTGATAACACCCTCATTGCCGACCTTCTGCATGGCTTCAGCGATCATGTCGCCAATGGCCTTTTCGCCATTTGCCGAGATGGTGCCGACCTGGGCAACTTCAGCCGAAGATGTGATCTTCTTGGCGCTGGACTTGAGCGAAGCAACAACTTCGTCCACGGCCAGATCGATACCGCGCTTGAGATCCATTGGATTGAAGCCGGCGGCAACTGCCTTGACGCCTTCAACAACAATGGCCTGACCGAGAACGGTTGCGGTGGTGGTGCCGTCGCCGGCGATATCATTGGTCTTGGAAGCAACCGAACGCAGCAACTGTGCGCCCAGGTTCTCGAACTTGTCTTCCAGTTCGATTTCCTTGGCAACCGTGACGCCGTCCTTGGTGATGCGTGGAGCACCGAACGACTTTTCGATCACGACGTTCCGGCCCTTGGGGCCCAGTGTCACCTTGACCGCATTGGCCAGGATGTTGACGCCGCGCAGCATTTTGTCGCGTGCGTCAGTGGAGAAGATTACTTCTTTAGCAGCCATGTGAGGCGCTCCTTGAAATGAGTTGAGGACAATGAGGGTGGAAGGCGATTAGCCTTCGATCACGCCCATGATGTCGCTTTCCTTCATGATCAGCAGGTCTTCACCGTCGACCTTGACCTCGGTGCCGCTCCACTTGCCGAACAGCACGCGGTCGCCGGACTTGACGTCCAGTGCGGTCACTTTACCGTTGTCGTCGCGGGCGCCTGGGCCAACCGAGACGATGACGCCCTCGGATGGCTTTTCCTTGGCAGTGTCGGGGATGATGATCCCGCCTTTGGTCTTTTCTTCGCCGTCGAGGCGGCGGACGACCACGCGGTCGTGCAGAGGACGGAAGCCCATGATTTGCTCCTATAGCAGCATTTCGAATGCAATTTCTGAGCTGTTAGCACTCACACAAGGAGAGTGCTAACAGGTGGCAGGGATATAGGATTGAGCCTTTGCAGAGTCAAGGTCGGGTGAACCGCAATCACCCTCGTGCGTTGTTATTATTCAACCAACAAACCCAGAGATGGCAGGCAATCATGACAGCACAATGTCTCGACAAGGATATCAAGATCTCGCCGATTAAGGGGCGGGCGCACGTACTGTTCGATGGCGCCGAGATCGCCAGCTCTACCAAAGCCATGCAACTCGATGAGCCGGGGTCACCGCTACGAATCTATTTTCCGCGCGAGGATATCCAGCCTAGCATTCTCGAGGAAACGGAAACCCGCACCCATTGCCCGTATAAGGGTGAGGCTTGGTACTGCACCATCAAGACCCTGACGGCAACCGGAACGGATCAGGTCTGGTACTATCCCGATCCATGCCCTTTGGTGGAACCTATTCGTGACATGCTCGCCTTTTGGGGGGACCGGATCGAAGTCAGGTTGTCAGAGGTCTAAAGCCGTTGCCATAGCGCCGGTTGGCATGCGGCATGCAGCATCTTTTTCATCCACCCCCTTCCACGCCGCGCCAAGCTGCGCCATAAGGCTTTCATGACCCAGGATAACTCGCTTCAAATCAAGCTGCGCCTCAAGGGCGGCAGCGGCCCTAACGCCAACTGGCATTGGGAACTTCATGACGCCACCGGCAAGGTGGTCAAGACCGGCAGCGCTGTCGGCCCCGAACACAAGGCTTTCGCTACCGCGCGCATGGCCAAGGAAAAGCTCGAAGCAGCCAAAGGCTGATTTCTCACCCGGCGCGCCACCCATGTGCTGCGCCGGTCTCTACCCCATGCCGCTATCCCAGCCACGAGTTGATCGTGTCCCCTCCCAAAGCGACCGTTGCGCCCAACCGCACGCTCAATGCGGGAAGTCCCCTGCGCGGCATCGCGCTCAAGGTTTTGTCAGTATGCTGCTTCGTGGTGATGGCCACGCTGCTCAAGGCGACCGAAACCGTACCGGCGGGTGAACTGGTTTTTTTCCGGTGCTTCTTCGCCATTATTCCGGTGATTGCCTATCTTGCCTGGCGGCGGAAACTGCGCACGGCCCTGCACACCAGCAATCCCCTTGGCCACGTTCTGCGCTCCTTTATTGGCGTGTGCTCGATGGGCATGGGCTTTTTTGCGTTGACCCGGCTACCGCTCCCTGAGACCACTGCGATTGGGTATGCGGCACCACTGCTGATCGTGGTGTTCAGCGCTTTGCTGCTCAAAGAGCGTGTGCATGTCTTCCGCTGGACCGCTGTACTGGTTGGCCTGGTTGGTGTGGTTATCATTTTGTGGCCGCGCCTGACGCTGTTCTCCAGCGGCGCGCCGATTGGCAACAGCGAAACCATTGGTGCAGCAGCAGCCTTGGGGGCAGCGGTGTTCTCTGCATTCGCCATGATGCAGGTTCGAAAGCTGGTCCAGACCGAGCGTACCGAGACGATCGTCATCTACTTCTTCATGTGCGCTAGCCTATTGTCGTTGCTCACCATCCCGTTGGGCTGGGTCAAACCGACGCCTGAACAGGCGGTGCTGCTTATCGGCGCAGGTTTCGCCGGCGGGGTAGGGCAGTTGCTGCTCACCTCCTGCTATCGCTACGCGGACATGTCGGTGATTGCCCCGTTCGAATATGTCTCGCTGATCCTGACTATCATCATCGGTCTGGTGGTGTTCGCGGAGGTGCCCACCATTACAATGATCGCTGGCGCCCTGATCATTGTCGCCTCGGGCATCGCCGTGATTTTGCGCGAACACTATCTTGGGCTCGACCGTGCCAAATCCCGTGAGGCCAGCACGCCTTGAAGCTCTCCTGCCAGCCTTCATTCTGGCATCGGCTGTCACGGGTGTGATCGTGGAGGAATATCGATGAACGTGGTTGCAGCATACATCAGCGCAATATTGCTGGCCGGCCTGGCCGTTTTTCAGGCAGCACTTGCCATGGGAGTCCCCTGGGGGCGGTTTGCCTGGGGTGGACAGCATGGTCGTTTACCGGTCGTTTTGCGCGTCGGTAGCCTTGCAGCCATTCTCATCTATATTGGCTTGCTGGCCATCCAGATGCAGAAGGCCCACGTGCTGCAACTCTTGCCAATAGGGGACTGGATCGACGCTGCCGCTTGGGCGGTAGTCGTCTTCTACCTGCTGGGCATAGTGGGAAATGCCGCTTCACGCAGTGTGTCAGAGCGCTGGGTCATGACACCTTTGGTCAGCATGCTCTTTATTTTGTCTCTTGTGATCGCGCTTGGGGCTTAACTCGCTGACGCCAGTTCCGACCAGCCTTGCCGCTTCCGATAAATGGTCGACGGACTGATTTCCAGCGCTGCTGCAGCAAGCGAGACATTGCCGCTGAAACGAGCGATCGCATCTTCAATGATGCGCTGTTCCTGCTGCCACATTGGCAGGATAGGTGGCCGACGCTCGCTGCGGGGCTGGGTATCAACCGCTGGTGTCACGCCACGTGATTCAATATCTGCCGCGCTCAGCATCGTCGCCGTGATCTCGCCGCCATCGAACATGACCACCAGACGGCGTACGAGGTTTTGCAGTTGGCGCACATTGCCGGGCCATTCAGCCGCTGTCAGCATACTGGAGACCTCGGCCGAATAATCGCCAAAGCTCTTGTGCTCTTCGGTTGCGTAACGCGCCAGGAAGTGTCGCGCCAGCACCATGATATCTGTGGGGCGCTGGCGCAGGGGTGGCAGGTGAATTGGCAATACATGCAGCCGGTAGAACAGGTCCTCGCGGAACTTCTTTTCCGCAATAAGCTGCATGGGGTTGCGATTGGTCGCGCAGATCACCCGCACATCGACATGCCGAACACCAGCTTCGCCGACCCGACTAAGCGTTCCGGTCTGCAGGAAGCGCAGCAATTTTGATTGCAGCGACAGGTCCATTTCCCCGATTTCGTCGAGAAACAGCGTGCCACCGTCAGCCAGTTCGGCAGCGCCCTTGCGATCTTCATGGGCGCCGGTAAACGCGCCCCGGGCCACGCCGAACAACTCGCTTTCCATCAGATCGCGCGGGATCGCCGCGCAATTGATGGCCACCAGGCGCTTGCCGGCGCGTTGGCCCTTGGCGTGCAATGCTTCAGCACAGACATCCTTGCCGGTGCCGCTTTCGCCGGTGATGAACACGGGGGCTGATGATGTCGCGATCCGGCCGATCTGCTCATAGACAAACTGCATCGCGCTCGAAGCACCGATGAAACCGGCGAAATCGCTGAGTCCGGCGGCATTGCGGGCTTCCATGCCCAGCGACCGGCACTTGCCATGCCGTTGCGCCAATTCGCCGATGCGGGCGGCCATGGTTGGGCCATTGATGGGTTTGGCCACATAATCATGGGCGCCCGCGCGCATCGCGCCAACCGCCGATGATACCGAAACACCGTCCGACAGCGCGACAAGCAAGGCGCCGCTGGCCAGCCGCACAAGCCGCTGCACTGCGTCATCGCTATGTTCTGCGAGGTCGCTCAGGCTCGATAAATCCGCCAATACGATGTCGAAGGTGCCGTCGCGCAGCAGTTCAGCCGCGGGCTTTCCGCCTGATACCACTGTAATTCGAGCGGCCTGATCCAGGCATTGCGCCAGCGATTCAGCGATCAGCTGTGCCTGTGCATTGTCCCGGTCAATCAGCAATAGTCTGCCGCTGGCATCACCATTGCTTCGATTCTGCATCGCCATGCGGCCCGGACCTCGCGTTTGGACTTGTTCGTTTCCGGTTTTGTCGCCGCCGCCGCGGCTATCCCGGTGTTATGCCAATTGTTTCTCATCAGGGTAAATTTTCCGTTCCGCATTTCGCTGAATGAAAAAATGCATTGTGCTTGATCCGGGTCGTCGCAGTCGTTTAAGTCACTCCATGCAAAAGGATTCTGAAACGACTGATATCAATCCAATGTCGCGCGGCGTTGCTCAGTCGGGCGTGCGAATAACCAATGAGCGGGCTGTACTCACCCTGCTTGCGCTAAATCCTGGGGCGTCAAATGCTGACGTCGCGCGATTGTCTGGATTGGGACCACAAACCACCTCGCGCATTGTGGCTGAACTGGAATCCCGCGCCCTGGTCATTCGCGGCGAAGTCTTGCGCGGTCGGCGCGGCCAGCCCGCAACCCCACTTTTTCTCAACCCGCATGGGGCCGTGGCCATTGGCATTGAAGTCGGTTGGCGGCATTTTGAAGTGCTGGTGATCGAGATGTCCGGCAAGACGCTGGCCAGCGTCCGCCGCAGCTACGCCTATCCCGATGCCAGTACCCTGTTTTCCGATATCGCTGCAGAAGTAGCCACCATTCGCTCTGGCTTGACCGATGTTCAGCGCTCACGCCTTGCCGGTATTGGTGTGGCCAGCCCCTCTCATATTGGTCGCAATATTGGCCTGGTGGAGGCCCCTGAAGAGCAGGCCGCTCTGTGGCGTGACATCGATCTGGTCGAACGCATTGCCAAAGATGTCGATCTGCCTGTGCATTGGTACAATGATGGCAACGCAGCCTGTTGGTCCGAAGTGATCGCACACGCCGCTCCCTGGCCTCGTGGGTTGGCCTATTTTCAGGTCGGTACATTTGTCGGGGGTGGGCTGGTCGCCAATGGTGAGCTCTGGGAGGGCGAAGGCCACGCCGCCAATCTCGGCTCGATCCTGATATGCGACGATGAAGGCAATCTGACATTTGTCCATCTGGTCGCCTCGATCATGGCTCTGCAGCACATGCTGACCAAGGCGGGGATGGATGTGCCCACTGGCAGCCCCTTCAATTGGGATTGGGATGCGCTCGAGCCTGTTGCCACACAATGGCTGGATAAGGCTGGCTCGGCACTGGCCAAGGCGATTATCAACACACGCGCCGTGATCGAGGTGGACGAAGCCATCGTTGATGGCATCATGCCGCGCGATATCGTTGAACGTTTACACGAGCGCGTTGTGCACCATCTCCACCTGCTGCCCTCACTCACTGCAGATCATCCTGCTGTCGAAATGGGCTGCATGGGCGCTTCCGCTGCCGCACGGGGTGCAGCGCAGTTGATACTGTTCCAGCGCTTCTTCTCGCGGGCCTGGAAGCTGTTTTCCACCTGATGAGGCGCAATTAGCCTTGGAAGAGGCGGCGTTCGCCTTTTGCAGCATCCGACGCGGTGCTATGAGGGGAAGCCGAATCCCGGCGATTACAAAGGGTTCATAGGTCCGCCCGTGCAGGCACTGGTCTACACGTTTATCGCCCTTGCTGCGGCCGGCGTCGGCGCGACAGCCTATTTTGGGCTGACGTTTACGCCCGCCGAGGCGATTCTTGCTGCCGTGGTTGTCGGCTGTGTCTTCGTGGTGCTGCTTGAACGCACGTTGCGTCAGCGCGCCGAAAACCGGCTGGAACGCGCCATCGAAGACCTATCCCGTCTTCTTGCAACGGATGCTCAGGCCGGCGCAGTGCTGGGCCAGCGCATCAATGCCATGGCTGATATCAATGCTGACCAGCGCCTTGATGGCGTTGAAGCCGATATTTCCGTGTTGGGTACGGTGATCCGACAGGTTGCCGAGGCAGTTGCCGAGATCGAGGATCGTGCCGCCAAGCCTCAGCCCGCCGGGCGCGAGCGCATGATTGCGGCAGCCGTCCCGCCACCATCGGCACCGCCAGCGCGCGAGCCTGAACCCTCGATCCCGCTTGAAATGGTGCGTCAGGCACTAGCCGACAATCGGCTCGTCTATCACATCCAGCCTGTTGTTACGCTGCCCCAGCGTCGTCCCCAGGGTTATGATCTGGTGCCCCGCCTGATGCTCGAAGATGGCGATCTGGCCGATTACGCAGACTTCGCGCCGCGCCGCAACGGTCAGGATGTGCTGCGCCACATCGAAGGTGTTGGTCTGGTTGAGGCAATCACCATTTGTCGACGCGCCCGCTCCAGCGGTCAACCCATCACGCTCTACATTCCGCTTTCGCGTGCTTCGCTTGGCGATTCTGCGTCTTCCGAGCAATTGCTTGCTTCGCTTGAGGCCAATCGGGCCATCGCCGAAGGTCTGATCTTTGCCATTGCCGAGAGTGAATGGCTGGGCATGAGCACGGCTGAGCGCGCAATTGCCGACGCCGTCGCCAAAAAGGGCGCGGGCTTCTCCATCGTCAACGTCAAATCACTGCGCGTTGATGTTGCCGAAATGGCCGCTCAGAATGTGCGCTCGCTGCGCGTCGATGCGGCCCGTTTCATTGAGGCACCCGAGAGCTTTACCGATTTCCATGCCTCCGATATCGCCGACTATGTTGCGCGTTTCGAAGTCGTGCTGCTGGCGACCGGCATCGCCAGCGAACGCCAGATCGTTGAATTGCTCGAGGATGGTATCACTCTGGTACAGGGCCCTCACATTGCCGCGCCCGGTCCCGTCCGGCCAGACCTTGTTGTCGAAGCGCCGCGCGGTGCGACGCCCAAGCTGCGCCGCGCCGAGAGCTGATCTGCATGCTGGTCGTGGTGCTCAACGGCCCCATCAATGCTGGCAAGACCACCACCGGAAAAGCCTTGGCCGCCATTGTGCCCCGGGCAGCGTTTTTTGATGGTGATGATCACGATGCCCCCGATGATGCGCCTCTGGTCGCCCGTATCGAGGCCTCCATGCGGCGGTTAGAGCATCTCATTGCTACCGCAGATGGCGCGGTACTGGTGCTGGCAACACCGCTGCGTCACAACGATTACCAAAGATTGCTGCGCGTCAGCGCTACCAGACACGCTGATTTGCGTGTGGTGACGCTGGCACCGCCAGTCGAAACTGCCATGAGTAATCGCGGAAGTCGCCAGTTGCGCCCTCACGAGATCCTCCGCACGCGCCAGATGTATGTGGAGGGCTATGCCAGTCGCGAGTTCAGCAATCTTACTATTGTCGATATGGCCACGCCGCGGGCTAGCGCGGTGCAGATTTGCCATCATTTCGGCCTGTCGCCAAAGCTGTGATACCCAGTCACATTGTGGTTTCCCCTTGATCCCAAGGGGCAAGCTGCCACATACAGCCCACATCCCGCACGCACCGGATCTCAGCGATGACCAGCCAGCTACCCACCATCTCCGGCCTATCTGACCTTGCCCGCTCCTACGACGCCGTGCTGAGCGATGTCTGGGGCGTTGTGCATAACGGTGTCTCGGCATTCCCCAGTGCCGTTGATGCGCTGGTTGAATACCGCAAGGCGGGCGGCAAGGTGGTCTTCATCACCAACGCGCCGCGTCCCTCTGGTCCGCTGATCGAGATGCTTGATCGCCTTGGCGTCACACGCGGCGCCTACGACGCCATCGTGTCGTCAGGTGATGCAACGCGCGTGATGATCGGCAAATATTCCGGCAAGGCCATCCATCACGTCGGACCGGCCACTGAAGATGATGCGCTCTATGAAGGGCTCAATGTTCGCCGCACGGGCGCCGACGAGGCCGAGGCCGTTGTCGTCACCGATCTCGATACCGATGATGATACTCCTGAAATGTACCGTGAACGCGCCAAGTTCTGGTTGCAGCGCAAGCTGCCCATGATCTGCGCGAACCCCGACCGCGTCGTCGAGCATGGAGACAAGATCATCTATTGCGGCGGTGCGTTGGGCGACCTCTATGCTGCCATGGGTGGCATGGTCCTCATGGCGGGCAAGCCCTATCAGCCAATCTACGAGGAAGCCTTTCGTCTGGCTGAGCAGGCTGCTGGAAAAAGTCTCGATAAATCGCGCGTATTGGCCATCGGCGACAGCGTGCGGACCGACGCCACAGGCGCCGCCAAGTTCGGGCTCGACCTGCTGTTTGTCACCGGCTCGATCCACGCCGCCGAGCTCGACGCCTTCGGAAAACCTGATCCGCAGGCCATTATTGATCTGGTGGCACCCAGCCGTGCGAATATGGCGGGCTTTCTGCCGCGGCTGACCTGGTAGCAGCGATGAGCACGTTTCAGCGCCTGTCCAATCTCGATGCCGTGCCCGCTTCGCTGCGCGGCGCCTATATTGCCATCGGCAACTTCGATGGCTTTCATCGCGGCCATCAAATGGTGCTCTCAGCGCTCAAGGACCGTGCTGACGCCGCAGGTGTTCCGGCGATGGTGCTGACGTTTGAGCCGCATCCCCGCGATGTGTTCGCACCCGCTCCCTTCATGTTCCGGCTCACCGAAGGCGATTCCAAGGCCAGGCTGGCCGAGGCCTTTGGTGTTGATGCGGTCACCATCCTCAAATTCGATCGAGACTTTTCGCAGATTGAAGCCGAGGATTTTGTCTCACGCTTTTTGATTGATGCGCTGGGAGTGACCGGCGTCATTGTTGGCTCCGATTTCCACTTTGGGCGTCAGCGTCGCGGTACACCCGCATTCCTCAAGGCTGCCGGCGACGCCAACGGCTTTGCTGTTGAAACGCTCGACCTGATGGATGAAGGCGATGAGGTCATCTCGTCTTCGCGTATTCGCGCAGCCCTCTCCGAAGGGGCGGTCTCGGCAGCCAATCGACTGTTGGGCTATCACTGGTTTTTCGATGGCTGCGTGGTCAAGGGTGACCAGCGGGGCAGGGAGCTTGGCTATCCCACGGCCAACACCATGACCCATGCCAGCTTTCAGCTGGCACAAGGCGTCTATGCCGTCCGCGCCAAGGTTGCCGGCCGCTTGCTTGACGGGGTAGCCGCCTTCGGCAAGCCCATGTTTAACAATCAGCGCCCGCCGTTTGAGACTCATCTGTTCGACTTCGATGAGGACATTTACGGGCAGACCATTTCGGTCGCGTTGATTGGCCATATCCGTGGCCAGGAAGTCTTTTCCGGGCTCGACGAACTGATTACCGCCATGGATCGCGACAGCCGCAAGGCCCGGGAGCTCATTAGCACCGCGCGCCCCATCGGCGCGCTAGACAGCAAACTTGGCTTCATCGGCTGATCGCCACCGACGCCAGCTGTCCCAAATCAGCCTTTGCCCCATGGCCCCTGCCTTGCTAAAAGGCAGCCAAATCTCCAGAACGATTGCCGTTTCCCATGACCGATACCGTCGCAGGCGCCGCCGAAACCGATTATTCGGCAACCCTATTTTTGCCAGAAACCAGCTTCCCCATGCGCGCGGGCCTGCCGCAGCGCGAGCCCGAATGGCTCAAGCGTTGGGAAGAAATGGACATCTTTGCCCTGCAGCGCGAGCAGGCCAAGGATCGCCCTCTCTTCACCATCCATGATGGCCCTCCCTATGCCAACGGCAATATCCATATCGGCCATGCGCTCAACAAGACGCTGAAAGATCTGGTTTCACGCTCGATGCAGATGCTGGGCTTCAACTCGGCCTATGTGCCGGGCTGGGATTGCCATGGCCTGCCTATCGAATGGAAGATCGAAGAGCAGTACCGCGCCAAAGGCAAGGACAAGAACGACGTACCTGTCGTTGAATTCCGGCAGGAATGCCGCAGCTTTGCTGAGCAGTGGGTCGATGTACAGCGCGAAGAGTTCAAGCGGCTCGGCATCCTGGGCGAGTGGGACAATCCCTATCTCACCATGAGCTTTGACGCCGAGGCCCAGATCGCGCGCGAATTGATGACGGTGGCCAGCTCCGGCCAACTCTATCGCGGCTCCAAGCCTGTGATGTGGTCAGTTGTCGAGCGCACGGCTCTGGCTGAAGCCGAAATCGAATATGCCGACTATGAGAGCGACACCATCTGGGTAAAATTCCCGGTCCGTTCGGGCGGCGGTGACATCACCTCGGGTGCATTCCATGATCTGAACGCGTCGGTGATCATCTGGACCACCACGCCGTGGACCATCCCGGCCAACCGGGCCATCTCGTTTTCGTCCAGGATCGCCTATGGCCTTTATGAAGTGACCAAGGCGCCCGAGGGCAATTGGGCCTCCACGGGCGAGAAATATATCCTGGCCGACAATCTGGCTGCCGACACCTTTGCCAAGGCCAAGGTCGAAGAATTCGCCCGCATCGGGGATGTCGATCCGGCTCACATCACCTCGTGCTTCCATCCGTTGCGTGGTTTGGGCGATGGCTACAATTTCGAAGTGCCCCTGCTCGATGGCGAACACGTCACTGACGACGCCGGTACAGGCTTTGTGCACACCGCACCCGGTCATGGTCTCGACGACTTTGAAATCTGGATGAACTCGACCCGACTGCTGGGCGAAAAGGGCATCGACAGCGCCATCCCCTATGTGGTCGGCGATGACGGCTTTTACACCAAGGACGCACCGGGCCTTGAGGGCGCGCGCGTCATCGATGACAACGGCAAAAAAGGTGATGCCAACAACCGGGTGATCTCGGCCCTCGCCGAGCGCAATGCCATGGTCGCACGTGGCCGGGTCAAGCACTCCTATCCACACTCCTGGCGCTCCAAGAAGCCGGTGATCTTCCGCAATACCCCGCAGTGGTTCGTTTATATGGATCGCGATATCCAGGGCGCGGCTGGCGATACATTGCGCCACCGCGCGCTCAACGCCATCGATGCGACGAAGTTTTACCCGGCTTCGGGCCAGAACCGCCTGCGCGCCATGATCGCCGACCGCCCCGATTGGGTGCTCAGCCGTCAGCGTGCTTGGGGCGTGCCAATCAGCGTCTTCGTGCGCAAGGGCACCAATGAAGTCCTCAAGGACGAAGCGGTCAATCACCGGATCGCCGATGCGTTCGAGGCCGAAGGCGCAGATGCCTGGTACAAGGACGGCGCGGCCCAGCGCTTCCTTGGCGACGCGTACAAGGCAGACGATTTTGAGATGATCCGCGACGTCCTCGACGTCTGGTTCGACTCGGGCACGACCCACGCCTGGGTGCTGCGCAACAAGCAGAAATGGCCGCATCTGAAGTTCCCCGCTTCGATGTATCTTGAGGGTAGTGATCAGCATCGCGGCTGGTTCCACTCGAGCCTGCTGGAAAGCTGCGCCACCAACGGTTTTGCGCCCTATGAAAGCGTACTCACCCATGGCTTCACCATGGATGGCGAAGGCCGCAAGATGAGTAAGTCGCTGGGCAATACCGTTGCCCCCCAAGATATCATCAAGCAATACGGCGCCGACATCCTGCGTCTCTGGGTTGCCTCTACCGATTATCAGGAAGATCAGCGCCTCGGTAAGGAAGTCATCCAGACCACGGTCGACAGCTACCGCAAGCTACGCAACACGCTGCGCTGGCTGTTGGGCAACCTTGCCCATTACGACGCCCAGGACGCGGTCGACGCCAAGGACATGCCCGAACTCGAGCAGGTCATCCTGCACCGTCTGGCTCAGCTCGATGCTCAGGTGCGCGGGGCGTACAAGGAGTATGACTACCGCAAGGTCGTCACCCTGCTGACCAACTTCATGAACATCGAACTCTCCGCTTTCTACTTCGACATCCGCAAGGATGCGCTGTATTGCGACCCGATCTCTTCGATCAAGCGCCGCGCCGCGCTGACCGTGCTGCATCACCTGTTCGATTGTCTGACGGCCTGGTTGGCTCCGATTCTGGTGTTCACCATGGAAGAGGTCTGGCTTGAACGGCACCCGGAAGAAGGCTCCTCGGTCCATCTGCGCCTGTTTCCCGAAGTGCCGGGCGATTGGCTCAATACTGATCTTGCGGCCAAGTGGCAGCTTATCCGCAGCGTCCGCCGTGTGGTCACCGGTGCGCTTGAGATCGAACGTCGCGAAAAACGTATCGGCTCCTCACTTGAGGCTGCCCCCCAGGTATTTCTTGCCGATGAACGCTATCTGACGGCGCTCAAGGGCCAGGATCTGGCCGAGATCGCTATTACGTCCGCCATCGCAGTCCAGACCGGTGAAGGCCCGTCTGAAGCGTTTCGCCTCGATGATGTGGCCGGTATCGCCGTGCTGCCAGGGCTTGCCAAGGGCACGCGTTGTGCGCGGTCTTGGAAAGTGCTGCCTGAGGTTGGCTCGGACCCGGAATATCCTGAAGTATCGCCCCGCGACGCGCAGGCGCTGCGCGAGCGTGCGGCTGCTGGGCTCTAGCGATTGCGTCTGTGATGATAAATGTTCTCCGGCATGAGCCGGGGAACAGGCCGAATGGGCAGAACGCGTGCCGTCGCCATAGGCGACCTGGAGATCAATGATGGATCGCCGATCACTGACTGACCCATCGGTTTATTTCTCGCTGACCATGGCCATTCTGGCCTTTGGCCTGGATCGTGCACACAAGGCCTATCAGGTCTCGGCCGATTGCATCTCGGTTGGGGCCGCCAAGTGCGTTGAGGTTCTTGTCAGCTACGTTCCCTTTGCCATGACCGGCTGGCGCGGTGGCGAGATTGTTCGAGTCACCGATTTCTTCGATTACGTGCTGGTCTGGAACACCGGTGTCTCCTACGGCCTGCTTGACGGCATGCCGGTCTGGGGGTTGGGTGCCATCATGCTGGTGGCGATAGCCGCCTTGTCCGTCTGGTGGGTCCGTGCCGAAACGCCGCTGATCCGCATGGGGCTGGCACTGTGTATCGGTGGGGCGCTTTCCAATGCTCTTGATCGACTGCTTTATGGTGCGGTGGCAGATTTTTTCCACCTCCATTGGGGAACGTGGTCATTCTACATTTTCAACATTGCCGACGTCGCGATAACGTTCGGCGTGATCCTGCTGATTGCCGACCTGATCGGCATTGGTCGACCCAGTAAATCCGCGGCCTGAGGGGCGCGAACACGTTGCCGCCAGAATCTGGTCTTAGTGCGCAGAATGCGCTATAAGCGCCGCCGACATCTTGAAGGACGTTTCATGCGTATTGCAATGACGGGGCAGCAGGCTGCTCTTCGCGCCACCTCCCGGGCTGGATCCGCTGCGCTCGCGCTGTTATTGGCACTGGGGCTGGCTGCCTGCACCACGGTCGAAGGCACCAATGCGCTGACCGACCCAGGTACCTTTGAACGCGAAGTGATGAGCTCGACCGCACGCGGCCTGGGCCTCATCCCCGGCGAAGAGCCCAAAGAAGAGCTGACCCAGGCCCGCGCACCGCTGGTGCTTCCCCAGTCGGGTCAGAGTCTGCCAACTCCCACAACGCAAACGGCATCTGCGCAATTGCCGACCGACAGCGATACCGCCCAGATTGACGCCAGCAATCTGACTGAGGCTGATCTGCAGCGCCTGCGCAATGCGCGTGTGGTTGATCTGCGTTCGGTGGCCGGTCGCCCGTTGACGGACGCCGAAGCCAGAGCCCTCCAGGCCCGCATGAGTGCGGCCAATATCGATGTGCGCGTCAACACCAAGCGCCCGCTCTACATGCCGCCTGATGAGTACTTTACCCGTGTAGGTGACGCTGATCTGATCTGCTCGGCACCCGGCGGCGATCTGGTGTCGCTCAACGATCCGAAATGCCCTGAAGAGGTGCGTAAGGCCATCCGCCGGCAAATGCAGTCAAACAGCGCGTCGCCTTCTATCGGTGGCGGTCCTGGCGTTGGTCTCTCGAAGTCCGAAATTACCAACTAGGCTTCGGTCCGGTTTCTACGACGACAAGGCGGCCGGATGATCCGGCCGCTTTCTCCTTTCTGCGCCGCCCCAATGGGTCACGCATGACATGAAAGCCCGCAAAAATGCGCGAACTGAACGACTCCACCCCCGCCAAACCTGATACCGGCGATCGTCTCGCCAAGGTCATCGCCCGCTCCGGGCTTTGCTCGCGTCGAGACGCCGAGGTGTGGATCACCGAAGGCCGCGTTGTGGTCAACGGCAAGAAGGTAGTGACTCCCGCCTTCAACGTAACCGATCGTGACAAGGTCATGGTCGACGGCGCTCCGCTGGCGGCGCGTCAGGGCACTCGCGTCTGGCTCTACCACAAGCCTGCTGGTCTGGTGGTCACAGAGAAGGACCCAGAGGGCCGCGAGACCATCTTTGAACATCTTGAAACGCACGGCCTGCCGCGCGTGGTCACTGTAGGTCGCCTGGATATCAACACCGAGGGCCTGCTGCTGCTCACCAATGATGGCGGCCTCAAGCGTGTGCTGGAGCTGCCTGCGACAGGCTGGCTGCGCCGCTACCGCGTGCGCGCCCATGGTTCGGTCACCCAGGCTGCCTTGGACAAGCTCAAGGACGGCATCGAAATTGATGGCGTCAAATACGGCGCCATTGAAGCGACCCTGGAACGCGAGCAGGGTTCCAATGTCTGGCTTGTACTGGCGCTGCGCGAAGGCAAGAACCGCGAGGTCAAGAATGTGCTGGGCGCACTGGGCCTCGAGGTGAATCGCCTGATCCGGGTCAGCTACGGTCCCTTCCAGCTTGCCGATATTCCGGTCGGCGGTATCGAGACCATCAAGGCGAAGATGTTGCGCGACCAGCTCGGCAAGAAGCTTGCCGATGCCGCTGACGTCGATTTCGACAGCGAAATGCCTGAAGCCAATGCGCTAGAGGGCAAGCCCACGCGCGACCGCCTGACGGGCCGCGGCACCAACACCGTCGAGATTGCCCGTCAGCGCTTCCGCTTTACGGATGGCGCTGAAAAGACCGAGGAAGAAATCCGCGCTGAACGTCCGCGCCAGGATCGCCCCGGTCGTTTTGACAGTCGCAAGCCCATGCTCAAGCGGGAAGAGACCTTTGGCGATGAAGACGCGCCGCCGCCGCGCCGCATTCACTTTGATGAAGATGGCCGTGCGCCAGAGGATTTTGTGCAGAAGAATTTGGGCAAGAAGTCAGCCTGGCGTGATCCCGATGATCAGCCCGCAAGCAGCTATGGCAAGAAGGCGCCACGTCCTGCGGGCGGCAAGCCCGGTGACAAGAAGTCGTTTGGCGACAAGAAGAGCTTTGGGGACAAGAAACCCTATGGCGACAAGAAGCCATATGGCGACAAGAAACCCTTTGAGAAGAAGGCCTTTGGCGACAAGCCGCGCGGCCCACGTCGTGAAGACGGCGACCGCCCCAAGCGTCCCTATGGCGATCGTCCTGCGTCGGCCCGCCCGGGTGCAGGGCGTAGCGAGCGTCCATCGCGCGATTTTGGTGAGCGTCCAGCCCGCAGCTTTGCGCCGCGTACCCGGCCTGAGGGCGGTGAGCGCCCACCGCGTGACCGTGCCTTCACGGGTACCCCGCGCGGTCCACGTCGGGGCGACGCCCCAGGTGGCGAGCGTCCGGCGCGCAGCTTTGAACCCCGTTTGCGTCCCGACAGCGAACGCGGTGAAGGCGCTGCGTTCAAGGGCGAGGCAAAGCGCCCCGGCCGCAATTTCTCCGACAAACCTGCACGCGGCTATCGCCCCGAGGGTGATCGTCCTGTGTTCGCCGATCGGCCAGAACGTCCAGCCCGCCCACAGCGCGGTCCGCGTCCCGGCCGTGACGATCTGGGGTCCGAGTCCAAGACCTATGGCAAGCCCAAGACCCGTTCCGACGGTAAGCCTCATCCCAAGCGCGACGGTGCAGCACCTCAGCGTGGTCCAAAGCCCGGTGGTCGTTCCTTTGGTGGTCCCGGCAAGCCTGCGGGCGGCGGTCGTCCTGCCAGTGGTGGGCGCCCGGGTGCCGGACGTCCCACAGGTGGCGCGGGTCGCCCCGCGGGTGGTGGTCGTCCGTCGGGTGGTCCAGGACGCCCCAGTGGTGGTGCCGGTCGTCCGTCCGGCCCACGCCGTCCCAAGGCCTGATCCGTGCGCATCGTTGCCGGCAGGTTCAAGGGAAAGCAGCTAATTTCTCCGTCGGACGATTCCATTCGCCCGACGGCCGATCGCGTGCGCGAATCCATGTTCAACATCCTCGCCTCACGTCTTGGCCCGGTGTTTGACGGGCTGCGCGTGCTCGACCTGTTCGCCGGTACCGGCGCACTGGGATTTGAGGCGCTGTCGCGTGGCGCCGTTCATGCGACCTTTGTTGATATGGGCGCCGAAGCGCGCGGTTTGATCCGCGATCATATCGAGGCCTTTGGCGTCGGTGGCAACACCAAGCTGCTGCGCCGCGATGCCATCAATCTTGGCCCGACCGGGACATTCGGCAAGTTCGATCTTGTATTCCTCGATCCTCCCTATGGGCAGGGTCTGGGGGAGCAGGCATTGGACGGCTTGGCCAGGGGGGGCTGGCTCAACGCTGGCGCGACGTTGGTTTTTGAAGAGAGCGCTGAGGCCGAGATCGTCATTCCCGACGCCTTCGCACTCGATGATCGCCGGGTCTATGGCGCCGCCGCTGTGCACTTCCTGACCTTCAACTAGGCGCGCGGCGTCTCAGGATGCCTTGTCGGTATCTTTCCGCGCGCGCTTCCCGGCGTTTTTCTTGAGATTGTCGAGATTGTAGCTGATGGCGGCGCGTATCAGCGTTTCCAGTGCATCTGCATTGACGGTGTCGCCTTCAAATATTTCTATCGAGCGCCTTGTCTTGCCATTGTCCTTGCCGTTGAACACCCCATCCGGATCAGGCAGGCTCGCACCGTAGGCAAAGGTCACCTTTACTTTGGCCTTGTGGGCGTCTCCCACCGCAATTAGGCCATCGCGGGACCATGCCGGGCTCCCCATCCACTTCCACTCTTCGACAATTTCGGGATCGGCCCCGATGAAGCATTTGCGCACCTTGGCGAGGGTATCGCCACGCCAATCCCCAAGGCCTGCAATCAACTGATCGATTTGCTCTGCAGCATTCAAGGGTAGGTCCTCCCGTAGTCGCCCAGCCTGTCCACGATCCATCTTGCACGTCACGACACACGCGTATAGCGAACTGCGTCAGGCTACGACCGCGCATTGCGCGCACTTGCCCCGGATTTCCATTGTCGTTCGCTCGACCTTGAAACCCTGATCGCCGGCCCAGTTGCCCAGCCGTTCCTCGATTACCGCGTCGGCGAACTCATTGACCTTGCCGCAATCACTGCAGATCGCGAAGGCAATCAGCCCCTTGCGATGGCAATGCTCGTCCGCGCAAGCAACAAAGGCATTCAGCGATTCCAGCCGGTGCGCCAATCCGCGTTCAACCAGCTTGTCTAGGGCCCGATACACCTGCAGCGGCGCGCGAAGACCGTCAGCCCGCAATTTGTCGAGAATGTCATAGGCGCTGAGCGGCCCCGATGAACCTGTCAAAGTGCCCAGCACCAGTCCCTGATTGCGCGTCAGATCACCTGGGGCGGCGTGACTATGTGCCATGTGGCGTCCTCCTGCCGAACAGCCGCGTAACCGGAACAGTCAGCGACAGCAAAAATACAATCAGGGCCATCACCACAATGGATGGACCTGAGGCGGTGTCCCAGGTTCGCGAGCCAAACAGGCCGCCGACAACGGCAACGGCGCCCAGGACTGCGGCAACGGCCGCCATGGCCTCAGGCGTCGAACTCAAACGGCGGGCCGTCGCCGCCGGAATGATCAGCAGAGACGTGATCAGCAGCACCCCTACCAGCTTCATGGCAATGGCAATCACGCTGGCCATCAGGATCATCAGCACCAACCGGCTGGCCTCAGGTCGCAGGCCTTCGGCCTCTGCCAGTTCCGGGCTGACCGTGGAGGCGAGCAGTGGCCGCCAAGCCAGGATCAGAATAGCCAGTATGGCAATGCCACCCCCGTAGATGATGACGATGTCCTGCACCGAGACGGCCAGTATGTCACCGAACAGGAACCCCATCAGGTCGATCCGCACCGTGGTCAAAAAGCCGACCAGCACCAGGCCGACAGCCAGCGTGGAGTGGCTCAATATGCCCAACAGCGCATCGGTCGACAGCGTCGCCTGTCGCTGCAGCACGATCAGCGCGCCCGCCACCATGGCGGCGACAGCGAAGACACCCAGCGTCAGATTGATTGAGAGCAGGAACGATAGCGCGACACCGAGCAGTGCTGAATGGGCCATGGTGTCTCCGAAATAGGCCATGCGTCGCCAGACGACAAAGCACCCGAGCGGCCCCGTGACCAGGGCCAGACCGATACCCGCGATAAGTGCCCGCGAAAAATAGTCAGCGAACATGGTCGTGCCCTTCATGGCCGTGACTGTGATCATGCGTTTGTCCCTCGGGCACAACGCAGCCGTCATCATGGTGTTCATGGTCATGGTGATGCTGATATAGCGCCAGCGCACCACCAGCGCGTTCGCCAAAGAGCCGCAGATATTCCGGGCTGTTCTTGACCGCAGTCGGCGTGCCGCGACAGCAGACATGGCCGTTCAGACAGATCACAGTATCGGTTTCGGCCATCACCACATGCAGGTCGTGGCTGATCATCAAAATGCCGCTGCGCGTCGTGTCGCGGATCTGCCGAACCAGATCGTACAGTGCCACTTCGCCGGAAAAGTCGACACCCTGTACGGGCTCGTCGAGCACCAGCAAATCAGGTTTTCGGATCATGGCGCGGGCAAACAGCACGCGCTGGAATTCGCCGCCCGAGAGCTCCTGCACGGCCGCTTTGAGCAGATGTGCCGCGCCGACAGCGTCCAGTGCGGCAGCAATTGCGCTGGCAGAAAAATGTCCTGTCAGCGTCATCAGGCGCTCTACAGTCAGCGGCAGTGTCCAGTCGATCGTGAGTTTTTGCGGCACGTAGCCGATCTTCAGACCCGGTTGCCGCGTCACTGTGCCCACACTGGGCTTGAGGACCCCGGTCGCCAGTTTGGCGGTGGTCGATTTGCCAGACCCGTTTGGGCCGATCAGGGTTACGATCTCGCCGCGCGCAATGGTCAGATCGACCCCGCTCACCAGTTTTCGGCCACCGCGCACAACGCCGGCACCAGCCAGCGTGATGAGGATTTCTTGTTCCGCCAAAGCTTCCATCCATCGCCTCTTGACGGCGTTCAATACGTTATAGCATAACAACGCCGCAAACGTAATAACATAACATATCATATATCGACATTGCCCAGGATGAGGTCTCCCAGATGAAACTGCTCGCTCCATTTGCCATGCTGACGGCTGGTCTCCTCACAACCACTGCCTGGGCAGCGCCCGGCGTCGTGGCATCTATCAAGCCCGTACATTCTCTCGTTGCTGCGGTCATGGAGGGGGTAGGCGAGCCGGATCTGATCGTGGACGGTTCGGCCTCGCCACACACCTACGCCCTCAAGCCATCCGATGCCGATGCGCTGCAAAATGCTGACCTGGTCTTCTGGACCGGACATGGCTTGGAGCTGTTTCTCGGCGACGCCCTCGAAACGCTCTCAACTGGTGCCGACGTTGTGGAACTGGCGGCGGCACCGGGCATCGTCTTGTTGCCCGTCAGAGAGGGAGGTGCGTTCGAAGCACACGAGCACGACGATCAACATGCGCATGATGCAATCCATGATCATGACGGCGCTGAAGATCATGCCATGAAAGGCGAACAAAGCGCCGATGACGAGCACGGCGAAGGCGACATGCACTTCTGGCTCGATCCGGAAAACGCCAAGCTGATGGTCACTCAAATCGCGACATCACTTGCCCAGGCCGATCCAGCCAACGCATCCACCTACCAGAGCAATGCCGAAGCCCAATTGGTGCGTCTGGATGAGCTCGAGGCGGAGATCGATGCCATGCTCGCTCCGGTCAAGGACAAGCCCTTTATTGTCTTTCACGACGCCTATCAGTATTTCGAGGCGCGTTTCGGATTGAATCTTGCCGGCTCCATCACCGTGACGCCCGACACCATGCCCGGCGCAGCGCGCATAGACGAGCTCAAGACCAGGCTGGTCGAACTGGGCGCAGCCTGTGTGTTTGCCGAACCCAATTTTGCACCCACCATTATCAACGCAATTACCGAGGGCAGCGCTGCCCGTTCGGGCACGCTTGATCCCGAGGGCGGTGCGCTGGAAGCAGGAATTGATCTCTATCCGAACCTGTTGCGCGGGCTGGCTACAAGTCTTGTTGACTGCCTGGGCTAGGGCTACGATTTAGCAGCCCGCCTAGCGCAAATGCTTGGTGGGCTGCTCCAGGGCGAACAGATCATCGGTCAAGCTGTCCATACGTTCGCGCATCAGCCCCTGGGCGTCATAAACGCCGCGATTGTAAAAATAGGCCCCCATCTTGTCGGCGAAAAAGCCCATCAGCATCTCGGCCGGAATCGCGCCAATATCTTCGTCGAGCTCTTCGCGGAAATAGTCCTGTATTTCGCCAACGATGGCCTTGGTTTCCTCGCGGCTGAATTTGATCGGCTTCATCGCAATCTCCTTGTTTGCGCCAGATCTAAAGCGAGTCGGTAGGGTTCGTCGGTCTGTAATCACCCTCTCTGGGCCTGTTGTGGACTTGACCGGGCCACTGTTTTCCGAGCAACGGCCTGCCAGACATTGCGGTTTGCGCCATTTGGTGGCAAACCAGTCTGGTGTTGGTTCCCAAAGGCCGTTGTGCCGGAGGGATCAAAAGGGAACACGGTGCGACGTACCCATCAGGGCGCAAAACCGTGGCTGCCCCCGCAACTGTAAGCGGTGCACTCTCTCACTATGCCACTGGCGCGAGCCGGGAAGGCGAGAGAGCTATCTCCACCGCGAGCCAGGAGACCTGCCGGCACACGAACCGGGCCAAACGGCCTTCACGATTCCGCGCACGGAGGGTGCTGCCATGAATACCAATACCACTGCAAATACCGCGACTGGTCTCCAGTCTCTCTCGATCTCCCAGCGTCTGATCGCTGGTGCCCTTGCACTGATGCTCGGTCTGACCCTTCTGGTCGGTACCGGCTTTGCTGGCGATTATCGCCTGCACAATGGCGCGCACGACACCCGCCACGCCATGGGCTTTCCCTGCCACTAAGGCCGGAATAACGAGAGAACTCACATGTTTCGCAATCTGTTTTTTGCTGCGGTTCTCGCAGCGCTTTGTGCTGGCCTGATCACATCTGCCATTCAATATCTTCGTGTCACCCCGCTCATCGTTGCTGCGGAAAGCTATGAGGGTACCGCACCCGCCGAGCACGCCCACGAACACGCCGACGGCGAAGCCGCCGTGCCACACAGCCATGACCCGGCCCAATGGGCGCCACAGGATGGTATTGAGCGCACTGGCTATACCATCCTCGCCAATCTGCTGATGGCCGCCGGGTTTGCCCTGATCATCGGCGCCGTATCATTGCTCTTCAATCTACCCATCAGCTGGGCAACTGGTCTGCTCTGGGGTCTGGGCGGGTTCGCCGCCTTCTCGCTGGCACCGGCATTTGGTCTGCCGCCCGGTCTGCCGGGTATGCCTGTGGCTGACACGGTCGCCCGTCAGCTCTGGTGGGGGCTCGCCGCTCTCTGCACGGGTGGCGCCTTTGTCCTGGCTGCCAAAGTTCAGGCGCCATGGGTCTTGGCCGCTGCCATCGCCCTAGTCGCTCTGCCTCACGTAGTCGGTGCCCCACAGCCACCCGAAGCGGGCACTGCCGTGCCCGCCGGTCTGGCCGCCAGTTTTGTGAGCGCATCGCTTTTTAACGCCGCCGTCTTCTGGGTCGTGCTGGGCCTCGTCTTTGGCCGCCTGCACGACCATTTCACGCGTCAGTCCGCCGGAGCCCATTCATGAGCAAGATCCCTACTACCGTCATCACCGGCTTCCTGGGCGCAGGCAAGACAACGTTGGTACGCCATTTGCTCGCTCATGCCCCCAAGGGCAAGCGCATTGCCCTGATCATCAATGAGTTTGGTGATCTTGGCGTCGACAAGGACATTCTGGCCGGATGTGGCGATGAGACCTGCCGCGAAGAGGACATGGTCGAACTCTCCAATGGCTGCATCTGCTGCACCGTGGCCGACGAATTCATTCCCACCATGCAGGCGCTGTTGGCTCGCCCTGATAAGTTTGATCATATCATCATAGAAACCTCAGGACTGGCGCTGCCCCAGCCACTGATCCGCGCCTTCAACTGGCCCGAGATCAAGGCACAGGTGACCATTGATGGCATCGTTACCGTCGCCGACGCGTCGGCTCTGGCCGAGGGACGCTTTGCCTCTGATGAGGCAGCGGTCGATGCGCAGCGTCGTCAGGATGAAATGCTCGACCACGAGACCCCGCTGGGCGAGCTGTTTGAAGACCAGCTCTCGGTGGCCGATCTGGTGGTAATCAACAAGGCGGACTTGCTCGACGCCGCCATGCTCGACAAGGTTGAAGCCAATATCAGAGCCGAACTGCGCCCCGGTGTCGGCGTGCTGCGCGCACAGAACGGCCATGTCGATATCACTGCATTGCTCGGCCTGGGCATGGGCTCCGAAGACGACATCGCCAACCGCCCCAGCCATCATGAGCTTGAGCATGATGGCGAGCCGCATGAGCATGATGATTTCGACAGCTTCTCGATCCGCCTGCCTGCCATTGTCGGCAAGGACGAATTGCTGGCCATAATCGAGAGCACTATTCGCACTCATGATGTATTGCGCCTCAAGGGCTTTGCCGCAGTGCCCGGGGCAGCCGCCCGTCTGGCCATTCAGGCCGTAGGCCCCCGCATCACGGCCTATTTCGACCGCCCTTGGAAAGACGGCGAAACGCGCGATACCGCCCTTGTTGTGATCGGTGAAAGCCCGCTCGACCGCGCCGCCATCACCTCCAGCCTTGAGAAAGCAGCAGCATGAGTGAGCCCACCAAGGACAGTAACGGTACCCAACTCAATGACGGCGACGCCGTCACCCTGATCAAGGACCTCAAGGTCAAGGGTACCTCGGTGACCCTGAAGCGTGGCACTCTGGTCAAGAATATTCGTCTGACCGACGATACTGCCGAAATCGAATGCAATGCCGAAAAGGTCAAGGGCCTGGTCTTGCGCACCGAGTTCCTCAAGAAGGCCTAGCGCTTCATGCATCTGCTATCGGCCCAGGCCGGCGCCATTCAGCAAGAGGGCGAGGCGATTGATCTCAATCAGCGCCCCGGTGCGCTGGTATTTGCCAGCTCGGCCGATAGCGAATTGTCCATGCTGGCAGGGGCTGCCGATCGCGCTGGCGAAGACGATCTGCGTCTCGCCAATACGCTGCGCCTCTCCAACAACCTTTCCGTCGATCTGTGGCTTGAGCAGACAGTGGCCCATGCACGCCTGGTAGTACTGCGTCTGATCGGCGGCGCGGCCTACTTCCAGTATGGCGTTGATGAACTGACGGCGCTGTGCGCCAACCACAAAATCCCTCTTGCCCTGTTGCCGGGTGATGCCAGTCCCGATCCCATTCTGCAATCGCGCTCCACGGTCCATCCTGACGATTGGAGCCGGCTCCACAGCCTGTTCATCGCTGGCGGGCCCGACAACGCCGATGCGATCTTGAAGGGGCTCCACACACTTGGCGCGCCGGGCCGCGCCGGGGAGCGGTCGGTCGCTCTGCAGACGGATGCGGGGGCCTTGCTCACCGACCTGCACCCCCAGCCTTTTGCGCGCTTTGGTCTCTGGTATCCCGGACTGGGTGTCACCGATCAGGCAAACATCCGCGACAAGCTCTGCCTGCCTCCCGGCGCCAAGCCTGCCCATGTCCCGATCCTGTTCTACCGCGCGGCGCTCGAAGGCGCCGGAACGGCAACCATTGAAGCGCTGATCGCTGCGCTGGTTGAGCAGGGACTAGCGCCGGTACCCGTGCTGGTCTCTTCGCTCAAGGAAGCCGCTTGCGTCCGTTTCGTGCAGCAGGTTCTGGGCGATGTCGCGCCCACGACCATCCTGAATCTCACTGGTTTCGCGCTGGGGATTGATGGTCTGGACGGTAAGGCAAACCCTTTTGCTGGGACCGACGCTCCGGTCATTCAGCTGATTCAGTCCGGCCGCTCTCAGGATCAATGGCTGGCCGATAGCCAGGGCCTGAGCGCCAAGGACATGGCTATGTTCCTTGTTATGCCCGAGGTCGATGGACGATTGGCTGGGCTGATCGTCGGCCACCGTGCTGATGCAATCTGGCACGAGCGCTGCCAGATCCCTCTGACCGCCTATGCGCCTGACGCTGACGGCATCGCCCGCACCGCAGCGCTGGCCGCAAACTGGTCCCGGCTACGCGCAACGGCCCGGTCGGAGCGGCGGATTGGCTTCGTCCTGGCCAACTACCCCATCCGGGATGGTCGTCTTGCCAACGGCGTCGGCTATGACGCCCCCGCTTCGACAGTGGAGATGCTCAAGGCGCTGGAGGCGGAGGGCTATGCACTGGGGTCGGCCTTGCCACAGACCTCGGAAGAACTCATCACCGCCCTCCAGTCCGGCCCGACAAATGCCGATCCGGCGCGTGGCGTGTCTCCGGCAACGCTGACCTTGTCCCGCTACGCCGAACTCTTCGCCGCACTACCCGAATCGATGCGCGCTGAAATCACCAGCCGCTGGGGCGATCCCGTGACCGATCCATTTGTGCGGGGCGACAACTTCCATCTGCCCGCTCTGGTCTTGGGCAACGTCGCGATCCTGCTGCAGCCCGCTCGGGGTTATCATCTCGACGAAACCGAGAACTATCACGACCCTGCTTTGGTCCCGCCGCATGCCTATCTGGCTGCCTATCTCTGGCTCCGCCACGAGTATGGCGCCCACGCGCTGATCCACAACGGCAAGCACGGCACGCTTGAATGGCTGCCGGGCAAGGCCACCGCGCTCGACGCGCTCAGCTATCCTGACGCACTCTGGGGCCAACTGCCCCATCTCTATCCGTTCATCGTCAATGATCCCGGCGAGGGCACTCAGGCCAAGCGGCGCACGGGCGCGGTGATCATTGATCATCTGGTGCCCCCACTCACGCGGGCGGAAACCTATGGACCGCTCAAGGACCTCGAAGCGCTGCTCGATGAGTATTACGCAGCCTCGGGCATGGACCGGCGCCGGCTGGCCGATCTGCAACGGCGCATTCTCGATTTCACCCGCGACAGCCGGCTCGACCGCGATATCGGTTTGCCCGAGGACGAAACTGAAGCCCTGATCAAGATCGACAACTTCCTCTGCGATCTCAAGGAAGCCCAGATCCGCGACGGCCTGCACATCTTTGGCCGGTCGCCGCAAGGCGATCTGGAGCGTGATCTGATCGTGGCGCTTGCGCGCGTGCCGCGCGGCGAAGGAGCAGGGGAGAATTCGCTCATCCGCGCTTTGGCGGATGATCTCAAACTAGGAATTGATCCGCTGACGGCCAAACTGGGCCAGATTTGGTCGGGGCCGTCCATCGTTTCCCCGGCAGCAAGTGCCCGCAGTGTCGGCGACGTGGTCGAACAACTCGAGGCCATCGCGGCTGACCTGGTTGAGGGCACCATGATGCCAGAGGCGGGCTGGACCGCGACCCGCGCCGTGCTCGGCACCGTGGAGACCATCATCCGGCCGCGCCTGGCCCGGTCTGGGCCGGCTGAATTTCAGGCCCTGCTCGACGGGCTGGATGGAAAATTCATTGCCCCGGGCCCTTCGGGCGCACCATCACGCGGTCGACTTGACGTGCTGCCGACCGGTCGTAACTTCTTCTCGGTTGATAACCGAGCCGTGCCCACCCCGACCGCCTGGGGGCTCGGACAGAAATCGGCTGAAAGCCTGGTGTTGCGTCATTTGCAGGACCATGGCCATCATTTGCGTTCGATCGCGCTCTCGGTCTGGGGCACAGCCAATATGCGCACGGGCGGCGATGATATTGCCCAGGCACTCGCCCTGATCGGCGCCAAGCCGATCTGGGATCCGGGATCGCTGCGCGTCTCGGGCTATGAGATCATCCCCTTGCCAAAGCTGGGTCGGCCACGCGTGGATGTCACCCTGCGCATTTCCGGCTTCTTCCGCGATGCCTTCCCGGCCCAGATGGCCCTGTTCGATCGCGCTATCCGCGCAATTGGCGCGCTCGATGAACCCACTGACGACAATCCCATAGCTGCACGCATGCGCGCCGATGCGCTTGGCATGATGGCTGCCGGGCAAAGCGAAGCCGAGGCGGGCCTAGCTGCCGGGCATCGCATATTCGGTTCCAAACCGGGCACCTATGGCGCCGGGCTCAATGCCCTGATCGATAGCGGCAACTGGTCGACAAAGGCCGATCTGGGCAAGCAGGCGCTCGAATGGGGGCAGTATGCCTATGGCGCCCGGGCCACCGGCATCCCCGAGCGCGACCGCTTTGCGGCGCGCCTCTCCGATATCGACGCGGTGATCCACAATCAGGACAATCGCGAGCACGATCTGCTCGACAGCGACAACTACTATCAGTTCGAGGGCGGTCTTTCCGCCGCCGCTGAAACCCTAACGGGGCTCAAGCCCGCCGCCTATCACAATGATCACTCCCGCCCCGAACGGCCCGTTATCCGCACGCTGGAAGAAGAGATCAGCCATGTGATGCGATCCCGCGTCGTCAATCCCAAATGGCTCAACGGCGTCAAGCGCCACGGCTATCGCGGCGCCTTTGAGATCATCGCCACAGTCGATTTCATGTTCGCCTTTGCCGCCACCACCGGGGCGGTCAAAACGCACCATTTCGATCTGGCTTTTGAGGCCTTCATCGAGGACGACGCGACCCGTGATTTTATTCGGCAGGCCAATCGTTATGGCTATGACGAACTCATCGCCAAATTCAACGACGCCCGCGAAAGAGGGTTGTGGGCCCCACGTTCCAATTCGGCTTACGCTCTGCTGGGGGGCGAGGTATGAACAACACCATCATCTACCTGATTGGCCACTATGGCGTCGGCAAGCTGACCATTGCGCGGGCTATCGCCGAAGCAACCCGCGCGCGGGTTTTCGACAATCATCTGGCCAACAACGTGGTCTTTTCACTGATCCGTGAGGACGGGAAGGCCCCGATCCCAGCGCAGGCCTGGGAGCTGATCATGGCCATCCGGCGCCAGGCGCTGATCGCCATGGCGGAGATCGCCCCGCCCGATGCCAGTTTCATTCTGACCAACGCCCTGATGGAAGACGATCCGATGGACCACACCGCCTTTGCCGAGGTTGTCGCGGTCGCCCAACAGCGCAACGCCACTTTCGTGCCAGTTTTGCTCACAGCCTCGGACGCGGCCCATGACGCGCGCATACCTTCGGCAGATCGCGAGGCTAGGCTCAAGATGACCGATGCGTCCGGTGCCAGAAGCGTTCGCACAAAACGGCGCATCCTGGGGGTCAGGCATCCTAATCGGTTTGACCTCGATACTACCGACATCGCGCCCGAAGTGGCCGCGAGATTGATCATTGAACACGCGGAGCACCTTGCATGACCGACACGCCAGCCAAGCCCGTCAAGAAAACCGACCTCATGACCGAGGCGGAGCGTGATGCCTATCACGCCGAGAAAATGCGCAAGAAGCGCGAGGCGCGCAACAAGATCCTCGCCACCAAGACCCAGGAAAAGGGCCTGCTCATCGTCCACACGGGCAAGGGCAAGGGCAAGTCGACTGCCGCCTTCGGCATGGTGTTCCGGGCGCTTGGCCATGGCTTCAAGGTCGGGGTGGTGCAGTTCGTCAAGGGCGTCTGGGAGACCGGCGAGCGCGACGTGCTGCTCAAGTTTCCCGAGCTGGTCACCATCAACGCCATGGGCGAAGGTTTTACCTGGGACGTGGCCGACCGCCAGCGCGATCTGGCCGCCGCGCGCAAGGCCTGGGAGCAGGCCAAAAAACTGATCTCGGACCCCAGCTACAAGATGGTGCTGCTCGACGAGCTCAATATTTGCCTGCGCTATGACTATCTGCCAATCGAGGAAGTGGTCGAGTTTCTCAAGAACAAGCCAGTCGATACCCACGTCATCGTCACCGGTCGCAACGCCAAGGATGAACTGATCGAGATCGCTGATCTCGTCACCGAAATGACCGAGATCAAGCACCACTTCCGCTCCGGGGTGAAGGCGCAGGTCGGGATCGAATTCTAGCAGGCGCTGCCGCGCAGGCTGGCCACCAATTGCTCAATGACCGGGTCCATCTCGGCCCGGTCGCGCACGCCGTATTCGGCGCGGAAGGCGGCGTAGCTCTGGCCGTCACAGAGTGCGATCATGCGCTGGTAGAGAATTTGACCACCCGCGCTCGCTGACCAGCTGGCCCAGCGCGGCGTGACCGCCTGATAGGTCTGGTTCCAGCCATCAGCCGCATCCTGGCCCATGCGGGCCGCAACTTCGCTATCGAAGTGATTCAGCCAGCCCCCCCAGACGCTCAGCGCAATGGCGCGACCGGGCAAAGCGAAGTGTTGACCATCCCCGTTCTCGCTCTCGCCCTGACCGACAAAGCCAGTCGGCACGGCGATACTGTAACCAAATCGGGCATTGTCATAATGATCCCAGCCCTGCGCGAAGACGGGCAGGGTCAACAGGGCGAACAGGGCAACAAGGACGTCTCGCATGGCTGCGAATCTGCCTGCGGTGCAGGCGCAGGGCAAGTCACATTCGCGCGCTAGACCACCACGATGCCGGAATGCTTGGCCTTGTCTTCGGGCTCAACATGAATAGTGATCTGAACCTGTCGGACGGCCTCGCGTAGCTTGGCCTCGATAGCGTCGCAGATGGCGTGAGCATCGTCGACGCTCATCGCGCCAGGCACCACCAGATGAAAGTCGATGAACGTCATCTTGCCAGCCTGTCGCGTGCGGATGTCATGCGCCTCAATGGCCCCATCGGCATTGGCGGCGATAACCTCGCGAATGAGTTGCTGGGTTTCCTTGGGCACAGCCACGTCCATCAGCCCGCCTACGCTGTCGCGGATGACTGCCCAGCCTGACCACAGGATATTGAGCGCCACCAGCGCCGCCAGAATGGGATCCAGCATCGCCCAGCCGGTCAGATAGACCAGGGCCAGTCCGACAATGACCCCGCCTGTTGAGACCACGTCCGTTATCAAATGCTTGCCGTCGGCCTGCAGTGCTGGCGAACGTACCGAGCGGCCATGCCGGATCAGTACAAAGGCCCAGACCGCATTGATCACCGTGGCGACAATGCTGATGCTCAGTCCTTCGATAGGGGCGTCGGGCAGGGTGGGGGTCATCAGCCCGGTAATGGCCTCGCGGGCAATCAGGATCGCCGCCACGATGATCATGACCCCCACCAGCACGGCCGAGAAATACTCGGCCTTGTGATAGCCATAGGGTAGGGCGGCGTCGGCGGGCTTTTGCGCCAGCCATACAGCACTGAGCGCCGCAATGGCCGTCACCACATTGACGATGGATTCCAGGGCATCGGAATAGAGCGCGATCGATCCGGTAATCTGCCAGGCCAGCACTTTGAGTCCCAGCACGATCAGGCCGATCAGTAGGCTTGCTGCCGCAATGGCCAGCGTTCGCTTTGCTGTTGCCGTCATTGTCCAGTCTCGCCCCAAATCATGGGGAGGCCATAACCACCCAAAACCGACGCGACAAGTCATTGAATTTGCAAATCATTTTCAGAAGCATTCTTATCTGGTCATGAAGCAGGCCAAGCCATTGATTGACCAAGCGGTTCTGCCCGCCTAGAACCAAAACATGCGCAGAGTTCCCACGAAGGAACTGAAACAGAATTCGGTGCGGTCGACCCAAATCGGGGACCAACCCCGGAGCTGCAACGGTCTTGAGCGAACCTGCCTCTTGCTTTGAGAGGCGATTATGACAGCTAGATTCGGGGCGATCCCCGCCCCTACAGACAGATTTGTCGCTGGCATTGGCTTTGCCTCCGCGGCCAGTGCCGGTGAGATCATCGCACTGATCCGGGCCTGCCTCGCTGAACTGAACCTGCATCCCAGTCAACTGGCCGCTATTGGCACTCATATGCGCAAGGCAACCAGTCCGCTGCTCCTGCCCGTGGCGCTGTATTTCGCCGTGCCAATGCGCCTGCTTGATGATGCCGATTTGAGTGGCGATGTGCCCGGTGTCGCTGACGCCGTGGCTGCCATGGCTGGCCCGGTCCGCCTGCATAAACGCAAATCAGATTATGCCACCTGCGCCATTTCCGATTGTAAGCTCGGATTCAGCGTGGCCAGTTTTGGTCAGCCCGTCAGCGCCAATGCCTCGATAGCACCATCCACGCTGCTCACTTCGAGCGCTGGGCCATAGGCGGGACGGGCAATCATGATCACCTCAACTCCAAGTCGCTGCGCCGCTTCCAGCTTGGCCGCCGTCTGTGCCCCGCCGGAATTCTTGGTGACCAGATGAGTGATGCTCTCGCGCGCCAACAGCGCCATTTCGTCGGCCAGTCCATAGGGTGGACGGTCCTGCAGCAGCCTCGTGTGGGACGGGATTGCCACGGCCGGGGCCTCGATCAGGCGCACGAGAAAGCGGCAATCGGCACGGCCAAGAAAATCAACCAGACCAGTGTGACCTGTGGTGAGCAGAACCGTGGCATCGGCGGGCAAGACCGAGGCAGCCTCGGCTGCCGTGGCGACATTGGTCCAGCCCGCGCTGTCAGGCTCCGCCCAGACCGGACGCATGTAACGCACCAGCATCACGCCGCTGGCCTGGGCGGCGGCGACCGCATTGGCCGAAATCGTGCCCGCATAGGGGTGCGTGGCGTCAATCAGCCGCTCAATGTTCTCGTTTCTCAGATAGGAGCCCAGTCCAACCGCACCGCCAAATCCGCCCATGCGCACCGCGCCGGCGGGCAGGGTAGGATTCTGTGTGCGACCAGCCAGCGAGCTGGTGACATCATGGCCCAGTTCGAGCAGACGCCCCGCCAGATCACGCGCTTCGGCGGTGCCGCCCAGGATCAGAATCTTCATCGCACTGAGTACTTCATGACGCGCCACTGTGCCCATTCCCACCGCGCGCCTCAAGGGTTGATGCACTGATGTTCGGCTGGATCCGCAAACCACGCCGCCGCGCCCATTTCGCGGCCCTCGACAATGCTGATTTCCCGCAGCTCGAACCGGGCACGGTCTGGCTGGTTGGCGCGGGCCCGGGCGGGCCGGGGCTGGCGTCCCTGCTTGCCTATCACGCCCTGGGACAGGCCGATGTGATTGTTCATGACGCACTGGTTTCGCCTGATCTGCTGGCCATGGCACCGCGTCACGTCGAACGCATCTTTGCCGGCAAACGTGGCGGCAAACCATCGCCCAAACAGGCCGATATCTCGCTGCAACTGGTGGCGCTGGCCAAGGCTGGCAAGCGCGTCCTGCGCCTCAAGGGCGGCGACCCGTTCATCTTTGGCCGTGGCGGCGAGGAGGCGGGGATGCTGGTCAAGCACGGTGTGCAGTTCCGTATTGTGCCCGGTATTTCCTCGGGCGTTGGCGGGCTGGCCTATGCCGGCATTCCTGTCACCCATCGCGACGTCAATCAGGCTGTGATGTTCCTCACCGGCCACGATGAATCGGGCGCCGTGCCGCATGGTGTGGACTGGCCCGCCGTGGCCAAGGCCGCGCCAGTCATCGTCATGTTCATGGCGATCAAGCATCTGGGCTCCATCACACAAAAACTGCTTGAGGCCGGTCGCGATGGCGGCGAGCGCCTCGCCATTGTCTCCCACGCCGCCACACCACAGCAGGTCGTGATTGAAACCACGCTGGGCGAAGTCAGCGAACTTAAAGACATTCCAACCCCGGCCATCGTCGTGCTGGGCGCGGTCAGCCAGTATCGCGAGACGCTGGACTGGTATGTCGGGCAGATGCGGAGCCACACCTTTGGCTAAAGGGCTCGTCATTGGCGCACCGCGCTCGGGTTCGGGCAAGACCGTGGTCACACTTGGCCTGCTGGCCGCCTTGCGCCAGCGCGGTGTCGTCGTTGCACCGGCCAAGACCGGTCCGGACTACATCGATCCCACCTTTCTGGCGCGCGCAGCGCTGCGCGACGCCGTCAATCTCGACCCCTGGTCGATGACCCCGCACCGACTCAAGCAGCTGGCCGCGACCCAGGCCACGGGCGCTGATCTGCTTATTGTTGAAGGCGTGATGGGCCTCTTTGACGGTGCAGCCGACGGCATCGGATCCACAGCCGATCTCGCCGAACTGCTTGAGCTGCCTGTGGTTCTGGTGGTCGATGCCGACCGGCAAAGCCAATCCATAGCGCCGCTGGTGGCTGGCTTTGCCAACTGGCGGGTTGGCGTGCGGGTTGCGGGGGTGATCATCAACCGCGTGGCGTCGATGAAGCATGAGCGCATGCTGACCGAGGCGTTGGCCGCGACGGGTATTCCCTGCCTTGGCGCCATTCCGCGCAATCCGGCGCTGGTGCTGCCCGAGCGCCATCTGGGCCTGGTGCTGCCCGGCGAGGTCAACGCCTTTGCCGGTTTCCTTGATGAGGCGGCCACCGCCATGGGGGACTATGTCGATCTCGACCGGTTCCAGGCCATTGCCGCGCCGCTGGGGGAAGGTGCCGAGGATGCAGCGGATCTGCCGCCGCTGGGCCAGCATATGGCGATCGCCCGCGATGATGCTTTCGCCTTTGCCTATCCCCATCTGCTTGATGGCTGGCGCAGTCAGGGTGCGCAGTTGAGCTTCTTTTCGCCGCTGCGCAACGAAGCGCCTGGGGGGGATGCCGATGCCGTATTCCTGCCCGGCGGCTATCCCGAACTGCATGGCGCAACACTGGCCGCTGCGGACGCCTTCAAGGCGGGACTGGTGGCCGCGCGCGACCGCGGCGCGCTGCTCTATGGCGAGTGCGGCGGCTTCATGGTGCTCGGCGATGCACTGGTGGACAAGGCCGGCGCCAGCCATGCCATGGCGGGACTGTTGCCGGTGACGACGCACATTGATCGTCCCAAGCGTATTCTGGGCTATCGGCGCCTGGTGCAGTCGGGCGATCTGCCCTGGCCGGGTCGGCTCAATGGCCATGAGTTTCACTATTCATCTGCCAAACAGTCACGGCTGAACCCGCTGTTTGCGGCTGCTGATGCGCGTGGCGATGCCATGCCGCCCATGGGCGCGGTAATTGGGCGGGTGATGGGGTCTTACGCGCACGTGATTGATGCGGCATAAGTCTGGCCATGGCTAAGGCACTGATGTTCATGGGGACGGGGTCGGACGTCGGCAAATCGCTGATAGTCGCTGGCCTGTGCCGTGCCCTGGCCAATCGCGGCCTCAAGGTCGCGCCGTTCAAGCCGCAGAATATGAGCAATAATGCCGCCGTGACCGCCGATGGTGGTGAGATCGGGCGGGCTCAGGCGCTGCAGGCACGGGCATCGCGACGCGAGCCGATTACCGCCATGAACCCGGTTCTGCTCAAGCCTGAACTGGAAACTGGTTCACAGGTAGTGGTGCGGGGGCAGCGTGTGGCCTCAATGACCGCGCGCACCTACTGGAATGAGCGCGGCAAGCTGCTGCCCGAGGTGATCGACGCCTTTCATGAATTGGCGGCCGATGTGGATTTTGTTATCGTTGAAGGCGCTGGCAGCGCCTCAGAAGTCAACCTGCGCCGCAATGACATCGCCAATTTTGGTTTTGCGCAAGCTGCTGATATTCCAGTTGTTTTGGTGGGTGACATCCATCGGGGCGGGGTTATTGCATCGGTGGTAGGCACCTTTGCAGTGGTCGCCCCGGCCGACGCCAAACGCATCCGCGCCAGCCTGATTAACAAGTTTCAAGGTGATCCTTCGCTTTTCGCCGATGGAATCGCTTTTCTCGCGCAAAAGACCGGGGTTCCCTGCTTCGGTCCGGTGCCCTGGTTTACCGATGCGGGCAAGCTGCCGGCAGAGGATGTCCTGGCGCTGGCCGATTACACCTCAGACAAGTCCGGCGCCCTCACCATTGCCGTGCCGCAACTGCCGCGCATCGCCAATTTTGACGATCTCGATCCGCTACGGGCCGAACCGGGAGTCAATCTGGTGCTGGTGGCGCCGGGGCAAGCTATTCCCCGCAACGCTGATCTGATTATCCTCCCCGGTTCCAAAGCCACCCGCAGCGATATGGCAGCGCTGCGCGCCAATGGCTGGGACATCGATATTATCGCCCATCACCGCGCCGGGGATAAGATCATCGGCATTTGCGGCGGCTACCAGATGCTGGGGCGCTCCATCGCCGATCCGGACGGGATCGAAGGCACGCCGGGTACGACTGAGGGCCTTGGTCTGCTCGATGTTGAAACCGTCCTCAGCCCGGTCAAGCAATTGCGGGTAGAGCGGGCCATTCACTTGGGCTCCGGCACTGCCATTGCCGGCTATCACATGCATATGGGTGTTACCCAGGGGCCTGATATTGCACGGCCTTTCGCCCATGTGGCGGGCATGAACGAAGGCGCGGTGAGCGCCGACGGCCGGGTGCAGGGCACCTATCTGCACGGTCTGTTTGCCGCCGACGATTTCCGGCGTGCTGTGCTGGGCAATGTTGCCTCGCCTGATTTCGCCTATGAGGCCAGCATCGACACCACGCTCGATGCACTGGCCGCTCACCTTGAACATCACATTGATATTGATGCCCTTTTGGGGCTCGCAGAACCCGTTAGGCTGGACTGATGCACGTATTTATTGCTCCCTTGGCGCTGATCCTCGAGCGCTGGCAGGGCTATCCGCCTCGCTTGCTGGCCCAGATCGGCCACCCCGTCATGTGGATCGGCAAGCTCCTCAGCTGGCTCGAATCACGACTGTGGAAGGAGGAGCAATCCCCCGAGCAACGGCGCGTGCGCGGCATGGTGACCATGGTGCTGGTGCTCGGCACGACGCTGATTGTAACGCTGATGGTGCGCAATATTGTGCACCGCATACCGCTCGGCTGGGTGCTCGAAATCCTGCTGACGACGCCCTTCCTGGCGCAAAAGGAACTGGGTCGGGCCGTGCAGGCGGTGGCCGATGCGCTGTTGACCTCGCTGGAGGCCGGGCGCGAGGCGGTGAGCCAGATCGTGGGCCGAGATCCCCAACAGCTTGATACCGCTGGCGTTTCCCGCGCAGCGGTGGAGACCTTGGCCGAAAGCGCCTCGGACGGTGTGGTCGCACCGTGGTTCTGGCTGGTGCTGCTCGGCCTGCCGGGCATTGCGCTCTACAAGGCCATCAACACCGCTGATTCGATGATCGGCCACAAGAATGAGCGCTACGCCGATTTTGGTTGGGCGGCCGCGCGCCTTGATGATCTGGTCAATCTCGTTCCCGCCCGGCTGACGGCGGTTTTGGTGACCATTGCCTGCTTCTTTGTGCCCGGGGCCAGCCCGTCCAAGGCGTGGCAGGCGGCCACGCGCGACGCCATGAAACACCGCTCGCCCAATTCGGGCTGGCCGGAGGCGACCTTTGCTGGCGCGCTCGGGTTTTCGCTTGGTGGGCCAAGGAGTTATGACGGTGAAGTGGTCGATCTGCCGATCATGGGCGAAGGCGAAACCAAGCTCGGACCCTATCATATCACCCGCGCGCTAACCCTCTACCGCATGACCCTGAATGTGCTGCTAAGTGTCAGCGCACTGTTAGCACTGAGTATAGCCCTTGGCTGATTCTGGTGCCTATTGCGTGCGTCCCATGGTGGGGATGGGTGGTTCGCCCTTGAGCGTCATGGGCAGTCCCGCGACGACGAAATAGACATCGTCGCAGATCTCGGCGAGCCGTTGATGCGCACTGCCGGCCAGATCGCGGAAGGTGCGGGCCATGGCATTGTCGGGGACAATGCCCAGACCGACCTCATTGCTGACCAGAATGATCCGCGTATCCTGCAACTGGCCCAGTGTCTGCCCGAGCTTTTCCACCTGCGCGGCAACATTGTCGCCAGATACCAGCAGATTGGTGATCCACAGGGTCAGACAATCCACCAGAATGACGTCATGGCTCCTGGCTGCCTTGAGCAGGGTCTTCGACAGCGCCAACGGCTCTTCTATGGTGGCGAACTGTCCGGCGCGTCCGGCCTGATGGCTGGCAACGCGGTCCCGCATCTCGCCATCAAGCACTTCGGCAGTGGCCAGATAGGCCGGCGTACTGCCGCTGCGCAGGGCCAAACTCTCGCCAAAAGCGGTTTTGCCCGAACGGGCGCCGCCCAGCACCAACACGTGTCGCGTCATGCTTCGACCTCCATCTGATCACCGCTATGGTATGCCACGAAAACCCTGTGGCCATAACTGCTTGTATGCTCCGCGCAGGCGAGCCATGCGGGCAGGGGACTTGGCAGGGATATTTTGTGCCTTATCCTACTTTCGTATTATCAGCTTTCGCACTATGGTCCGCGCCGAAACCAGACCCTAGAATCCCTTCTGAATTCGGAGAATCCTAGCGTGACGAGATACTACCTTGGCGTTGATGGTGGCGGTACCAATTGCCGCGTGCGTCTGGCCGATGAGAATCTGCAGACGCTGGCTGAGGTCAGGAACGGTCGCTCCAACCTGCAGATCGACGATGGCGAACCCGCCTACAAGGCCATTCTGGCCGGCACGCGCGATGTGTTCGCTGCCGCTGGGCTCGACTATGCACAGACCGCCAATACCTATGCCTGCTTTGGCATGGCCGGTGGCCGCATGGATTCGGCGCGCGATGAGTTCGCCGCACGGCATTGGCCCTTTGCCGGGGTGAAGGTCTATGACGATATCGATATTGCCCATGCCGGCGCCCTTGGTGGCGAAGAGGGCGCGGTGATCATCGTTGGTACCGGTTCGGCAGCGCTGGCAGTGGTTGATGGCCAGCGCCATCAGGCCGGTGGCTGGGGCTTCCAGATTGGCGATCAGATGTCGGGCGCCATTCTGGGCCGCGAACTGGTGCGCTATTCTGTGGAGGCCGAAGACGGTCTGGTGCCATCGTCGCCGCTGACCAAGGCAGTGATCGCCGCGCTCGGTGGTGACAATCAGGCGGTGATGACCTGGTCATTTGCCACCGACATGGATCTCAGGATCATCAGCAATGATGGCTCGGAAGGCTGCGATGATGCCCTGATCGGCCGTGCGCCTGCCGAATTCGGCAAGCTGATGCCGCTGATGAGCGACTATCTCGACCAAGGCGATCCGGTCGCCCTAAAGATGCTTGAACTGCAGTTCAGCTATATCGAAACCTACGTAAAGTGGTTCAAGGCGCGCAATGCCAAGGTGATGGCGATCGTCGGTGGCTTCGGCCAGCGTCTGTTCCCGCTCCTCGAAAAGCGCTATGGCGACTTTGTCATGCTGCCACGCTTCGAGCCGCTGCATGGCGCTGTCATTCTCGCCAAGCACAATTTCGCTTGAACCTCGCGTCAAACTAAGGACTAGCCCGTTGTCCAGCCGCATCATTCCCGTCCAGCCATTCGATTATGTGGTCTTTGGCGCCACCGGTGATCTGACCAAGCGCAAGCTGATTCCTGCGCTCTATCACCGCTTCAAGGATGGCCAGTTCGATGAGAACAGCCGCATTATTGGTGTGTCGCGCTCCAAGCTGAGCGATGCCGATTTCCAGAACGCCGCGCGTGATGCGATCACCCAGTTCGTGGAAAAGGAATATCAGGACGCCGCGGTCATCGAGCGCTTCGTCAATATTTTCTCCTACATCATCAACGACGTCAGCAACAAAGCGGGCTGGGGCGATCTGAAAAAGGCCCTGCGAGACGACCCTGAAGTTGTCCGCGCCTTCTATCTGGCCGTGGCCCCCGATCTGTTCGAGCCGATCGCCGAACAGCTCTCCAAGACCAAGGTCTATCGTCGCGACGCCCGCGTGGTGATCGAGAAGCCACTGGGCCACGATCTGCTGTCATCGATGGAAATCAATGACGGCGTGGCCAAGATCTTCGAGGAAGATCAGGTCTACCGTATCGACCATTATCTCGGCAAAGAGACCGTGCAGAACCTGCTGGCGCTGCGCTTTGCCAACACGCTGTTCGAACCCGTGTGGAACTCGGCCCATATCGACCACGTCCAGCTCACCGTGGCTGAAAGCGTTGGGGCCGGTACCCGCGGCTATTATGACGAATCCGGCGCCCTGCGCGACATGATCCAGAACCACATGCTGCAGTTGCTCTGCCTTGTGGCCATGGAGCCGCCCGCCAGCGACGACGCCAATGCGTTGCGCGACGAAAAGCTCAAGGTCCTGCGCTCGCTCAAGCCCATCACCAATGGTGACGTGGCCAAGATGACCGTGCGCGGCCAGTACAAGGGCGTCAGCTCCGAAACCACCTCGGTGGCCAGCTATCAGGACGAACTGCCCGAAGAAAAGAAGGGCAGCCGCACCGAGACCTTTGTGGCACTCAAGGCCGAAATCGAAAACTGGCGCTGGTCCGGCGTGCCGTTCTATCTGCGCACCGGCAAGCGCATGGCCAGCCGGGTCTCGGAAATCGCCATCCAGTTCAAACCGATTCCGCATTCGATCTTTGACCACGCCGAGGGCGCACCCAAGGCCAACAAGTTGATCATCCGCCTGCAGCCCGATGAGGGCGTCAAGCTGATGATGATGATCAAGGATCCCGGTCCCGGTGGCATGCGCCTGCGCGAAGTGCCCCTGAACCTGAGCTTTGCCCAGACCTTCTCGGAACGCACGCCAGAAGCCTATGAGCGCCTGCTGCTCGACGTGATCCGTGGCAGCCAGACCCTGTTCATGCGTCGCGACGAACTCGAAGCGGCCTGGAAGTGGGTCGACCCGATCCGCGAGGCCTGGGAACGGTCTTCGGAACCACCACAGTCCTATGTGGCTGGCACCTGGGGCCCCAGCGGCTCGCATGCGCTGATCGAGCGTGATGGCCGCACCTGGCATGAGGATGAGAACTAGAATGACCCAGCCCGTGCTCGAGCGCCGCAGCTTTGCCGACAAGCCGACCCTTGCCAATGAACTGGCAGAGGCCGTTGCCGACCGCATTCGCACAGCCATCGACGCGCGCGGCGAGGCGGCGATTGCCGTCAGCGGTGGGTCGACCCCCAGCCGGTTCTTCCAGGCGCTGGGCAAGACCAAGGACATCGACTGGTCCAAGGTGATCGTCACCCTAGTTGATGAGCGCTGGGTCGATGAAACCAATGACCGCTCCAACGCCTTGCTGGTCAATGAACGCATGCTGCAGGGACCCGCAGCCACGGCGCGCTTCTACCCGCTCTATTCGGGCGGCGATGAGCCTGATGCCGCGGGCGTGGCGCGCACCAATGCCCTGCTGGCCGATCTGCCCGAGCAGTTCGCCGCTGTCGTGCTGGGCATGGGCAGCGACGGCCATACCGCCTCGTTCTTTCCCGGCGGCGATACGCTGGACCAGGCCCTGAGCGAGGAAGGCCCCACCCTGGCCATCCGCGCACCGGGCGCGGGCGAACCCCGCATCACCTTTACCCTGCCGCGTCTCCTCCGCGCGGATGGGCTGTACCTTCATATTGAAGGGGAGGAAAAGGCCGCCGTGCTCGACACCGCTTTGGGAGATGGTCCGACCCAGGACATGCCCATTCGTGCCGTGTTGCGGTCCGGCCACGCCGTCAACGTCTACTGGTGCCCATAGTCCCCTCAGCGGTCCCCAATTGACCGCTCTGGCCACGAAGGGCTCCAAGAACAGGAGCCGATATGTCTGTCCGTCAGGCCATCCAGGATGTCACCGATCGCATCGCCGCGCGTAGCCGCGACAGCCGTCGCGATTATCTGAACCGTCTTGAGGGTGCCCGCGAAGCCGGCGTCAACCGTACCGTGCTCTCCTGCGGCAACCTTGCCCATGCCTTCGCTGCCTGCTCGCCCGCCGAGAAGGCGCAACTGGCCGGCCACAAATCGCTCAATCTGGGCATCGTGACCAGCTATAACGACATGCTGAGCGCCCATCAGCCCTATCAATTCTATCCCGATCTGATCAAACAGGCGGCCCGCGAAATGGGCTCCACCGCCCAGGTTGCCGGTGGCGTGCCTGCCATGTGCGATGGCGTGACCCAGGGCCAGCCCGGCATGGACCTGAGCCTGTTCAGCCGCGACGTGATCGCCATGGCGACCGCCATTTCGCTGAGCCACAACATGTTCGATGCCGCCGTCTATCTGGGCATTTGCGACAAGATCGTGCCCGGCCTGCTGATCGGCGCGCTGACCTTTGGCCACCTGCCAGCGGTGTTCGTGCCCGCCGGCCCCATGCCATCGGGTATCCCCAATGACGAAAAAGCCAAGGTTCGCCAGCTCTATATGGAAGGCAAGGTCGGCCGCGCCGAATTGCTCGAAGCGGAGTCCAAGTCCTACCACGCGGCAGGCACCTGCACTTTTTACGGCACCGCCAACTCCAACCAGATGCTCATGGAAATCATGGGCCTGCATCTGCCTGGCGCCAGCTTCGTCAATCCCGGCACCCCGCTGCGCGACGCATTGACCCGCGAAGCCACCATTCGTGCGCTGTCGCTGACCGCACAGGGCAATGATTACACCCCCGTTGGTCACGTCATCGACGAAAAGGCCATCGTCAACGGTCTGGTCGGCCTGCACGCCACGGGCGGCTCGACCAACCACACCATGCACCTGATCGCCATCGCGGCGGCCGCTGGCCTGCAGGTGACCTGGGACGATATGAGCGACCTGTCGGACGCCACCCCGCTGCTGGCGCGCGTCTACCCCAATGGCGTGGCCGACGTGAACCATTTCCACGCCGCTGGCGGCATGGGCTTCCTCATTCAGGAACTGCTCGAAAGCGGCCATCTGCACGAAGACGTCAAGACCGTCTGGGGCAATGGGCTGTCCAACTACACGGTCGAGGCCAAGCTGATCGAAGAGAAGCTGACCTTTGAGCCATCGCCCAGGGAATCCGCCCTGCCAAAGGTGCTGACCAAGGTGGCGACCCCGTTCCAGGAGACTGGTGGCCTCAAACTGCTGTCGGGCAATCTGGGTCGTTCGGTGATCAAGGTCTCGGCCGTCAAGCCAGAGCACCGCGTCATCGAAGCGCCAGCGCGCGTCTTCCATGGTCAGGAAGGCCTGCAGGCCGCGTTCAAGGCAGGCGAGTTGACCGGCGACATGATCGCGGTGGTGCGGTTCTCTGGCCCCAAGGCGCTCGGCATGCCCGAATTGCACAAGCTGACCCCGGCTCTGGGTCTGTTGCAGGATCGCGGTTTCAAGGTCGCGCTGCTCACCGACGGCCGCATGTCGGGTGCGTCGGGCAAGGTGCCCGCCGCCATCCACATGACCCCCGAAGCGGTCAATGGTGGCCCGATCTCCAAGATCCGCGATGGTGACATGATCCGGCTCGACGCCAACCAAGGCTCACTGACATTCCTGGGCGATGAGAAGGAATTCTTCGCGCGCACCCCGGCCACCGAAGATCTGCGCAGCCAGCATTTCGGCATGGGCCGCGAACTCTTCGCCAACTTCCGTGCCATGGTCGGCGTGGCGGACAAGGGCGCGAGCGTGTTTCAGTAAGAAGCTCAGGCCGCGGGCGTTGCAGTCCGGCCACGCCGGCGGCTGACCACAATTTCGTCCAGTCGCCGGGGCCGCAGCCCCTGCGGATCGACCCCCACATCGAACTGCCGCGGCATAGGCGCCAGCCGGCCATGCGAATGACCGTGCAGATTGATGGATTTCTTGCCCATCTGGTTCCAGGTGCGGAAGGGATAGTGGCACAGCACATAGAGCTGAATGTCGATCTTCAGCTCGGCATAGTGCTGAACACTGGCCCAGCCTTGCGCCGACTGGGTCGATAGCGGATCGTTATTGCCTACAATCAGATGCTTGGTGCCGTTCAACCGGTGCAGCAGAGCTTCAACTGCGCCCTGATCCCCACGGACGACGTCGCCAAGGTGCCAGATATCGTCATCGGCCTGCACGACGCTGTTCCAGCTGGCAATCAAGGCGGCATCGTGCTCGGCCATATTGGCGAAGGGACGCCGGTCGAGGCGGAGCACCCGCGGATCGGCAAAATGGGTATCGCTGGTGAAATAGAGCATGGATGGGCAACGAATGTTCCGGCACTGCTGTTCCGCCCCGTAGGGCCTACCGGCTCCGCCCGAACAGCCGCTCGATGTCTTTGTGTTTGAGCTCGACATAGGTCGGGCGGCCGTGAATACACTGGCCGGAATGGGGCGTGGCCTCCATGTCGCGTAGCAGGGCGTTCATTTCATCGACCCGCAGGCGGCGGCCCGAGCGCACCGAGCCGTGACACGCCATGCGCGCGATGATCGCTTCCATGCGGTCGCTGACGGCAGCAATGGAATCCCATTCTGCCAGCCCATCGGACAGGTCACGCACCAGCCCTTCAATGTCCGAGCTGCCCAATAGAGCTGGGGTCTCACGCACCGCAATGGCGCGCGGGCCGAAGCGTTCGAGATAGAGCCCGAAGCGCGCCAGCTCGTCGGACGCGTCTTCAAGCCGGGTGCAGTCCTCTTCGGGCATCTCAAGCACCAGCGGGATCAGCAAAGCCTGGCTGGCAACGGGCCCCGAGGCCAGCTGCGCCTTGAACCGTTCATAGACCAGCCGCTCATGGGCCGCGTGTTGATCAACCAATAGAAGGCTGTTGCCATTCTGGGCGATGATAAAATTGTCAAACATCTGCGCCCGCGCCGTGCCCAGCGGGTAATCGACCAGAGCCGGGGCAGGCTCGGCTTCGACCCGCGCGCTGGGTTCGTTCAGACCATCCAGACCGGTCTGACCATAATCGGGCGAAAACGGATTGCTGCTGCCCGATCCCGACACCCGCTCATAGCCCGAAAAGGCCGAGGTCTGGGTGGGATGGTAGGCAGTTGAGCCGGAGATCATGGGCGCGGTGGAAACGCCGCTGGCCTGTTGCTCAGGGGCAGTGAAGGCGCCCAGCACATCATCGGCTACGCTGGTAGAGGCCTTGAAGCCTGCTGCGGCCAGCGCTTCGCCGATCCCCCGGATCACGGCGCTGCGCACCGCGCCTGCATCGCGGAAGCGCAGTTCGGCCTTGGCGGGATGAACGTTCACGTCGACCTCGGCAGGATCAATGGCGATATAGAGCGCCACTACGGGAAAGCGGTCGCGGAAGATGTAGTCGCCATAGGCAGCGCGCACGGCGCCCACCAGCACCTTGTCGCGCACCGAGCGGCCATTGACGAAGTAGAACTGGCTCAGCGAATTGGCACGGGTATAGGTCGGCAGGCCCGCAAGACCAGCCACAACCACGCCGTGCCGGCTATGCGCCAGCGTCACCGCATTCTGCGCAAAGTCGTCGCCGATTACCTGCGCCAGTCGCGCCTGCAATGCGCCTGTGCCGCTGACCGCAGGCCAGTTCGAGGTGGAGCGATCGCTGCCGCTGAGCACGAAATGCACGGTGGGATTGGCCATTGCGAGGCGCTTGAGCACATCGGTAATGGCCCCGGATTCGCCACGGTCTGTCTTGAGGAATTTCAGCCGCGCCGGGACATTGGCGAACAGGTTCTTGACCTCGACAATGGTGCCCCGGTTCATTGCCTGCGGCACCGGCCCGCTGCGCACGCCATTGCGCACATCAATGCGCAGTCCGCTCTCGGCGTCAGCGGGGCGCGATGAGATCGACAGCTCGGCCACCGAGCCGATCGAGGCCAGCGCCTCGCCGCGAAAGCCCAGGCTGCGGATATCATCGAGATCGTCGCTGGACAGCTTTGAGGTCGCGTGGCGCTCGACCGACAGCAGCAAGTCAGCCCGATCCATGCCATGGCCATCATCCTCGATGCGCAGCAGAGTCTTGCCACCAGCAGCCGTGGTCACGGCAATGCGGCTGGCGCCCGCATCAATGGCGTTCTCGACCAGTTCCTTGACGACGCTGGCAGGGCGCTCGACCACTTCGCCAGCGGCAATGCGGTTGATCAGAACTTCGGGTAGCTGGCGGATGGGCAAGGGCGATTCTCCTGAACGCTCAATATAGGGCGTCCGGCCAGCCATTCCGACCCGTTTGCGGGCTCTGTCACCGGTTCAATTGTCATGATTGTGTCCTGCCGGAATGGCGCCCTTTGTGGTGCGCGCACGGCTTTGGGTGCTAGACCCATCCATCAGGGCTGCGCAGCAGTCAGTGCGAGGAGCAGACATGATCAGGATCATCGGACTGACAGGCCTGGCCATGCTGGCCTTTGCGGCCAATTCCGTGCTGGCCCGGCAGGCGCTGGGGGCAGGGCAACTCGATGCCGCCGGCTTCACCGCCATTCGCTTGCTGGCCGGCGCGGTAACGCTGGGTTTGCTGGTGGGATTGTCGCGCGCCGCCAGCTGGCGCCAGATCGCCAGCCTGGGCACCGCGCAGCAAGCCGCCGCCTTGTTTGGCTATGCGCTGGCCTTCTCGCTGGCCTATGTGCTGCTGGGGGCTGGCATGGGGGCGTTGGTGCTGTTTGTCAGCGTGCAGTTCGGCATGATTGCGCGGGGGCTGATCGCCGGAGACCGTCCCGGCGCGCTCGAATGGCTCGGGCTGGTCGTGGCACTGGGGGCGTTTGTCTATCTCATATCGCCCGGCCTGAGCGCACCCGACCCGCTGGGAACCCTGTTGATGGTGGTCTCGGGGCTGTGCTGGGCGGCCTATTCGCTACTGGGGCGCGGCTCGACCCGGCCGCTGGCTGACGCCGCGGGCAGCTTTGTGCGCTGCGTGCCATTTGCCCTGATCTTGCTGATCTTCGGGCTGGTCTGGCAATTGCCAAGCCCGCTGGGGGTTGCCCTGGCCATTGCGTCTGGCGCGATAACCTCAGGACTGGGTTATGCCATCTGGTATGCCGTGTTGCCCCAACTGACCCGGACCCGCGCCGCGGTGGTCCAGCTCAGTGTGCCGGTGATTGCCGCCGCCATCGCCGTGCCGGTGCTGGGCGAAGCCGTCACGCCAAGACTGCTGATCGCCTCGATCATCATTCTGGGCGGCATCGCCATCGCCATTCTGGGGGCCGGGCGCCGCCGTCGGCTGTGACCGGCTTGCCCGTTTTGCCATTGAACAGTATCACCACGCCATGCCGCATCCACCCATGACACCGATGAATCGCGCGCTGGCGCTGGCCGAGGAAGCCGCCGCCAATGGCGAAGCGCCCGTGGGCGCGGTGGTCATGGAAGGCGAAACCGTGCTGGCCGCCGAGCGCAATCGCATGAAGGCGCTCAACGATCCCACCGCGCATGCCGAACTGCTGGCCATGCGCGCGGCCCTGGCCAAACGCGGCACGGGCAGGCTGGATGGTTGCGATCTGTATGTCACCCTTGAGCCCTGCGCCATGTGCGCCGGTGCTATCGCCCACAGCCGGGTGCGTCGGGTCTATTTCGCGGCTGAAGACACCAAGGCAGGCGCCGTCGAGAATGGCGTGCGGCTGTTTGAGCAGCCCAGCTGCCACCATGCCCCTGAGATCATTGGCGGCATTGGCGCGGCGCGGTCAGAGGCCATGCTCAAGGCGTTTTTTCAGGACCTGCGGCGCGGATAGATGTTGCGCGCTGTGCATAAAGCGGCCCAATGCAGGTTCCGCTTTCGTGCTTTTCCCGTATATGCTGGTCAGTGGTTCTGACCAATTTCATCCAAATCCGACAGAGGCACCGTGAGCGACAAGAGCAGATTTACTACGGCACTGCAGACGATTGTGACCCGCAATCGCTCGCCGCTGTTCCGCTGGTCGCTTTCGCTGGGCCTGTGCGTTGTTGCCTTTGCGCTGCGCTATGGCCTCAGCGATGCCCTGCCGCCGGGCTTTCCCTATCTGACGTTTTTCCCCGCTGTCATTGTCACCACCTTGCTGGCAGGGCTTTGGCCCGGGGTGGTTTCGGCAGTGCTGTGCGGTCTGGCGTCCTGGTTCTTCTTCATCGCCCCGGCCAATTCATTTGCTCTCAACGCGGGCGCGACCACGGCATTGCTGTTTTATGCCTTCATCGTCAGCGTCGACATTGTCATCATCCATGGCATCACCGTGACTGCCCAGCACCTCAAGGCCGAGCGCGAATCCATGGCCCGACTGGCCCACTCCCTGCAGCGTTCCAATCTGGCGCTGGCTGAACGCGAGAGCGAGCAGCAGGTACTGTCGCAGGAGATCGGGCATCGCCTGAAAAACCAGCTGGCGCTGATCCAGGCCATTGTCAGCCAGACCTTGCGTTCCAAGAATGATCTACCCGGCATTTCGAAAACATTGACCGAGCGTATCGGTGTGCTGGCGGATGCGCAGGATATGCTGATCGCGGGCAGTGCCGGTCATGCCAGCGTCGCCGACATTGTCCAGAAGATTGCTGCCCTGCATGGCAATGAAGGGCAGCGGCGCATTGTGGCCGATGGCCCCGCGATCAAGCTGTCATCCAAGCCAACGCTGACGCTGTCGATGATCCTGCACGAGCTGGCCACGAACGCCACCAAATATGGGGCACTGGCCAGCGTTGATGGCGTGGTCAACATCAACTGGAGCGTGGAATCGCGTCAGGGCGTCGAGGCTTTTGTCATCAAATGGGTGGAGCAGGGTGGCCCCGCCGTCGAGCAACCCCAGGACAAGGGCTTTGGCAGCCGGCTGGTGCGTGCAGGTCTGCCCAGCAGTGGGTCCGAAGTGATAATGGATTTCAGGCCCGAGGGCCTGGTCTGCACTATCTCGGCCGATCTTGCCGGCATGCAGTCGGAGCAGATCGGCTAGCTGATCCCACCCGGTTTTCAGCTCATAGGATACATAACAGCTGATCACGGCAGCGCAGTCCGTCCAACCTTTCTTAAATCTTATCGAGGAAGATAAGAGGAAATGAGGTTGGCGGGTTCTCCATGCGCAAAAAACTGATCATCACTGTTGCAGCCATGTCCATGATCCTGGTGCTGATCGGTGCGGCCAGTCTCGGTCTTGTTGCCGTGATCCAGCACGGGGTCGGCGTTGCAGCCGAGCGGGAGGCCGTGCAATGGGCGCAGTACCTTACCGACGAAACGCCAGACCTCGAGTCATTGCTGCAAGCCGACAATCCCGATCAGGATCAGCTCAGTGCGGTTCTGTCGCTGTCCCAGGTCAGTGATGTTTTTCGCTTTGAGCTGTTCAATCAACAGGGCGACGCCGTGGTCTGGGCTGCCCAGAGCGATGATGGCGCCATGGCACATGGCGCGCACCCCCACCAAACCCCACATATCGGGGGGCATCTCGACACCGTTCAGCAAATTCTGGCAGAGGGCGGTATTGCCTCCTTCATCCATGACGAAACTGCCGACGCGACCGAGCCGAAATACTTTATCGAGGCCTACACCCCTATCGTATCGGGCGAGCAGGTGATCGGCGTTGCCATTGTCTATGTCGACAAGACCGCAATGTACCGCCAGTTCACCAGTTCGGCGATCCAGTATTCCATCGCGATGTCAGCGCTGTTCGCCGTCATCCTGGCCGTTGCCTATTTCCTGATTGCCTATCTGCGCGAACGACAGAAAACCGCGAAGCGGTCGATCGAGTATCTGGCCAATTTCGACACCGTATCCGGCCTGCTCAACCGCGACGCCTTCTTCAAGACCGCATCACTGGCCAGCAAGGCAAATTGCGTCGCCGTGCTGTACGCCGATGTCGACAATTTCAAATCCACCAATGATGTATTCGGACACCAGACCGGCGATGCCTTTTTGCGCCATGTTGGCGAAGCCATTGCGCGCGGCATTGGCGAAACCGGTGTCGCATCGCGTATCGGTGGTGATGAATTCGTCGCGGTCATCGCCGCAGATAGTCCTCAGGCCATTCTGGCGGTCGTCGACCGCGTGCAGCAGGACGTCAAACTGCCCCTCCGCACGGGCGGGGTGACCGTCACCGGCGGTATCAGCGTTGGTGTCTATATGGTGCCCGACACAACGGTCTCTGTGGCGGATTGTCTGCACAAGGCCGATATGGCGCTCTATCAGGCCAAGGCCGATGGTCGCGGGCTGCACAAGGTGTTCAATCAGGCGCTCGAGGCCACCGTGGCGCGCCGCCAGAAGGTCGAAAAGGCCGTACGGCAGGGCTATGACCTTGATCTGTTCACCCTGGAATTTCAGCCGCTGCTGGACCAGACCTCGAACCTCTGCGTCGGTTTTGAGGCCCTGTTGCGCCTGACCGATGAGGATGGCGAGCGCATCCCGCCTGATGAGTTCATTCCGGTGGCTGAATCCATTGGCGAGATCGAACGCATTGGCACATGGGTCCTCAAGACAGCGATGGCCCAGGCCGCAGCCTGGCCCGATGATCTGTTTGTGTCGGTCAACCTTTCCGTCCGCCAGTTCGAGAGCCAGGAACTGCCCGAACTCGTCAGCGAGCTGCTCGCGCAGACCGGTCTGCCCGCCACCCGGCTGGAACTGGAAGTCACCGAAAGCCTTCTGATGCACGACACCGACAAGATCGGTCGTCAGCTTGCCGACCTGCGGACCTTGGGCGTGTCCATCGCCATGGACGACTTCGGAACGGGCTATTCCAGCCTGGGCTATCTGTGGAAGTTCGGCTTCGACAAGCTCAAGATCGACCGCTCGTTCATCATGGGACTGGCCGATAGCCGGGGGCAGGCCAGTGATGTGCTCGACGCCATCATTGCGCTTGGCCATCGTCTGCACATGGTGGTTACGGCAGAGGGCATCGAGACCGAAGAGCAGGCCGACATTCTCTCAGCAATGTCATGCGATCAGATGCAGGGGTTCTACTTCGGGCGCCCGATGCGACCGGTCGATATCGCGCCATTCCTGCTCAACAACGTTGCCGCAACCCGGCGTGACAACAAGAAGACAAGCGTTCCAAAGAAGGCCCGATCGCGGGGCTGATCCTGCAGGCTATTCAACACCCGCGGCAGGCAGCCTGTCCTGGATATAGTCTTCGACCTTCTGTGCCAGAATGCGCTTGAAGCGCTCTTTCTCGGCTTCGCCATGGCTGACGATTTCGCGCACGCGCCAGAATTCCAGCGCGCCAAAATTGGCGACATGAGGCCGGATATAGATATCGGGCGGATAGGCCGCCATCATGTGCGCGGTCAACGAATGCATCATGATCTGGGCCGAACCGAACCAGATATCGAGCGCCTTGTGATCGGTCTTGCTGATGCCCTCGGAGGGATCGCCATTGACGTCGATGCCGATCAGGAAGTCGGTACCGATATCAGCCTGATCGAGCGGCAGCGGATTGACCACACCGCCATCGACCAGAATGTGGTTGGCATAGTTGACCGGCTTGAACAGGCTGGGAATGGCAATCGAGCCGGCAATGGCCGGACGTAGCGCTCCGGAATTGAACACCACCTGGTGCCAGCTCTGGAAATCGGTCGCCACCACATAAAGCGGGATCTTGAGATCCTTGAACTCGAGCGGGAAATCCTCGGGGATGAAGCTGTCGACAATGCTCGAGGCATCGAGCTGCATCGAAATGCCGTTCTTGAGAATGCCGCCCAGCCCGCGCAGCTGGATCGCCCACAATTTGGTGGCGATCTTGCGCATGGTACCCAGCACTTCATAGGAGTGCTCGCGCAATTCCTTGCCGGTCATGCCCGCAGCCCAGCCGGCCCCGATCAGCGCGCCAATCGAGGTGCCTGAAATAACCGCGGGCTTGAGGCCCAACTCGTCCATCGCTTCGATATAGGGAATGTGGGTCAGGCCGCGCGCCGAGCCGCCGCCCAGCGCAATACCAATTCGTGGCCCAGAAATCGTGCTCATGCCGCCGCGCTCCTTGCCCTTGTTACGCAGACTGTCGGCGAGGGCCTGGCCGCGCTTTTGCAGCGGCGTCAGCGGACGTTGCGACGGGGTCTGGTCAAAGACTGTCTTGCGGAAGCCTAGCGGATTGAGGTTGAGGAATGGTTCAGACGCGGGTACGGGCGAGCTCCCGCCAGCCGATGTCGCGGCGGCAAAAGCCTTCTGGCCAGTCAATCTTGTCCACGCCTGCGTAAGCACGCTGCTGCGCCTCCCGGACACCCGTCCCCAGAGCGGTCACATTGAGCACGCGACCACCCTCTGCAAGTAAACGCGCGCCGTCGCGACGCGTTCCCGCGTGGAACACATGAACATGCTCGGAACCGGCATTTTCCACGCCCTTGATCTCGGAGCCCTTGGAATAGCTGGCTGGATAGCCCTGGGTCGCCAGAATGACGGTGAGCGCATACTGATCCTTCCAGCTCACCTCATGGCCGCCCAGGGTGCCGGTCGCGGTCGCGTGCAGCAGCGGCAGCAGATCGCTGTCCATGCGCATCATCATGACCTGGGTTTCCGGATCGCCGAAGCGGGCATTGTATTCGACCAGACGGGGGCCGGTTTCAGTCAGCATCAGCCCGGCATAGAGCACGCCCTGATAGGGCGTGCCGCGCGCGGCCAGTCCCTTGACGGTCGGCCAGATCACCCGCTCCAGCGTCTCCTCGTAGGTTTCGCGGGTCATCACCGGAGCAGGGGAATAGGCACCCATGCCACCCGTATTGGGGCCGGTATCGCCATCAAAGGCGCGCTTGTGATCCTGCGCGGTGGTCAGCGGCAGAATGTCGGTGCCATCGCACAGCACGAACAGGCTGACCTCCTCGCCTTCCATGAATTCCTCGATCACCACTTCCGCACCCGACTGGCCAAAGGCACCAGCAAAGCAGTCGATGATCGCCGCTTCGGCTTCATCCACACTCATGGCAACGGTGACACCCTTGCCCGCGGCCAGACCATCGGCCTTGATCACGATGGGTGCGCCCTGGGTATAGAGATAGGCCAGGGCCGCCGCTTCGCTATCAAACCGGCCATAGGCGGCGGTCGGGATATCCATCTCGTCGCATAGCGCCTTGGTAAAACCCTTGGAGCCTTCTAGCTGACCAGCGGCCTTGGACGGGCAGAAGCAATCAAACCCGGCGGCGCGAACATCATCGCCCAGACCGGCCACCACCTGCGCGTCGGGGCCGACCACGACGAAGTCGATCTTTTCGGACTGGCAGAAGGCGATGACTGCTGGGTGGTCGTTGATGTCGAGCGCCACGTTCTGCGCAACAGCCTCGGTGCCGCCATTGCCGGGAGCGACATACAGCTTGCTCAACAGCGGCGACTGGGCGATTTTCCATGCCAGCGCATGCTCGCGTCCACCTGAACCGATCACCAGAACCCGCATGCTTGTGCCCTCCGCGCTTGCTGCGCGCGTGATGCACCACCACGGCGAGGGGTGCAAGTCCCCATGGTCGCAATTGCGACCAGTGGGTCTGGCTACATCTCGGCTTCCTGGAAGATCCGGGTCATGTCGCCATTCCATGCGCCGGCCAGCTTGTCGCGCCAGCGATCGGCTGGCGACTTGGACAGCCGGATGGTTTCTTCGAGCGGCGCCAGATGGATGGTTTCGTCCTGACCTGCCCTGTTCAGGCGATTGCGGCGGATCAGCCCGGCTTCGGCAATGCCGACGGCCTGAGCAGCGAAATCATAGATATTGGTGCGCCCGACCGGTGTCATCAGACCCAGACGAGGCACATCGCGGCGCATGGCGTCGCGTTCGCCCTGGGTCCATGGCTCGATGAGCTCATAGGCGGCTTCGAGCGAAACCGCGTCATAGAGCAGGCCGGTCCAGAAGGCCGACAGCGCCGTCACCGACCTCTCGTCGCCCATATCGGCGCCGCGCATCTCAAGGAACTGCTTGAGGCGCACTTCGGGGAAGATGGTCGACAGATGGTCTTCCCAATCCTTGATGGTTGGCTTTTCGCCGGGCAGTTGGGGCAGTTCGCCGCGCAGGAAGGCCCGGAAGCTCTCGCCCGCCACATTGACGTAATCGCCATTGCGGATGACGAAATACATCGGCACGTCCAGCGCATAGTCGGCATATTGCTCAAAGCCAAACCCCTGCTCGAAGGCAAAGGGCAGCATGCCAGTGCGGGCGTCGTCGGTATTCAGCCAGATATGGCTGCGGAAGCTGAGATAGCCGGTGTCACGGCCATCGGCGAAGGGCGAATTGGCAAACAACGCGGTAGCGATAGGCTGCAGGGCGACGGCCACGCGCAGCTTCTTGACCATGTCCGCTTCGCTGGAGAAATCGAGATTGGTCTGTACGGTGGCCGAGCGGAACATCATCGATGTGCCCAGCGTGCCGACCTTTTCCATATAGGGCTTCATGATGCCGTAGCGCGATTTGGGCATCGAGCAGATCTCATCGACCGACCAGATCGGGGTGACGCCCAGACCCAGAAAGTGGATATCGAGCGGACCGGCGACTTTCTTGCTGACGGCCATATGTTCGGCCAGCTCCGCTGCCGAAGCGTGCAGATCGAGCTGGGGCGAGCCGGACAGTTCGAACTGCCCCCCGGGCTCCAGCGAAATACCGCCCGCCACTTCATCATTGCGCAGCCCGATCGGGTTGTCGCCATCATAGAAGGGATGCCAGCCGGTTTCGGCCTGGATGCCATCGAGCAGCGCGCGAATGCCATTGGGGCCTTCATAGGCGACCGGGCGTAGCGGATTGGTGTGGAACACGTGCTTCTCGTGCTCGGTGCCAATGCGCCATTCGCTCTCGGGTTTGCACCCGCGCGCCATCGCCTCGATCAGGTCCGCACGCGATTCAATAAGAGGGCTGTAGCTGTCGGCGCCGGCCATGAAGTGTCCTCGGTATAGGAGGGGTCAATGTTGGGCGGAACATAGCGTTGCGCAAGCACAAAGCAATCGCCTTTTATCGCCAATCACCGATGATTGCCTGAATTACCGCCAAGGCAGCCACCGCAGCGGTGTCGGCACGCAGAATGCGCGGGCCCAGACTGATCGGCACCACATAGGGCAGGGCGATCAGTTTTGCGCGTTCTTCATCGGAAAACCCACCCTCGGGCCCAATCAGAATGCCGACCTTGTGCCCCTTCAGGCTGCCAAGGGTTTCGACCGGTGAGGAAGATGCGGCGCTCTCATCGGCCAGGATCAATGTGCGATCGGCAGGCCAGCCATCGATCAGGCGCTCAAGTGTCATTTCGGGCTCGACGCTGGGCACGCTGAGCACTTCACATTGCTCGGCAGCCTCGATGGCATTGGCCACCATGCGCTCATGCTTGAGGCGATTGACCTGGGTATAGCGGGTAATCACCGGCTGGATGGTGCCCACGCCCATCTCGACCGCCTTCTGGATGACGTAGTCGAGCCGTTCGCTCTTGAGCGGTGCAAAGCCATACCAGAGATCGGAAACCGGGGTTTGTCCGGCAATCCGTTCGACCAGTTCGAGCTGCACCGATTTTTTGGAATCACTGATCAGACGGCACAACCAGGCACCATCGCGACCATTGAACAGCACCACTTCATCGCCCACGCTCTTGCGCAGCACGGCGGCCAGATAGAGCGACTGCTCCTTGCCCAGCGTTAACTGGGCGCCGGCGCTCAGATCGGGTTCAACATAAAGACGGGGCAGGCTGGCATGGGTGCGTGGCATGGCGCAGCGATAGCATCGCTGGCCCCGAATTGTCATCTTTACACTTGCCCCGTTTTAGCGACGGGGCGAATTCTGCTAACCACTGGTCCAAAGAGTCGCCGGTCCCCATCCGCGTGACATGATGAAGGAGCCTGCCCATGTCCGATGTTGAACAGTCCGGCACTGTTGCTGATGCCCAGTCGGACAATTGGGTGGATCGCTATGCGCCGCAATGGCTCAAGCCCTATGCGCGATTGGCGCGCTGGGACCGGCCCATTGGCTTCTGGCTGCTGTTCTGGCCCTGCACCTGGGGGCTGGGGCTGGCCGCGATTGCCACACCGGAGCGCGGCTTTGACTGGATGGCAGCAATCCTGATGCTGGTTGGGGCCGTGCTGATGCGTGGCGCGGGCTGTACCTTTAACGACATTGTCGACCGCGATATCGACATGCAGGTGGCCCGCACCCGCTCGCGGCCAATCCCTTCGGGCGCGGTAACCGCGCGCGATGCGCTGGCTTTCCTGATTGCCCAGGCTCTGCTGGCCTCGGTCATCCTGTTCCAGTTCAACCGCTTTACGGTCTGGGCCTGCGTCGCTTCCCTGATACTGGTGGCGATCTATCCCTTTATGAAGCGCATTACCTGGTGGCCGCAGCTGTTTCTGGGCCTGGCCTTCTCCTATGGCGCGCTGGTGGGCTGGAGTTCGCAGACCGGCAGCTTCGCCATGCCGGCGCTGCTGGCTTATCTGGGCACCATTTTGTGGGTGATCGGCTACGACACCATCTATGCGCTGCAGGATGTCGAGGACGATGCGCTGATCGGCGTCAAATCCACCGCCCGTCTGTTCGGCGACAAGACAAGGCCCATCGTGACCGGGTTCTACGCTGGTGCCTATGTGCTGTGGCTGGCTGCCGCGACCCTGGCGGGCGCCGGCATTGTGTTTGCGGTGATCTCGCTGGTGGCGCTGGCGCTGCTGGCCTGGCAGGTGCAGACGGTGGACGCCGATGTGGACGACAATCCGCGGGCCCGGTTTTGTTCCAACCACTATGTCGGCATCACGCTGGCGCTGGCGCTATTGGCTGACTGGGTCTGGTAGGCAAATCCACGAACGCCCAAAAACGCCAAAAGGGCTGACCGCACCACCGGTCAACCCTCTTGAACGTCACTTGGAGGCGTCGGTAAACTTAGGCTTCGGCCTGACCAGGCTTGCGGCGGTTGAGGAAACGGGGGCGACGGCCCGCCTCGGCAACCAGCTTGCGGCGCGACTGGCTTGAGCCAACCATGACGCCATCAACCTGCTGGCTATAGGGCATGTAGGCACCATCGCCGGCCTTGATGAACAGCGGCAGGCGCAATTTCTTGCCCCAGTTCTGCCATTCGGCGACGACGTTGTGATTGCCCTCTTCTTCAAACACGCGGTAGTTCAGCTCATGGTCCGAATGCACCAGTTCGATCGAGCTGGTCAGAACACCCTCTTCCGAGAGGGTAGTGGCAACTGCCACGCCAATGAACTCGGTGACCGGCACCTTGATCTTGATTGCCACACCGCTCTGCTCGAGCATGCGGCGGACTGTAACGGTTTTAACCGGATCCTTGGGACCGTTATCGTTCGAGGCGACAAATCGGCGCTCCGCCACTGCGGGCTTGCCGAATGCCAAAACGACCGACGATCCTTCCATCGCAACGCCATGAACCATGTGAATTCGCCTTCCTGTCAACTTCGAGAGCTGGTTTTTGGTGCTCTCTTTCTTGCACCCAACATAGCGCGCCGACTTACCTGCCCCCTTAATCGGTTGGGTTAAGTTTATCTTGTTTTTCGAGAGGGTTAGCAGGGTGTTGCACCCAGTAGGACCCGGTTAACCCCACCCGGTGTCGCCCTGTTAACGCTGCCATAATTGACAAGCTGGTGATCGGGCGCAGGCGGCCCCTTGTCCAAAACCCGGGGCAAGCCTAAAAGGCCCGGAATATGCCCATTCCGCCCACCACCTACGCTGAAGATCTCGAACTGCTCCGCGCCTCCGCGGTAGCAGCGGGCATCATTGCCAGCGGCTTCTTTCGGCGCGAAGTGAAGAGCTGGAACAAGGAAAATGCCTCGCCCGTGAGCGAAGCGGACATCCTTGTTGACCGATATTTGGCCAACGCACTGCTCCAGGCGCGTCCGACCTATGGCTGGCTGAGCGAAGAAACGGCGGATAATCCTTCACGATTGGATTGCGAACGCGTCTTTGTGGTTGATCCCATTGACGGCACACGCGGCTTTTTGCGCGGCGAAGACAGCTGGACTGTGTGTCTGGCGGTGGTCGAGGACGGCGTGGCTGTGGCAGGTGTCGTCTATGCGCCCATGCGCGACGAACTATATGAAGCCACCCGCGATGGCGGGGCGCGCCTGAACGGCAAGCCCATCCAGCGCCGCCGTCGCCCCGGCTCCCCGCCGGTCATTCCGGCTGCCGGTGCCGTGCACCAGCATTTGCAGGATGCCGGACTCAACTATACGCGTGGCCCTTACTATCCCTCGCTGGCCTATCGGCTGGTCCAGGTGGCGACCGGCAAGCTCGACGCGGTGGCCAGCCGCCGCGGCAGCCAGGATTGGGATATTGCCGCCGCCACGGTCATTCTGGATGAGTGTGGTATGGATGTCGCCGACGTCTGTAGCGGGTTCCCACAATTTAACAGACGAGATGTGCGTCACGGGGCGCTTGCGGCACTTGCCGACATGAGCCTAAAACCGCTGCTTCACGCGGCGCTTATAGAAGTCTATGGCTGTCCTGCCGACGAGGCGCTCACCGCAGAACCTACTTCTACCGATGAACGGATTTGACCGATGGCTGAAAAAGAAGTCCCCAACGAACAATTGCTCCACCTGGTGATCGGTGGCGAACTGTCCAGCATTGAGGGCGTCACCTTTGCCGATCTCGACAAGGTGGACGTGGTTGGCCTGTATCCCAACTACGCTGCAGCCCTGGTCGCCTGGAAGCAGAAGGCGCAGATGACGGTCGATAGCGCCCAGACGCGCTACTTCATCGTTCACCTGCACCGCCTGCTCGATCCCCAGACCGACAAGAAGTAAGCTCTCTAGGCCTCAATGGCCTCCAGAATGGCCTGCATCGCACCGGGGCCGCCAATGTTTTGGCGGCCTATCGCCGCCTGGCGCCGTCGCTCTTCATCATTTTCGAGCAAGCCACGCAGCGCGGCCCCGATGGCAGCCGCCTCGGCCGGCACCACGGTGCGGGCCTCGCCAAACAGTTTCTGCTCATCATTGAAGCGCGAGCGTCGATCCCGTGGATTGACGAAGGTAATGGCGGGCTTGCCCAGCCCCAGAGCCTGAACGGTCGCCGTGCCCGCTTGCGAGAGCACCAGATCCGATGCCGCCAGCAGATTGCCCATCGCACCACCGCGCGCCATGTGCACGCTCAGCGTCCCGTCGGACAATTCACCCAGATCATCGGATTCTGCGCTCAGCATATGGGTGCGGCGCAGGCCGGTCTTTTTGGCCAGATCGTCAATATTGATGCCGCCGGCCACCGCCAGGAAGATATCGGGGCGCTGATCAGCGGGCAGGGAACGCAGCGCATCGATCTGCAATTCGAAACTCTCGGCAGTCAATGCGCGGCTGCCGGGCAGCAGTGTGACCGCCAATGGCCTTGTCCGGCGCGATTGGGCGTCATAGTCCCCGTCGGGAATGGTATCCATCATCACATTGCCGGCCGAGCGTGCATCCACGCCGACCTGCTCAAGCGTCTGCGCCAGATTGTCGGCCCGACAGAACACGGTGGTGCAGGCGCGCTTGATGACAAAGCGTTCGGCCGCTGAGTAAAGCCGCGCCGCGCCCGTCTTGTAGACATCGAGATAGATCAGATCACGCAGGCCACAGGCATAGGCGGCCAGCACGCCGGTGACATCACCCACGATGATGACGCGCTCATATCTGCCGCGGATCTCGCGCAGAAATCGTAATGCCGGCGGGATGGTCTTGAGGCCGCCGCTGGTCAGGTCGCGCTGCAGCGAGCCTTTGACATTGCGCCAGCCCTCCGAGGCCAGCGTGGCGCGTGGACCCACGATCGGACACACCCCGGTATAGGCATTGCCCGCACCGATCATGGGATAGGCATTGACCTCGATCGATTTGGGCAGGCGGGCCACAATGGCTGAGGCGATCCAGTCTTCGCCATGGCCGTTGGATATGAACAGGAAACGACGACGGTGTGGTGACGCTTCCACAGCCATCAGGCGCCCAGGCCGAACCGTTCGAACGCCGTATTGGCGACGGTGGCATCGGCATAGGCCTCTTGCCGATCAACATTCCAGTAGAACAGCTCATCGAGCGGGATCGGCTTGCCGGTAATGGCGCAGCGGGCAAATGTGCCCGGCTTGAGCACGACATAGTCGCCATCAAGGTAGCGGATCACGGCTTCGGTGGGCGCAAAGCCCTTGTCAAAAAGGTTCATGATGAAAATCCTTTAACCACGCTCGATATAGCGAGCATTGATACCGATCAAAAGAGGCTTTCTTGAGTGTCGCTGTCAACTTGTCCGCGTGGTTTCTTCTTGATAACCGGACTGCCTGCAATTGTGGCGCCGACCTCACCATCGGCAAATTCGATGGCCACCGCATCGCCCGGCGACAGCGTGGCCCGGGCCTGCACCAGATTGCCCTGATCGTCCTTGATCACCGCATAACCGCGCGCCAGCACACTCTTGTAGCTCAGCGAGGCGAGCAGCTTGTCCGACTGCGTGAGCGCCGCGCGCGCCTCGCCCAGATTGAGCGCCATGCTGGCGCGCAGCCGCGCTGTCAGCGGCGTCAGCACGCTGTGGGCGTGGCGCAATTCGGTCTTGAGCGCGCTTGGCGACAGTTTCGGACCAATGCCGGCGAACTGGGAATGCTTGCGCTCGATCAGCCGGGAAACCGAAGCGGCCAGACGCTCGGCGCGCGGATCAAAAGTAAGGCGGGTGCGGTCCACCGTCTTGCGCAGCCCCGCATTGGCGCGCAGCGACAGATTGCGCAGCTTTTCGGCGGCTTCCTGGCGCTGGCCTTGCAGCAGACGCGGCGTGAGCTTGGAGTCCGTGCGCGAATAGCGCACGCGCAGTGACTGTACCGAATGGCGCAGATTGCCCAGCAGGTTCGAGGCCGCGTGATCAAGCTGCTGGCGTTGCAGTGATACCAGATCGGAGGCGCGGGGCAGCCCGGCCACGGCCGCACGCAGACGGTCGCGCGCGGTTGCGGTTACCCGGCGCGTTGCCTGGCGTTGCCGGCCGCCCAGATCATCGACATAGCCGATCAGTTCGGCCCGCACCGGCACTGCGGCTTCGGCGGCAGCCGTCGGCGTTGGCGCCCGCATATCCGAGACATAGTCGATCAGCGTGGTATCGGTTTCGTGGCCAACCGCGGAAATGATCGGGATGGTGCTGGCGGCTACCGCGCGCACCACGGCCTCTTCGTTAAAGCCCCACAGGTCTTCGATCGAGCCACCACCACGCGCCACGATCAACAGATCGGGCCGGGGCATGGCGCCGCCGGCGACCATGGCGTTGAACCCCTCAATGGCATTGACCACTTCGGGGGCGCAGGTATCGCCCTGAACCCGCACCGGCCAGACCATGACATGGCTGGGGAAGCGGTCGGCCAGGCGATGCAGGATATCGCGGATCACCGCGCCCGTGGGGGAGGTGATCACACCGATCACGCGGGGCAGATAGGGCAGGGACTGTTTGCGTTCGCGGGCGAACAGCCCTTCGGCGGCCAGCTTGCGCTTGCGCTCCTCAAGCAGCGCCATCAGCGCACCGGCACCCGCGGGCTCAATATTGTCGATGACGATCTGGTATTTGGAGGAACGCGGGAAGGTGGTCAGCCGCCCGGTGGCGATCACCTCTAGCCCCTCTTCGGGCTTGAAGGTCAGCTTGGCGTAATTGCCCTTCCAGACGACGGCGTCAATTGAGGCGCTCTCATCCTTGAGGGTGAAATAGGCATGGCCCGAAGAGTGCTGTCCGCGAAAGCCTGATATCTCGCCGCGCACCCGCACATGGCCGAATTCATCCTCGACGGTGCGTTTTACCGCTTGTGCGATTTCGCTGACGCTGAATTCAGCAGCATTTGTGAGTGTCTCGGCCATGGCCTGTTGGTGCGACATCGGCCCCGACAGGTCAAGAGTGCGGCGCGCTTACTCCGCTGCTTCTGTGTCGCTTGCCGCTGCATCGAGGTTGCCCATCGACTGCACAATATGATTGGCCAGCGCATCATAAATGCCGCCATAGGCGTGGCTGGCCCGCATCAGGGCGATCTGGGCATCGGCCAGATGGGGCAGTTCGTGATCGTCATCGACCACCCGCATGCCCGGCTGCAGGGCGCTTTCGGGCAAGAAGCCAATCGCCAGGTCCGACAGCACCGCACTTGAGATCGCCGTAGCGTTTGATGAGGTATAGGCGATGCGGTAATCCTTGCTCGCCCGGTCCAGTGCATCCTGGGCATCCTTGCGCCAGATGCAGAAATGCGGACCACAGGCGATTGCCAACGGGTCGCTGGCCAAGGCGCGGCCACCGTGGCTGGCCACCCAGTGCATCTTTTCGGTGCGGAACAGCTCGCCATAGTTCTGCTCGGTGCCCTGGGTGAATACGATCAGATCGTAACGCCCGGCCCGCATGCCTTCGGTCAGATGCTCGGAGGCCATGCAGGATACGTCCACGGCAATCTTGGGGTGGGTGCGCTGAAAACTCGACAGGATCACCGGCAGCAGCCGCACGGCATAATCGTCGGGCACGCCGAACCGGATCGAGCCAGCCAGCACGCCGTCGGAGAAGTGGTCGAGGATTTCCGCATTGGTGCGCAGCATCTTGCGAGCGCGGGCATAGAGCGCCTCGCCATGCAGCGTCAGCGTGACGCTGCGACCCTCGCGCGCCAGCAGGGTTTGCCCCAGCCGTTCCTCGAGGCGCTTGATCTGCATCGAGACTGCTGACTGCGTCTTGTTCACGCGGCGGGCCGCCTCGGTAAAGCTGCCGCAATCTGCAATCGCGCAAAAGCTCTGCAACTGGTCCAGATCAAGCGGCGCAGCCATTTTGCCCTCACATAACTCAAATTGATGAATTAGATGAAATCTATTTGTTGGACGAATAATTGTCCAGAGCGCTACTGCTTGATCATCGGCACCAGAACACACGGTGTCGGATCCGCCGAACTCCCTTCGGCACAACCACATGTTTGGAGAACATCATGGCTATCTCGCTCTCCGGCGAGCGGTCACTTGCGGCCGCCACGCCCAATCCATTTGTCGCGCTCACGCGCTGGATCGCCAAGGCGAAAGCTGCACGAACCCGCCGGAATGCGTTGTACGCCCTGCTTGAACTCGACCACGACCGCCTCAGCGATATCGGTATCTCGCGCGACGATATCACCACCGCTCTCAGCCGCAAGCAGCCTGCCGGCGCGCATGTGCTCAGCGCTGCCCGCGCCCGCAACGCACGCCTCTAGGCGCAGCAAACAAGTTTCCATCGCCCGGATACGTTCGGGCGATGTTCCCAGGTTGGTACGAATTGCAGTTACGAGCGTCGTGCCATCTCCCGGGTCGGTTTTGCCACCGATCCCGTTTCCTGATGACTTGCCGGACAGTGCCTCGCACTCGTCCGGCTTTTTTTACGCTACGTTGAAGCTGACGCCGAGTTCGGCTTCGGTGCGCCACACCACGTGGCAGGCGTATTTGCGCCCGTCATCCATGGCCAGTTCAAACTCATCGGGAATGCCGACAATGCTGGCCACCCGAAGCCGGGCACCCGCCTCGGACAGATTGCGCACCGTGCAGTCATAGGTGGAATAGCCCGCATTGGTGACAACGCGGCCGCCCTTGAGGGTGCGATGCCGAATGGTCGCGCGGCGTTCTTCAGTCATTGGTGGCGCTCCGGATCAAGGGAGTTGCGCAAAGCCGTCTTTGAGGCCGTTAAGCGACACGGGAATGCCAATGCCCTCTTCGGGGGTCTTGAACACCACAAAGATCGCGCTGCTGCCATCGGACAATGTTTCGATCAGGTCGTCGTCCAGTACCACTTCGGCAACGCAACCATTGGGCAGGCAGCGCACAAAGGCCACCCGGCCCATGTCCTGACCGTCCACATTCAGGCCAAGACCATTGGGCAGCAGCACGCCCAGTGGTGCCAGTACACGCAGCAGACGGGCCTCGCGATCGGCCGTGCGCAGTATAATGACGGACAGACCGACATTGGGCTGATCTTCGGCCAGAACATTCTGGATGATGGCGCATTGCTCAAAGCTGGCACCCGGTGGGGTATCGCAGCTCATCTGCCAGTCACCATATTGGGCGCGAACAACGCCTTGGCCCAAAACCGCGCTGCCGCCTGCGGCAACTGCCAGAACAGCCAGGCCAATGCCAGCCAGGTGACGCTTCAAAATCCGCTTCACTCTCTTAATACTCCTGCCGAATCGTGCGCACGCTTCAGGCTCCAAGTGTTTCCGTTACGCGATGCCGCAAGTCAACCAAAGCCCGGATTTGCTGACGATATGTCGGGCAAACTGCGGCAGGGGTGAGGCGGAAACCGGCGCTGCGCCGCGCAATATGACGCAGCATTACACAGTGTTGCCGCAATGGACTTGCCCCTTTCAATATGATTTAGGTCTCCGGAAGAGTTTTTCGCTCCGAGGTTGAGTCGGGGCGGCGTTATCTATGCCGCTGTTATGCCACTCAATCCCGGTGCGGATGCGCCAATTGCAGTCGATACAGGGGTTTATGGTGATCGGTCAGTTCTTGAGAAAGATGGGCGCTTTCGCAGCTGCCGCAGTGGCGCTGGCCCCGGCTCTGGCTGCCGCGCAGGAAGAAGCGGGCTATACGGCCGGCCATCCACTGCCAGGGCAGTTCCATTTGCAGCGGTCAGTGACGCCAATCATGGACTCGATCACGAGCTTCCATGACGGCATTCTGATGTGGACCATCAGTCTGATCGTCGTCTTCGTGCTGGCGCTGCTGCTGTGGATTGCCTTCCGCTACAATGCCAAGCGCAACCCGACACCAGCCAGCTTCACCCACAACACCATGGTTGAGATCGTCTGGACCGTTCTGCCGATCGTGATCCTGATCATCATCGCCATCCCGTCCTTCGGTGTGCTGTCCGATCAGCTGACCACACCCGATGGCGAGCGCAAATATCTCGGCTCCAACATCTTCTCGTTCGGCGAAGTCGAGGTGCCTGCACCCGAGTTGACCGTCAAGGCAACGGGCCAGCAGTGGTACTGGGATTACCAGTATGTCGACCAGGACATCGAGTTCACCTCGCTGATGCTCAATGAAGAAGATCGTCTGGGCACCAAGCCGGCCCAGCCGCGCCTTCTGGCTGTGGACAATGAGCTTGTCGTACCAGTCGATACCACGGTGCGCATGCAGGTGACCGCTGATCCGCTCGGCGTCATCCATGCCTTTGCCGTCCCATCGTTCGGCATCAAGATTGACGCCGTGCCCGGTCGCCTCAATGAGACCTGGTTCAACTCGCGCGAGACCGGCATTTTCTATGGCCAGTGTTCCGAGCTTTGCGGCAAGGACCACGCCTTCATGCCGATCGCCATTCGCGTCGTCACTAAAGAAGAATTCGCTGCTTACATGACTGCGTTCGAGGGGGGTGACTACACCGCCGCCAACGCAACGCTTGCAGCAGTGCAGTAGACCACGGGTCAGGGGATAAACGAATATGACCGACACCGCTCACCTCGAAGCCCACGCGACCGGACACGATAGCGCACACGACGCGCATACGCCGACCGGTTGGCGTCGCTGGGTCTACTCGACCAACCACAAGGACATCGGCGTGATGTACCTTGTGTTCGCAATCTTCACCGGCATTATCGGTGGTCTGCTCTCCGGCGTGATGCGCATGGAATTGCAGGAGCCCGGCATCCAGATTTTCCACGGCCTTGCGGCCATGGTCTATGGCATGGATGCGTCGGGTGCCGCGGCGCTCGACGCTGGCAAGCACATGTACAACGTGTTCACCACCGCGCATGCGCTGATCATGGTGTTCTTCGTGGTCATGCCTGCCACCATGGGCGGCTTTGCCAACTATTTCGCGCCGCTGATGATCGGCGCGCCCGATACCGCGTTCCCGCGCATCAACAACATCGCGTTCTGGCTGTTGCCACCTGCGTTCATCCTGCTGCTGATGAGCCTGTTCTTTGAAGGCACTGGCCCCGGCGCTCTGGGCTTTGGTGGCGGCTGGACCGTCTACCCGCCGCTGTCCACCACCGGCCATCCTGGCCCGGCCATGGACTTTGCCATTCTCTCGCTCCACGTTGCCGGCGTCAGCTCGGTTCTGGGCGCGATCAACCTGATAACCACGATCTTCAACATGCGCGCTCCGGGCATGACGCTGCACAAGATGCCGCTGTTTGCCTGGTCGGTTCTGGTGACTGCATTCCTGCTGCTGCTGGCTCTGCCCGTGCTGGCCGGCGCCATCACCATGCTGCTGACCGACCGCAATTTCGGCACTGCCTTCTTCAAGCCTGCCGAGGGCGGCGATCCCGTACTGTTCCAGCATCTGTTCTGGTTCTTCGGTCACCCCGAAGTGTACATCATGATTTTGCCGGGCTTCGGCATTGTCAGCCACATCGTGTCGACCTTCAGCCGCAAGCCGATCTTCGGCTATATGGCCATGGCCTACGCCATGGTTGCCATTGGCTTTGTCGGCTTCGTGGTGTGGGCGCACCATATGTACACCACAGGCCTGAGCCTGGACGTGCAGCGCTACTTCGTGGCGGCCACCATGGTCATCGCGGTGCCCACAGGCGTGAAAATTTTCTCGTGGATCGCCACCATGTGGGGCGGTTCGATCACCTTCAAGTCGCCAATGCTCTGGGCTATCGGCTTCATCTTCCTGTTCACCGTTGGTGGTGTGACCGGTGTGGTGCTGGCCAATGCCGGTGCTGACCGTGCCCTGCACGACACCTACTATGTGGTTGCTCACTTCCACTACGTGCTGTCGCTCGGTGCCGTGTTCTCGATCTTCGCTGGCTGGTACTACTGGTATCCCAAGATGTTCGGCTACATGTACAACGAGACCCTGGCTGCCGCGCACTTCTGGACCATGTTCGTCGGCGTGAACCTGATCTTCTTCCCGCAGCACTTCCTGGGCCTTGCCGGTATGCCGCGCCGTTACATCGACTATCCCGATGCCTTCGGCTTCTTCAACCGCATCTCCTCGTTCGGCTACTACATCACCTTCGTCGCCATGATCATCTTCTTCTATGCGACATGGGAAGCAGGCCGGAAGAAGCGTCCTGCGGGTGACAACCCTTGGGGTGTTGGTGCAACCACGCTGGAATGGACGCTGAGCTCGCCTCCACCGTTCCACCAGTTCACCACGCTGCCCAAGATCGACTCGACCAACGCGCACTAAGTGCATCCGGGCCGCGTTCGCGCGGCCCGATCAACGACCCCAAGGAAAGCAAAGCCAGTGGCTTTAATGGATGACACCAGACATCTATCCGGCATGACGGGCGAGGCACGCGTCGAGGACTACCTCGCGCTGCTCAAGCCCAATGTCATGCAGCTGGTAGTGTTTACGGCCATTGTTGGCCTGGTTGTTGCCCCCGGTGGCATCAATCCGCTGCTTGGTGTCATCGCCGTGGTCTGCATCGCCATCGGTGCAGGCGCCTCGGGCGCGCTCAATATGTGGTATGACGCCGATATCGACGCCATCATGAGCCGCACCGTCAACCGGCCCATTCCGGCCGGTCGCATCAGCGGCGGCGAAGCCCTGATCTTTGGCGTCGTGCTCTCGGTGTTTTCGGTGGCCCTGCTGGGTCTGGCGACCAATTGGGTTGCCGGCGGCCTGCTGGCCTTCACCATCTTCTTTTATGCCGTCGTCTACACGATGTGGCTCAAGCGTTCGACACCACAGAACATCGTGATTGGCGGCGCGGCCGGTGCCTTTCCACCCATGGTGGGTTGGGCCGCGGTAACCGGCACGATCAGCGTTGAAAGCATCGCGCTGTTCATGATCATCTTCCTGTGGACCCCGCCGCATTTCTGGGCGCTGGCGCTCTACAAGCAAAGCGATTACGGCGCGGCCGGCATTCCCATGCTGCCCAACGTCAAGGGCGCCGCGCACACCAAGGTGCAGATCTTCATCTACACCATCCTGCTGGCGCTTTCTGCCATGCTGCCAACCCTGCTGGGCTTTGCCGGCGTGGTCTATACCGCTGTTGCCGTGGCGACGGGCGCTGCTTTCCTGTTCTTTGCCTGGCGCCTGCTGCGCACCGGCGAGGATGTCGCCATGCGCAAATCGGCACGCGCCCTGTTCAACTATTCGCTGGGCTATCTGTTCGTTCTGTTCTTTGCCCTGCTGGTCGACAATCTGCTGCTGCGTTTTGGGGTATTGGCATGAGTGCACCCGACGAAATTCGCGCTGTCGAGATCGAGGCCCCCGAGGTCGCCGCTGCGCGTGCAAAGGTCCGTCGCCGTCGTTCGATAGCCCTGGCCATCGCGCTGGCGTTGTTCGCCATCACCTTCTACACGCTGACCATCGTCAAGATGGGGCCAGCGCTGTTTGATCGGGCTATGTAATGGCTGATCTGACCCATCATGATAGTGCGACGCGCACCACCACACGCAACCGGCGCACCGCGCTGGGCGGGCTGGTGATCGCTGCGGGCATGGTGGGGCTGGCCTATGCTTCGGTGCCGCTCTACCAGCTGTTCTGTCAGGTCACTGGCTTTGGCGGCACGACCCAGGTCGCGACCGAAACGCCCAAGGGCATTATTGCCCGCGAAATGAAGGTGCGCTTCGATTCCAACGTGTCCAACGATCTGGCCTGGAAAGTGACCCCGGCCAAGCCGATCACCGACAGGATCGGCGCCGTCGACACGGTCAATTTCGTCGCTACCAACTATTCGAGCAAGCCGGTTACCGGCCACGCCATTTTCAACGTCGCGCCCGAACGGGCAGGCGTCTACTTCAACAAGATCGAATGCTTCTGCTTCACCGAGCAGACGCTGCAGCCCGGCGAAACCGTCGAAATGCCGATTGTGTTCTTTATCGACCCCGAGCTTGACGACAACCAAGAGCTCGACACCATCAAAGAGATCACGCTCTCTTATACCTTCTACGCTTCAGACAACGAGGGAAGCTGACCATGGCTGGACTTGCCAAGAACCACGACTATCACATGGTCGAACCGAGCCCGTGGCCGTTCGTCGGCTCGGTCTCCGTACTGATCCTTGCCATTGGTGGCGTCTTCTGGATGCACAACTGGACCCCATGGGTGTTTTTCATTGGCCTGGTTGGCGTGCTCTATACCATGTATGCCTGGTGGGCAGATGTGGTCAAAGAAGCCAATAACGGCGTCGATCACACCCCCGTCGTGCAGATGCATCACCGCTACGGCATGATGCTGTTCATCGCCTCGGAAGTGATGTTCTTCGTGGCCTGGTTCTGGGCCTATTTTGACGGCTTCTTCCGCCTCGACGACGTCGAGCAGTACGCCCGCGTTGCCGCAACCGGTGGTGTCTGGCCACCCATGGGCATCGAGCTGTTCGATCCGTTCCACCTGCCACTGTTCAACACGCTGATCCTGCTCACCTCGGGCACCACCGTGACCTGGGCGCACCATGCTCTGCTCGAAGGCGATCGCAAGGGTCTGCGCTGGGGTCTGGTTCTGACCGTTGCACTGGGCGTGCTGTTCTCCTTTGTGCAGGCACTGGAATACTCCGAAGCTGGCTTCTCGTTTGCCGGTTCGATGTATGGCGCAACCTTCTTCATGGCCACCGGCTTCCACGGCTTCCACGTGCTGATTGGTACCATCTTCCTGGCCATCTGCCTGATCCGTGCCGAGCGTGGGGAGTTCACCCCCGAGCGTCACCTCGGCTTCGAATTTGCTGCCTGGTACTGGCACTTCGTGGACGTGGTCTGGCTGTTCCTGTTTGCCTCGGTCTATGTCTGGGGCAGCTGGGGCGTGGCCCTGAACCACTAGACGAAATCTGACGGAATGTACGGGGCGCAGCAGCAAGCTGCGCCCCGAATTGTTTGGAGGCCTGCTTTGACCCAGCCATCGCCGATAACTGCCGGTCTGCTTCGCCGCTGCCCGCGCTGTGGGGAAGGCAAGTTGTTCAAGGGCTATCTCAAGGTTGCGCCAAGCTGCACGGTCTGTGGGCTTGATCTCTCCTTTGCCGATAGCGGCGATGGCCCGGCCATCTTCGTGATCTTCCTGGTAGCCCCAATCGTGATCCTGCTGGCACTGGTCGTGGGCGCGGTGTTCAACCCCGCACCCTATGTCCATCTGATGCTGTGGATACCAACCACCATTGTGCTGTCGCTGGCGCTGCTGCCGCCCTTCAAGGGTGTTCTGGTAGCCCTGCAGTTCCGACACGACGCCCATGAGGGTCACCAATGAGCCCCCAACGCCGCCTCGGCCCGCTGATGACGGGCACCTTTGTGGTGCTGATGCTGGCACTGGCCGTGGTGTGCACCTGGCTGGGAACCTGGCAATTGCAGCGGCTGGCCGAAAAGGAAGCGCTGATCGTTGCGGTCGATGAACGTCTCGACGCCGCGCCGATCGCTGCACCAAATGCTGCCCAATGGCCCGGGCTTGATCTGGCGGAACTCAATTTCCGGCCGGTCTCGCTGACCGGTGCCTTTCGCTACAACCAGACGGTGACGGTGTTCACCAGCCTCGCCAATGCCCGCGGCGCCGCCTCGGGACCCGGCTATTGGGTAGTCACACCCTTCGTGCTGGCCGAGGGCGGCACGGTATTCGTCAATCGCGGCTTTGTGCCAGAAGCCTTGCAGGAAGCCGCTGTTAGCGACAGCGAAAGCGATATCACGCAGGTGACCATCACCGGCCTGCTGCGGCCGGGCGAAACGGCCGGCTTCATGACGCCTGCGCCAGACACCTCCAACAGGGTGGAGTGGGTGCGCGATCCGGTTCGACTGGCCGAGATGGTCGATCCTGCGCTGGCGCCGTTCGCCCCATACTATGTCGATCTGCCTGCCGGTGCGCCCAATGAGCTGCCCCAGGGCGGGGAGACGGTCATCGAATTCCCCAACAACCACCTCGGCTACGCCTATACCTGGTTTGGCTTCGCCATTGTGGCTGTGGTTATGTTGGGCTTCTGGCTGGCGCGGCAGCGCGCGGCACGCAAGAGCTGAGTTGGTGAACTTGCGGTTCAGCCGCGGTTTCACTAGGTTGCAACAATTCTAAAAGGGCGCTTCCCCCCAATGCAGTTTGTTTCAACGCGCGGTCAGGCACCCGTGCTCGGCTTCTCTGACGCAGTTCTCGCTGGCCTTGCTTCTGATGGCGGGCTCTATGTGCCGCAGTCCTGGCCCCAGTTCAGTACCGCTGAAATCGCCAGTTTTGCGGGCAAATCCTATGCGGATGTCGCCTATGCCGTGATCAGCCGCTTCGTCGGCGACGAGATCGCGCCAGCCAAGCTCAAGCAGATCATTGATGATTCGTACGGCGTGTTCCGGCACCCCTCGGTGGCGCCGCTGGTCGAGCTGGCGCCGGGCCACTTCGTGCTCGAACTCTTTCATGGCCCCACCCTGGCGTTCAAGGACGTCGCCATGCAGTTTCTCAGCCGGGTGATGGACCACATTCTGGCTGAGCGCGGGCTCAAGGCCACCATTGTCGGCGCGACTTCAGGTGATACCGGTTCGGCTGCCATCGAAGCTTTCCGTGGCCGCGACACCACCGATATCTTCATCCTGCATCCCCAGGGGCGCACCTCGCCGGTGCAGCGCCTGCAGATGACCACCGTGCTGGACGCCAATGTCCACAATATTGCGCTCGATGGTACGTTTGATGACTGCCAGAATATCGTCAAGGCGATGTTCAACAACCACAATTTCCGGGACCGGGTGCGTCTGTCGGGCGTCAACTCGATCAATTGGGGCCGCATCGTCGCCCAGATTGTCTATTATTTCACGGCGGCCGTGTCGCTCGGCTCGCCGCACCGGCCCGTCAGTTTCACCGTACCGACGGGTAATTTTGGCGACATCTTTGCCGGCTATTGCGCCAAGGCCATGGGCCTGCCGATCGACAAGCTGATCATTGCCACCAATGCCAATGACATCCTGCGTCGCACCATGGAAACCGGTCGCTATGAAATGGCCGGCGTGGCGCCCACTATCAGCCCCTCAATGGACATCCAGATATCCTCGAACTTCGAGCGTCTGCTGTTTGAAGGCGCGGGGCGCGATGCCGGTGCCGTGGTGCGCATGATGGACGGTCTCAAGCAGTCAGGTGGCTTTGCCGTGCCCGAAAATGCCCTCAGCGCGATCCGTCGCGGCTTTGCCGCAGCGACCACCGACGAGGCCACCACCAGGGCCACCATCGCCAACACCCTCAAGGCCGCCGACTATCTGCTTGATCCCCACACCGCCGTGGGTGTGCATGTGGCCCAGCAGAACCTTGGCGCCATTCCGATGGTCACGCTGGCCACAGCCCATCCGGCAAAATTCCCTGCAGCCGTCAAGGATGCATCAGGCATCGATCCGGCGCTGCCAGCCTGGCTGGCTGACCTCTATGATCGTGAGGAACGCCTCAGCGTCCTTGCCAACGACCAGCAAGCGGTCGAAGATTTCATCTCAGCGCGCACGCGCGCTGCCTAGCGACAAGAGGGACCAGCGGTCACTCGATCGCTGGGCCTGAGGAGAATCTCTAGTGAGCGTACAATCGACGACCCTGGACAATGGCATGGTGGTCCTGACCGACCACATGTCGCATCTTGAAAGCGCCTCGCTGGGGGTCTGGGTCAAGGCGGGTGCTCGCTCCGAGCGCAAGACCGAGCATGGTATCTCCCATCTGCTCGAACACATGGCGTTCAAGGGAACAACCTCGCGCACCGCGCTTGAGATTGCCGAGGCCATCGAAAACGTCGGCGGCGACCTGAACGCCGCCACCTCCATCGAACACACCGGCTATTTTGCCCGCGTGCTCAAGGAAGACGTGGTTCTCGGCGCTGATATTCTCGCCGATATCCTGCAGAACTCGCTGTTTGATGAAGACGAATTGACCCGCGAAAAGCAGGTCATCGTGCAGGAGATTGGCGCGGCGCGCGACAATCCAGACGATCAGGTATTCGACCTGTTTCAGGAAGCCGCTTTCCCCAGCCAGCCTATTGGCCGGACTATTCTGGGCACAGTGGATTCGGTGCGCGAGTTCAATCCCGACACCATCCGCAAATATATGAACCGCAACTATGTGGGCGACCATATGGTGCTGGCTGCGGCGGGCAATGTCAGCCATGAGGGGCTGGTCGATGTGGCGCGCGAGCGCTTTGCCGATCTCAAGCCCAATGGCGCACCGGCGCCGCAGCGCGCTGAGTATCAGGGTGGTCAGGAACGGCTGGTCTCCGATCATGAACAAGCCCATATCGTGGTCGGCTTTGAGGGCCGGGCCTATAATGCCGATGGCTTCTACGCAGCCCAGGTGCTGGCCTCGATCCTGGGGGGCGGCATGAGCTCGCGCCTGTTCCAGGAAGTGCGTGAGAAGCGCGGCCTGTGCTACTCGGTCTATTCCTTCCACTGGGCCTTCGCCGATAGTGGTGTCTTTGGCGTTGCTGCAGCCACTGGCGAAGACGAGGTTGCCGATCTGGTGCCGGTTGTGCTCGACGAACTCAAGCGCGCCACCGAAAACATCACCGAAGAGGAAGTTGTCCGGGTGCGCAACCAGATCAGAGCCGGTCTGCTGATGTCGCTCGAAAGCCCCTCGGCCCGTGCCGGCCAGCTGGCCCGCCAGCAAATCCTATGGGGGCGTCCCATTCCGATGATGGAGACGGTTGATCGCATCAACGCCATCACCGCCCAGCGCGTGCAGGATATTGCCGAGCAGATCTTCACCCAGGGCAATCCGACAGTGGCCGGCATCGGCCCCATTGGAAACCTGGCTGATGTTCAGGCCATTGGCGATCATCTTCGGCGCTAGGAGCCACAGCGGTGCTCTGGCCCTGGTCCTCGCCGACATCCCTGATTACGCTGCGCAGTGAGAACACCCTGCTGCGCTTGCCGCAGCTTTCAGACTATCAGCAATGGTACACGCTGCGCCGCGAAAGCCGCGAATTCCTGCGACCCTTCGAGCCGCGCTGGACCGAGGCTGATCTGGCCCGCCGGATCTTTGTTACCCGCGTCAAGCGCGCGCGCCAGGAGGCCGAGGAGGGGACCGACTATTCGCTGTTCATTTTTCAGCCCGATGGCAATAAGGAGCGGCTGGTTGGCGGCATTACCCTGTCCAATGTCCGCCGCCGGGCGGCCCAGTTCGTCAATCTGGGCTATTGGATGGGTCAGCAATATGCCGGCAAGGGATTGATGACCGAAGCCGTGGCCACCTGTCTGCCCTTCGTGTTTGAGACGCTTGATCTGCACCGCATTCACGCCGCGTTTTTGCCGGGCAATACGCCCTCGCGCCGGGTGCTGGAAAAAAATGGCTTCGTCGAAGAGGGTTTTGCCGAGAAATATTTGCAGATCAATGGTCGCTGGGAAGACCATGTGATGTTCGGACTGACCAAGGAGCGCTATGAATTGGCGCACTTTGTCAGCCGCGCCATCTAGGTGTGTGGCTATTTCATCACAGTTCTGCAACCTTGTCGCTTGCGTCAATCCCCGCTACCAAAGGACGCTCCCCTCAAGAGGATGCCGTTTCCGCTCATAGCCGATTTCTGTGGCTTGTCCGGATCGATGCCACAATGAAGCCTACCGCAGGATATAGTCGCCCTTGATGCGTCACTTTTATGCACTCGCGATGTGTCTTGCGTTCGCGCTGGCATCCCTCGCTCCCGCCCTAGCTCTCGAAGTCATCTCGGTCCCCGATGATGTCAACGCGGTCAATTTGTCTGACGTGCTGGAAATCCGGCCCGGTGATGGCGGTCGCGTGCAATTGTCCACCGCGCCCGGTGCTGACGGCATTATCCGCCGCATTGAGGTGCTGGCGTCTGAAAAGGGCACCGACCCCGGATTCGCGCTCTTCGCCCTGCGCAATGACAGCGATCAGCAGATCGAGCGCCTGTTGGTGGCGCCGTTCTATCGGCTGCCCGGTTCAGGGATCCTGCAGCCAGATCTGGGCAGCGATCGCATCACCGCCCTGACACCGAGTGCGGGTATCCGGCCGGTTCGTCTCAGTGATTCTGAGGCCGACGTCTTTGAGGTCACGCTCGACCCGGGAGCGACGGTGACCTTTGTGGCCGAATTGACGGGCGAGGACCTGCCCGAACTCTATATCTGGCAACCAAACGCCTATCGCGACTACGTCAACTCCTTCACCCTGTTCCGGGGCGTGGTGCTCGGCGTTGCCTCGCTCGCCGCCGTGTTCCTGACCATCATGTTTGTGGTCAAGGGCCGTGGCGTGTTCCCGGCCACCGCAGCCGTGGCCTGGGCTGTGCTGACCTATCTGTTGATCGATTTTGGCGTGCTGGGCCGCCTGCTGGGCCTGTCGGCTTCGGGTGTGCCGCCGCTACGGGCTGCAGCCGAGGCGGGTATCGCCACGACGCTGGCCGGGTTCCTGTTCATCTATCTCAACCTGCATCGCTGGCATCTGCGCTTTGTGCATCTGGCGCTTGGACTGGCCGCGCTGTTTCTGGCGTTGTTCGGCTTTGCCTTCTTTGAGCCTGCCATCGCCTCGACCATTTCCCGGCTGGTGCTGGCCCTGCTCGGCCTGTCGGGCTTCTTCCTGATCCTGCTGCTGGCGCTGCGCGGCTATGACCGCGCCGTGCTGCTGGTGCCTACCTGGATCATCCTGATTGCCTGGCTGTTCTATTCCTGGCTCGTGGTGTCCGGTCAGGTGTCCAATGATGTGGCCCAGCCTGCCGTGGGTGGTGGTCTGGTGCTGATCGTCATGCTGCTCGGCTTTACGGCAGTGCAGCATGCCTTCTCTGAAGGTCAGGTGACCATTGGCACGCTGTCCGAAGTCGAGCGCCGTGCGCTGGCGCTGACCGGCTCGGGCGATTTTGTCTTCGACTGGAATATCGAGCGTGATCGCGTGGCGGTCAGCGACGAACTGGCAGTGCGTCTGGGCGAAAAGCGCGGTTCGTTGCGGGGCGCCATCAAGCTGTGGCTCGATCGCGTGCATCCCGATGATCGGGATCGCTTCCGCACCGCGTTCGACACACTGGTCGAACTGCGCCGCGGCAAGGTCTCCGCCGATATGCGCATTGCTGGCCATGACGGCAATTACCGGGCTTTCCGCATGCGGGTGAAGCCGGTGCTGGGCGGTGATGGTCAGGTCAACCGCATCGTGGGCACATTGCAGGATGTCACCGAGGACCGCGCCTCGCGCGAGCGTCTGTTGCATGACGCCGTCCATGACAGCCTGACGGGTTTGCCCAATCGTCAGCTGTTCCTGGATCGTCTCGAGCGTGCACTGGTGCGTGCCCGTACTCCCGGCGGCACCAAGCCGGCCGTCTTCCTGATCGATATCGACCGTTTCATGGAGCTTGAAGAGCGCATTGGCCACGCGGCCTCTGACTCGGTTCTGCTGGCCATTTCGCGTCGCATCTCGCGCATCATGCGGCCGCTCGACACCGTCGCACGGGTGACCGGCGACCAGTTCGCGGTGATCCTGGCGTCCGAGCAGGCCGCGGGCAAGATTGCCGAGACAGCCGAGCAAATCCGCAAGGCGCTCAAGGCCCCGTTCAATTTCGGTGATCGCGACCTGACGCTGACAGCTTCGATTGGCGTGACGATCTATGACAGCAACCCGGCCGAGGCGGCCGATGTGCTGCGCGATGCCGAACTGGCCATGTATTATGCCAAGCGACTGGGTGGCGACCGCATCGAGGCCTACCGCGCTTCAGCACGCTCGATTGCCGCCTATAACCGTGCCAGCGAGGAAGACCTCGAGCGCGGCATGAAACAAGGCGAACTGCATGTGCAGTTCCAGCCTGTAATGGACATTCAGACCAACCAGATGGTTGGTGCCGAAGCGCTGATGCGCTGGACCCACCCCACCCGTGGCGTGGTCAATCCCGATGAATTCGTGCCACTGGCCGAGCGCTCGGGGCAGATCGAAAAGCTGGGACGCCTGGCCTTTGAACAGGCTGCTGCCCAGGCCAAGGACTGGATGATTGCCTTCGGTCTCCCCGAGGATTTCTTCATCTCGGTCAATCTGTCGCCCAGCCAGCTGGCGACCGAGACGCTGCTCAATGACATGCGCAGTCTGGTCAGCCAGGACAAGGAACTGGCCCATCACCTCAAGCTCGAGATTACCGAGAGCCAGGTGATGACCAATCCCGAGCACTCCGCCTATATGCTGCAGGCGCTGCGCAATCTGGGACTGGGTCTGGCGCTCGATGATTTCGGCACCGGGCACTCCTCGCTGAGCTATCTGCACCGCTTCCCGTTTGACACCATCAAGATCCCGCAGCCCTTCGTGAAGATCAGCGAAGGCAATGGCATCGCCCATACCCAGGGTCCGATCATCAAATCGGTTGTTACCCTGGCCAGCGATCTTGATCTGATGGTGATTGCCGAAGGCGTCGAGACGCCTGAGGAACTGGACCGCCTGCGGACCCTGAACTGTCGCTATGCCCAGGGCTATGCCTTTGGCGCGGCAATGACAGGTCCCGAATTTGGCAAGAAGCTCGCCGCTCAGCTTGGTCGCTAGGCGTGACCGGCATCCGGGCTCAGCGTGGCCCGGTTGATATTGTCGTTCAGGCTCGCCAGCGCAGCCTCATAGCGGTCTTCTACGGGTGTCTCGAACAGCAGGGCGCGTGAGAAGGGCACGGTGAGCCAGCCATTATTGGCCAACTCGTCTTCCAACTGGCCAGGGCTCCAGCCGCAACAGCCCAGTGCGAACAGCGACGATGTCGGCTTGGGGCCGAAGGCGATGGCCTTGAGAACGTCCAGCGTGGCCGTCAGGCTGACCCCGCCTGCAACAGGATAGGTATTGCCGCTTTCATAGTCCGAAGAGTGCAGCACGAAACCGCGCCCCTTTTCGACCGGACCGCCGCGCATCACGGCGCGATCGCGGATGGCGTCGGGAACCTTGATGAGATTATCCGCCTCACCCAGATCAAGCTCGTCGATAATGTCAGCAAAGCGCAGATTGGCCAGTTCGTGGTTGACCACCAGCCCCATTGCGCCCTCTTCGCCATGGCCGACCAGCAGGATGACGCTTTCTGCAAAGCGTTCATCATCCATGTCCGGCATGGCGACGAGGAATTGTCCTTCAAGAGATTTCATAACCCCATTGTAGGGGTCCATTGTGGCACTGCCAAGTTGCCGGTGAACGAATGAGCCTGCTGGTCTTCACGAAGGCCTGATGGCGTCCTAGCTGTTTCTTCACACAGGACTGCGCTAAATCCATCCCATGCGTCCAATTATCCTGTCGTTTGCATTGTCCGTTTTAGTGCTGCCTGCCATTGCGGGCGAAACGCCGTGGCAGGAGGTGGCCCCCGGGGTCAAGATTCGGCTGATCAGCACAGGCCAGATCAAGCCGAGTGGCCACACCCTGATGGGCATCGAAATCGATATGCCTGCCGACACCAAGACCTATTGGCGTGTGCCGGGCGAGAGTGGACTGCCGACTGAACTGGATTTCGGCGCGACAGACGGGGTACTTGGGCACGAAATCCTCTGGCCTTATCCGACGCTGGATATGACCGGTGGCTATCTGGACTATGTCTATTTCGGCCCCACCGTGCTGCCCATTGATGTGGCGCTGGCACCCGGTGCCACTCAGGTGGACCTCTCGGCCATTCTGGGGATCTGCTCCGATATTTGCGTCCCGGCTCAGGCGCAGTTCTCCTTGGCGCTTGATGATGGCAGCCCCGATCGCGCTAACGGTCTGCGGTTGCGGCAGGCGCTGGCCATGTCGCCCATCGATTGGGACGACTACGCCCAGCCCATCGGTGACGTGGTGTTCGACGCGCGCACCAATATGCTTGAAATTCCGATCAGCGATCCTGCGCTTGATCCCGGCTCGTTGATTGCCGCTACGGCCAGCGGTGAACCGCTGTTTGGCGCGCCGCAAAAAAGCCCGGAACCGAACCTAGTGCTGATCCCGGTTTTAGGGGAGGCCGATCATACTGATCTGGGTGATCAGCGCGTCGAACTGACGTTTATGACCGACATGGGCGCCTTCGAGATCGAGCGCTCGGTCGCTGTCGAACTGGCAGACTAGACACGGCACGGGGAAACCCCTCCAAGGCCTTGTCTGGGCCGGCAAAGCCCCTTATTCCGGAAGCAATTGAGCGTGGTGAAGCGCTGCTGCTGGCAGCCATAGTCATAAGGTCTACCGAATATGATTGAACGCGGCAGCAAGCTACCGTCCGTGCCGACCAAACTCGTCAATGCCGACGGCATCTCCGACACCACCACCGACGCAGTGATGGGGCAGGGGGTGACGGTTCTGTTCACCGTGCCCGGCGCCTTCACCCCGACGTGCCACGTCAATCATCTGCCCGGCTTTCTGGCCAACCAGCCCAAGCTCAAGGCGGCAGGCGTCGAGCGCATTATCTGCGCAGCGGTCAATGATCATCACGTCATGAAAGCCTGGGCGGAAAACACCGGCGCTCTGGGCCAGATCGATTTCATCGCTGACGGCAATGGTGCACTGGCCAAGGCCTTTGGTCTTGAACTGGACCTGACGGCCGCCGGCATGGGCCCACGCCTGGCACGCTCAGCAATGCTGATCCGGGACGGCGTCGTGCAGGATATCTTCGTGGAAGATGGCCCAGGCGTCGGTGCCAGCGGTGCCCCTGCTATTCTGATGGCCCTTGAAGCCGCCAACAGCTAATATCGCGCCAGGAGATTTGCTGATGACCACATTCACGCCCCTGGCTCTGCGCCTGTCCGCAGCCGCCTCCGCCGCAGTCTTGCTGGCTGGCTGCTCGATGGGCAGCATGTTTGGCGGCGGCAGCGCCACCCAGACACAGACCCTGCAAAACGCCACAGCGACGCCTGCAGCGGTCGCCCAGGCCCAGAGCAGTGCCCTGCCAGCCATCGCCAGCCAGTGCCCGCCGATCCGCGTGCGCCCCGGCAGCGAAGCCATGTTCTACTATGGTAGCGGCAAGACGGGCGACGCCCGCGCGCTGCAATATCAGGGCGTGATCGACGAGAGCACGCGCAATTGCGTGGTGTCGAACGGCCTGATCAACGTCAATATGGGTGTTACCGGCCGCGTGCTGCTGGGCCCTCAGGGCAAGCAGACAACGGTCAATGCTCCGATCCGCTTTGCCGTCGAGCGCGACGGGCAGGCCATCTTCTCGGAAAAATATACCATTGCCGTGCCGATCGATGCGACCGCCCGGTCCGCCGAATTCGTCAAGGTGATCGAGAATGTCGCCATCCCCTATCTGGGCGGCGAGGACATCACCATCTGGGTCGGCTTCGACACTCGCAACTGATTGCGACAATCCAGTTCGAATGCAAAAGGGCCCGTGGAGTGATCCACGGGCCCTTTGTCTTATTCGGCTGCCTGGGGCAGATCGTCTGGCCGTTCCCATTTCAGAATGGGTGAGCGCGCAGCGCGGGTTTCATCAAGGCGCCGGCGCGGGGCATTGAGCGGAGCTGCGGTGAAACGCTCGGAATTGCCGGCCTTGGCATCGAGCGCGAGTTCTTCCATCACGTCACAGAAGCGGTCCAGCGTCTGCTTGGATTCGCTTTCGGTCGGCTCGATCAGCATCGCACCATGCACCACCAGCGGGAAGTACATGGTCATGGGGTGGAAACCCTCGTCGATCAGCGCCTTGGCGAAATCGAGCGTGGTAACGCCCGTGCCATCCAGAAAGCTATCGTCGAACAGCGCCTCGTGCATGGTCGGGTAATCGGTGAATGGCACCGAGAACACATGCTCAAGGCGAGCCTTGATGTAATTGGCGTTGAGCACTGCGTCTTCTGCCGCCTGAGCCAGCCCGTCGCCGCCATGGCTGAGCATATAGGTCAGGGCGCGGACATACATGCCCATCTGGCCCTGGAAGGCGGTGATGCGGCCCAGAGCGCCGGTCTGGGTGTGTTCGACCAGCTCCAGGCCCTTATCGCCCTTGCGCACGAAGGGCACCGGCGCAAAGGGAGCCAGCGCCGCCGACAGCACCACTGGACCCGCACCTGGGCCGCCGCCGCCATGCGGCGTCGAGAAGGTCTTGTGCAGATTGATGTGCATGGCGTCGATACCCAGATCGCCCGGCCGCACCACACCCATAATGGCGTTGAAATTGGCACCATCGCAGTAGAAGAACGCTCCCGCATCGTGGATCGCCTTGGCAATCTCGATCACCTGAGGCTCGAACAGGCCGCAGGTATTGGGGTTGGTCAGCATGATTGCCGCCACTTCGGGTGAAAGGGCATCCTTGACCGCCTGCACGTCCACCGTGCCATCGGTGCGGGCCGGGATAGCCTTGACCGAATAGCCCAGAAAAGCTGCAGTTGCCGGGTTGGTGCCGTGGGCGCTTTCGGGCACCAGCACGATCTTGCGATGACCCTGACCGGCCGCTTCCTGCGCGGCCTTGATCGCCATCATGCCCAGCAATTCGCCATGGGCGCCGGCCTTGGGGCTCAGCGCGACGGCAGCTGTGTTGGTCAACGTCATCAGCCAGTGGCTGAGTTCGTTCATCAGTTCGAGCGCGCCCTGCACGGTCGAGACCGGCTGCAGCGGATGAATATCGGCAAAGCCGGGGAGGCGGGCCATCTTTTCGTTGAGGCGCGGATTGTGCTTCATCGTGCACGAACCCAGCGGATACATGCCGCTATCGATCGAGTGGTTGAGGCGGCTGAGACGGACATAGTGCCGCATTGCCTCGGGCTCGGTGAGGCCAGCCAGATCAAGGGGAAGCTTGCGCTCAAAACCGCCCAGGCGGGCATTGCTGATCTTGGCGTCGGGCAGGTCGACGCCGGAGTGTTCGGTATCGCCGATCTCGAACAGCAGCGGTTCATTGGGCAACATGGATGAGCCCGATGTGGAGGCAAAGCCCGAAGTGCCCGTACCGGTTGGGCGACCCTGATTGTTCATGCTCATGCCAGTTCCTCCGTCAGGGCGCTGCACAGGGCGGCGATATCACCATCAGTGGTCAGCTCGGTCGCCGCCAGCACGATCAGCTTTTCGACACCAACAGCTGATGGCTCAAGGCGGCTGACCGGCACGCCGGCCAGAATGCCGCGCTTGGCCAGACGCTCGATGAGCGCGGCAGCGGGCTGGCTGGTACGGATGGTCATTTCATTGAAGAAGGTGCTGTTGAGAACCTCGACACCGGGAACGGTTTCCAGCGCATCGGCCAGCTTGCAGGCATTGGCGTGGTTGAGGCGGGCAAGCCGGACATATCCAGCTTCACCCAGCAGCGCCATGTGGATCGAGAAGGCAAGTGCGCACAGACCCGAATTGGTGCAGATATTGCTCGTCGCCTTTTCGCGGCGGATATGCTGCTCGCGGGTGGACAGGGTCAGCACAAAGCCGCGCTGTCCCTCGGCATCCACGGTTTCGCCACAGACACGACCGGGCATCTGGCGGATGAACTCCTTGCGGGTTGCCATCAGGCCCAGATAGGGGCCGCCAAAGTTCAGCGCATTGCCGATCGACTGGCCTTCGGCCACCACGATATCGGCACCCAGCGCGCCGGGAGCTTCAAGCAGGCCCAGCGAGACAATCTCGGTGATCACCACGATCAGCAGCGCGCCCTTGGCGTGTGCCGCATCGGCAGCGGTCTTGATATTGCGCAGATGGCCATAAAAATCGGGCGTCTGCACGACAATGGCCGCGGTCTGCTCATCGATATGATCGAGAATGTCGCCCTGACCTTCAGGCGATGCCGACAGGCATTCAAGATCGGCATCGTCCTTGAGATAGGCGCGGACGACGTCGCGATAATGCGGGTGCAGACCGCCCGAGAGCACGATCTTGTTGCGCTTGGTCAGGCGGCGGGCCATCAGCACGGCCTCAGCGGTGCCGGTGGAGCCGTCATAAAGCGATGCGTTCGCCACATCCATGCCGGTGAGCTTGGCCACCTGGGTCTGGAATTCAAACAGCATCTGCAGGGTGCCCTGCGAGATCTCCGGCTGATAGGGCGTGTAGGCGGTCAGCCATTCCGAACGCTGGATCAGATGATCGACCGTGGCTGGCACATGGTGGCGATAGGCGCCGGCACCAACAAAGAACGGACCATCGGACCCGGCATGGTTCTGGCCGGCCAGAGCCCGCATATGGGCTTCGACCAGAAATTCTGGGCTGTGGGCTGGCAGGCCGAGATCAAAGCTCTTGAGCGCGCCCTCGGGGACGGCGCTGAACAGAGCATCGACATTGGCTGCACCGATGACGCCAAGCATCTCGGTGCGTTCGGCTTCGGAATGGGGGAGGTAGCGCATGAGTGTCCGTTACTTCGTCAAATCGGCATAGGCCGCATCATCAAGCAGGGCGTCGAGCTCGCCGGCATCGGCGATGGCGATCTTGTAGATCCAGCCGCCCGCTTCGGGATCGGTGTTGATCAGGCCGGGTTCGCCCGACAGCGCTTCGTTGACTTCGGTGACGGTGCCCGCGACCGGAGCATAGATTTCCGATGCGGCTTTGACAGATTCAACAACAGCAGCTTCGTCGCCCTTCTTGAGCACCTTGCCGACGCTGGGCAGCTCTACAAAGACGATATCGCCCAGCGCTTCCTGAGCGTAGGGGGTGATCCCCACAACGCCGGTAGCGCCCTCGACGCGGATATATTCGTGATCAGGGGTGAACTTGGTGGTCATGAGCGATCCCTCAACTGGCTTTGGGCTTGCGGAAATAACGATGAGGCACGAAGGGCGTCGCCACCACTTCGGCAGATTGGGCACGGCCGCGCACGCTGACCTGCAGCGTGTTGCCGATCTCGGCGTGGCTGGGCGGCACAAATCCCAGAGCGATGGCCTTGCCCAGCGAGGGCGCGAAACCGCCGCTGGTGACCACGCCAATCGCCGTGCCGGATGCGTCGAGAATTTCGGCGCCTTCGCGGGCCGGGGCGCCGGCCACGATCAGGCCGACACGGATGCGGGTCGGACCGTTTTCGCGTTCAGCCAGGATGCGCTTGGCGCCGGGAAAATCAGCGGCCTCGCGGCGACGCTTGGAAATGGCAAAACCAAGACCGGCTTCAACCGGAGAAACGGTTTCGTTCAGGTCGTGGCCATAGAGCGGCAGACCGGCTTCCAGACGCAGGCTGTCGCGGGCGCCAAGGCCAACTGGCCTGACGCGTTCATCGGCCAGAAGCGTGTCCCACAGCGCGTGTGCCTTGTCGGCTGGACACAGAATTTCAACGCCGTCTTCGCCGGTATAGCCAGCGCGCGCGACCATCAGGATGGCGCCCTGCCACTCGATGGGGGTGTATTGCATGAAGCCCAGTTCAGCCACGCCGGGCAGCAAGACTGCCGCAACTGCAACAGCCTGCGGGCCCTGCAGCGCCATCAGCGCACCGTCATCGGCGCGCACCAGTTCGGCGCGGTCCCCGGCAGCGGCTGCGATACGGGCGAAATCGCCCTCCTTGGTGCCGGCATTGACCACAATATAAAGCTCGCCCGCCGTGGTGGCAGAGCGGGCTACCATCAGATCGTCAATGGCGCCGCCGGTTTCATTGAGCAGCAGGGTGTAGCGGATCTGGCCGGGCTTGAGCCCGGCAATGTCGCCACAGATCAGCGGTTCGATTATGGCGGCAATCGCGGCATGATCGGCCTCGGCGTCGCCGCTGGGACTGCTCAGGCGCAAAAAGCTGGGACCCATATGGGAAACATCAAACAGGCCGGCGGCTTCGCGGGTCCATTTGTGCTCGGCCATGATGCCGGCGGGGTATTGTACGGGAAGGCTGTAGCCCCCGAACTCGACCATGCGGCCGCCAGCATCATTGTGACGCTCGAACAATGGGGTGGTCTTGAGGTCTTGGGCTGTGGTTTGGGCCATCAACTCTTTCCGGATATGAACTCGGTGACACGATTGCACTCACCTTGCGGCGAGTTCCGTGCCCCCTCTGTCCTGATCACCTGAGAGATTTCCCGGCTGAGCGCCGGTTGCTCCTTCGGTGGGACCCGGCAATATGCCGATCCGCTTTCCAGAGTTGTAGCGTCCTGCGGTCCTTTGGCCTGAGAGTTTCCGGGGCGGTTGCTCCTTCGGCGCTGGAGAAAAACCAGTCTCTCCCGCAGTGATTTCACCATGGTTGAGATTCCGCGGGGCGTCAATCGCGCCCGGTGCATGGGTACAGTGATTTGTGCTGCCTGCCTGCCAACCTGCACTGTCAGGGGAGGCACCAAGGGGCCCAGCCAAACAAAAAAGGCGGGCATTGCTGCCCGCCTTCGAATCTTGAACGCGCCAAACCCTAGTTCAGGCGATTGCCCACATCGGCGATGGCCTTGTCGACGACTTCACCGCCCTTGCGGTTCATCTCGTCGGTCAGCACCAGACGGGCTGCCTCGATGGCGACGTCGGCCGAGCGCGCACGCACTTCAGCGACAGCCTGAGCTTCCGCCTGAGCGATCTTGTCTTCCACCGACTTGGTGCGACGGGCGACCAGATCAGCCAGCGATGCCTGTGCCTCGGCGGTGAGGCGGGTCGCCTCTTCCTTGGCAGCGGCGATGATGCCTTCGGCTTCGCCTTCTGCAGCCACACGCTTCTGCTCATATTCAACGAGCAGGGCAGCGGCTTCTTCGCGCAGCTTCTTAGCTTCGGCCAGATCGTCGGCGATCTTCTGGATCTGCTTGTCCAGCATGGCGCCGATGATCTTGGGAATGCCGAAATACATCGCCAGACCCAGGAAGATGACCAGCGCTACAAGAGCGTAGAAGCTATTGTCGAATTCCATCTCGCTTACTCCTTGGCCTTGGCGACCGCAGCGCGAACGCTGTCAGCCGACACATCGCCGACCAGCTGGGTCACGACGGTCTGGGCAGTTTCGGTGGCGATTTCATCGACGTGAGTCAGCGCCTCAGCCTTGGTGGCTGCGATGCGGGTCTCAGCGGCCGCGACCTTGGAGGTCAAATCAGCTTCGACAGCGCCACGCTTGGCAGCCAGATCAGCCTGGATTGCCTCGCGGCTCTCATTGGCAATGCCCTGAGCCTTGGCCTTGGCCGCAGCAAGAGCGGCTTCATAAGCGGCAATCGCTGCATCGGTCTTCTGACGCGAGGCGTCGGCGGCTGCCAGATCGGCATCCATGATCGCCTTGCGGTTCTCCAGAATGCCGCCAATGCGGGGCAGGGCAATCTTGCTCATCAGCAGGTAGAGCGCACCAAAGGTAATGGCGAGCCAGAGCAGCTGCGATGGGAATGTTGCTGGGTCAAAGGGCGGGAACACGCCCGAATCATGCTCGCCACCATGGGCTTCGGTCGTGGCATGAGTATCAGCGGTGGGGTCGGCGTGGGTTGCATCGGTGGCGCCATGCGCGTCGACTTGCCCTTCGGCCGGTACAGCCGCTTCTTCGGCGTAAGCTTGCGTTACCATCAGGTGAGGTCCCGTTAAATCCGGTCAGCCGGCATCACGCCGGAGAATAGCGCGCAGCCGGACCGAGCCCGGCTGCGGAAGATCGTGATCGCAGCGTAGCGTCTTAGACGACGAACAGCAGGATCAGGGCAACCAGGAACGAGAAGATGCCCAGAGCTTCGGTCACGGCGAAGCCGAAGATCAGGTTCGAGAACTGGCTCGGAGCAGCCGACGGGTTGCGCAGGGCGCCCGACAGGAAGTTGCCGAAGATGTTGGCAACGCCGATGGCGGCGCCAGCCATACCGAAACAAGCAATACCGGCACCGATGTACTTTGCGGCTTCAGCTTCCATTATAATAGTCCTTTCAAGCGACTTTTAAGCGGGGGTTCTGGCGGAACAGCCCGCCGTGACTGGTAGTTAGTGAGATGGGTGGATCGCGTCGTTGAGATACATGCAGGTCAGGACAGCGAAAACGTAAGCCTGAACAGCACCGACGAGAAACTCAAGGCCGGTGAGCGCAACGGCCATGATCAGCGGCAGCGCCGACCCCAGAATACCCAGGAAACCCAGGCTACTCATGGTGACGATGAAACCGGTGAAGACTTTGAGCGTGATGTGACCGGCAAGGATATTGCCGAACAGACGCACGGAAAGCGAGATCGGGCGGCTCATGAACGAGATGAACTCGATTGGCGCCACGATGGGGAGAATGTAGCCGGGCACGCCTGAAGGCACGAACAGCTTGAGGAATTTCGGGCCGTTCTTGGCGAAGCCGTAGATCACCACGGTCAGGAACACCAGCATCGACAGCGCGAAGGTGACGATGATGTGGCTGGTCACAGTGAAGAAATACGGCACCATGCCGAGCATGTTGGCCACGAAGATGAAAGTGAACAGGCTGAACACCAGCGGGAAGAAGGTCATGCCGGCGGTGCCGGCGGCGCTTCGCACCATATTGGCCACGAAGCCATAGACCAGCTCGCTGAGAAGCTGCGCCCGATTTGGCACCACACTCTTCGATCCGGTCGACAGGATCAGATACAGAGCGATGATCGCAACGGTTGCGACCATGAACAGCGCCGAATTGGTGAAAGCGAAATTGAGGCCAGAACCCTCGGTGCCGTCACCGCCAACGGTAAACAGCGGGAACATGTCCTCGATGACGAATTGGTGGATCGGATCAGTACCGGCCAAGATAGAGCCCTCTAAGCGTCATCGTTATCATCTTCGTCTGTCTCGTCAGGTCCCATATCGGACCCAGCCGGGGCAGGCGATGCGGCATTCATTTGCGCCACCACGCGGGTGACATTGAGTATTCCAGCGGCGAAGCCCACCAACAACATGATGAGCAAACCCCAGGGGCTGGTCCCCAGGCCAAGATCGATGAGGTAGCCGAATACGGCACCCACCAGGATCGCGGCGATGAACTCGGTACCGATGCGCATGCCGCGCGCCATACCGCTCATCTCCGGGGATGCTTCAGCCGAGGCTCTGTTGTCCTCGACGGCGCGATCCCGCTTGGCCAGGGCAATGCGCGATGCAAGATCGTGCGTCACCCCTTGGGCGCTGTCGGACTGACCTTTGGTGTCTTGCGGTTTTGCCATCCGCTCACTCCTCGGTCGGCCGTGCCCCGTTGTTTTCGGGACGCCCTTTTAAGTCGCGCGCAACATAGTAGTGGGGTCCGAGAGTGTCAAGATAACCTTACCGACTGTAAGCTGTTGTTATTGCAGGTGAAAAAGACGTGACGCGGGGGTGCGGCATGCTGTCCACCCTTGAACGTGGCGAAGTCAGGGCGAGGGACAGGGGATTCTCGACTGCCAGCGGGCATGCGGACACCATAAGCGGTCCTCGTTTTGACGGTGGGCACAGTGCTTGGCGTGTCCGATCACATGGTGGGGACTAAAGGGGCGTTTGGGTGCGTGGGGCCAAGCCCTCACAAGGTCCGCGCTGCGTCACCAGTTGATCCCAATCAATGCGCCGATCCTGCATGGGCATAGGGTTGATCGATCGCGCCTCGTGTCCGACGTCCTGTCGGTCTTGATGCTGCTTTGATCCCGGAGACTGCAATGATCCTGCCCAAGGCCATAATGATCACCACGCTCGTGCTGCTCGGCACTGGTCCGCTTGTCGCCCAGGACATTGATCGCGTTGCCGAGGGACAGGCGCTGGTGAGCATGTATTGCGCCGATTGTCATGCCACACAGTCAACGGGCAACAGTCCATTGGCCATCGCGCCGCGCTTTCGCGAACTCCACCTGCGCTATGATGTGTCGTTTCTCAGCGAGGCGCTGGTCGAGGGAATCGTGACCGCCCACCCCGAAATGCCGCAATTCGAGTTCGACCCCGAACAGGCCTCGGCGATCATCGCCTATCTCAAGTCGCTGGAACCGCAGCAGTAGCGGGCCCGAGGAGCTTCATCCCACTTCGAGAAACGTCTCGGCTGTGGTCAGGTCGACTGAGACCAGCTGGCTGACCCCGCGTTCGGCCATGGTGACGCCGAACAGGCGATCAACGCGGCTCATGGTGATCGGATTGTGGGTGATGACCATGAAGCGCGTATTGGTACGCTGGCGCATGGAATCGAGCAGATTACAGAAGCGCTCGACATTGGCGTCATCAAGCGGCGCATCGACTTCGTCGAGCACGCAGATCGGCGCAGGATTGGTCAAAAACACTGCAAAGATCAGGCTCATCGCGGTCAGGGCCTGCTCGCCACCCGAGAGCAGCGTCATGGTCTGGGGCTTCTTGCCGGGTGGCCGGGCGATGATTTCCAGACCCGCCTCGAGCGGATCGTCGCTTTCGACAAAGGTCAGCTCGGCCGTGCCGCCGCCAAACAGCGTGGTGAACAGCTCCTGGAAATGTTCGTTGACCTTGACGAAGGCCTCGTTAAGCCGAGCGCGGCCCTCGCGGTTGAGCGAGGAAATGCCGGTGCGCAGCTTGGCGATGGCCTCGATCAGATCGTTCTTGTCGTTGACCATCAGGTCGAGCTTTTCCTGAACCTCGATGGCTTCCCTTTCGGCCGACAGATTGACCCCGCCCAGGCGCTCGCGCTCGGCCTTGAGCCGATCAACCTTCTGCTCGGTTGCCGCTTCGGTCGGCAGCGATTCTTCAGCCTTGATCCCTGAGGCTTCCAGCGTTCTGGAAGCCGGGATATCCAGCGTTTCTTCAATCTGGCGTTCGATCTGCTGGCGCTGGGCGATGAAGCCTTTGACGCGCTCTTCGATCCGGGTCAGCTCGATCCGTGCATTCGAGAGTGTCTCGCTGGCCAGTCGCAGAGTCTTGTCGGCCTCGCGCAGACTGGTCTGGGCCACATTGAAGCTGTCGCCTGCCGCCTTGTGTTCGATCTTCGCCGTCTCGATCTGATCGTCGAGCTGCGCGCGGCGAGCGGCAAAGCCATCGGGTGTTTCGCTCGCAGTTTCCAGCTGCGCCTGAACTTCGGCGGTGCGCTGATCAAGCGTTGATAGCTGCGCTCTGGCGCTGTCGCGGCGGCGGCTCCAGCTCTGGGTGTCGCGCTCTAGCTGCGCCACACGGCCCCGCCGCATCTGAGCCGCGGTTTCAAAGCTGCCCAGCTTGAGCCGAGCCTGATCTGCCCGTTCGCGCGCGCCGGTCAGCACGCCCTGTTTGGCATCAGCAATTCTGGCGGCATCGTCCTCGGTACCAGCAGCGGCCAGCGCCTGTTCGGCTTCGCCCCGCTGGGCTTCGGCTTCGCCCAGGCTGGTGGCAAGGCGCAGGCGGGCTTCTTCGAGCGTCGACTGTCGCGTTGTCAGGTCGCCAATGGCGCGCTGCGCCTTGTCGACTTCGGTCTGGGCTGCGCCAATGGCGTGTTGCGCAGCGCGCCAGGCTTCACGCTTGTGCCGCTCATCCTGACGGGCGCCGTCAAGCGCGGCGACCAGTGCATCCACGTCGCGCTTCCAGCCATTGCGTTCACCCTTGGTGCGGGTGATTTCCTCGTCCAGTTCGGCCAGACGGTTGCGCTGCGCCAAGCGCTGGGCGGCGGCGCTGGGGGCGTCGGCTGCAGCAATGAAACCGTCCCAGCGCCAGACCGCACCCTCAAGTGTGACCAGGCGTTGGCCCGGCTTGAGCGCGTGCATCAGGCTGGGTCCGTCAACAGCGTGGATCAGCCCGATCTGGTCGAGACGGCGCTTAAGCAAAGGGCTGCCTGTAACGTAGCGCGACAGGGGCTCGGCGGCCTGGGGCAGGGCGGCATCATCACTATGATCGACCGGTACAGACCAGTGCATGGGCGCACCGGCATCCGAGCTGGCTTCAAGATCGTCGCCCAGCGCCGCACCCAGGGCGGTTTCGTAGCCCGGCGTTACCTTGAGTTCGTCGACAATGGCCGGCCACAGACCGGAGCCCACGTTGAGCATCTTGCCCAGCGTGGTAGCTTCGGCTTCCAGCCGGTTCAGCGCCGCATCGATCTCGGCCAGACGCGGCCGGGCAGCGTCAAGCTTGGATTGGGCGACAGCGGTAGCCTCTTCGGCAAGGGTGGCAGCCTGCTCGGTTTCCACCGTGCGGCTTTGTGCTTCGACAAGCGCCGTGCGTTTCTGGTTCAGCGTTTCATCGGCATCGAGTCTGGCAGCGATGTTGCGGGCTTCGGTTTCGACATCAGCAATCTGCTGGGTCAGCCGCGCCATGCGGGTGTCCGCATCCCGCTTGCTGCGCTCGGCCTGATCGCGGCGTGCCCGCACCTGAGCCAGCGCATCTGCAGCGTTGCGGGCTTCGATCTCAGCAGCGGCAACAGCAGCCTTGGCGGCGTCAGCGTCACCTCGGGCGATGTCAAAATCGGCCTGAGCGGCCGCGCCATCGGCCTGCAACTTGCCGAGTTCTTCAGCATTGGTCGCCAGCGTCGTTTCGCTCTCGGCCACCAGATCACGCTCACGCTGGCCATCGGCGGCTAGCTGGCGAATACGATCCTGCAGTTCGGCCTGACGCTGGCTGGCGCGCCGCGCTTCCTCGGCCAGCTGTTCCGACAGAATAGTGTAGCGCTGCAGCACGGCACCGGTGACCGCCTCGCGATCACGCAAGGGCTGCAGGGCCGCATCAGCGGCTTCGAGCTTTTTCTGCGCCTGCAATTCGAGATGGGTGGCATCGGCCAGTTCGCGCACCAGCACCGCCTGCTGGGCTTGAGTCTCTTTTTCGGCGTAGCGCGCGGCGACCCAGCGAATGTGAAACAGTGTGGCTTCAGCGCGGCGAATATCGCCGCTCAGCCCACGATAGCGCGTGGCCAGACGGGCCTGGCGCTTGAGGGTTTCCAGCTGGGTTTCGACCTGCGCGATAATGTCATCGACGCGTTCAAGATTTGCCTCGGCAGCCCGCAGCCGCAATTCGGCCTCATGGCGGCGCGAATGCAGCCCCGAAATGCCGGCGGCCTCTTCGAGCAATGCGCGGCGGGCAGTGGGCTTGGCGGCGATCAGCTCGCCGATCTGACCCTGGCGCACCATGGCGGGAGAATGGGCGCCGGTCGAGGCATCGGCAAACAGCAATTGCACGTCGCGGGCGCGCACTTCCTTGCCATTGACGCGATAGACCGACCCGGCCTCGCGCTCAATGCGGCGGGTGACTTCAAGAATATCGGCGTTGTTCAGCGCAGCCGGGGCGGTGCGGTCGGAATTGTCGAGCACCAGGGTGACTTCGGCCGAGTTGCGGCCCGGGCGATTGCCCGATCCCGAAAAGATCACGTCATCCATGCCCGAGGCACGCATCGCCTTGTATGAGCTTTCGCCCATCACCCAGCGCATGGCCTCGACCAGATTGGATTTGCCGCAGCCATTGGGGCCGACAATGCCGGTCAGCCCGGGTTCCATGACAAGAGTGGTCTCGTCAGAGAACGATTTGAAGCCGTGCAGTTTAAGGCGTGAAAACTTCATGGCAGCGCCACCGTGGTAGCGCTGCCTAAGCTCAGATTATTGCGCAGCGGGTGCCATCGCATCGGCAGCAGGCGCCATTGCGTCAGCCGGAGCCATCGCATCAGCGGCAGGCGCCATCGCGTCGGCTGGAGCCATTGCGTCAGCAGCAGGCGCCATTGCGTCCGCTGCCACAGGCGTTGGCGCCACGAAATCGGCAGGCACAAGCGGGTCGATCGCGGCAGCGAGCTCTTCAAGCGTCTTGTCACCACTGAGTGTCTTGCCGTTGACATAGAATGTCGGCGTTCCCACGAGCCCGAAATCGTTCAGTGCCTGCTCACGCACCGCTTCCATCCCGGTAAACAGGGCCTGATTCGTCAATGCGGCGTCGAAAGTTTCCTGGGTAAAGCCGAGCTGCTTGGCGATTTCCAGAATCGCGTCGCGTGGCTTGTCCGAACTGGCCCATGTGGTCTGGGTCTTGAAATAGGTGGCGACCACATTGTGGTAATTGTCCGGGCCAGCGGCTTCAGCCAGCATGAACACAGCCGCATCGAGCACATTGCGCACAAACGGGCGGGTGATCAGATAGACCTTGCCGGTATCGACATAGGCTTCGATGAAATCGGGCAGCACTTCATTGGCGAAAGTGGCGCAGTGCGGGCAGGTCGGTGAGGCATATTCGATCACGGTCACAGGCGCGTCAGGGCTGCCTTCGGCGTGGTCGACATAGTCACCGGCGGGCGCCATCAACTGATCAACAGCGACCATGTCGCCTTCAGCAGCGTTGGCGGTGGCGACCCCGCACAGGCTCAAAGCCGATGCGGCAGCGGCCAGCATAAGGGTGTCACGGCGGGTAAAATTCACGGCTAACGCTCCTGTTTTTTCTTTGCGGCGACACTACACGGGACAAATGTGGGAGCAAGTAGGCATGCTCATCACTGCTCGGTGAACACACTATCCATTATTTCGCTCCGACCGGGTGGACAGTGCGTGTCCCAATGTCCGTAACGCCTCGCGCAAATCCTCGTTTTCCACTTCGGCCACCTGGGCCCCGACCTTGGCAATCACGCTCTCGCTCGGTTGAAAAGGAGCATCGTCTTTTTTGCCTGAACCGGGTGTGAATGGCTCGGCCGACAATCTGACAGAGCCCACCAGCACAAAGCCGAAATAGCGATTGACCGCGGCCGCGATCTTTTCGCCTTCATGCGAAATCGCCAGCGCATGGCCCGGCACGCAGCGCAGCACCAGCGTGGCGCCCTCGGCGCTGCGCTCGCCGCGTGGCCAGCTCAGCTTGTCGGGAATGGCCACTTCGTCATAGGGCTTTGGCGCCATCACTGACCAGTGTTCGATGATATCGCGACTGGCGAAGCCACGCTTTTTCAGCACCGGATCCAGCGCACCCGACAGCACGTCGGCCACACTCATGGTGCGGTTGCGGCGCTTGGGTTCTGGAAGATCGTCTTTGGCCATGGGTCTATGCGGTGACACTGTGGGGTGAAGGACTTGCGCGTTGGCCTGTCCTACTCCAAATCTGCCGCCCATGCACCTGTCCGATCCTGCCCTTATCGACGCGCCGTCTGTCCTCGCCTGGTATGATCGCCATGCCCGCGATCTGCCCTGGCGTGTCGCGCCAGCGGCCCGCGCAAAAGGAGAGCACCCCGATCCCTACCGGGTTTGGCTGAGCGAAGTGATGCTGCAACAGACCACGGTGGCGACGGTCAGAAGCTATTTCGTACGCTTCACCAGCCTGTGGCCAACCGTGTTTGATCTGGCTGCCGCACCACTGGACTCCGTGCTGAAGGAATGGGCCGGGTTGGGCTATTACGCCCGCGCCCGCAATCTGCATGCCTGCGCCCAGGCGGTGGTGAATGAGCATGCGGGGCAGTTTCCCCAAACCTCGGCGGGTCTGCAAACCCTGCCGGGTATTGGCGCCTATACAAGCGCGGCCATCGCTGCGATCTGTTTTGACGAACAGGTTGCCGTGCTCGATGGCAATCTCGACCGGGTGCTGGCGCGCTATTATGCGCTCGACGTGCCCGTGCGCGAGGCCAAGGAGGAATTGCGCGCGGCGCTGCAGGCATCAGTGCCGCAACGCGCCGGCGATTTTGCCCAGGCCATGATGGATCTGGGCGCCACGATCTGCGCCCCCCGTGCGGCCGCCTGCATGCTGTGTCCGATCCAGCCGGGTTGCATTGCTACCCGACAGGGCGAACCCACCCTCTATCCGATCAAACCGGCCAAGGCCGAGCGCCCGGTGCGCAAGGGCCATGCCTTCGTCATGCTCGACGCGGCAGGCGACGTCTATCTGCAGAGCCGCCCGACCAAAGGCCTGCTCGGCGGCATGACCGAAGTGCCAGGATCGGACTGGGCCGCTGAACTGGTTGAGGTCACCTATCCAATGGACGGCGAGTGGCAGCATCGCGGGCAAGTGGTGCACATTTTCACCCATTTCCGGCTTGAGCTCGAGGTGTGGTCCGCCGCGGTGGAGCCCGATGCGCTTGAGGGCGGCTGGTGGGCCGAGCCTGCAGCGCTCAAGGGTGAAGCCCTGCCGACTTTGTTCCGCAAGGTGCTGGCGGCAGCCGGGCTGGAATAGGCCGCACTTTTTCAATCATCCAAAACTGCGCTACGCTTCTTGCGGACCCACGCCGTTTGCATGGTGATTGGAGGCAGGTTTGATAATCCGCGACGAACAACCTGGCGACGAGGACGCCATCCACCAGCTCACCGAGCGCGCCTTTGCGCCAATGGCCTTCGCAGATGGCACCGAGGCGTCGTTGATTGGCGAACTGCGGGCGTCGGGCGATCTCACCCTTTCCCTTGTCGTCGAAATCGACGGGCGGATTGTGGGGCATGTCGCCTTTTCGCCGGCGAGCATCAATGGCGTTCACGGGGATTGGTATGGACTGGGGCCGGTGTCGGTAGAGCCCGACATGCAGCGCAACGGCATTGGCCGGGCGCTAATTTCCTGTGGTCTGGACTGCCTCAGATCAGCGGGCGCCGCAGGATGCGCGCTTATTGGCAATCCCAAAGTTTATGGTCCAATGGGGTTTGCAAGCGATGGGGCAATTAGCTATCGCGACCTGGAAGCGCGGATTGTCCAGCGGATCGTCTTCGTGGGCGAGGCCCCGGCGGGTGAGCTGCTCTTCGCGCCGGCCCTTGAAGCCAGCTGAAGGCGCAGAAAGTCGCCCCGTCATCTTGGGCAACAGGGCCCGCCGATGTGGCGGGCCCCTCGTCGTTTTGGCGGACCGGAACCTAGGCGCGCAGCAGGACCTTGCCAGCGCGGCCCGGCACCAGGGCAGCGTCCATCGCCTTGGCGGCATCGGCCAGATCGAAAATGCCACCAACGGGTAGGGGCAGCTTGCCCTGAGCCGCGAGGGTCACCAGCTCGCCGATGAGCTTGCCCTTCTTTTCAGCGGCCATCGCGGCGCCGACCTTGGCACCCCAGAAGCCCTTGATGGTGATGTGCTTGAAGATGATGGCACCCGAGTTCAGCGGCATGGGTTCGCCGGTTGCAGTGCCAAACACCACCAGTTCGCCCGCTTCGCCCAGCACGTCGACCAGACCGGCGCCAACCGCGCCACCCACCGAATCCACGGCAGCGCGGGCGCCATCAGGACCGGTGATGGCCTTGACCTGATCGATCCAGTCCGCGTCCGAGGTCACCACGATATTGGTCATGCCCAGATCGGTCAGTTCCTGCACCGCTTCCTGACGGCGCACCAGATTGACCAGACCAATGCCACGCTCGGCAGTCAGCGCAGCCAGAACCTTGCCTACCGCGCCATTGGCGGCGGTCTGGACGATCCAGTCACCCTGTTTGACGGTGAGGAAATCGAGAAGCGAAATCGCGCTGAACGGCATGGCGATCAGCTGGGCTGCAGCTTCATCCGAAATCACATCAGGCAGCGGCACGATGCCGGTGGCCTGGGCGATGAAGAACTCGGCCCAGGTGCCGTGAATGCCAGCTGCGGCAACGCGTTTGCCAACCAGCGCAGCGTCGACGCCTTCGCCAACGGCATCAATGGTGCCGACAGCTTCGGTGCCGCCGATGGCGGGCAGGGTCGGCTTGTAGCCATAGCTGCCGCGCGTGGTCCATAGATCATGATTGTGGATGGGCGACAGGATGGTGCGGATCCGCACTTCGCCGGCACCGGGATTGGGCTGGGCGACATCGCCCAGTTTGGTGACGTCAGCGGGATTTCCAAAAGTCTCATAGATTGCTGCGCGCATGGCGAAGTCCTTTCTTGGGTCGTTGTTGAATTGGCACGCGGGGTGCGGGCCGAATGGGTTCAGGGAAAAAAGCGTGCGCTCGTATCGTTGAGGGCATCGCGCAGCGACTGCTGGGATTTGCTCAGCTTGGACAGGATCGCTGCGCCCAACCACTGGCCGTAGAGCAGTCTTGCCGCTTCAGCCGGATCCGCAATTGGCTTGATCGAACCATCCGCCACGCCTTCGCGCAGAATGCGCTCAATCCGCTCGTCCAGTGCGATAACGCCTGCATCAAAAATCAGCCGCATGTCCTCGGACATGTCTGAAATTTCGCTGGCGAGTTTCACCACCAGACAGTTTTCAGGGATCGAAGTGGAAGCGTCCCTCGAAAGCCAGGCCTGGCAGTACTGCTTCAACCGCTCGCCACCGCTCAGGGGCGCTGCCACCAGAAGGTCGAGGCGTTCCAGATACTCAGCGACATAGTCGTCCAACATGGCGCAGCCAAACGCCTCTTTGGAGGCGAAGTAGTGATAAAATGACCCCTTGGGAACGCCGCTGACGCTCAGCAACTCCTGCAGGCCCATCCCGGTAAAACCCACACCCAGCACCAGCTTGCGCCCTGTCGTCAGGATGCGCTGGCGGGTCTGTTCTGATTTGCTTGGCTCGATCATGACCGGCATATAGGAAGGAATAGACCGGTCGTCTAGTGATCGTGCGGGATTTATTTTGCCGCTCGCATTTGAGCCGCCATTCGCGGCAACGGTTGTGGAATGGGGTTGGCTGTATGTGTCTGCCCGGAACGATCTTGGGGCGAAGGCGTTCCCAAACCTCACCCGGATTTGCGCCAATGGCGGAATTGGGATTATGGCTTCAAACGTGGCGTCCCCGCCAATGGAGATGAGCATTGAGCGTAGCGTTCACCAAGGAAGACAGCGCCGAGACTGCCGCAGAGACCCAGCTGCCCGATCGGCCAATTTCCGGCGCAGCCAATCTGGTCACCGCCGAAGGCCTGGCGGCACTGGAACAGCAGCGCGACGCGGCGCGCGTTGCCTATGATGCAGCCATGAAGATTGAGGACGTCAACGAACGGCGCCGTCAGGCCGCCAATCCGTTCCGCGATCTGCGTTACTATACCGAGCGCCTGCGGACGGCTCAGCTTATGCCCGTGATTGCCGCGCCGACTGAGGTAAGCTTTGGTGCAACCGTCACCTTCTCCAGAGATGATGGTCGCACGCAAACCTATCGTATCGTGGGCGAGGACGAAGCTGATCCCAAGACGGGCTCGATATCCTATGTTTCCCCGATTGCCAGTGCCCTTATGGGCAAGGGCGTGGGTGAACTGGTGAGTGCGGGTTCGCTCGAACTTGAAATCATCGCCATCGCTTGAGGCTGCGGCCAACGCCAAGTGGGCAAGTGCTAGGCTGCGCGCCGTTTGTCGGTGGAGCGCTGGGTCGGGAGCGGTGCCGACGGGCCGTGCACCACGACACGATTACGTCCGCCAGACTTGGCGGCATAGAGGGCCGCGTCTGCGCGCTCGAAGGCATGGCGCGCAGCCTCATGGACGCCATAGGTGGCGACTCCGAAACTGGCGCTCAATCGCTCATCCAATGGCAGGGCATCGTGGATGCTGTGATGAAACTGAAGGCGCACCTCTTCGGCAACCGCAGCGGCCTCATCGGCCTCGCGGCCGGGCAGAATGATCGCAAACTCTTCGCCTCCAATTCGGCCAGCGGTCTGGCCCGTCGCGTCGAGCAAGTGCGCGAAACTGCAGATTACGGCGTCGCCAGCGCCGTGGCCGTATCGATCATTGACCCCCTTGAAGTGATCGATGTCACAAAAGATGACCGCTCCACCTTGTCCCGTTGTCTCGGCCTTTGCATCCATGCTGCGCCGGTTGAAAAGCCCGGTCAGACCATCGCGCTCGGAGCGGTGTCGCAGGGTCTGGGTTGTTTCAAGAATGATGCGCGCCAGCAGCAGAATGGTTGCGAATGGGGTCAAGACGCTGGCCGCGCCAAAGAACAGATTCTCCGCCAAAGATGTCTTGAACAGTTCAAACGATGCGTTTGGTCCGAAATGCAGCGGTAACATCAGCAGCCGCATAGCGGTCGTCGCCAGCAGCGCATAGGCTACGAACTTGAAAGCTGTCTGCAATCCTGAGGCGGGATGATGTCGGACACGCCAGACCAGATCGATCATGGCCAACAGGCAGGCCAGTTCGAAAGCTGCAGCCTGAACCGGAAATGGCGCGTTAATCAGATGCAGGCCCACGGCGGCCATTGACAGCGCACCTACGGCAATGATGGTGCGCAGCCGATGGCCCAACGCGGGCCCAAGGCAAGCCATGGCCTGACTCGCGGCCAAAAAACTGAGCGGCGCCAATACTGCTGCCGAGAGAAACTCCACAAGCCTGTCGGAGGCAAAGGCGATGACCAGCGTCTGCAGCGTACCGTTGGCTAGCGCCGCCGCCGTCCAGGTCAGCGCATCATTTCGCCCCAAGCTCAGACTGGCGACAAGACAGAGCATGGACAGCACGCCGAGCACGGCGGCAACAACGATGTGAAGTTCTACGAGTGCAGTCACAACAATCTATCCCGGGCAGGTGCAGACCAGTGTGCGCGGGCAGGGTTAAGAGCACGCATCCAAGGCAGGTCGCATTGCGACTATCGTTAAGTTTTGCCGAATGCTGTCGTGTTCGGTTCTGCCCCCATGATCCGCCAACCACTCAATCGCTGGGGGATAGAAAATCACGGGTGAAAGGTCCCAGTGCGACGGATTCGGCGTCAGGACAAAAAAAGGCCGCCGGGGCAAACCGGCGGCCAATTCAAAATACCTGATGATTGGAGGTCAGGATCAGGCAGACATCGATTCGAGTTGCGCGCGCACACCAGCCCGGAGGTCATCGATTGGAGCGGTGCGGCCCGCCTGTTCGTGATGCCAGAAAGTCCACCCGTTGCATGCCTCTGCCCCCTGGACCAGCGCGCCAACCTTGTGGATTGAACCCTGGTGGGAACCTGAGACGAGTGAGCCGTCTGCACGAACCATGGCGAAGTAACGTTTCGTTAAGTCGAAGAGTTGCGTGCCAGGCTCAATTAATCCTTGCTCGATCAGCGAACCGAACGGAATGCGGGTTTCCTTGCGCTTGGGCGTGACCGATTGCAGCGCCTCAAAGGTGCCCGGACGGATGGCCGCAATGCGCTTGAGCGCAGCACTGATATAGGTGTCTTCGCGCTCGATGCCGATGAAGTGACGGCCCAGCTTGCGGGCTACTGCGCCAGTGGTGCCGGTGCCGAAAAACGGATCAAGCACGATATCGCCAGGCTTGGTGGTCGCATTCAGGATGCGGAACAGCAGCGCCTCCGGCTTCTGGGTCGGATGGACCTTCTCGTCGTCATCATCCTTTAGGCGCTCGGAGCCGGTGCAGATGGGGAACAGCCAGTCGCTGCGCATCTGCGTATCGTCATTGGCCAGCTTCATGGCTTCATAGTTGAAGGTTACGCGGCTCTTCTGGCTCTTGGCGGCCCAGATCAGCGTCTCATGCGCATTGGTAAAGCGCGTGCCGCGGAAATTGGGCATTGGATTGGCTTTGCGCCAGATCACATCATTGAGCATCCAGTAGTCGAGATCCTGCAAGGCGGCCCCAACCCGGAAAATGTTGTGGTAGCTCCCGATGACCCACAGGGCGCCATCCGGTTTGAGCACCCGGCGCGCGGCTTTGAGCCAGGCGCGGGTGAATTTGTCGTAATGGGCAAAACTGTCGAACTTGTCCCATTCGTCGTCCACCGCATCAACCTTGCTCTGGTCAGGACGCGTCAGGCCCTGGTCGAGCTGCAGATTGTAGGGGGGGTCGGCGAAGATCAGATCTACCGAACCAGCCGGCAGGGCATTCATGTGGTCGATGCAATCACCCACCAGAATGGAATCGATCGGAAGACGCGGTGCCTCTTCCGCAACGGCTTCTGGAGCCTTACGCGCGGTACGCAACATACACTTAACCCTAACGCAGTACTAACAACCCTGTTATAGAACCGCAGAGTTAATGGAGCGTATGCAAGGGGTTAGCAGGAGGTTAAGGCGTAGCTTTCCGCAGCCCTAACCGGCCAGTGCAGTCAACCTGAGCCGCGCCTGTGCCACAGGGCCAAAGGCCTCGCGGTGGTGCCGGCAAGGACCATGCTCACTCAGCGCCGTCATGTGCCTGGCCGTGCCATATCCCTTGTGACCAGCGAAGCCGAAGGCAGGCGCGTCGCAATCCATGATTGCGCACATCCTGTCCCGCGTCACCTTGGCGACAATCGAGGCCGCCGCTATCGACACGCTGCGCCCGTCGCCGCCGATCAGCGCCATGCCGTCGCAGGGCAGGCCCATCGGCACATCACGCCCATCGATCAGTACCCGATCAGGCCGGATGCTCAGTCCACACGCGGCTTGCGCCATGCCCCACAGCGTGGCGCCCCGGATATTGTGGCTCAGGATAATAGAGGGCGGGGCAACCACGACACTGATGGCCAGCGCCGAAGCAACCACGTGTTCGAACAGCGCCTCGCGTTGTTCCTGATTGAGCTTTTTGGAGTCATTGAGCCCCGCCGGAATGGCATCGGGGTCCAGCACCACGGCCGCTACAACCACCGGGCCGGCCAGTGGGCCACGGCCCGCTTCATCGACCCCAGCCACAATTCGTGCACCACGTGCCTTGAGTTCGGCCTCGTGGGAATAGTCAGGCGCGCTCTGAACTGTCGAATCGAACATCATGGGCGCAGCATCGCTCCCACGCCGGCCAAGTCAACACGCCTGCGGACAGAGCCGATATTCACACCGACAAAATTGGAGGCCGGCGGTGGCGTCTGGCGCCGGGGCTGCTATAGGTTTTCCGCTGGGGGCAGCATGGGAAACAAGACACAATGATTGCCAAATTCGGCTTCGCCCTCGTTATGACGCTGGCCGCGACCTTTCCACTGGCCGCCGAACCCTTTCATCACCCCTATGGCGAATGGCGCGAGTATCATCGTGACTGGCTGGCGGCCTGCCCCGACGTGATCGATGATGACGCTACCGATTTTTACGGGCACTCCTGCTTTGCCAGCACCGGCAGCCAGCAGCTTAACAGCGCCGGCCTACCTGCCTATAAGCTCACCATGCTGCGCAATCGCCTGACCGGTGAACTTGATATTGCGGTGACAGTGGCCGCTGACAAGGCGCAGACCGATACCAGTCGGCCACTCAAACTGAACTTTCATGGCGGCGTCACCATGCAGTTCGATTTCGTTGCTGATCTTGAGACGCGCTACAACACCACCAACCAGTTCTATGTAGCCGATCCGGTGCGCAAGGCGGCGCTGCTCGAAGAGATGAAGCGGCGCAATGCACTGACGATGACTGTGCCCTTGAACGGTGACGGGGGCGCGAGCGAGGAGGTCTGGCTATCGATGCGTGGCGTTCTGGCCTCGCTTGATTTCATGGCCAGCTTCGCCCGCAAGGTTGCCCAATACTGACCACCCCTATTGCCCCCCAAGACTGGACCTGTTCATGATCCCGACGCCCGGCGCCGCGCTGCTGTTCGACATTGACGGCACGCTGGCCGACACCGACCCGCTGCATCTGGAAGCCTTCAATCGCAGCTTTACCCCGTTTGGCCATAGCTTTGACCGGGCCCGCTTTGTCCGTGAACTACAGGGGCTGGCCAATGTCGATATCGCCGCGCGCTTTCTGCCAGACCTGGATGCTGATGCACGCATGGCGGTGATGGATGACAAGGAAGCTTTGTTTCGCGAGCTCGCCGCCACCGAAATCCATGCCGTAGCCGGACTGTTTGATCTGCTCGACCAGGCCGATGCGGCAGGTATTGCCATGGCGGCGGTCACCAATGCGCCGCGCGCCAATGCCGAATTGATCCTGCACGGTCTGGGTATCACCAGCCGCTTCAAGGCGGTGGTGATTGGTGCCGAACTGCCGCATGGCAAACCGCATCCCATGCCCTACCTAGAGGGCCTGCGCCTGCTCGGCGCCCAAGCCGAACATTCGCTGGCGTTCGAGGACTCGCGCACTGGCATCGCCTCGGCCACGGCAGCGGGCATTGCCACGATAGGGATGCGCACCGGCCTTGATGACGCAGCGCTACGTGCGGCCGGAGCGGTGCTGTCGGCCGACGGCTATGACGATCCCGCGTTGCTCGCCTTCGTTGCCGATCGGGTCAGCGCCAGCCAGATCGCCTAGAACAGGCTCATCTGGGCGCTTTCGATTTCGGGAGCCTCGAACAGGTCATTGCGCAGACCCGGCAGCTTGCCGTCCAGGCCGTAGCGCTCGCGTGCTTTTTCGAAGCGCTGTCGCAGCAGGGTCGCATAGGGGCCTTCGCCTGTCATGCGGGTGCCAAAACGGGAGTCGTAATCCTTGCCGCCGCGTGTGTCGCGCACTAGCGAGAGCACATGACGCACCCTGTCGGGGAAGTGACGCAGCAACCATTCGCGGAACACGTCGCGCACTTCGCCGGGCAGGCGCAGCAGGATCATCTGCGCGCTGGTGGCGCCCTGTGCTGCTGCAGCATCGAGAATGCGTTCGAGTTCCATATCGTTGATCGCCGGGATCATTGGTGAGGCGAATACCGCGACAGGAACACCGGCCTCGGTGAGCAGGCGAATGGCCTCGAGCCGGCGCGCCGGGGAGGATGCACGGGGCTCCATGCGGCGGCTCAGCTTGTGGTCCATCGAGGTCATCGAGATCGCCACCTTTACCAGCCCCAACTTGGCCAGTTCGGTCAGCAGATCCAGATCCCGGGTGATCAGCGCCGACTTCGTCGTGATCATCACTGGATGTCTGGTCGCCAGCATCACTTCGAGAATGCCGCGCGTCAGCTTGTGCTTGCGCTCGGCCGGTTGATAGGGGTCAGTATTGGTGCCCATGGCGATCGGCTTTACCCGGTAGTTCTTGGCAGACAATTCGGTCCGCAGCGCCTCGACCGCGTTGGTTTTGACGTATATGTCGCGCTCGAATTCGATACCGGCCGAATGGCCCAGGAAAGCGTGGCTGGGCCGGGCATAGCAGTACGAGCAGCCGTGTTCGCAACCGCGGTAGGCGTTGATCGATCGCTCAAACCCAATGTCGGGACTGTCATTGGTCGTGATGATGGTTTTGGCGCGCTCATTGTGTTCGACCGTCTCGAAGATCGACAGCGGCTCGACATTGTCCCAGCCGTCATCAAAAGACTCGCGGGTCTGCTTTTCAAACCGGCCGCTGCGATTGCTCTGCGCGCCCCGTCCGCGAACCTGATCGACATCCAGCAATTCCCGCCGTGCCAGATCGGCATCCCGGCTGCGGCTGAGTTGCTCGAGAGCTTCAAATGATGGGGCTTGATAAAAGGCCATGAAAACGTCTCCTGCCGAACGCGCAACAGTCGAATCGTGACTGATCAACGCGTCTCGGGATGTAACAGTTCCACGAGAACAGAACAAGAACGATGTCGAGTTTGTTAACGTCCTGTGGTGGCAGAAGCGCAACAGATTGCCACGCGCACACGCGCTATGCGCACTGCCCGATGGACCGTGGCCATTTTTAGGAATATGCCGGGCCTCCGCTGCCGCCAACGGGGCAATTGCTGGCGCGTGGGCCTATCTGAATTCTATGCTGATCATCGCCGGGCAACGGCGAATATGCAGCCCGTTGCCGACGCATGCTGACACGGGCTGTCACCACATTTTCTCATGGTGTTGTCGAAGCTGGAAGACATCAACCGTCGCACTGTCGACGCTGCTATTTTATTCGAGGGATTTCTATGACCATTGACGCAACAACCACGGGTGATTTGCCCTCGGGCGAGGTCGACAACTCTGCCCGCAACAAACTCGTCATCGCGCTGCTGCTTGGCTCCACCTTTGTCGTCTTTCTCAATGAGACGATGATGAGCGTGGCCATCCCTCATCTGATGGCGGATCTGGGCGTCGCGGCCAATATCGCGCAATGGCTGACTACCGCCTTCCTGCTCACCATGGCCATTGTCATTCCCATTACGGGTTTTCTGCTGCAGCGTATGAACACAAGGCCCGTCTTCATGCTCGCCATGTCGGTCTTTGCTGCTGGCACGCTGATCTGCGCCGCCTCGCCCGGCATCGAACTGCTGATCTTTGGTCGCGTCATTCAGGCGGTCGGCACGGCCATCATGTTGCCGCTGCTAATGACCACGGTGATGACGCTGGTGCCGCCCGAAACACGCGGCAAGACCATGGGCAACATCTCCATCGTCATCTCGGTTGCGCCCGCGATCGGGCCCACCATTGGCGGGTTCATCCTGGCCAATTTCGAATGGCGCTGGATGTTTATCCTCATGCTGCCAATCGCACTGGGTGCGCTGGCTCTGGGCAGTCGCAAGATGCAGAACGTGACCACGCCGCGTTATGCGCCACTCGACATCGCTTCGGTAATCCTGTCTGCGCTGGGCTTTGGCGGACTGGTCTATGGCCTGTCCAGCCTGGGCGAAGGCGAACAGGCCGGTGCGGCCTTCCCGCTCTGGCTACCTCTGGTGGTCGGCGGCGTGTCCATGGTTGCGTTTATCTGGCGTCAGATCGTGCTGTCGCGGCAGGACAAGGCGCTGCTTGATCTGCGCACCTTCCTATCGCGCAATTACACCGTGTCCGTGCTGACCATGGGAATTGCCATGATGGCCCTGTTCGGCACGGTCATCCTGCTGCCCATCTACACCCAGAATGTTCTGGGTCTCGATACGCTGCAGACCGGCCTGTTGCTGTTGCCCGGTGGCTTGCTGATGGGGCTGCTCGCGCCATCGGTTGGCCGCTTGTATGACCGCATCGGTCCAACCAAGTTGCTGGTACCCGGTACGGCACTGGTCTCGATCGTGCTTTGGGCTCTGACCCGGGTGGATCAGCACACCTCGGTCTGGGCCATCCTGACCGGTCACATCATCATCAGCATCGGTCTGGCGCTGGTGTTCACACCATTGTTCACTGCCGCTCTGGGCTCGGTGCGGCAGGAAATGTACTCGCATGGCAGCGCCATTCTCGGCTCGGTGCAACAGGTCGCCGGGGCCGCTGGTATTGCGCTGTTCGTGGCCTTGATGAGCATTCGCACCGCCGGTCTGGCTGCAGAGGGTGTGGAGCCCGTCAGCGCCCTGGCTGGTGGCATCCAGCTGGCATTCATGGTGGGCGCGACCATTTCCCTGTTCGCAATCGTCACCGCGTTCTTTGTTCGCAAGCCCGAAGGCGGCGCGCCCGGCATGGGCGGCCACTAGACCATCCAGAACGGCGCCCAGCGGGCGCCGTTTTCTTATGGAGCCGAAACCTCGACAACCACAGCCCCGCGCTTGCGCCCGCTATCGACCAGCGCATGCGCCTTGACAATCTCGGTGAAGGGCACGCGGCTATCGATGGTCGCCTGCAATACACCCGCTGCCGCCAGATCCCGCAGTGTCTCGATATCTGCCAACAGCTCGCCTGCCACGCCGACGATGATCTGCCGGCCACCCAGCAATTTGCGCAATCCAGCGCGCAGCATCATGCCGCCGCCAGCATTGCTGGCGATCAGCTGGCCCGTCGGGGGCGTCGCTCGTTCGAACTGGGCAACACTGACCGTGTCCACAGTGTCCATGATCACGTCATACTGGATGCCATTGCGGGAAAAGTCAGTCTGCCTGTAATCGATCACATGATCAGCACCCAGGGCCCGCACCATATCCAGATTGCGGGCGCTGCAGATGCCCGTGACCTCGGCACCGAAATGCTTGGCCAACTGCACAGCGAAGCTGCCCACGGCGCCGCTGGCGCCATTGATCAACACCTTCTGGCCTGGTGCAATCTTGGCCAGGCGCAAGAAGTGCAGCGCCGTCAGGGCGCCAAAGGGCAGGGCGGCGGCTTCGGCGAAATCCATGCCTTGGGGGAGGGCGGTGACAGCCGCGGTTTGCGGGACCACCTTGTATTGGGCGTGGGCATCAAAGACGTGCATGCCAAACACCCGATCGCCGGTTTTCAGTCGCGTCACGCCCGCACCAACCGCCTCGACAATGCCGGAGAACTCAGAGCCGAGAACGCTCTTGCGTGGTTTGGAGATACCCAGGAACAGCCGGGCCGGGAGCCAGAAGGCAGCCGGAATGCGGAAGGCGCGCAGGCGCGCGTCGCCGGACGTCACGGTAGTCGCGACGATGCGCACGAGCACTTCACCCGGCTTGGGAACGGGCTTGGGGATATCGATGATGGTAACGACTTCGGGGGCGCCATAGGCAGTCTGAACGGCGGCTTTCATCTAGGATCTCCAGATTTCGGGCAAGCTTCGCCCGCAGCCCTGCTCGGGCTGTGCAAGATTTTTGGGGAACTGGGCGTCAGCTCAGTCGGTGGCGGTCTTCTTCCATTGGAACACGGTGCCGATTTCCACCTCGAACACCTCGGCAATACGGAAAGCGGCTTCCAGCGAGGGCGAGTATTTGTTCTGCTCGATGGCGGCAACGGTCTGTCTTGTCATGCCGATGCGGTCGGCCAACTCCTGCTGGGTCATCTCGTTCGCATCAAAGCGCAGGCGTCGGATGATATTGCTGATGGGAGGCGGCGTGGCCATTACGCGCTCATCCGGAACGCAATGATATGGGTGGTTTCGCGCACCAGTTCGGTGATGACGAAAGCCATCAGCACACCATTGGCAAAGATCAACGCCACGGCGCCGCCGGGATCAGCCGGGTAGGCGGCCTTGATGGTGTCGGTGGCCAGCAGCCCGCCAATCAGCCCGACCGGGACCAGCAGCTCGAGCAACCGGAAACCAAAGCGGTCGGCCCGCGCCTCGATGTGACGCTCCATCTCATCGGGAGCGGCATCGAGGTTTTTCTTGCTCATGACGCCGGCAAACACATTCAAGCCGATCATCACCACCAGCGAAATGCCCATACACACCAGGAATCGCACCAGCACTTCAGCCCCGTCCACGATCCCGGCGAATGCTTCGATCCAGAACGCCCCGAAATAATAGCTCCAGACCGCCAGGGTAATCCCGACGGCAATCCATGCGTTCTTCTCGCGTAAAGACATCGCATCACTCCATGTTTGTAATCTATGACGCTATATCATCTAAAACGAACATCATGTCAAATATATATAACACCATGTTGCGGGGACTTAACCTTGGCGACGCAGGTCGCCACCCAGACCACGCTCGCCTCAGGGCTAGTTGTTGCCAATAAAGCCGCCCGATTGCCGCGCCCAGAGCTGAGCGTAGATGCCGTTCTGGGCAAGCAGGCTGTCATGGGATCCCAGCTCGGCAATTCGCCCCTGATCCAGCACCACGATGCGATCCATGCGGGCAATGGTGGACAGGCGATGGGCGATGGCGATCACCGTCTTGCCCTCCATTACGCCATAGAGCGTGTCCTGAATGGCCGCTTCAGCCTCGGAATCCAGCGCCGAGGTGGCTTCATCCAGCACCAGTATGGGGGCGTTCTTGAAGATCGCCCGCGCCAGGGCAATGCGCTGACGCTGCCCGCCTGAGAGCAGCACGCCGCGCTCACCGACAAGGGCGTCGTAGCCGCGACGGCCCTGTTGATCGACCAGACCTGCAATAAATTCCGACGCCATGGCCTGCTCGGCCGCTGCCGCGATGGTGGCCTGTGATGCATCGGGCTGACCATGAGCAATGTTGTCGCGCACGGAACGATGCAGCAGGCTGGCATCCTGGCTCACCATGGCAATGGCGCCGCGCAGGCTGTCCTGTCTCACCGTTGCAATGTCCTGACCATCAATGCTGATCTGGCCCGCTTCAGCCTCAAAGAAGCGCAGCAGCAGATTGACCAGTGTCGACTTACCGGCACCCGAGCGCCCGACAATGCCGATCTTTTCGCCGCCAGCAATGTCGAAGCTGACGCCGTCCAGCCCGCCGACGCCCTTGCCATAGTGGTGGCTGACGCCGGAAAAGCCGATGGCTCCTGTGGTGATCGTCAAGGCCGGCGCATTGGGTGCATCGACGACTTCCAGCGGCTGCGCCACAGTCTGCAATGCCTGCCGTGTGGCCCCCAGATGGGTGAACATCGACGACACCGCATCGAGCATCCATTCAGCCATGCCGGTAATGCGAAAGCTCAGCGCCAGCGAGGCCGCAACCAGCCCCAGCGGTGCGCCGCCAGCCTGCCATAGCACCACGGTATAGCCGACCAGCCCGACAATCAGCAGGCTGCCCATGAAAATCATGCTTACATTGACCGTGACCTCCAGCTTTTGAACTGCCACGAGTGTGCTGCGGGAGGCCGCAAAGCGCCGCATGCTCTCGGCGTCCTCGGCAGCCTGATTGGCGAACAGCTTGATCACATCAATATTGGCATAACCGTCCACCAGCATGCCGGTCAGATCGGCATTGGCGCCCTGCAAGTCATGCGAGGCGCGATGCAGGCGCGGCACGACATAGACCATCAGGCCAACAAAACAGGCGATCCACACCAGCAAGGGCGTGATCAGCCTGATATCGATCGAGCCGATCAGCAAGGTCGAGCCGATCACATAGATCATCACATAGGTCAGCGTGTGGAGCACCTGATAGACCGCGCCGGTCGCTGATGCCCCGATATCGCGCACCTGATTGGCAATGCGGCCCGACAGGTCGCGCCGGAACCAGCCGACCGATTGGCGTTGCACATGACGATGCGCCCGCCAGCGGATCAGGGTTTCGGCATTGGGACGATAGGCGATGTCGTCCAGGCCCTCGCCAATAAAGCCGGCGAGGGGGCGGAGCAGCAAGAGAATAGCGGCTGCCCCGATCAGCTCCAGGCCGTGCTCTTCCCACAACAGTGCGGGTTCGGCCAGTGCCAGCGTATCGACCAGCGAACTGGTATAGCCGATCAGCCAGACCTCGATGCTCGCGCTGATCAGCGTTAGCAGCAGGCTCAGCGCGATGACGCGGTGAAAGGGTTTCAGGCTGTCGCCAACAAACTGCCAGACAGAGGCGCTGGGTGACGTTTCGGCATGGGGCATGAACGGATCGACGAGCTTTTCAAAGCTGGGAAACATGGGATGCCCTCCAGGGGCAGATGATCAAATTGATGAGGAGCTGACAGGCAGCCCGACATAGCGGCGCGGCCCGTCTAGCGGTGCGTGCGTATGTCCATAATTCTCATCAAAGATCTCCCAGCATCGTGCTGTCACCAGTCAGGCTAGCCGCGCTTGCTCGCGCTGTCATGACCCAATTTGGCTTTTGCGGGCGCCAGCTTTGCAGCGTTGCCCATCAGCAACACGGCTAGCGCTCGTCCAGCCTTGGCATCAGCTCGACGAAATTGCACGGTTTATGCCGGTAATCGAACTGGTGGGTCAAAATGCCTTCCCACGCGTCGCGGCAGGCGCCACGGGAGCCAGGCAGGCAGAACACGAAACTGGTGCCGATCAAGCCTGCCGTGGCGCGTGACTGCAGTGAACTGGTGCCCACCGTGGTCGCCGAATACTGGTGGAACAGTACCGAAAAGCCTTCCATGCGTTTGTCGAATAGCGGCTCGACAGCTTCGGGAGTGACGTCGCGACCTGAAAAGCCGGTACCGCCCGTGGTCAGCACCACGTCCACCTTGGGGTCAGCGACAAAGCCTTGTACCGCCTGACGGATAAGCTGGATATCGTCCCGTACAACAACGCGGTCGGCGCAGATGTGCCCATCAGCTTCCAGCAGAGACTTCAACAGCGCCCCGCCTGTGTCGGTTTCCAGTGTCCGCGTGTCAGACACGGCAATGACCGCAATCGACAGGGGCTTGAACGCCCGGTCCTCAAACTGCGCCGTTTTGAACATTGGGGTTCTCCTCGTCATTCAAACCGGCCAGCTCTTCGGGGACGGGTGTTTCGTCGACGCGCATTTCGATGTCGTCAGCTTCGGCGCGGGGGTCAAGCACGAAGCTCTCCGGCGTGACCTGGCGATCATTACCCATGGGCTGGAATGGCGCGCGGTCGGCTGCGTCGACGCTCTTGCGGATGCGCATGCGCAGATAGGCGGTGACCGCGAGCGCACCATGGAAGGACGCGGTGACCATGAACAGGCCCACCGGCGACCAGGCGCCCATGATCAACGAGGATACGATCGGGCCGATGGCCAGACCGATGCCCAGGATCAGCAGCATACCGCCGGCAATCTTGGCGAACTCGCCATCCTTGGCATAGTCATTGGCATGGGCGACGGCCACGGCATAGATCGGGTTGGCGGCAAAGCCATAGGCGGCAAACAGCACATACATGCCCCAGCCCGCTTCGGGATTGATCAGCACCGTCAACACGCCAACAATCGAGGCGAAGCCGGACAGCCCGATCATCACGATGCGGCGGTCAATGCGGTCAGAAAGCCGGCCAAAGGGGATTTGCGCGACCGCGCCCAGAATGGCGGCGATGGCAAACAGCAAGGCGATGCCGCTGGCATCCAGGCCGCGCTGGTAACCATAGACCGGCGCCAGCGTGCCGAACGAGCCATTGGCCATGCCGACGGAAAATGCAGCGATCGCCGCCACCGGCGAGGTGCGGTAGAGCAGTCCGATATCGATCTTGGCCGACGATAGCGGCCGTGGCTGTGGGCTGGAGGTCAGCGCGGTCGGCAGAATGGCGCAGGCAAAGGCGATGGCGCCGATCACGAAGGGGATATAGCCCGCCGTGCCGGTCACAGACATGGCAACCTGACCCAGCGTGGAGGCAGCCATATTGATCGTTACATAGATCGAAAAGATCGTGCCACGGCTCTTGTTGTCGGCCACCTCATTGAGCCAGCTCTCCACTATCATCGCTGCGCCGGCAAAGCAGAAGCCCGACAGCGCACGCAGCACGATCCAGCTGATATCGTTGACCCAAAGCAGGTTGAGCAAAATGGTGATGGTGCCGATGGCCGCCATCACCGAGAAGGCCCGGATATGGCCCGCATTGCGCACGACCATAGGCACGGTAATCGAGCCGGCGACAAAGCCGATCGACCAGCCGGTGCCGATCAGGCCCAGCGAGAGAACCGAGAAACCTTCTTCGGCACCACGAACCGAGAGCAGCAGGCCCTGCAGCCCACCACCGAACATCAAGAGGGCGGAACCCAGGAACAGGGCGTAGATTTTGATTACGGAGGCCATGGCGCTTTCGGCTCTGCGGGATTGGAGTAGCGCGGCAAATCACGCAACAGTGACATTAGTGCGGCGTTCCGGCACGGGTGCAATGGAAAACCCGCCAATGCCCCCCAGAAATTCCCGCTTCAGCCGCTCTGGACGCCTAGTGGCCCAGACCGAGCGCCTCGATCTTCAACTTCAGGCTCAGCATGTCGGCCCAGGCCTGTTCCTTGGCAGGAGCGTTGCGCAGCAGATAGGCCGGATGCAGCGTCGGGATGGCCTCGACCTGATGGCTGCCAATGGTCACCCCGGACCACTTGCCGCGCATCTTGATGATGCCGCTTGTGGTCTCAAAGATGGTCTGCATGGCGGGTCCGCCCAAAGTCATCACCAGCTTGGGTGCAACCAGTTCGACCTGTCGGTGCAGAAAGGGCAGGCAGAGCGCCATTTCCTCGGGTGTTGGGGTGCGATTGCCGGGTGGACGCCAAGGCACGGTATTGGCGATATAGACCTTGGTGCGATCAAGCCCGATCGCTGCCAGCATACGGTCAAGCAATTGTCCCGACTTGCCGACAAAGGGTTTGCCCTGCCGGTCCTCTTCAGCCCCCGGCGCTTCGCCGATCAGCATGATGTCGGCAACCGGATTGCCATCGGCAAACACCAGCTGGGTCGCCCGCAGTTTCAGCCCGCACCCGTCATAGTTTTCCAGCAGCGCCTGCAGCTCGTCCAGGGACTTGGCCGATGCCGCCAGACTGCGTGCTTCGCCGGGATCTCCGCCAATAGCGGGGGGCTCGACGGCACGCTGCGGTGGTGCGGCGCCCGGCATTGCAGTGGGGGGCGGTGTAGCCGCAGGACGGGCCGGTGGTCGTTGTGCAAAGCGGTCGACCGGCTCTTCGCCCACGGCGATATCCACGCCAGCGGCGCGATACCAATCCAGCACGGCGAGCATTTCGTCGTGATTTAGCGGGTGATTTTCGGTCATGTTCTCTGTTATGTCACAGCCCGTTTGGCGCGGCCAGCCGCGTCCGGAATACAAGAGGCATTCTATATGGCAGAGGCTGGCACGCGCGAAACCATTTCCACTGATGTGCTGATTGTCGGCGCCGGCCCCTCGGGCCTGTCTGCAGCCATCCGCATCAAGCAGCATCACCCTGAACTCGGGGTGACCGTGGTTGAAAAAGCCGCCGAAGTTGGCGGCCATATCCTTTCGGGCGCTGTCATGGATCCGCGTGGCCTTGATGCCCTGATCCCCGACTGGCGCCTCAAGGGAGCCCCGGTGGGTCCCGATGTCACCAGCGATACCTATCACCTGCTGACGGGCAATGGCGATCTGGCCTTCCCACACTGGTTGATGCCACCACAGCTCAAGACCCCCAATGGTGTAATCGTCAGCCTGGGCGATCTGGTGCGCTGGCTGGGCGAGCAGGCGGCCGATCTGGGCGTTGATATCTTCCCCATGACGGCCGCCGTCGATGTGCTGGGCGGCGGCGGTGGCCCGGTGCGCGGTGTCATTACCGGTGATCTGGGTCGTGACGAAGCGGGCAATCCCAGACCCGGCTTTGCCGAGGGCATCGCGCTGGAAGCCAAATATACCCTGATCGCCGAAGGCGCGCGCGGCTCGCTGGCCAAGCAGATCATTGGCGATTACCAACTGGCCAATGATCCCCAGAAATATGGTCTGGGCATCAAGGAGGTCTGGGAGATTGCCGCCGACAAGCATCAGCCCGGTCGCGTCGATCACTATCTCGGCTTCCCGCTCGACAACGCAACCGCCGGCGGGGGCTTTGTCTACCACGCCCAAGATCGCAAGCTCTATGTCGGGCAGGTGACCTATCTCGATTATACCGATCCGACATTGTCACCATTTGACGAGTTCCAGCGCTTCAAGACTCATAAGTCGGTCGCGCCACTGCTCGAAGGCGCCACCCGCATCAGCTATGGCGCCCGTGCGGTGACCGCGGGCGGCTGGCAGTCCATTCCCACACTGGCCTTCGCCGGCGGTGGTCTGATTGGCTGCGCTGCGGGGTTCATGAACGCACCGCGCCTCAAGGCCATCCACAACGCCATTCTGTCGGGTATCGGCGCGGCTGATGCGGTGGCCAGCGCCATTGGCGCCGGGCGCCAGCACGATGTGATCGCCGATCTCAGCGATCGCGTCATGCAGACCGGTATTGCCGACGAACTCAAGGGAGTGCGTAACGTCAAGCCGCTCTGGTCCCGTCTGGGTACCGTGCTGGGCGCGCTGGCGGGCGGTGTAGAGCTTTGGTCCTCCGCGATTTTGGGCCGCTCACTGCTGGGCACGCTGTCGCATGACAAGCCCGACTCCGCCGGCCTCAAGCCCAAGGCCGCCGTTTCCGGGCGGCGCTATGGCAAACCTGACGGAAAATTGACCTTCGATCGGGCTTCCTCTGTCTATCTGGCCAATCTGGCGCATGACGAGGACCAGCCAGTCCATCTCAGACTGGCCGATCCTGCTGTGCCCGTGCGGGACAATCTGCCCAAATACGGTGAGCCTGCACCGCTTTACTGCCCAGCGGGCGTCTATGAGTTGGCTGAGGAAGGCGCGGCACCAGTATTCCGCATCCATGCGGCCAATTGCGTGCACTGCAAGACTTGCGACATCAAGGATCCGGCGCAGAACATTACATGGGTCCCGCCCGAGGGGGGCAGCGGGCCCAATTATAGCGGCATGTAGTCGCCATCCTTGATCACGCTTGTGGGGTGGCCTTGCGGCGCAGTCCCAAAACGGCCAATCTTTGCCGCGAGAACGGGTCCGCAGGGACCAAGGGAGAATACACCGTCGTGACATCGCTTTTGAACCGCTTCGCGCGCCCGGCCCTGGTGGCCATCCTGCTGGCGGCAACAGCATCCCAGCCCGGCTATTCAGCACAGGCCGTGCAGACCGCCCAATCGGATGCACGCACCAATTTCGACTTGATGCCCATGTTCCGGGCCAGTGTCACCGGCGCCTATATGGCGGGCCAGCAGGCGCTGCAGGATCTGCGCACCGACGAGGCAGCCCGCTATTTCTATCTGGCGGCCCAGGCCGACTGGCAGAACCCGGTTCTGGTTGAGCGCGCCTTTATCGCCTTCGCGGCTGATGGGCAGATCGGGCAGGCGGCCTCTACCGCAAAGCATTTGCTCGAGCTCGACCCCACCAATGAACTCGCCGAGCTCGTGGTGGCAACCGAAGCGCTCAAGGAGCGCCGCTATGACGCTGCAGAGCGCCAGTTGGGCGCCATCGGGCAGGATAGCTTTACCGGCATCACGGCCAGCATTTTGCGGGCCTGGGCGCTGGTCGGCGGCAATCGCAAGTCCGAAGCCGATGATATGCTGGATACGCTCGGCGAATCCGGACTCGACGATTTTCTGGTCTTCCACCGTGCGCTGATGGCCGAAGTGGCTGGCGAGACAGACCTTGCCATCGATCTGGCGAGTCAGGCGTTTGAATCCGAACCCTACGTGGCCCGTATCGTCGAGGTCTATTCGCGCATGCTGGCCAATGCCGGCAAGCTTGATGAAGCCAAGGACGTCATTACTGAATTCCAGAGCCAAGGGCTGAGCCATCCCGTGGTCACCGTTGTTGGCGAGCAGATTGAAGCAGGGCAGCGCCCCGGCATCTTCGCCCCCAATGTGCAGGTTGGTGCAGCCGAAATGTTCCACGGCATCGGCGTGGCCCTGTCGCGTGATGGCAGCCTCGATCTCTCGCTGGTATTCCTGCGCATGGGGCTCTATCTCGACCCCAATGCAGACGTGATTTCACTGGCTCTGGGCGAACTGCTCGACACCGCTGGTCAGCACGACGCGGCCAATCGCATCTATGATGGCGTGCCGGTCACCTCGGCCATGAAACCCACAGCGGTGGTCCGGATTGCCCAGAACCTCGACGCTCTTGGCGATCGCGAGGAAGCCCTGCGGCGCCTGAGCAACATCGTGGTGACCCGTCCCCACGATCTGGACGCCGTATCTGTCTATGGCGACATGCTCCGCTATGACGAGCAATATGCCGAAGCCGCCGCTGCCTATTCGCATGCGCTGGAGATCACCGGTGGTGATCATCCTAGTGATTGGCGCTTTTATTACGTGCGCGGCATCGCCTATGAGCGGGCCAAGGAGTGGCCAAAAGCTGAAGCCGACTTCCTCAAGGCGCTCGAACTCAACCCCGATCAGCCGGCTGTGCTGAACTATCTGGGCTATAGCTGGATTGATCAGGACATGCATCTCGAAGAGGCACTGGGCATGATCGAAAAGGCCGTCGATGCCCAACCCCAGGATGGCTACATCGTCGATTCGCTCGGCTGGGCGTTCTACAAACTTGGTCGCATCGAAGAGGCCGTCCGCACGCTTGAGCGCGCTGTACTGCTGCGACCCAACGACCCCGAGCTGAACGATCACCTGGGCGATGCCTATTGGAAGGTCGGGCGCCGTCTCGAAGCGCGCTTCCAGTGGAACGTGGCTGCTGCGATGGACGAAGTGGGCAACGTCAAGGAACGGGTGGCCGAGAAGCTAGCGGACGGGCTGACGGCCGAGAACGCGACGCAATAGCGCCTTGGTGCTCGAACCTGTCACCCAGATTGCCCCGGCAAAGATCAACCTGGCGTTGCATGTCACGCGGCGCCGGGAGGACGGCTTTCATGATCTTGAGAGCCTTGTCGTGTTCGCCGACGTCGCCGATGAACTCGAGGCGGTGCCGGACCATCAGGATTCGCTGAGTATTGTCGGCCCCTTTGCGAAGGGGCTGGGCGCCGGGCCCAACAATCTTGTTTCCCGGGCAGTCGCCGCGTTCCGTGTGCGCTGGCCAGATGCTGTGCCGACAGGGCTGGCCATGCGCCTGACCAAGAACCTGCCGGTGGCAGCGGGCATTGGCGGCGGCTCCGCCGATGCCGCCGCAGCATTGCGGCTGATGGTGTCGCAATCCAGCCATCCCATTCCTGTGCCCGAGCTGTCCGACCTGGCCGCCGGGCTGGGAGCCGATGTGCCGGCCTGTCTGGTTTCGGCGCCGCTACTGGCGCGTGGCGTGGGTGAGCTGCTCGAACCTCTGCCGCAGTTTCCCGCGCTCCACATCGTGCTGGTCAATCCTATGGTGCCCTTGGCGACCGCCGACGTATTCCGGCGTCTGCGGGCCCATGACAATTATCCGCTCCCTGCCTTGCCATCGCCGCTGACCCGGCCGGTACAGATCGGTATCTGGCTGGCGGAAACCCGCAATGACCTGCAACCACCGGCCGTCAAGCTGGTGCCGGTAATTGGCGAGATCGTGGATTATCTGGCGTCAGCGCAAGGTTGCATGCTGGCCCGCATGTCAGGCTCGGGCGCGACTGTGTTCGGCTTGTTCGGCTCCAGCGGACAGGCTCATCAAGCCGCCCAGATGATGCGTGAACAAAATCCTGAGCATTGGGTGGCTGCGGCGCCGCTGCTGGTGCCCGGCGCCTAGTAAGCGCGCAAGACGCTGAACTCGACCACATCGCTGAGCAGGGCGCGCATGTCCGATACCGGAAGAACCTCCAGCGCCTGTTGGGCCGCCCGGGCATGCTCATGCGCCTTGGCCAGAGTACGGGGCAGGGTCTCAAGCCGGGTCAGGATCGCCACGACGTCGGCCACCTGTTCGACAGTCGCCTCGGGGTCGCCCAGCGCCTTGGCGATAGTATCGCGTTCCACCTCGGTGCCTTCGGCCAATGCCAGAATGATCGGCAGGGTCATCTTGCCTTCGCGCAGATCATCGCCGGTATTCTTGCCCAGCGTCCCGGCCTGCCCACCATAATCGAGAGCGTCATCGACCAGCTGGAAAGCATTGCCCAGCTCGAGGCCGTATTGCGCCAGCGCCTTGCGACCAGCCTCGTCAGCGCCACCAGCCATGGCGCCCACTTCGCAGGCGGCTTCGAACAGCACAGCGGTCTTGGCGCGAATGACGGCAGCGTAATCTTCGGGCGAGGTTGTCAGATCGCCCGTCTTGGCAAGCTGGAACACTTCGCCTTCGGCCATCACGGCAGACGCAGCCGACAGCACGCCCAGCGAATCGATGTCGCGGGTTTCCACCATCATCATGAAGGCCTGGCCAAGCAGGAAGTCGCCCACCAGAATGGACGCTTTATTGCCCCAGACCATGCGGGCTGCAGGTTTGCCGCGCCGCATATCGCTCTCATCCACCACATCATCGTGCAGCAGGGTCGCGTTGTGCATGAACTCCACGGCGGCGGCGAAATTGATCGCCGAACCATTGCCATTGGCGAACAGCTGGGCAGCCGCGACGGTCAACATGGGGCGCAGGCGTTTGCCACCGCTTTCAATGAGATAGCGGGCAAGTTCGGGCACCATCTCGACATGCGAGTCGGCCCGGCTCAGGATCAGCGCATTGACCTTGGCCATGTCGTCCGCAGTCGCATTGAGCAACCGGTCGATCGGCGTGGCGGCAGGCGCCTCTTTGATTTGCGTCAGCACTGACACCGTGTATCCATCCCAACATGCCGACATCGGCAAAATTGATTGAGTCTGCGGTCTTTGCGCATGTAAGGTCGCGCAAAACCGGCCTTTTCGGGTGCGATGTCCCTAGACCAGCCTACTGCCTTTGTAAAACACCAAACGGTAACGCGCGACGCCTTTTTGGGCGGTAGCCTCACTGTGTCGCAGCCCAGGCATGGCTTTCGCGCCGGGCTGGACAGCGTGTTGCTGGGGGCGGCCACAGACGCCGGGCGCAAAACCCTGCTCGATCTGGGCTGTGGCGTGGGCACGGCGGCGCTGGTCGCCTTGAGCCACCAGCAGAGCCTGACGGCCGTGCTGGCCGATCAAAACACCGAGATGCTGGCACTGGCGCAAACCAATATTGCCGAGAATGCCATGGCCGAACGCGCCAACACGCTGGCAGTCGATGTCAGCGCCAAGGGCGCAGTGCGGCTGGCCGCCGGGCTGGCGGACAATGCCTTTGCCACAGTCATCGCCAACCCGCCGTTCTTTGCCGATGGCGCGGGCACACTGGCTGGCGACGCAGGGCGGGCCGGGGCGCGCCACATGGGTGCCGAAGCGCTTGACCTCTGGGTCAAGACTGCGGCGGGGTGCGCGGCCGGGGGCGGCGAGATCATTTTCATCTACCCCGCTGAAAGCCTGACACCACTGCTCAATGCCTTTGACCGGCGTTTTGGTGCGCTGACCGTGTTGCCGCTGACCCCCAGGCCTGGCGCTGCCGCCAGCCGGGTGCTGGTGCGGGGCATCAAGGGGTCCAGGGCGCCATTGACCCTTCTGGCCAGTCGGGCGCTGCATGACGATAGCGGGCGCGGTTTCCAGCCCGCGTTTGATGCAATCTTCCGGGGCACGGCGCGTCTCGACTGGTAATCGGCGCCAGCACGACCTAAGTCTGGCAACGACGCAGCGCAAGGAGCGACAATGGACGACACGGCCCCCACGACGCGGACCTGGCTACAGCGACTGACGGGTCGGGGTAAGACGGTTATTCCTGTGGTTCGCCTGCACGGCGTTATTTCCGCGGACCAACGTCAGGGGCGTCTCAACATTGCCAATGTCGGCCCACTGCTCAAACGCGCCTTTGCTGTCAAATCAGCACCCGCGATCGCCATCATCGTCAACTCGCCAGGCGGCTCGCCGGTGCAGAGCCGGCTGATCTCCAAGCGTATTCGCGATCTGGCCAATGAGCACAACAAGCCCGTGCTGGTGTTTGTCGAGGATGCCGCGGCGTCGGGCGGCTATTTCATCGCCGTGGCAGGGGACGAAATCATCGTCGACCCAAGCTCCATCATCGGCTCGATCGGCGTCATCATGGCCGGCTTCGGCTTCGTTGGCGCATTGGAAAAGCTGGGCATCGAGCGTCGCGTCCACACTGCGGGCAACAATAAATCCACGCTTGACCCGTTCATGCCTGAAAAGCCCGCCGATGTGAAACGCATCAAGCAGTTCGAACTCGATATCCATCAGGTGTTCATCGACCACGTCAAAGCAGGTCGGGCCGGCAAGCTCAAGGGCGAGGACAAGGACCTGTTCACCGGTGAATGGTGGACCGGTCAGCGCGGTGTCGATCTGGGCCTGGCCGACGCCATTGGCGATCTGCACGAAACGTTGCGCACCCGCTATGGCAAGAAAGTTCAGATCAAGATGATCGAACCCCAGCGCGGCCTGTTCAGCCTACCGCGCTTTGGTTTTTCAGCTGCGGGCGTCACTGCCGATATCGCTGCCACCGTTGAAGACCGTGCCGTCTGGGCGCGACTGGGACTCTAAGACAATGACCGCAATGCTGCTTCGTGTCCTGATTTTCGCCGCTATCGGCATTTTCATCTATCTTGGTGTCCGCCGCATCTGGCGCGACTGGACCGGACAGTTCAAGGCTGATGATGAGGAGGCCCGTCGCCTGCGCCGCGAACGCGACCAGCGCGAGCGCGAAAAGCCGGGCATTATCGATCTCAAGCGCGATCAGGATGGCCGCTTCCGTCCCGATGATGATGACAAACGCCGTTGACCCTGCGGGACGGCCAAACTAGAGGTTTGTCCCAGTTAGCAGGGACTGCCAAATGACCAACCGCCCATCATTCATGGACCCAAAGAATTCGTTTCAGGGTCTGATCCTCACGCTGCAGCAATTCTGGGCGGAGCAGGGCTGCGTCATTCTGCAGCCCTATGACATGCCCATGGGCGCCGGTACCTCACACACCGGCACTGTGTTGCGCGCGCTGGGTCCCAAGCCCTGGAAGGCTGCCTATGCGCAGCCATCGCGCCGCCCCACCGATGGCCGCTACGGCGAAAACCCCAACCGGCTGCAGCACTATTATCAGTTTCAGGTGATCCTCAAGCCATCGCCGCCCGATATTCAGGACCTCTACCTCAAATCGCTCTATGCGATTGGTGTGGACCCTGCACTGCATGATCTGCGCTTTGTCGAGGACGACTGGGAGAACCCCACGCTGGGCGCCTGGGGTCTGGGCTGGGAAGTCTGGTGCGACGGCATGGAAGTCAGCCAGTTCACCTATTTCCAGCAGGTTGCCGGCTTTGAGTGCAATCCTGTTGCGGGCGAACTGACCTATGGCCTGGAGCGCCTAGCCTGTTATCTGCAGGATGTGGACTCCATCATGGAGCTCAACTTCAATGGCGGTACCGGCGACGACAAGGTCACCTATGCCGACGTGTTCCTGCAGAACGAGCAGGAACAGTCCAAGTACAATTTCGAAGCTGCTGACACCGACATGCTGTTCCGTCACTTCGCAGATGCCGAGCAGGAGTGCCGGGCCATTCTCAAGAAGGGCGCCGAGGCCAACCGCCAGACCATGGCCATTCCCGCCTATGAACAAGTGCTCAAGGCCGCGCATAACTTCAATATGCTCGATGCCCGTGGCGTAATCTCGGTGACCGAGCGCCAGAGCTACATCCTGCGCATTCGAGAGCTGTCCAAGAGCTGCGGCGAGGCCTGGCTGCAAACCGATGGTGGCGGCGCGGAATAGGCGCGTCAGCCATTGCGCTGATCGCGGGGCAATGCCAGTGTCCGCAGCATGTGAAAAGCGCTTGAGGGAGCCTGCACCATGATCGGTTGGATCATTCTGGGTCTGGTGGTTGTTGCCGCCATTTATGCTGTCAGCATCTATAATGGCCTCGTCAAGAACCGGCAGATGGTCGAAGAAGGCTGGTCGGGCATTGATGTCCAGCTCAAGCGCCGCACCGATCTCATCCCCAACCTGATGGAGACGGTGAAGGGCTATATGAGCCATGAGCGCGAGACGCTCGAAGCGGTTACCAATGCTCGTGCGGCTGCCACCGGCGCCGCCAATGGCTCGCCCGAACAGCGCGCCGCAGCTGAAGGTCAGCTCTCATCGGCTCTGGGGCGCCTGCTCGCCATCGCGGAATCCTATCCCGACCTCAAGGCCAACACGACATTTCTTGAGTTCCAGTCGGCCTTGCAGGGTGTCGAGGACGAAATCCAGATGTCGCGCCGCTACTACAATGGCGCCACCCGCAATCTCAATGTGATGGTCGAGAGCTTCCCCTCCAATCTGGTCGCCAACAATTTCGGCTTCCAGAAGGCCGAATATTTCGAGCTCGAGAACGAAGCCGACCGGGCCGTCCCTTCCGTCAAGTTCAACTAGCCGCCATGCCTGCTTTGTTTCGGTCGATCATCGCCCTGCTCATCGGCCTGCTGCTGGCCGTTCCGGGCGCGGCGCGCGAGGAAATTCGCGCCTATGCCAGCGACATCACCATGGCGGTGGATGGCACCGTAACGGTCACCGAGACCCTCACCGTCAACGCCGAGGGCGATGAAATTCGTCGCGGCATCTACCGTGATATTCCAGTGGTGCTGGCGGGCAGCGACGGCGGCAAGGTTCGCCCCGATTTCGATGTGCTCAATGTACAGCGCGACGGCCAGCCCGAGACGTACCGGGTCGAACGCATGGGCGATTTCCAGCGGATCTGGATCGGCGACCCCGATGTGTTCCTCAACTATGGCAACCATAGCTACACCATCACCTATTCCATGAGCCGCATGGCGCGCGCCTTCGAAGATCACGATGAGCTCTATTGGAACGTGACTGGCAATTACTGGGTGTTCCCGATCCTGTCGGCCCAGGCTGTCGTTCGCCTCCCCGATGGTGCCCGCATTTCTGATGTGTCGGCCTATACCGGACCAGTCGGCTCAACCAAGCAGGGCGCCGACATACGCCGTCTCACCGATCAGACTGTTGCCTTCAAGACCACCAGGGCTTTGGGGCCGGGCGAGGGGCTGACCGTGGCGGTCTCCTTTGACAAGGGTGTCATCGTATATCCCACCGGCGTTGCGGCATTGAGCCAGCAGGTAGCCGATCTGCGCGACAGCATCATCCCCGTGATCGCCGCCTTGCTGGCGGCCGCCTATAATGCGCTGGCTTGGTTCCGCGTGGGTCGCGATCCGCAGAAGGGCGTCATTATCCCGCGCTTTCACGCGCCGGCCGGGTTTTCGCCCGCTCTGGTCCACTACATCCACAAATGGGGGTTTAGCGACAGTGGCTGGACCGCCCTGACCGCTGCAATCTTCAATCTGGGCGTCAAAGGCCTGATCACTATTGATAATTCCACCAAGAACCTCCGGCTGGCCAGAACGGGGAAACAGCCCGCCGAAACCTTGCCGCCGGGTGAGGAAGTGATGTTTGAGTATCTGCAGTCGCGAGACGCCGTCGTGATCAACAAGTCCACCGGTCCCGAACTTGCCAAGCGCCGCAATGCCTTCACCACGGCCATCACACAGGAAAACCGGCTGGTCTGGTTCAAGAACAATACCGGCTATTCCGTGCTTGGCTATGTGCTCGGTATCGGTTTGCTGGCAGGCATGATGTTCCTCGACATTCTCGATCCGCTTTGGCTGATTGGCTCGGTCGCGCTGGGCATCCTGCTATCCTCACTGGGTGGCCTGATCTCCAAGGGCTTTCAGAAGCGCTATCTGTCGCGTGTCTTCATTGCCATCTGGGTTCTCATTGCCGGCGTCAATATTGTGGGGCTGGCGTTTGACAGTCTCACCAGCCTGACCATCAATGTTGCCTCGGTCTCTGCAGTCTCCATCGTCATTGTCACCATCGTGTTCGCCTTCCTGATGCGGGCGCCCACGCTGCAGGGACGCAAGGTGATGGACGAAATCGACGGCCTCAAGATGTACCTTGAGACAGCCGAAAAAGACCGCATTAACATGAGCGAGGTGCCGCCCATGACGGTGGAGCGCTTTGAGCGCTTGCTGCCATTCGCCATCGCGTTGCAGGTGGAAAAGCCCTGGAGCGAACACTTCGAAGCCGAGTTGGCTCGCCACGCTGTGGTCGATGCGCCGGATCACTACGCCCCCGGCTGGTATAGCGGCGGCAATGTTGGCCGAGCCCGTAGCGCTGCCTCCAACATGACGACCGCAGTCAGCGCCGCAGCCAGCTCAATGACAGCGGCCATGGTTGCCGCTCAACCAGTGCAATCGAGCTCGTCCGGGTCATCCGGCGGTGGGTTTTCTGGTGGCGGTGGCGGCGGTGGCGGTGGCGGCGGTTGGTAATCGTCTTGTAGACATCGCCGCCCGCCCAAGTTAAGCAAATCCGCGCCTTTCTAACCCTTGGTATCCCCTATGCCCGAACTGCTGCTCGAACTCTTTTCCGAGGAAATCCCGGCCCGCCTGCAACGGCGCGCGGCCGATGACCTCAAGAAATTGGTCACCAATGCACTGGTCGATGCCGGTCTGGTCTATGAGGGTGCCAAGGCTTTCGTGACGCCACGCCGCCTGGCGCTGACCGTCACCGGCTTGCCTGCGCGCTCGCCCGATACCCGCGAAGAAAAGAAGGGCCCCAAGGTTGGCGCGCCGCAGCAGGCCATTGATGGATTTTTGCGCGGGGCAGGGCTGACTTCGATTGATCAGGCCAAGGTCGAGAGCGATCCGAAAAAGGGTGATTTCTACGTCGCGCTGATCGAAAAGCCTGGCGCTGATGCCGTGACGCTCTTGTCGACCATGCTGCCGAAAGTGCTGACCGACTTCCCATGGTCGAAGTCCATGCGCTGGGGCAGTGGCAGCTTTAACTGGGTGCGCCCGCTGCGCGCCATCACCGCGACTTTCGGCGCAGAAAACGAAGAGCCTATCGTCATCCCGTTTGACTCTAATGAGCTGACCTCGGGCCAAACCACCTTTGGTCACCGCTTCCTGGCGCCCGAGCCGATCAAGGTACGTCGTTTCGATGACTATGTGACCGCGCTGGAGCGCGCCAAGGTCGTGCTCGATATTGACCGTCGCAAGGACATCATCAAGACCGACGCCGAGCAGCTGGCCTTTGCCCAGGGGCTGACCGTGATCACCGATGAAGGCCTGCTCGAAGAGGTTGCGGGTCTGGTCGAATGGCCCGTCGTGATGATGGGCACGTTCGACCCCGATTTCCTCAAATTGCCTGAAGAAGTCATCATCGCCACCATTCGCGCCAATCAGAAATGTTTCTGCCTGCGTGACGCCAGCGGCAAGCTGGCGCCCAATTTCATCATCACCGCCAATACCGAAGCCAGCGATGGCGGCACGGTGATCACCGCGGGCAATGAGCGCGTCATTCGCGCCCGGCTCAGCGACGCCATGTTCTTCTACGAAGGCGATCTGGCGCTGCCGCTTGAACACGGTCTACCCAAGCTCGAAGACACCGTGTTCCACGCCAAGCTGGGCAGCCAGTTTGCCCGCGTCGAGCGACTGGTGAAGCTGGCCGGTGAGATCGCACCAAAGGTCGGTGCTGATCCAGAGCGCGCCAAGCGTGCCGCCATGATTGCCAAGGCCGATCTGACCACCGGCATGGTCGGTGAGTTTCCCGAACTGCAGGGGCTCATGGGGCGCTATTACGCCGCCGCCCAGGGCGAGCCCGCCGACATCGCGACGGCCGTCGAAATGCACTACAAGCCGCTCGGCCCCACCGACAAGGTGCCCACCGAGCCGACCTCGATTGCCGTGGCACTGGCCGACAAGCTCGACCTGCTGACCGGCTTCTGGACCATCGATGAAAAGCCTACCGGTTCGCGGGATCCGTTTGCCCTGCGCCGCGCCGCGCTCGGCGTGATCCGCATCATCATCGAGAACAATCTCAAGCTGCCGCTCACGGTGGAAGCCGATCTGCTGGCCTTCTTCCATGATCGCCTCAAGGTGATGCTGCGCGACTCCGGCGCCCGCCATGATCTGGTCGATGCCGTGATAGCCGAAGACAGCGATGACATGCTGCAGATTGCCCAGCGCGCTGAGGCACTCTCGACCCTGCTGTCATCCTCCGATGGCCAGAACCTGCTGGCGGGCTACAAGCGCGCTGCCAATATTCTGGCTGCCGAAGAGAAAAAGGACGGCACCAGCTATGCCGGTACCGTCTCCCAGGATGCACTCAAGCTGCCCGAAGAAACTGCGCTGGCCTTTGCCGTTGATGCCGTCAACGCCGCCGTGAGCACCCACGTGGCCCAGGATGACTATAAGGGCGCAATGGCCGAACTGGCCTCGTTGCGGGCCCCGGTGGATGCGTTCTTTACCGCCGTAATGGTCAATGACGACGACGCCGCCGTGCGCACCAACCGGCTGAACCTGCTGGCACGTCTGCGCGACACCATGCATCTGGTTGCCGATTTCTCCAAGGTCGCCGGCTAGGCAGTTCGCCTAGCCCTGGGGCAGGGCGCATTTGAGCGCGCCCATGCTGGTCTCGAAGTCGAAGACCGTGTCGCCATAGTCGTCGGTGACGAAGTGGCCGGTCAGACCGATGTCGGCCAGCGGACCACTCTGCGCCGTGACATGGGAGCCTGATGAGGTGACCTGACCTTGACCGCGCGGAATGGCTTCGGAGGCAATGTCATAATCGCCGGCCACAAACAGGCTCAGCGTCCCAAAGGCCGCGCCGTGGCCATCAATGCAGACATAGATGCCCGGCGGCGGGAATTGCGCCAGCGCAGGCGCAGTCAGCGCCAGAAAACTCAGCATCAGTGAGACAAGCCATTTCATGGCGCTGACTCAGCCCGTTTCGGCGTGCGCATGCAAGTCATACTCCCGTGACTGGCCGCCAATGACGGGCTTGGCCTGGGGGCTGGTCGGCGCATTACCGGCGTTACGAATCTGTAATGCACCGTAACTTGTGGTGCCGGCTCAACCTCACCACAGTGCCGACGTCGCCTCCTCCCGACGACCTGTTGAGAATTCCCAGCCTTGAAACTTGCACTATCCCCTCTCGAGGGCGCCTGGCACATGGTGTCTGCCCGGCGCTTTGTCGACGCCAGTCGCATTGCCCGCCAGATATTGAGCGATGATCCCGACAACCCCTCTGCTATGGTCTGCGTCGCCATGGCCGAATGGGAACTCGGTCATCCGGTGCAAGAGTGCATCGCCTTGCTGGAGCGCGCCGTGACGCTGGCGCCCGGCACGGCGCCCTATTGGCACAATCTGGCGACGCTGCAGGCATCCAGCGGCGATATGGCTGGTGCGCGTGACAGCTTTGCCCAAGCGCTGCGCATCCAGCCTGACGATACCATGGCGTTTTATGCACTGGTCCAGAACCAACGCTTCACCGCCGAGGATCAGACGGTCCGCGATATGCTCACGCTTTATGGCTCTGGCACGCTCGCCCGTCAGGCGCTGGAGTTTTTGTGCTTTGGTCTGGCCAAGGTCTATGCCGATCTGGGCAATCATGCCCGGGCCATGCATTTCTGCATCGAGGCCAACTGGCTGGCCGATCGCCGCTATGACAATGGCCCTCAGCGCCAGCACATGCAGAGCCTGACGGCACTGGCTGAAGCTGGAACAATACCGCAGGCGCGTGGCAAACCACCGGGCCCCGCGCCAGTGTTCATTGTGGGCATGCCGCGCTCGGGAACGACCCTGGCCGAAGCGATCCTCAACCGTCATCCCGCCGTGTTCGCGCTGGGCGAAACCCCAACTCTGGGTGCGCTCGAGCACAACCTGCTCCAGGGAAAGCCGGATCGATTGACGCAATTGGGCCGCGACATACTGCGGGCCAGCGCCGAACAGGGCCTGCGCGCCATGCGCGCCGGTGCCCCTGAAGGGACCCGCGTGCTCACCGACAAAACGCCCGACAATGCCTTCCGGGTGGGGCTGATCGCGGCGCTGTTTCCCAACGCGCGGATCATTCACATGCGGCGCCATCCACTCGATTGTGGCCTTTCCAACCTGTTCACCCGGTTCAACGCTGGCCACGGCTTTGCCTTTCGTCAGACCGACCTGGGCGAGCGCATCCGCCAGACGGCCGATATCATGACGCTGTGGAAGCGCACGCTGAACCTGCCCATTCTTGATCTCAGTTACGAGATGCTGGTCGCCGACCCCGATGGTCAATCGCGGCGGCTGATCGACTTTGTCGGTCTGGACTGGGATGATGCCTGTCTTACGCCCGAGCGCGATAGCCGTCAGATACACACCGCCAGCCAGTGGCAGGTGCGCCAGAAGATTTATTCGCGCTCTGTCGGCAAGTTCGAGGGATACAAAGAGTGGCTTGGACCGTTGGTAAAGGCGATGGGTGGCCAGGACTGGATCGACAGTGAGGCTCAGGACCAGTTGCGCGCCGGCTAGTCATCGCTATGGTCGGGCCTTGTATATGGGGGATTCTCGATGAGCGTCGGACTGCTTGCACTGCTTGATGATGTTGCCGGTCTGGTCAAGGTGGCCGCTGCGTCACTGGACGATATTGCCGGACAGGCTGCCAAGGCCGGGGTCAAGGCAGCAGGCGCGGTGATCGACGATGCAGCGGTGACGCCGCGCTATGTTGACGGCTTCAGCGCAGATCGCGAGCTTCCCATTGTCGGGGCCATCGCGCGCGGCTCAATCAAGAACAAGCTCATCATCCTGTTGCCGGCAGCACTGGTGCTCAGCACGTTCGTGCCTTGGCTCATCACCCCGCTGCTGATGATCGGCGGGGCCTATCTCTGTTATGAGGGCGCCGAGAAAGTGTTTCATGCCCTCGCGCCGCATGAGGCAGAGGCCCATGAGGCTGGTCTTGAACCTGTCGCCGTCAATGCCGAGGCGCTTGAAGACCAGAAGATCGCTGGCGCGATCCAGACCGATTTCATCCTGTCAGCAGAAATCATGACCATTGCCCTCTCGGCCATTGAGGCGCCAGACGTCATCTCGCGCGCCTTGATCCTGGCCCTGGTGGCCATTGGCATCACCGTGGTGGTCTATGGCGGTGTTGCTTTGATCGTGAAGGGCGACGACTTCGGCCTGTGGATGGCCAACAATGGCCGTACCGGCGCAGGCCGCGGTTTTGGCCGGGCACTGGTCAAGGGCATGCCTGCGTTCATGCAGGCTCTAAGCGTGGTCGGCACGGCCGCCATGATCTGGGTCGGCGGCGGCATCATTGCCCATGGTCTGGTCGAATTCGGCATCACCGGGCCCGAGCACTTCATCGAAGGCGCGTCCGAGTGGGCCGCGCACGCTCTGCCCGCTATTGCAGGGTTTGCGGGCTGGTTCATGATGGCGCTGATCGACGGGATCGGTGGCCTGATCCTGGGCGGTCTGTTGATCCCTGTCGTGGGTTTTGTCATCGCCCCGATCGCCAGGGCACTCAAGCCACTGGCCCAGACCGTGCTGAACCGGCGCCCTAGCGACCGTTCTTGAACGGCGCCATGCCATCATTGGCGAGCTGATCGGCGCGCTCGTTCAGATCGTGCCCGGCATGGCCCTTGACCCAGCGCCAGTCGATGGTGTGGCGCTTGGTGGCCTCATCGAGCGCCTGCCAGAGTTCGAGGTTCTTGACCGGCTTCTTGTCGGCCGTGCGCCAGCCGTTTTTCTTCCAGCCCTTCATCCAGCTTTGTACGCCATTCTTGACATATTGGCTGTCGGTGTGGAGTTCGATCTCGCAGGGTCGCGTCAACGCGTTGAGCGCCTCAATGGCGGCGGTCAGTTCCATTTTGTTGTTGGTGGTCAGCTCAGCGCCGCCGCACAATTCCTTGGTCTTGTCGCCATATTGCAGAATGGCGCCCCAGCCACCGGGGCCTGGATTGCCCGAACAGGCGCCGTCAGTGTGGATAATCACCGTGTCAGTCATGCGCCCTCGGCCGGTTATAGACGTGGAACTGGCAGACAAGTCCGCCTGGCTCCGTTTCCAGATGCGTTGGCACCATGCCGATCCGCCTTAGCACTGCCAGCGAGGGCTCATTGCGCGTATCGGCAAAGCCGATGAAGTGGTTATGCTCGGTCTCGGCAAAGATCCAGTCGCGCAGTGCCGATGCCGCTTCTGTCGCATAACCCTGCCCATGGTGCTCACCAAACAGGGCATATCCTAGCTCGGGTTCGCCTGTGCGGGGATAAACCCCATAGCCCGCTCGTCCGATCAGGACACCGTCGGATTTGCGCGTCACCCGCAACTTGCCCAGCTGGCAGGTTTCGAACAGTTCGACCCAGCCTGCCAGCGCCGCTTCTGCCTGCGCCTGGGACCAGGGTTCGCCGCTGGCGCTGAGATATCTGGCAATCTCGGGATCGCCATGCAGGCGAACCAGATCTGGCAGTTGATCCATCGACCATCCAGACAGCAACAAGCGGTCGGTCTCAATCAAGACGCGATCGATCATTGCGTGACGGCAGCTTCGATCGCCCGCAGCTCGCGCGGAATGTTGAAGGCGATGTTTTCCTTGGCGGTCACCCGGGCCTCGACCTTGATGTCATAGCGTTGGGCAAAGGCTTCGATCACCTCGTCGACCAGCTTCTCAGGCGCCGAAGCCCCCGCTGATACGCCCAGTGTCCTGATGCCCTCAAACCGTGCCCAGTCAATTTCCGACGCACGGTCCACCAGCATGGAGACCTTGCAGCCTGCTCTTTCGGCGACTTCCACAAGACGCAGCGAATTGGATGAATTGGGCGAGCCAACAACGATCATGGCATCCACCTCGGGCGCGACGGCCTTGATGGCCTCCTGCCGGTTGGTGGTAGCGTAGCAGATGTCTTCCTTGTGCGGGCCATTGATGGCCGGAAAGCGTTCCTTGAGCGCGTTGACGATCTCGCGGGTGTCGTCAACCGACAGTGTGGTCTGGGTGACAAACGCCAGCGTGTCGGGATCGCGCGGCTCAAACACCATGGCATCGGCCACGGTCTCGATCAGCGTGATGGCGCCAACCGGCAATTGCCCCATAGTGCCCACGACTTCAGGATGGCCCTTGTGGCCGATCAGCACGATTTCGTGACCTTCGGCAAAATGACGCTGCGCCTCGACATGCACCTTGCTCACCAGCGGACACGTGGCGTCCAGAAAGAACATGTTGCGGCTCTTGGCATCTGCCGGCACGGATTTCGGAACGCCATGAGCCGAGAACACCACCGGTGCTTCGGTCTCCGGTATTTCGCTCAATTCCTCGACAAAAATGGCGCCTTTGTCACGCAGACCATCGACCACATATTTGTTATGAACGATGGCGTGACGCACATAGACAGGAGCGCCGTATTTCTCGAGGGCGAGTTCAACAATCTGGATGGCGCGATCGACCCCGGCGCAAAAACCGCGGGGGGCGCAGAGCAGAATGTCTAGTTGTGGCCGCTTTTCCATATGAGATGAGATGCTTTCGTCACGCCGGCAAGTCAAGTCTTGTTGCAGCGACCAACAGGCACAGGCATGATGCCGGTGCAAGAAAAGCAAGGACTTACCCGTGAGTTTGGCGCAGGAAATGTTCGCGATTGCCCCCGCAATGGGGAAGGCGAACCTGTCTGCGAGCCAGCTCAAGCTGCTCAGCGGCAAAGCGCGCTGGATTTATCGTGTCGGTGAAGCCGGATATCCGACCGTCCCCACCATCGTTTTGACTCGCGCTGCATGGGAGGCCCTGCAGTCTGAACGCACGCGCAAGGATGTACGGCTGCGCACCCACTGGGTCGCCTGCCTGTTCAAGCTGGTCGACAAGGATGGTGCGCCGCCTCCGCTTGTGGTGCGCACCTCCGCCGCCAAGCACAATGCAGGCCTGATGCCCGCAAAGCTGGGTATCGCGGCCCCGGCCAATCCCGAAGATTCGGTAGACCCCAACCGCGCCTTGGCCAAGGCGATCAAGAACGCCTTTGACAGCTATGGCTTTGGCCATGGCTGGACCGGGCGCCCCGATGATGATCGCAGCAAGCAGATCATTCTCGTGCAGGCCCAGACCGGTGGCGAGATCGAACAGTTCCTCACCCGCAACGGCACGACCGGGGCTCTGGGCCCGGCGCCGCTCGATGGCGCGCCGCTGCCCAAATTGCCCGAATCGGTTGATGCCCTCGTGGCGCTGGTCGACGCCAAGGCGGGGCGGCATATGTGCTGCGCCGTGGCCGTTCAGCGCGGCAAGCTGCAGTTTCTATCAGCTCGCCCGTTCCAGGCGTCGGCGGCCGCCGATCTCGAGGCCGCGGTTGACCGGGTCAAGCGCAAGGTCTGGTCGCCGCAGAACGCCGTCAGCCGCGTCGATCCGGCCCGCCTGACCCAATTGCTGCATCCCCGGCTCAAATCCACCGGTGGCGCTGCCCCCATTGCGATGGGGTTGGGCGTCTCGCCCGGTGCGGCCAGTGGCACCATCGTATTCAACCCCGAAGATGCGGCGCGTCTACGGGCGCGCGGCAAACACTGCATTCTGGTGGTCAACGAAACCGGCCCCGCCGATATCGAGGGTATGAAGGCCGCTACCGGCATTTTGACAGCGCGCGGCGGCATGTCCAGCCATGCCGGCGTGGTGGCCCGCATCACCGGCAAGCCTTGCGTTGCGGGCGTGCGCACGCTGTCGGTCGACGCCAGCGAAATGATCTGCTGGATCGGAGAGCGCGAATTCCGTACCGGCGATCAGCTCACCATCGATGGCAGCGACGGCACTGTCTATGTCGGCACATTGCCGCTGGCCCAGCCCCATATCGGTGGTGCAATTGGCACACTGCTCGACTGGTCCGATGCCTCGCGCAAGATTGCGGTGCGCACCAATGCCGAGACCGTGGAATCGGCGATGACGGCGCTCAGCTTTGGCGCCGAGGGCATCGGTCTGGCCCGCAGTGAACACATGTTCTTTTCGCCCGAACGCATGGTCGCCCTGCGACGCATGATCCTGAGCGAAGACGAGGATGATCGCAGTCAGGCCGTCAATGGTCTGGTCGGCTATCAGACCGGCGATTATTCGGCGCTGTTCTCGGCCATGAAGGGGCGCCCGGTCACCGTGCGGCTGTTCGACCCGCCACTGCACGAATTCCTGCCCCGCACCGACGAAGACATCGAGGAAACCGCTGCGTCACTCGGCCTCGCCGTGCGCCAGTTGCGCTTGCGCCTCGAACGCATAGCCGAGGTCAATCCGATGCTGGGTCATCGCGGCGTCCGGCTGGCCATCACCTATCCCGAAATCCTTTCCATGCAGATGCAGGCCATTATGGCCGGGGTGCGTGCGGCCAGCGAAAGCCAGGACGAGCCGGTGGCCGTCGAGGTCATGGTGCCCTTCGTCTCGACCGCCAGCGAAGTGGCCTTTGTGCGCGAGCGCATGAATACCATCGCCGCCAATTCGGGACTGTTGCGCACCGAGCGGGTCAAACTCTCCTTTGGCACCATGATCGAACTGCCGCGCGCCTGCCTGCGTGCGGGCGATATCGCCAATATGGTCGATTTCTTTTCCTTCGGTACCAATGATCTGACCCAGACAACCTTCGGCATTTCGCGCGATGATGCGCCAACATTCCTGGCCGCCTATCAGCGCAAGGGGATCTATGAGCGTGATCCGTTCGTAACCATTGACGAGAAAGGCGTGGGCGAGTTGATCGCCATGGCCATCGAACGGGGCAGGGCGGCTAACCCGCGGCTCAAGATCGGTATATGCGGCGAACATGCCGGCGATCCGGCCTCGCTCAAGTTCTTCTCGGGGCTGGGCGTCGACTATGTCAGTTGTTCACCCTATCGTGTGCCCGTTGCCCGGCTGACACTGGCGCAGGCCACCGCTTAAATAGCGGTCGCACAATCCCTATATGCAGGGGGAACAAGCTGGCACCAAGTCAGCACAATGGGATGGGACTTTATCGACGTGAAACGATTGTCGGCTCTAGCACTACTGCCCCTGTTTGCGGCGCCAATGCCCGTTGCATTCGCCCAGACGGGCATTTCGCAATGCGTTTTGATCGAGACCGATGTTGAACGTCTGGCCTGTTATGACGGGCTGTTCCGCGACAACGCCGCCGCCCAGAGCGGACTGAGCGTAACGTTGCAATCGGAAACCCTGATCCCCGCCCGGCCCAGTGGTCGTGCGCCAGCCACCATGACGGTAACCTGTGATGCCGATGTGCTCAGTGTGGCCTTTGCCTTTGCCGGCAATACCATGTCGGCCCTGGGTCGCGATGCGGGGATTACCCTGCAATACGATCTGCGCGCTGCCCGCAGTCAGACCTTGCCGGTCAACACTGACAACACGGCCATTGTGCTCGACAATAGCCGCGACGCTGCCGCGTTTCTGGACGGTCTGGCCGGCGCAACAAACCTCACCGCGCGGGTAACCCCGGTCAATTCCCGCTCGCTTTCCGTCCGCTTCCGGGTTGATGCCTTCATCGCTGAAGTCGTCCCGGTCCGCGCGGCCTGCGGCATCTAGAACCGTCCTTCGCGCTCCGATCACAGCAATGCCCACTCCGTGCCACGGTTGCACCATTGCCATGCCCAAAACGCCGTTTACGCGCTGCTAACCCTAATAAGTCATCATCACCACTGTCGGCATTCTAGCGTCTCTATCGCCGATCAGTAGTTGTGTTGCGTTGTGTTGAGTTGCGTAGATGGTTTTTTCCCACCGGCCAGTGGCGCGTTTGCGCGCGGCTAAAGCGGTTCGCCGCGGGCGCCCTATCGCCAGATTTGTGGCTGTAGCCGCACTCGGATTGCTGAGCTATGCCGCCCTGACTGGCGGTGCTTTCGGCCCGGTTGCCGACCTCGCTGAAACACTTCCCACCGAAATCAAACTGGCCAGTGCCAGCCTGTCCTATTCCGGCGTTGATCCCGTCATTACCGGGTCGGTCAACAATCTGTTTGCTTCTGCCAGTTTCACTGGTCCCAATCGCGCCGAGAAGGGCGATCGCGTTCGCCCCGCCGTCGATGCACTGGCCTTCTCACGCAGCTTTGCCGAAGTGCGTACCCGCCTGGCAGCCCTGCGTGCGCCCGCTGATCCCACCATGGGCCAGACGCGCTTTGCCGATATCGAGCCGACCGGCGACGTCGAGATCGGGCCGCGCATGTCCATTGCGGCCATCAATCCATCCACGGCAGCCGCGCTCGACGCCATTGCCGGTATCGCCCCAACCAGCGACGCTACCCCAATGCCAATGCTGGCCTCTGAGCAGCTCGCCTATGCCCGTGAAACGGCACCTGTCACCGGCGGCTTTGCAACCGGACAGGCCATTGCCACCTCGGACAAGGAACTGTGGTGCCTGTCCACGGCAATCTACTTTGAGGCGCGCGGCGAAAGCTATCGCGGCCAGGTGGCCGTGGCACAGGTGGTGCTCAACCGGGTCAAGGATCGTCGCTATCCCAATACCATTTGCGGCGTGGTGTTTCAGAACCAGACCAAGCGCAATGCCTGCCAGTTCTCCTTTGCCTGTGACGGTATTCCCGAATCCATCAACGACGCCAAGTCATGGGCGCAGGCCGAGGACATCTCCCGTCGCTTCACCGATGGTGAGCTTTACCTGACCGAAGTGGCCGACGCGACGCACTATCACGCTACCTATGTCCGCCCGGCCTGGGCGCCCCGCATGACCAAGCTGACCCAGATCGGCTTGCACGTTTTCTATCGCTTCAAGGCAGGCTGGCTGTTCGGCTGATCAGCAGACCCGGAAGCCCTTGCCGCTGACGCAGGTGCGATTGCCCCAGGTGCTAACGCGCGTGTCGCCCGAGCGGATATAGAGGAACGAGTTGACCTTGCGGCTGTTGAAGCTCGACCAGCCGCCACTGCGCCAATAGAAGAAATTATTGGGGCGATAGGTCACGTCTTCCACCGTGATGCCGGGATATTGCACCTTGTTGGAGAACAGCCCGTCGGTCGAATAGGTGCCGGTGCTGGTGGTGGCAATGGTCACGTAAGACACCCGGCCGCCTTCGACCTTCTTGACCACATCGGACGAAATGGGGTCCTGCGACACCCAGTTTTCGGCCCGAATTTCGTAATCCCGGTCTTCGAACCTGACCAGCTTGGTGGTGTCAAAGCCCGGCGCCACGACCGCTGGTTTCAGCATCTCGTCAGCAAAGGTTTCAACCACTGCGCCCGGGCCGGTGACAGCCAATACGCTGGCGCACATGGCACCCAAGGTCATCCCAATCAGAATGTGGCGGCTTGGCAGGTCCATGATTTCCGTCCCGGAATGAAGCGAAACCGGGTTTCGCGTTAACGGAATAAAAACCATAGCCACCTGTCACACGCAAAGTTCATCCCTTGTTAAGGTTAATATACACAGCCGCCAAAGTGCTGGTACTAAAGGGAAATTGCTTCGAAGGCCGCCACGAAGCGATCATGCGCCTCGCCTGTGGGCCAGGGGCGGATCAACCGGTCGAATGCATCGACATCAAAGGCTGGCTGGCCCGGTGCGCCGAAGAATTTGCGCGCCTCTGATTCCTCAAAGCCCGCCAGATGAACCGCCTCGAAAAACGCGGCCTCGCGGTCTGCTTTCTTGACCAGCTTTGCGACCGCTCCGGTCATCGCTGCGGGCAGCGAAAAGCGCAGGAAAATCGCGGAAAGCAGGCGGTTTTCAACGTCCTTGTAATTGCCGCCCATCGCGGCCTTGAAGGGCGAGATGATGTCGCCCATCACATATTCGGGGGCGTCGTGCAGCAGTGCCTGAAGCAGGGCAATGGGTGTTGCATCGGGGTTGCTGGCGCGAAACAGCTCGAGTACCAGCACTGAGTGCTGGGCCACCGAAAACGGATAATCGCCATAGGTTTGGCCGTTCCAGCGGGCAACGCGGGCCAGGCCATGCGCGATGTCGGGCAGTTCGACATCCATCGGCGAGGGGTCAAGAATATCTAGGCGGCGTCCTGACAACATGCGTTGCCAGGCCCGTGAACTGGTCCGTGCCATCTTGCCCCAATTGGTTAGCAGACTGTTAGCGTTGAACGCTACTCATCGGCACTCGATTCGCCAAACGTGTATGCGGCCCAGACCGGCAGATTCAGCGTCACGGGTTTGTCGCAAACCGTCACCGCTGACAGGTCGGTGAGGCGGTCGAGACGCAGAATCGCCACGGCACGGCCATCCACGACAGCACCAATCTGGCCAGCCTCGCGTCCCCCGGCCATTACGGGCGAACCGGCAGGCCCCTCAATGCCCGATACGATCACCGGGCGGCGGCGGGCGGTGCCGCGATGTTTCATCCGCGAGACCACTTCCTGGCCGACATAACAGCCCTTGGCGAAGTCGATGCCGTCCAGAATGTCGAGCCCGATATCATGGGCAAAGGCCTCATTGGCCGCGAAGTCATTGCCCTGGTGGGCGATGCCGACGCCGATACGCTCTGCCTGATAGAAGGCATCGTTCTGAATCCAGTCGCTGGTGGCCTCGACCGGGGCAATCACGCGCCAGCCGATATTGAGCGGGCCAAAGCGATCGGTGTGACGGATCCCTGCCGGTTCCGCATCCTGGGCAAAGCCGACGCGGTGGCTCTCGCGCAGATCGTCAATCACCGCCTGGGCGCGCAGGCGGTACATTTTCATGCGCTTGAAAAAATCGTCGGCGACCGATTCATGCACGTCCACCCAGATGGCGTCTTCGGCATGGCCGGCCAGGCCCTCGGCCAGAATCTTGCCCTGGGGCGAGAGCAGCGCCCACGCGGCGGCCGGCTCGCCATCTCCGGCGCCCGAGGCGGGTATTGGACCGGTGACGACGTCATTGAGAAGTTTATGCGCGTCGGCGCCCGAAAAACGGAATACGGCACGGTCGGCGCGCAGATGGGTGGTCATGGTCGCTTGCCTCTTGGTCGCTGCCTCCGCTAAACCGGGCTAACACGGGGAACGGCAGGACCAGAGACATGGCGCAGTACGACACGATTTTCAAGAACGCGACACTGGTCAATCACGATGGCGAAGGCCGGGCCGATGTGGCGGTGCGCAATGGCACCATTGCGGCGCTGGGCGATCTGTCGGGCGATAGCGCCATCGAAACCGTCGACTGCACCGGCCTGCACATCCTGCCCGGGGTCATCGATACCCAGGTGCACTTCCGCGAGCCGGGCCTGACCCACAAGGAAGATCTGCAATCGGGTTCCCTTTCCGCCGTCATGGGCGGCGTGACGGGCGTATTTGAAATGCCCAACACCAACCCGCTGACCACCAGCCGGGAAACCTTTGAGGCCAAGATTGCCGCCGGCACCAATCGCATGCATTGCGATTTCGCCTTCTATATTGGCGGCACGCACGAGAATGTCGGCGAACTGGCCGAACTCGAAAGACTGCCCGGTTGCGCTGGCATCAAGGTGTTCATGGGAAGTTCCACCGGCTCACTGCTGGTGGCCGATGACGATGGCGTCGAGGCTATCCTCAATGCCATTTCGCGCCGTGCCGCCTTCCACTCCGAAGACGAATTCATGCTCGAGCAACGCAAGGGCCTGCGCGTCGAGGGCGATCCATCGAGCCATCCGGTCTGGCGCTCGCCCGAAGTAGCGCTCAACTGCACCAAGCGGCTGGTGGGTCTGGCCCACAAGACCGGCAAGCGCATTCATGTGCTGCATATTTCGACTGCCGAAGAGATGGTCTATCTGGCCGATCACAAGGACGTCGCCAGCGTCGAGGTAACCCCGCATCACCTCACGCTCGATGAGACCGCCTATGATCGGCTGGGCACCTATGTGCAGATGAACCCCCCCGTCCGCGATGCCCAGCATCGCGCGGGGATCTGGGCGGGGGTGGCCAATGGCGTCGCCGATATTCTGGGGTCCGATCATGCCCCGCATACGCGCGAGGAAAAGGATCACCCTTACCCCGCCAGCCATTCCGGCATGACCGGCGTGCAGACCCTGGTGCCGATCATGCTCGACCATGTGAATGCCGGAAAACTCAGCCTGCAGCGCTTTGTCGACATGACCAGCGCCGGCCCCAACCGCCTGTTCGGCATCGCCAAAAAGGGTCGTGTTGCGGTGGGCTATGATGCCGACCTCACCATTGTCGATCTCAAGCGCCGCGAAACCATCCGCAATGCCGACGTCAAAAGCCGCGCCGGCTGGACGCCCTATGACGGCGTCACGGTCACCGGCTGGCCCGTGGGCACCATTGTGCGCGGCAAGACAGTGATGTGGCAGGGCGAACTGGTGACGCCCTCAACCGGCCAGCCAATCAGCTTCTTGGAAGCACTGCCACAGGACGCATAGCGCTTCGTCGGGTTCGGGTAGCGGACAGTCTGCTACTAGGGCGGTCAGTTCGTTAAGCAGACAGCGATCAAATTTGAGGCCGGAAGAAGGCTGTCGGGCACTATGTGAGCCGTGGCGTTGAGCGGTGGTAACATCAAGCGTTGCGACCATGTCCACCACAGCAACACCACTCTATCGGCCGGATACCGCAAATCGTTCGTCGGTTTGGGATGCTAGCAGACTGTCTGCAGGCGAGCAGCGTCGCCTCAAGCCAGCCTCAAACAATAAGTTCTGCTTAGGAATTAATTAGTGCGTATGCTCCATAAGCGAGTTGCTTATATGCACGAGGCGGAAGGCTCCATGGCACTGTTCACATCGCGAACCAAAAGAAAAATAGCAACGGATGACCACGCGACGCTCGCCGCGCTGTCGGCTTCACAAGCGATTATCGAGTTCAATCTCGATGGCACCATCCTTACCGCCAACGCCAATTTTCTGGCGGCAATGAGCTATGAGCTTGATGACGTCCAGGGCAAGCACCACAGCATATTTGTGGAGCCTTCATACGCGAAGTCCGCAGATTACCAAGAGTTCTGGGCGCGGCTCCGCAACGGTGAATTCAACGCTGCCGAATACAAGCGCATCGGCAATGGTGGCAAAGAAGTCTGGATACAGGCCTCCTACAATCCGGTTCTGGACGCAGCAGGGAAGCCCTTTAAGGTCATCAAGATTGCGACCGATGTTACGGCACAGAAACTCGCCAATGCTGATTATAGAGGCCAGCTCGCCGCCATCTCGAAGTCACAAGCGGTGATTGAGTTTGACCTGTCCGGGACCATCCTAACCGCCAATGAGAATTTCTGTGCGACGATGGGCTATCGGCTGGAAGAGATTAAGGGTCAGCATCACAGCATGTTCGCTGTACCCGACTTTGCCAGAAGCAAAGAGTACAGCGAGTTTTGGAGAGCTTTGGGGCGCGGCGAATATCAGGCTGCCGAATACCAGCGACTTGGCAAAGGGGGCAAGGAGGTCTGGATCCAGGCGAGCTACAACCCGATTTTTGACATGAATGGCCGCCCTTATAAAGTTGTCAAATACGCAACCGACATTACTGCACGCAAGGCTGCTGTAGTCACTATCGGGGCAAGTCTATCAAGGCTTGCCGGGGGCGATCTGGCCGCCCGCATCGACGCTCCGCTAGTGGGCGAACTTGATGAAGTGCGCCTTGCCTTCAATGATACGGTGGAAAAGTTCGCCAGCATCATGTCCCAGCTGCGCGAAACCTCGGCAATCCTGAAGACCGCGACGGGCGAAATCCTGTCGGGCGCCAATGATCTGGCAGACCGGACGACCCGCCAGGCCGCCGCCATCGAAGAAACCAGCGCTGCCATGGAGCAGCTCTCCACCACGGTGCAGGAAAATGCCAAGCGTAGCGAGGCGGCAAACACCCGTTCTCTTGCCGTGTCCGAAGCCGCTAGCAGCACAGGCGTGGTTATGGGCGAAGCAAATCAGGCAATGGAGCGGATTTCAGTATCCTCTGCCAAGATCTCCAACATCATCGGTATGATTGATGATATCGCCTTCCAGACCAACCTGCTAGCCCTGAATGCTTCGGTAGAAGCGGCCCGTGCGGGGGACGCCGGCAAAGGTTTTGCCGTGGTCGCAGTGGAAGTGCGCCGACTGGCACAGTCAGCGGCCAGTGCGTCCTCGGACGTCAAAGTTCTGGTCGAGCGTTCTGCCGAAGAGGTGGAGTCGGGCTCCAAGCTGGTCTCTACTGCCGCAGCCAAGCTGAACGACATGGTCGAAAGCGTTCGTCAGAACAGCGAGCTGATCACCGAGATCGCTCACGCCACCCAAGAACAGTCAACTGCCATAGTCGAGGTGAGCACTTCAGTTCGCGATATGGACGAAATGACCCAGCACAATGCGGCGCTTGTCGAGGAAATGAACGCGGCTCTGGAGCAGACCGAAACGCAGGCGAGCGAGCTGGATCAGATCGTCGAAGTCTTCACCGTTGAACATCGCGAGACTGTTGCCAAACCGTCGGCACGGCACGCGCCCCCAGTGGCCCACAAACAGACTGCAACTGACATCAAGTCGCAGCAGTATCGCGCCGGCAACGCTGCCAAGGCCTATGCGGTGAACGGCAATGCGGCCATCAAGCAAGACTGGAACGAGTTCTAATTTAGTCGCTGCGTGGCCGCTCTCCCACCTGTCGTCACCCTCGGCCTTGAGCCGAGGGTACTGTACTTCATGGTTTCGGCAGGGGCAGAGGCGGCGCGAGTTCTGGGATGGGATCGTCAGTGAAGAACCCTCGGGTCAAGGCCGAGGGTGACGCGCGGTGGGTGGTGAGCGGCTTGTTTCGGCGTCAAGGCTTATCGGCCTGAATGTCTGAAATGGGGTCGCAAACCGCGTCCGGGTCGCTGAATTTCAGTGGACGCTTTCAGGCCTAGAACGGCCCTACTGCAATATCTTGTCGAGATTGTATTCGCCCGAGCGGATGCGGTCGGGGAGCATGGCGACCAGGTCGGCAGCGGCTTCGTCGCCGTGCATCTTGACCAGCGTGGCCAGCGCCGCAAACAGCGATGCATGGGCCAGCGAGCCGCTTTGCACGCCATCTTCTTCAGCTTCGTTCCAGGCCTCGGCCAGATATTCCAGCGCGATCTGACGCTCGCCGCTTTCGCGGTCGAAAACGCCCAGGCCCGAAGCGGGTGCAAACATGGTCTTGCTCGTCGTCATAACACCTCGGGTAGCACAGGCTGTTGCGGTGGGCGCGGCAGAAGTAACCCGAAGGTTAACAAGTCGTACGCGTTTGTATCCAACCCATAGCAGAGCCGGACTACTCTGCGAACCGGGTGTGAATGTCGCGGGCGGTGCGTTCGGCCTCATCAAGCAGGCGCGACAGCGCCGCACTGGCAGCGGGGGTGCAGGCCCGATGGAACCGCGCATAGGCGGTATAGCCTTCGTTGAAGGCACCGGCCAGCCGCTGGCGACGGTCCTCATCGGGCTGGTCCAGCGCGATCAGATCGGCCATTTGCGCGCGCCAGTCCGTCCGGTTGGTGCCGCATAGCGGCTGCAGGAAATAGAGGCTCCCCATAATTTCCGAGAGGCGCTCCATCTGCCGCTGATAAGGCGGATCAATCGCCAGCGCGGGCAGGGCGCCCAGCACGAGCAGACAGGCGGCGATGGCAATTTGGCGCAGGTTTTTCATGGCGGTCCGCAACAATACCCGCCTCCTGTATCAGCTTTGCCCCATCACTGCGAAGGCCCTGGCGAGAACGTCATCAAGGCGGCTGGTGGTGCGAAAGGCGATCAGCGCCGTTGGATCCACCCACAGATGATCGGCAACCTCGTCGGAGGGCGTCACCTTGCCGGTGAAGTCGCCCGTCACGAATACCTGGAGCATGAAGGCCTCGTCGCGCCCCAGCGCCTGCAGGATCACCGGCCGGGGATTGCGGATGGTGATGCCCACTTCCTCGGTGATTTCGCGCGCCGCGCATTGCTCGATGGTCTCGCCGGGCTCAATGCGGCCGCCCGGCAGGGTCCACAAATCCTTGTAGGGTTCATAGGCGCGCTTGATCAGCAGCACCTTGCCATCGCGCACCAGAGCCACGCTGGCGGCATTGGGGAGTTTGTCGGTCACAGGTTTGGGCGTCCAATTGCGATTCGTTGGTTCACACACTACCTGTTGTTGGCCAATTGGGAGACATCGAACATGTGCGGACGCTATGCCTCCACATTGCCACCTGAAATGATGGAAGAGCTGTTCAAGCTGCTCAATCACATCGAGATGGTGCCGCGCTACAATATCGCCCCGACCCAGCCCGTTGCCGCGATCTGGGAAGAGGGCGGTCGCCGCGAGGGTCATTTTGCACGCTGGGGCCTGGTGCCGCGCTGGGTCAAGGATCCACGCGAATTTCCGCTGCTGGTCAATGCGCGGGTGGAAACCATGGGCGAAAAGCCCGCCTTCCGCGATGCCCTCAAGCATGGCCGCTGCATCATTCCCGCCAGTGGCTATTACGAGTGGCACACCAATCCCGACAAGTCCAAGCAGCCCTATTACATCACCTTCGAGGACGATCGGCCCATGGCGCTGGCCGGGCTCTACGCCACCTGGAGTGGCCCCGAGGGCGAAGAGATCGATAGCCTCTCCACCATCACGGTGCCGACCAATGGCCAGCTCGCGCCCATCCATCATCGCATGCCTGCGATCCTGCAAGGGCAGGCGATCGATGACTGGCTCAACGTACGTGATGTGCGCGCCAACACCGCCGCCCAACTGGCGCTGCCGCTGCCCGATGGGGCGCTGAAATTTCATCCCGTGTCGACCCGGGTCAATTCTGCGCGCGATGATGATCCGGGGCTGATTGTGCCGGTGACGGTGGAAAAGCCGGAACCGGTGCGCAAGGTCGCTGGCGGCGGCGGGCAGCTGGATCTGTTTTAGGGGATATCTTGCGAGCTTTGTTACTGCGGCTTCACCCCCTCCTGGCCTCCCCCTGATAGGGGGAGGAATCAGAGCGGGCTGCGGGCAAAATACTCAACAATCGCAAGACCAATTCCTCCCCTCGACAGGGGGAGGTTATGAGGGGATGGGGCAACCAAACAGGTCGACCCGCGTCTGAGGCCCTGACCCCCTAGACGCCGATATCGAAATAGCCCAGCGCGTCGCCCATGGCCTCTTCCTCGTAGCCAAGGTGAGACAGCAGCACGCGCTCCAGTGCCTGATAGATTTCCCGGGTCTCTTCGAACCGCGCCTGGGTAGGCTCGCCGGCCAGCGCGTTGAGCGCGTCGACCAGTGCCAGCAGCAATTCATGGACCACCACATGCTCGGCCTGCAGCCGCTCGGCAATGGCCTTGAATACCGGACCCTGCTCGGCCAGCGCCGGGAAGATCGCATAATCCTCGATGGAATGGTGGGTGTGCACGATCTGACAATACTGCCCGCACAGATTGCCGAAGCGGCGATAGTTCGAGACCATTGCCAGATCGCCGGTTTCAGCCGCGATCTCGGCGGGCGTGATGCTGCCGGCCTTGGCGCGCGCGATCAGCTTGCCCAGCGTGGCCATGTTATCGCGCAGATGATCATGGATCATCTTGAGATGCTGGCCCGGCTGACGCTGGGCGTCGGTCAGGCCCTCAAGCCTGGGGGCGGGGGGACGGGTGGCGTCGTCGAGAAAGGCGATATTGAGCAACATGGCGCAATAGATGGGCCGCTTTGCCGCTGGGGACAAGACGGCACCATTTTGTAACCGTCAGCCCAGCATCTTGCCGGGGTTCAGAATGCCCTTCGGATCAAGCGCAGTCTTGATGGTGCGCATCAGCGAGAGCGCCACGGGATCCTTGACCTGCTTGAGCAGGTCCACCTTGAGCTGGCCAATGCCATGCTCGGCCGACACCGAACCGCCCAGCTTGAGCACGATCTCGTAGATCGCCTCGTGCAGCTTCTCGTCATATTCGGCCATGAACGCCTTGGGATCAGCGCCCTCGGGCTGGCTGAAATTGAAGTGGATATTGCCATCGCCCATATGCCCGAACGGCACGGCGCGAATGCCCGGCGAAACGCGCTCGCCCGCTGCAATGCCTTCGGCGATCAGTTGCGGCACCGCGGCAATCGGCACCGAGACGTCATGCTTGATCGAGGCGCCTTCCTTGGATTGCACCTCGCTCATCTGTTCGCGGAACGACCACATGCGGGTGCGGTCAGCCAGCGACTCGGCAAACACGGCATTGTCGATCAAGCCCTGTTCAAAGGCGGTCTCGATGGCGCTCATCAGGCTGCCTGCCTCGCCGCCCTGCATGCGCGCCACTTCGATCAGCGCATACCAGGGCGAGGCCCCGGCAGTGGGGTCGGAATCCAGAAATCCGTGCTTGAGCTGCATTTCCAGCCCGATATGGGGCACCAGCTCAAAAGCGTTGAGCCGGCCACCAATGCGTGCCCGCAGCAATTCAAACAGCGGTAGCGCCGCTTCGGGCCCGGCAATGTTGACGATGGTGGTCTCGTAGTCTTCGGGCTTGGGGAACAGCTTGAGCGTGGCTGCCGTGATGATGCCCAGTGTGCCCTCCGAGCCGACCAGCAGATCGCGCAGATCGTAGCCGGTATTGTCCTTTTTCAGTGAGTTCAGCCCCTGATAGCGCTGCCCGTCGGCCATGACAGCCTCGACGCCCATGGTCAGCTCGCGCGCATTGCCATAGGCCAGCACATTGACGCCACCGGCATTGGAGGCCAGCAGACCGCCAATTCGCGCCGAGCCCTGGGAGGCCAGCCAGAGCGGGAAGATGGTGTTTTGCGCTTCGGCAGCGGCGTGGGCATTTTCCAGAATGACCCCGGCTTCGGCGGTCATGGTGCCTGCGGCCGTATCAACGGCGCGGATGCGGTCCAGCTTGGCCATACTGATGATCACCTCGTCGCCGCGCAGGGGCACCTGCGCCCCGACCAGACCGGTATTGCCGCCCTGGGCGATGATGCCGACGCCGGCTGCATTGGCCCAGCGCACGATGGCCTGCACCTGTTCGATCGAACTGGGCATGACCACCGCGGCGGCCCCCGTGTGGAAGCGCTTGCGCGGCTCGTGCAGATAGATCCCCATCTGTCCCGGCTCCCCGATCACGGCATTGGCACCAAGCAGGGCCGTGAGCTGGTCGACAATGGTGGCGGCGGAAACCGACATTGAAATTCCGTTGTCTGGTGATCTCGAAACGCGCGGCAATCTTGCCCCATCAGGGTGCCATGTGCCACAAGCGGGCCAACGACTCCAGTACGACATAATATCAATTCTGCTGGTGGCACCACATAGCTGCCAGTCGCTCTGGCCGGTGGTGTCAGAAGCAAGATCCACTAATTTGGTACTGGCGTCGCTGTCATCGGCGTGCTGCTGCCCGTCAACCGGGCGCCAACGCCAGCGCCGAAACTGCCCATCATCTGGGGCCAACAAACGCCAGTACGCACTGGCGAGAGCGGGATTGAGCATGACGACCTTTCAATGGCCGGATTTTTACTTTGCCCGGCACGGCGAAACGGACTGGAACCGCGAACAGCGCTACCAGGGCAGCAAGGATATTCCGCTCAACAGGACCGGGCAGTTGCAGGCCGATGCCAATGGCATTCTGCTGCGCGAAATGCTCGAACGCGATGGTGTTGATCCCACATCGCTGAACTGGTTTGCCTCCCCGCTCAGCCGCGCATCCGAAACCATGGACCGCATGCGCGCCGCTTTCGATATCGAGCTGCCCCCTGTCATTCTCGACAAGCGGCTGATCGAGATTTCATTCGGCGATCTGGAAGGCCGGCTGCACGCTGATCTCAGCGCGGAAATGGCTCAGGCGCCGGGCCAGCGCGATGCCAGCTACTGGCACTTCCGGCCCGAAAACGGCGAAAACTATGATGATGTGGCCAATCGCCTGCTCGATTTCGCGCAGGAGCTGACGCAAAACGCCGTGGTTGTCGCCCATGGCGGTGTGCTGCGCGTGCTGCGCCATCTGGTCGAGGGCGCCGAGCGGGCCGATGTGCTCAACTGGCCGCCGCCGCAGGGGGTGATTGCCCATTTCACGGGTCGGCAGATGGCGCTGCACTCGGCTGCCAATACGTGGGATGCACAACGCCAGTCGGCACGTTGATTGACCACTCGGCCATAGGCCCCTAGAACGTCGACAACATCCGGGACCGCGCCATGTCATTCAATACATTTGGACATCTGTTTCGCTTCACCACCTGGGGCGAGAGCCATGGGCCAGCCCTTGGCGTGGTTGTCGACGGCTGCCCTCCCGGCTTGACGCTGACGCCCGAGATCATTCAGCGCGATCTGGACCGTCGCAAGCCCGGCCAATCCAAATACACCACCCAGCGTCGCGAGGCCGACGCGGTTCGCATCCTTTCCGGCGTGTTCGAAGATGAACGCACCGACGGGCCGCGTACCACTGGCACGCCCATCTCGTTGATGATCGAGAACACCGATCAGCGCTCCAAGGACTATTCGGACATCCGCGACAAATACCGTCCCGGGCATGCCGACTATACCTATGACCAGAAATATGGCGTGCGCGATTATCGCGGTGGTGGCCGCACCTCGGCGCGCGAAACCGCAGCGCGCGTGGCTGCTGGCGCCATTGCGCGTCAGGTGCTCGGCGGCATCACCATCCGTGCCAGCCTGGTGCAGGTTGGTCCGCACAAGATCGACTACAACAATTTCGACTGGGATCAGGTCGGCGAAAACCCCTTCTTCTGCGCCGATGCGAAGGCCGCAGCGCTGTGGGCCGACTATCTCGATGGCATCCGCAAGGAAGGCAATTCGGTTGGCGCGGTAATCGAAGTTGTCGCCGAAAACGTGCCGGCAGGCTGGGGTGCGCCGATCTATGGCAAACTCAGCGCTGATCTGGCCTCGGCCATGATGAGCATCAATGCGGTCAAGGCGGTGGAAATCGGTGCCGGCTTTGAATCGGCCAGCCTGACCGGCGTCGACAATGCCGATCAGATGCGGGCGGGTGCGGACAAACCCTATTTCCTGTCCAATCAGGCCGGTGGCATTTTGGGCGGCATTTCCAATGGCGATCCGGTGGTCTGCCGCTTTGCCGTCAAACCGACCTCATCGATCCTGACCCCACGCCAGACCGTGACCACGACCAACCAAGACACCGATATCATCACCAAGGGCCGTCATGACCCCTGCGTCGGCATCCGTGCCGTGCCAGTGGGCGAGGCCATGATGGCGCTGGTGCTGGCCGACCACTATCTGCGTCACCGCGGCCAGACCGGCCGTGAAGGCGCCCTCGGGTTCGAGCGGAACTAGCCTGCAGTCTTGCTGAAAATCGCGACCGTTTCGGTATTGCCGTCGCCGCCCGTAATGGGGGAGGGGATAGACAGGCGGTGGGCAAAGCCCTGTTCGCGCATAAAGGCCACCATTTCGGTCAGGGCCGTATCGATGGCCTCCTGACTGGTCACGATGCCGCCCTTGCCCACATTGCGCCGACCCACTTCAAACTGCGGCTTGAACAGGATGACGGCATCGGCGCCGGGCGCGCACAGTGCCAAAGGTGCTGCCAGAACCTTGGTGACCGAAACGAAGCTGACATCGGAGACCAGCAGGGCGATCGGCTCGGCAATGGCCTCTGCCGTCAGATCCTTGGCGTTGACGCCTTCCATGCTGACCACGCGATCGCTGCCCTTGAGCCGCTGGTGCAACTGGTCATGGCCGACATCGACGGCATAGATGCGGGCTGCCCCGCGCTCCATGAGTACCTGGGTAAAGCCGCCCGTGGATGAGCCGATATCGGCGCAGATCTTGCCTTTGGGGTCGATGGCGCCAGCATCGAGCCCGGCGACCAGCTTGAGAGCGGCGCGCGAGACGTAATTGGCAGCCGGATCGCTCAGCTCAAGCTTGTCGTCCTTGCCCACCATCTGGTTCTGCTTGACCGCCGTGACACCATTAATGGTGACGGTGCCGCGCAAAATCGCGTCGCGTGCCCGCGCCCGGCTGGGCAGCAGACCACGCTGTTCAAGCGCCAGATCGAGGCGGATGCGCTCGCTCACAGTCCGACCAGACGCTTGACCTTGGCGGTCGCAGTGTCCTGATCTTCCTCATAGGAAATCGTGCCCTGGAAGGTGCCATCAGCATTGACCAGGAAAGTCAGGGCGGTGTGGTTGACCAGGTAATAGGGGTCGCCGGGCTCGCCGACCTTTTCAGAGAACACGCCAAAGGCGGCCTTGGCATTTTCGGTCTGTTCCAGGCTGCTGGCGACCAGACCAATCACGCCCGGATCAAAACCTTCGACATATTCCCTGACCATTTCGAGCGTGTCGCGCTCGGGGTCGACCGACACGAAGATGATGCGCAACTGCTCCGGCGTCAGCCCCAGCGCATCACGGATGGCGGTGGTTTCGGCCAGCGTGGTGGGGCAGACATCGGGGCAGAAGGTATAGCCAAAAAAGATCAGGCTGGGTGGACCAATCAGATCGTCCTGGGTGAAGGCGCCGCCGCGGGTCGAGTTCAGCGCGAATTCCTGCCCGGTAATGCCCAGTGGGCGGGCAGGGGGCTGGAATACGTAAAGCGCGGTGGCCGCCACTGCTACAATGGCAACAAGTGACCACAGCACGACGCGCAGATTGCGGAGGGTCTTGGTGTTCATGATGTCTCGCTGGCTGACGCCTAGGCGTCGAGGGGCTCGGTGCCCGTGGGATTGCCGTCGCGCGACAGGGTGATCTTCTCGATGCGGGCCTCAGCGGCTTTGAGCAGCGCTTCGCAATGCGCCTTGAGAGCTTCGCCGCGCTCATAGATGGCAATCGATTCCGCCAGTGGGGCCTTGCCCGATTCCAGCTTGCCGACGATTTCCTCGAGCTGGGCCAGTGCGGCCTCAAAGCTCAGCGTCTTCACATCGTCATTGTCGGCCATCAGCAAATTTCCTATTCGTCCAGGTGCCCGATGGCACCGTCCATCAGCATGGCTACGTGATGGGAAACCCCACCGGCCAGTCCCTTGAGGTCATAGCCACCTTCGAGCAGCGAAACAATGCGGTTCCCGCAGTAGCGGTCGGCCACATCCATCAATTTACCCGTGATCCAGCCATAGTCGGCCGAGCTCCAGTTCAACTGGGCCAGTGGATCGCGCTCATGGGCGTCGAAACCCGCCGAAATCAGGATCAGATCGGGAGAGAAATCGACCAGCGCGGGGATGATGCGGGTGAGGTAGGCGTCGCGCATTTCAGCGCCACCGGTATGGGGATCAAGCGGGCTGTTGGCGATATTGCCCACCCCGGTCTCGTCAGCCCTGCCGGTACCCGGAAACAGCGGCATCTGATGGCTCGAGGCGTAAAACACGCTCGGGTCGGCCTTGAAGATATCCTGTGTGCCATTGCCATGATGCACGTCGAAATCGATGATGGCGACACGCTCCGCGCCATATTTGCGCTGTGCCTCACGCGCCGTGATGGCCACGGTGTTGATCAGGCAGAACCCCATGGGCGTGGCAATTTCGGCGTGGTGGCCCGGCGGGCGAATGGCGCAGAAGGCATTGTCGACTTCCCCCATCAGCACCGCGTCCAAAGCGCTCAATGCGCCGCCGAGCCCGGTACCGGCAACAGCCAGCGACCCTGCGGAAATGAAGGTGTCCGGATCAAGCTGGCCAATACCCTCTGCGGGGCGCGCATCGCGCAGCTTGGCCATATAGGCAGCATTGTGCACCAGCTCGGCCAGCGTAAGATCCCCACTGGGGGCATCGCGCCGGATCAGCTTGTCGAACCTGGGTCGCGCCAGGGCGTCTTCGACGGCGCGCAGCCGGTCCGCGCGCTCGGGATGACCCTGCGGCGTGACGTGATCGGCGAAGTTCGGTTGATTGACAAGTAGCGTACTCACGCGCGGTCGGGCTCCTATGCTCTTGCCCCTTCGTCTTGACGCGCCTCGTTGGCGTTGTCAAACAACGCCGAGACCCATGAAGGATGTCATGACCCATTCTGATCCGAAAACGGTGGAAGACGCTGCAGCCCTGCTGCGCGCCGGCCAGTTATGCGCCTTTGCCACCGAGACCGTGTATGGGCTGGGCGCCGACGCCACCAATGCCGATGCGGTCCTCTCGATCTATGAGACCAAGGGCCGTCCGCGCTTCAATCCGTTGATCATCCATTGCGCCGATCTGGCCATGGCCGAGACGCTGGCCGAGTTTTCGCCACTGGCCCGACGGGCTGCAGCGCTCTGGCCCGGACCGCTGACCCTGGTGCTGCCCGCCAGGCCGGGCAATGGACTGGCCGATGTTGCCATGGCCGGGCTCGATACCGTGGCCATCCGCATTCCCGATCACCCGCTGGCACTGGCGCTGCTGGCCGCTGTTGGCAAGCCGCTCGCTGCACCCTCGGCCAATCCTTCGGGGCGGCTGTCCCCGACCACGGCTTTTCAGGTGCGGTTGGGTTTTGATGGGCGCGTACCGGTACTTGATGGCGGGCCCTGCCGGGCCGGGGTGGAATCCACCATTGTGCGGGTGCTGGAAGATCAACTGGTGCAATTGCGCGCCGGCGCGATCGCCCGCCACGATATCGAGCAGGCGCTGGGCCTGTCAGTGGCTGTAGCCGACAAGGACGCAGCCGTGGCGGCGCCGGGCATGCTGGTGAGCCATTATGCGCCCAATGCCAGCCTGCGGCTGAACACCACGCCAAAGGCGGGAGAGGCCTATCTGGCCTTCGGGAAGGCCCAAGATTTTGCCGGTCCCACGCGCAATCTCTCACCCAGTGGCGACCTTCATGAAGCCGCGCGCAATCTGTTCGCCATGTTGCATGAGCTTGATGGGCTGGGCGCCGACATGATCGCAGTGGCGCCAGTCCCCGACCGGGGGCTGGGCGAAGCCATCAATGATCGTTTGCAGCGCGCCGCGGCGCCAAGGGACTAGGGTGTCCTCACCTCTCCCTTTAAGGGGAGAGGCAGGGTTTCGCTAGTCGCGGACCTTGTAGGGCTTCTGGTCACGCATGAAGCGGGCCAGCGCCTCGAGATCGGCATCCCCGCCGGGCGGCAGGATGACCTTGAGATTGGCGTAGAGATCGCCGGCGCCATAGAGCCCCTTGCCCTTCAGGCGCAGCGCCTTGCCGGTATCCATGCCTGGTGGCAGGTTCAACTCGACAGAGCCATCCAGCGTCGGGACGCGCACCTTGGCACCCAGCACCGCCTCATAGAGCGTGATCGGCACATCGGTGCGGATATCGGCCCCATCGCGGCGGAACTGCTTGGACTTTTCAAAACGCACCGTGACCAGCGCATCGCCGGGCTCGCCCATGCCGGGAGACCCCTGGCCCTTGAGCCGGATCTGCTGGCCCTCTTCGACCTTCTCGGGCAGCTTGACCGAAAGCACCTTGCCGCTGGGCATGCGCACCTGGATCGAGGCCGCCTTGTGGGCATCCTCGAGCGAGACGGTGGCGTTGACCACCACATCATCGCCCTTCATGGCGCGTCCTGCGCCAGCGCCGCCGCCTGCAGCTGCGCCGGCAAACGGGTCCCACTGGGCGCCGCCGGCACCGGGGCCGGGGCCACGACCAGCGCCGCCACGCGGCTGGCCGCCAAAGCCGCTCATGAATTCCTTGAGGATGTCCTCAGCTGTGAAGCCGCCCTGCGCGGTGCGGCCATCACGCTGCCCGCCGGCGCCGGGATGGAAGCCGGCAAACTTCGGATTGCCGTCGGCATCGATCTCGCCGCGATCGTACTGGGCCCGCTTTTCCTTGTCGTTGAGCAGGTCATAGGCATTGGTCGCCTCGGCAAATTTGCCGTGCGCTGCAGGATCGTCTGGATTTTGGTCAGGGTGGAACTTCTTGGCCAGCTTGCGATAGGCGGACTTGATGTCCTTCTCGCCAGCCGAACGAGGCACCCCAAGCACGGAATAGGGATCGCGCATTTGGTCCATTCAATAGATGCGGGCGTTGCTTCGCCCCGGTTTCGAGTCCTATATGGCCACGCCCCCCCGGCTTGTCCAGTTTTGCGCGACGAAGGGATGATATCGATATGCTGCAGACTTTGACCGAACGCCTGTTTGATGATGCGGATCGCACCGCCCTGGACCCCCTCGCGCTGTTCGAAGAATGGTTCGCGCTGGCGCAGGAAGCCGAGCCCAATGACCCGCACGCCATGGCTTTTGCCAGTGTTGATGGCGATGGCCTGCCCGATGTGCGCATGGTGCTGCTCAATGCGCGCGATGAGCGCGGCTTCAGCTTTTTCACCAATTTTCAAAGCACCAAGGGCCATCAGCTGCTGGACCAGCCCAAGGGGGCCATGGTGATGCACTGGAAGTCGCTACGCCGACAGATTCGCATGCGCGGGCCGGTTGAGCAGGTGACGCCTGCCGAGGCCGACGCCTATTTCGCCAGCCGCGCCAAGGGCAGCCAGATTGCTTCGTCGGTATCGCAGCAGTCGCGGCCGCTCGAAAACCGCCAGACCTTGCTCGACGAGGTTGCCCAGCGGACCAGCCAGATCGGCGAGGACGGGGTGACCCGGCCCCCGCACTGGTCCGGATTCCGTCTTGTGCCCTCGAGCATTGAATTCTGGAAGGATGGCGAGTTTCGCCTGCATGACCGGGTGCGTTTCACCCGCGAGGGGATCGACCAGCCCTGGACCAGCCAGCGGCTCTATCCCTAGCAAATTGGCACTGACCATGCTTTCCAATCCGGCCTGCCTCCCCTAAAACGCAGGGGAGGCGGAGATTTGGCATGGTCATGCAACAGGGCCCGGGGCGACCGGTGCCGGTCGTATTCACCGGAACGCGACGCGAACTGGGCGGCCTGCTCTTGCGCGGCTATCTGCTGCTCTTGCCCACCATTGGCCTGTATCGCTTCTGGCTGCTGACCTGGAAGCGGCGTTTTTACTGGTCCAATACCGAAATTGATGGCGATAGCCTGGAGTATACCGGCAATGCCATGCAGTTGCTGCTCGGTTTCCTGATGGCGCTGGCGGTGTTCCTGCCCTTCTATGTGGTGTTTTTCTACCTCTCCACACTGTCCACAGACGCGGCCATCATTGGCTATGGCGGCATCGGTGTCGCGTTGTGGTTCCTGATGGGCTACGCCATCTATCGCGCCCGTGATTTCCGCTTTTCGCGCACGCTGTGGCGCGGCATTCGCTTTGATCAGACCGGCAATGGCTGGGCTTATGCCCTGCGTCGCTTTGGCTGGTCCCTGCTGATGATCGTCACCGCGGGGCTGGTCTACCCATTCATGGCCGCCAGCCTGTGGCGCTATCGCTATGGCCATAGCTGGTATGGCGATCTGCGCTTCGGCTTTGTCGGCAGTTGGAAACAGCTCGCCGCGCAATACTATCTGACCTATGTCGCGGTGGTGATCATCGGCGCCATCGCGGCAGGCGTCGGGCTGGCCATGGATGTCGTGCCAGCCGGGGGCGAGTTCAATCCGCTGGGCCTTGTGCCGCTGGGCATCGGGGCCTTGCTGATCGCGCTGCTGGCCTTGCGCTATCAGGCGCGCGAGCTGAGCCGCATGTATTCCAGCGTCCGGCTGGGCAGCGCAGTTGTCACGGTCACGGTAACCGGTCGAGCCCTGTTCGGGCAGTATGTGCTGTGCGGGCTGGCCCTGCTGGGCGCCTTCGTGCTGCTGGCCATTGGCGGCTTCGTCGTGCTGGGGCTGGTGGCCAATGAGGCTTTTGCCGGCGGCTTTGATCCCGAAATCTTCTTTCGCTACATGCAGGGCAGCCTGGTCACCCTGATTGCCATCATTTTTGGCTATCTGCTGATCCTGGGCGCCTTCACCATGATGACCGAGCTGTTCATTGGCCTGGGCTACTGGAATCTGATTGCCAGCGGCGCCAGCATTGCCGGGGCCGACAGCCTGCGCGGCGTGCGCGCCCGCAGCGAGGACAAGGCGCTGGCGGGTGAAGGTCTGGCCGATGCGCTCAATGTGGGGGCCTATTGATGCCGATCCTGGGGCGTTTCCATGATGGCCGCGTGGCCGACGTGCACGGCGTCGAGCTGCACTATCTGGCCGAGTACGAGACCGGCAGCCTGCTGATCAATGCGGCGACCGATCATCATGAGCTGGCGCGTTGGCCGGCAGCGGACCTCTATGTTGTTCCTGGTCGCCGGGACGAATTGCGGCTGGCCTGCAGCAGCGCCTCGGCCGGCGCACGGGTGGTGGTGCAGGGCGCTGAAAATGTCGCGCGTATCCGGGCAACCCTGCCGGTGCTGCAGTCCAAGCAGCGCCGCGAAGCCGGGCGTCAGACCCGTCTGGCGGTGATAGCCACCCTGGCGCTGGCCTCGGTAATTGCCGCCTATCTCTATGGCGTGCCGCTATTGGCCAACCGCCTTGTGGGATTGGTGCCTACCGATTGGGAGCAGCGGCTGGGTGCCACCGTCGCCACCCAGATGGAGGCCAGTCTGGGTGGGTTTCAGCTGTGTGATCCCGATCCCGACAGCCTCGCCAACCGCGCCATAGCCCGGTTCGGTCAGGCCGCCATGGCCGAGAGCGGGTCGCCCTTTGCGCTCAGCATCAATGTGGTGCGATCCGACATTCCCAATGCCTTCGCGCTGCCCGGCGGGCAGGTATTCTTCTTCTCGGCCTTGCTCGAACAGGCGCGGTTCCCCGATGAATTCGCCGGTGTACTGGCCCATGAGATTGGCCACGTCGCCCATCGCCACGGCATGGAGCAGCTGATTTCCTCGGCCGGCACTGGTGCGCTGATCGGCTTCATTCTGGGTGATATGACCGGTATTTCACTGGCGGCGGGCCTGGGTTCCACCATCATCGATGCCAGCTTTTCGCGCGATGCCGAGCGGCAGGCCGATGCCTTTGCCGCCGCGGTTGCCCAGCGCATGGATTTTGACCCCTCCGGGCTGGCCGATCTGCTCAACCGTGTCGGTCGCGACGATGATTTCGCCCGCGCGCTGGCGCTGCTCAGCACCCATCCCCTGACCGATGATCGCAAGGCCGCCTTGGCCGAGCTGGGTGCACAGCGCCCCGATGGGCTCGAGCCGCCTTTCACCACCACCGAATGGCGCGCCATCAGAACCATGTGTGACCGTACCGCGTTCAATAGCGGGCAAACCAAGACCAAGTGATGCGCAACGGCAAAATCTTCAAACTCGCGCAACACCTTGGCGCTATGTCTGGCTCAAGTGAAGCGGCGGCGGCAGAGTGCGCATACTGATCCGGACATCGCGATGGGCCATCTGGGCGCGCCGACTGGGCAGCGTCGCGGTGCCGCTTGTCATCATCTCGGTGCTGCTGCACCGGCTGCGTCTGATTTCCAGTGACCTGTTCTTGACCACCACCATCGGCGCCGCCCTTGTCGCCCTGCTGGCCGTGCTATGCGCGGTAATCGCGCTGGCGCGGCTCTGGCAAACCGGCGATCAGGGCTGGAGCAAGGCGCTGTTCGGTCTGTTCTTTGGCCTGCTTTGTCTGGCCCCCTTTGCCTGGTACGGCAATCTGGCGCTGAAATATCCGGCCGTCACCGACATCGCCACCACCACGCGTGGCGCGCTACCCCTGGTGTTCGAGCCCGGCACGGCGGCCATGCCACCCCCCAGACTGCTCACCGCCGCGCAGGCCCAGTCGATTTTCCCCAGCGCCGAAACCCGCGCCTACCCGCTGGGGCAGGCGCAGACCTTTGCGCTGGTCGAACAGATCATCCAGGATCATGGCTGGGACGTGCGGCTGGTGCGTGCGCCCGATGCGGCGCTGGCGCCGGCGCAGATCAACGCCCAGATCATGACCATTCCCGGCTGGCGCGAAGAGGCAGTGGTCCGCGTTACCGGCACCGCTACCACGGCCATGGTCGATATGCGCTCCGCCTCGCTCAACGCGCTGCATGACTTTGGCGCCAATGGGCAACGCATCGAGCGCTTTCTGGCCGAGCTCGACGATGCCGTCACCGTGCTGCTGCGCGATAACCCCAACGTCAATCAGCCCGACATCGAGCCCGTCGAGGATGACGTCGCGCCGCTCAGCTAGCGCGTATCCGTGTGCCCCATGGACGCCGCGATACGCTGAGCTGGCCCAGGTTTTCGAGATATTCGACATGGGCGGCAATGGTCATGCGCGCCGCTATGCGCACCGGCAGGCTCTGGCTGGGGTAGATCGCACTGACCAGAGCGCCGATGCTGTGCGCACCGTCGGCAATGGCAGCCAGCACCTGACCATTGCGCATGTGCCGGTGCGCCTTGAGTGCCCGGGCAAAGCCGGGACCGTTCTCGATGGCTCCACCATGGGCGGGCACGTAACGCTGCTGGGGCAGGGCAATGACCTTGTCGAGCGAGGCAAAATAATCGGCCATTGACCCGTCCGGCACCGACACCAGTGTGGAATTCCAGCCCATCACGTGATCGCCGCTGAGCAGGACATCGCCATAGCCGAAGGCCAGATGGTTGGCGCAATGGCCCGGCGTGGTGTGCACGCTGATGCGCACATCGCCCGCCGCAATGGCCTCGCCATCAATCAGTGTGCGGTCGGGCACCAGATTCCAGTCGCAGGATTTGCGCAGCACATTGCGTTCGAATCGCCGCAGCGGCCGCGATAACCGGTGCCGCCCGCCAAACCAGATCGGCACGTCATACTGGCGCCCCAGCCGTGCGGCAGCGGCGCTGTGATCGCGATGGGTATGGGTCAGAATGATCGCCTCAAGCGCTCGACCGGCCATGGCCGCGTGCAGCGCCGCCAGATGGGTGGCATCGTCGGGACCCGGATCAACCAGGGCAAGCCGCTCATGGCCGAGCAGAAAACTGTTGGTACCGGTGAAGGTATAGGGGCTGCCATTGGGCGCGGTAATCCGCACCAGGCCCGCGCAGACCGGCACGGCAACCCCGGTTTGCGGGTCAAATTCCCTATTGAAGGTGAGGGTGGCAGCCATTGCACTCCCGAAGGCGTCAGATTATGAAGTGAACATACGAACTGTTGTGCGTCCCGCAGAGGGATGCCGGTTCCCGTTTTGCATGGAAGGTATGAAATGGCCGTCACTTTGACCACGCCCAACACGCTCCTTGGCCTCTACCAGCCCAAGGGTGACGCTGCCAAGCTGGCGTCCAATCTGGCAACTGTCGTCCTTGGCACGCTGCTGATCACCCTGTGCGCCAAGATCAACGTGCCGGTCTGGCCCGTTCCCGTGACGCTGCAGGGCTTTGCCATTGCCGCCCTGGCCGCAGCCTTTGGCATGCGCATCGGCGTTGCCACTGTTGGCCTGTACCTGCTCGAAGGCGCCATGGGCCTGCCCGTGTTCGCCACGGGCGGTGGTCTTGCCTATCTCGTTGGCCCCACCGGCGGCTTCCTGCTCGGCTTTGTCGCTCTGGCAGCCATTGTCGGCTTTGCTGCTGACCGCGGCGCCTCGGGCAAGCCACTGGCGCTGTTCTCGGCCATGCTGGTCGGCGATGCCGTGATGTTCGTGCTCGGCTTTGCCTGGCTGGTGATCATGGCTGGTCAGGCCGGCTGGATCGACCAGACCAATGTGATCGCTTCGGCCTTTGCCAAGGCAGTGCAGCCCTTCGTGATCTGGGACATCCTCAAGATGGCGCTGGCTGCCCTGACCGTTACCGGCGCCTGGAAGATGGTCGCCAAGCGCTAATCGCGTTCAACATGTTTTCGAAAGCCGGCCCCTCGTGGCCGGCTTTCTGTTTTTGTGAGATAGCATGGCTGTAAACCCCTGGACTTTGCTCGATACGGCCAGCGTGCCCGGCGGCGAGGGCGATCTGCGTCTGATGCAGCGCGGCAGCGAATTTTCCATCATGGCGGGGACCACCTCGCTGATGAACAGCCGCATGAGCGGCTCCGAAGAGGCGCTGGCCAGCCTGAGCTGGCAAGCCATTGCCGGCCGCGCCAGGCCGCACATGCTGATCGGCGGTCTGGGCATGGGGTTCACGCTGCGCGCTGCGCTCGACATCCTGCCCGCCGATGCCCGCATTACCGTGGCCGAACTGGTGCCCGCCGTGGTCGAATGGGCTCGCGGGCCCATGGCCGACGTGTTCGGCACCTGCCTGTCGGACCCGCGCGTCACCATCCGTCTGGGCGATGTCGGCACAGCGCTGGTGGGCGAAAATCTCTATGACGCCATTCTGCTCGATGTCGACAATGGCCCCGAGGGCCTGACTCGCGATTCCAACCAGCAGCTTTATAGCGTCAAAAGCCTGCGCCGCACGCTGACCAGCCTGCGTCCCGATGGGGTGCTGGCGGTCTGGTCCTCCCACACCAGCGCCCCCTTTACCAAGCGCCTGACCATGGCCGGCTTTGCCGTCAGGGAAGAAAAGGTCCGCGCCCGCGGCAAGAAGGGCGGCGAACGCCACCACATCTGGCTGGCCAAGAAAGCCAAATAGGGCAGGGGTCCCGCCAACAGAAAAGCCCGGCCTCATCAGAGGTCGGGCTTGGTTGGTCGGAGTAGAGTGATTCGAACACTCGACCCCCTGCTCCCGAAGCAACAGATCATAGCAAAAAACCCGAATTTCCGGGGTTTTTGGCGCCGAACAAACGCGAAACATCACCTTTTGTTCTGCTAACCGTGTCGCAACTGTGTCGTCAAAATTTTTTTTGTTGCGACGAAACAATCTTAGCGGAGCCAGCTAGCTCAATCCCCCTGGCCCCATTGCAACGATCGACATTCCTTCAGTGATGCAACCTCCTTCGATGGCCACCGAAGCGCTGAAGGCGTCCGTACCAAGGTCACTTCCTGAGAAGTCCTTGATTACAAGTCGTGTGTTGCTGAGGTCACAGTCTTTGAACCGCAAGAAGCCAGCGACAACCAAGTGGAGTGTCGCGTTTCTTAGAGAACATTTTCTAAACTCGACGTCATTGATGACTCCATTTTGAATCCAAATATCGTCGAGAGTGAGTTCGTGAAAGCGGTGGCTTCCTAGATACCAGCGGTCAACATGCATGAGTCCGTTTTCGTTGCCTGTTCCCGGCCATTTACCAAAAACCTTTCGAATCCAAGCTAGTTGGCATATCGCGAGAGATAGTGCTCCGTCGCCGCGGTGGAATTTGAGCGGCATCGTTTGAGTGTCGAAGGCCTCCCTGCAGCGTTCCCATTCTTCGGCAGATCGGTCTGAAACATAGTGGGCTAGCATCACGGTGCATATGGGGCCCATTTCTTGGGGGTACTTCTCCGCGAGACCCACGAGCAATCCAATTGCCGCTGTTTGAGAACCTTGTCGATCAGTCGCCAAGAGCTCCGCAGCTCCCTTCATGATCGTCAATCGATCGCGAACCAAGGTGCTCTTGGCAGCATCGTCGTCGTGCATCCATCTGCGGTAGAGAAAAAACAACGAACCTAGGGCTCCTATGAATGTCCCCAAGGTCAGGGTTGCATCCAATAGTGATCGGTCCGAACCCACCACGAGTTCCCATCCGAAGCGTTGCGCAAGTGCGGTGATCATTATCGCAAATACTAGGGCGAATAGGCCGACTAACAGCGCATAGGTCGATCCAGATAGGTTTTTCATTTCTAAACGCCCCAGTGTCCGTACCACTTGCTTCTAGAAGTAGCCGAAGTCACTGTCTATAAAGGTTGGCCCTTAAGCATAGGCCAGTTGGTGTAACTGTAACCTAGATAGTCGCCGCGTCTTGGTTTGTCGGCTTGACTACTTGCGAATGCGAAGGACATAGTAGATTGCCGAGCCAATTCGACAAACAGTTGGCTAACTGTGTCGCAACTGTGTCGCCAAGAAAAAACCGGACCCGCTGAGAGGCCCGGTTTTGCTGGTCGGAGTAGCAAGATTCGAACTTGCGACCCCCTGCTCCCGAAGCAGGTGCGCTACCAGGCTGCGCTATACTCCGTCAGATCTCGCGATACGGGATAATGTGGCGGCAGACGCCCAGCACAGGGGGGCGTCGCGGCCATTCGCGATGCGGGGCGTTATAGCCAAGCTGGCTTTGCCGTTCAAGCGTTACGCAATGGCATTTAAGGCCGCTCAGACCATGTTGCGAAGCGCCTCCAAACCGTGTACGAACCGCGCCAGTTGGGGCGTCGCCAAGTGGTAAGGCACCGGTTTTTGGTATCGGCATTCCCAGGTTCGAATCCTGGCGCCCCAGCCATTTCTCATTGATCAAAAACCGTCGCGGATTGGCCGCAGTCATGGTCTTTGCGACCGCTGGGTGCGATCGCGGGTTGAGCTGACACCCGGCAATGGGTATCTGGTGCCAACTCCAAACGCATCCGCGCGAACCACAAGGCACACCCCGGCATGACCCCAGAGCTTCTCGTCACCCATTCCGGTGGCTTCCATGCCGATGAACTGCTCTCCAGCGTCATCCTGACCCGACTGTTTCCCCAGGCGCGCATCGTGCGCAGCCGCGCGCCCGAATGGATCACGCCGGGACCCGACCGTATCGTTTATGACGTGGGCGGGGCCTATGATGCCGAGGCGCGGATATTTGATCACCATCAGCGCGGTGCGCCGCTGCGCGATGTCGATCAGCCCTATAGCTCGTTTGGCCTGATCTGGAAGCATTTCGGCCGCGATTACCTGGCCGCTTCAAATGTGCCGGCGGATCATGTCGAGACCGTATTTTCCAGCTTTGACACCAGCTTCGTGCTGCCCATCGATCTGGTGGATAATGGCGCCCTCAGCCCGGCCACGGCCGGTATTCTGGCCGGCCACACGCTCTCGGCACTGCTCGAAACTCTCAAGCCGGTCTTTGACGAAACCGATCCCGAGGCTGAGGACCGCGGCTTCCACGTGGCGCTGGGTATTGCGCGCACGTTCGTTGAAGCCAGAATCGCCCGCAGTGCGGCCAAGCTGCGCGCTGAATCGATGGTCATGCAGGCCATCGAAAAGGCCGGGCAGGGGCATGTGCTCGAGCTGTCCATGGGCATGCCGCATCGCCCTGCCATCATCAAGGCGGGCGCTGATCACCTGTTGTTCGTGGTCAATCCACGTGGCGATGACTGGTCGCTGGGCACCATTCGCAGCGCCGATGAAGGCTTTGACGTGCGCGCCGACCTGCCCGCTGCCTGGGCGGGTTTGACCGGCGCCGAGCTTGAGGCTGCCTCGGGCGTGCCGGGCGCCAGCTTCTGCCACAATGGCCGCTTCATCGCTGCTGCCAAGACCCGCGAAGCCATTCTGGCCATGGCCGATCTGGCTGTCGCCGAGGCGCTTGCCACGGCGAAGCCTGACCAGGCGTAACGCCATCGCGCAAAGGGGTCGGCTTGACGTCGGCCCGTTTCCCTTCACTATCGCGACAGCTTGGGGGTAGGCCGTCACGATGAGCGATTTGAAGTCCCGCAGTTTCGTCAGCGCACAGATGGTGGCCGACAAGGCCGGCGTGTCGCGCTCGGCCGTGTCGCGCACCTTTACCGATGGCGCCAGCGTCTCCGAGGCGACCCGTACCAAGGTGCTCGCGGCCGCCAGTGCGCTGGGTTATCACGTCAATCATCTGGCGCGCGTGCTGCGCGAGCGCAGCAGCATTGTCTGCCTGGTCGTGGCTGACATGACCACGCCGATCCGCGCCACCATGGTCGATGTACTCACCCGCAAGCTGCAGGCAGCGGGCAAGATCACCATGGTGATCAATACCGAAACCGATACCGAAAGCGTTTCCTCGGCCCTGCGCCAGACCTTGAACTACCGGGCCGATGCCACGGTCGTGCTTTCGGGCACGCCGCCGGCGGCGCTGATCGAAACCTGTCTGGCCAATGGTCAGCAGGTGGTGCTGATCAATCGTGATGATCAACTGGTGGGCAGCCATAATCTGGGGGTCGACAATGCGCTGGCCAGCACCGAGGCGCTGTTCCTGCTGCGGCGCGCCGGCTGCCAGCGGCTGGGCGTGATCACCTCGACGGCGGGCACCGCCAGTCTGGTGCAGCGCGAACGGGCCTTCGTCGCGGCGGCCCAGGCCGTGGGGATGCAGGTAGCCATCACCGCGACCGGCCCGACCAGCTATGCTTCGGGGTTTCAGAGTGCCCGCCAGGTCTTCGGACGCTCGCAGGCCCCCGACGGGGTGTTCTGCGTGACCGATCTGCTGGCCCTGGGTTTCATGGACGCCGCCCGCCACGAATTTGGCCTGCGTATCCCCCAGGATCTGTGCATTGTCGGTTTTGACGATATCGAGCAGGCCAGTTGGGAATCCTACAAGCTGACTACCTTTGCCCAGCCGCTGACGGCCATGGCCACCCATGTCGTGGACCTGCTGCTCGATCCCGATGCCGCCGGCTCCGAACGCCGCCTGTTCGAGCCCGTACCGGTGTGGCGCAAGTCGGTCAGGCCCTCCGCGTCCTGAGCGTCTGGGACACGACTTGCACCAGATGTGCAATTATATTGCACACGTGATCAGTCGTACTTTGTCATCAAAACGTTATGCGCGCTCGATAAGTGTCCCGACAGTCGCTGAAAACATTGCACTTGTGTGCAAGCGGTTTTCGGTGTTGTCTTGTGCTTGCGAGCAAGCGCCCGGCAATACCCGACACAAGATTGGGATTGCCTTCCGCTGATCGTTGTATCGGGGGAGGAGCCCCATGAGGTGGGCGGATACATGCCGTTCTGAATTCGCCTTCGACCGCGGTCGATGTGCCACCTCCAGGATCGGCAAACAGCGTAGAGGCTCGTCTTGAGCCGTCTAGATGGGAGAGCAAAATGAAACGTCGTACTTTTATGATCTCGGCTGCAGGGACCGCCGCTGGCATGGCTCTGATGCCGCGCCTGGCCTTCGCTGAAGAAGGTCGCATTGACTGGTACACCAGCTCGGACACCAATATTCTCGACTTCTGGACCAATACCGTGCGTCCCGCTTTCGAGGCCGCCAATCCCGGTATTTCGATCAATCTGGTTGATGGTGGCGACGGCGCCGGCATCATTTCGATTGGCGAGCGCGCCATGGCCGCCAAGCAGAACAATGCCGATCCGCAGGCTGACTTCTTTGAATCCGCCGACGCCCTGCTGCCCTCGGGCGCCATCGAAGCTGGCGTTTACACCAATATCAAGGAAGCGGGCCTGTCCAACTACGCCAAGGTCAACCCGCTGGCCATCGAGAGCGATTACAGCCTGCCCTATCGCGGCAGCCAGGTGCTGCTTGCCTATGACACCACCAAGCTGGCCCCTGCCGATGCCCCCAAGGACTGGGATGCGCTGGTCAGCTGGATCAAGGCCAATCCCGGCCAGTTCGTCTACAACCGTCCCGACAAGGGTGGTTCGGGCGGCAATTTCGTGCGCCGCGCCATCCATCAGGCCAATGGTCTGGATCCAGCGGTGTTCACCGTCGACAACTATACCGAAGAATTCGGTGAGGAAGCGCTGGGCAAGGCCTGGGCGCTGCTGCAGGACATCGCCCCATCGCTCTATGATGGCGGCGCCTATTCCTCGGGCAACACCCAGTCCATTCAGCTGCTGGCACAGGGCGTGGTCACCATGACCCCGGTCTGGTCCGATCAGGTGCTTCAGGCTATCGATCAGGGCGTTCTGCCCGCCGATACAGGCCTGGTACAGCTGCAGGATCTGGCGCTGGCCGGCGGTTTCACCCGCTCGGTGGTCATCGAGAACGGCACCAATCGCGACGCCGCGCTCAAGCTGGCCGATTTCATCCTCTCCGAAGAAATGCAGAGCGCCATCCTGACCGAACTGGGCGGCTTCCCCGGCGTGTCCTGGGAATATGTCTCGCCTGAACTGCGCGAGCGTTTCGCCGACATCGTGCCGACCTCCATCCCCACCTTCCCCGGTGGCGACTGGTCCTCAGCCATCAATGATGGCTGGTACCGCAATGTTGCACCAAACGTTGACCGCAACTCGTGAGCGAGGCGACTAAGGCGGAGCATCGGCCGCTGATCGATGCCACCACCGACAGCAGGAGGCCAACCGGCCTCCTGCTCGTCGGCATCCCCGTGCTGTTGATGGCCTGGCTGGTCATCTGGCCCATTATCAACGCCATTGTCCGCACCATCTGGCGCCCCGATCTGTCCGGCGACTACGGGCTGGATTTTTCGAGCTACGCCTTCTTCTTTTCCGACGGCTACAGCCTGGCCAATCTGAGCGTCACGCTGTGGACAACGGCTGTCTGCGCCATCTTCCTGCTGCTGATCTGCCTGCCGATCGCGCTTTATCTGCGCTTTTCGAGCGGCCGGCTGCCGGGCTTTGTGCAGGCACTGGCCATCTTTCCGATGTTCGTGCCCTCGATCATCCTGGCCTATGCATTCATTCGCGTGCTGGGCCCCAATGGCATGGTCGACATCGTGCTCAATTCGGTGGGCCTGCCCAAGATCCGCACCCCATATCTGACGCCCTGGGGGCCGGTCATCGGACTGGTCTGGGACAATATCCCGCTAACCGTGCTGATCCTGCTCTCGGGGCTGGGCAGCGTCGCCAATCAGGCCATCGAAGCCGCCCGCGATGTGGGCGCCAATCGGCTTGAAGTGTTCTGGCACATCATCCTGCCGCGCATTTCCAATTCGATCCTGGTGGCCCTGTCCTTCTCCATTCTGGGCATCTTCTCGGCCTTTACCTTGCCCTATCTGCTGGGCCCGGCCGCGCCTGAAATGATGGGGCCGTTCATGCAGCGTACCTTCCGCGAGGTGAACGATCCGATCAATGCCGTCACCCAGGCCGTCATCACCTTCGGCTTCTGTATTGCCTTCGGGCTCTTCTACGTGCGCTCGGTCGCGCGCAATCAGAGGAAATAGCCATGGCAGTCACCATTACAAACCGGCCGCGCATTGACTGGCTTGGCATTGTCTTCACGGCTCTGCTGGCGATCGCGATCATCTTCCCGCTGCTGGTGGTGGGCACCTGGGCCTTCACCGAAATCTGGCGCTATCCCAATGTGGTGCCACAGCAGTTCGGCCTGCGCTTTTGGGAACAGACCCTGACGCGTCCCGATGTGTGGAGCGCACTGACCCTGAGCCTGCAATTGTCCACCGTCGTCACCCTGATGTCGGCAGCCATTTGCCTGCCCGCGGCCTACGCCTTTGCCCGCATGAACTTTCCTGGTCGCACCGTGCTGTTCTTCTCGTTCCTGGCCGGGCACGCTTTTCCCAAATTCGGCCTGTTGATCGCCATTGCGGCCATCTTCCTGCAGCTTAATCTGATCGGCACCTTCTGGGGTGTCGTGCTGATCCAGCTGGTGGGCACGCTGTTGTTCATGATCTGGATCCCGGTGGCGGCGTTTCAGGCGGTGGATCGACGTATGGAGGAGGCGGCCCGCGATGTCGGCGCCAGTCCCCTGCGCGTGTTCTGGTCCATCACCCTGCCGCAGGCCGGCCCGACGATTGCGGCGGCGGTGCTGCTCAGCTTTGTAGGCACCTTCTATGAAACCGAAGGCGCCTGGCTGATTGGGGCGCCCGGCATCCGCACCATGCCGGTGCTGATGATCAGCTTCATCAACAACCAGATGGTCATTCAGTACGGCGCCGTGCTGTCGGTCATTCTGTGGGTTCCCTCCTTTATCGCGCTCATGTTTGCGCGCCGCGTTATCGGCGGCGGTGCCTTTGCCCGTGGCTTTGGCGGCTAGGAAAAGAATATGTCTGTTCTCAATATCTCCGACGTTTCCAAGGTCTTTGCTGGCGGCACCGTGGCTGTCGAACGCTTCTCTCTCGATGTGGCCGATGGTGAGCTTGTCTGCCTGCTGGGGCCCTCGGGCTCGGGCAAGTCGACACTGCTGCGCATGGTTGGTGGCTTCGAGCAGCCCTCCGCTGGCGTGATCACCATTGATGGCGAAGACATCACCCGGCTGTCGCCCAACAAGCGGCCCACCGGCATGGTGTTTCAGAGCCATGCACTGTGGACCCATATGAATGTGTTCAAGAACCTCGCTTTCGGGCTCAAGCTGCGCAAGCTGCCCGTTGACGAAATTCGCGACAAGGTCGAGGCGGTTCTCGAACTGGTGGGGCTGGCCGGCTATGGTGATCGCCTGACGCATCAACTGTCGGGCGGCCAGCAGCAACGCGTGGCGCTGGCGCGCTCGCTGGTGCTCGAGCCCAAGATCCTGTTGCTCGACGAACCCTTCGCCAGCCTGGACCAGCACCTGCGCGAACGGCTGCGCGAAGAGGTGCGCGACATTCAGCAGCGGCTCAAGATCACCACGCTGTTCGTGACTCACGGGCAGGACGAAGCGCTCTCCATGGCCGACCGGATCGTTGTCATGCGCGATGGTCGCAGCGAACAGGTCGACCGGCCCGATGTGGTCTATCGCAACCCGCAGACCCCGTTTGTGGCAGGTTTTATCGGTTCGATGAATCTGGTGGATGGCACTGTCAGCAATGGCCAGTTCAATGGCTCGGGTATCGACGTGCCCCTGCCGGTCAGCGATGGGCCGGCAACGCTGGCGGTCCGTCCCGAGGCCCTCGATCTGGTCGCGGCCGATCCCGGCGCTGCCAAGATCCACCGCATCACCGATTTCGGCACGCATGGTCTGGTCGACCTTGATCTCAAGGATGGCACCCGCATCAAAGCCATGGTTTCCCATCCTGATCTGTTCAGCGCAGGGCAGGGCGTCAACCTGCGGCCCAAGGCCATTGCCGCCTTCCGCGACAATGCCCAGATCTATCGGGGATGAGCATGGCGGACCCCCTCTATGTTGAGCGTGACGGCCATCGTACCTGGCTGAAATGGCATCGCGGTCGTCGCAAGGCGTCCGATCCGGTGTTTACCGGCAAGCGCATTGTCGAGGCGATGCGGTTGGGCGCCAGCGTCGAGGTCGATCTGGTGGTCCATGCCGATCATGGCATGGCCGTGCTGCATGATCTCACGCTGGAGCGGGAAACCACCGGGACGGGCGCAATCGCCGAGGCTCGGGCGGCTGATCTGCGCCAATTGCATCTGCGCAATGAGGCCGGCGCGCCGATTGCCGACACCGTTCTACTGCTTGAAGACCTTTGCGCCTTGCTTGCCAGGCAACAACCACATGCCGACGCGTTGCTGCAGCTCGATTTCAAGCAGGATGCAGCCGCGCTCGACCCCCGGACCATCGCCAATTTCGCTGCCAGTATTGGCGGTCTCGCGCCGCATATGATTGTCTCGTGCGGCGATGCGCTGGCTGTCGAGCAATTGGCGACGGCCACACCCGGCCTGCGCCGCGGCTACGATCCCTGCTACGGCGCTTCGCTGGAACGGCTGCAAGCCAGCGGCGATTTTGCCCGGTTCACTGCCGACGCGTTGGCAATCGCACCTGAGGCCGACCTCATCTATCTGCACTACGAAATCGTGCTTGAGGCCGACCGCAGCGGCTTTGACATCATCGCCGCATTCCAGGCCGCAGGACACCGGGTGGACGCCTGGACGATCCGCGCCGTCACCCCCATCACCGTGTCGCAGGTCAACCGTCTGCTGGCGCTCAAAGTCGACCAAATCACCACTGATGACCCGGAGGGTCTTGCCATGGCGTTGACCGCATGACCGTCTCTTATCCTGACATTCTCGACCAGATGGTAGCGATTGCCCGCAGCGCTGGTGAGCTGACCCAGCGCCATTTCAAGCGCTTCGCCGAGCTCGAAATTGGCGTCAAAGGTCCCGGCGATTTCGTTTCTGATGCCGACAAGGAATCCGAGCAGCTGATCCGCGCCGGTCTGTTTGCACTGCAGCCCGACTGGAGCCTGACCGGCGAGGAATTTGCACCCGTCGAAGGCAGCGACGCCGAGCATCGCTGGCTGGTTGATCCCATCGATGGCACCACCAATTTCCTCAATGGCTGGCACTACACCATCACTATCGCCCTGCGCCGGGGCAACCAGACCATGTGCGGTCTGGTCTATAATCCGGTGTCCGATGAGATGTTCACCGCGCTCAAGGGGGGCGGCGCGTTCCTCAATGGCGAGCGTCTGAAGGTCAGTGCCAGTACCGATGTGGCCATGATGTGCGTGGGTACGGGCCTTCCCACGCCCAATTTGCAGCTTTACCCCGGCGCCTATGACCGCCTCGACGCCATCCGCGCGCCAATCGGTGCCGTTCGCGTGGTCGGCAGTGCCGCCAATTCCTGCGCCTATGTCGCCTGCGGTCGTCTGACCGGCTATTACGAGGAAACCGGCTTCGTAGACACCGCCGCCGGTATCCTGCTGGTGGAAGAGGCAGGCGGCATTGTCACCGACTGGTGGGGCCGTGGACCCGAAACCTTTGAACGCACCGGCGTGCTGATCGTGGCTAATCGGGCCACCCATGCGTTTCTGCTCGAAAACCTGCAGGGCGTGCCACGCAAAGACCCGGTAGGGTGAGCTAACTGACCTTGCATCTGGCGCGGCATGGACCCAGCATGAACGTTGCGCCTGATTTGGCGCGAGGCTGTCGGAGCGCTGGATGTATTTGATCGCTATTCAACTGATTGCAGCAATCGTGCTGTTGCTATGGGCCGTCCGCATGGTGCGCACGGCAGTTGAACGCGCCTATTCCCCCCAGCTCAAGCGTCTGCTGGCGCACGCTGATTCCAGTCGGATCAGTGCCGCCGGTGCCGGCACCTTGATGGCCATTGCGCTGCAGAGCTCAACGGCGGTGGCCGCATTGGCAGCCAGCTTCGCCGCAGGTGGGTTGATGGAAGGCGCCACCGGGCTTGCGCTCATGCTGGGCGCCTATTTCGGCTCAGCCATCATCGCCAGCGTGCTCTCGTTTGATCTGACGCTGCTGACGCCGCCGCTGATCATTGTGGGCGGCCTGCTGTTTCTGCGCGGCAATAGCCGCCAGACCAAGCAACTTGGGCGGCTGATACTGGGTGTCGCCTTCGTTCTGCTGTCGCTCGAAATGGTCTCGCAAGCCACGGCGCCATGGCGCGGCAGCAGCCTGTTTGAGGCCGCGATCGGTTATCTGCAGGGGGATCTGTGGACCAGTTTCTTCGTGGCCGCCCTGATCACCTGGATTTCCTATTCCTCCGTGGCCACCATTCTGGTGATCATCACCTTTGGCTCCGCCGGGGTTATCCCCTTTGAGGTCGCCGCCGCCTTTGTGCTGGGCGCCAATCTGGGGGGCACGCTGATTGCGGTGGGCATGACCCGCGGCGCCGATGTGCGGGCCCGGCGCATGGCTCTGGGGGCGCTGGCGCTGCGCGGCGGCGCGGCCCTGATCTGCCTGGCGGCGTTTCAGGTGCTGCACGGCTATCTGGGGGCGCTGCCGGGTACGGTGGGCCAGCAGGCCAGCCTGCTGCATATCGGATTTAATGCAGCCGTGCTGCTGCTGGGCCTGCCGCTGACCGGGCCATTGGCCCGTGCGACCGAGCGCTTTGTCGCCGAGGCGGTCGTGCCCGGCGATTTCAACGTGGCGCGTATGCGTACGCCCGCGCTACAGGCCGACAACCAGACCAATCCCGACTTGGCGCTGGCCAGCGTGACGCGTGAATTGCTGCGCATGAGCGAAACGGTCGAGGTCATGCTCCAGCCCATCATGGAAATCTACCAGAGCGCCGACAAGGCCGCGAGCCGACGGGTCAAGACGCTGGAACTCGACGTCAATCAGGCCAATCGTGAGATCAAGCTTTTCCTGACGCGGCTCAAATGGGATGCCATGACCCCGGCCCAGACCCGGCGCGCCTCCGATCTGATCAACTTCGCCATCGGGCTGGAGCAGGCCGGCGATATCATCACCAAGCAGATGCTCAAGCTGGCTGATCAGAAGTTCGAACGCCGGCTGAGCTTTTCCCCGCAGGGCTGGCAGGAACTGACGGATCTGCACGCGCGGGTACTCGAAAACATGCAGCTGGCCGCCAATGTGCTGGTCTCCGAAGACACCGAATCCGCACGCGAACTGGTGGCCGAAAAGGAAGAGATCAACAGCATGGAGCGCTCCAGCATGTCGCAGCATTTTGCCCGGCTGCGGGCTGGCAATTCAACCAGCATGCAGACCAGCGATTTGCATCTGGAGACTATCCACGCGCTGCGGCGCATCAATTCGCTGCTCAGCGGCATCGGCTATTCCATCCTCAGCGACAATGGCGAATTGTTGCGCTCCAAGCTGGTCAATGCGCCCTGAGCGCGTTGATATTGGCTAGAACGACTGCCCGACGCCCAATGCCAGACCGCTTGATGAGGCGCCCTGGATATGGCCCGCATCGAGCCGGTGCTGCAGGCCGATCTGCCACTGCCCCGAGCCTATAGGCTGGCTATAGGCCAGGCTCAGATTGAACTCGCGCCCACCCGGGGTCAGATCAGCGTCCTGCTGGCGGTGCTCAATGGCGCCATCCGCATTGCGCGACACCGGTAGCGACAGACCCATCGTGCCGCTCTCGATCCGCAGCGGCTGGGCCAGCGAAAAGCTCAGCCGGTCGCTGGCAAAGAGCACCGAATTCATCCGGGCGCCGACCTCGAAGCCGGAAAACTGCAGATCCGACATATTGGCCACCAGCCCGGACGTCGCGCCGCTCTGGCGGGCAACCCCATATTCGAGCCGGCCGAACAGCGCGAGATCGGTCGCGATCTGCTGATCCAGCCCGATATGGGCCGTTCCTGCAGCGCTGCCTGTCCCCCAGCCAAAGGCCGCGTTTTCGGGCATGCCCAACAGGCCGCCCTGTTCGTTCATAAAGCTCACACCGACACTGGCGCGGCTGCCGCCAGCGCTCCAGCTCAGATTGACCCCGGTGCCGCCAATGCCCGCCGTCTGTCCATTCACCCCGCGCCCGGCAAAGCCGATCGCGGTGATGTCGAGCGGGCCGGCATTCTGGGTGGCGATGACCGCCACGGCGTCCTGGACCATGCCAAACACCGAGCTGCGTTCGGCCAAAGCACTACTGCCAGGCTGCTCGAAGACGCCAGCGGCGCTGCTGAGCATGGCAACCGATGCGCCATCCTCGGCCAGATCTGGCGCCTGCCGCAGCAATTGCTGATAGGAGGGCAGGGCGCCCCAATGCGGTGTTTCCACCGCGCCAAGCAGGTCTGGCAGCATGGTGGGGGCGGGGCTGGAAACCAGCGCCGAGCCCTCAACGGCGAAGCCGCGATTGAGCGCGTCGAACACGGCCACATCGGTGCCTTCGAGCGCCGTGGTCAGCCCATCGCCAAAGGCGGCAGGAGCCAACAATACGCTCTCGGCCAGCCCGACGCGCGCACTGCTTGTTACCGTGGCGCCCGACAGCACGGCGACGCTGCCGATCGGCGCCAACGCCGCGCCGATATCGAGCACCCCGTGGCCCCATTCGGTGGAATAGGCATGACTGACGCCATTGCCGAAATCGACCGAACCGGCCACCGGCACGCCCAGCTTGGAGAACCAGCTATTGTCCGCGCTCGCCATCAGGCGCTTGGCCCATTCCTCCGGGGTCATGTCGGGAAAGGCCTGTGCCAGGAGCGCGACCGCGCCCGAAATCTGTGGCGCAACATAGGAGGTGCCGGTGCCCGCCGAATAGCCGCTGTCCGACGCGCCATTGGCCGCCGTAGTGGTGCCGTCACCGGCAATGCAGAACCGGGCAGCCAGCCCACAGGCGGCCGAGAGCCGGATCGCCTTGCTGATGTCCCCCGCGCCGTTGACCTCGAAATACCCGTTGGCGGCAGCAATCCAGGCGCCCTGCAGCCTTGTGTCAAAATAGGGCAGGGTCGCCATCACGTCGCCCGACGTCATGGCGTTGTCATTGGACAGGGCCCAAACGACCACGCCACCGTTCTCGAAGGTGTTCAGGGCATCGAGATAGGATTGCCATTTGGCAGCGCCGAAGCCGGCAACCACGGCATTGAGTGCCTGGGCGGTGCTGTGTCCAGGATTGGCAGTCAGGTGGTTCTGCAGCGTGCGGGCATCGACATTGTAGCCCCACGAATTGTTCTGGGCCACCGCGCCCAGACCGGCCGCATTCAGCGTGCCGGCAATGACGTTGTCGATGTCGAGCGTGCCGCCGCCCGCTGGATCAAACGAGGTCAGGTGCAGATTGGCGCCCGGCGCGACGCCATGCATGCCCACGCCGTCCTTCACGCCGGCAATGAGCGACGCCACATGCGTGCCGTGATCGGCCAGCGGCAGCGCGCCGGTCTGGCTCAGCGTCTTGCCGGAGAATTCGCGGTGCGTCAGGCGGAAGCCATCATCAACCACAGCCACCAGCTTGCCGGCGCCGGTGACACCCGACGACAGGGCGGTGTGCAGATTGTGCAACTCGAACGCCTGCGATTGCCCTACTGCCGGGGTGCCCGCAGCGGCGCAGCCGACAAAGGTGCAATTGGCATCGGCATTGCGAAATTCGGCCGAGAGCAGGATGCTGGCCGCCACCGCAGGATTGAAGGTCACGCTGCGGGTCGCCCAGCCGCTTGTTGCGCTGGGCGTTGAGCTGGGGGCGCCGCCGCTCGAACCCCCACCGCCGCCGCCACAAGCAGACAGCACGGTCGCCATCAGCGCCGTGCTCAGCAGGGATTTGGCAATGGTGATACGCGCGCGTTGAGCCTCGGAAGGCGACGCCTGCTTGCTGGATGTCGACATGCCTCGCCATTATCATGGCCGTCGGCGGGCGCTACATCACAAGTTCTTGCTACTGCGGCCTGACGGGCCAATTCATTGACATCACAGCATATTCCGAAGTGAAGGAAATTCCTGACACGGGCTGTTCAGCTGGGTTTTGGGGCGCTTTGCGTCGAATCGAGCCATGCGAGCGCGGCGCGCTAGGGCGATTTGGCCGCAGGTTTTGGGGCCTTGGACCGGGGACGTGAGCGCTTTGCAGCAACCGGCGTTTCGTCCGCTTGGGAGGTCACAGCAACAGGCTTGATGATGGTGATGTCGCGACGCGGATAAGGGATGCCGATGCCGTTCTGCTTAAGCCCGTACCACAGCGCGATCAGCACATCGCTCTTGATGTTGATGACGCCATCGCTGGGATCGGAAATCCAGAACCGCAACACATAGTCGACCGAGGAATCGCCATAACCCTTGAGGTGACAGACCGGCGCGGGAACGCCGAGCACGCGCTTGGGCTGTGCGGCTGCCTCGATGGCCACCTTGCGCACGGTCAGCGGGTCTGACTCATAGGAGACCCCGAACTCCACTTCCAGCCGCACCCGCGGATTGGTGTGGGACCAGTTGACCACCTGATTGGTGATCAGATCCTCATTGGGGATGAGATATTCGCGACCATCGCGCGTCACCACCGAAACGAAGCGCGCACCCAGCTTGGATATCCAGCCAAAGGTATCGCCCACTTCGATCACATCGCCGGGCTTGACCGATTTATCGAGCAGCAGGATGACGCCGCTGACCAGATTGGACACCACCTTTTGCAGTCCGAAACCAAGCCCCAGACCAATGGCGCCGGAAAACACGGTTAGCGTGGTCAGGTCCAGCCCGACCGATTGCAGACCCAGCACAATTGCGATGGTGAACAGGCCGACCCGAACCAGCTTGCCGGCCAGCACGCGCATGGATGGAGAAATCTCGTCCAGCGATTGCAGCCGGGTTTCGGTGAAGCCCGAAATCATCTGCGAGATCGTCAGCAAGACGCTCAGAATGAAGATCGTCTTGACCACTGTAAGCAGTGAGATGCGGAACTCACCTGCCGACAGGGCCGCCGCGTCGAGCACTGAAGCGGCAATGGGGATGGCGCCCAGGATTTGAAGCGCCACCAGCACAACGACGCTGACGGTCAACAGGCGGGCCACCAGCGGGCTTTTGACCAGCTTGCTGATCAGCGAAGTTGCCAGCCAGACCGTGGCAATGCTCGCCACCACCCCGATCAGATAGGAGCGGCTGGGCCAGGTGGTCATCCGCATCACCAGCCAGATCGCCTAGGTGCTGGCGCAAAAGAATACCAGATGCAGCCGCCGCAGCAGGATCGCATAGGCCCGCATGGTGCGCCGATTGGTCTCGAGTCCGCGCACCCATTTTTCAAAGACCGGCTCGATCCGGCGCGCTATCAGAAAGGTGACGCCCAGCACTCCCAGCAGGGTTGCGATCTGGATCTGCCCCCAAGGCTGCCAAATCAGCGAGAACAGCCCGCTGCTGAGGAAGTCGAACGCCTCGATCAGTTCGCCCCACAACTCCGACCAACCTGTCGCCGCTTCACCTGTGTCCAAACGCAGACTCCTCGCTATACGCTGACAGACTAGGCCATGGCGCCCCGCATGGGCATACACAATGTGCCCATCAGGCTCAGATGGCCATTGCCTTGGTTCACCTCTAGTGCAGCAGCGGGGGCGGGCCGACCATGGCGAGCAGTTCCTGCTCGCTCAATACATGGCGGCGCATGCTTTCAAAGAAGGAGCGCAGCAAATAACCAACAGCATCGGGCGACAGCTTGGACGCTCCTGCGCTCAGGTCATGTAGCGCTTCGCTGACCTCGGCTGCGGTGCTGTGATCGGCCAGATGCTCTTCGCGCAATCGCGCCAGCGTGCGGCTGAGCTGCGGATTCTGGCTCGCTGCCAGCAGAGGAAAAAGTGTCTCTTCTTCCTGCTGGTGGGTGCGGGCGACCAGCGGTTCAAGTGCATCCGCCAGGCTACGGCATACCCGGGCATTGATCTCATGGGGCAGGTTGTCAGCCACCGTTTCGAGGGCGTCACACAGCGCCAGCAGCTCACTATAGCTTTGTTCCAGTGCCGCGATATGGCGATTGGGCAGAGTCATCGGGTGTTCCACTAGGCTGGCAAGTCCAAAGCCTAGCACCGCCCCTGTCGCAATATTTGACCCCGATCAACTCAGACTCAGTTTGAGCCCATGGCCGTCTCGCTCAATCGCTTGAGAGGGCTGCCGTTGCATCGAGCACGGCTGCCGCGGCCTGATCCTCATTGCCCAGTAGCGCTGCCACCCGTTCCAGCGAGGCAATCAGCATCGCCTGTTCCCAATCATCAAGGGCTGCGAACTGCTCCTGAAAGCGGGCGTGCACCCCGTCAGGAGCAATGGTCAGCACCTTGCGGCCCGCATCGGTCAGTGACAGCCATACCTGGCGGCGATCCGTTTCGCCCTTGCGGCGCTGTATCATGCCCAGCGCTTCAAGCTTTTGCAGCAGGGCCGTGGTGGTGGCCTGGGTAATGCCCATGCGTCCGGCAACATAGCCAGCGGTCTGCTCGCGCTCGTCGTCGAGCAATTGCATGAAGATCAATTGAGATGGTGTCAGTCCGGTTTCCTGCATCAACCGCTTGCTGTTCAACTCGGTGGTGCGCAGGATCTTGCGCATGGCAGTCAAGGCAACCTTGGTCCGATTTTCCAACGCAACACCCATCTCGATCAACTCCAATACTCTAGCGCCATAGGAAACTGAACCCAAGCGGATAAGCGATAACGGCCCTGCGTCACATTTAGTTCGCAAAATCTAAACAGTTTTATCACAATGCGCTCTCGCCGTCGGAGGGTGCAAAAATAACTTTGGCTGGGGAAATAACCTCAATCCCACAGAACGCATAGATTTCCTGAGTTTACCTTGCCGCGGAAGGTATTATGTGATGCCGGATCGTGTTGACATTTAGTTCTGACGATCTAAATAGTCGCTCCATGATTCAAGGGAATGCCGTTCTGAACAAGGCCGGGTTGCATCAGGCAGATGCATCTGGCGATCTGAAGATTCGCTTGCGTGCCCCGCGGGATACCGATGGTTCCCGGGTCTGGGCGCTGATCGAGGCAACACCTGCACTCGATAGCAATTCGCTCTACGCCAATCTGCTGCAATGCTCGGATTTCGCCGACACCTGCACCATCGCCGAGCGCGATGGCGAAGTGGTCGGCTGGATGTCGGGCTACGTGCCGCCAGCCCAGCCCGACACACTGTTCGTCTGGCAGGTCTGTGTTAGCGACGAAGCACGCGGCCAAGGCCTGGGCAAACGCTTGATCGCTGACGCGCTAGCCCGTGTGGGCAATGCAAAGCTGACCCAGGTGAGCTGCACCATTACCGGTGACAATGAGGCATCATGGGCGCTCTTCGGCTCCGTAGCCAAGGCGCTTAACGCGCAATTGCAGCGCGCCGAACGCTTTGATCGAGACAGCCATTTCGCCGGCGAACATGCCAGCGAATTCGCCGTGTCGATCGGACCAATTCAACGGGATCGCGTGGCCAGCCTGGCCGCAGCTTGATCTGACATTTTCATCTCTGACTGACAATCGTCCTGGGAGACGCGCTCTATGACTTTGACCAAAACCACTTCGCCACTTGCCACTTTCGACCGCGTTGAAAGCCGGGTGCGCTCCTATTCGCGCAGCTTTCCCAAGATGTTCGACAAGGCAGTTGGCGCCACGATCTACGACACCAGCGGCAAGGCCTATACCGACTTCCTCGCCGGTTGTTCGAGCCTGAACTATGGCCACAACGATCCCGATCTCAAGGCTGCACTGATCGAGTACGTCTCCGCCGATGGCATTGCCCATGGCCTGGATATGTTCACCGACGCCAAGGAGCACTTCCTGGCCAATTTCGAACAGTACATCCTCAAGCCCCGCGGCATGAACCACCGCGTCCAGTTCACCGGACCGACTGGCGCCAACGCCGTTGAAGCCGCGCTCAAGCTGGCGCGCAAGGTCACAGGCCGCAACAATGTGATCTCCTTTACCAATGGCTTTCATGGCGTGACGCTGGGCGCACTGGCCGCCACCGGCAATGGCAAGCACCGCGCCGGTGCCTCCACGCCGCTTTCGGGTGTCACCCGCGCCGCCTTTGACGGCTATTATGGCCCCGAGATCAATACAGCCGACCTGCTGGACCACCAGTTGTCCGATCCCTCCAGCGGCGTGGATGCGCCAGCCGCCATCATCGTCGAGACCGTGCAGGGCGAAGGCGGGCTCAATGCCGCATCCAAGAGCTGGCTGCAGCAGATCGAAAAGATCGCCCGCAAGCACGGCGCGCTGTTCATCATCGATGACATTCAGGCCGGCTGCGGTCGTACGGGCGGCTTCTTCTCGTTTGATGGCATGGGCCTGTCGCCCGACCTGATCACCATGGCGAAATCGCTCTCGGGCATGGGCCTGCCGCTCGCCGTCACGCTGATCAAGCCAGAGCATGACATCTGGAAGCCAGCCGAGCACAACGGCACCTTCCGTGGCAATAACCACGCCTTCATCACGGCAGCCGCCGCGCTGGAGAAGTTCTGGGCCGATGACAGCTTCGCCACCGAAGTGGCCAAGAAGGCCGAATATCTGGCCGATCGCCTGGGTGCCATTGCCGATGAGCATGATCTGGGCATCAAGGGCCGCGGCATGATGCTGGGCGTTGATGCGGGTAGCGGCGAACACGCTGCCGCCATCTGCAAGACCTGCTTCACCAAGGGTCTGATCATCGAGACCTCGGGTAGCTTTGACCAGATCGTCAAGGTGCTCGCGCCACTCACCATTTCAACCGAGCAGCTTGCTGCGGGCCTGGACACCCTGGAGGCCGCTTTTGATGCGGTCATGGGTCTGCACCGCGCAGCTGCCGAATAGAAGGATACGCAACATGATCGTTCGAGATCTCCATGAGGCCCGCAAGGGCGAACGCCTCGTCAATTCTGATGGCTGGGACAGCACGCGTCTGCTGCTGGCCGGCGATGACATGGGCTTCAGCTTCCACATCACGCGCATCCACGAGAACACCAGCCACGTGTTCCACTACAAGCATCACTTCGAGAGCGTTTACTGCGTGTCCGGCGAGGGCAGCATTGAAGAGCTCGATACCGGCAAGGTGCACCAGATCCGCCCGGGCGTGATGTACGCGCTCGACAAGAACGACAAGCATCGCCTGACCGCCAAGAGCGAGATGGTCATGGCCTGCTGTTTCAACCCGCCGGTGACCGGCACCGAAGTCCATCGTGAAGATGGCTCCTACGCCCCCATCACCGAAGACGCCTAGTCGCGTCCTTTCAACCCTCAAAAGAGAAAGGCCAAGACATGACAATGCCCGCCACCAACACTACCCAGCAGGACGACTACCCCACACGCTTGCCAGCCGAGCAATGGCTCGAGCGCAAGGACCCCACGGTTTGGGGCAAGTGGTCGCCTGAAGCGCCGCTGACCCGCGCCGAAACGGAGTCGTTCGAAAAGAACGGCTATCTCGTGCTCAAGGGTGTCTTTTCATCCCAGGAGATCGAAGCGCTGCAGGCAGAATCTGCGCGCATGCGCTCGGGGGAAGCCAAGCTGGCCCCGGAAAACATCATCACCGAGCCAAATTCGGACGAAGTGCGCACCGTCTTCCGTCTCGACGAGCAGAACGCGCTGTTTGACCGTCTCGCCCGCGACAAGCGCGTGGCCGGTCGTGTCAGCTATCTGCTCAATGACGATGTCTATCTCCACCAGTCGCGCCTGAACTACAAGCCGGGCTTTACCGGCAAGGAATTCTACTGGCACTCCGACTTCGAGACCTGGCACGCCGAGGATGGCATGCCGCGCATGCGCGCCATTTCGGCCTCGGTTCTGCTGACCGACAATGATGCCCTCAACGGGCCGCTCATGCTGATGCCTGGCTCGCACAAGACCTATGTGGCCTGCGCTGGCGAGACCCCGGACGACAACCACAAGACCTCGCTCAAGAAGCAGGAAATTGGTGTGCCCTCGCAGGACAGCCTGTCCAAGCTGGCCCAGACCTTCGGCGTGGACTACGCCGCCGGCCGCGCCGGTACGGTCATCCTGTTCGACTGCAACACCATTCACGGCTCGAACGGCAACATCACGCCATTCCCGCGCTCCAACGCGTTCTTCGTCTACAACGCCTGGGACAATCGCGTGGTCGAGCCCTTTGCGGCAAAGGCACCGCGTCCGGCATTCCTGAGCTCGCGCGATCCTGCGGCACCGATCAGCATTGAGGGCGGCAAACTCGTCTAGGCCGGTCGCCCCCCGAATTTTGACACCAAGGCACCGCTTCCCCCGCACCAAGCCGGGGAAGCGCCGGAGACGACATGACCAATACGACTAAGCACCACACGGTTGAAAAGATCGGCGGCACGTCCATGACGCGCACCGCCGAATTGCTCGACACCGTGCTGATCGGTACGCGCGAGGGCGACGACCTCTACAATCGCATCTTCGTGGTATCCGCCTATGCGGGCATGACCGACAGCCTGCTCGAGCACAAGAAATCGGGCGAACCGGGAGTCTATGCCCTGTTCGCCAGTGCCGAGGGTAGCTGGACCTGGGGCGATGCCCTCAATCAGGTCGCCGAAAAGATGTTTGCGCAGAACGCTGAAATCTTCAGCGATGACGGCGCGCGGCAAACAGCCAACCGTTTCGCGCGCGAACGCGTCGAAGGCGTCCGCTCCTGTCTGATCGATCTGTCACGGCTCTGCTCGTTCGGGCACTTCCAGCTTGAACAGCACCTGCTCACGGTTCGCGAAATGCTCGCCTCGCTGGGCGAGGCGCAGTCGGCCTTCAATACGGCAATGCTGCTCAACATGCAGGGCGTCAATGCCCGCTTTGTTGATCTCACCGGCTGGCGTGAAGACAGCCAGTTGCCGCTGGACGAAGCCATCGCGCGGGCCTTTGAGGAGATCGATGTCAACCGCGAACTGCCCATCGTCACCGGCTATGCCCAGTGCCGAGAAGTGCTCATGGGCACCTATGATCGCGGGTATAGCGAAGTGACACTATCGCGCGTGGCGGTGGTCACCGGCGCTGGCGAGGCAATCATCCACAAGGAGTTTCACCTCTCCTCATCCGACCCGCGTGTGGTCGGTGTGGACGCCGTCCGGGTCATTGGCGAAACCAATTACGACGTGGCCGATCAGCTCTCCAATATGGGGATGGAAGCGATCCATCCCCGGGCAGCCAAGAGCCTGCGTCAGGCGGGCATTCCGCTCCGGGTAAAGAACGCCTTCGAGCCCGAGCACGACGGCACGCTGATCCGTTCGGACCTGCATGCACGTGCGCCGCAGGTTGAGATCGTCACCGGGCTGCGCAACGTGTTTGCGCTCGAGTTCTACGATCAGGACATGGTCGGGGTGAAAGGCTATGATTCCGGCATTCTGGACGCGCTCAAGCGCCACAGCGTCTGGATCATCTCCAAGACCTCCAACGCCAATACCATCACCCACTTTCTCAAAGGGTCGATGAAGGCCATTCGCCGGGTTGAAGCCGATCTCTCTGCAGCCTTCCCGAGCGCCGAGATCACCCTGCGCAAGGTGTCGATCGTTTCGGCCATCGGGCGCGATCTTAGCGGCACCGCCGTGCTGCTGCAGGCCATCAAGGCGCTGGCAGGCGCCGGTATTGAACCACTCGGCGTGCATGACCTGATCCGCAAGGTGGACCTGCAGGTCGTGGTCGAACAGGCCGATTTCGAAAACACCATCAAGGCCCTGCACAAGGGCCTGATCGAGAATTGGGCACCGGCGCAACGCGAGACGCTGCACGCCGTCGCCTAAACACAGGCCGGTTGAATTCGATTGGGCTGCAACCGGCTACCTGCCCGAAAATCAAAGAGGAGCAACACCATGACGAAATTCGGAAAGAATGCACTCACAGCACTGTCTGCGATTGCCGTATCCGCAATGGCCTCCACGGCCGTCAGCGCTGCAACGCTCGCAGAGATCCAGGAATCAGGAACCATCCGCATCGCGGTAGCCAACGAAATCCCCTATGGCTATGTCGACCCCACCGGCGCGGCGCTCGGCGCAGGTCCAGATGTGGCCAAGGCCATCATGGAAAAGCTTGGCGTCGACAACATTGAGTGGGTCACCACCAACTTCTCATCGCTGATCCCCGGTCTGCAGGCTGATCGTTTCGACATGGTCGCCGCTGAAATGGCCATCCGTCCCGATCGCTGCACCCAGGTGCTGTTCTCTCAGCCAAACACCTCCTATGGCGAAGGCCTGCTGGTGGCAGAAGGTAACCCCAAGGGCATCCACGCCTATACCGATTTTGCTGAAAACCCCGACCTCAAGGTCGCTATCATGGCCGGTGCCGACCAGCTCGACATGATGCAGGAACTCGGTGTTTCCGAGGGCAATCTGGTGACCATCGCTGCCAATGCCGACGCGATCTCGACCGTGTCGACGGGCCGGGCTGATGCCTATGCCGCGACCAGCCTGACAGCCAGCGGTCTGGCCGATCAGGGCAAGGGCGTTGAAGTCGCCAGCGATTTTTCCGATCCCGTAATCGGTGGCGTGCCCGTGCGCAGCTGGGGTGGTTTCACCTTCGCCAGCGGCAATGAAGAACTGCGTGACGCCGTCAATGGCGCTTTGGCCGAATTCAAGGCAACGCCAGAATGGTCCGAAACGCTGATGGGCTATGGCTTCACCCAGTCCGACGTCGACGGCTCGGGCACCAAGACCACCGAAGAACTCTGCGCCGCCGAGTAATCGACGCGCTCTGATGCTGCTCTGGGCGGGTGCTCCGGCACCCGCCCTTGGCGCGTTTCAACGCCTGTTTGCAGGGAAAAGACCATGCATTGGACAGATTACATCACGCCCCTGATGGAGGGGGCCTGGGTCACCGTCCAGCTGACCCTTTATTCCACCGTGCTGGGCGCCGTGCTGGCCTTCGTTTTCGGCATCGGCAAGCTCTCGCCCAATTGGGCGATCAAGGGTGTCTCGGTTGCCTATATCGAAGTGTTCCGTGGCACCTCGCTGCTGGTTCAGCTGTTCTGGCTATATTTCGCGCTGCCGCTGGCCGGTACGGCGATGGGCATCGACCTGCGCTTGCCGCCGGTGCTCGCCGGCGTGCTGGCTCTGGGCCTCAATATCGGTGCCTATGGCGCCGAAGTGGTGCGCGGCGCCATTCAGTCGGTCCATACCGACCAGCATGAAGCCGCTCGCGCGCTCAACTTCACCTCGCGCCAGACCTTGTGGAACATCACCATTCCCCAGGCCATCCCCGAAATGATGCCTTCGTTCGGCAATCTGGCGGTGCAGAACCTCAAGGACACCGCACTGGTCTCGCTTATCAGCCTGGGCGATCTGACATTCCGCGCCGAACAGATCCGCAATTTCACCCAGGACAGCACCACCATCTATTCGATGTTGCTGGTGACCTATTTCGGCATGGCGCTGGTCGTGACCGGCCTCATGCGACTGCTTGAGCGCTACGTCACGCGCTGGCGCACGGTGGGAGGCTAGCCATGTTATTCGGATTTGAATGGGACCTATCGAGCCCACTCGCCTTCGCCATTTCCATCATGCCGATCCTGTTGATCGGCATGTGGGTGACAATCCAGGCCACCGTGCTCGGCTTCTTCGTCGCGCTGGTACTGGGACTGGTCTTTGCCGTGCTCAAGAGCGCACCGTCGCGCTTCATCTCGTGGCCTGCGACCCTGATCACCGAGTTCATCCGCGACACGCCCCTGCTGGTGCAGCTGTTCTTCCTCTATTACGTGCTGCCCGAGTACGGCATCGTGCTGCCGGCGTTCATGACCGGCGCGCTGGCATTGGGCATCCAGTACAGCGCTTACACCTCCGAAGTGTATCGGGCTGGGCTTGAAGCTGTGGCCAAGGATCAGCATGAGGCGGCGCGGGCGCTCAACCTGTCGGCGGCGCGGACCTTTACCCATATCGTGGTGCCGCAGGCCATTCCGCGCATCGTGCCGGCCATGGGCAATTACCTGGTCTCGATCATGAAGGACGTGCCAGTACTATCGGTCGTCACGGTGCTCGAGATGCTCAACGTCGCCAAGATCGTTGGCGATCGCACCTTCAGCTACCTCATTCCGCTGTCACTGGTTGGCGGCCTCTACCTCATCATGACGCTGGTTGCGTCGGCAGGCGTTCGCCTGCTCGACAACTGGCTTCCCAAGCAGGGGATACCCCTAAAATGAGCGATTCAATCATCAAATTCGACAAGGTCGTGAAGCGCTTCGGCGACCTGACCGTGCTCAACGAACTCGATTTCGAGGTCAAGCGCGGCGAGAAGGTCTCCATTATCGGACCATCCGGCTCGGGCAAGTCGACCGTGCTGCGCATTCTGATGACGCTTGAGGGCATTGATGGCGGCGTCGTCTCGGTCAATGGCGAACCGCTCTGGCACGAGCAGGGGCCTGATGGGCTCAAGCCGGCCAGCGAGGCGCATCTGCGCAAAATGCGCGCGCAACTGGGCATGGTGTTCCAGCAGTTCAATCTGTTCCCGCACATGACCGTGCTGCGCAACATCACCGAGGCACCGGTCAAGGTGCTCGGGATGAGCAAGAGGGAAGCCCGACAGCGGGCCGAGGAGCTGCTTGATCTGGTTGGCCTGGCCGATCAGTCCAGCAAATATCCACACCAGCTTTCGGGCGGACAGCAGCAGCGTGTCGGCATTGCCCGGGCCCTGGCGATGCGGCCCAGCATACTGCTGTTTGATGAGCCCACTTCGGCGCTGGATCCCGAACTGGTCGGCGAAGTGCTTACCGTGATCGGTCGCCTGGCCGAGGAACACGATCTGACCATGCTGCTGGTGACCCACGAAATGCGTTTCGCCCGCGAGATTTCGGACCGGGTATGTTTCTTCGATCAGGGTCAGATCCGCGAAGAGGGCACGCCCGAACAGTTGTTCACCGACCCCACCGAGGCGCGGACCCGTGAATTTCTGCAGGCCGTGATCGACTAGCGGTGGGGCATCGGGGCGCGCCAGTCCAGATGTGATCAGGGACGTGGGAACGCAAAGGCGCATTCAAGGTTTACATCGCACAACAAGCGAGGTGAAGCCGATGACCCTATCCTGGACCCTTCTGACCCCCCAGCAACAACAGGCCCTGAGCGCGTTGCGCGCAGGGCGTAGCGGCGTTGACAATGAGCTCGTGGAGCAGTTGCGCAATCTTGGCCTTGCCGAGATTGGTCGCTCCGGCGTGTCCGTCAGCCTGCTGGGTGAGACCATTCTGCCGGCAACCGTTCACTAAACTGCCGACCTCCAAAGCGAGCAGTGCTCGGCCCGGCGCGGCAACCTCTTTGAGGTGTGCCGCGTTGGGCCGATTGCCGTTTGAGGCTTGATACCCAGTGCAAACACGTTTGAGGAGCCAACCATGATTGAGCGTTCCATTCCCCAACCCGACGGCCTGCCCACAGGTGCCGGCACCGGGCTAAACGACGTCGCTGACCCCCATCCCGAGGTGCATGAGGATACCGACAAGGTCCCCCATCCCGGCGGCGCCGATCAGCATCCCGAGCCCGATATCGGACCCAATAGCTATGCCCATGACGGCACTCCGCCGCCCAAGCCCGATTATAGTCGTCCAACCTGGACCGGCGAGGAAGAATAAGAAAAACCCGCCACAGCAAGCGCTGCGGCGGGTTTGTTTTGGCGTGTGGATCGCTTTTAGCGCGGCTCGGCCATCAGGCCCTTCACCAGCGCCACACAGCCCAGCAACAGGATCACCGCAAAGGGCAGGCCGGTTGAAACGGCCATGGCCTGCAGTGCGGCAAGACCGCCACCCAACAGCAGGGCGATAGCGACCAGACCCTCAAAGCTCGCCCAGAAAACGCGCTGTCCCACGGGGGCATCAAGCTTGCCACCGGCCGTGATGGTGTCGATTACCAGCGAGCCGGAATCCGATGATGTCACGAAGAACACAATGACCAGGACAATGCCCACAAAGGACGAGATCTGGGTCAGTGGCAGGGCCGCCAGCATTTCGAACAGCTGCAGCTCCAGGCTCGCATTAGCCACGGCCTGATACCCGTCATTGACGATCTGGCTAATGGCTGTGCCACCAAAGGTGGTCATCCACAGCACGCTGGCCAGAGCCGGCACCAGCATCACGCAGATCAGGAATTCGCGAACCGTGCGGCCGCGGCTGACCCGGGCGATGAACATGCCGACAAATGGCGACCAGGAAATCCACCATGCCCAATAGAACGAGGTCCAGCCCTGACGGAAATTGTCATCTGTCCGACCAAAGGGATTGGATAGCGCAGGCAGATTGCTGCCATAGGCCCACAGATTGGCAAAGAAGCCGCTCAGGATCTGGATAGTTGGTCCCACCAGGATCACAAACAGCAGCAGCACACCGGCCAGCACCATGTTGATCTCGGAAAGCCGCTTCACACCAGCATCCAGACCCGCAAGCACCGACACCAGCGCCACACCTGTAATGGCCGCAATAAGCAATACCATGGTGAGATTATTGGTGGGCAGCCCAAACAGGAATGAAAGTCCCGCATTGGCCTGACCGGCACCGATGCCAAGCGACGTCGCCAGACCGAACAGGGTGGCAAACACGGCCAGAATATCGATGATATGACCGGGCCAGCCCCAGATCCGCTCACCCAGCAGCGGGTAGAAGATCGACCGCATGGTCAGCGGCAGACCCTTGTTATAGGCAAAGATCGCCAGCGAGAGGCCGACAACCGCATAGATTGCCCAGGGATGCAGACCCCAGTGGAAGATGGTCGCGGCCATCGCCAGACGACGGGCGGAATCGGCATCGCCAACAGCTGCGCCAAGTGGCGCCCAGTCGGTGCGTGCGCCGCCATCCGAAACAATGCCGCCCATGGAAGACGTAAAGTGGGAGACCGGTTCGGACACACCGTAGAACACCAGACCAATGCCCATGCCCGCAGCAAACAGCATCGCCAGCCAGCCGGTATAGGAATAGTCCGGCGTCGCGTCACGACCACCAATGCGGATTTTGCCCAGCGGGCTCAGGATCAGGCCGACGCAGACCAGCACGAAGATGTTGCCAGCCAGCAGGAAGAACCAGTCAAATGTGCCGGTCAGGAAGTCACGCAACCCGACAAAGGCATCGGTTGCGATAGGACCGGTGAACAGGGTCAGGATCACAAACCCGACAATGGCCAGACCTGAAATCAGAAAGACCGGGTTGTGAATATCAACCTTGAGCCAGCCTCTTCGACGAACGATGTTGTCCTGACCGATCTCGTAATCGGTCTGGATAACCTCGGTCGGCCCCTCCGGTGGTCTGTTTTCTGACGGATCGTCATTATCGATGCTCATTGGATCTCCCATTGTTTGGCAATGTGACGCTCAGCACGGGGACCTGCCGTCCGCGTGCTGCTCAGTGGTGATTTGCAAAAGAGCCAAGGTCACCATCGTGCGATGGCAACAACACCCCCATAAGCACTACGCGCCCACGGCCAAAAGGTTCAAAATAAGTCCTGTCGCCAGCCACTTTTCAGCCGGCGCAGCGCAATAACTGCCTCACACAGTGCGCGGGGAGGTTACCCGATTTGCCCGCTCATGGACACCACTGTGCATCGATCAGGCTGTACAGGGGAGCGGTTGGCTAATGGAGCGGAGAAACCTGGGTCCAGCCCATCACCCGGTCGCGGCCGGCAGCCTTGGCTGAATAGAGCGCTTCGTCGGCGCGCCCGATCAGTTCGGCGGCCGCCCGGCTATTGCTGTTGGGACCATAGTGAGCCAGTCCCACACTGACCGTGACAACGCCCTTTTCGCTGGCGCTGTGCGGTATGGCCTCGTCGCGGATCGCCTTGCGCAAGGCGTCGCCCATGAAATAGGCGCCGTCTTCATCGGTCTCGGGCAGAATGATGGCGAACTCCTCCCCGCCATAGCGCGAAGCCATATCGCTAAAGCGGCGCATGGATGATTTGATGCTGCCCGCCACGGTCTTGAGACAGCGATCGCCTGACTGGTGACCATAGGTGTCATTATAGGCCTTGAAACGATCCACATCGACCATCAGCAGCGACAGATGGCTGTTGGCGCGAACGCTGCGACTAAGCTCACGTGCCAGAGTTTCGTCAAACACCCGCCGATTGAACAGACCGGTCAGGTCATCAACCGAAGCCAGCGTCTCAAGGCTGGCATTGGCCGCAATCAAAGCGCGCTCGGCGACCTTGAGTTCTGTGGCATCTGACACCAGCACCAAAGAGCGACCATCGGGGGCAGGGCGATTGCGCAGCTGCAGATGGCGGCCGTTGAACAGCTCGATTTCCTCTACATTGGCCTGTTTAAGCTGGTTCGATGCGTAATCAACCCACGCCTTTTCACCCGAAACGGGCAGCTGCACCTGTTCGCCGGTATCGACGACCGCCTGCAGGATCTGCCTGATATGCACGCCGGGGCGGCGCAAATGCGCGGTGAGCGGAAAGGCGTCGCGATACTGGTCATTGCAGAACAGCATGAAGCCATTGGCGTCGAACATGGCCAGCCCGTCGCTCATTTCGGCCAGGGCGGTGGCCAGCATGTCGCGGCTTTCCACCAGTTCGTGCTCAAGCTGCTTGAACATGGTGGTTTCAACCGTCACGCCAGCCAGCCCAATAATGCGGTTCTCATGGTCGCGCAGTGGGGCCTTGGAGGTGCGATAATTGTGCTCGACGCCCTGTGCGTCCTTGACGACTTCTTCGATATCATTGCTGGCCTGGCCGGTCTGAAGGATCACCTGTTCCTGTTCGAACAGCTGTTGCGCGCGCTCGGGCGGATATAGATCAAAATCCGATTTGCCGACCAGCTCGCCGGGCTCATTGAACCCGTTGTGTCGGGCAACAGCCCGGTTTGCCGCGACGAACACGCTGGATGTGTCCTTGATATACTGGAAATCTGGCGATTGCTCGAGGGCGGCATGCAGGATGCTGCGCTCACGGGCGATGACGCCAGCATGCAGCACCGTCAGGCCCATGGTGATCGTGGCCAGAAAGCTCATGACCGAGGTGGGCAAGGCGAAACCAGCCAGAGCCCGGGCCTGTGCTTCGGCGGGCAGCAACATGATGGACGCCCAGATCAAGGCAACCATGGCGACACCCAGCAGAAGAATGCAACGTATATTGGGTCCTGACGCGGCGCTCAGCCGGCGCACGCCCAGTCCGATCAAGGCTGCTGCCACGAGGTTGGCTGTGCCCACCACGACGCCCGCGCCCCCCTCAAAAGCGCGATAGGCCACGGCAATCACGGTCGCAATCAGAGCGACAACCGGGCCGCCGAAAAAGGCACCCAGCGTCAGCAGGCCTGAACGCAGGTCGAAAAACACCCCAGGCGACACCTCGACCGACATGGCGATGGTCGCCGCTGCGCCCAGCCCGACCAGCAGACCCAGCGCCGCACGTCGTCGCATCGGGCTTTGGTCATAGAGCCACCCCAGCATCTGCGACCAGATTGAGGTCACCAGCGCGACGACGGCAAAATTCGCCACCAATGCTTGCCACACGTAGGTCATGGCATGTGCCTCCAATTTATCAATGCAGTGTGCGCTCAGGCCCTGAGCAAAGCGTTTAAAAGTGCCGGTGAAATGTAGCGTCTTCGATCACAATTGATCGCTGGTATCGGTTCTGCGAGGCATTGGTGGTGGCAGGAAAGTCTGAAGGATGGCCGGCGATCAGGCTGGCTGGCACGAGCCTAGATTTGTCAGTCTGTCGGCCAGCAAGGTGCTCTGGCTGGCAATGTCGTTCTCAGGCGCGCCGTCGACAATTGCCTCTTCGAGATCCGCGGCTTCGGTCGAGACGGCCGGCATGCCGAAAATGGCTGCAGCACCCGCCAGGCTGTGTGCGATCCTGCGGATCCGCTTGAGCGCGGTTTCGTCCACGACAACCGTCCCTGCCAAGAGCTTGAGTTCCTCGCCTTCGCTGCGGGCGCGCGTCGTGAAATGCTCGCGCAAGGCGGCCATCGTGATTTCAAAGGGTACTGGTTCGGTCATGTTGAAACCCACATACGGTGATGACGCCACGCGCCACCTGATGAGCCAACAATGCCTCAGAAATCCCGCCTTGAACGGTCAGGTTTTTCCCGACTGATCGCGTCAGGACCAGCTTGCTAATTATTGTCCAACCAACCTTCGCGATGGGCAAACTGGAAAATGTCGGATCGACTGAACAGGCCCAGCTTCGCCAGACCACGTGCCTTGTGGGTTTCTGCTGTCTTGGCGGCAATACCCAACTGGGCGGCAATCTGCTTGCCGGACAGGCCACGCGCGACCATCTGCAGGACCTCGAGCTCGCGATTGCTGAGCGCATCCACGGTCGCTCCATCGCCGGTATCGTTGGGGCTGTTCTCGATTTCGAGAAATACCTCGCCAGCGGCCACGGTGCGAATGCAGTTGAGCAGTTCACCGGACACGGCCGTCTTGCCGATCACGCCCAGCACCCCGCCATCCACCAGCGGGCGCAGCGTGGCCAGATTACGCCGTGCCGTCAGGACAATGATGGCGATGTCGGGATGGGTCGAGCGCAGCCAGCGAATGACTTCTTCGCCAGGCAGTTCGGGCATGCCCAGATCTGCCACGACGATGTCAGGGGCCAGTTCGGGGATCTCGGCCATGGCGTCTACACCCGAGGTGGAAGAGCCAATGACAGAAAGATCATCGGCCTGGCCGATCATGGCGCGCAAGGCTTCGATCACCAGAGGGTGGTCATCAAGCAAATATATGGTGGTCACAGATTTTTCGCCGGTTTGCATTTTCTTCTCGGCAGCTGGACGAGGCCTTCAGGAGACATCCTATGTCTATTAAATCGACCAATTCGCGCTCCACGGCAAGGGTACAAATTGGCAGCGCGACCACCTTGCACCAAAGTCTGCCCGCCAATGAAAATCTGGTCTGGAACCAGATACTGTTCGGCCGGCGCGTGCGTGAACTTGGTGTTGCCGGCGCGGCCAGCCTGTTGGCATCGCTGCTGAAATACCTCGAAAAAATCGATCAGGAACTGGAAGGCGAGGTGATTGACGAGGCGTCGTTCGACCTCATCCGCAGTGATCTGTCGCCCATTTCGGTGTTTCTCGGCTTCGACGGACTGTCGGCATTGCTGCTCAACGCTGACATGTCAACGCTCGCCAGTCGCGCGAGGCTGGCTGCTTCCGTCAAGCAGGTCATCCTCGAATGCAGGGCTTATTGTGCAAAGTTCTCCTGACCATATGGCGAGCCAAGCAGCGCGGACGGCCCATATGGCCGCCGCAGACAGCGAGATCTCGATTGCGCCCGCGCACTCCCCCATGGCGCAGGCCACGCTGCAGTTTCTGCTCGTCGGTGTTGTCGTCTTCGCCATGGCGTGGACGGGGATTTGGCTGACACGCGAAGCCGGTCGTGTCGCCTCAATCTGGTTTGCCAATGCCTTTCTGCTCAGCGTGGTGTTGGCTGTCCCCACGCCAGCACGCTTGCGGGCGGGCGCAGCAGCCCTGATCGGCAATGTACTGGCCAATCTCGCTTCCGGGGATGTTGGGACCGCCGCGCTCGGACTTGCGCTGTGCAATACAGTTGAGGTGTTCAGCGCCGTTTGGCTTTTGGATCGCTTTGCCCCCAATCTGAGCTTTTCGTATGTGCGACACCAGGTATTGTTCGTCGCTTTTGCAGCCCTTCTGGCACCAATTGTGTCGGCAATGCTGGCCGCTGTGCTGCTCTTGCAGCTTTATGGCGCGCCGCTGAACGAGGTGTTCTGGTCCTGGTGGCCCGCCGATGCGCTGGGGATGCTGATCATTTTCCCGATCGCCTGGAGCGTCCGCAATCTCGATATGAATGAGGAACTGCAGCGTCTGGTGCAGCCGCGGGCCCTGCTTCTGCTCGCGCTTGTAATGGTGGTCACCGCGATAGTGTTCGGGCAGGCGCACTATCCACTGCTGTTCATAGTCCTGCCGCCGCTGGTGCTGGTGGCGTTTTATACTGGCTTCTTCGGTGCGGCAGTGGCGGTGCTGGGCGTTGCCCTTGTCTCGATTGGCCTGACCATGACGACATCCGGTCCCGTGCAATTTGTGGACGGTGATCTTCAGGAACGCATGTTCTTCCTGCAGGGCTTTCTGGCGGTTTGCGTGTTCCTGTCGCTGCCTGTGGCCGCCATCGTGGCTGGCCGGCGTCGCATGCTAGAGGAATTGCGCGATGCCAATGAACAGGTGCGCAAGGCCAGCGCCGCAAAGACCGAGTTTCTGGCCACCATGAGCCACGAAATCCGCACGCCGCTCAACTCCATCACCGGGTTTACCCAGGTGATCCTGGCGAATGGCTCGATCAATGAAACGGTGCGCCGCCAGCTCGATCTGATCCAGCAGGCCAGCGCAGCACTGGTCACCATCGTTGACGACGTGCTCGATTTCTCCAAGATCGAGGCCAACGGCATGGCGATGGTGCAGGCGCCATTCAAATTGCGGGCCATGGCTACTTCGTGCTGCTCGATCGTTCGCAGTCAGGCAGAATCCAAGGGTTTGTCGCTCAATCTGGTTCTGGATGATGACCTGCCCGAGGTTGTGACTGGCGACGAAGCGCGGGTCCGTCAGGTGCTGCTCAACCTGTTGGGGAACGCCATCAAGTTCACCAATGTCGGTACGGTGTCGCTCACGGTCACACGCGAGAGCACGGCGGGTTCTCCTGGCAAACTGAGCTTTGCGGTCACCGATACCGGGATCGGCATACCGCTTGAACGCCAGTCACAACTGTTCGAGAGCTTTGCCCAGATAGACAGCCGGATTTCCCGGCAATATGGCGGCACTGGGCTTGGTCTGGCGATCTCCCGGCGCATCGCCGAGAACATGGGTGGTAAAATCCTGCTCGACAGCATGCCTGGGCGCGGCTCGACCTTTACCTATCTTGCCGTCCTGCCCGAAGCCGTAAGCCAGGCCGCCAAGACAGACCTGTCTGAAATTGCCCTGGCCAAGGCCAGACCCGCCAAATTGCTGCTGGTGGAAGACCTTGCCATCAATCAGGAGGTCGTGACGGCATTGCTGACGCCAATGGGTCACACGGTGACGGCAGTATCGAGCGGCACAGAGGCGCTGGTCGCCATTGCCGAGCACAAGTTTGACGCCATTTTGATGGATATCCAGATGCCCGGCATGGATGGGGTGGAGACAACCCGCCGCATTCGCGCCATGCCCGGTCGCGTCGGACAGACGCCGATTATCGCGCTGACGGCCAATGTCGTGGTCGAGGAAATCGCCCGGTTCAAGCGCGCTGGCATGAATGCCCATGTCGGCAAGCCATTCGAGCGCGATGTCCTATTGGCCCAGATCGAACGCGTCATTGACGGACGCGAGGCGCTCAAGAGCGATGACGTCTCGCCCCCGACAAGCCCGGAGCTGGTCAAACTCATCGCCGTCATGGGTCAGGAACGTGTCGATCAATTGCTGGTACGCTTCGAGACGCAATTGCTGGCCGCAGGTGTTGGCGACGCCAGCGCGGATGGCGCCGAATCCGAAAAGGTCACAGCGCACAAGCTGATCTCGACCGCCGGGTTGCTGGGCTTCACCAAGCTCTCCGACGCCGCTCGCCAGCTGGAAACAGCCCATCTGGCGCAGACGGATCTGTTGGTGCCCCGCATGCGGTTTCAGCAGGAGCGCCACGCCGTGCTCTCGGCACTCGACGAGATGAAGTTCGAGGGCCCCAAGCCGGGCACCGATGGCAAGGCGGCCTGGTCGGCCAGCCGCACGCTGCAATAGGTCGCGCCGCCTCTAGTTGATTTGGTAGGGCACGATGGCGCGCCGGTTGCTGTCGATGGTGATTTCGGCAGCCAGCGGCGGCACCGAGCGCTGCGGGCAATTGCGGCGCTCGCAAATGCGGCAGGATACCCCGATGGGGTCAAAGCTGGCCCGCGCCGGCTCGATATCGCTGCCATAGACCAGCCGATTGGCGTGGCTGATTTCGCAGCCCAGCGCATAGGCATAGCGCCGCGTCACGCCATGATAGCCGCCACTGCGCTTTTCGCTTGACCAAGCCAGGCACAGATAGCGATTGCCGTCTGGCGTTTCCGCCAATTGCCGGATGATCTGGCCATGCGCTTCGAACGCACGATGCACATTCCATAGCGGGCAGGCGCCGCCGAAGCGGGCAAACTGCAGCGCGGTTGCCGAATGCCGCTTGGTGATCGTGCCGGCCGCATCGACCCGGGCAAAAAAGAACGGCACGCCCTTTTCGCGCGGCCGCTGCATGGTCGAGAGCCGGTGCGCCACCTGCTCCAGACTGGCGCCAAACAGATGGTCCAGTTCCTCGATATCATAGCGATGCGCCTCGGCCGCCTTGAGAAAGGCGCCATAGGGCATCTGCAGCGCCCCGGCGAAATAATTGGTCAGCCCCATGCGGGCAATGGCTCGCGCTTCGGTGGTCTTGAAATTGGCGGCGTCGAGCAATTGCTCGAGCAGGGTGGTCTGCTCCATCACCGCAAGATGGGCGGCAATCTGGAAGAACTGGGTCGCCGGCTCCAGCCGCGCATTGATCGCCAGCGTCCGCGTTGAGCGATCATAATCCTTGATCAGATCGGGGCGTGTCGGTGCGGTCAGTACCACCCGAAGGTCATGGGCCTCCCCGCAATAGGCCATCAGTCGGTTCAGCCGGTCCGGTTCGAACGTGCCCAACTCGTCCGCCAGCGCTTCGGCTGCGCGGTCCAGCGGATCGATGTAGTTGTCGGCATAGTGGAAGAAGTCGCGCACTTCCTCATAGGCGGTCTGCATGCCCGAATGCGGATCGCGCGTCAGCGCCGCATCAACGCTGGCCAGCCGCTCATTGGTCTTGCGGTAGGTTTCGTAGAGCGCCAGCATCGCCCGCGCCATGTCGGGCGCATTGGCTGCTACCGTCTTGAGTTCCTGCAAATTCGGCACGCCCTCGCCAAACACCGGATCGGCCAGCGCCTCACGCAGATCGGCCAGCAGACGATCCGAGGTATCGGTCATCAACTCGGACAGATCGAGATTGAACCCGTCCGCCAGCGCCATCATCACTGATGCCGTGAGCGGGCGCTGATTGGACTCGATCTGGTTGACATAGGAGGCCGAGATATCGAGCCGCGCTGCCAGCTCGCCCTGTGTCAATTTATGCTGGGTCCGCAGGGCCCGCAGCCGGGCGCCGGCAAATATCTTGCGGGTGGCCATTCACACAAATCCACAAAATTACAAATTCGATCTTGTGTGATTGTAACAGGCGCGCCCTTTGCTGTCTTGGGGGATTGATAACAACGCGCTAGTCTCCCCTCAGCAGGGAGACGAACGCATGCAGGATATCATCGCTCAACTTGAAACCAAGCGGGCCGAAGCGCGGGTCGGCGGTGGCCAGCGGCGCATCGATATCCAGCACGGCAAGGGCAAGCTGACTGCCCGCGAACGGCTCGAAATCCTGCTCGATCCCGGCAGTTTTGAAGAATACGACATGTTCGTCACCCACCGGGCGACCGATTTCGGCATGGCCGAGACCATCATTCCCGGCGACGGCGTCGTCACCGGCTGGGGCAAGATTGATGGCCGCATGGTCTATGTCTTCAGCCAGGATTTCACCGTCTTTGGGGGCTCGCTGAGCGAAACCCACGCCAAGAAAATCTGCAAGATCATGGATCTGGCCATGCAGAATGGCGCGCCGGTGATTGGCCTCAATGATAGTGGCGGCGCCCGTATTCAGGAGGGCGTGGCCTCGCTCGGTGGCTATGCCGACGTGTTCTGGCGCAATACTCAGGCCTCGGGCGCCGTGCCGCAGATTTCAGTGATCATGGGCCCCTGCGCTGGCGGCGCGGTCTATTCGCCCGCCATGACCGACTTCATCTACATGGTCAAAGACACCAGCTACATGTTCGTCACCGGCCCCGACGTGGTTAAGACAGTGACCAATGAGACCGTCACCCAGGAAGAACTGGGCGGTGCCTCCACCCACACCAAGATTTCCTCGGTCGCCGATGCCGCGTTTGAGAACGACATCGAAACCCTGCTCGAAGTCCGCCGGCTTTACAGCTTCCTGCCGCTCGCGGCGGGCCAGAAGCCGCCGCGCCGGCCGACCCACGAGCCCATTGTGCGCGACGATCCGAGCCTGGACACCATCATCCCCGACAGCGCCAACAAGCCCTATGACATGCGCGAGGTGATCGAGAAGATCGCCGATGAGGGCGATTTCCTCGAGCTGCAAAGGGACCATGCCGGCAATATCCTGATCGGCTTCATCCGCCTCGATGGCGAAACGGTCGGCGTCGTCGCCAACCAGCCGCTGGTGCTGGCCGGCTGCCTCGATATCAATGCCAGTAAGAAAGCCGCGCGCTTCATCCGCTTCTGCGACAGCTTTGAAATCCCCATCCTCACCCTGGTCGACGTGCCCGGCTTCCTGCCCGGCGTGGCCCAGGAATATGGCGGCATCATCAAGCATGGCGCCAAGCTGCTGTTCGCCTATGCCGAAGCCAGTGTGCCGCTGGTCACCGTCATCACCCGCAAAGCCTATGGCGGCGCCTATGACGTGATGGCGAGTAAGCACATCAAGGCCGACGTGAACTACGCCTGGCCTTCAGCCGAAATCGCGGTGATGGGCGCCAAGGGCGCCTCGGAAATCATCTATCGCTCCGAACTGGGCGACAAGGACAAGATCGCCCAGCGCACCGCCGACTACGAGGCCCGCTTCGCCAATCCCTTCGTCGCCGCCGAACGCGGCTTTATCGACGACGTCATCATGCCCCACGGCACCCGCCGCCGCGTCATCCGTGCTTTTTCCACCCTGCGCAACAAGCAGTCGCAGGGTCCGAAGAAGAAGCACGACAATATTCCGTTGTGAGGGTGGCATGGATTTGCACCCCCACCCTTGTTCCCTCCCCACAAGGGGGAGGGATACCCTCCCGGTCAGTTGTGGCACGTTGGGGCATGGCGCAAGCGTCTGGTCTGGCTTTGCGTTGGATTGGTGCGGTTCTATCGTCTCCCTCCCCCTTGTGGGGAGGGATCAAGGGTGGGGGGCTATGAGCGTTCAGCGGGCGCGGCAATTGCGGAAATCCATGCCACCGTCCGAGGCCCGGCTGTGGAACGCGCTGCGGGAACTCAAGCCGCTGGGCCACCACTTCCGGCGTCAAGTGCCGCTCGGTCCCTACTATGCCGATTTCGCCTCGCACCGCGCCAGGCTGGTGATCGAGGTAGATGGCGACAGCCATCACATGGGGCAGGCGCTGGTTCGTGATGCCGCACGCGATGGCTTCATCGCCGCTCAAGGCTATCGCGTTCTCCGCATCAGCAATGACGACGTGCGGCACAATCTGGATGACACGATGGCCATGATCCTGAATGCGCTGGCCGACACCCCCACCCTTGATCCCTCCCCACAAGGGGGAGGGAGACGCAGAGCAGACAGTCCCGCGAACAACAAAGGCGCTGGCGAAAAATGATCACCAAACTCCTCATCGCCAATCGGGGCGAGATTGCTTGCCGGGTCATCAAGACGGCCAAGCGCATGGGCATTGCCACGGTCGCTGTCTATTCGGATGCCGACCGAGAAGCGCTGCACGTGCGCATGGCCGACGAGGCCGTCCATATCGGTCCATCCCCGGCCAAGGACTCGTACCTGCAGATCGACAAGATCATCGCAGCCTGCAAATCCACAGGGGCGCAGGCCGTGCATCCCGGCTATGGCTTCCTCTCGGAAAACCCCAAATTCGCGGAAGCCCTGCAAGCCGCCGGGATCATCTTTGTCGGCCCGCCGGTCAAGGCCATCGAGGCCATGGGCGACAAGATCACATCCAAGAAACTGGCCGCTGAAGCCGGTGTCTCCACCGTGCCCGGCCATATGGGGCTGATCGACGACGCCGAGCATGCCGTGACCATTTCGAAATCCGTCGGCTACCCGGTGATGATCAAGGCCAGCGCCGGCGGTGGCGGCAAGGGCATGCGCATTGCCTGGAACGACGCCGAGGCGCGCGAGGGCTTTGATCGCTCCAAATCCGAAGCCGCATCCTCCTTTGGGGATGACCGCATCTTCATCGAGAAATTCGTCACTGAGCCGCGCCATATCGAAATCCAGCTGATCGGCGACAGCCACGGCAATGTGCTCTATCTCAACGAGCGCGAATGCTCGATCCAGCGCCGCAACCAGAAGGTCATCGAAGAGGCGCCATCGCCCTTTCTCGACGAAGCCACCCGCAAGGCCATGGGCGAACAGTCCGTCGCGCTGGCCAAGGCCGTTGGCTATCAGAGCGCTGGCACGGTCGAGTTCATCGTCGACAAGGACAAGAAGTTCTATTTCCTTGAGATGAACACCCGCCTGCAGGTGGAGCATCCCGTCACCGAGCTGATCACCGGGCTCGATCTGGTCGAACTCATGCTGCGCGCCGCCAATGGCGAAAAGCTGCCGCTCACCCAGGCGGATGTGCGGCGCAATGGCTGGGCCATTGAAAGCCGGCTTTACGCCGAAGACCCCTATCGCAATTTCCTGCCCTCGACTGGCCGACTGGTGAAGTATCAACCACCGGTCGAAAGCAACTCCGACGATCTGGTCGTGCGCAATGATACCGGCGTGTTCGAGGGCGGCGAAATCTCGACCTTTTACGATCCGATGATCGCCAAGCTGTGCACCTGGGCACCCACCCGCGGCGAAGCCATCGACGCCATGGCCGTGGCGCTGGACAGCTTTGAAGTCGAGGGCGTCGGCAACAACCTGCCATTCCTCTCGACGGTGATGGAGCAGGCGCGGTTCAGGGACGGGCGGCTGACCACCGGCTATATCGCCGAGGAATTCCCCGAGGGTTTCCACGGCGCCGAACTCAGCGAGGAGCATGTCTTCGATATCGCCGCCGCTGCGGCCATGATGATGACACGACGCGTGGCCCGCAATGGAGACACCGCGACCGCCCATCACTGGCATGTGCAACTGGGCGAGCAGGCATTGCCTGTCAGCATCAGTCCGGATGGCGACGGCTTTGTCGTCGACGCCGAATGGCGTAGTCAGGCCGCCCGTCTCGACTGGCGGCCCGGTTCGGGTCTGGCCCATGTCGACTGGTCCGATGGTCGCCGCGCCGTGCTCAAGGTCAACACCACCACTTCGGGCTTCCGCATCCGCTATCGCGGCGCAGACCTCAAGGTGCTGGTGCTCGCGCCCCATGTTGCGGCCCTGCTCAAGCACATGCCGATCAAGGTGCCGCCCGACATGAGCAAGTTCCTGCTCTGCCCCATGCCGGGGCAGGTGGTGCGCATCGATGTGGCCGAGGGGGATGTGGTCGAGGATGGCCAGACCCTGGCCATCGTTGAAGCCATGAAGATGGAAAACGTCCTCAAGGCCGAAAAGAAAGCCCGCATCAGCAAGGTCCACGCCGTTGCTGGCGAAGTGCTTGCCGTTGATCAGGTCATTCTCGAATTTGAGGCGGTGTGATGAGCCAATGCCCCCACCCTCATTCCCGCCCCACAAGGGGGAGGGATGCGCAGACGCCGAAAGTTCAATGGTGTGATGCGGGCCATGCCGCGTCGTCTCCCTCCCCCTTGTGGGGCGGGAACAAGGGTGGGGGTTACGATGTCTGACCAGAAAACCAATTTCGCCCACTGGGCCAAACTCGCCCAGGCCGAACTCAAGGACACGCCGCTGGACTCGCTGAACCGCGACTATGGCGGCGTCCCCGTGCAGCCGGTCTATTTCGGCGAGGATGGCGAAGTCCCCGGTGCCGAGCCGTTCACCCGGGGCGTGCGCGCCACCATGTATGCCAACCGGCCCTGGACGATTAGGCAATATGCCGGCTTCTCGACCGCCAAGGAGTCCAATGCCTTTTACCGGCAGGCGCTGGAAAAGGGGCAGAAGGGGCTTTCGGTTGCCTTCGATCTGGCGACCCATCGCGGCTATGACAGCGATCACCCACGCGTTGTCGGCGATGTCGGCAAGGCTGGTGTGGCCATCGATAGTGTCGAAGACATGAAGATCCTGTTCGACGGCATCCCGCTTGATCAGATGAGCGTTTCCATGACCATGAATGGCGCGGTGATCCCCGTGCTGGCCATGTTCATCGTGGCGGCCGAAGAGCAGGGCGTCAGCCAAGACAAACTGCAGGGCACCATCCAGAACGATGTGCTCAAGGAGTTCATGGTCCGCAATACCTATATCTACCCGCCCGAACCCTCCATGCGCATTGTTGGCGACATCATCGCCCACACCGCCGAGCACATGCCCAAATTCAACTCGATCTCGATCTCGGGCTATCACATGCACGAGGCCGGCGCGACGGCGGTGCAGGAACTGGCCTATACCCTGGCTGACGGCATGGAATATGTCCGCGCCGCCCAGGCCCGTGGCCTCGATATCGACAAATTCGCCGGTCGTCTCAGCTTCTTTTTCGGCATCGGCATGAACTTCTTCCTCGAAGTCTCCAAACTGCGCGCCGCGCGTCAGCTCTGGAGCGAGATCATGACCGAGCTGGGCGCGAAGGACCCTCGAAGCAAGATGCTGCGCACCCATTGCCAGACCTCGGGCGTGTCGCTGACAGAGCAGGACCCGCACAACAATATCGTGCGCACCACCATCGAGGCGCTGGCCGCCACGCTGGGCGGCACCCAGAGCCTGCACACCAACAGCTTTGACGAAGCCATCGCGCTGCCCACCGAGTTTTCCAGCCGCATCGCCCGCAATACCCAGCTGATCCTGCAACATGAAAGCCGCATCACCGACGTGGTCGATCCGCTGGGCGGCTCCTACTATGTCGAGGCGCTGACCAGGGAACTGGTCGACGGCGCCAGGGCGCTGATCGGGGAATCCGAAGCCCAGGGTGGCATGACCAAGGCCGTCCAGAGTGGCGCGCCCAAGCTCGAAATCGAAAAAGCCGCCGCCCAGCGGCAGGCCCGTGTCGATCGCGGCGAGGATGTCATTGTCGGCGTCAACCGCTACCGGCTCGATGTCGAGGATGCCCTTGAGGTGCGCGATATCGACAATGCCAAGGTACGCGCCGAACAGATCGCCCTGCTGCAGCGCGTCCGCGCCAGCCGCGACGAGGCCAAGTGCCAGTCCATGCTGGCCGCCCTGCGCGAATATGCGGCCATGGATGAGGGCAATCTGCTCGACGCGGCCATTGCTGCCGCCCGCGCCCGCGCCACTTTGGGCGAAATCAGCCAGGCCATGGAAGATGTATTCGGTCGCCACGCCGCCATCACCCGCGTCATCTCGGGCGTCTATGCCGATGGTTATGGCGATGATCCCGAATTCGCCGCCATTGCCGGGCGCATCGACAGTTTCAGGAAAAGCCGGGGCAGGGCGCCCTCCATCTTTATCGCCAAGATGGGCCAGGACGGCCATGATCGTGGCGCCAAGGTTATCGCCAGCGCCTTCGCCGATCTCGGCTTTGATGTCCATATGGGCGATCTGTTCGAGACCGCTTCCGAAGTCGCCGCCCATGTCGGAGAACTCAAGGTCGACGCCGTGGGTGTCTCCTCGCTCGCAGCAGGCCACAAGACCCTGGTGCCCGAACTGATCGCGGCGCTCAAGGACCGCGAACTGGGTGAAGTCACCGTCATTGTTGGCGGCGTCATTCCTGAGCAGGATTACGACTTCCTGCTCGATAGTGGTGTGGCCGCCATCTTTGGTCCCGGCACCAACGTGCTCAGTGCAGCCTTTTCGGTGCTCAGCCAGATCGAGGGAAGGCTCTCCAACCAATGATCGGTCGCCTCAACCACATCGCCATCGCTGTCCCCGATCTGGCCGCGGCTTCCGCCAAATACCGCGACCTGCTTGGCGCCAAGGTCGGCCAGCCGCAGGCGCTGCCCGAGCATGGTGTCACGGTGGTGTTCGTCGACACCGGCAACACCAAGGTGGAACTGCTCGAGCCGCTCGGCGAAGCTTCGCCCATCGCCGCTTTTCTGGCCAAGAACCCGGCGGGCGGCATGCACCATATCTGCTTTGAGGTCCCCGACATCGCCGCCGCTGCCGCCACCCTGACCCAGGGCGGTGCGCGGGTGCTGGGCGATGGCACGCCGAAAACTGGTGCCCATGGCAACCCGGTGCTGTTCCTGCACCCCAAGGACTTTGACGGCACGCTGATCGAACTCGAGCAAGTGCCGGCCTGAGCAAGTCTGTGCGCTGTCACGCAAGCGTCACAGCTTCGTCACCCAACCGATAAGTACCATTGTTAGGCAGCCCTCGCTCGCATCAGACGAGCCAGTGAGGGCGCCCGTCCTGCTGATATTTTCCGTCATGTAGGAGAGACCTTATGGTTCGCCTTTCCCTTGCCGCACTCGCGCTCGCCCTGACCTCCACCACCGCCTTCGCACAGACCGAAGTGAGCTGGTGGCATGCCATGGGCGGCGAACTGGGCGAAAAGCTCGAAGAAATTGTCGCCACCTATAATGATAGCCAGTCCGACTATCACGTGACCCCGGTCTATAAGGGCTCCTATACCGAGACCATGACCGCTGCCATCGCCGCATTCCGCGCCGGCGAACAGCCAGACATCGTCCAGGTGTTTGAAGTGGGCACCGGCACCATGATGGCCGCCCAAGGCGCCGTTTACCCAGTCTATCAGCTGATGGCTGATATGGGCGCCGATTTCGATCAGTCCGGCTTCCTGCCCGCCGTTGTCGGCTACTACACCGACACCCAGGGCAATATGCTCTCGATGCCGTTCAACTCCTCGACCCCGATCCTGTACTACAACAAGGACGTGTTCGAAGCCGCAGGTCTTGACCGCGACGTGCCACCCAAGACCTGGGAAGAACTCGAAGCCTTCTCGCACCAGATTATGGAATCGGGCGCTGCCACATGTGGCTTCAGCTCGGGCTGGATTTCCTGGGTGCAGCTTGAGAATTTCTCGGCCTGGCACAATCTGCAGATCGGCACTGAAGAGAACGGTTTTGCTGGTCTCAATACCGAGTTGACCATGAATGGCCCGGATCAGGCCAAGCACTGGGCAAACCTGAAGAAGTGGCAGGATGAGGGCCTGTTCCAGTACGGCGGACCTGGCGGCGGTGCTGATGCCCCGGCCAAGTTCTACACCCAGGAATGCGCCATCTACATGAACTCGTCGGCCTCGCGTGCCGGCGTGATCAACAATGCTGCTGACTTCGAAGTTGGCTACGGCATGCTGCCCTATTATGAGGGTGTCGAAGGCGCACCACAGAACTCGATCATCGGCGGCGCGACCCTGTGGGTGCTGCAGGGCCATGACGAAGCCGAATATAAGGGCGTTGCTGACTTCTTCAGCTACCTCTCCTCTGCTGAAGTTCAGGCCGACTGGCACCAGTTCTCGGGCTACCTGCCAATCACCCAGGCTGCCTATGAACTGGGTCAGCAGCAGGGCTATTACGCCGCCAATCCCGGTTCCGACGTCGCCATCAAGCAGATCACGCTGAACGCTCCCACGGTCAACTCCAAGGGTCTGCGCTTCGGCAATTACACCCAGATCCGCGACGTGATCGATCAGGAATTCCAGGCGCTGCTGGCAGGTGACAAGACCGCCCAGGAAGCTCTGGACGCGCTGGTAAGCCGCGGCAACGAGATGCTGCGCGATTTCGAAGCCACCAATAACTAGGCCTCACCTCCCGGGCAGGGGCGGCCATGGTCGCCCCTGTTTCCTTGCCACTTCTCGGCCGCGGTCCATCCCCGGCAGACTTCAGCGGACCCGGTCATGGATACCAAGCGCACCACCTTTCCCAGCATGGCATTGCCCTATTTCCTAGTGGCGCCGCAGCTCATCATCACCTTGATCTTCTTCATCTGGCCCGCAGGGCAGGCGGTGAAGTCATCATTCGAGCGCGAAGATCCGTTTGGGCTTTCCACCAATTTTGTCGGCCTGCTGCACTATGGCCGTCTGTTTGCCGACCCTGACTATCTCGCCGCAATCGGCCGTACGGCGCTGTTCGCGCTGGCCGTGACCATCATTTCGATGGGGCTGGCCTTGATCCTGGCGGTCTGCGTCAATCGGCTGATCCGCAGCGGCACGGCCTATTCCACCATGCTGTTGTGGCCCTATGCGGTCTCGCCCGTTGTGGCGGGCATATTGTGGTGGTTCATCTTCAATTCCAGCACCGGCATTCTGCCCTATCTGCTGGCCTATTTCGGCATTGACTGGGACCATCAGCTCAACGGCACCCAGGCGATGATCCTGATCATCATCGCGGCCAGCTGGAAGCAGATATCCTACAACTTCCTGTTCTTTCTGGCGGGGCTGCAATCGGTGCCCCAATCGCTCAGCGAAGCGGCCGCCATCGACAGTGCCGGGCCCTGGAAACGCTTCTGGACCATTGTCTTTCCGTTGCTCTCGCCGACCACCTTCTTCCTGATGATCGTCAACCTCAACTACACCATGTTCGACACCTTCGGCATCGTCGATGCCACCACCGCTGGCGGGCCCAATCAGGCCACCAACATCCTTGTCTACAAGGTTTATTCGGACGGCTATATCGGCCTCAATATCGGCTCGTCCTCCGCCCAGTCGGTCATTTTGATGATGTTCGTCATCGGCCTCACCATCATCCAGTTCCGCTTCGTGGAACGCCGGGTGCAATACTAGGAGCACGGCTTTGGTCGAAAATCGTCCCTTCCTGACTGTCCTGACCCACCTGTTCCTGATCGCCGGGGTAATCGTGGTGATCTTTCCGGTCTATATCGCGGTGGTCGCGGCCACCCATGGTCCGTTGGCCCTGTCCTCGGGGGCCATGCCCATGCTCCCCGGTAGCGAGCTGATCAACAACATCATGCAGGTGCTGACCGAGACCCGTCGCGGTGTCGCGCCGTTCTGGCTGATGGCGTGGAACTCGCTGATGATGGCGGTGCTGATCACCGTCGGCAAAATCGCCATTTCGATCATCTCGGCCTATGCCATCGTCTATTTCCGGTTTCCCGGCCGCCTGCTGGTGTTCTGGCTGATTTTCATCACTCTGATGCTGCCTGTCGAAGTGCGCATCATCCCTACCTTCAAGGTGGTGGCTGATCTGGGCCTGCTCAATTCCTATGCTGGCCTCACCATTCCCCTGATCGCCTCGGCCACGGCGACCTTCCTGTTCCGCCAGTTCTTCATGACCATTCCTGACGAACTGATGGAAGCGGCACGTGTCGACGGTGCGGGGCCCATGAAGTTCTTCCGCGATATCCTGCTGCCGCTCAGCCGCACCAATATCGCGGCGCTGTGCGTCATCCTCTTCATCTATGGCTGGATGCAGTATCTCTGGCCGCTGCTCGTCACCACCGATCCCAAATACTACACGCTGATGATGGGTGTGAAGCGCATGGCGACCGTGGCTGACAGCGACCCGCAATGGAACATCATCATGGCCGCTGTCGTGCTGGCCATGCTGCCCCCCGTCCTCATCGTCATTTTCATGCAGCGCCTGTTCGTCAAGGGCCTGGTCGAAACGGAGAAATAGTCATGGCAAGCATCGACCTGACCGGCGTCAAGAAAACCTATCCCGGCGGCGTGGCCGTGGTGCACGGCATCGACCTGCAGATTGCCGATGGCGAACTGGTCGTGCTGGTGGGCCCCTCGGGCTGCGGCAAGTCCACCCTGCTGCGCATGATTGCGGGGCTCGAAACCATCACCGAAGGGGAGATTTCCATCGATGGTGATGTGGTCAATCGCAAGGAGCCCGCCGAGCGCGACATCGCCATGGTGTTCCAGAACTATGCGCTCTATCCGCATATGAGCGTGCGCGGTAATCTGGAATACGGGTTGAAGAACCGGGGTACCCAGCGCGCCGAGATTGACGCCCGCGTGGCCGAGGCGGCGCGCATTCTCGAGATCACGCCTTTCCTTGATCGCAAGCCGCGCCAGCTCTCTGGCGGCCAGCGCCAGCGCGTGGCCATGGGTCGCGCCATTGTCCGCAAGCCCAAGGCGTTCCTGTTCGATGAGCCGTTGAGCAATCTCGATGCCAAGCTGCGTGGACAGATGCGCATTGAAATTCGCCGCCTGCAGCGCGCGCTCAAGACCACCAGTGTTTACGTCACCCACGATCAGCTTGAAGCCATGACCCTGGCCGACCGGCTGGTGGTGATGAATGCCGGCCGCATCGAGCAGGTCGGCAAGCCCATCGAACTCTATGACCGCCCAGCCTCGTTGTTTGTCGCGGGCTTTATCGGGTCGCCGCCAATGAACCTGATGCCGATGGAGCAGGTCCAGGCGCTTGCGGGTGTTCACGTCCCAACCGATCTGCCCCAGGGCACCGACATTGTCGGCGTGCGTCCCGATGCCGTGCGGCTGGGCAAGGCCGGGGCAGGGGAGATGGGGCTGAGTGGTACGGTCGAGCTGATCGAACCGGTGGGGGGCGAGAGCCATCTCTATTTGCGGGTCGAAGGGCTGGATCAGGCGGTAATCGTTGTGGCTCAGGGGCGCTCTGAGCTATCAGAAGGCGCGCGCCTTGATCTGACGCTGCCGCGCGCGGGCCTGCACCCCTTCAACAGTGCCACCGGCCGCCGGCTCGATGATGGCGCTGCCGTCCCTGATCGTCAGCCAACGCCGTTGCCCGATGCCATCAGCTCGTTTGCCACGCCAGCAGGATAAGCCGCTCATGAACAATATCGCACTCGGGGAGCTTGTCCTCACCAATGCCCGGATCGTTCTGGCTAATGAAATCATCGAGGGCTCGGTGCGGGTCGATGGTGGTGTCATCACCGATATCGGCACGCCCGTCCGCAAGGGTATTGATCTTGATGGCGATTATCTGATCCCCGGCCTGGTGGAACTGCACACCGATCATCTTGAAACCCACTATGCGCCGCGCCCCAAGGTGCGCTGGAACCCGGTAGCAGCCGTGCAGGCCCATGATGCCCAGATCGCGGCCTCGGGTATCACCACCGTGCTTGACGCCATCCGTGTCGGGCTCGACGAGAATTCGGACATGGGCGCTGTTGAAATGAAGACCCTTACCGGTGCCATTGCGGCGGGCACCAAGGCGGGGCGACTGCGCGCCGAGCACCACATCCATCTGCGTTGCGAAGTCTCCGCGCCTGACTGCCTGGAGAGCTTCAACCTGCTCAAGGATGATCCGCAGGTGCGTCTGGTGTCCCTGATGGACCACGCCCCCGGCCAGCGTCAGTTCGCCAGCATGGACGCCTACAAGACCTACTACCAGGGCAAGCTCAAGCTCAGCGATGCCGAGCTCGACGACTTTACCCGCCGTCGCAATATCGAATCCGATAGCTTTGCCGGGCCACATCGCCGGGCCATCGCCCAGGCCTGCAGGGCGCTCGGCATCGTGCTGGCAAGCCATGATGATGCCACCCGCGACCATGTCGAGGAGGCTGTCGCGCTGGGCATTGATGTCGCCGAATTCCCCACCACCATGGAAGCCGCCAAGGCATCACGTCAGGCAGGCATGGCCATCCTGATGGGCGGACCCAATGTGGTGCGCGGCGGATCTCATTCCGGCAATGTGTCGGCGCGGGCGCTGGCCGAAGCCGATCTGCTCGATATCCTGTCGTCGGACTACATTCCTTTCTCTATGCTACAGTCTGCATTCTCGCTCGCCGAGAACGTTGAGGGGATAAGTTTGGCCAAGGCCGTGCAATTGGTGACCAAGCGTCCCGCAGAAGCTGCCGGTTTCCGCGACCGGGGCGAGATTGTCACGGGCAAGCGTGCCGACTTCGTTCATCTGCGTGTCGAGGACGGTATCCCCATCGTGCTGACCGTGTATCGTGAAGGCCGTCGCGTCATATGAGTGGGACTTTTGTCGCCGTTGTCGGCCCCAGTGGCGCAGGCAAGGATAGCCTGATGAACTTCGCCCGCGAGCGGCTTGAGCCGAGCGGCCTGATCCATGTCGTGCGTCGCGTTGTGACGCGTCAGGCCGATGGCGATAGCGAAGACCATGACAGCCTTGATGAGGCCGCCTTTGCGCAGGCTGAACGCGATGGTGCCTTTGCGCTGACCTGGGGTGCCCATGGCCTGCGCTATGGCTTGCCCATCGGGCTCGAGGACGATCTGAGCGCCGGTCGGATCGTGGTGGCCAATCTCTCGCGCGCGATGATCCCGCAACTGATCGAGCGCTATGCCGATGCTGTGGTAGTGGCGGTGTCTGCCAAGCGTGAGGTGATCGAACAACGTCTGGCCGATCGCGGGCGCGAGACGGCGCAATCGATCCAGAACCGTATGGAACGCCGGGTCAGCGACCGCCTGCCAGCAAGCACCATCCGGATCGACAATTCCGGCGCGCTGGAGGTCGCAGGCATGCAGTTCGTGGCGCTGCTCGAGGATCTGGCCCGGCAGGCCAGACGCGCCTAGACCACAAGTTCCATACGCTCAGCCGGAAACCGGCTCAGGGCATAGGAGATGGGATGACCCTCTGCATCCTCGTCAACGGCCTCTGACACCAGCACGATGGCCCCGGCCGACAGCGCCAGCAGCTTTGTTTCCTCGACATCGGCATGGCGTGCCGAAATGCGGGTCGAGGCACGCGCATAGTCGGCAATCCCATAGCTGGCAAAGGTCGCCGTGAACGAGGTCATCTCGATGATACGCTGGCCGAAGTCGGCAAACTGGCGATAGGCCAGCCAGGTGGTGCTGCGCGACAGCGGGCGGCCATCGGCCGACGATAGCCCTTCGATCCGCACGACCTTGGCGCCGGTGGGAATGGCCAGTGCGCGGCCGATACTGGCTGTGGCATTCTCGATTTTGTCGCCTAGATGCTGGGTGGACAGGCTCCGGGCCTGACCGGCCAGACCTTCGGAAAACCGGGTGCGGCGGCCAATCGGATAGCTCAGTCGTCGCGCGCTGCGCACAAAGGTGCCGCGCCCCTGCTCGGCGGCCACAACCCCTTCATCAGCCAGCACAGCCAGCGCCCGGCGCACGGTATGACGATTGGCAGAAAAGCGAGCGGCCAGCGCCGCTTCCGTTGGCAGCCTGTCGCCCGCCGCCAGCTTGCCGCCGACAATGTCGAGCCGGATCGCATCGGCGATGCGTCGCCACAGCGCGACCCCGCCCAGAGCACTTTTCTGATCTGTCATTGCACTTTCACACAGAACGCCTAAGACCGGAATGAGGACACTAGTTGTATAGTAGATTAGACAAATCGAGGCAAGCATGCAAACCGCAATGAGCAGCGATCAGGCCCGGCGCAAGGCAGCGCTCGATACGCTGGCCAGCGCGCCGGCCCGCGAACTGGCCGCCGTCTGGGACGCCTGGACCGACAAGCCCGACTATACCCCCATTCGCGGACCCGAGGTCGGGCTCGTTATGGTGCGCGGTCGGGCCGGTGGTGGCGGCGCCCCCTTCAATATGGGCGAAGCCAGTGTCAGCCGGGCCAGCGTCCGCATTATAACCGGTCAGATTGGGCACGGGTATTGTTTGGGGCGCGATCTGGCCAAGGCACAGGCCATCGCGGTGATCGACGCGCTCTGGCAGACCCGGCCTGAGGCGGTAGAGGCGCAGATTATCGCGCCATTGCAACAGCTTGCGCAGCGAAACGATGCCGTGCGGCGCGGCGAAGCAGCGGCCACCAAGGTCGACTTTTTCACCATGGTGCGAGGGGATAACTGAAATGGACACGCTGCTTGAAGGCGGATTTGCCGATCCCGTGCTGCAATCGGGGGCTGCGTTCCGCGCCGTGATGGCTGCGCTGGCCAACCCCGGAACAGTGCAAAACCTGGTCACACCTGCACCCATTTCTGACAGCATGTCGACCGAATTGGTGAGCGTACTGCTCACACTGAGCGATCACGACAGCCCCATTTGGCTCGATGACGTGCTGCGCGCCGACACGGCCGTTCTGGAGTTCGTGGCGTTTCATGCTGGCGCGCCACTGGTGAGCGACCCGCAAAAGGCGGTCTTCGCCATTGCTGGCGAAGCAACACGTTTGCCCGCCTTGGACCAGTTCAATCTGGGTACCCAGGAATACCCTGATCGTTCGACCACCATCGTGCTCGCCGTGCCAGCGCTGCATGGTGGCGCGGCGCTGACCCTGCGCGGCCCGGGCATCAAGGACACGCTCCATATTAGCCCGCTTGGCCTGCCCGAGGATTTCCGTGCGCAATGGGCCGCCAATCGGGCGTTGTTCCCGCGCGGCATCGATCTGCTGCTGGTGGCCGATGGGCAGGTCATGGGCCTGCCGCGCTCCACCCGCATTGTGGAAGGAAGCTGAGATGTATGTAGCCGTAAAGGGCGGTGAGGCCGCCATTGCCAACGCCCATGCCCTGCTGGCCGATCGCCGCCGCGGCGACCGTTCCGTGCCCGGCCTGCGCCTCGACCAGATTGTTGAGCAATTGGGGCTGGCCGTCGACCGCGCTATGGGCGAGGGCTCGCTCTATGATACCGAGCTGGCGGCGCTGGCGCTGCTGCAGGCTCGTGGCGATCTGATCGAGGCGATCTTTCTGGTGCGCGCCTATCGCACCACGCTGCCGCGCTTTGGCTATTCCCGGCCCATCGAGACGGGGCAGATGCTGATCGAAAGACGCATCTCGGCCACCTTCAAGGACCTGCCTGGTGGGCAGATGCTGGGCCCAACCTTTGATTACACCCATCGCCTGCTCGATCCATCAATTGTCGATGGCGATGTGCCAGCCCCGATCCTGCGCGAGGAAACCCCTGTCGCCGCGCCGCGCGTTACCGACTTGCTGGGGCGCCAGGGGCTGATGGAGCCCGATGGCGAAACCGATCCGGATCGCCCGGTGGGCGATCTGACCCGCGAGCCGCTGGACTTCCCGCTCGACCGTGACTTGCGCCTGCAGGCTCTGGCGCGTGGCGATGAGGGTTTCCTGCTGGCACTGGCCTATTCCACCCAGCGCGGCTATGGCCGCAGCCATCCTTTCGTCGGCGAGATCCGCATCGGCGAGGTCGACGTCGAATTTGACGTTCCCGAGCTGGGTTTTGCCGTCAATCTGGGCCGCATCCGCGTCACCGAATGCCAGATGGTCAACCAGTTCAAGGGGTCGGCCAAGCTGCCGCCGCAGTTCACGCGCGGTTATGGCCTGGTATTCGGGCAGGCTGAACGCAAGGCCATGGCCATGTCGCTGGTGGATCGCGCGCTGCGGGCGCGTGAATTTGGCGAGGACATTGTCGCCCCTGCCCAGGACGAGGAATTCGTCATTGCCCATTCCGACAATGTGCAGGCCACCGGCTTCGTGGAACACCTCAAATTGCCGCACTATGTCGATTTCCAGGCCGAGCTCGACCTGATCCGCCGCATGCGGGCAGAACATGAAACGGCAGGGATCAGGGAGGCGGCAGAATGATGCCCGGTTTTCTGTGCCTGTGGCCCCACCCCCTCCCAACCTGGCAGGCTCACTCATGAACGCCGTCACGAGTTACAATTTCGCCTATCTCGATGAGCAGACCAAACGGATGATCCGTCGGGCCATCCTCAAGGCCATCGCCATTCCCGGTTATCAGGTGCCGTTTTCCAGCCGCGAAATGCCCATGCCGTATGGCTGGGGCACGGGCGGGGTGCAGGTGACCGCCTCGATCATCGGGCCCGATGATGTGCTCAAGGTCATCGATCAGGGCGCCGACGACACCACCAATGCGGTCTCGATCCGGGCTTTTTTTGCCAAGGTAGCGCAGGTCGCCACGACCACCCATACTGCGCAGGCCACCATCATCCAGACCCGCCACCGCATTCCCGAACGGGCACTGGGGCAGGGGCAGATCCTGGTCTATCAGGTGCCGATCCCCGAGCCGCTGCGCTTCCTTGAACCGCGCGAAACCGAGACGCGCAAGATGCACGCGCTGGAGGAATACGGGCTGATGCACGTCAAACTCTATGAGGACATAGCCCGGCACGGCCATATCGCCACCACCTATGCCTATCCGGTCAAAGTCGAGGGGCGCTATGTGATGGACCCCTCGCCAACCCCCAAATTCGACAACCCCAAAATGCACATGAGTGCCGCCCTGCAATTGTTCGGGGCAGGGCGTGAACACCGCATCTACGCCATTCCGCCTTTTACCGAAGTGGTCAGTCTGGACTTTGAAGACCATCCCTTCGAGGTGCAGCATTTCGAACAGCCCTGCGCGCTGTGTGGCGCCGAACAGGTCTATCTCGACGAGGTCATTCTCGATGACCATGGCGGGCACATGTATGTGTGCTCGGACACCGATAACTGCGAGGAACGCCGCGAAGCCGGGCATGTCGGCGCCCTGGGCGTGCAACAGGAGGCAGCCCAATGAGCGCCGAACCGCTTCTCAAGGTTGAGGGTCTGACCAAATATTACGGTAGCCGTCTGGGCTGTGCCGATGTCAGCTTCGCGCTCTGGCCCGGCGAAGTGCTGGCCATTGTCGGGGAATCCGGCTCGGGCAAGACCACACTGCTCAATTCGCTTTCGGCGACGCTCGAGCCCAGCGCGGGCCGGACGCTTTACCGCATGCGCGATGAGCAATGGCGCAATATCTACGATCTGAGCGAAGCCGAGCGCCGCTTTCTGGTGCGCACCGATTGGGGTTTTGTGCATCAGAACCCCGCCGATGGTCTGCGCATGACGGTGTCGGCTGGTGCCAATGTCGGCGAACGGCTGATGGCAGTGGGAGACCGGAACTACGGCCATATCCGCGCCACCGCGCTCGATTGGCTCGGTCGGGTGGAGATTGCCGCCGACCGTGTTGACGATCAGCCGCGATCCTTTTCTGGCGGCATGCGCCAGCGCCTGCAGATTGCCCGTAATCTGGTGACCGGGCCGCGCCTGGTGTTCATGGACGAGCCCACTGGCGGCCTTGATGTGTCGGTGCAGGCCCGCCTGCTCGATCTGCTGCGCGGACTGGTTGGGGAGTTGGGACTGGCGGCCATAGTGGTGACCCATGATCTGGCCGTCGCGCGTCTGCTCAGCCACCGCATGATGGTGATGAAGGACGGCCACGTCATCGAATCCGGTCTGACCGACCGGGTGCTGGATGATCCGCGCGAGCCCTATACCCAATTGCTCGTCTCCTCGATCTTGCAGGTGTGAGGATGAGATCCTCCACCCTCATTGCCTTCCCACAAGGGGGAGGGAAGCCTGTCCAGTGCGCGGACGACACTGTGCCACCGATCGTTGCCCCGTCTTCTCCCTCTCCCTTGTGGGGAGGGACCAAGGTGGGGGTTTCTTACACATCTGCGGAGCTATCCAATGACCGCCCTATCCGTGAAAAATCTGGCCAAGACCTTCACCATGCACCTGCGCGATGGCGTGGTGCTGCCGGTGGTCGACAATGTGACCTTCGACGTCCAGCCCGGCGAATGCGTCGTGCTGGGCGGACCATCGGGGGCCGGCAAGAGTTCGATCCTCAAAATGGTCTATGGCAATTATGGTGTTGATGCTGGCACCATCGTGTTGCGCCACCATGGTGAGCCGGTGGATCTGGCCAGTGCCGACCCGCGCACCGTGCTGACGCTCAGGCGCGATAGCATCGGCTATGTCAGCCAGTTCCTGCGCACCGTACCCCGCGTTTCCGCGCTCGACGTGGTGGCCGAACCGCTGGTTATTCGCGGCGTTGAACGCGAACGGGCGCAGGGACGGGCGCGCGACCTGCTGGCCCGGCTCAACCTGCCTGAACGGCTGTGGAGCCTGCCGCCAGCGACTTTTTCAGGCGGTGAGCAGCAGCGCGTCAATATTGCGCGCGGCTTCATCACCGCCCATCCGGTGCTGCTGCTCGATGAACCGACGGCCTCGCTCGACGCCACCAACAGGGCCGTTGTGGTGGCCATGATTGCCGAGAAAAAGGCGGCAGGTGTCGCCCAATTGGGCATCTTCCACGATGAGGAAGTGCGCGAGCAGGTCGCCGACCGCATTCTCGATGTGACTGCCTTTGCGCCCAGGATCGTTGCGTAGGCCCCTATTGCACACGATCAGGTAGAGCGGGCACTCAAAAGCGCTCCCTGGCATCGATCCCAGGGGCGTTTTTGCCCGTTCCGGGCTCCCAAATTGCGCTCTTGTGCATCGTCACGCAACCGTCACCCCAGTGTAATCCCAGCTTCACGTCGCCGCCCTAGGTCTGCCGCAGTTCAACAGCGAGGGCGCTGATGCTTACGATTTCAAATGTCTCGCGGCGCTTCGGCGACAAGCTTGCCGTCAGCGACGTGAATCTGGAAATCCCGCAGGGGCAGATGGTCGGCATTATCGGCCGTTCAGGCGCCGGCAAGTCGACCCTGCTGCGAATGATCAACCGGCTGACCAATGTGTCCGAGGGCGCCATCCGCTTTGATGGCGTCGAGGTCTCGGCGCTGCGCGGCAAGGCGCTGCGCAACTGGCAACGTGATTGCGCCATGATCTTTCAGCAGTTCAATCTGGTGCCACGTCTGGATGTGATCACCAATGTGATGCTGGGCCGGCTCAACCATCGCTCGACGCTGCTGTCGCTGTTGCAGATTTTTACCGAAGCTGAGCAGTTGCGGGCACTCCAGGCGCTCGAACGGCTCGACATCGCCCAGACTGCCACCCAGTGGGCCCAGACCCTGTCCGGTGGCCAGCAGCAGCGTGTGGCCATTGCTCGGGCGCTGATGCAGGCCCCGCGCATGATCCTGGCCGATGAGCCGATCGCGAGCCTGGACCCGCGCAATGCCAAGATCGTCATGGACAGCCTGCACGCCATCAATCGCGAGCAGGGCCTGACCGTGATTACCAATCTGCATACCCTGGATACTGCGCGCGCCTATTGCGGTCGCATCATCGGCATGGCGGCAGGCCGGGTGGTGTTTGACGGCACACCCGAGCAACTGACCACCGATGTGGCGCGCCAGCTCTACGGTGCCGAGGGGCTCGAAGACGCCTTCTCCGAAGCCATGACTTCCACCAGCATCGAGCCCGCCCGGCGGCCCACGGCCAAGCCCCGCGAACTGGCCGACGCCCTCTGAAATTCAAGCGTTCCGCGGCTGCACAACGGGCCCAGCCCGGCAGTCCGTCGACATCTTTGCGTCACCAAAGGAGACTTCCATGACCGCAATTCGTACCGTCCTGCTCGCCGGCATCGCGCTCGCTGGCGTCACTGCACCGACCTTCGCCCAGGAAATGGATGTAATCCGCATCGGCATCCTTGGCGGCGAAAACGAGACCGACCGTCTCGCCAACAACCAGTGCCTGATCGACCTGCTGCCAGAAGCGCTGGGCGTCAAGGAAGTCAAACTGTTCCCCGCAGCTGACTATGACGGTGTAATCCAGGGCCTGCTCGGCGGCACGCTCGATATCGCCGGTCTGGGTGCTTCAGGTTTTGCCAAGGTCTATCTGGCCGACCCCGAAGCCGTTGAGCCCTTCAACACCACCGTCCAGCTCGACGGCGCCATGGGCTATCACTCGATCCTGCTGGCCCGCAAGGATTCGGGCATCGACACCCTCGAAGCGGCCAAGGGCAAGACCCTGGGCTATGCCGATCCGGACTCCACCTCGGGCTATCTCATCCCGCTGGTGACCCTCCCCGAACAGACCGGCATGGCCAATGACGAGTATTTCTCGGCAACCTCGTTCAATGGTGGCCACGAGAACAACGTTCTCGCCCTGCTCGACCACAAGGTCGATGTGGCTGTGACCTGGACGTCGGGCGTTGGCGAATTCTCCGAAGGCTATAGCTCGGGCAATACCCGCTCGATGGCCGACAAGGGCATGCTGGACATGGAAGACGTGACCCAGCTCTGGCTCTCGCCGCTGATCCCCAATGGTCCCAATGTGATGCGCTCGGACCTGCCGCAGGCCATGAAGGACAAGATCGTCGCCTTCTACACCAATCTGCCCGAGACCAATTACGAGTGCTTCAGCGGCATCGAACGCGGCGACTACAAGGGCTATGCCCCCGTCGACGCCGATTTCTACAAGCCGATCATCGACGCTCGCAAGGCAACCATCGGCGGCTGATCGCCAATCCGATACCGGCAGGCGGCGTGATCACACGCCGCCGCCATTCTTTGAGGGCGATCCATGAGCGAGACCATCCTTCCCGGCAATCCGGCCCCGCTTTCCAGGGAACTGGGCGTGGTGCATGCGCACTACCGGTCCCTGCTGCGCACCAGACGGCTCTATACGCTGCTGGTCGGGGGCGCCTTGCTGGTGGTGCTGTCCGCTTCGCTCTGGTTTGCCAATGCGTCAAACGCTGGCGCCTTCTTCGACCGGCTGCCCTATTTCTTCGACTTCTTCATTCACTTTCAGCCCGACGAGGCGATGGAAATCGTGCGCGCGCTGTTCGATCTGCCTTCGCCGCTGGCCGATGGCTCGTTCAAGTACAATTACGAGGAAGGCCGGGTCTATCTGCTCGGCGATTTCTATCTGCCCGAATATTTCTACCAGATGCTGGTGACGATCAATATCGCGCTGGTCTCGACCATTTTCGGCGTCACTTTTGCCTTTGGCCTGTGCTTTCTGGCAGCCAGCAATGTGACCGGGTCACGCCCGATCCGGTTCGTGGTGCGGCGTTTTCTCGAAGTGCTGCGTGCTTTCCCCGAAATCGTCGTCGCCGGCATGCTGGTGGCCATCCTCTCGGTGGGCCCGATCGGTGCTATTGTTGCGGTCAGCCTGCATACGGTGGGTGCACTGGGCAAGCTGTTCTACGAAGTCACCGAGAATGCCGATGGCCGCGCCGATGAGGGGCTGCGCTCGGTGGGGGCCAACTGGTTCGAGCGCGTCCGCTTCGCCTTCGTGCCCCAGGTCATGCCGAACTTCGTCTCCTATGCCTTGCTGCGCGCCGAAATCAATGTGCGCGCCTCCACCATTATCGGCGCGGTGGGCGGCGGCGGCATTGGCGAGGTGTTCCGGCTCTCGATTGGCCGCGATCATGCCGCCAAGACCTACGCCATCATCATCCTGCTGTTTGCCACCATTATCGGCATCGACGCGATCTCCGGCGCGTTGCGCAAGCGTCTGGTCGGCCCGTCTGCTTTCCAGTTCGGCGGTTGAGGAAAACACATGTCCAGCATGCAAATGACCGCCAGTGAGGCTCTTGCCCTCAAGGCCCGCCACGGCGCCGTGTTTCATCGTCCCCTGCAGCAGCGCCTGACCGTGCCGCTGGTGGCGCTGGGAACGGCGGCCTATCTGGTGTTCTGCTTCTTCTTCTTCGATATCTCGGGCGTGCTGGCCAATGCCCAATGGGCCCGCGCCAGCATCTATATTGCGGACTGGTATTCCTGGGAGGCCACGCCGCGCTTCCGCTTCAAGAATGACAGTGTCGAACTCGAATGGACCCGCTCGCTGCTGGGCGACAATCCCGATCCCGACTGGATCGAGCAGACCGGACCCAAAAGCTATGTGACAAGCTTTGGTAGCCCCGCCAATAGCGTCGAGATCAGCCCGACCGCCGTGGTCGCGGTGGTCGACGGCCAGCGCTATGACGTGCCCATTACCGATGATGGGGCGCTATTGCCCGTCGATGCACCCGCCGCCATGTCGCTCAAGGGAGGCCGGGTGACGGTCGACTACGGCTTTGTCGGGCAGGCCGAGATCCGCAATACCCAGGTCTATGTCCGTCATCGTTTTCTGGGCTGGCCCAATTTCTTCTTCGATACCAATTCGCATTTCTTTGGCATGACCGCCGCCGAGGTCTGGCGGGCGATCACCGTGGCGCCGCGCTTTGAGCCCGACATGCCCAATGTGCAATTGATGGCGGTCGAGTTTCTCTACAATGCCGAGTGGCAGCATCTTGATGTCTATGACAAGCTGCTCCAGACCATCGTCATGGCCTTTGTCGGCACGCTGTTCGCCGCATTGCTGGCCTTTCCCCTTTCCTTCATTGCCGCGCGCAACATCACCGCCAATCGCCCCGGCAACTGGCTGATGAAACGGGCCTTTGACTTCCTGCGCTCGGTGGACATGCTGATCTGGGCACTGTTCTTCGTGCGTGGCTTTGGCCCGGGGCCCATTCCGGGTATCGCGGCCATTTTCTTCACCGACACCGGCACGCTGGGCAAGACCAATACCGAGGCGCTCGAAAACATCGACGATCGCCAGCGCGAAGGCGTCAAATCCGTCGGTGCATCGGGCATGGCGGTGCACCGCTATGGTGTGGTGCCCCAGGTGCTGCCGGTCTTTGTCAGTCAGGCGCTATATTTCTGGGAGAGCAATACCCGCTCGGCCACCATTATCGGCGCTGTAGGGGCAGGGGGTATCGGGCTCAAACTGATCGAGGCCATGCGCACCAATCAGGATTGGGAGAACGTTGCCTATATGGTCATCCTGATCCTGATCGTGGTGTTCATTTTCGACAATATTTCCAATGCGATCCGCTCGCGTCTGACCGGTCCGGCAGCGCATTGAGCGACATCCGGATGCGTCCATTCTTTTTATTCTTCGGCGGAAGGTAACATCTGGTTATCCCCGTCTTGTAACGTCAGCTTAAGTGCGGGTCTTTAAGGTAAGGGTGCTCTGGTAAAGGCGGCACCGTGTTTTCTTCAATGAATTCTCTCTTTCCCGCTCATGATCCCCGCCTTCTGGCCTGGGCCGCTGTGGTTTGCCTGGTCGCCGCCTATGGCAGCACCAATTTGCTGCGGAAGTCCCAGCGCCACACCGGCGTCGCACAGGCCATCTGGATCAGTGTCGCCAGCGTCTTGATAGGGCTGGGCATCTGGGCGACCCACTTTATCGGCGCGCTGGCCTGGAACCCAGGCTTCGCCATCAGCTTCACGCCGGGGGCGATTGATCTGTCGCTGCTCGTTGCCGTTCTGATCAGCGGCGCTGGCGTCGCGCTGGCAACGCGCGGTGACGGCATCGGCATTCGGTTCCTGGGCGGCGCCGTGGTGGGTCTCGCCATGGCCTCCATTCAGATATTTGGCCGCGCTGGCACGGTGATCGGCGGTACGATCGGCTGGAACCTGCCATTACTCACGGTGGTGGTCATCGTCGGCATGGCGCTGGCAGGGCTGGCCTTTGTGGTGGCGATGCGGCGCCATATCACGGCCGGCGCCCTGTTGCTGGGCGTCGCGACCTACGGCATGAATTTCGGCGCCATGGCGGCCGCAGATTTCTCCAACTGTTCGGCGCTGCCAGCCATCGGCAAGATCACCAGCGAAATGATGTCAGTCGGCGTCACGGTAATCTCCCTGATCGCCTTGACCATCACCTTTGCCAGCATGGTGCTCGAAGAGGCCGATCGTCGCCGCGCCGAAACCGAGCGTCAGCGCCAATTGGCGGACGCCGAACAGATCACGGAAGTGACCACGCTGTTCGAACTGGCGACCACCCATATGGCGCAGGGCCTGTGCCTGTTCGGCCGCGATGGCCATCTGGAGTTTCACAATAACCGGATCTCGAACCTGTTCGGCGATCGCATTGGCGACCATGATCTGATCGGTATGCATTTCCGCGATCTGGCGCTGGCACTGCAGGGCACTTCCCGGCCGGTTGCCGACGCCCCCCGCGAAGAGGCCGAGCACCGCATTGACGGCATCATCAGCAAGATTATCAGCGGCGAAACCTGTGATTACATGCGCACCATGAATGACGGGCGCATTATCCGTTTTCAGCATAGCCCGATTGTCGATGGCGGCTGGGTAACCACGATTGACGACGTGACCTCCGAGCAGCGCTCGCAGGCCCAGGTTGCCCATCTGGCCTATCATGATCCACTCACCAGCCTGCTCAACCGCGCGGCGTTCAATGAGCGCGTCGACGCCGCCGTCTCCATCGCCAGCGAGACGGATGTGAACTTCGCCGTGGTGGCTATTGATCTGGACCGGTTCAAGGAAATCAATGACAGCTATGGTCATCTGGTGGGTGATCAGGTTCTCAAGGCCCTCGGCACGCGGCTGAGCACAGGCCTGAAGGAAGGCGAGACAATCGCCCGACTGGGCGGGGACGAGTTTGCCGCGCTTAAGATGTTCACCTCGATCGAAAGCCTGCGCGAGTTTCTGGACCGCATCGAAAGCGCGCTGTTTGCCCGTATTGTCACCGACCAGGTCACCGTGAGCACGGCGGGCAGCATTGGCGTGGCCGTCTTCCCCGATGATGGCGGCGACCGCTCGCGCCTGCTCAACAATGCCGATCTGGCGATGTATCGCGCCAAGGCCGAGTTTGACCGGCGTCTTTGCTATTACGAACACGACATGGACGAATATGCCCGTGAGCGCCGTGCCATGAGCAAGGACCTGTGGCTTGCGGTCGAGAATAACGGCTTTCACCTGGCCTATCAGGTGCAGAAATCCGTCGAGAGCGATGAGATCACCGGTTATGAGGTCCTGCTGCGCTGGAACCGGCCGGGACACGGTCTGGTGCCGCCCATGGACTTCATTCCCATTGCCGAAGAAAGCGGCGCGATCACCGCGATAGGCGCCTGGGTCCTGCGTACCGCCTGCTATGCTGCTGCAGCCTGGCCCGAAAAATACAAGATCGCGGTCAATATCTCAGCCGTGCAACTCGGCCAGATGGAACTGGTCACCACGGTGCGCGATGTCCTGCTCCAGACCGGGCTGGCCGCATCGCGGCTGGAACTGGAAGTCACCGAAACCTCGATCATCGCCGACAAGCAGCGGGCGCTGCATATCCTGCGCCAGATCAAGGCCATGGGGGTGTCGGTTGCCATCGACGATTTCGGCACCGGCTATTCCTCGCTCGACACGCTGCGCAGCTTCCCCTTCGACAAGATCAAGATCGACCGTTCCTTCATGGCCGATGTCGACAATAATGATCAGTCAAAGGCGATTGTCCGGGCAATTCTGGCGCTCGGCAAAAGCCTGTCGGTCCCGGTTCTGGCTGAAGGCGTGGAGACCAGCAGTCAACTTGATGTGCTGCGCGCGGAAGGCTGCAACGAGGCGCAGGGCTATTTCCTGGGGCGGCCTGGCGACATCCTGTGGACCAGCAGTGTCACGCCCTTGCTGCGCAAAATGCGGCTCTAGCGCCACATGCCAGTGGCTCTGCAACGGGAGCAGAGCATGGGCAAACATGCCGGAACCGCCATCTGGTGAGAATTCAGAAACCTTGTTGCGTAACATCAGTTTAAGCCGCGCGGACTAGATTTGCGGCAATTGCGGCGCCAAGTGGCGTCTGTCAGTCGAATTAGGCCCCGCGCGTGTTCGCTTTTGTCGATTTTTTCCTGCAGCAGCACGACCCGCGCTTTGTCGGGCTGGCTGCTATTGTCTGTCTGGTGGCGGCTTATGCCTGCGTGAGCCTGCTGCGGCACGCCCGCCGCGCCACCGGCCGCATGCATGTGATCTGGATTGGCGTGGCTGCCCTCGCCGTTGGTCTGGGCATCTGGGCCACCCATTTTATTGGCATGCTGGCGCTGCGCCCCGGCTTTACCCTGAGCTATGACCTGTTGCTGACCGGCGCTTCGCTGCTGATTGCCATCGGCATTTGTGGCGTCGGCATTGCGATGGCCGCGCGCGGCCAGAGTGTGGCCGATCAATTCCTCGGTGGCGCGGTCGTGGGCATTGCCATTTCCTGCATGCACTATACCGGTATTGCCGCACTGGTCATGGGCGGCGCGATTGGCTGGAACACTGGCATGATCGCCCTGTCGGTTATCGCCGGCATGCTTCTGGGTGGCCTGTCCTTCGTTGCGGCCATGAATGGCCGCATGCTGACGGGGGCCTTGCTGCTGACCCTGGCCATCTGCGCCATGCACTTCACCGCCATGGGCGCCGCCGACTTCTCGCGCTGCTTTCCGCTCAGCGCTGGCGGGGAAATCAATAGCGGCTGGTTGTCAGGCGGCGTTGCCCTGATTTCGCTCCTGGTGCTGGGTGCAGCCTTTGGCAGCGTGCTGCTCGACGAGGCAGATCGCCGCCGCACGCAGCGCGAAAAGGAACGGCAGGAAGCCGATGCCGCGCGGATCAACGAGGTCACCTCGCTGCTCGAACTGGCGACCACCCACATGGCGCAGGGCCTGTGTCTGTTCGACAATACCGGCCATTTGCGGTTTCACAATCAGCCCGCCACCGATCTGATCCGGGCCCAGGGCATTGGCGACGATGCAGTGGGCGGTCATTTCCGGGATCTCTCGCTGGCCATGCAGGGTGCATCCCGGCCCAATACGACAGCCGAACAGCAGGAAGCCGAAACGCGGATCGATGAACTGATTGCCGGGATCGCCCGCGGTGAAGTCAAAGACTATCTGCGCACCCTTGATGACGGGCGCATTGTGCGCTTCGTTCACCGCCCCATTGCCGATGGTGGCTGGGTGACCACGATTGATGACGTGACCGACGAGCAGCGCTCGCAGGCCGCCATTTCCCATCTGGCCTACCATGATCCGCTGACCAATATCCTCAATCGCGCCGCGTTCAACGAACAGCTCGATCACGCCTTGCACACTGCAGGCGAAACCGACCAGAATTTTGCCGTCATCGCCGTCGACCTCGACCGGTTCAAGGAAATCAACGACACCTATGGCCACCAGGTGGGGGACCAGGTGCTCAAGGCACTGGCAACACGCTTGAGCACGGGCCTCAAGGAGGGCGAGGTGGTGGCGCGTCTGGGTGGCGACGAATTCGCCGCGCTCAAGATGTTCACCTCCATGGATGCCTTGCGCGACTTCATCGCCCGCATTGAAAGCGCGCTGTTTACGCGGATCGAGACCGATGTTGTCACCGTGAACAGTTCGGCCAGCATCGGCGTGGCCATCTTCCCCGAAGATGGTGGGGACCGCTCGCGCCTGCTCAACAATGCCGATCTGGCGATGTATCGCGCCAAAGCCGAATTTGATCGCCGTACTTGCTACTACGAACACGACATGGACGAGCATGCGCGCCAGCGGCGTGCCATGGCCAAGGATCTGTGGACGGCCCTGGAAACCAACGGGTTTTCGCTGGTCTATCAGGTGCAGAAGTCGGTCGCGACCGACGAGATCACTGGCTATGAAGTGCTGCTGCGCTGGAGCCGCCCCGGCCACGGCATGGTCTCGCCCGCCGATTTCATTCCGGTGGCCGAAGAGTGCGGCGCCATTACCGCCATTGGCACCTGGGTGCTGCGCACTGCCTGCCGCAATGCCGCCAGCTGGCCCGAAAAACGCAAGATCGCCGTCAATGTTTCAGGCGTGCAGCTGGGTTCGCTCGATCTGATCGATACCGTGCGCGACGTCCTGACTGAAACCGGTCTGTCGCCTTCCTTGCTGGAGCTCGAAGTCACCGAGACCTCGATCATCGCCGACAAGCAGCGCGCGCTCCATATCCTGCGCCAGATCAAGGCCATGGGTGTCTCCATCGCCATTGACGATTTCGGCACCGGCTATTCCTCGCTCGACACGCTGCGCAGCTTCCCCTTCGACAAGATCAAGATCGATCGCTCCTTCATGACCGAGGTTGATCACGACGAACAGTCCAAGGCGATCGTCCGCGCCATTCTGGCGCTGGGCAGGAGCCTGTCGGTGCCGGTTCTGGCTGAAGGCGTGGAGACCTGCGCCCAGCTTGAGGTGCTGCGTGTCGAAGGCTGTAGCGAAGCGCAGGGCTTTCTGCTCGGCCGACCCGGCGAGATTGACTGGGAAGACCTGATCGAGCCCATGTTGGGCCAGATGGTGGTCTAGTCGCGGCCGCGAAACCGCCGCTGATAATCCGGATCGTAGAGCGAACTCTCGCGGAAATCGGTGGCACCCAGCGTGCGCCCGACAAAGATGATGGCGGTGCGCTCCACCGGATCGGCGGCAAAGCGCTCGACTATATCGGCCAGCGTGCCCCGGATGATCTTCTCATCGGGCCAGGAAGCGTGGAACACGATGGCGACCGGGCAATCCGCGCCATAATGCGGCGTCAGCTCCTCAACCACCCGATCGAGCGCATGAATGGCCAGGTGAAGGGCCAGTGTCGCCCCGGTAGCGCCAAAGGCGGCCAGGGTTTCGCCCGGGGGCATGGCCGAGGCACGACCCGAAATGCGGGTCAGCACCAGGCTCTGGGCTTCAGCCGGAATGGTCAGTTCGCGCCCCAGTGTGGCTGCCGCTGCCGAAAATGCCGGCACGCCGGGCGTCAGTGAATAGGCAATGCCCAGCCGATCCAGCCGCCGCATCTGTTCGGCGACGGCACTCCACATCGACAGATCGCCCGAATGCAGCCGCGCCACGTCCTCGCCGGCCGCATCCGCCTTGGCGTATTCGGCCTCGATTTCGTCCAGCGAGAGCGGGGCGGTGTCGATCAGGCGGGTATCGGGCCCACACCAGGCCAGCATTTCCTGTGGCACGATGGAGCCGGCATAAAGGCACACCGGGCAGGCGGCGAGCAGGTCGCGCCCGCGCACGGTGATCAGATCGGCCGCACCGGGGCCGGCCCCAATGAAGTGCACAGTCATGGCATGCTCCAGACCCATTGGGTAATCGGCATGGACGGGCGCCAGCCGGTCATGGAGCCGACAGCATCGGCCCGGGCGACGGCAATACGGGTCAGGCTGCCGCCCAGCCTGGTGTGATGGGCGAGCAGCAGCGCTTCAAGTTCCAGCGTCACCGCATTGGCAACCAGTCGACCGCCGGGGCGCAGCGCCACAATGGCGGCGTCGAGAACGCCGGGATCCGAACCGCCACCGCCGATGAAAATGGCATGGGGGGGCCCAAGCTCGGCCAGCGCTGCGGGGGCGGTGCCGACGGCGATCTTGAGATCGGGCACACCAAACGCGCTGGCATTGCGCCCAATGCGCGCGGCCCGCTCGGGATCGGCCTCAATGGCGATGGCGCGCAGGCTGGGATCGGCCAGCATCCACTCAATGCCGATCGAGCCGGACCCCGCCCCGATATCCCACAATGTCTCGCCGCGACGGGGCGCCAGTGCTGACAGGGTCAGGGCGCGCACCTCGCGCTTGGTCATCTGGCCGTCATGCTCGAACAGCGCGTCATCCAGCCCCGGCGTCAGCGGCACAACGCGGGCGCCGGGCAGGGCGACGACGCTGATGGCGCAGATGTTGAGCGGGTTGATACCGGTAATGTCGAAATTCATCGCCACCTGGCTGCGCACGGTCTCATCGCCCCCGCCCAGTGCTTCAAGCACGGTGACGATGGAAATGCCGAACCCGGCTTCGCTCAAAAGCGCCGCCAATTGGGTCGGGCCGTTCTCATCAGACGTCAGCGCTAGAATACGCGCACCGGGATGCAAATGCGGGCGGATCAGATCGAGTGGGCGACCGTGCAATGACAGGCTGAGCACATCCTGCAGCGGCCAGCCCAGCCGGGCAGCGGCGAGGCTGAACGAGGAGGGATGCGGATAGACTGCCATCTGGCTGGCATCGACATGGCGCGTCAGCGTGGCGCCGACGCCGAAATGGAACGGATCGCCCGAGGCCAGCACGCAGACCCTGCGGCCCTTATGCATCAGCACCGCCGCAATGGCGTCCGAGAATGGCGACAGCCATGGCTGGCGCTCGCCGGTGATGACAGGGGTGGCCAGTTCGAGGTGACGTGCGCCGCCAAAGACGATCTCGGCTGCGGCAATGGCCGCCTTGGCAGGCTCGCCCAGACCGACCAAACCATCCTCACCAATGCCGACGATCGACAGCCACTTCATTTGGGCGCTCCAAGGGAGCGCGGCGAATAGACCAGCGGCGCCTGATTTGGGCGCTCGATGACGCGGGTTTCGGGCGAACCGATGACCACACAGGTCGCCATATCGGCCTTGGCCGGATCGGCGTCGGCCAGACTCACCACGCTGATGGCTTCATCGGGCCGGCCTGCAGCACGACCAAAGATCACCGGCGTAGTCCAGGGCAGCACTTCGCGCAGGATGGAGAATGCACTGCCCAGCTGCCAGGGGCGGGCCTTGGAAATGGGATTGTAGAGCGCAATCACCAGCCCTGCAGTGGCTACCGCGCGCAGGCGTTGCTCAATCACCGTCCAGGGCTTGAGATTATCCGACAGCGAAATGGCGCAGAAATCATGACCCAGCGGGGCGCCGGCGCGGGCCGCCACAGCCAGCATGGCGGTGACGCCGGGGACGATGGACAGTTCCAGCTCGCGCCAGGCGGGCGGGCCGTCTTCAATGGCTTCGCAGACCGCTGCCGCCATGGCAAACACACCCGGATCGCCACCCGAGACAACGCAGACCTGCTCGCCCCAGGCGGCCGTCATCAGCGCATCCTTGGCGCGCGCCAGTTCTTCGCGATTGTCCGAGGCCACGCGACGCTGATCGTCGCGCAGGGTGAGGCGGTCGAGATAAGGGCCGTAACCAAAGAATACATGGCTGGCCGCAATCGCATTGACCGCTTCGGGCGTGGTCTGATCGGGATTGCCCGGACCGGTGCCGACAATGGTGAGCTTGCCGGTCATGCAGCACCTGCCGATGTGGGGCGGGTGTTCCAGCCGGGCACCAGGATCAGCGCGAAATAGGGGGCGACATCATCGGGCTTGTCGGCCAGCCGCATTGAGGCGCCATTGGCCATGGTGCCGCGCTCGACATAAACGGCAGACTCGAGCCGACCAGCCGCCGCAATGGCGCGGCGGACCTTGGCCATGTTGCGGCCCACCTTCATGATGACGGCGCCATCGGCATTGCCCAGGCGCGCTGTCAGATCGGCTTCTTCCAGCGTGCCGGGCAGCACGGCCAGAATGTCATCGCCCTGCACCAGCGGCAGCCCGGCCTGTGACCAGCAGCCGGACATGGCCGTGATCCCCGCCACAACCTCGGTGGGATAGAGATGGGCCAGCCGCACATGGATATGCATATAGCTGCCATAAAACAGCGGATCGCCCTCACTGAGCACGGCCACCGTGCGGCCTGCATCAAGATGGGCGGCGACGCGCGCGGCGGCTTCAGCGTAAAAATCGCTGGTGGCCGATTTGTAATCGGCATGGCGGCGGTCGATCTCGGTGGTGACCGGATAGCCCAGCTGCTCTTCGATCTGGGTGGTGATCAGATCGGCGACAATGGCGCGTGCATTGCTCGAATTGCCCTGCTTGGCGAAATAGGCAATTACATCGGCGTTCTCGATCGCGCGCACGGCCTTGAGCGTGAGCAGTTCCGGATCGCCGGGGCCTGTGCCGACCCCAATCAGCTTGCCGCTCATATGCCCGTCCTCGCCAGCGCATTGAGCGCCGCAGCGGTCATGGCCGAACCGCCCAGCCGGCCGCGCACGATGGCATAAGGCACGCCATAGGAGTTCTCGGCCAGTGCGGCCTTGGACTCCGCCGCGCCGACAAAGCCCACAGGCATGCCGATAATCGCTGCAGGTCTTGGCGCGCCGTCGCGCAGCAGTTCGAGCAGGTAGAACAGGGCAGTGGGGGCGTTGCCGATGGCGACCACAGCGCCTTCCAGGCGCGGCAACCACAGCATCAGTGCCGCGGCGGAGCGGGTATTGCCGATATCCTGTGCGATGCCCGGCGTGGCCGGGTCACGCAGGGTGCAGACCACCTCGTTATTGGCTGGAAGACGGGCAGCGGTGACGCCACGGGCGACCATTTCGGCGTCGCAGAAGATCGGTGCGCCGGACTTGAGCGCGGCCTGTCCGGCGGTGACAAAGCCGGGACCAAATTCGAAATGCTGCGCGGCATCGACCGAGCCGGCGGCATGGATCATGCGGATGGCAAGTTCGGCCTCGTCGGGCGAAAAGGCAGACAGATCGGCTTCGGCCCGGATGATGGCAAAGGACTGCCGATAAATGGCGTCGCCATCCTTGATGTAGTCGTATTGGGTCATCGTCATCCTTGCCCGGACGGGCCGATGGCGGACTCAAGCTGGTCCGCGTGCAAAACAGTCTGTGGCGTATCGCCCGCGCTGCCGTTGATGACAAGACCGTAACCGCCTGCCTGACCCACCAGCGTCAATGCAGCGCGGCGCGGATGGGCGCAGCCCTTGGCGCAACCCGAAACGTGCAGATCGCGGCCTGCGGGCAGGGCGGACGCCAGTTGCTGGGCGATTTCGCGGGCCGGAATAAGGCCTGACGCACAGCCGGCACTGCCGATACAGGCGCTGATGCGGGTGCGGGGATCGCTCGCATCGGTAATGAAGCCGAGCGCGGCGGCGTCGTGGACAAAACCCGCTGGCGCGTTGATCGCGAGCAGGGTGTGATGCGGCGCGAGACGCAGTTCGGCAATGCCATGGTCTGTGGCAAGGCGCGCAAGCGCCATCAAAGACGGGCTGTCGCTGGCGCCGAAGGGCAGGGCGATACCTGTTGCGCTGCCGCTGGCCAGCGTGAACTGGCCGATGGTCTGGCTGGACGACGGGGCGGCCGATGCGCGGGGTGTGACCAGATCGGTGGCGCGCGCGGCTGGACCCAGCTCGACGAGCTTGTGCAGGACGGTAACAACGGCAGCGGCCGCCGCGCTCTCGTGCAGTTCGCTTTGAGGCTGCTCGGCAATGGCCAGTGACCAATGCTGGGGCGCGATGGCGGTCAACCGGATATCGGCCTTGAGCCCGGCACGGGTGATCTGTCCCATGCCATCGACCACCACGGTCACCTTGGGGCCAAGTTGCTCGCCCAGCGCTGCGGCAAGGTCCCTGATGGACACAGCAAGCGCGCGTGGGGCGCTGATTTCAGTCGCATCGTCTCCGGCCAGTGGTGGCGTTTCCACCACAAGGCCCTGCTCGATGTCGACAACGGCGCGGACGGCGGTGGCGAAAGGGGCAGTGCTGGTCAGTGTCAGCCCGCGCACCTGCAGATTGCCGCGCGCAGTGATCTCGACCTGTCCATTGCCGTGATGGGTGGCCTGTTCGGCAATGGTGTGTAACTGCGCTGGCGTCAGGCGCCCCTCGCCAACGCGTAGCCGCGCCAGCAGGCCATCACCAGTCTGCATCGGCGCTTCAAGCGTCGGGCAGGCGCCACGGCGACGGGGCGATGGGGCAGCGATGGGTTGGGCGGCGGACATGGCAGGTGGTGTAGCCGATTGGATCGCAAGGGGGAATATCTGCCTTTGGGCGGATGATGGGCCAAGACCGTCCACCCGCGCGCCCATGCCCCAAGGGGGCGGGGAGAGCGGGCGGCAACTCCTAGTCCCGCTTGCGCAGCAGATAGGTATCCATCATCCAGCCATGCCGGGCGCGGGCGGTCTGGCGCGTTTCGACAATCTGGCTGGCCACATCGCCCAACCGGCCGGAAATGGTGATTTCATCCGGCGTGCCGAGATAGGCGCCCCAGAATATCTCGAGGTCGGGATCGGCCTCGGTGAAGGCGGTCTGGCCGTCGAGCATGACGATGGTGTCGTCGGCCACGGTACCGAGCTTGCGGCCTGTCGTGATCTGGACCGGTTCGCCAATACGGTTCAGCGCAATGCCATGGGCCGCGGTCAGTGCCTGGACCGAGGTAATGCCGGGCATGATTTCGACGCTGACCGGGTGGGTCTGGCGCAACCGCTCGACAATGCGGATGGTTGAATCGTAGAGGCCCGGATCGCCCCAGACGAGGAAGGCGCACGCCCCGTTATCGGGCACTTCGGAGAGCAGGCCGGCAAAGCGCTCGGCGAGTGCCGCGTGCCAGTCATCGACGCCGGCGCCGTAGTCGGGATTGCTTGCGTCGCGCCGGGGCACGGCATAGCCCAGCGTGCGGCTGGCGGGATTGGTCACATAGCGGGCGATGATCTCGCGGCGCAGGTCGGCCAGATCGGCCTTGCTCGCCCCCTTGTCCGGGATGAACAGCACATCGGCGCGGTTGAGCGCGTTGATGGCCTGAATGGTGATGTGCTCGGGATTGCCCGCCCCGATGCCCACGATGAGAATGGTCTTCATGCCCGGTTCTTGCCTCAGGGCTGGGGCGTTGACAAGCACTGCGGCTACCGATGGGGCAAAGCGATCACAACTCCGCGCACCAATCGCATTCGGCTTGACCTTCCCAGAGGGGAAGGCGCCACACATCAGCGTCTTCTAACAAACGGATTTGCGATGAAATCTCTCCTGCTTGCTGCAACGATCACCCTTGGCCTGATGCTGCCCGCCTTTGCGCAGGATCACGGCGCGATGACTGGCATGTCCGGCGCCGAGATGCCGGCCAGCCATGCCTATGCAGCCATGGCCGAAAAGATGCATGCCGACATGGCCATGACCTATACTGGCGATGCTGACCTTGATTTCATCAATGCCATGATCCCGCATCATCAAGGGGCCGTCGAAATGGCCCGTATCGTGCTCGAACATGGCAACGACCCCGAGGTGAGGGCGCTGGCCGAGGCAGTGATCGCGGCGCAGGAGCAGGAAATCGCCTGGATGCAGGACTGGCTGGCCAAGCGCGACCAGTAGCTCAGCCCCGTCGCGGCCCACTGACCGAATTGCGCACGATCAGCTCGCTGCGCAACAGCACTTCGTTCTTGGCGGGCGTCTCGCCCGCCAGCAGCGCCAGCAGCAGGTCCATGGCGCCCTCGCCAATCTTGTGGCGCGGCTGCTTCATGGTGGTCAGCGATGGCGTGACGAAGCTGGCAAACGAAATATCGTCAAATCCCATCACCGAAAAGTCGCGCGGCAGATCATATTTGCGCGCACTCAGCGAGATGATCACCCCCAGCGCGGTGGCGTCGTTGACGCACAAAAAGGCGGTGGGCAGCACATCGCGGACAAACATGTGCTCGGTCGCCGCTCGGCCGCTTTCCGTGGTGCCATCGCCGTCCAGTATCAGCCGTGGGTCAATGGTGATGCCCGCGCCGCTCAGGGCCGCGCGATAGCCCTGCTCGCGCAGCATGTTGACCGCCTTGCTGGTCGAATGCCCGATAAAGGCGATGCGGTGGTGCCCCTGGGCGATCAGATGCTCGGCTGCAATGCGGGCCCCCTCGAAATTATCGACACCGACAAAGGGCACATCGCTATTGGAGACCGGTTCGTTGACCGCCACCATGGGCGGCAGGCGCACGGGATTGCCCTGTTCGCCAATGCCATAGGGCAGGTGACCGGTAAGCAGGATCAACCCGTCAGCCTGATTGGAATTGATGAAGCGCAGATAATCAGTCTCGCGCGTCGGATCATTCTGGGTATTGCCGATCAACACCCCATAGCCGCGCTTGGAGGCCTCGGTTTCGAGCCCCACCAGAATATTGGAGAAGTTCGGATCGCCCACATCGGGCGCCAGAATCAGGATCATGTTGGAGCGGCGCATGCGCAGTGAACGCGCCATGGCATTGGTGGTGTAGCCGGTGCGCGCAACGGCCTCGGTGACCTTGCGACGCGTCTCGTCAGCAACCTTGGTGGGCTCATTGATAGCGCGGCTGACCGTGGCGATGGATACGCCGGCGATCGCCGCTACGTCTTCAATTGTGGCCAGTTTTCGGTGCTGCAATCTGTGCCTCGCACGCCCACTGACGCCCGCTGTCGCTGCCTTTAGCAGATGGCTCACGCGGCGCCAGACCCTCCTTTACGGCTTATACCGTTTCTCCCGTTTGTAAACCTTTACATCAATCATGAAAACCTTTACATCATTGTCTCAGGAGCGAAGAGACGGGGTTCAACCCTGCCGCGTTCAGGGAGGGGTTCAACGATGTCCAGCGCCGAAGGCATGTCCGCGCCAGCGATCCTGTCCGCACACCGGATCAGTAAATCGTTCGGCGAAATCCCCGTCCTGTTCAGCATTGATTTCGATATCAAGCCCGGTGAAGTTCACGCCATTATCGGCGAGAACGGCGCAGGCAAATCAACCCTGATCAAGGTGCTGTCCGGTCTCGAGCAGCCGACCTCAGGCACCATCTCCTATGATGGCAAGACCGCTGTGCTGCCGCCCAATGGCGAAGCCGAAGCCATGGGCATCGTGGTGATCCACCAGGAATTGCTGCTGGCTGAACATCTGACGGTTGCCGACTCCATTTTCCTGGGTCGCGAACTGACCAAGAACGGCTTCTTGCGGCTGGCCGACATGCGGGCCCAGGCCGCTGCCATTCTTGATACCCTGCACGTCAATGTCGATCCGGACGCACGCATCAACACGCTGTCGGTTGCTGACAAACAGATGGTCGAAATTGCCAAGGCCATCAGCCGCGACGCGCGCGTGTTGATCATGGACGAGCCGACCGCCGTGCTGTCGCAGGGCGAAACCCAGACGCTGTTCGAACAGATCCGCCGTCTGACCGCACGCGGCGTGGCCGTGATCTTCATTTCCCACAAGCTTGACGAGATCATGGAACTGGCTCAGCGCGTCACCGTGCTGCGTGACGGCCAGTTGATCGCCACGGTGGGCACCGAGGCGCTGACCCCGGATTCCATCGCGCAGATGATGGTAGGGCGCGAGCTCTCCAATCTCTATCCACCCAAGCATGAGCCCGATGTCGACGCCCCCGTAGTGCTCTCGGTGCGCAATCTGGTGGCGCCTGGCGTCAAGGACATCTCGTTTGATCTGCGCAAGGGCGAGATCCTCGGCTTTGCCGGGTTGATCGGCTCGGGTCGCACTGCTGTGGCCGAGGCCATTGTCGGGCTCAATCCGCGTGATGATGGCACGGTCGAGGTCAACGGCACGCCGCAGGACTTTACCGACGTCGCCAAATCGGTTGCTGCCGGGCTGGCCTATATGACCAAGGACCGCAAGGGGCGGGGGCTTCTGCTCAATGTCGGGCTGGAACCCAATCTGACCCTGCTGACGCTCAAAAAGCACCTCAAGAACGGCTTTCTGGACGGCAAGAGCGAAGCCAGTGCGCTCGAGCGCGCCGTGCGCCGTTTCGATATCCGGGCGCGCGATGCCTCGGTCAAGGTGGGGCAGCTATCGGGCGGCAATCAGCAGAAACTGATGCTGGGCAAGACCATGGAAGCCGAGCCCGACATCATCATCATGGATGAGCCGACGCGCGGCATCGACGTGGGCACCAAACAACAGATTTATCATATCGTCGCGGCACTGGCGGCCGAGGGCAAGTCCATCATCCTGATCTCTTCGGAGATGCAGGAAGTGATCGGGCTTAGCCATCGGGTGCTGGTGATGCGCGAAGGGCGATTGGCCGGCAAGCTCGAGGGCGCCGAAATCGCGGAAGCAGAAATCATGCGGTACGCCGCAGGCATCAAGCAGGGTGGGGACGATGAGCGTATCAGCGCATGAGGCTGCAAAGCCGGGCAGAAGCTTCCGGATTGATCTCAAGACATTGGGACCGCTGCTGGCGCTGATCCTGCTGGTGATCCTGGGCTACAGCCTCAATCCAGCCTTCCTCAATGAAGGCAACATCACCAATATTCTGACCCGCTCGGCCTTTATCGGCATCATCGCGGTGGGCGCCACTTTCGTGATTACCGCAGGCGGCATCGATCTGTCAGTGGGCTCCATGGCCGCCTTCATCGCGGGCGTGATGATCATTGTCATGAATACCGCCGTGGACGCGCTGGGCGCCTCGATCTGGACGGTGCTGCTGGGCATTGGCTGCTCGCTGATCTTGGGCGTGGGTGCCGGCTATATCAACGGTTTTCTCACCACCAAGGCCAAGATCGAAGCCTTTATCGTGACGCTCGGCACCATGGGCATCTATCGCTCGCTGGTAACCTATTTTGCCGATGGCGGCACGCTGTCGCTGGCTTCGGGTGCCCGCGATATCTATCGCCCGGTCTACTATGAGAGCTTCCTGCGCATCCCCATTCCGGTCTGGGTGTTCATCTTCGTGGCGATCATCGGCTGGGTGCTGATGAACCGCACCGCCTTTGGCCGCTATTGCATGGCGATCGGCTCCAATGAACACGTGGCGCGCTACTCGGCCATCAAGGTCGACCGGGTCAAGACCGCCACCTATATCCTGCAGGGTCTGTGCGTCTCGCTGGCCACCATCATCTATGTGCCGCGCCTGGGCTCGGCATCATCGGCCACCGGCGTGCTGTGGGAACTCGAAGCCATCGCTGCGGTGATCATTGGCGGCACCATGCTCAAGGGCGGCTTCGGCCGCATTGGCGGCACGGTGATCGGCGCGCTGATCCTGACGGCCATCGGCAATATTCTCAATCTCACCGAGATCATCTCGAACTACCTCAACGGGGCAGTGCAGGGCGTGATCATCGTGGCGGCAGTCTACCTGCAGCGCGGCTCGCTCCGCGGTGCACGCAAGAAGGCCGAATAATCCAAGTCCCCAACGGGGCGGGAGAACCGGCGCCAAAGCAGCGCCAGAACACAGGGAGGACTAAGCTATGTCTTTGAAGTCAATCGCACTGGGCCTGTTGGCCACCAGCGCACTGGCCGGCGCAGCATTCGCGCAGGATCAGATCAAGATCGGCGTCTCTATTCCAGCCGCAACTCATGGTTTCATGGGCGGCCTGAACTGGCACGCCGCAGAAGCTGAAAAGCGCCTTGAAGCCGCCAATCCCAATATCGACATCATCATCGTGACCGCTGACGGCCCCGCCGATCAGGCCAGCGATCTCGAAGACCTGGTCTCGGTGCATCAGATCGACGCCCTGGTAGTGTTGCCGTTTGAATCCGAGCCTCTGACCGAGCCTGTCCGCGCCGTTGCCGACACCGGCGCCTTCATCACCGTGGTCGACCGTGGCCTGACCGACCCGTCCATCCAGGACGTCTACGTCTCGGGCAACAATACCGAAATGGGTGAAGTCTCGGCCGAGTACATGATGACCCGCCTCGGCGATGGCGACAACATCGTCATCCTGCGCGGTATCCCCACCGTGCTCGACACCGAACGCTTCGACGCCTTCATGGGCAAGATCGAAGGCTCGGGCATCAATGTGCTCGACAACAAGTTCGCCAACTGGAACCGCGATGACGGCTTTGAAGTGATGCAGGATTTCCTGAGCCGCTTCCCCGATATCGACGGCGTCTGGGCTCAGGATGACGACATCACGCTGGGCGTGGTCGAGGCCATCAAGCAGGCTGGTCGCGAAAGCGAAATGTTCGTGGTCGGCGGCGCTGGCATGAAGGAAATCGTCAAGGGCGTGATGGATGGTGATCCGCTGGTGCCCGTCGACGTGCTGTATCCACCGGCCCAAATTGCCACGGCAATGGACGTGACGGTGAACCACTTCATCTCCAATGGTCCGGTCACCGGCAGCTATATTCTCGGCTCGCCCCTGATCACCCAGGAAAACGCCGAGCAGTTCTACTTCCCAGACAGCCCGTTCTGACCTCCCATACCCAGAACGGACAGCAAAGGGCGCCCCTGGGGCGCCCTTTGTTATTGGGATGGATCAGTTTGTTTGCTTGGGCACCCCCACCTAACCTCCCCCTATAGGGGGAGGAATCCGTGCAGTGGGTGGGCGGGATGTTGCCAAGGCTCCGATGCAGCTCCTCCCCCTGTCAGGGGGAGGACGGGAGGGGGTATCCCCGAGCTAAGCCGCCTCAGGCGTGTAGCCGGCTTCGCGGATGGCTTCTTCACCCTTGGCGCGGTCGCCGGTAAAGCTGACCTTGTGTGATGCCAGATCGACGTCGATCTCGGCGCCGGGCAGGGCCTCTTCCAGAGATTTTCGGATGGCGCCGACGCAGTGATTGCAGCTCATGTCGTTGACGGCGAAAACGGTCTTGTCGGTCATTTCAATGTCCTTTGCTTGGCGTTGGGACGCCCGCGAGGTCGTCCAGAATGGGGCAGTCGGGGCGATCATTACCTGTGCAGCAATGCGCCAGATGCTTGAGGGTTTTGACCATGGCCTGCAACTCGTCGATCTTTGTTTCGAGCGCCATGATATGGCTGACCGCGACCTCTTTGACCTCGCCGCTGGCCCGGGACTTGTCCTGCCACAGGCTGAGCAGGGTCGCGGTCTCTTCGACTGAGAAGCCCAGCGTGCGGGACCGCTTGATAAAGCGCAGCACATGCACTTCATCGCTGCCATAGACCCGGTAATTGCTGTCAGTGCGATGCGGCGGGCGAATAAGGCCGATGGATTCGTAATAGCGGATCATCTTGGCCGAAACGCCCGAGGCGTTGGCAGCCTCGCCAATATTCATAGCGTCACCCCTTTCACCCCGCGCAGCCGCTGGGCATTGGAGACCACAAGGATTGACGACATCGCCATCGCGCCGGCACCCAGCATGGGTGAAAGCAGGATCCCGAACGCCGGATATAGCACGCCTGCGGCCACCGGAATGAGCAGCACATTGTAGCCGAACGCCCAGAACAGGTTCTCCCAGATGTTCTTCATGGTCGCCCGGCTGATCACCAGCGCATCAAGCACACCTTTGAGGTCGCCGCCGAGCAGCACCACGTCGGCGCTCTCGATTGCGGCATCGGTACCGGTGCCCACGGCAATGCCGATATCGGCTTCGGCCAGCGCAGGGGCGTCATTGATGCCATCGCCGACAAAGGCCACCGTGCCGAACTGGCGCAGCGATTTGATGGTGTCCACCTTGTCGGCGGGCAGCACTTCGGCGCGCACCTCATCAATGCCCAATTGACGGGCAATGGCTTCGGCCGTGCGGCGATTGTCGCCCGAGATCATCGCCACCTTAAGGCCTAGTTCGTGCAGCGCAGCGATCACGGCCTTGCTGGTGGGCTTGATGGTATCGGCGACCACAATGGCGGCGGCGAGTTTATCGTCGATGGCGGCAAACACCGGGGTCTTGCCTTCATCGGCCAGCTTCTCGATGGCCTGGGCGAAGTCGGAGAAATCGAGGTGCCCCAGATGGCGCTGCGAGCCAATCGCCACCAGTCGCCCATCGACGCGGGCGGTGACACCATTGCCAGCGTCCGAAGCGAATTCGGTGACGGCACCCAATGTCAGCCCGGCTTTTTCGGCAGCGGTCACGATGGCGGTGGCGATGGGATGCTCTGATCTGGCTTCGACAGCCGCGACCAGGGCCAGCACTTCATCATGCTCGAAATCATCATCGAGTATGATGTCGGTCAGGGCCGGCTTGCCTTCGGTCAGCGTGCCGGTCTTGTCCAAAGCCACCACAGACACATCGCGCAGACGCTGCAGCGCTTCGCTCTTGCGGAACAGCACGCCCATTTCGGCCGCGCGGCCCGTGCCCACCATGATCGAGGTCGGTGTGGCCAGCCCCATGGCGCAGGGGCAGGCAATGATCAGCACCGCCACGGCGTTGACCAGCCCAAAGACATAGGCGGGGTCTGGGCCCCACACCAGCCAGATCGCAAATGTCAGGATCGACAACGCAATCACGGCGGGCACAAACCAGGCCGTGATCTGGTCGACGACGCCCTGAATGGGCAGCTTGCCGCCCTGGGCTTCCTCGACCATGCGGATGATCTGCGACAGCATGGTGTCGCCACCCACCTTGGTGGCGCGGAAACTGAAGCTGCCCGAGGTGTTGAGCGTTCCGCCAACCACCTCGGCACCGACCGTCTTGGAGACGGGCAGGGGTTCGCCCGAAATCATCGATTCATCGATATGGCTGGCGCCCTCGGTGATCTCGCCATCCACGGCGATCTTTTCGCCGGGACGCACCACGATAATGTCGCCGACCTGTACCTGCTCGATGGCGATCTCGGTGATCTGCCCGTCGCGCTCGACGCGGGCGGTCTTGGCCTGCTCGCGCACCAGACGTTGAATGGCATTGCCGGTACGGCCCTTGGCGATGGCCTCAAGCAGGCGCCCGACCAGGATCAGCGTGACGATGACCGCAGCGGCTTCATAATAGACATACTGCGCCTGGCTCGGCAGCACCTGCGGCACGAACGTCGCGACCACCGAATAGAGATAGGCGGCGCCAGAGCCAAGCGCGACCAGCGAGTTCATCTCTGGCGCGCCGCGCAGCAGGGCGGGAATACCCACCTTGAAGAAGCGCCAGCCCGGCACGAACAGCACGAAGCTGGCCAGCACGAAATAGAAGATATGCAGTGTCGGTGTGGGGATCAGGGCGGTCAGCCACATGTGGAAGGGCATGTAAAGATGCCCACCCATTTCCAGCGCGAACAGCGGCAGCGTCGGAATGGCCGCCAGTATCACGTCACGCCGCAGGATGGCGGCGTCTTCATCGTGATGCTGATGCCCGGAATGCGCGCTGGCTTGGGGCGTTTCATGGCCGGTATAGCCAGCCTTCTCGACCGCGGCGAGCAGGGCGGCCACATTGCTCGTATCGGCCATCCGCACACTGGCGCGCTCGGTGGCAAAGTTCACGCTGGCGCTTTCGACACCGGGAACCTTGCTGAGCGCCTTTTCCACCCGCATCACGCAGGAGGCGCAGGTCATGCCGTCAATATCAATGCTAATGGGTTTGTTGTGGACGTGTTCGTTCATTTCAATCACCTCGTCCTCAGCCATATAGACCTTCCCATCATGGTAAGGTCAAGACCCGTGTCGCGATGATCTAAGTGAGCTGTCCGCCGCGCATGGTCAGCACCCGGTCCACCGTGCCTTCGGGGATGCCGGCATGGGTCACAAGGATCACCGTGCGCCCGGTGGCAGCCTTGCGCAAGGTATCAAAGAACGCGACCTCTGCGGTACGATCCAGACCGGTGGTGGGCTCATCAAGCAGCAGGATGGGCGCAGGGCTGAGCAGGGTGCGGGCAAGGCATAACCGCCGTCCCTGACCCGCCGAAACCGTCCGGCCAGCTTCGCCCACCAGCGTATCGAGGCCCTTGGGCAAAGCGCGCACGAAATCGCCAATGCCGGCGGCGTCCAGCGCCGCCCACAGGGCATCTTCACTGGCATCGGGACGGGCGATCAGCAGATTGGCACTAATAGTGTCGTTGAACAGCGGGCTGTCCTGACTGAGCAGGGCCATGCTGGTCTGCAGATCGCACAGGGCCAGCGCGGGCAGGTCGACGCCGCCCAGGGTGATACTGCCCGATTGCGGTTCGGCCAGTCGCAGCAAGAGGTTGAGCAGGCTGGATTTGCCAATGCCGCTGGGACCCACAATGGCCACATGCTCGCCCGGCGCAACGCTGAGCTCGAGATCATTCAGCACCGGCGCGCCGCCATCATAGGCAAAGCGCACCTTGTCCAGAGTGATCGCTAGATTGTCGGGCAGGGCGATGGGGCTGGCCGGATCGACGATCTCGATTGGGGCATCGGCAATTGCTGTCAGCCGTTCGGCGGCGGCCATGGCGGTGGTCAGCTTGGTGACGCTGCGCACAATGACGCTGCTGGCCTCAAAGCTGGCCAGAATGGCGAGCAGCAGGCCGACCAGTACCGGGCCGTCAATCTGCTCGGCCGCGAAGGCCTCCAGGCCCAGCCAGAGCGATCCGGCCAGCGCAATGGCCGCCAGTGCCTGCACGCCAAAGGCGGCAAACCCGCTCAGTGTGGCAAGGCGCCCGCGCGCCTCGGACAGGGCTGTTGCGGTCTCTGAAAAGCGCGCCTGAGTGTCGCCCAGCGCCCCGAACAGCGTGAGATCGGCATGGCCCTCAATACCATCGAGTATCGCGGCACGCGCCGCAGCGGCACGCATCACAATCGCCGAGCCTGCCTTGCGGCTGGTCAGCACCAGACCGGCGGGCACCAGCAGCACCGCCATGCCAAAGCTCAGGCCATAGACTACAGCTGCTGCAGGCAGCAGGAACGCCAGAATGCTTGTCAGAACGGTGCCGATCACCACAGCGGCAGTAATCGGGCCGATGGCGACCAGAAAGGCGGTGTCGAGCGCGTCGACATCGGCGGTCAGCCGGCTGACCAGATCGCCATGGCGCATATGGCGATCATTAAGAGGCAGGCGTGGAAACAGCCGCCCGAACAACCAGCCCCGAATATCAGCCAGCAGGCGCAACGTCGCGTCATGGCCGCTCAGGCGTTCGCCATAGCGTGCCAGAATACGCACGAAGGAAAAGCCGCGCACCATGGCTGACGGCACAAAGAGGTTGAACGCCAGGCCTGCACTGGTCAGGGCCGTTGCAGTGATGAACCAGCCCGACGTGCCCAGCAGCGCCACGCCGGAGGCCAGCGCCACCAGCGAGAGCAGCAGGGCGATCAACAGACCTTTGGCCTGACGGGCAAACAGCCCCCGAAAAGCGAGCAGCGCGTTCATGCAACACTCCTGACACTGGCGGCGGAAACCGGGGTGGCCAGCAGTTCCGCCCCGGCAATGCGATAGGCATGGTGCATGCGCTTGGCGACGGCCTGCGAATGGGTGGCAATGATCAGCGTGCGACCGTGCGCAAAGTCGAGCAGGGCATCAAGCACGGCCTGTTCGAGTTCTGCGTCAAGATGCGCGGTCGGCTCATCGAGCAGGATCAGGCCGGGATCGCGCAGGAAGATGCGCGCCAGGGCGATGCGCTGGGTCTGTCCACCTGAAAGACCAAGCCCGCCTTCACCCAAAAGCGTATCGAGCCCTTCGGGCAAGGCATCGGCAAACCCGGCGGCCTGAGCACGCTCGGCAGCACTGCGAATCTGCGCGGGCGTCGCATCCGGGCGCGCCATGGCAATATTGTCCGCCATGCTGCCCGCAAAAATCCGGGGCTTCTGGCCCAGCATGGCGACGCTGTGGCGCAGTTCGGCTTCATCCCAGTCTTCCAGGGGCTGATCACCCAGCGTGATGGCACCGCCATGCGGGCGCATCCGGGCAATGGCTTCGAGCAAGCTCGATTTGCCAATGCCACTCTGGCCGACAATGGCGACATGCTCGCCTGCTTTGATGTTCAGCCCCGTCTCATGCAGGATTACGCGGGCATTGTCGGGCGTGCGCAGGGTGAGCTTGTCCAGCCGCAATGCCATTGCATCCGGCGATGCTGACGGTTCGGCGTGGCCGAGCGGGACGATCTCTGCGGGCAGGGCGCCGAGCTGGGCCTGGATTTCGCCAATGGCCGACTTGGCCGAGGCCCGGTCGTGATAATGCGCTGCCAGCAGACGCAGCGGATTGTAGACTTCCGGCGCCATCAGCAGCAGGAACAGGCCCAGCTCAAGCGTCAGTGGTGTGCTGCGCAGGTGCAGGAAATCGATGAAGGTCAGCCCGACATAAAGCGCGATGCCTGCTACGCCCAGCGCAGCGAAGAATTCCAGCACGGCCGAGGACAGGAAAGCGATACGCAGCACACGCAGCGTGCGGTGACGCAATTCGTCGCTCGCAGCCACAATGCCAGCCGTCTCGGCTTCGGCACGACCGAACAGTTTCAGTGTGGTGAGCCCCCGCAGGCGGTCGGCAAAGCGACCATTGAGCAGGGACAGCGCACGGGCTTGCCGGTCGGTGGCATATTGCGCGCCCCAGCCCACCAGCGCCATGAATACCGGGATGAGTGGTGCGGTGACGAGAAACAGCAGGCCCGCCAGCCAGTCGAGCGGCAGGATAATGGCGCCAAAGGCCAGCGGCAGCAGGCTCGCCTGCACCATGGCGGGCACGTAGCGGGCAAAGAACCCATCCAGCGCCTCGACCTGATCAATCATCGCCGAAGACGCTGCGCCCGAATGGGGCTGATCAGCGGCACGGGGCGAGCGGGACAGCAATTGGGCAAACAGCGCTTGCCGCAGATTGGTCTTGATGGCCTCGGACGCGGCCGTGCCGGCCCGATCGCCGATCGCGGCCAGCGCGGCGCGGGTCAGCAACAGCCCAAAGATCAGTACGATGCCGGGCGTCATCGCCGCGATGACAGCGCCATTCTCCACCACGCCGCCAACAATGCCTGCCAGGGTCCACGCCTGAACCACCAGCAACACGCCGCCCAGCAGTGGCGCCGCAATCGCCAGCCACAGCCACGGCCCGCCGAAACGGCGCAAGCCGGACAAAGTCTTGGCGTTCTGACGGTCCGGGCTGGTCACGGTGGGCTGGCCTTGAGGTGGGATGGGGGCGGCGGGGGAGGTCGACGTCTTGGGCATGGGCGCACCCTATATTGAGCGGTCGAACGCACATTGATTTAGGTCAATGCGGGCGCGAGCGCGGACAGGCAAATAGCTTCTAATCGGTTGCGACTCGGCGCGCCGACAAGCGTAGAGGCAATATCGCTATGATCGACATGACTGTCGTTGAGCTGTCGCGGTGGCAATTTGCCGCCACCGCCATGTATCACTTCCTATTCGTGCCGCTCACCCTGGGGCTGTCTTTCATGATGGCCATCATGGAGAGCACCTATGTGATGACCGGGCGCGAAATCTGGCGCAAGGCGACCCTGTTCTGGGGCACCCTGTTTGGCGTCAACTTCGCCATGGGCGTTGCCACCGGCATCGTCATGGAATTCCAGTTCGGCATGAACTGGAGCTATTACAGCCATTATGTCGGCGACGTGTTTGGGGCGCCGCTGGCCATCGAGGGCCTGATGGCCTTCTTCCTCGAAGCTACCTTTATCGGCCTGTTCTTCTTCGGCTGGGATCGCCTGAGCAAGGTGGGCCATCTGACGGTGACCTGGCTGACGGCGCTGGGCGCCAATTTCTCCGCACTCTGGATCCTGATCGCCAATGGCTGGATGCAGAACCCGGTCGGCGCCAAGTTCAATCCCGACACCATGCGCATGGAAGTCACCGACTTCATCGCCGTGATCTTCAACCAGGTGGCGCAGGCCAAGTTCGTGCACACCGTCAGCGCCGGCTATGTCTGCGGCGCCGTGTTCATCTTCGCCATTTCCGCGCTGTTCCTGCTCCAGGGCAAGCATATCGAACTGGCCAAGCGTTCCATGGTTGTTGCCGCCAGTTTCGGTCTGGCCTCAGCCCTGTCCGTGGTCGTGCTAGGTGACGAGAGCGGCTATGTCGCCACCGAACACCAGCAGATGAAGATCGCCGCCATGGAGGCGATGTATCACACCGAGCCGGCCCCGGCCGCGCTGACCCTGTTCGCCATTCCCAGCGATTTGCCCGGCGAACCGGCATTCCAGGTGCAACTGCCCTGGGTGTTGGGCCTGATCACCACCCGCTCGATCGATCGCGATCTGCCCGGCATCACCGAGCTGACCGAGCACGCCGCGATTCGCGTCCAGTCCGGTATCGTGGCCTACAAGGCCCTGCAGGAAATTCGCGCTGACGGCACCAATACCGCCGCCCGGGCGACCTTTGACGAACATTGGGCCGATCTGGGCTATGGCCTGCTGCTCAAGAAGTATCGCGAGGATGTCGAGAACGCCACGGGTGAGGAAATCACCATGGCAGCGCTCGATACCGTGCCTGATGTGTGGCCGCTCTTCTGGAGCTTCCGCGTCATGGTCGCTATCGGCTTCTTCTTCATCGCCTTCTTTGGAGTCTGGTTCTACCGCGCATCGCGTGGCTGGCTCGACACCAGCCGGCCCATGCTGTGGATCGCCTTTGCGACACTGCCGCTGCCTTGGCTGGCAATCGAAGCGGGCTGGCTGATCGCCGAATATGGTCGGCAGCCCTGGGCGGTCGAAGGCGTTCTGCCCACCTTCTACGCGGCCTCAGGCCTGCACTTCTGGGATCTGGTGATCTCGCTCACCTTCTATGTGGCACTCTATACCGTGCTGCTGGTCATCATGGTCATGCTGATGCTCAAGATCATCAAGGCCGGGCCACAGGACAAGCTGTTTGCCGCTGCCGATGAAGGCGAGGACGCCGACTTTGTCGTCGCCGCCCTGCCTGCCACTCCCGCCAACAAGGAACTCGGATCATGAGCACCATTCCGCTCGACTACGAAACGCTGCGCCTCATCTGGTGGGCATTGCTGGGCATCCTGCTGATCGGCTTCGCCGTGATGGGAGGGCGTGACCTGGGCGTGGGAACCTTGCTGCCCTTCGTCGCCCGCACCGACGCCGAACGCCGTGTACTGATCAATGTGATCGGCCCGACCTGGGAAGGCAATCAGGTGTGGCTGGTGCTGGGTGGCGGCGCCATCTTTGCCGCCTTCCCCCCCCTCTATGCCGTCAGCTTCTCGGGCTTTTACCTGGCCATGATCGTGATCCTGCTGGCGCTGATCCTGCGCCCGGTGGGCTTCAAGTTTCGCGGCAAGGTTGCCGATACACGCTGGCGCTCGGCCTGGGACTGGGCCCTGTTTGTCGGCGGCTTTGTGCCGTCGCTGATCATGGGCGTGGCCGTGGGTAACGTCCTGCTCGGGGCGCCCTTTTATCTCGACGATACGCTGCGCGCCTTCTACACCGGCAATTTCTTCCAACTGCTGATGCCATTCGCCTTGCTTGCCGGGCTGGTCAGCGTGGGCATGATCGTGCTGCAGGGTGCCGTGTTGATTACCGGACGGACCACGGGTGTGCTGGCGGATCGGGCCCGCACATACGGGACGTGGGCGGGACTGGCGACCATCATGCTGTTTGCGCTGGGTGGCGTCTGGGTGGCCTTCGGCATGGACGGCTATGCCATCACCAGCATTGTCGACACCAATGGCGCCATCAACCCGCTGGGCAAAACAGTCGCGCTGGTCCCGGGTGGCTGGATGACCAATTATGGTCTCTATCCCTGGATGATCGCGGCGCCGGTGCTGGGCTTTGTGGGCCTGGTGGCAGCGGTTCTCGGGCTGCAGGCACGGCTGCGCATTCCAACCCTTGTGGCCTCGAGCATGGCCATCTTTGGTATCATCTCGACGGCAGGACTGTCGCTGTTCCCCTTCCTGCTGCCGTCCTCGACGGTGCCAGAGTCCGGGCTGACATTGTGGGATGCCTCTTCAAGCCACCTCACCCTGTTCATCATGCTGCTGGCGACGGTGATCTTCCTGCCCATCATTCTGGCCTACACCGCCTGGGTGTTCCGCGTCATGCGCGGGGATGTCACCACACGGTCGCTCGAAAAGAACCCCAACGCCTACTAGGAGACGAACATGTGGTATTTCTCGTGGATTCTGGGCGTCGGGCTGGCCTGCAGCTTCGCCATTCTCAACGCAATGTGGTTCGAAATGCGCGAAGATCGCCGTCATGCGCAGGAGAGCCGCTCCGCCACCAAGCGATGAGTGCATAACGGGCAATTAACTGGTTAAGCAAAGCTTAAGGCGGGCGTCGCTGCAGTGGCGCCCATTTTGCTTATGTATATCAAATGGTTGGCCCGAAACGGGCGTGGTAGACTCGGCGGGGCAGCTAAACCCAATATGAACGAACTGCCTCTTTAATTTGCATCCAGTGCATAACGGATGTGCACAAAGTCCACCTACTAATCACGACTGGCTGAGTATAGATATTGGTCATCGAAACGAAGGGGAACCGAAAATGAACATCCGCCAGAAGCTCAACCAGTTTGCTCAGTACCAGCGCACCATGCGCGAGCTCAATGCACTCGACGCTCGTCAGCTCAACGATCTGGGCATCACTCGCGGCGACATCAAGAACATCGCCCGCGGCAACTACGCTCGTTAATCGAGCCTGCCGACACTAGACTTGAGATGAAGGCGTCCGATCGGGCGCCTTTTGTCTGTCTGGGGTTCCGTTTCTAACGGATCAGGTCGACGGCCTTGCCGCCCAGTGCTGCCACGAGGTCATCAGGCTTCATGCGGATCTGCAGGCCGCGCTGTCCGCCATTGAGGAAGATCGCATCTTCCAGTGTCGCCAGTTCCTCGACCGCCGTGGGCACCTGCTTCTTCTGCCCGAACGGGCTGATCCCGCCCACCTTATAGCCGGTCAGCCGCTCGGCGTCGGCCGGCTTCATCATATGCGCCGACTTGCCACCAAAAGCTGCGGCAAGCTTTTTCATATTCACCTCGGCATCCGAGGGCACCACCACGCAGACCGGCTTGCCATCCACCTCGGCCATCAGCGTCTTGAGCACGATGGATGCCGAGACCCCCATGGCCTCAGCGGCCTGCAAACCAACGCGGTCCGCATCGGGATCATAATCATAGGTCGCCGTGTCGAAGGCGACATTGGCTTTGATCAGCGCCAGTGTGGCAGGTGTGGTCTTGGACATGGCCCTGTTTTAGCGCAGCCATAGCGCCGGGCAAGCCCCTCTCAGGCGCCAAATATAGCCCGGTCCCGCGCGACGATCTCGGCAAGAAACTCGGCCACCAGCGCAACGCGACGGATCGCCCGCAAATCCTCATGCACTACGGTCCAATAACTGCGGGTAAGGGTGTGGGCGGGCAGCACGGGCACAAGGTTTGCGTCGCGCTGCGCCATGAAGGCGTGCAGAATGCCGATGCCCGCGCCAGCCCGCACCGCCTCGGTCTGGCCCATGGCCGACGAAATCGCCAGGGTCGACCCCCATCCCTTGAGAAATTCAGCGGTGTAGTCGAGCGAGGCGGTAAAGATCAGATCGTCGACATAGCCAACCAGCCGGTGCTGGGCGAGGGCGGCCAGATCGGCCGGTGTGCCCTGCTGATCGAGATAGGTCTGGCTGGCATAAAGCCCGAGCCGATAGTCGGTCAGCTTGCGCGCCACCAGTCGCCCCTCGCGTGGGCGCTCCAGGGTCACCGCAATATCGGCCTCGCGCCGCGACAGCGAGAAGGCGCGTGGTACCGGCACCAGTTCCACCCGCAGGCCCTTGTGCCGCTCGATGAGTTCGCCCAGTCGGGGCGCCAGGAACGCCACGCCGAACCCGTCGGGCGCGCCGACGCGCACTGTCCCGTCAATAAGACTGTCCGCACCGGCCGACTCGCTGGCCGCCAGCATGGCGCTTTCCATTCGCTCGGCATGCTGCAGAAAGCCTTCGCCGGCGCTGGACAGTTCCGAGCCATTGGTCTTGCGGGTGAATAGAGTGCTGCCCAGCGCCTGTTCCAGCGCGGTCAGGCGGCGCGCCACGGTGGCGTGGTTGAGCCCCAGGCTGCGCGCGGCCCCCAATATCTGGCCATTGCGGGCGACCGCCAGGAAGATACGAACGTCGTCCCAGTTCATTGGGCTATACTTTCTGCACAACAGATACGAAATCTATCGCGTTGCGATGCGATAAACGTAGCGCCATACCTTTGTTCAAACAAGGGAGACCGACATGCGCACCATTGGCCATTTCATCGACGGCGTCGAAACCACCGGCAACAGCGCCGAATATCAGGACGTGTTCAACCCCGCGACAGGTGAAGTTCAGGCCCGCGTAGCGCTGGCGACCCAGGCTGATCTGGACGCTGCCGTGGCATCGGCCGCGCAGGCTCAGCCCAAATGGGCCGCGACCAACCCGCAGCGTCGGGCCCGGATGTTCTTCAACTTCGTGGCGCTGATCAATCGCGACATGCAGGAACTGGCCGAACTGCTCAGCCTCGAGCATGGCAAGACCGTCGAGGACGCCAAGGGCGACATTCAGCGCGGCATGGAAGTGTCCGAGTTTGTCGCCGGTGCCCCGCATTTGCTCAAGGGCGAATTTACCGATGGGGCCGGGCCGGGAATCGACATGTATTCCATGCGCCAGCCGGTCGGTATTGGCGCGGGCATCACCCCGTTCAACTTCCCGGCCATGATCCCGCTCTGGATGCTCTCGCCCGCCATCGCTGCGGGTAATGCCTTCATCCTAAAACCATCCGAGCGTGATCCATCCGTGCCGGTCAAGCTGGCGCAGCTGGCCATTGAAGCAGGGCTGCCCAAGGGCATTCTCAATGTCGTGCATGGCGGCAAGGCGGTCGTCGACGGCATCCTGCATCATGACCAGATTGGTGCCGTCAGCTTTGTCGGCTCGACCCCGATCGCCCGCTACGTCTACGCGACAGCGGCCGCTGAAGGCAAGCGCGTGCAGGCTTTTGGTGGCGCCAAGAACCACATGATCATCATGCCCGACGCCGATATGGAAAAGGCAGCCGATGCGCTGATGGGTGCTGGCTATGGATCGGCCGGCGAGCGCTGCATGGCCGTCTCGGTGGCCGTGCCGGTGGGTGACGAAACTGCTGACAAGATCATCGCCGCACTCAAGCCGCGCCTCGACAAGCTCAAGGTTGGTCCCGCCACCGATCCGGCCAGCGAAATGGGCCCGGTCATCACCCAGGCCTCCAAGGACCGCATCGCAGCGCTGGTCGAGAGCGGCATTGCCCAGGGCGCGACCCTGGCCGTCGATGGCCGTGGCTTCACGCTGCAGGGCTACGAGAATGGCTATTTCGTCGGACCATCGCTGTTCGACAATGTCACGGCCGAGATGGATATCTACAAGGAAGAGATCTTTGGGCCTGTGCTCTCGGTGGTGCGATCAAAGACCTATGAGGACGCGCTCAAACTGACCATGGACAACCCCTATGGCAATGGCACCGCGATCTTCACCCGCGATGGTGACGCCGCGCGCGACTTTGCCGCCCGGGTCAATGTCGGCATGGTGGGTATCAATGTCCCTGTGCCGGTGCCACTCGCCTATCACAGCTTTGGCGGCTGGAAGGCCAGCGCCTTTGGCGATCTCAACCAGCACGGCACTGACGCCATCAAGTTCTGGACCCAGACCAAGACCGTAACGGCCCGCTGGCCCTCGGGCATCAAGGACGGTGCCGAGTTCCAGATGCCAACGATGAAGTGAGCCTGACGTCTACTCCTTTGGCACACCATGCCGCTTGCTCTGCGCCACACCTCCCCCTTGATGGGGAGGCCCGGAGGGGTGACGCCGCAAGTACAGCGCTTGCCGGTCCCGGTCACGGAATTTGCGAAGATCCAAGTCCTGTCTCGCTTCCCTCCCACAAGGGAGGGTGAATCCGGTGGGAAGGCAGAAGCCATGAAAAAACCCGGCGCTTGCGCGCCGGGCCAGTTGGTCTTCATCAGGAGAAGGAAAGAAGCGTCAAACAATGCCGCTTGAGCCCGCTTCGATGGCCGGGCGGACCTCGGAAACCTTGGCGCGATAGCCCGAGGCGCGGTAGGTGCCCAGCAGGTCAATGGCGCCGCCATTTTCCAGCCGAGCCATGGCCAGGATCGGCTCGACATCGGTGCGATAGGCCTGGCGCAGGGCTTCCGTTGCCACCAGCGCGTCATTGCCACTCTGGGCTGCGGCCAGCGTCTTGCGATCCACCAGCAGCGCCTGCGCATAGGCGCGCTGCACATCGGCGGCCGACAGCATCAGCGACTCAATCGGGTCGGTGACATTGTGCGACTGATCCAGCATGTGGGCCGGATGGAAGTTGGCATCCTTGCCTTCAATATCGACCAGCTCGTTGAACACCAGGAACAGGCGATACGGATCGATCGAGCCGGCGTCCAGATCATCGTCGCCATATTTGGAATCGTTGAAGTGGAAGCCACCCAGCTTGCCGAACTGGGCCAGCCGGGACACGATCATCTCGATATTGACGTTGGGCGCGTGGTGGCCCAGATCGACCAGGCAATAGGCCTTGTCGCCCAGCTCCTTGGCGATCAGGTAATTGGTGCCCCAATCCTGCACGACCGTGGAATAGAAGGCCGGCTCATACATCTTGTGTTCGGTATAGATGCGCCAGTCATCGGGCAGGCCTGGATAGATGGCCTTCATCGAATCCAGATAGTGGGCGAACTGATCGGCGAAATTGACCTGGCCGGGGAAGTTCGAGCCGTCACCGATCCATACGGTGAGCGCCTTTGAGCCCAGCGTCTTGCCGATCTCGATGCATTCCAGATTGTGTTCGATGGCCTGCTGGCGCGTGCCCTTGTCAGCATGGCTGAGCGAGCCGAACTTGTAGCTCTGCAACTGGCCCTTGGCATCGGCGAAGGTGTTGGAATTCATCGCATCAAATCCCAGACCAAAACGCGATGCGGCCTGCTTGAGGCGGTTGGCGTCGGCCTTGTCCCACGGAATATGCAGCGAAACGGTATTGGTGGCCTGCGTCAGCTGCGCGATGACGGCGCAGTCGTCGATCTTGTCGAAGATATCGCGTGGCTCGCCCAGACCCGGGAAGCGGGCAAAGCGGGTGCCGCCCGTGCCCACACCCCATGAAGGGACGGCCACGTTAAAGCCGGCAACCTTGGCCTTGATGGTGTCGATGGCAATGCCGCGACGGTCGAGCCGTTCGCCCAGCGTGTCATAATCGACATTGAGATCAGCCAGACGGCGGGCGTTCTCGGCTTCGACGACGGTTGGATCGATAATGGTATCGGTCATGTTAGGGCTCCTCCCCAAAATCGTGGCTCTCAACCCCCACCCTCGATCCCTCCCCCTTGTGGGGAGGGAATGAGGGTGGGGGGCAACTAGCCGATGTACTTATCGTGTGAACGACTGGGCGTTGCCTGCGTCCACATTGATGATGTTGCCGGTCGACTTGGCCGAGGCATCCGAAGCAAAGAAATAGATCGCTTCAGCGATATCCTCGGGGAACACCGAACGCTTGAGCATGGAACGCTCGCGATACATTTCCTCGAGACCATCCTTGTCAGTCTTGTAGGTCGATGCGCGCTGTTCAAGCCATTCGCCGGCCCAGATTTTCGAGCCGCGCAGCACGGCGTCGGGATTGACCACGTTGACGCGGATCTGCTCGCCAGCGCCTTCCAGCGCCAGGCAACGGGCCAGATGGATTTCAGCAGCCTTGGCGGTGCAATAGGCCGAGGCGTTGGGCGAGGCGGCGAGACCGTTCTTGGAGGCCACAAACACCACATTGCCGCCGATCTTCTGGGCGCGGAACAGGCGGAACGCTTCGCGGGAAACCAGGAAATAGCCCGTGGACAGGATGTCCATGTTCTTGTTCCAAAGCTCAAGCGTGGTCTCTTCGATTGGCGCAGAAGAGGCCAGACCCGCATTGGACACCAGAATGTCCAGACCGCCGAATTCGACCACCGCATTGGCGAAGCCGGCAATGACCTGCTCTTCGCGCGTTACGTTGATATTGACCGGGCGAACGACGTCCTTGCCGAACACACCCGTGAGTTCCTCGGTGGCATTTACCAGCGCGGTCTCATCGATATCGGCCAGCACCACGCAGGCGCCTTCACGCAGCAGACGCACGGCAGTGGCCTTGCCGATACCGCCGGCACCACCGGTCACCACGGCAATCTTGCCGGCCAGCGACTTTGGCTTGGGCATACGGGCCAGCTTGGCCTCTTCAAGCAGCCAGTATTCGATGTCGAAGGCTTCCTGCTCAGGCAGGCCGACATAGGTCGACACCGTCGAGGCGCCGCGCATCACATTGATGGCGTTGACGTAGAACTCACCCGAAATGCGGGCGGTCGCCTTGTCCTTGGCAAAGGTGAACATGCCCACGCCCGGCATCAGGTAAACGACAGCGTTCGGATCGCGCACGGCTGGTGAATTGTCGTGCTTGCAGCGGTCGTAATAGGCTTGGTAGTCGACGCGATAGGCGGCGATGTCCTCGGGGATCTTGGCAACCACGGCGTCGACATCGGGATTGGCGGGATCAAACTCGATCACCAGCGGCCGAATCTTGGTGCGCAGGAAGTGGTCAGGGCAGGATGTGCCCAGCGCGGCCAGCGGTCGCAGATTGTTGGAATTGACGAATTCGAGCACAGCCGGGCTGTCATCGAAATGGCCCAGCTTATGGCTGTCTTCCGAGATCAGGCCACGAATTTTCGGCATCAGCTTGGCGGCAATGGCGCGGCGCGCATCGGCGTCCAGCGACTTGACGGCTTCACCACCAAAAATGGTCTTGCCTTCGGTCTGGGTCTCGAACCACTCAATGGCCTGATTGATAATCAGAAGCGTGGTTTCGTAGCATTCCTTGGGCGTGTCGCCCCAGGTGAACAGGCCGTGGCTCTCCAGGATCACGCCCTTGGAATTGGGGTTCTCCTCGCAATATTTGCCCAGCCACAGGCCCAGCTCGAAGCCGGGCTTCTTCCAGGGCAGCCAGCCAATGGTGTCGCCAAAGATCTGCTGGGTCAATTCTCTGGAATTCTTGGAGGCAGCAATCGCGATGATCGCGTCCGGATGCATGTGGTCCACGTAAGCGTGGTTCACATAGGCATGCAGCGGGGTATCGATCGAGGCCGCGCGCGGGTTCAGATTGAACGTTGCGTGGGGCAAATAGCCCACCATCTCGTCTTCGAATTCAACGCCGCGATACAGACCCTTCAGCGCGCGCAGCTTGTCCATATAGAGGGTCGAGAACCCGTCGAGCTTGATTGAGGCGCTGTCGCCACCCGAGCCCTTGACCCAGAGCACTTCGACTTCTTCGCCGCTCAGCGGGTCTTTCTGGAAGATCTTGGAGGAGGTGTTGCCACCACCATAATTGGTCACACGCTTGTCGCTGCCCAGCAGGTTGGAGCGGTAGACGAGACGCTCGGGCTCGCTCATGGCGGCCGCCTTGGCATCATCCCAGAGATTGGCGAGGCGCTTTGGCGCGGTGGTGGACATGAGACTCCTCCCAGAGATTGGCTGTAATCAGGATTGGCCGGACATAGCCATGATCAATCACGCTCGTCAATCAGAAACAATCACAAGCAAGCATAAATGTTCGCGTATTTTCGAATTTGACGGTTTGATGATTGACAGTGATTGAATTCGATGGGAAGAAATGCGCCAGGGAGATAGCTGCATTGCACGAAACAGAACGCCACAGAGTGATCATTGCCGCCGTGCAGACGCGTGCCGTCGCCACGGTCGCTGATCTGTGTGAGGTCACCGGCTCGTCCGAAGCGACCATTCGCCGGGATATCGCGGCGTTGCATCTGCGCGGCGATGTGCGGCGCGTGCGCGGTGGTGCCGAGGCGGTCAATCCGCCTGAGCAGACCGCCTTGATGGGGCGCCCCTTTGCGGTCAATGAAACCATTAATATCGAGCAGAAGCGCGCCATTGCCCGCGCCGCCTCGGAACTGTGCAATGACGGCGAGCCGATCATCATCAATGGCGGCACCACCACTTACCAGATGGTGCATCACCTGACTTCGCGCCGGCTGTCGGTATTCACCAACAGCTTCGCAATCGCTGAATACCTCATCCACAACTCGCGCAATTCCGTCGTCATCCCCGGCGGCACGGTCTATCGCGAGCAGAACGTCATCCTGTCGCCCTTTGGCGGCGTGGTTGCCTCACATTTTTACGCCAAGCGCATGTTCATTGGCTGCCAGGGCATCGGCGAGCACGGATTGATGGAGGCCGATCCCATGGTCGTCCAGTCCGAGCTGGGCCTAATCGGGCAGGCCGACGAGCTGATCGTGCTGGCTGACTCTTCCAAGTTTTCGGGCAGATCGAGCCTCATTTTATGCGGCCTCGACCGAATAGCCGCCGTCGTCACCGACGCCGGCATCCGCGACGAAGACCGCCAAATGCTCGAAACGGCAGGCGTGCGGCTCATTGTGGCGGAAACGACTGCTCAGGCCGACAAGCAATCCACAGTCGCCTGAGACCAAAGACGACCACCATATTCCAGGGAGGAATACCAATGAAGTTCTTGAAAGTTCTGGCAGCCACCACCGCTGTCGCCGCGCTGCTCGCCAGCCCGGCCTTCGCCCAGACCCGCATCGCGCTGGTCGTGAAGTCGCTGGGCAACGGTTTCTTTGATGCCGCCAATAAGGGCGCACAGGAAGCTGCCGCTGAACTCGGTGACGTTGAAGTCATCTATACCGGCCCGACCTCGGCAACTGCCGAAGCCCAGATCGAAGTGATCAACTCGCTGATCGCACAGCAGGTCGACGCCATTGCCATCTCGGCCAACGATCCTGACGCCCTGGTGCCTGCGCTGCAGAAGGCCATGGAACGCGGCATCAAGGTGATCAGCTGGGACTCGGGTGTTGCGCCTGAAGGCCGTCAGTTGCACCTGAACCCATCGGAAACCAATCTGATCGGCGAAACCATCATCAAGCTGGCTGCTGACTATCTGCCAGACGGTGGTGATGTTGCCATTCTCTCGGCTGCATCCACTGCAACCAACCAGAACGCCTGGATCGACGCCGCCAAGGCTGCGCTGCCAGAGAAGTTTGCCAATATCAATCTCGTGGCAGTCGTCTATGGCGATGATGACTCGGTCAAGTCGACCGACGAAGCCAAGGGCCTGATCGCGTCCTATCCTGACCTCAAGGCCATCATTGCCCCAACCACTGTTGGTGTCGTGGCTGCCGCACAGGTCGTCACCGATCAGGATCTGATCGGCAAGGTGAACGTGACCGGCCTGGCACTGCCATCCGAGTTCAAGCAGTTCATCGACAATGGCGCTTCCCAGGCCGTTGCCCTGTGGAACCCGATCGATCTGGGCTACTCGGCAGTGATGCTGGCCAATGATCTGGTTGAAGGTGCTGAAGCCGGTCCCGGCGCAACCCTGTCAATGGGTCGCATGGGCGAGCTGACTCTGGACGATACTGCTTCGGGCGCCATGGCTGCCCCGTTCACATTCGATGCGTCCAACATCGAAGAATTCTCCAAGATCTATTGATCCTAGTATCCCGGCGCCTCGGCGCCGGGATGTCTCCCCTCTCTGGCTGATCTGTTCGGGTCTAGCCGGGCAGGGGCACTTATAGCGGACAGCCCCCATGACCGACCCAATTCTGACCCTGACCGGCATTTCCAAGAGCTTTCCCGGTGTCAAGGCGCTCAACGAAGTGTCGCTGGAGCTCTATCCTGGCCAGGTGACTGCGCTGATTGGCGAGAATGGCGCGGGCAAATCCACACTGGTCAAGACTTTGACTGGCATCTACCAGCCTGACGCTGGTGAAATCCGTGTTGGTGGCGAAATCGTCAGCCTGCCCACTGCCCACTCGGCCTCCGCCGTAGGTATCACCGCCATTCATCAGGAAACCGTGCTGTTCGACGAAATGACGGTCGCGGAGAATATCTATCTGGGCCATGCGCCAACCAATCGTTTTGGGATGATCGACTGGCGCACCATGCGCGCCGAGGCCAAGGAGACGCTGGACTCCATGGCTGCCGGCATCGACCCCGATATCAAGCTCAAGGAATTGGGCATCGCCAAAAAGCATCTGGTTGCCGTGGCGCGCGCGCTCTCGATTGATGCCCGCGTGGTCATCATGGATGAGCCGACTGCCGCTCTCAGCCAGAAGGAAATCGAAGAGCTCTATGTGCTCATCGAACTGCTCAAGGAAGATGGCAAAGCCATTCTGTTCATCAGCCACAAGTTCGACGAGATCTACCGCATCGCCGACCGCTTCACCGTGTTCCGCGATGGCGAGCAGGTGGGCAAGGGGTTGATCAAGGACACCAGCCAGAGCGAAATCGTCCAGCTCATGGTTGGTCGCCCGGTTGAAGGCATCTTTCCCGCCCGCCATGCCGATATTGGCGAGGTGGTGCTGCAGGCCAAGGGACTGAGCCACCCAACCGAATTTGACGACATTTCGTTTTCCGTCCGCAAGGGCGAAATCCTGGGCTTTTATGGTCTGGTCGGTGCGGGTCGCTCCGAGGTGATGCAGGCGGTGTTCGGCATGACCCAGACTTCCTCCGGCACGCTCGAGCTCAGCGGGCAGACCATCACGCCCAAATCCGCTGCTGACGCCGTTGAAGCTGGCATCGTCTATGTGCCCGAAGAGCGCGGCAAGCAGGGTGTCATCACCGGCGAGCCGATCTTCAAGAACGTTTCGCTGCCCTCACTGGGCAAGACCAGCAAATCGGGTTTCCTGCGGATGGCTGAAGAGTTCGCGCTGGCCCGCACCTATACCGAGCGCCTCGATCTGCGTGCTTCTTCGCTCAGCCAGAATGTGTCGACACTTTCGGGCGGCAACCAGCAAAAGGTGGTGATCGCCAAATGGCTGGCCACCGAGCCTAAGGTGATCATTCTCGATGAACCCACCAAGGGCATCGACATCGGCTCCAAGGCCGCCGTGCATGAATTCATGGCCGAGCTGGTCGCTCAGGGCCTGAGCGTCATCATGGTCTCGTCCGAGCTGCCCGAGGTGATCGGCATGAGCGACCGCATCGTGGTGATGCGCGAGGGGCGCATGGTCGACACCATTGAAAACAACAACCTCAAGCCCGAGACGCTGGTGCGACTGGCTGCCGGTATCGTCGAGGAGCAGGCAGCATGAACCGCCTTATGAAACACCGCGAAGTCTGGCTGGCGCTCGCCATTCTGCTGGTCATCGTGATGGTCACGCTGCGCTTTTCGCGCTTTTCACAGCCGAGCAATCTGCTGACCATATTCAACGACACCTCCATCCTGATGATGTTGGCTCTGGGCCAGATGGCGGTCATTCTGACCCGTTCGATCGACCTCTCCATGGCTTCCAATCTGGCACTGACCGGCATGGTCGTCGCCATGATCAATGCTGCTTTCCCTCAAGTGCCGATCCCCTTGCTCATGGCGCTCAGCCTTGTGGTCGGGGCAGGGTTGGGGGCCTTCAATGGCGTGCTGGTCTGGCGGCTCAATATTCCGCCCATCGTGGTGACGCTGGGCACGCTGACCATCTTCCGTGGTCTGGTGTTCGTCATCTCGGGCGGCGCCTGGGTGAACGCGGCGCAGATGAGCCCGGATTTTATCGGACTGCAGCGCGTGATTTTCCTGGGGCTGCCCGTCTTGAGCTGGTTCGCCATTGTCACTGCTGTGCTTTTCTACATCCTGATGACCCGCACGCCGCTCGGCCGCTCGCTCTATGCCATCGGCGTCAACCCGACGGCCTCGGTCTATACCGGCATTGATGTGGGCAAGACCAAGTTCCTGGCCTTTACCATTGCTGGCGCCGTGGCCGGGCTGTGCGGCTATTTGTGGATCTCGCGCTACGTCATCGCATCGGTCGAAGTGGCGGGCGGCTATGAGCTGACCATCATCGCGGCCTGTGTGATTGGCGGCGTCTCGATTGCCGGTGGCATCGGCACCGTGCCCGGCGTGCTGCTGGGGGCGATCTTCCTGGGCGTGATCAACAATGCCCTGCCGGTGATCAATATCAGCCCGTTCTGGCAGATGGCCATTTCTGGCTCCGCCATTCTGCTCGCCGTAGTGCTCAATGCACGCGGTGAAGCCAGCAAGGGCCGCATCATTCTCAAGAAGGCGGAAGCCGCATGACCGACACCGCTGCGACTGGCCGCCAACTGCCAGACCGTCTGGATAACCCGCTCAAGTCCGCTGTGCTCAGCTGGGAAAGCCTGCTGGTGCTGGTGGCCGTGGTCATCTTCATCGTCAATTCCTTTGCCTCGCCCTATTTTCTCAATGCCTGGAGCCTGAGCGACCTCACGTTCAACTTCACCGAGAAGGCACTGATCGCGCTGGCCATGGCTCTGCTGATCATTTCGGGCGAGATTGATCTGTCGGTGGCTGCCATCATCTCGCTGGCCTCCACCCTGATGGGACTGGCCCTTCAATATGGGGCGGATACGCCCGTTCTGGTGCTGGTGGGTATTGGCGCGGGCCTGGCCTGTGGTGCGGTCAACGGGGCACTGGTCACAAAGCTCAAGCTGCCCTCGATCGTGGTCACCATCGGTACTATGAGCCTGTTCCGCGGCATCAGCTTCATCATTCTGGGCGATCAGAGCTTCAAGGGTTATCCCAAGAGCTTTGCCTGGTTCGGTCAGGGCTATGTCGGCTGGGTCATCTCGTTTGAGCTGGTGCTGTTTCTGGTCTGCGCGGTGATCTACTGGGTGCTGCTGCACCGCACCAATTTTGGCCGTCGCGTCTTCGCCATCGGCAATAATGATGTTGCCGCGCGGTTCTCCGGCGTGCGGGTTGATCGCATCAAGTTCATCCTGTTCTGCCTGACCGGCCTGATGAGCGGTGTGGCCGCTGTTCTGCTCACCGCCCGCCTGGGCTCTACCCGGCCCTCCATCGCCGAAGGTTGGGAACTTGAAGCCATCACCATGGTGGTGCTGGGTGGTGTCTCCATTCTGGGCGGCGCAGGGTCCATCATCGGCGTGGTGCTGGCAGCCCTGATCATGGGGCTGGTGACCTTTGGCCTTGGCCTGCTCAATGTGCCGGGCATCGTCATGTCGATCTTTATCGGCGGCCTGCTGATCGTGGTCATCGCGCTGCCCATTCTGTTCCGCATGTGGAGGCAGCGCGCATGATCATCACCGACGGCGACTACGAAAAGCATGCCTTCAAGATGCACCTCAATCCCGGGCAGACGGCCGAGTACAAGAAGCGGCACGACGAGATTTTCCCCGAGCTGGTCGATCTGCTGCACCAGGCCGGGGTGAAGGATTATTCGATCCACCTCGACGAAGAGACCAATACCCTTTTCGGCGTGCTCTGGCGGCGCCGGGATCACACCATGGCCGACCTGCCCGCGACGGCGGTGATGCAGCGCTGGTGGGCTCACATGGCCGATATCATGGCGACCAATGCGCAGAACGAGCCCATCGCCACCGATTTGGTACCCCTGTTCTGGATGAAATGAGCCGCTAGCGGTTCTCGGCAATGGCGGCGATCAGCGCTGCGCCTAGCGTGGCCCCGCCACCATCGCGCGGCCAGCACAGCCAGAAATTCATGTCATGGCGCCGGGGCAGGGCCATTTGAGCCAGATCCTCGCGAATGCGGCTGACCGAGGTCTGGGGCAGGATCGACACAAAGCCGTGGTGCAGCACCAGATTGAGAATGACCGGAATGGAGTCGATTTCGATCATCTGCAGCGCGTCGCGCTCGATGTCGCTGAGATAGGTTGCAAGGATTTCGTTGATCGATTGCCGCAAGCCCGAGCGCGCGCTGGGCACCGCCAGCGGTGCGGCCAACAGCGCATCGGCAATGCTGGTGTGCCCCGCGCGAACGCCGACCACCGCCAATGGCGACGTGGCAACGATCTCGCCATCCAGATCGGGGGGGAGGCGTGCGGTATCGAGGAAGGCCACATCGAACAAGCCGCTCTTGAGACCCGCCATAAGCTGGTCGGCCGTGGTCGAACTGACCAGCAGTGGGGCGCGGGGACGCTCGGCCAGCCAGCGCGCCGCCAGATTGGCCAATTGCCGGGCAATCTCGCTCTCATAGCCCAATGGAATGACCGAGCCGAGCCGCGCCGTTGCTGCTGCCTTGCGAAACCGCTCATCGGAGGCCCCTGACAGTTCCCGCCAGGCAGCCAGCAGGGCTTCGGTCCGCGTCAGCAAGGTCTTGCCCTCGGGCGTCAGTCGCGAGCCGCCACTGCTGCGCTGCAATAGTGTCTGGCCCAGCGTGGCTTCGAGCTGTGCCAGTTGGCGCGTCAGCTGCGGCTGTCCCAGCCCCATGGTGCGTGCCGCGCGCCGGATACTGCCCACACTGGCCACCTGAATGAAGCGCTCAAGCGCGTCGAGTTTGATGGCGTGATGCGGCGACACGGCCTGCGCCAGTTGTGCTGCCTGTTTGATGGCCGGCTCCAGCCGCACCGCTTCAAGACTGGCGACCAGGCCTGAGCCGGCGCGCTCGATTAGCCCGATCGAGACTTCTGCTTCAAAGCGGGCGATAGCGGCGGCAATTGTGGACGCGGGCCGGCTCAGCACTCTGGCGGTGCCGCGCACGCTGCGGGTCCGCAGAACGGAATCGACGGCGATCAGCGTAGCGGTGTCCATCTGCCTGCCTTTCGAGCAGACTATGGTGGTGCACAGAATGAGCGCATAGCCTGTTCAGTAATTGGGATATCCCAATATGGCTGACTATCCAATAGCGTGCCCCCATGAATGATCTGGCCATGACAGTGCGCGGCGACCCCATCATCCTCAACGGCAAGCCGCTGAGCTTTGCCGACATTGCGCGAATTGGCCGTCGCTCTGCCCGTCTGGTTGCCAATGACGACGCGCTGGTGCGCGTGGCAAACGCCCGCACGGTGGTCGAAGACGCAATGGCCGGCGGACAGGCCGTTTATGGAGCCACCACCGGCGTCGGCGCCATGAAGGATGTCGAGTGGACCCCCGACCAGCTCGATGCGTTCAATCTCGGGCTGGTGCGCGCGCACCATTTTGGCACGGGTGATGCCTTTTCCAGTGAGATCGTCCGCACCGCAATGGCCATTCGCGTCAATATGGCGCTGACCGGACGCGTTGGCTGCACCACCGATCTGGTTCACGCCTATCTTGCTTTGCTGTCCACCGACGTCGTGCCGGTCGTGCGGCGCACCGGCTCGATCGGCTGTGCCGATATCGGCCTGATGGGCCAGATCGGTGCGGTGCTGACCGGTGCAGGGGAGGCCACCTTCAACGGTCAGCGCCTGCCCGCAGCCGAGGCGCTCTCACAGGCCGGTCTGAACGCCTTTCGACTGGCGCCACGCGATAGTCTGGCGTCGATCTCCACCAACGCCGTCGGCTATGCCGCGGCCGCCAACGCCATCCGCGAGGCCGCTAGAACCGTGCGTGTCATGTTGGCGACCGGGCTGACCACGGCAGGGGCGCTCGGCGCGTCGCGCGATCCGTGGAAAGCGGTGGCTCATGTTGGAACCGAACGCGAGGCGGGGATCGGGGCCTGGCTGTACTTCAATGCGATGGGCTGGGACTGGCCCAATGCCACCCATATTCAGGATCCGCTCAGCCTGCGCATGATGAGCCAGGTTTTTGCCACCGGCTTTGAAACCCTGGTTGCCGCTGGCAAGACATTGCTGGCTGCCACCGGTCGGACGGATGACAATCCGGTCGTGGCTGGCGGGCAGGTGCTGACCTCTGGCGGTTCGCTGCCGCTGGATGTGACGGTCTTCATGCAGACCGCGCAATTGGGGCTGGCCCATATCGCCCGCAATTCATTTAACCGCTGCGTATTGCTGGGCAATGGTGGCCGGCGTGACCTGCCGGTCAATCTGGTGGCGCCCGGATCGATCGCCACCGGCTTTGGCCCCATCATCAAACTGGCCGGGGAACTGTTTGCCCGCGTGCTGAGCATGACCAACCCCATTTCAGCCAACTCCATGGTGGTGGCGGGTGGGCTGGAGGATGAAGCGGCTTTCCTGCCACTGGTCGTGGAACGCTTTGAGCGCCAGGTCATGGCGCTCAACCGCCTGTCAGCACTCGAAGCCATACTGGCGGCGCAGGCCATGGACATCTCGGGCGACCGTCCGGGTAATGTGCCGGGCATCATATACCAGCTCGTGCGTCAGCACGCTGAATACTACACGGTGGATCGGCCACTATCGGCCGAAGTTGAAGCTGTCGAACACGCACTCGGTTCTGACGCAATTATGAACGAACTAATCGCTCACTCAGCGATTATGGAATTGGACGAGTTTTTCGCCCTGGGCCCTGTCGAATAGAATTTGCGATCTGGCTCATTTCTACCAAGACGCTACGTTAGGGACAGCCGGGTAACAGACCCGGAGAAAACGGAGAAACCAATGCGCCTCACATCCACGCTTTTGAGCGCAGTCGCTGCGCTCGCCATTTCCGTCACGGCCGCAAACGCTCAAGTGGTTGTATCGTCCAAGATCGACACTGAAGGTGGCGTTCTGGGCAACATCATCAAGCAGGTACTTGAGGCCAACGACATTGCCGTCGAAGACCGCATCCAGCTTGGTGGCACACCCATTGTGCGTCAGGCCATCACCGCGGGCGAGATCGACATCTACCCCGAATACACCGGCAACGCCGCCTTCTTCTTCGAAAAGGCCGATGATCCGCTCTGGAACGACGCTGCACTGGCCTATGCCGAAGCCGCCAAGCTCGATTTCGAGGCCAACAATATCGTCTGGCTGACGCCATCGCCCGCCAATAACACCTGGGCCGTGGCCATCCGGTCCGACGTTGCCGAAGCCAATAGCCTGAACACCTTCAGCGAATTCGGCGCCTGGGTTGCTGGCGGTGGCGAGGTCAAGCTTGCCGCATCGGCCGAGTTCGTCAATTCGCCTGCCGCGCTGCCAAAATTCCAGGAAGTCTATGGCTTCTCCCTGACCCCTGATCAGCTCATCACCCTGTCGGGTGGCGACACCGCGGCCACCATTGCCGCTGCCGCCCAGCAGACCAATGGCGTCAATGCCGCCATGGTCTATGGCACCGATGGCGGTATTGCCCCTTCCGGCCTCAAGGTGCTCGAGGACGACAAGGGTGTGCAGCCCGTCTATCAGCCTTCGCCGATCATCCGCGCTGACGTGTTGGCGGAATACCCGCAGATCGAAGAACTGCTCAAGCCCGTCTTTGAAGGCCTGACGCTCGAAGTGCTCCAGGACCTCAATGGTCGCGTGCAGGTCGGTGGCGAAGCCTCTGCCGCCGTGGCAACCGACTATCTGACCCAGGGCGGTTTCCTGCAGTAGGCCGAACCGGGGTGAGGGCAACGCGCTCACCCCATTCCTTGCTCCGGCGGAGTAGGGGCCCTTTCAAGGCGAAGCATCTACTGACCGTTCTGGAGCCAGCATGAGCATAGCCGACACTCCCGCTGCCGCCACGCGACCCGTTTGGTTCGCGCTCGACAAGCTCGGCGTCATGATCGCCCTGATCGCTGCTGCCGGTGCCGCACTGCCCTTCGCCCTGTTCCGCGCCAACCGGATCGTGCTCGGCGAGACCAAGGGACTGTTTGAGGCGCTGCCGGGCCAGTTTTCCGCGCTGCTCACACTCACATTGCTTGCCGGTTTCGGTGTAGCTCTATTGCGCCTTGCCCCGCTGACCAAGCTGATCGTCGGGTTTTCCGTCCTCGCCGTGCTGTTCGTCCTGATGGGCCAGTCAGCGGCCTTTTTGACGCCCGAGGGCAACACCTTCGCACGCGTCTCGCCCGGCGCGGGGTTCTGGCTGCTGGTCTTCGCCTTCGCCTTGCTGGAAACCGACGCCCTGACCCGGCTGGCCTTCAAGCCCCTCACACGCGTCGCCATTCTGATCGCGGTGGCGGCAGCTATGGCGCTGCTGTTGTGGAGCGGCGGCTGGGATCAGCTTTCCATGCTCAAGGAATATGCCAATCGCGCCCCGGCCTTCTGGTCTGAAGCGCGCACCCATCTGGTGCTGGCCTTTGGCTCGGTCGCCATTGCCACGCTGGTCGGCCTGCCGCTGGGCATTGTTTGCTACAAGGTCAAACCCCTGCGCGCCGGCGTGCTCAATGTGCTCAACATCGTCCAGACCATTCCCTCAATTGCCCTGTTTGGCCTTCTTATCGCCCCACTGGCCTGGATTGCCGCCAACATCCCCGGCGCATCGGCCATCGGCATTTCGGGCATCGGCACGGCGCCTGCTCTAGTCGCGCTGTTCGCTTATTCGCTGCTGCCCATCGTCTCCAACACCGTGGTGGGCCTGCAAAGCGTCTCGCCGGCAGCCATCGATGCGGCGCGCGGCATGGGCATGACCGATTTCCAGCGCCTCAGGGCGGTTGAACTGCCACTGGCCTTTCCGGTGATCCTGACCGGCATCCGCATCGTGCTGGTGCAGAATATCGGCCTGACCACCATAGCCGCACTGATCGGCGGCGGTGGCTTTGGTGTCTTCGTGTTTCAGGGCATTGGCCAGACGGCCATGGATCTGGTGCTGCTGGGGGCTGTGCCGACAGTCGCCCTGGCTTTTGCTGCCGCTGTGGTGCTCGACGCCCTGGTGGAAATGACCGCGCGCGAGGGGAAGCGCTCATGATCGAGATCGAAGACCTCACCAAGAGCTATGACGGCACCGTGGTGGTGGATCATGTCACGCTCACCATTCAGCCCCACACCATTTGCGTGGTGGTCGGCACCTCGGGCTCGGGCAAGACCACGCTGATGCGCATGATCAACAAGCTGGTGACGCCCACTTCGGGCACAGTGCGCATCGATGGTCAGGATATCGCCGATATCCCCGCCTATGAACTGCGCCGCCGCATCGGCTACGCCATTCAAGGGCATGGTCTGTTTCCCCACCGTACCGTGGGCCAGAACATTGCCACCGTGCCCAAGCTGGTCGGCTGGGACAAGGCGCGCATCGCCCGCCGCGTCGGCGAACTGATGGAGCTGTTCCAGCTCGATCCCGGCCAGTTCCGCGATCGGCTTCCGCACGAGCTCAGCGGCGGCCAGCAGCAGCGCGTTGGCGTGGCCCGCGCTCTAGCGGCCGAGCCCAATATCCTGCTGATGGACGAGCCCTATGGCGCGCTTGATCCGGTGATCCGCGCCAAGGCACAGGACGATTTGCTGGCCATTCAGCGCAAATTCGGCACCACCGTCGTGCTGGTTACCCACGACATGGAAGAGGCCATTCACCTCGGCCACACCATCGCCGTGATGGACGAGGGCAAGCTGCTGCAATGTGCAGCGCCCGCCGAGATCATCGCCAATCCTGCAACGCCCTTTGTCGCCGAACTGATCGGCACCAGCGAACGTCCCTTCCGCCTGCTCTCGCTGTCCAAGGTTGCCGATCACATTGAGCCCGGCGAGGCCAGCGGCGAGCCCATCGCGGCGCAAGCCTCCCTGCGTGATGCCTATGCCGAGCTGCTCTGGTCTGGTCGGCCCGCTCTGCCGGTCCTGCGCGATGGCCAGATTGTCGGTCAGGTCACGCTGGACGCGCTGGCCAAACTGGCGGCCAGACCACAATGACCACGGGTAATCTCCTCCGACTGCTGGCGTTTCTGGTGCTGGGCCTGTTTCTGGCCAGCCCCGAGCTGTTCAGCGGCTTCTTCAGCCTGTTCACCAAAAACAGCCAGCCCGCCATCTACAATCAGGGCAGCCTGCTCGACATCACCCTCAATCACCTGGCCATCGTGGCCGCCGCGACCGCAGCCTCCACTATCATTGCCGTGGGCCTGGCCATCATCGTAACCCGGCCTTTCGGGGCCGAATTCCTGCCGCTGTCGCGCAGTCTCGCCAATGTCGGGCAGACCTTTCCGCCCGTGGCCGTGCTGGCGCTGGCGGTGCCCATGCTGGGCTTCGGCACCGCCCCAACCCTGGTGGCGCTGTTTCTCTACGGTCTGCTGCCCATTTTCGAGAATACGCTGACCGGCCTGACCAATCTGCCGCCCGCCGTCACCGACGCGGCCAAGGGCATGGGCATGACCGGCTGGCAACGCCTGCTCAAGATCGAACTGCCGCTGGCGCTTCCGGTCATTCTGGCCGGTATTCGACTTTCCGTGGTCATTTCGCTGGCCACCGCCACCATTGGCTCGACCGTCGCTGCACGGACCTTGGGGGAGGTGATCATCGCCGGGCTGCTCTCGAGCAATACCAGCTTCGTGCTGCAGGGCGGCCTGATCGTCGGCGTCCTCGCCGTGCTGATCTATGACGGTCTCTCTGCCCTCGAACGCTTCCTGATGGCCCGCACCGGTCAGTTGGGGAGGGCCGCGGCATGATGGTGATGCTTGCGGCTCTTTCGTCTCCCTCCCCCTTGTGGGGAGGGATCAAGGGTGGGGGTGAGTTTTACGCGCGGTGCCCGACCCTTACCCCCACCCTCACTCCCTCCCCACAAGGGGGAGGGAAGCCCACGCCCCGTTCTTGGAAGCAGTGACATGTCCGATTTCGATCTCGTCCTCTCCGGCACCATTGTCCTCCCCGACCTCATCATCGAGAACGGTTATGTCGCCGTGCGCGACGGCAAGATCGTCCATGTCGGCGAAGGCACGCCGCCCCATGCTCATGAACGCCATGAATTGGGCGACGCGCTGATCCTGCCCGGCGCCATCGACGCCCAGACCCATTCCCTCAGCCAGCGCGATCAGGAAGACTTCATCTGGTCCACCCGCTCGGCCGCTGCCGGCGGCGTCACCACGATTGTCGATATGCCCTATGACGAGGGCAATCTGGTCGCTTCGGCGGCCGCAGTGCGCACCAAGGTCGCGCTGGCCCAACCGCAGGCCCGTGTGGATTTCGCGCTCTATGGCACCGTGGTGCCCGAGGAGGGCGCCAGCCGCATCGCCGAGCAGGTTGAAGCCGGTGTCGCTGCCTTCAAGTTCTCCACCTTCGGCACCGACCCGGTCCGCTTCCCGCGTATCTCCGCAGCTTTGCTCGCGGAGTGCTTTGCGGCTATTGCGCCCACCGGACTGACCGCCGGCGTCCATAACGAAGATGACGAGGCCGTGCGCGCGGCAATGGCCAGGGTCAAGGCGCTGGGCATCACTGACTTTCGCGCCCATGGCCTGAGTCGCCCACCGCTGACCGAATTGCTGGCCAGCCTGCAAATCTATGAGACGGGTGCCGCCACCAGTTGCCCGGCCCATGTCGTGCACTGCTCGCTCGGCCGGGGCTATGACATTGCCCGGTCCTATCGCGAGCAGGGGTTTGCAGCCACCATCGAATGCTGCATCCATTATCTGACGCTGGACGAGGAAAATGATGTCGCCCGGCTCGGCGGTAAAGCCAAGATCAACCCGCCCATCCGTCCGCGCGCCGAGGTTGAAAAGCTCTGGGAGCATGTGCGGGCCGGTAATGTCACCATGGTCTCGACCGACCATGTGAGCTGGTCGGAAAACCGCAAGACCAACCCCGACATGCTGGCCAATGCCTCAGGCGTACCGGGCCTTGAGGTTATGGTGCCGCTTTTCATCAAGGGCGCCTTGGAGCGCGATATCCCGCTGACCTGGGCCGCGAAGCTGATGGCCGAAAACCCGGCAAGACACTTCCGCATCGACCATGCAAAAGGCGCACTCAGCGTCGGTAAGGATGCTGACATCACCGTGCTGTTCCCGCGCCCCAAACGCTACGACGCTGCCGAGAGCGGGCACAACGTGGTGGGCTGGTCGCCCTATAACGGCATCGAGCTGCCCTGGACGGTCGGCCTGACCTATCTGCGCGGCCAGCAGGTGTTTGACGGCACCAATGTTGGCGAACCGGGTTTCGGACGGTTCGTGCGGCCGGAGGCAGGCGCATGAGCGGATCCCCCACCCTCACTCCCTCCCCACAAGGGGGAGGGAAGCACATCCTGCGAGAAACCGATATTTTGCTCCTGAACGCGCACCCATCGTCTCCCTCCCCCTTGTGGGGAGGGACCAAGGGTGGGGGTGGAACAGCCACCGGACGGGAGCAACCGCTGTCATGAATACCAATTCCACCATTCGCGCCCGGCGCATTGCCGACGATATCGACGCGCTGGCCGGTATTACCGAGCCGGATCGTCCCTATACGCGGCGCGCCTTTACCCCGAAATTCCTTGAGGGCCGCAAATGGCTTGAACAGGCCATGCGCGACGCCGGGGCCGTTACCCAGATCGACGCGGCGGGCAATCTGATCGGCACCATTCGCGGCGCCCATCCCGATCTGGGCACCATCATGCTCGGCTCGCATTCCGACACCGTGCCCGATGGTGGCCGCTTTGACGGCATTGCCGGGGTGATCGCCGCCCTCGAAGTGGTCCGGGCGCTGCGGGATCAGGGCACTGTTCTTGATCATACACTCGAAGTGGCCGATTTCCTCGCCGAAGAGGTCTCGATCTTTGGGGTCTCCTGCATCGGCAGTCGCGGCATGAGCGGCTCGCGACCGCCTGAGTGGCTGCAGCGCGTGGCCGGTGAACTAACGCTCGAACAGGCTATTGCCGATGTCGGCGGCCACCCGCTGCACAGCGCCGAGCGCGACGACATCAAGGCCTTCCTCGAACTGCATATCGAGCAGGGCCCCGTGCTGCAAAATGAGAAAATCGATATCGGTGTGGTCACGGCCATTGCCGGCATCACCCGTATTGAAATCATCGTTGAAGGCCGCGCTGACCATGCGGGCACCACCCCGATGGGCGCCCGCAAGGACGCGCTGACCACCGCAGCCTGGATCGCATTGGGTGTCGAGGAACTCGCCAAGGCGCTAGCCAGTGGAGAAGCCCATTTCGCCGCGACGGTCGGGGAATTCGAAATGACCCCCAACGCGGCCAATGTCGTGCCCGCAAGAGTGCGCATGCTGATCGATGCGCGTGCCGAACGCCGCGAGGATATGGAGCGCTTCGTTGATGAACTCGACAATGGCGTCGGGGCGATTGCTGCCAAGACCGGCGTAGCGGTTTCGGCGCCCCGAATGGTCTCGGACAATCTACCGACGCCCGGCGATGCCGACCTGCTCGACGTGCTCGATGGCGCCTGTCAAACCGCTGGCGCCAGCCACCGCCGCATGGCCTCGGGGGCAGGGCACGATACCGCCTGGATGGCGCGGATCACCAAGGCAGCCATGATCTTTGTGCCCTGCGTCGATGGTCGCAGCCACGCCCCCGATGAATTGGCCACCGCTGAAGATATCGCGCTGGGCGCGGCCGTCCTGCTGGATGCCGTCATGGCGCTTGACACCAAACTGCAAGAGGACATTTGATGGGCCGTATTCTCACCGAAAAGGATGTCGAAGCAGCCGTTCTGGGCGGTTCAGTCTACGCCGCTGGGGGTGGTGGTTGGGCCGATCATGGCCGCATGCTTGGGCACGCCGCGGTCTCGGTCGGCAAGCCTGAACTGGTCAGCATTGAAGAGCTCAATGCCGATGACTGGGTGGCCACCGCCGCCGCAATTGGCGCTCCTGCCTCCACCACGCCATGGGAAATGCAGGGCGTCGACTATGTCAAAGCCGTGCAATTGCTGCAGGACGCGCTGGGCGAAAAACTCAGCGGGCTGATGGTCGGGCAGAACGGCAAGTCATCAACCCTCAATGGCTGGCTGCCTTCCGCCATTCTGGGCACCAGGGTGGTCGACGCTGTCGGCGATATTCGCGCTCATCCCACGGGCGATATGGGCTCGATCGGCATGGCTGGCTCTCCCGAACAGATGATCCAGACTGCCGTGGGCGGCAATCGCGACAAGAACCGCTATATCGAACTGGTAACGCGCGGCGCGACGGCCAAAGTCTCGCCCATCCTGCGCACCGCTGCCGACATGTCCGGCGGCTTCATTGCCTCCTGCCGCAATCCGCTGCGCGCCAGCTATGTACAACGCCACGCAGCCCTCGGCGGCATTTCGCTGGCACTCAAGCTGGGCGAAGCCATCCTCGCGGCGCAGGGCAAGGGCGGCACCGCCATCATCGAAACCATCGCCAAAACCACAGGCGGCACCATCCTCTGCGAGGGACGGATCACCGACAAATCGGTGGTCTACACCAGGGAAGCCTTCGACATCGGCACGGTCACCCTGGCATCGGGCGATGTGCTGCATGTGATGAATGAATATATGGCGGTGGACGACAGGTCCGGCACCCGGCGGGCGACCTTCCCCGATGTGCTGACCACGCTCTCAAGCGATGGCGAACCGCTCAGCGTTGGCCAGCTCGAAATCGGCATGCAGATCTTCGTGCTGCACGTCCCCAAGACCGTCATTCCGCTCAGCTCCTCCGTGCTCGATCCCACTGTCTATCCCTTTGTCGAGGAGCGCATGGGGATCGATCTGGCCAGCTATGCGCTTGCGCAGAACTAGTCCCATTTACGGTGTCACCCTGCGCAGGCCGGGGTCCATCCCGAGATGCTGCCGCGCCCATGATCTTCGGGATGGATTCGGGCCTGCGCCGGAATGACACCGAGTTTTTTGCAGGTTCAGACGAAAGACCAAGAAATGCCCACACCAAACCCACGCCATCCAGACTTTCCCATCCCCGGCGGTCCTGAACTGCGCGCCAAAGGCTGGCGTCAGGAAGCGCTGCTGCGGCTGCTGGAGAACGTGCTCAGCGTCGGCGAAAACCCCGATGAGCTGATTGTCTATGCGGCGCTGGGCAAGGCCGCCCGCAACTGGGCCAGCCACAAGACCATCGTCAAGACGCTGCTGGAAATGGACGAAGATCAGACCCTGATCATCCAGTCCGGCAAACCCATTGGCCTGCTCAAGACCCACGCCAAGGCGCCGCTGGTCATCATGGCCAATTGCAACATTGTCGGGCAATGGGCCAGGGCCGAAGTGTTCTACGAACTCGAGCAGAAGGGCCTGATCTGCTGGGGCGGTCTGACGGCAGGCGCCTGGCAATATATCGGCAGTCAGGGCGTCATTCAGGGCACCTACGAGATTTTCATGCGCATCGCCGAAAACCGCTTCGGTGGCACGCTCGCCGGCCGCTTCATCCTGACCGCTGGCCTGGGCGGCATGGGCGGCGCCCAGCCTTTGGCCGGTCGCATGGCGGGCGCGGCGATCCTCTGCGTTGATGTCGACGCCGACCGGGCGGCCAAGCGCCAGGAAATCGGCTATCTCGAAGCCATCGCGCCCGACCTCGATACGGCGCTGGCAATGATCGACAAGGCCGTTGCCGAAAAGCGCGCCACCTCGATTGGTCTGGTCGGCAATGCCGCCGAAATCTACCCCGAAATCGCCCGCCGCGGCATCGTCCCCGATATCGTCACCGACCAGACCTCCGCCCACGATCTGGTCTATGGCTATGTCCCCAAGGGCATGAGCATGGCCGAGGTCAAACGCCTGCGCGTCGAAGGGCCCGGCCAGTTGATGGCGGCCAGTCAGGCCTCCATCGTCGATCACGTCCGCGCCATGCTGGCTTTCCAGCAGGCTGGGGCCGAGGTATTCGACAATGGCAATCTGATCCGCACCCACGCCAAAGCGGGCGGGGTCGAGAATGCCTTCGACATCAAGATTTTCACCGAAGCCTATCTGCGCCCGCTGTTCGCCCGTGCCATCGGCCCATTCCGCTGGATGGCCTTGTCAGGCGACCCCGCCGATATCGCCAAGATTGACGACAAACTGCTCGAAATGTTCCCCGACAACAGGATCGTCACCAACTGGATCGCGCTGGCCCGCGAACATGTTCCGTTCGAAGGTCTCCCCGCCCGCATCGCCTGGCTCGGCCATGGTGAGCGCACCGATCTGGCCCGGGCCGTCAACACCATGGTGGCCGACGGTACATTGGCCGGTCCGATCGCCTTCAGCCGCGATCACCTCGATGCCGGGGCCATGGCCCACCCCAATATCATGACCGAGAACATGCAGGACGGTTCGGACGCCATCGCCGACTGGCCGCTGCTTGACGCCATGCTGCTCTGCTCCTCCATGGCCGATCTCGTCGTCGTCCATTCCGGCGGTGGTGGCTATGCCGGCTACATGACTTCGGCCGGGGTCACGGTGATCGCGGACGGTACGCCCGGTGGTGATGAACGGCTCGACCATGCGCTGACCAATGACACCGCGCTCGGCGTCATGCGCTATGCCGATGCGGGCTATGATGAGAGCCTCGATGAGATCGCTCTCAAGGGTATTGGGCATATCCCGCTGGGTAATTAATCCCGAACTGTAAGGCATCCTCGAGGGATGCGCAGACGGGCACAAAGCCGGTTTGAGAGTGGTCCCCGGATGCTATCCGGGGACCGCCGAAGGACGGGGGACGCCCTTTCGGCAAAACCAGACACGAGCCGAGGTCACACCGGTTCTGTCTGCGTGTCAGGCACTCACCGCCAGAGCCGGGTTCGCGACCGCGCGCATCTGCAGTGCGTTGCCCACAGCAAAGATCGTGGGCGCGGATAGTGGGAAGGCGGTGACAGCGGCAATCGCTTCACCAATGGTGCCACGCCAGACCTGCTCATCGGCCCGACCCACATTGCCAGCGATGATCGCTGGCGTGCTCAGGCTCATGCCTTGGGCCTGTAGCTGGGCGACAATCTGGGGCAGGGTGCGGCGGCTCATATAGTAGACGCTGGTGGTAGCCGGATCAGACAACGCCCTCCAGTTCAGTGTGTCGGGCAATACGCCCTGACGTGAATGGCCGGTGACGAAGTGCACCGATTGCGCATGATCGCGGTGGGTCAGCGATAGCCCGAGGCGACTGGCCAGTGCCAGCGCGGCCGTGATGCCGGGAACAACCGAGACCGCGATACCGTGGCGCTCCAGCATTTCTATCTCTTCACCGGCGCGGCCGAAGATCATCGGATCTCCCGATTTCAGCCGCACCACATGCATGCCCTGTTGCGCCAGACCCAGCATCATTGCGTTGATGTCTTCCTGCTTGCAGCTTTCGCGCGCAGCGCGCTTGCCCACCAACATGCGCTTGGCCTCGCGGCGTGCCAGTTCAAGCACTTCGGCGGACACCAGATCGTCAAACAGGATAACATCGGCCGATTGCAGCGCGCGGACGGCCTTGATCGTCAACAGGTCCGCATCGCCGGGGCCGGCGCCGACCAGCGTGACACGACCAGGGATTGGATTGGCATTGTTACGTTCAATATCGCCATCGGCAGCTGTAGGCGGGGTGTCGCCAAAGGCCCGCTCGGCCAGTCGCTCCCAGAAGGCGCGGCGCTTAGGGCCTGCTTCAAGCCGTGCCATGACGGCACCGCGTACGCGTTGCGCCAACTGCGCCCAGTCGGTCAGTGTGGCAGGCAGCAGCGTTTCGATGCGGCGACGCACGGCCTGCCCCAGAATGGGGGCTGCACCTGCCGTGGAAATGCCCACCACCACCGGCGAGCGATTGACGATCGAGCCAAACTGGAACTGGCAATATGCCGGGCGGTCGATGACATTGTAAGGAACACCCTGGCGCTGTGCCGCCTCAACAAAGGCAGCGGCTTCGGCATCGTCCTCGATGTCGGCGACCGCGAGCGCGGCGCCGGACATATCTGAAGGGGCCCAGTGGCAATCAACGAGGCTGATCGTGCCGGCTGTGCGGCTGGTCTCGGCCAGTGCCACCAGCTCATCGCACCAGCTCTCCACAGGCGCCAGCACCTGCACATGGGCGCCAGCGGCAGCCAGCAGTTCGATTTTCCAGCTTGCTGGCTCCGACCCGCCAATGGCGATCACCCGTTTGTCGATCAGGTCGAAGAAGACCGGCAATACGGCCAGTGGCGCAATACGTGCCCTATTCGGCTGCTGCGAGACGATGCGCATCGATGATCCCCCTGATTTCAGCGCGGCAGGAGCCGCAATTGGTGCCAGCCTTGGTGCATGCGCCGACAGCCTCGACGGTGCTGCAGCCCTGAGCGGTGACCGCGGCGGTAATGGTGTTGACCCCCACCGAAAAACACGAGCAGACAATGGCCCCGCTATCGGGCATGTCGGCGCCTGGTCGGCCTGCAAGGACCGTTGAGGCGCTCAACCCCTGGGCTGACAAAAGACCCACTGCCCATTGCCGCGACACGGCAACCGGCTCGGGGGCGGTGTAGAGCGCCACGACGAGCTGCCCCTGTTCGAGCACGACAAAACTTCGACGACCCGAGCCACTATCGAGCATCGAATGGATGCGCGCGGCTTGCGGCAGCGCAAAGGCAGATCGTAGCCAGTGATCCCAATCGGCGGGTTGCTCGAACCAGGCCAGCTCGCCCCGCATCCCGCCGACAGCCTCCGCCACGGCCCAATAGGCGCTGTCCAGCGCAGGACGCTGAGCCGACACAAAGAAGCCGAACAGCGCGGCATTGACCGGTTCGGCCTCGACCTCGGCCATCTTCAGGGCAGGCTGGGACGAGAATGGATCGACCTTGGCCGTGACCAGCGCATCGATCCTGCCATTGGAGGCAAATTGATCGGTCCAGTGCATAGGGCTAAACAAATGGCCACGCCGCTGCCGGTCGGTCACCAATGCGCGCACGACGACGCTACCGTGCCGATTGGACAGGCGCACCAGACTGGCCCGGGCGATGTTGAGCCGGTCGGCGTCAGCGGGGTGGATTTCGACAAACGGTTCGGCGTAGTGCGCAGACAGGCGCGGGGTTTTGCCGGTGCGAGTCATGGTGTGCCAGTGATCCCGGACCCGCCCGGTATTGAATATGAAGCGGCCCGGGGCCGGGGCGAAGGGCGGTGGCGGCAGGACGGGCACAAAGCGCGCCTTCCGGTCTGGCGTAAAGAACCGGCCATCACCAAACATGCGGGCGCGTGACGCCCGCCGCACAGGCCATTGTGTCGGCGCCAGACTGGCATAATCGGCCTCGATCAGACCGGACAGATCAAGATCGCGGCTGCCATCATTTTCAAAGCCGGTCAGGGCTGAGTGCTCGGCAAAAATATCGGCTGGGCTGGCATAGCCAAAGGCATCGCCAAACCCCATCCGCCTAGCCACCTCGCTGACGATCCACCAGTCGGGGCGGGCCTCGCCGGGCAGGGCGAGGAAGGGGCGCTGGCGTGAGATGCGGCGTTCCGAATTGGTGACTGTGCCATCCTTTTCGCCCCAACCCGCTGCGGGCAGGCGAACATGGGCCGTGACGCCGGTATCGGTACGCGCCGACATGTCGGAGACCACAACGAAGGGGCAGGCGGCCAGAGCTGCTTTGACCATGTCCGCTTCGGGCATGGAATCCACCGGATTGGTTGCCATGATCCAGATCGCCTTGATCTCCCCGCGCCCCATGGCAGCGAACAGGTCGACGGCCTTGAGCCCAGGCTCGGTTGCAATGCTGTCGCTGCGCCAGAACCGGCCGACGCGGTCAATCGCGTCCGGGCTGAAATCCATATGGGCGGCCAGCGTATTGGCCAGTCCACCCACTTCGCGACCACCCATGGCATTGGGCTGACCCGTGACCGAGAAGGGGCCCATGCCGGGTCGGCCAATACGACCGGTCAGCAGATGGCAATTGACGATGGCATTGACCTTGTCGGTGCCAGCCGCCGACTGATTGACACCCTGCGAATAGACCGTGACGGTCTTCTCGGTCCGCGCGAACCAGTCGTAGAACAGAGCAATGGCGTGTTCAGGCACCCCGGTGGCCGTGGCAACCCGCGCGACAGTCCAGTCCTCGGCCACCAGCAAGGCCGCGTCGACGCCGCTGGTGTGGTCGGCGATGAAACCGGGCGCCGTGACGCCAGCATTGGCCAGATGGGCAAGCAGGCCGACAAACAGGGCGGCGTCGCCATCCGACTGCAAAGGCAGGTGCAGATCGGCAATATCGGCGCTGACCGTGCGGCGCGGGTCGATCAGCACAATCCGCATATCGGGGCGCTCGGCCTTGGCCTTGACGATGCGCTGATACAGCACTGGGTGGCACCAGCCCAGATTGGACCCCACCAGCACAATCAGGTCGGCCAACTCGAGATCCTCGTAATTCCCCGGCACGGTGTCTGAGCCGAAGGCGCGCTTGTGGCCGGCGACCGAGGAGGCCATGCACAGCCGCGAATTGGTGTCCATATTGCCGCTGCCGATGAAGCCCTTCATCAGCTTGTTGGCCACGTAATAGTCTTCGGTCAGCAGCTGACCAGAGCCATAAAACGCCACCGAATTGGGTCCGAATTCGGTAATGGCTCGCTTGAAGGTGCTGGCAACCCGCTCCAGCGCTTCGTCCCAAGTGACTCTGGCGCCATCACTTTCTGGATAGAGCAGGCGTCCATCCAGCGACAGCGTCTCACCCAGCGCCGACCCCTTGGAACACAACCGGCCGAAATTGGCCGGGTGATCGGGATCACCGGCGATGGCCACGCTGCCATCAGCCTGTGGGGTTGCCAGCACCCCACAGCCGACCCCGCAATAGGGGCAGGTGGTGCGGGTGGTGGTGCTGGCAACAGACAGGGTCATGGCTCAGGCCGCCGAATGGGGCATCTGGCCCGAACTGGTGCGCTGCGTGCGCTTGTTGCGAATGCGATCGAGCGTTTCCTGATCCGGATTGGCACCGCCTTCATAGGCCTCGAGGAAGCCCAGCAATTCCTCGCGATAGGCGTAGTAATCCTTGTGGGCGAGCAGCGCCTTGCGCGAGCGCGGTCGGGGCAGGTCGACATCCATCACATTGCCAATCCGGGCATTGGGACCGTTCGACATCATCACGACCCGGTCGGCCAGCAGGATGGCCTCGTCGACATCATGGGTGACGCAGATGGCGGTCACCTGGGTTTTGGCCCAGACATCCATCAGCACATCCTGCAACTCCCAGCGGGTGATGCTGTCGAGCATGCCGAAGGGCTCATCGAGCAGCAGCAGCTTGGGCGACAGGGCGAAGGCGCGGGCAATGCCGACGCGCTGCTTCATGCCATTGGACAACTCGCTGGCCTGACGGTGCATGGAGTCGCCCAGCCCGACGCGATTGAGATAGTATTCGACAACGTCGCGCCGCTCGGCAGCGCTGGCATTGGGGTAAACCCGGTCCACACCCAGTGCCACGTTTTCGCGGGCGGTCAGCCAGGGCATGAGCGAAGGTGCCTGGAACACCACGGCGCGGTCGGGTCCGGCGCCGACTACCTCGGAATTGTCCAGCACGACGCCGCCCGAGGAAATCGGGTTCAGGCCCGCCACCATCGACAGCACCGTGGACTTGCCGCAGCCCGAATGGCCGATCAGGGTGACGAACTCGCCCTTGTTCATCTTGAAGTCGAAGCCGTCCACCACGGTCAGCGGACCTTTGGGCGTGGGGTAGACCTTGGAGACCTGAGAGAACTCGACATAGCCCGCTTCGGTGGGCGATGCGGCGGCATTGGCATAGGCCGCCGGCAGCTTCTGGGACTTGCCGCGACTGATCGGCACCACATTGGGCAGCGCCACATCATGGTCGCCCGACGCATTGCGACCAGCACCCACATCCATGAGGTATTCGGTGATCTCGCGACGTAGCGTGATGAACCGGTCATCGCCATTCAGGGCGGCGCGGTCACGCGGACGTTCAATGCCGACAGAAAATTCGGGCCCAAGCGTTGCCGCCGGTCCTGGTGTCAGCGGGATCACCCGGTCGGCCAGCAGGATGGCTTCATCCACATCATTGGTGATCAGGATGATGGTCTTTTTCTCGGCCTCCGAGATCAGCGCGAATTCGTCCTGCAGCTTGGAGCGCGTCAGTGCATCGAGTGCTGAGAGCGGTTCGTCCATCAGCAGGATTTCCGGCTGCATGGCCAGTGCCCGGGCGACGGCCACGCGCTGGCGCATACCCCCCGACAACTCGGCAGGGCGGCGGTCCACAGCGTGGGCGAGACCGACCATGTTGATATAGTGGTTGCGCAGCGCCAGGCGTTCGACCCGGCTCTTGGTCCTGTGCACGGCGTTGACGGCCAGATCCACATTGCCGCCCACCGATAGCCAGGGCATCAGCGAATAGGACTGGAACACCACGCCGCGCTCCGGGCTCGGTCCGCTGATTTCGCGATTGCGGAAGATGATCCCGCCGCGATCGGGCTCTGTCAGCCCCGCCAGCATGGAGATCAACGTCGTCTTGCCCGCACCCGAGAAGCCGAGAATGGCGACAAACTCGCCCTCTTCAACGCTCAGATTGATGCCGGAAAGAACTTCGGCGCGCTTGGCACCTTCGCCATAGTGCTTGCACACATCGGACAGTTCGAGAATGGCTGGCATCAACGCCTCCTAGCGGTTCGACGAGAAGGTGAAGGCTGTCTGCAGGGTGAACATCACGCGGTCGAGCATGAAGCCGATGACGCCGATGGTCAGCACTGCCACGATGATGCGGGCCAGCGAATTGGAGGAGCCGTTCTGGAATTCATCCCAGACGAATTTCCCCAGTCCCGGGTTCTGCGCCAGCATTTCAGCAGCGATCAGCACCATCCAGCCCACACCCAGTGACAGGCGCAGTCCGGTGAAGATAAGCGGCATGGCCGAGGGCAGCACCAGCTTGGCGATGGTGGTCGGTGTCGATAGTTGCAGCACCTTGCCGACATTGATCAGATCCTTGTCGATCGAGGCGACACCCAATGCCGTGTTGATCAGGGTTGGCCACAGCGAGCACAGCGTCACAGTCACCGCCGAGATGATCAGCGCCTTGGGGAAGGCGTCATTGACGTCCACATAGACTGCCGAAACGATCATGGTGACGATGGGCAGCCAGGCCAGCGGTGAAACCGGCTTGAACAATTGCACCAGGGGATTGAGTGCTCCATTGAAGGGGCGGCTGAGCCCCGATGCGATACCCAGCGGCACGGCAATGACCGTGGCAATCGCAAAGCCAAGGCCGACCGTTTTCAGGGACGTGAAAATCTGGTCGATGAAGGTCGGCTTGCCAGTAAAGCCACGGAACTTGACGTCATCCTCGCGACCCTCGGCGATCAGCTTGGCGTTGCGGTCGTCCTGCCGGGTATAGAACGCGGCCTCTTTTTCACGCTCGTCGACATGGTCCTGCCACAGCGCACCGGCCTGCTCCCAGACCTCCACCGGCCCTGGAATGGCGCCCAGCGATGTCTGCACCTGCGGGGCCAGTGCCGCCCAGGCCAAACCAAAAATGACAATGCCCATCAGCGGGAACACCAGACTGTCGCGCAGCTCGCCCATCTGTTCGCGCGGATTGTCGCCCGCAGCGATCTTGAGCAGTGGCGTCAACCACCCCAGCCCTAGGGCGCCCAGCCAGGCCGATGCGCGATTGATCCCGGCAAACAGCTTCTGGCGTCTATCATCTGAACGGCCCTTGGAGCCGATGTCGCTGGCGATGCTCATGGTCTTGATCCTGTTTTCGTCGCGTTGCGCTGGCCGGACCGCGCTGGCCCGGCCATGCTGTGTGCAGGCGCTATTTTGAGGCCGCGGTTTCGCCGGTCTTCAGGCCAATGGGCAGGCTGTCGATATAGGCATTGGGGGTGCGGCCATCATAGGCAATGCCGTCGATGAACTCGTCGGTCGATGGCCGGAAGCCATCGGTGTCCCAGGGGATGTCGCCCTCTGCGATCATGCCCTCGTCAACCAGCATGCGCGCCGCCTGCAGGTAGATATCGGGGCGGTACACTGACTTGGCGACGTCCGCATACCAGTCATCGGACTTGTCTTCGGCGATCTGCCCCCAGCGGCGCATCTGGGTCAGGTACCAGATGGCATCGGAGTAGTAGGGGTAGGTCGCAAAGTAGCGATAGAACACGTTGAAGTCGGGCACGTCGCGAATGTCGCCGGGCTCATACTCAAAAGTGCCGGTCATCGAATTCGCAATGACCTCGGCGTCGGCGCCGACATATTCCGAGCGCGACAGGATATCGACCGCTTCAAGGCGATTGGCATTGTCGTTCTCGTCCAGCCACTTTGCGGCGCGGATCAGCGCCTTGGTGATGGCGATGGTGGTGTTGGGATTTTCCTCGACAAATTCGGCGGTCATGCCGAACACTTTTTCGGGGTTGTTCTTCCAAAGCTCGTAATCGGTGATGACCGGCACGCCGATCTTCTTGAACACCGCAGCCTGGTTCCAGGGCTCGCCAACGGCATAACCGTCAATGGTGCCCGCTTCCATGGTCGAGGGCATCTGCGGTGGAGGCGTAACCGACAGATAGGCCTTGGCGCCAATCTGGCCGGATACATCGTCAGGTGAGTAATAACCAGGATTGACCCCACCGGCCGCAAGCCAGTAGCGCAGCTCGTAATTGTGGGTCGAGACCGGGAACACCATGCCCATATTGAAAGGACGGCCCTCATCGGCGAACTGGTCGATGACCGGTAGCAGTGCTGCTGCACTGATGGGATGTTGTGGCAAGCCGTCGGCACCCATTTCCAGATTGGGCTTCATCAGTTCCCAGACCGCGTTGGACACCGTGATGGCATTGCCATTGAGGTCCATTGAGAAGGGGGTGACGATATGGGCTTCGGTGCCATACCCGATGGTTGCCGCCAGCGGCTGGCCCGCCAGCATATGCGCGCCGTCAAGCGTGCCGGTAATCACGCCATCCAGCAGCACCTTCCAGTTGGCCTGCGGCTCCAGCGTCACATAGAGCCCTTCATCTTCGAAATAACCCAGCTCATAAGCGATGGCGAGCGGCGCCATATCGGTCAGTTTGATGAAGCCGAATTTGAGCTCATCCTTCTCCACGTCGAGCATTTCGGCGTGGGCACCCAGCGGTGCCATTACCGTGGCGGCCAACAGCCCGATCGACAGCGCGCGCAAAGCTGAGCGTTTCTTGCCGGACTGGGTCGTCATTGTCTTAGTCATCGAGTTCTCCATCTGCACCGATCGGAAAAACAAAAAAGCTGCCAACTGGCTGACGCAGGGACCTGAGGACCACATACGACACCGGTTGGCAGCTTTGCCTGGAGACGCCCTGCTTTGGACGTCGATCAAAGGAGCGTCTTGGGAGGAGCGCCTTTCGCCAACTTCATTGCAGGAACTATGCCAAGTTGGTTTTGAGAGACATTATTGTTCTGTATCAGTCACTTGATGGATTCTAGGGTTTTTCGATGCCACGGCGTGGAAAACGGCCACGGCTCAAAACAGCGCCATTTTGCGTATTTTTTGATCAGATGTGAGCCTCGCCTAAAAATTGGCGGGGTCAGCTGCGCGCCTGTTCGGCGATGTAGCGGTCGAGGGCGGAGGGGTCGAAGACCTGACCGTCAAAGAACTGGTCGGGCCCCATGGTGAGCGAACCGCGTGTGCCCGCGATCTGGTAGGGGCGGTCGTGGGTGCCGTCGGTCTTGTCGTCGAGCACCGGCACATTGATCTCAAGGGGTGCCAGGGCCGTGCGATACAGATCAGGACGGAAGCAGGCTGCCGCGATGGCTGCATTGGTCGGGCTGCTCGTCACCTCGCCCCAGCGCACCATCTGAGAGTAATACCACAGCGCATGGCTCTTCCAGGGGAAGTTGGCAGCGCTGGCATTGGGAATGAAGTGATCGGGCACCTGCGCCACCGCGCCGGCGCCAATCTCGAACCGACCGCTCAGCGCGCGACCGACAATATCGGGCGCCGCGTTGAGATAGGCGGGCTTTGCCATGATCTGGGCAATTTCGGCGTGATTGGCCGGGTCGGCGCAGAACTCACCGGCGCGGTAGATCGCCCGGATGATGGCCGCAACCCGTTCGGGTTGTGCCTGCGCCCAGTCGGCGCGCATACCGATGACCTTGTCCGGGCTGGACTGCCAGATTGCAGCCTTGGTGGTGACCATATGCGCGCCTTTGGTGGCCACGCCAATGCTGTTCCAAGGCTCACCCACGCAATAGCCATCCAGCCCGCTGCTCCCCAGCGCGTCGGGAAGCAAAGAGGGCGGCAACACGACGATCTCGATATCGCGATCAGGCTGGATGCCGCTGGCAGCCAGCCAATAGCGCAATTCGTAATTGTGGGACGAGGTCTGATGCACCACGCCAAAGCGCAGCTTGCGCCGCGACGCGGCGACAACCTTGGCCAGCGCGGCGCCCGATGGGCCCGCAGCAAGATTGCCCGGCGCGCCGTGATCTGCCATGGAGCGCCACAGATCGGCGCTTACCGTGATGGCGTTATTGCCCAGCCCGCAAACGACTGGCGCGATCATCTCGCTGGCCAGTGGCGTCAGGCCCAGACTAGCGGCCAAGGGCATGGGCGCCAGCATCTGGGCTATATCAAAATGCCCCAGCGCCGCCTTGTCGCGGATATTGGCCCAACTGGTCTCGCGCACCAGATTGAGGTCGAGCCCTTCGGCCTCAGCGAAGCCTTTTTCGCGCGCCAGCACCAGCAGCACGCTGTCGAGCAGGGGCAGGAAACCGGCGGTGAGGTGCGTTGTGGACATGGGCGTTCCTATGGGCCGAGCAGTTCGGCCGCGGTGACAAGGCTTTGAGCGATGTCGGCCATCCTTCGGTTCTGGTTCATGGCGGTGGAGCGGAGCAGGGCATAGGCATCCGCTTCGGCCAGACCGCGGGTCTTCATCAAAATGCCCTTGGCCTGATCAATGATCTTGCGGTCTTCAAGCTCGCTGCGGGCCTGCTCCAGCTCCCGTGTCAGCTTGGCGAAAGCATTAAAGCGCGAGATCGCCATATCAAGGATGGGTTTGACTCGCTCCTTTTTCAGGCCGTCCACGACATAGGCAGACACGCCGGCCTCGACCGCTTTTTCAATCATCTGGCTCTCTGAGCGATCAACGAACATCGCGATGGGGCGCTGAATGGCGCGCGACAGCGAAAAGAAATGCTCCAGCGTATCGCGCTTGGGGTTCTCCAGGTCGATGAACACAACATCGGGAGAGGTGTCGGCAATCGTGCGGCCAACCTCGTTCACATCGTGGATGACCACCACGCGTGCATGCCCGGCCTCGCGCAAGCCGTCCTCGATGATGGAGGCGCGGATGCGGTTCTCGTCGATGATCAAAATGGACAGATCGGGAATGGGCATCGGCGACAGTTACGTCATTGCCCACAAAAACCACAAGTCCTGTTTCTGCACATTTCCTATGCAGAAACTGGATTGAAGGTTTTGATGCTCTTAATTCTTGGCAGCGACCTCATTGCGCCAGCTGAACTGCGGCGAATAGCCCAGCATGCGCTTGGCCTTCTCGATCGAGAGCAGCGTGCCGTTATTGGTGAGGTTGCCCTTGGTTTCCACGCCCGGAAAAACCTCGGCCAGCAGCGACATGTTGGAGCGCGTCATCACGCTATCTGCATTGGCAATGATGAAGGCCTCAAAGCCCGTAAAATCAGCCTGAATGCAGCGCCGCACGGCCTGAGCCCCGTCACGGGCGTCGATATAGGCCCACAGATTCCATTTGCGCAGCATCGGGTCGTGATCGAACTTGGGGAAGGCAGCATAGTCTTCCGGGTTCATCACATTGGAAAAGCGCAGCGCCGAGATGCGGAGATCAGGATCCCAGCGGCAGAACTGGGCAGCCATGGTTTCATCGAGCAGTTTGCCCAGCGAATAGGCCGATTCCGGACGCGGATAGTATTCCTCATCGACCGGTGCATAGGGCGGGGGGGTATCAAAGGGCAGACCCAGTACGGTTTCACTCGAGGCAAACGTGATGTTCTTGATGCCCGCCATGCGCGAGGCCTCAAAAACATTATAGGTGGTGGGCACATTGTTGGCGAAGGTTGCGGCATTGGGCGCGCGGCCGGGCGCCGGAATGGCAGCCAGGTGAACAACCGCGTCGAATGGCCCGCCGCGCTCGTCCACCCCGCCCATGATCGCTGCCGCAACCTGACCGAAATCAGTCAGATCGACCTGAACGCTGGGGCAGATGGCTTCGGTGAGTGGCTGCTGATCAAGGTTGAGCACGTCATATCCATGCGCGACCAGATCCCGCAGCACTGCGCGTCCAAGCTTGCCGCTACCACCTGTGACGAGAACTTTGGTCATTCTAACCTCCTCAAATTGCAGCACTTCGTGCCTGATATTGCCCCGAGCGTGGCACGGAACTCAGGCGCTGCCAACCCGCTAAGAGGGGCGGATGCGGCAACTGAAAATGCCAGTTTTCCCAGATGAACGGTTTCTGAACAGCGATATCAGGTCTGGTTCAAGCCGGTCCAGGCAATCTCCCCGTCAAGCCAGTCAGCGCTCTTGAGGGAGAGACAGATGAACAAGCAGCAGGAAAAAGTACTCATCGCCACATTGTGTGGTCTGGTGATCGCCGCCGCCAGTGCCTTTGCCGTTCAGCCAGCCATGGCTGAGGGCTATGCCGTGGACCAGTTGGCGCGGGTGTCCGGCGTTGCCCATTGGGATCAGCTCAATGTTCGCAAATGGCCTGCTGCACACTCCCAGAAAACCGGCGCACTCGCGCCCGGTGTAGCGGTCTGGGTCGAGCGCTGCATTACTTTTGAAACCGGCTCGGACTGGTGCCTGGTAGATCGCAATTATACCCAGGGTTGGGTCAATGCGCGCTTTCTGACCCCGGTTTACGACGCTGATATCTGATCCGGTTTGCCCCGGCCTGCATAGTCGACCCCATGCAATCTGTTGACTTTTCCGGTCCTGCGCTGTTCTGAGAACAGCCTGGACCGGAGTTTTTTCTGATGGATGCCAATCCCATTCTCGCCGAAACCGTTCGTGGCAACTGGGTAGAGAACCGTCACCGCGGCGCCTTTGCGATCATCGATGCCGATGGCATAATTATCGCCTCAGCCGGCGACATAGAGCGGTCCATCTTCCCCCGCTCGGCCATCAAGTCGATGCAGGCTCTGGCGATTTTTGCCCGTCACGCTGACACCCAATTCCACCATAGTGCCGAAGAATTGGCCCTGGCTTGTTCCTCCCACAATGGCGAAGACTTCCACGTCGAGGTTGCCGCTGGGCTGCTGGGCCGCCTTGGCTTGTCCGAGGCCGATCTGGAATGCGGCGCGCATCAGCCCATCAATGCAGCCGCGCGCGCCGCCTTGCGGGCGCTGGGCGCCAAACCGTCCACGCTGCACAATGCCTGTTCGGGCAAGCATTCGGGTATGCTCAGCGTCTCTCTGGCCATGGGCGAGCCAACCGCAGGTTACGCCAATCGCGAACACGCCGTGCAGCAACAGGTGCGTGCCAGCGTCGAAGCGGTGATCGGGGAGCCGCTGACCGAAGCCAAATGCGGCACCGATGGTTGCTCTATCCCCACCTATGCCGCGCCGCTGCGTGCCTTTGCCAGGGGCTTTGCCCGCATGGCAACCGGCACCGGCCTGACGCCCGAAATGGGGGCAGCCGCCAAACGGCTGCTCGACGCCGCAACATCCCTGCCGCATCTGGTGGGGGGCACCGATCATGCCGACACCCGCATCATGGCGGCCTTCAATGGCCGCGTGATGCAGAAATATGGCGCCGACGGCGTGCAGTGTGGCGCGATCCGCGACAAGGGCTGGGGCTATGCGCTCAAATGTGACGACGGCAATGTGCTGGCCGCCCATGCCATGGTCGCTGGCATGCTGCTCAAGTTCGCCGAGCCCGACGCCGACCAGCGCGCTGTCCTGGAAACCATTGCACACCAGTCCATCAGGAGCGTCCGCGGCGACGTCGTCGGCGAGATGCGCTCGGTGGGCTTCTGAGCGCTAGTCGATGGTGACATTGCGGTAGCGACCGGCATTGGCGATCAGGTCCGCTTCGACAACATCGCTCCAGGCCAGTCCGACCACGGCCTTGTCGGCGCCGCTGATGGCGTTGCGTCCGATCAGCACCGTCCCGGCGCCCTCGGCAACGCTGACCCCAATGCCAATGGTGCTGGCAGAAATCACATTGCCCGAAATCATCACATTGCGCAGGAAGCTGCCATAGCCAGCGGCAATGGCGACACCGGGCACGTTCTGCACGGTATTGCCAGTAATGGCGGTTTCGGCCTCGGCAAAGATGCCGATGGGAATGGTGTCGGGATTGACCGCCGAAGCCGGGGTGATGTTGCGCACGATATTGCCCGAACACACTGCGAGCTGGCCGCCACTGTCCAGATTGGTGATCGATATGCCGGTCGCGGCACCATCGATGATGTTATTGGCAATGATCGAGCCCGAAAAACCGAACTCCGAAAAGATCGCCACCTCGCCCGAGCGCATACAGATATTGCCGCTGACCTGGGTGTTGTTGGTAGAATTGAGCCGGATGGCGGTAAAGGCGCAATCGGCGATGTGATTGTCGGCGATGACCACTTCGTCGGCCCAGAACACATTGATCCCGTTGCCATTCTGACCGTTGCCGCCGCCGCGCCAATCGATATTGGCAATCCGGTTGCCGGTGATGATCGAGCCGTCCGAGCCGTTCTCGCCACGCCAGATACGGATGCCGGCATTGCCGCAATGGGTGATGCGATTACCCGATATGATCAGGCCCCTACTGTCCATGGAGTGGACCGCTGCGTCACCGATCTGGGAGAAACTGCAATCGCGAATGGTCACGGCGGCGTCGAAAATACGCAGACCCGTCGCTGGCGCATCGCGCAGGGTGCAGCGTTCCAGGGCGATGGTGGCGCTGCGTTCTATGTTGAGCAGGGCCGGGGTCTGCTGGGCACTGCCCGCGCCGGCAAAGATAATGTCGCGCAGAACAACCGAGTTGCGTTCGACAATATTGGCGATGATCCCACCGTCGGCGGGGCTGACCACGGTGCTGCCCGGCACCCCTTCAACGATCAGATTGCTGGGAAATATCAGATTGCTGGCCAGGATATTGCCCGCGGGCAGGCGCAGGATCTGCCCTGCAGCTGCAGCCAGATCAAGCGCTCGCTGCAACACCGCGCTTTGATCCAGTCCCGAATTGGCCGTCAGGCCCAGCGTCGATGGCTCAAGCACACTTTGCGCATGGGCAGAAATAGGGGCGCCGGCAGCCAGAACAATGGCTCCGGCAAGGACTTGGCGGCGATTGGCGAACGCGGTCTGATTCATGGCGCCATATTGCCCTGCCGCGGGCTGGCCCGCCATGGTCATTGGAAAACAGAGTTACGAGTTGTCCCGTGCCGACCGGGACGGCTATAAGAACCCAACTTCCAAGGGTGGGTGCCAATGCTCGTTGACGACAAGATCTTTCTCGGAACCAGCACGCAGCCGGAATACATCGCTCTGAAATATGGCAATCGCCACGGGCTGGTGACTGGCGCGACGGGCACGGGCAAGACCGTAACCCTGCAGGTCATGGCCGAGGGCTTCGCCGCCGCTGGCGTGCCGGTCTTTGCCGCCGACATCAAGGGGGATCTCTCCGGGGTCGCCAAGATGGGCAAGGCAAAGGGCTGGCAGACCCAGCGTGCCCAGGAAATCGGCTTTTCCGAGTTCAAGGACGACATCTTCCCCGTCATTTTCTGGGATCTGTTCGGGCGCCAGGGCCATCCCATCCGCACCACCATTTCAGAAATGGGTGCGCTGCTGCTCAGCCGCCTGCTTGAACTCAACGACACCCAGGAGGGCGTGCTCAACATCGCCTTCAAGCTGGCTGACGATGAAGGGCTGCTGCTGCTCGACCTCAAGGATTTGCGGGCGCTTCTGGTCAATGTGCAGGAGCGCGCCAAGGAAATCTCGACCCGCTATGGCAATGTCTCGACCGCCTCGATCGGGGCCATCCAGCGCTCGCTTCTGGTGCTTGAGCAGCAGGGTGCGGAAAACTTCTTTGGTGAGCGTGGGCTCGACATCGCCGACCTGATTCGGACCGACCGCGATGGGCGTGGCTTCATTTCGATTCTGGCCGCCGATGATCTGATGCAGTCGCCGCGGCTCTATTCGACGTTCCTGCTCTGGATGCTGTCCGAACTGTTCGAGGAACTTCCCGAAGTAGGCGATATGGACAAACCCAAGCTGGTCTTCTTCTTTGACGAAGCCCATTTGCTGTTTGACGATGCGCCCAAAGCGCTGATCGACAAGGTTGAGCAGGTCGTGCGACTGGTACGCTCCAAGGGCGTCGGCGTGTATTTCGTCACCCAGAACCCCGTCGACATTCCAGAATCGGTGCTGTCACAGCTGGCCAATCGCGTGCAGCACGCTCTGCGTGCCTATACCCCTCGCGAGCAGAAGGCAGTGCGTGTCGCGGCCGAAACATTCCGCCCCAACCCCGCCTTTTCGACCGAAGAGGCCATTACCCAGTTGGGCATTGGTGAAGCGCTGGTTTCAGTGCTGGAGTCCAAGGGTGTCCCATCCATGGTCGGGCGCACCATGATCCGGCCGCCATCGGCGCAGGTTGGGCCCATCCTGCCCGAAGAGCGCAAGGCCATCATGGCGAACTCGCCGGTCGGCGGGCTGTACGATACCGCGATTGACCGCGATTCCGCCTTTGAGGTGCTGACCCGCAAGGCACGTGACAAGCAATTGGCTGAAGAACGCCAGCAGCTCGAAGACGAAGAGCGCAAGACCGCCAAGCGAACCTATCAGGATGATGCGCCCAAGAAGCGACGCTCGACACGACAGACACCGGCCGAAGCGGCCATGAATTCATTGGCCCGTACCGTGGCCAATCGCTTGGGTAATGCGTTGGTGCGCGGCATCCTCGGCAGCCTGAAGCGCGGAGGTTAGCACCATGGAACCCACCAAACGTGGCCCCGTCCTGGCCGTCTTCGCTTCCAATAAGGGCCCCGGCGACGCCGAACGCGCCTCGCTCATGAGCCAAGCGGGGACCTATTTCGCCAAGCGCGGTGCGCAACTGGTCTGTCTGGCCGAGAAGGGTGTCATTCCCGTGCCGCTGATCACCGCGGCCCGTTCCGCCGGCGGTGCCGTGCAGGTTGTGGCCGACGGCAGTATCGTGCTGCCACCGGCGCTCAAGGGCGTCACCATGGAGGTGGTGGAAGATGCCCCAGCGCGGCTCAATCGTATCGCCGGGCTGGCCGAGGGCATGGTTGCTCTGCCCGGTTCACTGGCCTCGGCGACTGAGCTGTTCGGTGTCTGGTCCGCAGCCAAGGCGTTGGGCCGCAACACGCCCGTGGTCATGCTCAATCGCCACAAGGCTTTCGAGGTGATGCGCGGCTATTCCGTAGATGTGCTCTCGCCCGGTTTGCCAGGCTATGACCGCGCCATCCAGTTCGCCGACAATATCGAAGATTTGTGGAGCCGGATCAGCCGGCTGGTCAGCGAAGCGCGCTAGGCGCGCGGCTCCATCACCGGATGCTGTGGCTTGCGCCGGTCAGGAAACAACGGCACCACATTGTCGCTGGCACGGCGCGCTGGCTGCGGCGTGGGGATGGGCGCAAAGATGCGGTTACGGCGTTCGGGCCCACGATAGCCGCCCAGCGTTCCCACCACACTGCGCGTGCGCAGCCGGATCTGGATACGCTGAAACAGGTAGCGTGGTGACATCGGCTTGATGATCACTTCGTCAATGCCCGCGCTGATCGCCTGATGGCGCATGGGCGGGGTGACATGACGGGTCAGGGCGATCACGGGGACCTCCTGGCTAAGCAGGTCGCCATTGAGCCGGATGCTTTCCACCATCTCATAGGCGGGACGGCCCTCGCGGTCGAAATCGCAGACCAGCATGTGGATCGGCGAGACGCGCATAAAGGCAATTAGTTCGACTTCGCTCTCGAAAATGCGGACATTGAGCCGGGGGTCACCGGCCACAACCATCGCTAACAAAGAAGACAGTGCCGGGTTTGCCGCAATAATGGCAACGACCTTGGCTGGTTGTGTCACAGGCATCCCCCGAATAGTAAACAAAGCGTTACCACGCTCGGGTGGAGCATTGAAGGGCGCTGTTTGCAAAGCAGTAAATCAGCGGGGGAAACGTGTGGGAAACCGCATGGAAAAGCCCGCCAGCGCGGGGCGCTGACGGGCTCTAATGCTTGTGGAAACAGCCGCTTAATTGGCTTCTTCGAACATCAGCTCGACATGTTCCCAGTTCACCAGGTTATCGAACCAGGCTTCAAGGTACTTCGGACGGGCATTGCGGTAGTCGATGTAATAGGAATGCTCCCACACATCGACACCCAGCAGCGGGTGCGCGCCGTGAATCAAGGGCGACTCGCCATTGGCAGTCTTGGAGACTTCCAGCTTGCCATCCTTGAGCGACAGCCAGGCCCAGCCCGAACCGAACTGGGTGGTGCCAGCCGCGATAAAATCAGCACGGAACTTGTCGAAGCCGCCCAGATCTGAGTCGATGGCTGCCTGCAGCTTGCCTGGCAGCTTGTTGCCGCCGCCATTGGGCTTCATCCAGTTCCAGAAGTGAACATGGTTGTAGTGCTGGCCAGCATTGTTGAACAGGCCGGCATTCTTGCCGTGGGCTTCCTTGACGATGTCTTCCAGCGGCAGGATTTCCAGACCCGAACCCTCGAGCAGCTTCTCACCATTGGTGACATAGGCCTGATGGTGCTTGTCGTGATGGTACTCAAGCGTTTCAGCCGACATGTAGGGGCCGAGCGCGTCATAAGCGTAGGGCAGGGGCGGCAGCGTGAACTTGGTCGTCATAAAGGCCTCCATTTGGAAAGACGCTGAGGGAAGTAAGCTTGGTATAGGGCGTTTTGATAACGGCAACAATTAGTTGGAAGTGAATGATCCTTCCAAACCAACGGCGTTCAGCGCAAAGGCGTAGCACATTGCCGTTTCCTTGAGCCGGTCGAAGCGCCCGGAGGCGCCGCCATGGCCCGCACCCATATTGGTCTTGAGGTACAATGGTGCGGACCCTGTCTTGGTTGCCCGTAGTTTGGCAACCCATTTCGCGGGCTCCCAATAAGTAACACGCGGATCAGTCAGGCCAGCCAGTGCAAATATCGGTGGGTAGTCCTTGGCGGTCACCTGCTCATAGGGTGCATAGGCCGCGATCCGGGCATAGTCTTCGGGCGAAGCCAGCGGATTACCCCACTCCGGCCATTCTGGTGGTGTCAGCGGCAGGGTCTCGTCGAGCATGGTGTTGAGCACGTCGACAAAGGGCACTTGAGCCAGAATGCCGCCCCACAGGTCAGGGGCCAGATTGGCAATGGCGCCCATCAGCATGCCACCCGCCGAGCCGCCCTGTGCCACGATGCGACCTCTGCTGGTGTAGCCCTTTTCGATCAGCATTTCGCCAGCGGCGATGAAATCGGTGAAGGTGTTGGTCTTGTGTTCGCGGCGGCCCTGCACATACCAGCGATAGCCCTTTTCCATACCGCCGCGAATGTGAGCGGTGGCATGGACAAAGCCGCGATCCACCAGCGACAGCGCGGAGATGGAAAACGCTGCCGGCATCGACATGCCATAGGCGCCATAGCCATAAAGCAGGGCCGGGGCTGAACCGTCGAGCTTGGTGCCCTTGCGATAAAGCACGGTGACCGGGACCTGCTCGCCATCGGGTGCAGTGGCGAACAGGCGGCGGGTTTCGTAGTGATCCGGATTGTGACCGGAGGGCACTTCCTGCTCCTTGAGCAGGGTGCGAGTGCCGGTTTCCAGATCCACATCGAACGTGCGCGATGGTGTGGTGGGCGAGGAATAGGTCAGCCGGAACACCGAGGTGTCGAACTCATAGCCGACCGACATGCCCAGCGCGTAAGCCTCCTCGTCGAACTTGACGCTCTCTTCCCGGCCATTGCGCAGGTCGCGCACCACAATGCGCGGCAGGCCTTCAAAGCGTTCCAGCCGCAGCATGTGGTTCTTGATCAGCACGGTATCGAGGATCAGCACGCCCTGGCTGTGTGCTACCAGATCGGTCCAGTTGTCCGCGCCCGGATTATCGATCGGCGCGGTGACGATCTTGTAGTCCTCGGCGCCGTCAGCATTGGTGCGGATATAGAGCAGGCCATCACGTTCATCGACGTCATATTCACGGTCGGTGACGCGCGGGGCAACCAGCTGCGGTGCGCCACCGGTCTCGGCGTCGATTAGCCAGCATTCAGAGGTCTGGTGATCATGGGCGTCGATGACAATGAACTTGTCGCTCAGGGTCCGGCCGACACCGACAAAGAATCCGGGGTCCTTTTCTTCAAAGATGATCGGGTCATTGGCCTGATCGGTCCCGATGATATGCAGACGCACCCGGTAGGGCCGATGATTGTCGTCATATTCGGTGTAATAGATGGAGCCGCTATCATTGCTCCAGACATAGGAGCCGGCGGTATTGGTGATCACCTCGGCGCTGTCTGCCCCGGTCTCCAGATCCCGGATGACAATGTCATAATATTCGGAACCCGCCCGGTCTGCTGCCCAGGCGAGGAATTTGTGCGAGCGATCATGCTCGGCCCCAGCAAAGCCGAAATAGCCGTCGCCAGCTTCAATATTGCAGTCCAGCAGCACGCTCTCGGGACCGCCATCGCGGGCAGTGCGTACGATCTGGGGGTATTGCTTGCCCTCAAGCATGCGCGAATTATAGGCGAAAGGGCCGTCTGGGGTCGGAATGCCGCTATCGTCTTCTTTGATGCGGCCGCGGATTTCCTTGTAGATGGTATCCTGCAGCTTGCTCGTGCGAGTGCCAAATGCATCGTCGAAATAGGCGTTCTCGGCGTCGAGATAGCTGCGAATCTCGGGATCCAGCGTTTCGGGCTTCTGCATCACCTCTTGCCAATTGGGCGCCCGCAGCCAGTGATAGGGGTCGTCGCGCTCGATATTGTGAAACGTCACGACGTGGGATTTGCGGGCGGCAACAGGCGGCGTGGTCTTGGTCATGGCAGGTCCGGACTTGGAGGCGGTGGCAGAACCGCAATTGGCTCTGGCGCTTTGGGTGTGGCCTTCAGACATAGGGCGGCGCTGGCCTGATTGCCAGCACTGCGATTTCCCCAACTGATGCCGACACTTCGTCGCAGACGAACGGATTAGGCTTGTCGCCCCCGGCTCAATGGTTAAGGTCACCACACAACAAAGCGGCCGCAAGGCCCGATAGACTATGGAGTTTCTCAGTTGGGGCCAAACATTGACGCGAGCATTGCACTGGTGGCGATTGCGCCATTTGTTGCGGCTGCGCTGGCGCCACTGCTGCATCGCTTCACTAAACCCCTGTCGGGTTGGATTTTAGCGCTTGTTCCCGGTGCCATATTTGTCTTTTTGCTGAGCCTGATCGAGCCTGTCCTCGCCACCGGTTCGATCTCTGCGCGCATTGGCTGGGTCCCCGCCTATGGACTGGACCTGTCGTTCTTCGTCGACGGGTTGAGTCTGACGTTTGCGCTGACGATTTCGGGAATCGGCGCGCTGATCATCATCTATTCGGGTGCCTACCTGCAGGGACATCAGCATCTGGGGCGGTTTCTCGCCTTTCTGATGGCCTTCATGGGCGCCATGCTTGGCCTGGTTCTGGCCGACAACATGCTCGGTCTTTTCGTGTTCTGGGAGCTGACGGCAGTCACCTCCTTCCTGCTGATCGGCTTTGACGCGGTGCGAGCGGCGGCCCGTCGCGGCGCCATCCAGGCACTGGTCATCACCAATATTGGCGGCATGGCCCTGCTGGCGGGCGTTATTCTGGTGCAGCAGCTGACCGGCACCTGGGAACTCAGCGAATTGCGGGGGCTCGAAGGCGGGCTGCAGGGGCATTCGCTCTATGGTCTGGTGCTGGCCTTCTTCCTGATCGCCGCCTTCACCAAGTCGGCGCAGTTTCCGCTGCACTTCTGGCTACCCAATGCCATGGAGGCGCCGACCCCGGTGTCGGCGTTCCTGCACTCGGCAACCATGGTGCAGGCCGGTGTCTATCTGCTGGCGCGCACCACGCCCTGGCTCGGAGACACAACCGCCTGGACCACCATTCTGGTGTGCTTTGGTGGTGTGACCCTGCTGTGGGGCGCACTTGGTTCGCTCAAGCAGACCGATCTCAAGCAGATGCTGGCGCAATCAACCATTGCTTCGCTGGGCCTGCTGGTGCTGCTGATCGGTCTGGGCACCGAGACTGCCATTGCCGGCATGGTGATCTATTTTGTCGCGCACGCTCTGTACAAGGCTGGCCTGTTCATGGTGGTCGGTGCGATCGACCACGAGGCCGGCACCCGCGATATCACTGCGCTGGGCGGGCTCTCGGGCAAGATGCCCATCACCTTCGTGGCGGCCATGCTGGCCGGGCTGTCCATGTTCGGCCTGCCACCCACCATCGCCTTCTTTGCCAAGGAAGAGATGTATCTCTACCTGCTCTCGCCCCAGTGGCAGGATCTGGCTGTGCTGGCCGTACTGATCGCTGGCAATGCGTTGCTGGCCGCTGTCGGCGCACTGGTCGCGATCAAGCCGTTTCTCGGCCCGGCCATGCAGACGCCCAAATCCGCGCATGAAGCTCCGCTCGGACTGCTTGCCGGGCCGGTCATTCTCGGGGTAACCGGCATTGCCTTTGCCCTGTTGCTGGACTGGTTCGGCCATACGGTTCTGGAGCCGGCCGCAACCGCCATTCTGCACGAGCCAGTCAAAAGCCATCTGACCTGGAACATCGACCTGACCAAGCCAGTGGTCTGGCTCTCGGTTGCCACTTGGGTCCTGGCAGTGCTGGCCTATCGCAATGCGGCTACCATCCGCACCCTGCTGCGCCGCTTTGATGCCGCGCTGGGCTGGACAGCCGATACGGTGTTCGACATCGTCATGTTCGGACTGATCCGCTTTGCCGGTGCGGTAACGCGCCTGCTGCATCATGGTCGCCTCGAGCTTTATCTGGTCACGGTGTTCGCCATGCTGGCGCTGGCCCTCATGGTGCCGCTGTTTGGTCTTGGCGCCGTCAACGCGCTGTTACCGACCGCCGAGCTGGGTAGTTGGGGTACCAAGCTGAGTTGGCCCAATCTGTCGCCCTATGAATGGGGTGTGGTCGGTCTGGCCCTGCTGGGCCTGGGCGCCATCGTTGCTGCGCCCAACCGGCTATATTCCATTCTCGCGCTGGGCGTGCAGGGCACAGCCGTCGCGCTGATCTTCCTGCTGTTTGGTGCGCCCGACCTGGCCTTCACCCAGCTCATGGTTGAAATCCTCTCGGTGGTGATCCTTGCGCTGGTGATGACACGGCTCAATCTCGATGAACGCGATCACCGGCCGTTCGAGGATCTGGCGCGTGATGGTACATTGGCCGTCGTCTGCGGCGTTGGCGTCAGCCTGCTGCTCATGGTGGTGCTCTCGGGAACGCTCGACACGCGGCTGTCCGACTTCTTCATCGCAACCAGCGTCCCGATCGCGCATGGTGCCAATATCGTCAACGTCATTCTGGTCGATTACCGTGGCTTTGATACGCTGGGCGAAATTTCGGTGCTGATGGCCGCCGGCATCTCCATCATGGTGTTGCTGCGCAGTCGTAAAAAGCCGGTCCCCGTTGCTGCGCCACTGCCGCCCAATCCTGTCGTGCCCAAGATCAAGCCCAAGAGCACGCGCGCCAAAGCGGCTGCAACCCCGCGGGCTACAACCACGGCAAAAGCCACGACAAAGCCAAAGGCCGCCGCGGCCAAGCCAGCTTCGACCAGAACGCGCGCCACAAAAACGGGCGCGGCCAAGACCGCTGCAGCGACGACCCCGGCAGCCCCCGCCAAAGCGCCAGCTGCGCCGACCAAGACACCGACCACGCGCCGCAAGAGGGCTGAGTCATGAACACGGTCATCTTCCGCACCATCGCCCCCATGATCGTTTCCACCATGCTGGTGTTCTCGGTCTACGTCTGCCTGCGCGGCCATAACGAACCAGGCGGCGGCTTTATTGGCGGGCTGATCGCGGCCTCCGCGATTGCGGTTCTCGGCATGGCGTCGAGTGCAGCCGACGCACGGCGTGCCCTGCGCTTTGATCCCCTCAGCATTGCCGGTTTCGGCGTGCTGATCGCCGGGCTGTCGGGCATGTTGTCCATCTTCAACGGCAACCCGTTCATGACCAGCATCTGGCTCTATCTTGATATTGGTGGCTCCGTGGTACCGTTCTCGACCCCGCTGATCTTTGATATCGGCGTCTATCTGGTGGTCTTTGGCACCCTGGCTTCCGTGGCACTGGCGCTTGAAAGCGAAGACGGGGAGGAGCTCTGATGGATTTTGTAATCGCCGCTCTCGTCGGGTGTTTCGTGGCGCTGGGTGTCTATATGCTGCTCTCGCGCTCGCTGATCCGCATGCTCTTGGGCGTAGTGGTGCTGGGCAATGGCGTGAACCTGCTGATTTTCACTGCCGGCCGCCTGACACTGGAAATTGCCCCGATTGTTCCCAAGGGAATGGAACATCCAGCTGGCCCCATCGCCAACCCCTTGCCTCAGGCGCTTATCCTGACAGCGATCGTTATCGGCTTCGCCATGTTCAGCTTCCTGCTGGTGCTGGCTTATCGCGCCTATCAGGCGCTCGATGCTGACAATACTGACACCATGCGTGTGACCGAGCCCGAGAACACGCCCAACCCTCCATTGAGTTACTGAGATGGCCGCAGAAAACGTGCCGTCAGCGATGATCGAGACCGTTACCCAGACCGCTGACTGGGTGATCGTTTTGCCTATGGCGCTGGCCCTGATGGGCGCTGCCCTGCTGTTGATTCTGCGCCGGTCCGCCGGTCCCGGTTTTGTTCTGGCGCTGGCCATCACACTGGGCATCATTGCTTGTGAAGTCAGCCTGTTATTACGTGTGGTCGAGTTCGGCCCCCTCAGCATGACCATGGGCAAGTGGCTGCCGCCCTTCGGCATCAGCTTCACCGCTGACGTGTTCGGCGCCAGCTTTGCCCTCGCCGCGGCCGTGGTGACGCTGACCGTCCTGATCTACGCCGAGGCGGATCGGCACCCGGGTTCGGCCGGCGATGGTTTTTACGCCCTGGTGCTGCTGCTGCTGGCCGGTGTGACCGGCTCGTTCCTGACCGGCGATCTGTTCAACCTCTATGTCTGGTTCGAGGTGATGCTGATCTCCTCGTTCGGTCTGCTCGTCATTGGCGGACGTCCGATCCAGCTCGATGGCGCGGTCAAATACGGCTTCCTCAACTTCTTGGCCACCACCATTTTCCTGCTCTCGCTGGGACTGTTGTACGGCCTGTTGGGCACGCTCAACATGGCGGACATCATGCGCGTGGCGCCGTTCGCCAACCCCGCTGCAATGGTCGGCGTTGCCGCGCTGATGCTGCTGGCCTTTGGCATGAAAGCGGCAGCCTTCCCGGTCAATACGTGGTTGCCGGCCTCCTATCACGCGCCACCAGCAGCAGTGTCGGCCCTTATGGCCGGCCTGCTGACCAAGGTTGGCATCTATGCCTTGCTGCGCACGCTGGTGGTGCTGCTACCCAGCACCCACGCCGTGCTTGAGCCGGTTCTGGTGGTCACTGCTGTCGCGACGCTGCTGGTGGCGCCGCTCGGCGCGATTGCTGAAACCAATCTGCGCAGATCGATTGGCTTCATTGTCATCGGCGGCATTGGCGCGGTTCTGGCTGGTATTGCCATGCCATCGCTGGCCGGCGTGAGCGGGGCAGGGCTCTATATCTTCCACGCCATGCTCACCATGACAGCGCTCTATCTGGTCGCCGGGCTGATCGAAAAGCAGACCGGAGAATCGGACACCAGGCGGATGGGCGGGCTATACGCCACCAGCGCGCCGCTCTCGGTGCTGTTCCTTGTTCTGGTATTGGCAGCCGCTGGCGTGCCGCCGCTGCTCGGCTTCTGGCCCAAACTGGTGCTGATCCAGGCTGGCCTTGCCGAGGGCAGCGTCGTGGGCGGCATTCTGGTGCTGGCCCTGCTGGTCAATGCCGTGCTGACCATCATCGCTGGCTCGCGCCTTTGGGCTCATATGTTCTGGCGCGCGGACTTTACGCCCGAGGCACCACCCACCGAGGCGCCGAACCGTCTGCACTACCTCGCCACCGGGGCGCTGGCCGTGCTGATCATTGCCGCAGGGCTGTGGCCCAACCCGATGTTTGAGGCTGTGGGTATCGGTGCTGCCGATATGGTAGACCCGGCACGCTATAGTGATGCCTTCGGTCTTGCGGAGATCACACCATGAACCTGGCAATGATGATCGTCAGCCTTGCCTTGGTCTGGGCTGCCATCACCGGCAATTTTACCGCACTCAATTTGCTGCTGGGCGCGGGTATCGGTGCCTTGACCGCCCTGATGCTGCGCAACTGGTTCGCGTCACCGCGCGTCTTGCTGCGCCTCAAGCGGGTCATCTCGCTGGCCCTGCTGTTTCTCTGGGAGCTCATGGTCAGTGCGGTGCGGGTTGCCATCATAGTGCTCACACCCGATATCAAGTCGGCGCTGCGCCCGGCTATCATCGCATTTCCGCTATCGGTGAAGTCCGATGCTGAAATTACCTTGCTGGCCAATATGATTACGTTGACCCCGGGTACACTGAGTGTCGATGTCGCTGAGGATCGCAGCGTGCTCTATGTTCACGTCCTTCATCTCAGCGATCGCGATGCCCTGATCGCCGAGATCGCCCGTGGCTTTGAAACCAAGATTAAGGAGGTGTTCATATGAGCACAGCCGAAATCGTCTCGCTAAGCACCATGATTGCCTTGATCATGCTGACCATCGCCATGGGGATTGCGGTGATCCGCGTCGTCATCGGGCCGACGCTGGCAGATCGCGTTCTGGCGCTTGATCTGTTGACCGTGGTGGCCATGGGCTTCGTTGGCGCTATCGCCATCCGTACCGGCCTGACCCTTTATCTCGATATCGCGATCAGCCTGGCGCTGCTCGGCTTCCTGGCGACGGTCGCTTTCGCCCGCTACATGCTATCAAGATTACGCGATCAGGAGACCCGCTCATGATCGCCAATCTGGCCACCTATCTGGGTTGCGCGTTCTTGCTGGTGGGCGCGGCATTTGCTTTGCTGGGCGCTGTTGGTGTCTTGCGACTGCCCGATCTGTACACGCGCATGCACGCCGCATCAAAGGCCGGCGCCGTTGGCGGCGGCATGATCCTGCTTGCAGTTGCCCTGATAAGCTTTGATGGCGCCGTGGCCCTGCGCGCCATATTGGGCACTGGTTTTCTGCTGCTGACCACCCCGGTTGCCGCGCACCTTCTGGCGCGTGTCTATCATCGGGGCGATGAGCATCGCGCAGAAATCATGGTGGTAGACGAGTTTCCGTCTGAAAGTAGCCAGAATCCTCCTGCATAACATTCGCAGATCGTTACATGTTAACGACGGTAAATCGGGTTGCAGTGGCCAATAAACAGCCCTAGTAGTCTAAGGTGGCTGTGAGTGTGAATTCACGGCCCAATAAAAAATCGGAAGGTTGAAATATGAGTGACACCACCGGCGCGACGCCCGGTTACGAGCAAGACTTGATCGAGCTCAGCACCGAGATCGTCTCTGCCTATGTGAGCCACAATGCTTTGAGCCCAAGTGATCTGCCCAAGCTGATCGCGGAAGTTCATGGCGCGCTGCGCACACTCTCGACAAATGAAGCCCCGCTTCCTGTCGAAGAGCTCAAGCCAGCTGTACCCGTGCGCAAATCTGTTGCGGCTGACTACATTATCTGTCTCGAAGACGGCAAGAAGTTCAAATCGCTGAAGCGCCATCTTCGTACCCACTACAATCTCTCGCCCGAAGAATACCGAGAGAAGTGGGGCCTGCCAGCTGACTACCCAATGGTTGCCCCCAGCTACTCGGCAACCCGATCCAAGCTGGCCAAGGACAACGGTCTGGGCCGCAAGGCTGCCTAAGGCGAATTTCGCCACTCACGCAAAGAGACGTCGCGCTCAATTATCCGCATCCCAAGCTGCGGTCGGGCCCCGGCGAGAACGACGCTTCAAACGGTCGCCCCACGGGGCGGCCGTTTGAATTTGTGGGACATGGTCGCGCGCTGTTGTGCGACTTATCCCCGCCCTGCTTGCCAAATGTCAGTATCTAGGAATAAATTCCTGCATATTGACGAGGCCAGCCGATGTTTCAGCTCTTTCTATCTGCCCAAGCCATTCCAGCCCTGTCCGCGCCGTCAATCAACACCGGCGCATGCGACGCGGCTATTGCGTTGATTGCGCGCGAAAAACGCATCCCTGTTCGCCTGCTGACCCACCGTTCGCGCTGCCGCATGGGAACGGCCCGGGCCCGGCAATTGGCCATGTATCTCTCGCACGTCATTCTGGGGTGCACCTTGCGTGAAATCGGCGATGCGTTTGGCCGCGATCGGACCACCGTTTCGTATGCCTGTGCGGTCATTGAAGATCTGCGTGACGACCCAGGGTTCGACGAGGACGTGAGTGGGCTTGAGCGCCAGCTCGAGGCACAGCTGGACGCGGGGACCCTTCATGCCCACTGATCAGACCGCAGTGGATCGACTGGCCGCCAGTCGCGACAATGATGGGCAGGCTTTTTTGGGGCCACACCACGTGCAGGCAGCGCAGCGCCTTGAGCGTTTGATCCGGCGCGCCCAGCTCGCGCCAAGACTGACCATGTCCTATGACCCGGCCCGGGTGGGCAGCAAGTCGGGCGGAACCCCCGGGGATATTGCCGATAGCGCCAGTCACGCGCGACAGCGCCTGAACCGTCTGGCCGCGCAACTGCCGCCCGATTGCTGGGGCGTCTTGTTTGATGTGTGCGGGGTGGGCAAGGGCCTGCAGGCCGTCGAGACCGAGCGCCGCTGGCCACGACGCAGCGCCAAGCTGGTATTGCGCATCGGCCTTAGCCAACTCGCCGCACAACTGGGGCTGCTCGAACAAGCGGCCGGCCCGGAACACCTGTCTGCCCGAACCTGGCGCAGCGAACGTCTGCCGATTATCGCGGAAGACTGTTCTTAACTACGTAATGATTGGTAATGATTGGTCATACAAATTGCGTGATAACCGAAATTCATGGGCCACAAATTCTTCTCGATCCAATACCTGCGCGGACTGGCGGCGATACTTGTCCTGGCATCGCACGCCCTTTTGTACCCGCTGGTCGAGCACAATCTCGGCTTTAGCCGCCTGGGGTGGCTCGGGGTCATTCTGTTCTTCGTGATCTCGGGATTCATCATGGTTGTGGTGACCGGGGAAGGGCGCTTTTCAGCCGCCGAATTCCTCCGGCGTCGCTTCATCCGCGTCGTTCCAATGTACTGGATCGCCACCCTGCTGGCGGCTGCGCTGGCGCTTTACGCGCCACAGATATTCAAGACGACGGTCTATGACGGCACCCAGTTGGTATTGTCCCTGCTGTTCATACCCTTCTACAATCCGGTCAGCGGCGGCATTCATCCGCTCTACAAGCTCGGCTGGACACTCAACTATGAGATGTTCTTCTATGTCAGCTTCGCCCTGCTGGCCTTTCTGGGCGCGGGCGCGCGGGTGGTTTGCCTCACCATCGCATTTTCCGCACTGGCGCTGATGGGGCTTATCTTTGAGCCGCAGTCGGCCATTCCTCAATTCTACACCAGCTACATGCCGCTGGCCTTCTGTGCTGGCGCCTGGGTGGGCTTGGCAACCATGCGCGGCAAGATCGGCCAACTCTCGCGAAACGCGATCTATGCAGCTGCCATTGTTGGTCTGATCGCGATGATTGAGGGATTCGCCTGGGGCGCCGAGATTGTCGAGGATGGCTACGCCTTTATCGGCTTCCTGATTTTCGCGACGGCGCTGGTGCTTCTTTTGGTGCGGCTTGAGCCAGTCATGCCACGCATCGGCCTGTTCGAACGCATTGGCGATGCTTCTTATTCCATCTATCTGGTGCACATATATGAGGTGGCGATCCTGTCGGGCATCGCCTTCAAGCTGCTGGACCCTGCAGATATGTTCGCGGACTATCTGGTAGCGGCGGTTTCGATCATCGGCGGCACAACGGCCGGCTGGATGCTCTACCAATGGGGTGAACTGCCGCTGCTGCGCTTTGTCAGCAAGCGGTTCGCGAGCCGCAACAAGCCGCCCGCTGGTCCGGTTACGCCGGCAGCCGCCTAGCGCAGGGCGGCCCCCTCAGACCGGATACGATTGACCATTGCCACCAGCCCGTTGGAACGCTGTGCCGTCAGGTGTTCGCGCAGGCCCAGCTTGTCAAAGATGGCAATGGCATCGGTGTCCGCGATGTCGCCGGCAGGGCGCCCTGAATAGAGTGCCAGGAGAATGGCGACCAGCCCCTGAACGATCATCGCGTCACTCTCGCCGCGATAGCGCAGCACGGTCTGCCCGTCCTGCGCTTCGGTCTCTGCCGATAGCCAGACCTGCGATACGCAGCCATGCACCCGGTTCTCATCGGATTTTTCTGCGTCGCTGAGCTTGGGCAAGGCCTGCCCCAACTCGATCAGATAGCGGTAGCGATCCTCCCAGTCGTCAAGGAAGGACAGGTTCTCGGCGATATCCTGGAAGGCTGCTGGCTCACTCATGCCCCCTATCTAGGGGGCCGGCGCAGCGCTCGCAAGCGACATCGCGGCGGCATCATCGCACATCTAAAGAAAAAGCCCCAAGCACGGGGCAGCGTGCTTGGGGCAGGGCCAGGGTCGTTGGAGTGCGTCACTTGGGGAAGAGACACGAACCCTGGGGTACTTCAGGGCGCCGTAGTGGCGCCGCTTAACCCGCCCAGTCCGGCCGGGGCCGGGGAATGGGGGCCAGACTGCTTGTCGGCATCACATGCATGGGAAGACCGACTGACGGGGAAGACTGCAGCGCTGCGGCAAACACGGCCTTGCCACCAGCGCATGTGATATCTGTGCATTCGATGCGATTGATCTGTTCGCTCACCACTTGAGAACCGGCCGCCATGGCCTGCGCGGCGACGGCATTGCCATCGGGCAGATCAACGCCGGGGCGGATCACCATATAGGCGACGGCAAGCCAAAAAACGGAACGAACGACGACAAACATCTGGTAATCCATAGTTTTCGCAGGGCTTGTATGACCCTGCACAAACCAAGCTACGCCCCGCCTCTTAAGCCGGACTGGGGCAATTCGATAAAATTTGAGGCAATTGCCACGCAGTTTGGCAGCAAGCGAAACACCTTGTTTACGCTAACCCCAGAAAGGCCCCTCTGGACCCATCGCCAAGCCATTGGTGGCCCGAGATTTAAGCTCGCCTTAGCTCTTGGCCGCCAGTGTGGGCTCAACAAGACCCGGAGTTCATCCGGGCCGGGTGGGACGCGTAAATGTCTGACCCGGGGTGCCTCGGCACCGTCACCGCTGGCGTCGTGATAGTGAGTATTGTGTATATGCGTAGCCTCTTCTCTTTTGTCGCAAGCAAAGAGATGCCCCTGGCCGTCGCCGGGTCCGGCAACCGGCCCGAAGTGCTGCGTCGCAAGACGCTGGCCAACAATTCCCGAATTGCGATCGTCACCAGCGCTCTGGTCATGCCGCTGGCCATTTACTGGCTGGTCACCGGCACCGTCCTGCCCTTCATCCTGGCCACAGTGGCGCTGGCGAGCGGCATGACGACACTGGCTTTGCATCAGCGCCAGCTGTTTCAGCAGGCCGTTGCCGGCCAGGTCTATACCTTGCTTGGTCTGGGGCTGCTGCTGACCCTGGCCGATAATCGATTTGCCGATATCGGCATGGCCGTCGCGCTGATGGGGCCCGTGCTGGCCGCGCTGCTCGGCCACACCAGATTGCGCCAGCATAGCTGGATCATGGCAACGGCCATTGTTGCGCTGGGCGCCGTTACCGCCATCATTGGCGTGCCGACCCCGTTCATGCCGTCAGGCATTCTCACGCTGGCATCGGGCATTACCCTGGCCGTCAGCGTCAGCGTGGTCATCCACACTGCCAACCGCATCAACGGGGCATTTGAAGTCTACGACAAGGCCCAGGTCACCGCCTATCGTCACCTGATCGAGCATGTTCAGGATGCAGTCATCCGCTTTTCCAGCAATGGCGAAGTGCTGCTGGCGTCGCGTTCGTCCGAAACGCTGTTTGGTTGCCGTCGCTTTGAGCTGACGGGTAGCGGTCTCGGCGCGCGCATGCATGTGATGGATCGGCCTGCCTATCTGACCGCCTTCGCCGACGCCAATCAGGGCGGGGAGACCCGGCTGATCGAAGTGCGGATGCGTCAGGACGATCCGCATTCCTCGCCGACCGTACCCCGCTTCGTCTGGGTCGAGATCAGCCTGTCCCCGGTCCTTGATCCGGACAATACCGGTGTGCGCCATGAAGTCATCGCGCTGTTCCGTGACATCACCGCACGCAAGGACAACGAAGCGGCCATGATCGAGGCCCACCGGGCCGCCGAGGAAGCGTCCAGCGCCAAGTCGCGCTTCCTGGCCACCATGGGACACGAGCTGCGTACACCGCTCAATGCCATTGTCGGCTTCTCCGAAATGATGAGTACAGGCATTGGGGGTGAGTTGTCGCCGACCCACAGCGAATATGCCGGATTGATCCATCAGAGTGGCAAACATCTGCTCGAGGTTGTCCGCATGCTCCTCGACATGTCGCGCATCGAGGCTGGCAAGTTCGAGCTGCAGAGCGAACCCTTTGAACTGCAGAACATCATCGAGCCGTGCTTTAACATGGTCGAGGCTTTGGCCCAGGAACGCGACGTCCGCCTTGTCAGTAATGTCGAAGACAATTTGCCGACCCTCAATGCCGATGAGCGCGCCTGCCGCCAGATCCTGCTCAACTTGATGTCCAATGCCATCAAGTTCAGCCATCCCGGCAGCACGGTTGTCGTCAACATGAAGCGGCAGGGCCAAAGTTTGAACATGTCCGTGATCGATCAAGGTGTTGGTATGGCCCCTGAGTCGCTTGCCCGTGTTGGTGAAGCCTTCTTCCAGGCGCAGGGCGGCCTTTCCCGGCCATACGAAGGTACCGGGTTGGGGCTGTCGATCGTCAAGGGACTGGTCGAACTGCATGAAGGCACCCTGCGTGCCATGTCCGAGATCGGAGCGGGGACAACAGTGACTGTCTTGCTTCCCATAAACGGTCCAGCAATAAACACCGCAGAGACTGCCACCATCACCCCACTCCACAGAGAACAAGCCGCCGAACGCAGCACCCCATGGCAAGACGAAAAAAGAAAAGCGCAATGACAGCATCCACTCTGACTCACCTGCCGCTGGCTGCAGGAAGCGCTGTCGCGGCCTCGCTGGGTCGCGCAGGCCTATGGGCCCTGTCGCACTATATGAAGGCGCCGCTGGCATCGACCGGTCTGATGGCGCTGGTGACCCTGACCGCACTGGCGGGCAGCAATGCGCTCTATTTCCAGCCCGGCCACCATCCTGCGCCGTTCTTTGCGCCGGCCCAAAGCGGGCAGACCGCAATTGTGGACCCCGTTAGCGCGCCTGAGCCCGCTCCAGCGCCGGCCGAGCGTCTGGCTGTTGTCGCGCCTTTGCCAGCCAATGACACCACAGGCAGCGTTGCAGCGCCGACCCAGCGCATTCCAGAAGCGCCTGTTGGCAATCGAGAAGCCTTTGCCGTCCAGAAGAAACTGACCGAGCTTGGCCTGTTCAACGGTAAGGTCGATGGCTTTTACGGGCCAATGACAGCCAATGCGATCCGGTCGTTTGAAGAGCGCAACGGGCTTGAGCCCACAGGCGCGCTGACGCCCGCCGTCGTGGAGGCAATCCTGGGAGCCGACGCAGCAGGCCGAGTTCCCATGACCCAGCAGGCCGCTCAGATCGCGCCGCGTCCGGCGCCGGTCGCCACCCGCCCTGAACCCGTGCAGCAGGCCGTTGCCCAGCCCGTTCAGCCAGCACCGACCCAGCCAGTTGAGCAGGTGCAGGTGATCGCCCGCCTGCCAACCCTGACGCCAGTCGACAATGCTGTTGATACCGTCGGCAATGCTGCCGCGCAGACCATTGATTCCATTGTTGCGGCAGTTGGTGGCACGCCTGCCGCGCAAGGCACCAGTCCGCGTCCGGCCGTCGCGCTGGGCAGTTCCGCCCAACCCATGCCCAAGCCTGTGCAGGTGGCCTCGCTTGAACCCATGGCGGCCCCGATTGCTGCCCCGGCCACCCCTGCGCCGCAGCAGGTGGCTGGTGTAAGCACTGGTGCGCCAGCCAATGATCAGCAATTGGTCAGCCAGATCCAGCGCGGCCTCGCCAGCCTTGGCTTTTATCATGGCTCCATCGATGGTCAGCCCGGTGACTCAACAGCCCGCGCGATCCGTGAGTTCGAGAATTTCCACAGCTACAAGCTCACCGGTGAGGTAAAGCCTGACCTCGTGAGCCTGCTGCGCAGCGCCGGCGCTTCCATCTAGGTGAGCACGCTCCGTAGCGATATTTGGTGCGGTGTGTTCGTGCGGCGGCACAATGATCTGGGCAATATGTGCGTGGTTTCTCGGCGCGGTGACCCGATCGCCGGCCAGGTCTTTATTGAAGTTGACCATCTCGACGGCACGGTCTCGCTTTATACACCTGCGCCCATGGTCAGTCGCACCGATGACAGCGCGGCTCTGGTGTTTCAGCAGCGTTTCCATCGTAGTTCGGCTGCAGACGTGCGCGATCGCATCGCCCGCGAAGTCGATTTCGATCCCGATCTCTGGGTGCTCAGTCTGGACTTGCGCGGCGACGATGTGGGCATCGATGTCGTCAAATAGCCCACATGTCCTGTTTCCGAGCCGCGCCTAGCTGGCGCGCTTGATGCCGATGCGTGCCAGAGCCTCGATGGCTTGTTCCACCACAGGATTATGCGCTGGTGCAAGGCTAGATGGCGTGCGGCGGCTGGTCTCGGTGAACGGCTTGTATTCTGGCTTGGCCAGTTCGAGCAGGTTCACTTCGCCACGCCAGGCGCTCATCAGATAAGCCATTGCATCCGGTGTGACATTGCCGAACATGGTGGCAAAATCAGCCAGCGCGCGCGAGCGATCATTGTCGTGGCTGGTCGCGTGGATCAGAACCTTGAGCCCGTCATAGGCGCTGCAGCCAAAGGCCCGCAGGATCACGAACAGGGCAGAGCCGGTAACGTCATGGGCGATCTGCCCGCAACGCACTTCATCCAGACCGGTAATCTGGCTGAGCAGCTTGGTGACCTCGGGGCGGCGGTTCTCCGAGAACAGCTTCATCAGCGCCTTGGTCAGCTCGGCATTGGCAACGGTCAACTGTTCGATGGTCTTCTTGATTGGGGCGACAGGGGTTTCGCGATGGGCGAAGGCCTGAATGACCTTGAGACGATCGGTGTCGGAGAGATCAAAGAAGGCCGGGGCCAGCAGGGCCGCGTCGAAATCGGACCGCTTGGCCAGCGACTCGGCGACCATGTGGTCCATCTGCGCCGAACGGGCCAGGGCGCTGAGATAGGCGCCCCGGGGGACAATATGGGTGTTGGAGGCCAGCGCGCGGTAGACCTTGCGCGAGTTCATCTGGAACAGCTTGGCCAGCACCACATTGGAAAGATCGGGGCGGGCGGCAATGGTTGCAGCGCCCGGCACGTCATAGCGCGACACGATGCTGAGCATGGTCTGCTCGGACAACTCCTTGGCGCCATTGAGGAATGTGTTGAGGTCTTCGCCGATATTCTCGACCACCAGACGCTCCAGCGCTGGCGAGAGAACCTCGGCACGACCCAGAATGGCGGCACCCTTTGCCTTGGCCTGCGGGCCGGCAATCGGGAACAGGCGGCTGGCCAGCGCCTCAAACTGTTCCATTTCGGGAGCAGTCGCTTTGCCGCGCCGCGTATAGGCGTCGCACGCCGCAATCAAAAGCGTGTTCGTTCGGTCAATGCCGCCGGTCTCGATCAGCAGTTGAAACGTCTCGTAGGGCTGGAAACCAAGCATTTTATAAGAACCGTCACTTCGGAATCGCATCACATTCGATGTGTACCCACCTTTGCCGCCAATTCGTTAGCAGACTGTTAACCTTGACGATCTCTTAATGGGTTTCGGAAGCACGAGGGGCGTCGTGCTGGCCGATTTGCAACACGAGACGCTGTCCTCAGGGAAAGGGGGAGCGAGTTCAGATGGAGGGCAGCTTGGGAAAGCTCGTCAAATTCGATGGGCGACGGAAGTCGCTTGATACGGGAACAAGAAAACCTGTCGACGCCCAGATCCTGATTTTTACCGGGGTGCGTTATGAACGCGGGACGCCGTCTCTACCTAAGAAGTCTCTCGACCCTCGGCCAAAACGAAAGCGTGGTTGACCGCGTTCGCACAAGCCTGCGCCTGATTACGATTGTCGCGCTGACCGGCCTGCTGGCTGGCTGCATCGCGCGACCTGTCGGCGATTTCGGCCGCGCGCAGCCCAGCTTCACGCATGACACCGCCATGCCTGCGGCCGGCAACGTCATTGCCGGCATGCGCAAAGAGCCCGTGTCCGGCTTCAACAAGACCGACCAGGAAACCGAGATGCACGATCGCGTCTGGCGGTTCCTGATCGCGCCCCATGCCAAGGACTGGCTGTTCGACACCTCGGTCGAACTGCAGCGCACGCGGATCATCCCGCCCAAAGACACCTATTACCAGACCGATCGCTATTACGATTATCTGCGCAAGACGGCCTACCAGTCCTCGCGCACCCGCTACAGCACGGTCGGCGCCAATGTTTCGATCGACAACCAGACACTGCCGACCACCTTTGCCGCCATCTGCGCGGTGATCGCGGTTGATCAGCAGCGCGCTGCCGCCCTGGCCAGCCTGCGCGCCGACCTGCCTGCAAGTGCCTCTGGCGACGTCGCTGCCCGCAAATATGAGAACGACGCCTATATCGCCTGGTTCGTGCGGGCCCTGAACTATCGCTATGACAGCTATGACTTCGCGCTGGACAGCCTGCTGGTGGAGACACCCCATGAGCAGTCACTGACGGTGGATGAGGCGCTGCGGCAGATGTCGGTTTATGTCACCCGCGCCAACCGCCATGATTTTTGCGGCGATGGCACCTCGGGACGCGGCAAGGGTAGTGTCGTGATACCGTCACGCTTCCAAAATAGGGGCGACACCGAGATCGTGCTGCAGAAGTAGCGCCTGCCATTCCGGAGCCCCCCTTGGATACCTCCCCCGTCAAACCCGCCGGATCGCCGGGCGAAGTCTTTGCCGCCTTTCTCAAGCTCGGCGTAACCGCTTTTGGCGGCCCGATTGCCCATCTGGGCTATTTTCGCGACGAACTGGTCTTGCGGCGCAAATGGCTTGATGACGCCGCCTATGCCGATCTGGTGGCGCTGTGCCAGTTCCTGCCCGGGCCGGCCTCCAGCCAGGTCGGCTTCGCGCTGGGCCTGTGGCGGGCAGGGCCCATGGGCGCTCTCGCGGCATGGGCCGCCTTCACCCTGCCATCGGCAGCATTGCTGATCGCCTTTGCCATGGCCGCAAATGCGCTTGATGGCGCTATCGCTCAGGGCGTGCTGCATGGGCTCAAGCTCGTGGCAGTCGCGGTGGTGGCCCAAGCCGTATGGGGCATGGCCCGATCGCTGACACCAGACCGTATCCGCGCCAGCATCGCCGTATTGGCGATTGCCGTCATGGTGCTTGTACCCGGCGCGCTGGGGCAGGTGCTGGCTATTGTGCTGGGTGTGATCGGCGGGCTCTGGCTATGTCGTGATCTGCCGATTCCCGGCTCATCGCCGGTTCATTTCTCCGTCAGTCGCCAGACCGGCTTCATTGCCCTTGTTCTGTTCGCCGTGTTGCTGCTGGGGCTGCCTGTTCTGGCCGGCATGGCCGAGAACCACGCCATGGGGATGATTGACGCCTTTTATCGTGCCGGCTCCCTGGTGTTTGGCGGCGGCCATGTTGTGCTGCCGCTGCTCGAAGCCGAGACAGTGGCGCGGGGCTGGCTGACCGCCGACAGCTTTACTGCCGGCTATGGCGCGACCCAGGCCGTGCCCGGTCCGCTCTTCACCTTCGCTGCCTATCTGGGCGCCGCCCAAACCCCCATGCCCAATGATATTGGCGGCGGCCTGATTGCACTGCTTGCGATCTTCGCGCCGGGTTTTTTGCTGCTGGTGGGCGTGCTGCCCTTCTGGAACACAGTGCGCACGCGTCCGCTAGCGCAAGCCGGGATGCGGGGCGCCAATGCTGCCGTGGTCGGTATTTTGGGCGTCGCACTCTACAATCCCGTTTTCACCAGCGCCGTGCTGGGACCGATCGACTTTGCTCTGGCCGTCGCAGGCATTGTATTGCTGGTCGCCTGGAAGGCACCCCCATGGGTGGTGGTGCTGGCGCTGGCCGTGAGCGGCGGGGTGCTGGGTGGCCTTGGCATGGTGGCAGTCTAGCACCGCCATGGACCCAGCCCTGTTCATCAAAAGCTTCATACTGGGCCTGGCTATCGCCGCGCCGCTGGGTCCAATTGGCGCGTTGTGCATCAATCGCACGCTTGAGCGCGGTTTCTGGGCTGGCATGGTTGGCGGTCTGGGCACCGCTTTGGCCGACGCACTCTATGCCACGCTGGCTGCGCTGGGTTTTGCCGCTTTTGCGGCGCTGCTGAGCCATGTCGACGGCCCCATGCGGTTGGTGGGCGGGATGTTCATGATCTGGCTGGGCTGGCGGAGCATGAGGCCCAAACCGGCATCAAAGGCGGCCCGTATTGGCGCCGGGGACCTGCTGGGCACCCTTTTGGCGACCTTCATGCTCACGCTGACCAGTCCACTGACCATTGTCTCGTTTACCGCCATCTTTGCCGGGCTGGGACTGGCCAATGATGCGCGGGACGGCGGCGCCGTCATGGTCGTTGCCGGTATTTTCCTCGGCTCGCTGTGCTGGTGGGTCCTGCTCAGCGGCGGCGTGGCGCTGGCCCACAAGCGTCTGCCAGCCGGTTTTGCAGGCTGGGTCGCAGGACTGTCCGGATTGGTGCTGAGCGGCTTTGGCGTTCTGGCCATCAGTTCTCTGGCGTGGATGGGCTAGTTCACCGGCGCAAAACGGTTCAATCTCCGCCCAGTCATGTCTGAAGGGGGACGATCATGCATTCGGGATCCTGCCTGTGTGGCGCCGTGCAGTTCAGCGTTGCGGGCGACTTGCCCGAGGCATCTGCCTGTCACTGCACCATGTGCCGCAAACACACCGGACACTACGAAGCCGGTGTCGATGTGCCACGAGCATCGCTAACTGTGACAGGCGACGACAAGATCAACTGGTTCAAATCATCGGACAAGGTGCGGCGCGGCTTTTGTGCTGTGTGTGGATCCTCGCTGTTCTTTGATCCGGTCCACCTCGACTGGATCGGCATCATGATGGGGGCGTTTGACGGCCCGGCCGGCACCAAGCTGGCCCTGCACATCTTCGTGGCCGACAAGGGTGACTATTACGAAATCGCCGATGGCCTACCGCAGAACGCACAATAGCGGCGACCCGGAGAAAAATACCAGAGGCCCGTGGCTGCGCGATTTGACCTGTCTCAATTGCGTTTGAGTAAAACGGCATATTGTAGCGGTACGGGATGGACCGGCTTTTGTCGGAACGTGCGTGTTCCTGAGGCGTTTCCTTCGTGGCGATTCAGACGCGGAACGCCCCAATCCCCTTTGCCGTTCAAATGCTGGAGATCGATATGTACACCTTTAACAAGACCCTGGCCGATACCACGTTCGAGGCCGCCATCGATCGCACCAGGGCGGCGCTTGCCGATAAGGGCTTTGGTGTGCTCACGGAGATCGACGTGCAGAAGACCATGAAGGCCAAGCTTGATGAGACCATTCCGGGCTATGTGATCCTTGGTGCCTGCAATCCGAAAATGGCTTTTGAGGCGCTTAAGCTGGAGCCTCGGGTCGGGGCCATGTTGCCCTGCAATGTTATCGTCCGCGAACTGGACAATGGCGGCGTTGAAGTCAGTGCGATTGACCCTGTTGCATCCATGAGCGCCATCGAGAACGCGCAGTTGCAGTCGGTGGCAGGGCAGGTCCGACAGATGCTGTCCGATGTTGTCGAAGCACTCTGACCGCTGGGGCCTAGCTTAGGTAAAGACCTGACATCATTTGTTTTCAAGCGTTCATCGTTCTGCAATGGCGCAGGGCGATGATACATTGTGACGTCTGTTCAGTAATAAACGGGAAAGCCTACGCGCCTTAACAGAATGAATTCCGCAACGGAATTTATTATGCAGGGTCTCACTAGGAGATCCAAGATGCGCGTAATGGTCGTTGAAGACAACAGCTCCAACCTCGCCGTTATCTGCCAGCTGGTCGGTCGGCTGGAGCACGTTCAGTGCACCGGTTTTGCGGACTCGCTGGACGCCCTGGCAGCACTGTCCGAATCCGTGTGGGATCTGGTCATCGTCGACTACCTCATGCCGGGCATGAATGGGCTGGAACTGATCCAGGAGATGCGTGCAACGGCGATGCACACCCATGTGCCCGTGGTCATGATCACTGCGGACCGCGATCGTGCCCTGCGGCTGCAGGCCATTGCAGCTGGCGCTACTGACTTCCTGACCAAGCCGGTCGATCCGTTTGAATTGCGGGCCCGGGTGACAAACCTGCTGGATTTGCGTCAGGCCCAGAATGCGCTCGCCAAGCGCAGCGAAGACCTGCAGGTGCGGGTGGACCGCGCCACGCGCCATTTGCAGGAGCGGGAAGAGGAAGTGGTGTTCCGGCTGGCGCGCGCCATCGAGTTTCGCGACGGGGAGACCGGTCAGCATATTGAGCGCGTCGCCCAGATTTCGCAGTTCATCGCAGAAGAAATGCAGCAGAGCGAAGCCTTTGCCCGCACGCTGGCTCTGGCTGCGCCACTGCACGATGTCGGCAAGATTGGTGTGCCCGACGCTATTCTCAACAAGCCAGGCCGGCTGACCGATGAAGAGTTCGACATCATGCGCACCCATGCGGCGATCGGTGCAGAAATTCTCTCTGGTGGCAGTTCAGATCTGGTCCAGATGGCCGCCATTGTAGCGCTGGGCCACCATGAACGGTGGGACGGCAAAGGCTACCCCAATGGTCTTGCCGGCGACGCGATTCCCCTGGCCGCGCGTATCACTGCAGTCGCCGACGTGTTCGACGCGCTATGCAGCGAGCGCCCTTACAAGAAGGCCTGGCCGGTCAACCAGGCGCGCGCCGAAATCAATCGGTGCGCAGGTAGCCAGTTTGATCCCAACTGCGTAGCCGCCTTCGAGCGCGCCTGGGGGCGGATCGCGCCGCTCACGGCCGCCGCCAAGCTTCAGACCGCAGCCTGAGAACAGCCCATGCACACCCGTCTCACCACCCTCGCCATTGCCTTTGTCGCGTTCGCTGCGGTGCCTTCCCAGGCTGTGCCGCTGCAAACGCCTCAAGGGCCGGTGTTGCTGACCGTCACCGGCAACATCGCTCACACCAATGCAACTGGCCGCGCAGAGTTTGATCGCGCCATGCTTGATGCATTGCCGCAGCATACCACAACCGCCACCACGCCCTGGTATGACACCGCGCAGAGCTTTACCGGGCCAGAAGCCCTGGCCTTGCTCGAACTGGTCGGCGCCAGCGGCACCACCGTGACCGTCACGGCGCTGAACGACTATTCGGCTGATATCCCCTTCGCGGATTTCGAGAACTACCGCATCATACTTGCCAACCAGATTGACGGGCAGCCGCTATCGGTGCGTGACAAGGGGCCGTCCTTTGTCATCTACCCCTTCGACCAGGACGAAGAACTTTACAACGAAGTTATCTTTGGTCGCTCCGTCTGGCAGGTCACCTCGATCGCGGTGAAATAGGCATGGCTGGCAAGGCGATAAAACTTCGGCGCAAAGTGACGCGGCGGATCGGGTGGAGCATCATTGTGCTCATCGTGGCCAGCGCGATCATGCTGGCATCGGTGATCTGGCTGGTTTTCGGCATTGATGAGCGCCAGAATGCGCAGGCGCAAAGTGTGCGCGAGGACGCCGTATGGGCCGCCTATCAGGTCGATCGTGAAACCTCACGTCTCATTGAAGCGGCCATGCATGCCAAGGTCGACAGCACCGTGGATGAGCTGCTGCTGCGGTTCGACCTGCTCTATAGCCGTATTGGCCTGCTGGGCGGCGGTAGTTATGCAATAGTCTTTGGTGCCGGGTCTGACGTCGGCGACAGCGCGCGCGCAGTAAGCGATCAGGTGCTCGCTCTTACCCCTGAACTGGATGCACTGGCCACCAATCCAGAGCAGTTGGCGACCCGTATTGATGCGATAATCGCCGCCGCGACCGAATTGCGCAGCGCCACAGGCAGCTTGATCGTCGCGGCCAATGCTGCAGTGGGAGAAATCCGCGTCAATGAGCGCGAAGCGACCATGCAGGCCTATGTTCATATCGGCTTGGCAATGGCAGCGCTCACCATAGGGTTGATCCTGACTGTCGTCATGCTGGCGCTGCAACTGGCGCATCTTTCGCGCAATGGTCGCGAGGTCGAACTGCTCAGCCAGAAGAACGCACGGGCGGCCCGCGCCGCGCGGGCGGCCAGCGAAGCCAAATCCATCTTTCTGACCACGATGAGCCACGAAATCCGCACTCCGCTCAACGGCATTATCGGCATGGCCGACGTGCTGGCCGACACCCCGCTTGATACCGAGCAGGCCGAGCAGGTGGGCGTGATCCGCCAGTCCGGTGACATGCTGCTCGACCTGATCAATGACGTGCTCGACTTCTCCAAGCTTGAGGCTGGTGCCATCCAGTCACAGCCCCAGCACTTCGCGCTGGCCGAGGTGATGGAATTTGTGCGCAACATGATGGCGCCTCGGGCAAAGGCCGCGCAGCTGCAGTTCAGCTTTTCCTATCCCGATGTCACCCTCACCGCTGATCCGGCGAAGCTGCGCCAGGTGCTGGTCAATCTGGTTGGCAATGCCCTCAAATTTACCGAGCATGGTGCGGTCAGCATCGTTGCCACGATCGCCGACGGCGTGCTGCGCTGTCGGGTGGAGGACACCGGACCGGGCATTGCAGCAGGCGATGTGCGCCACCTGTTCAAGCAGTTCAGCCAGCTCGATAGCTCCAGCACCCGCGTGCACGGCGGCTCCGGGCTTGGACTGGCGATCTGTCGGGGGCTGGTCGAGGCTGTCGGCGGCCAGATCGGCGTCGACAGCACGCCCGGCCATGGCAGCAATTTCTGGTTCACGCTGCCCGTTTCGGCCGTCGAGGCGCACGAGCAGCAACCGGATCTGGCCGCCATGCCGCTGGAAACCCTGCCGGGCCTGTCACCGAGCCGACGCGAGCCGGCCGCCAGAACCGGGCGGGTGCTGATTGTCGATGACAATGCCATCAACCGTCAGGTTGCCGGGGCTCTGGTCAAAAAGATGGGGCTGCAGCCGGTCTACGCCCATAATGGCGAAGAGGCCATTGATGCGATCGCCATGGGTGGCCTGGATCTGGTGCTGATGGACATGCAGATGCCCGTGCTCGACGGCGTCACCGCGACCAGTCATGCCCGCGCTCTGGGGTTCAACGTGCCCATTGTCGGGCTGACCGCCAATGCGATGACCGAGGACCGGCAGGCCTGCGCCCGCGTGGGCATGGACGATTTCATCGCCAAGCCGGTAACCCGCGCCAAGCTCGAGGCCACCCTGTCGCCATTGCTGCACCAGCTAGAGAACCGCCCGCTCGATCTGACCCCCAGCGATATCGATCAGGACTACCAGAAAACCCTGATCGAAGAGCTGGGTCCCGACAGCTTCAGGCAGCTTGAGGTGCAGTTCAAGACCGATGCCGTGCACTTGGTTGATCGCGCCATTGTCGCACTCGGTCAGAGCGATGAATTCGCGCTCAAGAGTGCCCTGCATACGCTCAAGGGCGCCGCGCTGGCACTGGGCTATTCGGCAATCGCTGCCAGGGCCGATGATCTTGGTGCCGGTCCGCTCGATCGCGAGCAACTCGAAACGCTCCGGCGCGATGCGGCCTGAGCTGCATGTAGTCTGACATGCTGTAATTTTGCGGCGCCCGTGCAAATATATGCATGGGTAGGATATTGGTAACGCTGTGCGCATTTGACGAGCTTAAATGCAGATAAGCGACTGTATTTCCCCAATACTGGTCCGCCATTAAATATTGCTTCGGACAATCTGCTTACAACGAAAGGCTTGAACAGGGACGCGCCAAGAATGGCGGTGACGGAATAGATGAAGACTGAGCGCGGGCCAGAAGGCCAGACAGCCGCATCCGTTTCAACGGTCGATTCTGTGAGCGTACAGAAGAGTTTAGCCGAGCACATCGCCGTTGCTTACCGGCCCCTGCATCGTGGCTTTCTGATTGCCACGATGGCCTACTATTCCTTCGTCACCTTCGCCCACTTTCCCGATGAGAGCGGCATCACACTTGTGGTTATGGCGTCCATCTCGGCGGCGACGGCGCTTTATTCCGTTTTGCTCTGGCGCATTGTCGAAACCCGTCAACTATCCGTCGGCGGGCTGGAACTCCTCAATGGTGTCCTGCATCTGCTGATGCTGCTCAACGTGCTGGCCTATCAGCTGGCGCACTACGAACCGGCCAAAATGGTCTACTTTCCCCTTCTGGCTGTGGCCTTTGCCATGTCGTCGGTGACCCAGCGTTCCGTCCTGATCAGTGTTGCCGCTGCGCTGGGCTCAATGCTGCTGGTTGCGCGGAGCAGCGAACCCGCCAGCTTTGGACCCTACATCTTTATCGCGATCGCCTCGGCGGTGACCTGTATCGGGCTCTCCACCCTGCTGCGCGGCGTGGTGCAGCGCGAGGTGACGGCGCGCATTCGCAGCGAAGCGGCGCAATTGGCCACGCTCGAGCTGTCCGAAAAGAGCGCCCGTTTGGCCAATATAGATTTTCTGACCGGTCTGCCCAATCGCCGCCACTTCATGCAGATGCTCACCGATATGGTCGAGCAGGCCGACGGGGTTGTGGTGTGCATTGTCGATCTCGATGGCTTCAAGGGCATCAATGATGCCTATGGCCACGCCGCTGGCGATCAGGTGCTGGTCGAAGTGGCGCGCCGACTGCAGGGGGATGGCCGGCTCAAGCCAGTCGTGGCCCGCATTGGCGGCGACGAGTTCGGCATCCTGCTGCCCGGCAAGCCTGACGCTGAGATTTTGCAGGGTTGGTCGCAAATGCTGATCACCCAGCTCAAGCAGCCCTTCTATCTCGATGCCGCGGTCGCCCGACTGGGCGGTTCACTGGGCATCGCGGAATCGCTTGAGGGTGATTCCGCTGAAACCATTCTCGACCGTGCCGACTACGCCGCCTATGAGGCCAAGCACCATCACAAGGGTGGCCTTGTCGTCTTTGGCGAACAACACCAGGCCACGATCAGCCACACCCACAAGATTGAACGAGCGCTGCTGCAGGCCAGCTTCGAGCATGAACTCGTGCCGGTGTTTCAGCCCATCATCAATATCGCGACGGGCAGGCCTGAAAGCTATGAGGCGCTGGCGCGCTGGCACAGTCCCGAGCTGGGCCAGGTGTCGCCGGCCAGCTTCATCCCGATCGCCGAACGGCTGGGCCTGATCCCGCGCATTACCCAGTGCATGGTGCGCCATGCGCTCGATCTGGCGGCCAAACTGCCCGATCAGCAGCGTGTCTCGGTCAATCTCTCAATGCACGATCTAGCCTCGGCCGATGCGATGTACAATCTCTCGGCCATTCTGGCAGCATCTGATCTCAAGCCCTGCCGCATCGATTTCGAGATTACCGAAACCGCAGTGATGCACGATAGCCAGGAGGCCACCACGGCGCTAAACGTGCTGCTGGCCCATGGCGCGCGCATCTCGCTTGATGACTTCGGTACTGGACATTCCAGCCTGTCGCGCGTGCAGACGCTGCCGCTGAACCGGATCAAGATCGATCAGTGTTTTGTCGCCAATGTCGAAACCAGTCGGGCCAGCCAGGCCATCGTCAAGACCACACTCGATCTGTGCCAGAACCTGGGTATTTCCTGCGTGGTTGAAGGCACCGAGACGGCAGAGCAGATTGCCGCTCTGCGGGCGCTGGGCGCGACCATGTTCCAGGGTTATTATTTCAGCCGCCCGGTCAGCGCCGCCGTCGTGCTTGAGGGTCAGAGCAAGAAGTCGCGCTCCTCAGCTGCCTGATCGATCGGCCCGATTGCCGCAACCGGTTTGAGCCAGCACATCGGCGAAGCGGGCGCGCATGGCCTGATGGGGCGGCAGCAGGCGCACCAGCGCGAAGATGTTGTCATCATCGGACTCCACCACCAGCAGGCCTTCGGCCACATCAAGCTGCTGCTGCGCGAGCAGGCGGGTTTGCGCGGCATTGAAAATGCCCATTTCCAGCGTTTGGCCGATGCCATCGCGATTGGTGGTCGAATAGGTCACCACGCCGGCCTCGTTGTAGATCGCAACCGACCAGTATGCCTCGGGCAGCACGCCGCTGATATAGCCGGGGCCCTTGGCCAGATCGAGCTGACACACCCCGTAGATCACCTCGGGGTCAAGGCCGAGTGGGTTGGGTTCGCCAGGCGCGATCTGCGGCAGGATGGTGACGCGATCAACCGCATCAATGGCCGCGATGCGGGTCCACACGGTGTCCTCATCGAGCCGGGGCAGGGTGAGGATGACGATGATGTGGATGATGCCGCCCAGCAGCACGCCTCCAGCCAGCCAGAGCAAAAGCCGCATCATGAACAATTGCCCCGGATAATGGTGGGCATGGATTCATCACTCGAAAAGCCCGAGAACACGGCGGTGTCGTACAGGGTCAGCACCAGGCTGAACGGCCCCGATCCGGTCAGCTCGAGCCAGTTGCCCGGCATCAGCGATGTGCCGATGCCGATCTCGATAGAGCCATCATTGAGCCGTGCCAGACCCGAGGAACGCATGGTCATCTGCGTGTCGGGTGCCGCGATGTTGCGCCCTTGTGCATCAAGCGCCACCAGTGTCCAGGCCGTCGCCAGCGGCGTATTGCCCTTGACCCGGTAGCTGCATTCTCTCGTCAGTGGCTGCTCGTCACCATCCACGCTGGCGCTGAAACGCAGCCCTTCGGCTTGCCCGAGCTGCAGCGTGGCCTCGCGCGCCAACAGGCCGCGCGTATAGGGATTGGGGGCATCGGAGCCGACATCTGGCCAGGCGGTCCAGGGGCCCACCTGCACAGCGCCAAACAGGCGGCCATCGGTCAGCGCATAATAGCTCAGGCCGAACCCCACGCTGAGCGCAACGGCAATCATCATCAGCAGATAGAGGACAAAGCGCACGGTCTAGCGGCTCTGGTTGAAAATCGGCATGGGCAACACGGACCTGCGCGGAGTGGCTGGCTTTAGCCTATAGCAAGGGGCCGGGGCGGGCGGAAGGGTCGATGCACTGATCAGCCCAGATCATCCATGCTCACACCAAGCGCCTCTGCCAGCTTGCCGCGCGTCGCGACCGAGCCAGTCTTGCGGCCTGCCGCGATATCGGCGATCTGAACACGGTTCACGCCCGATTGTGCGGCCCGTGAGGACTGATTGTGGCCCCGCTACACTGTAGTCAAAGCCTACAGTTCTTCGACGGCTGCGGGCAGTGGGGCGCTGGCTTCGGTGGTGATGCTGCCTGTTTCGCGCTCGGCTTTGAACATATTGGCCAGAATCACCAGCTTGCGCGCAGCTTCCGGGGTCAGGCTCGGTGGGCGTTCGAGAATGTCCGTATCGGTTCCATCGGCATCAGCGTCGGCAATGATGGTCTGCTCGGGCACAAAATCGACCCCGAACACCGGTTTGATGTCGATATTGGTGTGGGCATAAGCCATGAATTTCTGCCACGCCATGGCGGGCAGATTACCGCCGGTCAGATTATTGGTGGGGTGATAGTCGTCATTGCCGAACCACACCGCCGCAACGTAATTGCCGGTAAAGCCACAGAACCAAGCATCGCGATATGATGAGGTGGTGCCGGATTTGCCAAGGGCCGGGACACCGGGCACCTGTGCGCGCCGTCCGGTGCCACCGGTGACCACGCCGCGCAGCATGTAATTCATGTTGGCGACGGTGGTTTCGCTCAGAATGCGTTCACGCGGCGCATCGGGGTCCAGGTCAAAGACCGGATCGCCACTCAGCGTGGTCATGCGGGTAATGCCGAAGGCCGGGGTCTTGTAACCGTCATTGGCCAGCACCGCATAGGACGATGTCATATCCAGCACCGAAACCGAAGCCACGCCCAGCGCCAGCGAGCGGGTGACGGGATAATCGGCCTGCAGCCCCATGCGGTGGCTGAGCGCGGCAATGGTATCGCGACCCGTCTTGATCGACAGGGTCACCGGCACGGTATTGAGTGACTGCGAAAAGGCGCTGGCCAGGGTGACGGTGCCCTTATAGCTGCGGCCATAATTCTGCGGGCACCAGTCGCCAATACATACCGGTCGATCGGTGATCATATCGCTGGGGGTCAGCCCCAATTGCTCGAACGCCTCGGAATATACGAAGATCTTGTAGGCCGAGCCGGGCTGGCGCGTGGACACAATGGCGCGGTTGAACTGGCTCTTGCCGTAATCAGTGCCGCCCACCATGGCGCGAATGGCGCCCTTGGTATCGGTGACCACCATGGCGGCCTGTTCGACATCATACTGCTCGGCGCCCTCGCGCACGGTCGAAATCACCGCTTCTTCTGCATATTTCTGCAGCGTGGTGTCGATGGTGGTGCGCACGACAAAATTATTGGTGGTGTGATTGCGCGCCTCGATCAGCTTCTTGGCTTCGACAAAAGCCCAATCAAGGAAGTAGTTCGGCGAATTGGCATCTGCCACCCGGTCGATCGGGGTCGCCGGATGTCGCCGCGCGGCGGTCACCTGACCTTCGGTCAGAAAGCCGGCCGCGACCAGATTGCTGAGCACCAGATTGGCGCGACCACGGGCAGCCGCCAGATCGACATGGGGTGCATAGCGGGTAGGGGCCTTGAACAGGCCCGACAGCATGGCCGCCTCGGCCAGGCTGATATCCTGCACCTTCTTGCCGAAATAATAGTCGGACGCCGCCACCACGCCGAAATTGCCGCCGCCCATATAGGCGTTGTCAAAGTAGAGCTTGAGGATTTCGTCCTTGGAATAGTGCCACTCCAGCCAGACCGCCAGGAACGCCTCGATCACCTTGCGCTCGATGGTGCGTTCCGAACTCAGGAACAGGTTCTTGGCCAATTGCTGGGTGATCGATGAGCCGCCCTGGGTGCCACTGTCACCGCCGGCATTACTCACGATGGCGCGCAGCGTGCCCACCACGTCGATGCCGAAATGGTCATAAAAGCGCCGGTCTTCGGTCGCCAGCGTCGACTTGATCAGATAGTCGGGCATATCGGCCAGCGCCACCGAATCGTCCGATCGAATGCCCCGGCGGCCGATTTCGGCGCCATAGCGATCCAGAAACACCACCGAATAGTCTTCGGCCTTGTTGAACTCGCCTGTCGCGGTGGCATCAAAGGCCGGCACCGCCAGCGCCACCATCAGCACACAGCCAATCGCAAAGAAGGACAGACCGTCCGAAACGATCTCCACGAACAGCCGCTTGAAGCCGCTGACATGGAAAATCGACATGAAATCCTGGAAGCGCGTCCAGCCTCGGCCCAGCGACTGGCCGAACTCATAGAGTGAGGAATCAAGCCACGCATCGGCCGCCAGCATGCTGGAGGTCTTCTTGCGCTTTTCCTTGGTATAGAACGGATCCTGCACGGATTTCCCCGGTTGGCACTCACAGACTGTTGTCCGCAACCCAGCGCCAATGCAACATTATCGCTGGAATATGATTGCGGCGCGCGCCACACAAGCGCAAACCGACCATAGTGTTACCATGACCGGATTAAGATGGCCTTTTGGGAAGAAAAAACCCTCGATCAAATGACCGAGACCGAGTGGGAAGCGCTGTGCGATGGCTGCGGCCGCTGCTGCCTGCTCAAGCTCGAGGATGAAGATACGGGCATCCTGATCACCTCGGATGTGCGCTGTCAGTTGCTCGACGGTGATACCTGCGGCTGTACCGACTATCCCAATCGTCAGGCCAAGGTGCCCGACTGCATCAAGCTGACGCTGCAGAATGTCACCGAGATTCCCTGGATTCCCAAGACCTGCGCCTATCGCCGCATTTCCGAGGGCAAGGGACTGGCCTGGTGGCACCCGCTGGTATCGGGCGATCCCCAGACGGTGATTGACGTCGGCGTGTCGGTCAGTGGGCGCACCGTACTCGAAGGCGATGTCGAACCCGACACGTGGGAAGAGCACGCCGTGGAGTGGCCCGAATGGGAGCCGCCCGAAGAGCTTTAAGTTCGGAACGATTACCTTCCCCGCAAATCTTTATGCCTCGTTAACCATCTTGTGGCCTGATCAACCCTGTGCAGAGGGAGTGCAGGCCTAGGATGGGCAGCGAAATGACTGACACAGCGTTCGACAAGGAAGTCGCAGAGCCGTTCTGGCCGCGCGTGCGGGCCGCGCTCGCATCACTGCGTCCGGTTTCGGCAAGCCGCCAGCTCTCCTATGATCAGCCTGCCATTGCCCGCACGATCGGTTTGCGTCCCAAACTGGGTGAACGCATCGACGAAGAGCTTGCCAGTGGCTGGGCCGCTGCGGCCCATCGTCATGTCTCGCTCTCGCTGCTGGTGATCGAAGTCGATGCCATGAACGACTACTTCATTGCCTATGGCAAACCGGCAGCCGATGACTGCATTGCCAGCGTGATGCAGGCCATTACCGAGAACCTGCCCCGCGCCACCGACACCTGCCTGCGCTGGGGACCTTCGAGCCTTGTCGTGGTGCTGCCCGACCTACCCGTGCTCATGGCTCGAGCCAGCGCCGCCAAAATGCATGAGGCCGTGCGTCGCCTGGGTCTGAGCAACAAGGAAAGCCATGCCGGTGCCGTCACCGTCAGCATGGGGCTGGCGGTCGGCAATCCGCGCGGCAGTTACGACAAGAAGTTTTTCCAGACCGCGGTCGATGCGCTCAAGAAGGCGCAACGCAAGGGTCTGGGCCGGGTCGAGACCATCGACCTGCGTCCCGCACAGGACCGCAAGCGCAAGAAAGCCGCCTGACCCCGGCTTGCGCGCATCGCCATCACCCCTTATGACGGCCATCCCCCGGGCGCGCTGACGCCCGCCTTTCCCATGGATGAGCGGTAATGACCCAAGCTTGCGGCCTCGACTTTGGCACGTCCAATTCAACCATGGGCCAGCTCGACGCTGATGGCGTCCCCCATCTGCTGGCGCTTGAAGACGGCAAGCCGACCATTCCCAGCGTGCTGTTCTTTGGCTTTGAGGATGACACCATCCATTTCGGCCGCAAGGCGGTGGCCGAATATGTCACCGGCGCCGATGGCCGGCTGATGCGCTCGCTCAAGAGCGTGCTGGGCACAGCACTGATCGGCGACACCACGCGGGTCAAGGCGCGCAGCTATGGCTTTGTCGAGATTCTGGGGCTGTTCATTGCCCAGCTCAAGCAGCGCGGCGAGGCAGAGCTGGGCGCCGGCCTCGATAGCGTGGTATGCGGCCGCCCGGTGCACTTCGTCGATGATGACCCGGTGGCCGATGCCGCAGCGCAGGATCAGCTGGAAGGCGCCGTGCGGGCGCAGGGTTTTCGCCATATTGACTTCCAGTTTGAACCGATTGCCGCCGCGCTCGACTATGAGCGGCAGGTGCGCACGGAAAAGCTGGCGCTGATCGTCGATCTGGGCGGTGGTACCTCGGACTTTTCGGTGGTGCGGGTGTCGCCAGAGCGGGCCCGGGCCAGCGATCGCAGCGGCGATATTCTGGCCACGGCCGGTGTGCATGTCGGCGGCACAGATTTCGACCGGCTACTCTCGATGGCCAAGGTCATGCCCGAGCTGGGGCTGGGCACGCTGACCCGGGACGGCAAGCGCCATCTGCCGGTCGCGCCCTATTATGACCTCTCGACCTGGCACCGCATCAACCGGCTCTACAATGCCCAGGCGCTGCGCGACCTGCGCGGCACCCGTCGCGAGGCGCAGGCGGGTGAGCGGGTGGAGACCATGATCGAGCTGATCGAGGACCGGCTGGGGCATCGGCTGGTTGGCGCCGTTGAGGCCGCCAAGATTGCGCTTTCGGATGCCGACGCCACCAACTTTGCCTTCCCGGTGCGCGACCAGACCATCAGCACGGCCATCTCGCTTGCTGAATTCACCGCCGCGCTGGCCAATTCGGTGGAGCGGATCGAGGCCACCATCGGCGAAACCCTCAGGCGGGCCGGGGTGGGCATCGGCCAGATCGACAGCCTGATCCTGACCGGTGGTTCAACCCAGGTGCCCGCCATCGCCCAGCGGCTCGAGGCGCTGTTCCCCGAGGCGGAACTGGTGCGCACCGATGTGCTGGGCAGCGTGGGGCTCGGCCTGGCCATGGATGCCGCGCGCAAGTTCGGGCCGCGCGGCTGACCGCGCCCACGCGCGCCGACACCGCGTCGATTTCCGACAACCCTTTGCCCGCGCCCGCGTTATAAAGGGCAGGGGGTTCTTCCATGAGTCAGATTGCATTCCAGATACGCCAGATCGTGCAGCGCATGTGGTTTCTGCCCGCAGCGTTCTCGGTCGTGGCCATATTGAGCATCGGCATCGCTTGGTTTCTGGCTCGCTTCGCCCCGGAAAATCTGCCGTTCACCATGCCCTCCAACGGCGTGGTGTCGATCCTGACCATTCTGGCATCGAGCCTGCTGACGGTGGCGGTGTTTGCCCTCTCCACCATGGTCAGCGCGCTCTCGAGTGCCTCCAATTCCACCTCGCCGCGCGCCGTGTCGCTGATCACCGGCGACCGCAGCGCCCAGACCTCGATCTCGGTGTTTATCGGCGCGTTCCTGTTTTCCATCGTCGGGATAATCGGGCTGTCGGCCGGGTTTTACAGCGAGGCGGGACGGCTGTTCCTGTTTGCGGTGACGCTGGGCGTGGTGGTGCTAGTGGTGACCGCGCTGATCCGCTGGATCGGCCAGATCTCGGCCATTGGTCGCGTGGGCCACACGATTGACCGGGTCGAGCACGCCACCCGCGAAGCCTTCACCATGATCACCGAGCACCCGTTTTTCGATTGCCGCCTGCAGATCATCGCGCCGCAGGGCATGCCCATCAACGCCCGCTCGGTGGGCTATGTGCAGCATGTCGACGCCAGCAAGCTCCAGCGCATCGCCAAGGAAAACGAGCTGACCATCGCCATCACCGCGCGCCCCGGCGCCTATGTCGCCCCCAATCGGCCGCTCATGCTGGTTGAAGGGTCCGTGCCCGACGCGTGCGTCGATGATCTGGCAGCGGCCTTTGTCGTGGGCGACAGCCGCACCTTTTACAGCGATCCGCGCTTTGGTCTGGTGGTGCTGGGCGAAATTGCCAGCAAGGCCATGTCACCGGGCATCAATGACGCGGGCACGGCCATCGACGTGATCGGCACGCTGGTGCGCGTGCTGGTGGCCCGCCAGCCCCATAATGAGGATCAGCAACCGCGCTATGATCTGGTCTCGGCGCCGCCGCTTGATCCGGCCGATCTGATCGACGACGCCTTCCGCCCCATCGCCCGCGACGGCGCCGCAACCATCGAAGTGGTGCTGCGCCTGCTGGCGGGGCTAAAAACCCTGGCCCATGCCAGCGACGAACTAAAGCAACCCGCCCTCGCCATGGCCCGCGACGCCGCCGCCCGCGCGCGCCAGGCCATGACCGCCGAGAGCGACCTCAAGACGCTGGAAGACGCAGCAGCCTTTGCGCACGAGCAGGGCGGGGAATAAGTCTGGTCTATCTCCTGTAGTCTGCCCCACCTGGGCGGAGATAGGTGCGCGCAAACGGGCCGCACCTTGACGGTGGGCGTAACGCTGGCCAAGGGCAGCAGTATATTTTGGCCAGAGAATGCGGCGCAGGGGCGTACTTTTCTGCGCGACGCGCGTTACCCCAACAACTCGGCTCTTCTGGTACAACAACATGTCACATACAAAGCGGATCGCGGTAGTCGGGGGTGGACCAACCGCCGTCTACACCTTGAAGAACCTGCTGCAGAAAGCGACCAGGTCGCACATCACCATTTTTGAAGCGGGACCGGTCGCAGGTTGCGGCATACCCTATTCGGAACTGCACAATTCAGCGGACATGATGGCCAACATCACCTCAGTTGAGATTCCGCCAGTGCTGGTATCGCTTTCAGACTGGGTCCGTTCTGCAGATGCCGCAGTGCTGAAGAGGTTCGGCATCGCACGCGACAAGGTGAGCGACCGTGATTTCTATCCCAGGGTGCTGATCGGTGCCTACTACAGTGACCAGCTCATCCGGCTGGTGCAGGACTGCGGCCCCTGGCAGACCGTTGCAATCGAGACCAATACCCGCGTGCTTGACATCAAGCCGGATGGAAACAGGACGACGGTCTTTGTCGACAAGGAAGGTAAGCGGGCCCGCCGGCGCTTTGATGTCGTAATCATGGCCACCGGCCACATGACTGAAGCGGACAACAACGCGTCCGTTGGGGGGCTCTACCGCTCTCCCTATCCGGTGCAGGACATCGAACTGGGGCGTGATTGCGCGGCCCTGATTCTGGGATCCTCGCTAAGCGCGATTGACGCCGCCGTCAGTATTGCCAGCCGCTATGGCCGATTTGAAGGCGAGGAACAGAACCTGTCCTACAAGCCCCTGTCAGACAAGCCGCTGCGCATTGTCATGGCCTCCCGCAAGGGGACGGTCCCGGACGCCGATTTTTTCTATCCGATTCCCGAAGAACCGCTGATGATCTTTACCCCAGCGCGGCTCGACCTGTTGCGCAAGGAGGGGCAGAAAGGACTGCTGGCCAAGGCCTTCAAGTTGTTCAAGCAGCAATTGGCATCCGATGATCCGGACTTCCTCGATCGTCTCGACGTGAAACGGTTTACCCCGGAAAGCTTCGGCAAGGCCTATCTCGCCATGCGCAAGGCATGCCAGGGTTTCGACGCGATCGCCGAAAACCTCGAGCAATCCAGACGAGACTATCGTGCCCGGCGTGTCATCATGTGGCGCTATACGCTGATGCGGGCCCATGAGGTTTTTGGCGAGATCGTCCCCTTTCTGGACCGCAAGGATCTCGCCCGGTTCCGACGCCATCTCGCGCCGGTTTTCGCCGACGCCTATGGCTGTGTCCCCCACCTTTCCATCCAGCGCCTGCTGGCCTTGCATGGCGCCAACTGCCTGGACGTTGTGGCCCTTGGCGAGACGGGCACTATCCGATATGGATCGGGCGTTTTTGCGCTCGCCGCCGATGGTCGTGCGGAAAGCTTTGGCACGCTGATCGATGCACGTGGGCAGAATGCGGCCTCCATATCAGATCTGGGTTTCACCCAGCTCGACCAAGCGTTGGCAACCGTTGACCAGCTCAAGCGCACCAGCGGCCAGAGCGCGGATGACCAGTTTCGGCTCCAGCTCGATGATCGTTCTGCCAGCGACATATTCTGCATTTCCATCCCTGTCATGATGGAACGCTATCCCTTCGCGCAGGGCCTTGTGGCCTGTTCTGAAGCTGCTGAAGCGGTGGCGGCAGCGATATGAGCTTGGCGATCAAACCCGGTATCTCACGGCAAGGATGTTCATGACCAGCTTCCGCATCGAGCAGATGTTTCTCTATCCGGTCAAATCCCTGGGCGGGATGGCGGTGCAAGAGGCGCAGATCACGCCAAGCGGCTCGCTGCGCGGCGACCGCGAATGGCTGGTCACGCGGCCCGATGGCAGCATGCTCTGGCAGGGCGACATTCCGCGCATGGCCCTGCTTTCGGCACAGCTTGAGATGGACAGACTGGTGCTGAGGGACGCCGAAGGGCGGCCGGGGCCCTTGCCCGAAATTGCCTCGGACAGCCCAGTCATGGTTGAGCAGGAGGGCTATCAGCTGCCCGGGTTTGACCAGGGCGATGCCGTCGCCAGCTGGCTGGGCTCCTGCCTTGGAGCAGCCTGCCGCCTTGTTCGGCTCGGTGAACAGGCCCATCGCTGGGGCGGGCTGAACCCGGTACACGCCGTCTCCACCGTCTCGCTTGCAGCGCTCAATGCGCGTCTGGCCGAACGTGGCGAGTCGGCCATCGCCGTCGAGCGCTTCCGCCCCAATATCGTGCTGTCGGGCAACCACGCAGCCTTTGCTGAGGAAGCCGCCCGCGCACTGGACTTCGGGCCGGCAGCGCTGGATCTGCGCGAGCCTTGCGTGCGCTGTGAACTTCCCAATATCAGCCTTGAGGATGCCAGTCGGCAAAAGCAGCCGCTTAAACTGATCGGCGCCATGAGCCGCGAACGCTCCACGGCGCGTCCGGCCTCTTTTGGGACTTATTGCACGGCCCGGGGCGCGGTTCTGCGGGTCGGGATGTCTACCTAGCAACAGAGTTTGCAGGGCGGTGGCTCATAACCATGCCCGGCGCGCTCCTCCTCTGGTCTACACCTTTGATCGGCGCCAGCCAGCAGCACGCGCCTCTGCTTCTGAGCAGAACCAGCGCTCTCCGTGTGAGGCGCTAATTCGCGTGCGGTCATAATATCGCTGTCCGGGAACGTGGTAGATTCGCTCTCCCCTGGTGCTGACATTGCCCTTGATATTGCAGGCGTCATTTTCGCCTGCCGTGGCGGCGGTCGCAACAAACATGGCCAAGCCAAAAGCCATGAACGCCGACGCGACGAGTGTAATGGGTTTCATTTCTATTCTCCTGAGGGCACTGAGCACGCCCTCGGCCCCATCTCAAGTCTCAGACCCCAGGTTGGCGTCAAATTTCCGAAACTTAAATGCGAATTCCCAATGGTTTAATCGTCTTTAGCTGATGGATCACAACCTTCAAGGACTGGCTTAGGGGATACATTCAAGACGAACCAGAGCCGCGTCACTGTCGCCGCAGCAATGACCTGCCGATCTACGAAACTTCCCCCTCTTATCCCCGCGTCACGCTGGTCTGCTATTGTTCTGACATGATCGGAAAACTGGGTCACACGGACCCGGGCCGATTTTTCAGCGAGACAGTGATGCGCACAAGCGAGCCGACGGCAGAGACTGGCGCGGTGAATTGGGCTGTCATTCGCCAGGAGTATGAGAGCCGAAGCTTTCTGCCGGCCATGATCTGCAAGCGGCACGGGATTACCCCCTACCAATTGCGTTATCGGCGGCAGAGCGAGGGCTGGTTGAGTTGCCGGGCCCGGATCGTCACCAAGGCCGATCTGGTAGCCCGCATGCTCAAGGTATTCGACAAGCAGATCAGGAATTTGGAGGCGGCGGTGAACGAACCGATCGACAAGCAGGCCAATGTGCTTTCCACCATGACCAAGACCCTCGACAAGCTGATCGAGATGGGCGCCGCAGAACGCGACGTGGAGCCGCCAAGCCGCAAGGACATGGCCGATCTGCGCGACAAGCTGGCCAAACGCCTTGATCAGTTCAAGAAGCGCTGAGGCGCAGGCCGAAGTCGCCGCCAAGACCGATGATCAGGTCGAGGCGCAGTATTATGACTGGAACAAATGGGCGCTGCCCAAGCAGCGGCCGCCGCAGGGGGACTGGACCACCTGGCTGTTGATGGGCGGGCGCGGCGCGGGCAAGACAAGGGCAGGCGCCGAATGGGTGCGCGGGCTGGTCCGGCAGCGGATCGGACCGATTGCCCTGGTGGGTGAAACCATCGCCGAGGCGCTGGCGATCATGGTGCGGGGCGAAAGCGGGCTGCTCAACGTGCATCCCGAGCTGGAGCGCCCCGTCTTGCGCGGGCACCAGCTGATCTGGCCCAACGGGGTCGAAGCCACGCTGCTCTCGGCTTCCGACCCGGATCGCTTTCGCGGCCCCCAATTTGCCGCCGCCTGGTGCGACGAGATCGGCAAATGGCCACGCGCGGAAGACGCCTGGGACATGCTGCAATTTGGGCTGCGGCTGGGCGAACGACCGCAGCAGATGGCGACCACGACACCGCGACCGACGCGGCTGCTCAAGCGCCTGCTGGCCGACCCGCAGACCGTGGTGACGCGCATGGCCACCATCGAGAATTCTGCGCAGCTGGCGCCGCAATTTCTTGATGCGGTGGTGGCGCGCTATCGCGGCACGGTGCTGGGCCGTCAGGAGCTGGATGGCGAACTGATCGAGGATCTGCCCGGCGCGCTGTGGCAGCGCAACATGTTTCGACCGCCCCAGAGTCTGGCTCTGGAGCGCATTGTAGTGGCGGTGGACCCGCCGGTGACCGGCCACGCCAGATCCGATGCCTGCGGCATTGTTGTTGCCGGACGCCAGGGGGAGGAGGCGGTGGTGCTCGAGGATTGCACCCTGAGCGCCGCATCGCCGCTGCGCTGGGCCCGACGCGCCGTGGCGGCGTTTCATGCTCATCAGGCCGACGGCATTGTGGCCGAGGTCAATCAGGGCGGCGATCTCGTGGCCTCGGTGATCGCGCAGATCGATCCCAAGGTACCGGTACGACCGGTACGCGCTAATCGCGGCAAATGGCTGCGCGCCGAACCGGTTGCAGCGCTCTATGGGCGCGGGCTGGTGGCCCATCTCGCCGGGCTGAGTGCGCTGGAAGACGAAATGTGCAGCTTTGGCGCTGACGGCAAGAGCGATGGCCATTCGCCCGACCGGGTCGATGCGCTGGTCTGGGCAATCACCGAGCTGTTGCTCAACGATGTGCAGCCACGGGTGCGCGGGCTTTAGAGTTCAAGGAACCAAACCATGCCGAACTGGATCAACCGCCTGCTGGGCGGGCGAACAAACGCGCCTGATGAACGCAAGAATTTTGCCGGGCACAGCCTGCTCAGCCTCAACCAGCTGGGCGCGGCAAACTGGAGCCAGCGCGGCTTTGCCAGCCTGGTCAATCAGGGCTTTGCGCGCAACCCGGTGGTCTATCGCTGCGTGCGGCTGATCGCCGAGACGGCCAATCGGGTGCCGCTGGTGGTCAGCGTGAACGGCCAGCGCGTGGAGGAGCATCCGCTAAGTGAACTGCTGGGGCGGCCCAATGCGCGCCAATCGGGCGGCGAGCTGCTCGAGGCGGTCTATGCCTATCTGCAGACGGCGGGGAACGCCTATCTGCAGGCGGGCATGATTGATGGTGCGGTGCGGGGGCTGTTCTGCCTGCGGCCCGACCGCATGAAGGTGGTGGCCGGCGCCGATGGCTGGCCGATGGCCTATGACTATACCGTGGGCGGGCGCAGCCAGCGCCTGCGCCAGGACAGTGAGCCGCTGCCCGCGGTGCTGCACATGGCGCTGTTTCACCCACTCGACGATCACTACGGCATGGCGCCGCTCGACGCCGCCCAGACCAGCCTCGATATCCACAACGCCGCCGGGCAGTGGAACAAGGCGTTGCTCGACAATGCAGCGCGGCCCAGCGGGGCGCTGGTCTATTCCATGGCGGCGGGCACGCTGACCGAAGACCAGTTCAACCGGCTCAAGGATGAGCTCGAAGCCAATTTCGCCGGGGCGGGCAATGCCGGGCGGCCCATGGTGCTCGAAGGCGGGCTGGACTGGAAGACCATCGCGCTGAGCCCCCGCGACATGGATTTCATCGACGCCAAGCACGCCGCCGCCCGCGACATAGCCCTGGCCTTCGGCGTGCCGCCCATGCTGCTGGGGATTCCTGGCGACAATACCTACGCCAATCTGGCCGAAGCCAACCGCGCCCTGTGGCGGCAGACCCTGATCCCTCTGGTGGTCCGCGTGGCCGATGAACTCAGCAATTGGCTGGCCCCGGCCTTCGACGGGGCGACGATTGCACCGGATTTCGACGGCGTCGAAGCCCTGGCCGAAGACCGCGCGGCACTGTGGAGCCGGGTCGGCAGCGCGGAGTTTCTCAGCGATGCGGAGAAGCGGGCGATGTTGGGGATCTGAGGTTCGTCATGTCGCGTTTTCTGCAAATCCGGCTGCGTGCCTTGATCGCTGCCGTCCGATTGGCCACGCTCGAGATGAAGCTTGGCATGCTGGCCCGGGCGCTCGAGAAGCGCTACCGTGCCGATCAGCCACGAGCGCCAAAGGGCACACCGGAAGGCGGGCAGTGGGTCACTGACCGCTTGCATGTTGCGGCGGGCTCCCGTTGCGATGGGTTCTCCGGTGGCTGCCAGCTGGGAGGGACATTTGGTACGACGGGAATGTACACGATCTTCGGCAAGAACCTTTGTCGGGATTGCGCCATAAAGTTTCTGGGAATTCAGGGTCTGCCCCACGGGGAGCAAGAAGAAACGCTCCGACCATTCGAGCAGACCCAGTCAAGGTGAGGCTTTCGATGCCATTAAGAGTGCAGGCCCTCAACGCCATCACAGTCGGCGACGTGATCTTTGGGCTGGGTGCCGGCGGCCAGGAGAAACTGCTGCTCGTCTACAGGGCCGACAGTAGCAGCTTCTCGGCGCGTCACGTGACCACACAGATAGCCTACAGGTTTGCGCGCGACGGCAGAACCCGGACCTATGCCGATGGTGGTTATATCGAGATCGTGTCAACGGCCCGACTGCCGGCGGACCAGTATGACGTCACCCTCGGGCTGGATCGCAAGTCTGCAGCACGACCGGACTATCCCGACAGCATCTTGAGCAAGGCAGAAATTACCCTGCTGCTTACCCACCCGAAATTCTTCAAGGCACAATTGCTGCCGGGCGCGGAGGCGATTGTCAGGGCCGCTGACAAGCTCAACGGCGTCAATGCGATTCTGCACCGGGAATGGGACCCGATTGACGCCAGGCACAATCCGCCAGGATTGCGTGAATACCGCGACGATCTGCCGGCTTTGGTGGCGCTGCTGGAGCGACCCGCTTCGCTCGATGATGTTGCCGCTTTTCTGGCCGACATGGCGGCCCGGAAAATGCGAACACAACAGGTGGCCGACCGCAGCCAAGCGGCCGCCGCAAGCCTGGCGCAGTTGCGCGAGAGTTGGGTCTGAGCGCTTTTCCTGCGCCGGATTTCAATGACGACCAAGCCCTGACCGAAGACCGCGCGGCGCTGTGGAGCCGGGTGGGGAATGCGGAGTTTCTCAGCGATGCGGAGAAGCGGGCGATGTTGGGGATTTAGGCGGCGTTGGCCTGACGGTGGCCGGCGAGCAGACCGCGCACGGAAATGTCTTCATCAAGGGCTGGCCAGTGAATGCCGTCACCGCGGCCGAACAGCCGCCAGTTGGCGCGGTCAGCGTCTGACGCGTCGCGCAGGTGGGGAAACCAGGCCAGTGGCACGGCGAGCTCGCGGCCGTCATCTAGGCTGACGCGCAAGCTGGTGCTGTCGACGACGAGGTCCACGGCAAGCGGTGCTGTCTCAAGCGTCAAAGTGCTCATGTCGACATTCTAGCGGGCATTTGTCTGGGGAACAAAGGGTCTTCCACACGCACTGCCCGTTACCCTCGGGCCAGACCCGAGTGGACTGCACTTGCACGGACGCTCCGGCAGTACAACGCCCTCGGGTCAGGCCCGAGGGTGACGACCGAGTTTGAAGCACCTGCAGTGGTTATCGAGGAGAAATATCCATGGACGAACTGACGCGCACCGTCATTGAGCGGGGGGATCTGGCCCATCTCGCGCTGTTCCTGTGGGCCAGTGGGGCCAGTGCCCTTCTTGTGTGGAGCCTGCGTGAGATGGCGCGGGTGAATCAACACTTCAACGACTTCGTGCAGGAAATCGCCAATCTGAATCGGCTTTTCAGAAAGGATGACTAAGCCCATGGCAAAAAAGAACAATTTTCCCAAAGCGCAACAGGTCTTCCGGCAGTTTGCCTGGAATTTGGCCGGTACGCTGGCCAGCCCTAAACCCGGTGGCAAGAGTGCGGCCAAGCCGAGTGGAAAGCGCTGATGGGCGCGATTTCAAGCGCCATTCCCATCGATAGCGACGGGCGCTTTTCCGGCTATGCCAGCCTGTTCAACCGGCGCGATGCCGGGGGCGATGTGGTGATGCCGGGCGCCTTCACCCAGAGCCTGGCGCGCCGCGGCAAGCGCATCAGACTGCTGTTTCAGCATGACCCCAAGGAGCCGGTCGGCACCTGGAAGACCATTGGCGAAGATGGGCATGGCCTGTTCGTGACCGGACGGCTGGTGCCCGGCGTGCCGCGCGCCGATGCACTCAGACGGCTGATCGAAAACGGGGCGCTGGACGGACTCTCGATTGGCTTTCGCACCGTGCGGGCAAGCCGCGCTGGCGGACTGCGCAAACTCTGGCAGATCGATCTGTTTGAAATCTCGATCGTCACCTTTCCCATGCTGGAGGACGCACGCATTGCGCCCTCGGGCTTGAGCACCGGCGCGGCCATCGCCGCCGCCACCCACACCATCCGCAACCGATAGGGATATTTGTATGACCACCACCAGTGACGGCCTTGAAACCAAGGCCGGCGCGCAGGGCGATATTGCCGCGCTGTTCGCCGAATTCTCGACCGCCTTTGAAGAGTTCAAGGCCACCAATGACCAGCGCCTGGGCGAGCTGGAAAAGCGCGGCAGCGCCGATGGCCTGCTCGAAGGCAAGCTCGACCGGCTCAATGCCGTGCTCGACACCAACAAGGCGGCGATGGATCGCGCGCTGATCGAGCGGGCCCGCCCGCAGCTCGACGGCAAGGGAATGCCGGTCGATGGCGAATACAAGCAGGCTTTCGCCTCCTATGTGAAGCGCGGCGAAGAGAAGGCGCTCTCGGTGGGCGTCAATGCCGATGGCGGCTATGTCGTGCCGCCCGAAACCGAGACCGAAATCACAAGACTGATGACGGCGGTGTCGCCCATTCGCGCCATTGCCGGTGTACGGCAGGTGTCCGGCTCGGTCTATAAGCGCCCCATCTCGGTGACGGGGCCCGCAGTGGGCTGGGTTGGTGAGACCGCGGCGCGCCCCATTACCGGCAGCCAGACCCTGGCCGAGCTGAGCTATCCGACCATGGAGCTCTACGCAATGCCGGCGGCGACATCGGCCTTCCTCGAAGACGCGGCGGTCGATGTGGGGCAGTGGATTGCCGACGAGGTCAACGCGGCCTTCGCGGCGCAGGAAACCACGGCTTTCGTATCGGGCGATGGCGTCAACAAGCCGACCGGATTTCTCGATGCCACCACGGTGGCGGAAGCCAGCTGGAGCTGGGGCAATCTGGGCTATGTCGCCACCGGCTCGGCCGGGGCGCTGCCTACTGCCAATGCCAGTGATGTGCTGATCGATCTGGTCTATGCGCTCAAGGCCGGCTACCGCCAGAACGCATCCTGGGTGATGAACCGCAAGGTGCAGGGCACGCTGCGCAAGCTCAAGGATGCCGACGGCAATTATCTGTGGCAGCCCGCCGCGACGGCTGATGGCAAGGCGCGTTTCATGGGCTTTGATCTGGTCGAGGCCGAGGACATGCCCGATATCGCGGCCAATGCGCTCTCGATTGCCTTTGGTGACTTCCGCCGCGGCTATCTGATCGTGGACCGCCAAGGCGTCAGCGTGTTGCGCGACCCCTTCAGCGCCAAGCCTTATGTGCTGTTCTACACCACCAAGCGCGTCGGCGGCGGGATCGCCGATTATGACGCGATCAAGCTGCTGAAGTTCGCCGCGAGCTGACAACGCTGACCCCCACCTAACCTCCCCCTGGCAGGGGGAGGAACCGCGTGGTGGGCGGGGCGAAATCGCATAAGGACCACCGAGCTCGCTCCTCCCCCTTTTCAGGGGGAGGCTGGGAGGGGGTTGTCGCAACCCAACAAAAGGCAAACAAAATGACGTCTTATCTTCTCGCGGGACCCGCGGAGGAGCCGGTTTCGCTTGCCGAGGCCAGGGCTTTTCTCAAGGTCGATGACAGTGCCGAGGACGGGCTGATCGCCACATTGATTGGCGCAGCACGGCTGCATGTCGAGGGCGTGACCGGGCAGGCACTGCTGGCGCAGAGCTGGCGCGTGGTGCTGGACGCCTGGCCAGAAGATCGGCAGGTGAAACTGCCGGTGAGCCCGTTCATCAGCGTTACCGAGATCACCGCGTACGATGGTGATGGCGCAGGGCATGAAGTGCCTCTGGCGCAGTTTCTGAGCGAGCCCGACCGGCTGCTCTTGCCAGCCAGTGTGGCGGGCATGCCGGTGCTGCGGGAGCGGCAGGGGATTGAAGTCGACTATGTCGCCGGCTTCGGGACCGAGCCCGAGGATGTGCCTGCCGATATCCGCCAGGCGCTGCTGGTGCTGGTCGGTTACTGGTTTGAGCATCGCGATGCGGTGATCGTGGCGGGCTCGGGCGCTGTGGTGCCCAGCGGCTTTGACCGGTTGGTGGCGCCTCACAAACGGGTGCGGCTATGAGCGAGCGCGTTCCGCCCATTGGCACACTGACCGACCGGGTGCAGCTCAAAAGGCGCGAAATGGCCGCCGATGGCGCGGGTGGCCATGGCACGGTGTTTGTGCCGCTGACCGCCGTGTGGGCAAGGGTACGCACGCTGCGCGGGCGGCAGGGCACCAGCGCCGATGGCCGGGCGGTGGAGATTTCGCACGCCGTGGTGTTGCGTTTTCGCACCGATATCAAACCGGGTGACCGCATTCTTTATCGCGGGCGTGACCTGGATGTGGTGAGCGCCGCCGACCTCAATGGCCGCCGCGCCTATCTCAGCTGCGCCTGCAGCGAAACCAGCTTCACGGGGTAGGCCATGCACCCCATCACCGTTCTGCAGACGGCATTGGTCGCCGCGCTCAAAGCCGATGTCGCGCTGGGCGCAATCATTGGCGATGACGGCGTCTTCGATGCTGCGCCCGGGGGGCGAACGCCGCCCTATGTGCTGATTGCCCGCCACGACGTGTTGACGCGCAATGTTGATCTGGCACCGGGGCAGGAACACCGCCTGCAGCTGCATTGCTGGGGCGATCAACCCAGCCGACAGCGCGCGCTCGACATGGCCGAGCGCGTGGTAGCGGTGACACTGGCGCTTGACGCACCGGGACTGGCGCTCAGCCATATCGGCCATGTGCGCACTGACACGGTGATCGACGACGATACCGGGCTGGCGCGGGCCGCCGTGGCGATCCGGGTGTTCAGTGCAGCGGGGTAGGGCAGCGTCCGTAGCGTCACCCCCACCCTTGATCCCTCCCCACAAGGGGGAGGGAGACGATGAACACGGACATCCGATCTGGCGCCTCCCTCCCCTTGATGGGAGGGATTGAGGGTGGGGTGGCTAGCACGGCGCCGTGGCAATTCTTGAAAGGCAAATCTCATGGCCGCTCAAAGCGGCAGCAACATGCTGCTCAAGCTCGACCAGACCGGGTCGGGCAGTTTTCTCACCGTGGCGGGGCTGCGCACGCGGGCGCTGGCGTTCAATGCTGCGGCCGTCGACACCACCGATCAGGAAAGCGCCGGGCGCTGGCGTGAATTGCTGGCTGGCGGTGGGGTGAAACGCGCCTCGGTGTCGGGTGCCGGGGTATTCAAGGATGGCGCTTCAGACGCGCAGATCCGCGCCCTGTTCTTTGCCGGCACGCTGCGCGACTGGCAGTTGATCATCCCCGATTTCGGCACCGTCACCGGGCCGTTCCAGATCGTGGCGCTGGAATTCTCCGGCGACCATGCCGGCGAGGTGACGTTCGACCTGGCGCTGGAAAGCGCGGGCGAGCTCAGCTTTGCGGCGCTCTAGGCATTTACCGAAAGGACCACGAACATGGCCATCACCCAACGCGGAGAAATTGACGCCGTCATTGGCGGCGAGACGCTGACACTGTGCCTGACGCTGGGCGCGCTGGCCGAGCTGGAGACCCGGCTGCAGGCCGGGGATCTGGTGGGACTGGCAGAGCGCTTTTCTGGCGGGCGGGTTTCTGCTGCCGATCTGACCGCCATTCTGGGCGCCGGCCTGCGCGGCGGTGGCAATGAACTCAGCGATGATGATCTGGCACGGTTGAGTATTGAAGGCGGGCTCAAGGGCGCCGCCGAAATTGCTGCACGACTGCTTAAGGCGACCTTTGGAGAAGGCTCATGACGCCCTTTCCCTGGGACGCGGCGATGGGTTTTGGGCTGGGCGTGCTGCGCCTGCCAGCCCGCGATTTCTGGGCGCTGACGCCGCGTGAACTGGCAGCGGCCTGGGGCGCCATTATGGGCGCGCAGACCGGTCCGCTCAGCCGTGGCGATCTCAGTGATCTGATGGAGCGTTTCCCCGATGGCCGATGATCTGTTTGCCGACAATTTTCGTGACGAATTGAGCGATGTGTCGCTCGAACTCGACCGCATTGGCGATCTGGCCGATGGCGTTGCCCGCTCCATCAGCAATGCGTTTCGCGGGGCCCTCAGCGACGGCAAGTCGTTCAAATCCCTGCTCGGCGACATCGCCAAGAGCTTTGCCGATATCGCGCTCAAGGCCGCCATTCGGCCGCTGGGCGATCTGGTCGGCGGGATGGTGGGTAATCTTTTTGCCGCGACCAATCCGGCGTTGGCCGGGGTGACACCCTTCGCCAAGGGCGGCGTGATCGCCAGCCCGAGCTATTTCCCGCTCGGGCAGGGACTGGGCGTGATGGGCGAGGCAGGCGCTGAAGCGGTGTTGCCACTGCAGCGCGGCAGTGACGGTCGGCTGGGCGTTGGTAGCGGTGGTGGAGGCGGCGCGATCAATGTGACGTTCAATGTGACGGCCAGTGATGCCCGCAGCTTCGCCGCGAGCGAGGCTGAGCTCAGCGCCATGCTGTTGCGCGCCGTCAAGCGCGGCACGCGCGCGAGCTAGCAATACCCCACCTAACCTCTCCCTGAAGGGGGAGGGATGGCCCGGAGGCGGAACCAAGATCGAGCACCTTTCACCAACCTCCCCCTTCCGGGGGAGGTTGGGTGGGGGTGCGCAGCAGTTGGAGATCTTCATGGCCTTTCATTCCATCCGTTTCCCGCTTGATGTCGCGCTGGGGGCGCGGGGTGGGCCGGAGCGCAGAACCGATGTGGTCACGCTGGCCGGTGGTGGTGAGCAGCGCAATGGACGCTGGCACTATTCGCGGCGGCGCTACAATGCGGGTTATGGCGTCAAATCACGCGCCGATATGGCGGCGGTGCTGGCTTTCTTCGAGGAGCGGCGTGGCCGGCTGCATGGCTTTCTGTGGCATGATGGGCTCGACTTCTCCAGTGCGGGGACAATGCCAGGCCCGCTGGATCAGGCGATCGGCACCGGGGACGGGGCGCAGACCGGCTTTGCACTGACCAAGCGCTATGGCGCTGATTTTGATCCCTATCTGCGGCCCATCACGCGGCCCGTATCGGGTTCGGTGCGGGTGGCGCTCGACGGGGCGGAGCAGCTCAGTGGCTGGACGGTTGATCTGACCACGGGATTGGTCAGCTTTGATATGGCGCCGGGGCTGGGTGTGGCGGTCACCGCCGGGTTTCTGTTTGACGTGCCGGTCCGCTTTGACACCGACCGGCTCGATGTCGAACTGACCAGCTTCGATGGTGCCGAAGTGCCCAGCATTCCGCTAGTGGAGATTCTGCCATGAGAACGCTCGATATCGGGCTGGCGGCGCATCTGGCGCAGAGCGAGACCACGCTGTGCCATTGCTGGAAGCTGACGCGGGGCGATGGCGTGGTGCTCGGCTTTACCGATCATGACCGGGTTCTGAGTTTTGATGGCACAGACTATACGCCGGCCAATGGGCTCGATGGCAGCGAGGTGCCGGCGCGGTTGGGCGCGCAGGTGCAGACCAGCGAGGTGCTCGGCGTGCTCAGCGCCGAGGTGATCAGCGAAGACGATATTCTGCTCGGGCGCTATGATGGCGCCCAGGTTCAGACCTGGCGGGTGAACTGGAGCGATGTGAGCCAGCGCCTGCTGCTGCGGCGCGACAGCATTGGCGAGGTTGTGCGCGAGGACGGGGTATTTCGTGCCGAACTGCGCTCGGCCCAGCAGGGGCTTAACGCGACGCATGGCCGGATCTATCAGAGCCTGTGCGATGCCCGTGTGGGCGATGCGCGCTGTGGGGTGACGCTGGCGATGCCCAGCCTGCAGGGCTCTGCCACGGTGACGGCACTGGATGATCCCTATCGCGCGGTCGTGACCGGGCTGGAGGGCTTTGCTGAGGGCTGGTTCAGCTTTGGCACGGTGCTGTGGAGCGATGGCAAACGCGATGGTCTAAGCGACGCGGTGGTGAACCATGCGCGGCTGGGCAGTGCGGATGTGCTGGCGTTCAGCACCCGGATAGGCGACTGGGTGGCGGTGGGCGATACGTTCGGCGTCACTGCGGGTTGCGACCGACGCTTTTCCACCTGTCAGGCCAAGTTCGACAATGCGGTCAATTTTCGTGGCTTCCCGCATATTCCGGGCAGCGACTACGTGCTGCGCCATCCGCGCAATGGCGACGCGCTCGATGGACGGGCGGTGGTGCCGTGAACCCCGATGCGGTGGTCACGGCAGCGCGCGCCTTTCTGGGCACGCCCTATCGGCATCAGGCGGCGACAATTGGGGCAGGGTGCGATTGCCTGGGCCTGCTGCGCGGTGTGTGGCGGGCGCTGTATGGCAGCGAACCCATGGCGGTGCCGCCCTATCGCGCCGATCTGCGCGATCCGCTGAATGCCGGGGCCCTGCGGGTGGCAGCTGAAGCGCTGCTGCTGGTCGAGCATGGCACGCTGGGAACCGGGCAGGTGGTGCTGTTCAGGCTGGCCGGGCACGAACCCAAGCATTGCGGCATCCTGATTTCGCCAACGCGGTTTATCCACGCGCAGGAGCGGCTCGGCGTTGTTGAGGCCAACCTGACCGAAGCCTGGGCGCGCCGGGTCGCGGGGCGGTTCCGGTTTCCGGGGTGCCTTGCTGAGGACTAGGCAGCCTTTATCCTCAATCACAGGAATATCTCATGGCCACTCTCGCGCTTTCGCTGGCTGGACAGGCTGTCGGCGGGCTGGTTGGCGGGCCCATTGGTGCCACCATCGGCCGGGCGCTGGGCGCGTTGGCTGGCAGTGCGCTCGACAATGCGCTGTTTGGTGAAAAGCCCGAGACGGGCGGCGTCGACATTCGGCTGCAGGGGTCCAGCGAAGGCGGGGCGGTGCCGCGTCTGTTTGGCTGGAGCCGGCTCGCAGGCAATATTATCTGGGCCCGCGAGCTGGAACTGCTGGGTGGTGAAAATGCCGGGGCCAAAGGCTTTGGCGGCGATCAGACCCAGGACGCGGTCGGCGCCAGCTTTGCCGTGGCCTTCTGCGAGGGCGAAGTGCATCGGCTCGGCCGTATCTGGGCTGACGGGCAATTGCTTGACCCCGAGGGTCTGACGCTGCGGTTTTATCGGGGCACTGAGGATCAATTGCCTGACGGGTTGATTGAAGCGACCCAAGGCACCGCGCCCGCCTATCGCGGGCTTTGCTATCTGGTGGTCGAGCAACTCCCGCTCAACCGTTTCGGCAATCGCATTCCCCAGCTCTCGGTCGAGCTCTGCCGGGTCGTGGGCGACCTCGAAGCCAATATTCGGGCGGTAACGGTGATCCCCGGCGCGACAGAGTTCGGCTATGATCCGACGCCGCGCGTGCGACTGGCCGGGCCGGGCGAAACGGTGGGGGAGAATACCCACGTCTTCCCCCATGTCAGCGACTGGAGCTGGTCGATCGACGAGCTGACAGCGCTTTGTCCGAACCTGCAGCACGTCGCGCTGGTGGTCGCCTGGTTCGGCGATGATCTACGCTGCGGCCAGTGCAGCATCGGCCCGCGCGTCGAGGCGGCGCACCGGCCCATGCTCGATACGGACTGGTCGGTGGCGGGATTGGCACGCGGCGATGTGCCGGTGGTATCCAGCCACAATGGCAGCGCGGCCTATGGGGGCACGCCCTCGGACAGCGCGGTGCTGGCCGCGATTGCCGATCTCAAGGCGCGTGGCCTGTCGGTGACGCTCTATCCGCTCATCATGATGGATGTCCCGACGGACAATATGCTGCCCAATCCCTATGGTGGCGCAGCGCAGCCAAGCTATCCCTGGCGCGGGCGCATCACCTGTGACCCGGCGCCGGGCCAGCCCGGCTCGCCCGACCAGAGTGCGGCTGCGAGCGCGCAAGTGGCAAGCTTTGCTGCGGCCCACCGGCTGATGGCACTGCATTATGCCGGACTGGCGGTGGCTGCCGGCGGCGTCGACGCCCTGATTATCGGCTCGGAAATGGTGGGCATCAGCACGGTACGCGGGGCTGGAAACAGCTTTCCCTTTGTCGATGCGCTGGTGAGTTTGGCCAGCGACGTGCGCGCCATTGTCGGGCCGGACACCAAGCTGACCTACGCCGCCGACTGGAGCGAATATGCGGGCTACCAGCCTGACGGCGAAAAGTTCTTCCATCTCGACCCGCTCTGGGCCTCGGCCAATATCGATGCGGTAGGGATCGACAACTACATGCCGCTGGCCGATTGGCGCGACGGCACCGGCCATGCCGACGCGAGCTCGTCCGATACCGGGCACGATCTGGCCTATCTGCAGGGCAATATCGCCGGTGGCGAGGGCTATGACTGGTTCTATGCCAGCACTGCTGACCGGCTCAGCCAGATCCGTACGCCGATCAGCGATGGTGCCTATGGGGAGCCCTGGGTCTGGCGTTTCAAGGATATCGCGAACTGGTGGAGCCAGCCGCACCATGATCGTCCCAATGGGGTACGCAGCGGCACGCCAACCGCCTGGGTGCCGGGCGCAAAGCCAATCTGGCTAACGGAACTGGGCTGCGGCGCCGTCGACAAGGGCGCCAACCAGCCCAATATTTTCGGCGACGACAAGAGCGCGGAAAGCGGGCGTCCGTACCTTTCCAGCGGTCTGCCGGACCCGTTGATCCAGCGTCAGGTTCTGCGCGCGCATCAGGCGCATTGGCGCGATGGCGGCAACAATCCACCCGGCATGCTCGATACCGACCGGATCTATCACTGGAGCTGGGACGCCCGGCCATATCCGGCCTTTCCGGCGCTCAGTGCAGTCTGGTCCGATGGCGTGAACCATCGCAACGGCCATTGGCTGACCGGGCGGCTGGGGGGGCTGTCCAGTGATGAACTGGCCAGCGCTATCGCAACCGCGCATGGCGTCGAACTGCAGGCGCAACCAGCTTTGCCCTTTGTCAGCGGCTACGCACTGACGCGTGTGACCACGGCGCGCGACGCGCTGGAGCCGCTGATCGCGGTGGCGGGGCAGGGGCTGGTCAATCGTCCGACCGGACTGCATCTGGGCAATGCCGCGCATGGTTCGGCTGCGCTGTTGGCGCCAGACGAACTGGCGCATGGAGAAGCAGCTAATCTCCTGCGCAGAAGAGGGGATCCGGCGGAGCTGCCGGGGCGGCTGGCGCTGAGTTTTGTTGATCGCGAGCGCGATTATCTGACCGGCACGGTGACGGCTGTGGCGCAGGACGACGGGCCTTTGACAACGCAGGCAGTGGGCTTTGTGCTCGATGGCGCAGCAGCGCGGCTATCGGCCGAACGCCTGCTTGATGGGCAGGCCGCGCGTCGCGAGACGTTGGAGTTTGCCCTGTCACAGCATCAACTGGCGCTCGAGCCGGGTGATCTGGTGGAGATTGACGGGCTCGCCGAAGGACCGTTCGAGATCGCTGAAATCCGCGATGGTCTGATGCGACGGGTGACGGCGCACACGCTGGTGACGAAAACGGCACAGGCGGTGGGAGCTGACCAGCCCGTGCGCGGTGGCAGTGGCACCGCTGTGCGGGCGGTGCCACTGGTGACGCTGGCCCATCTGCCACCCTTGCCGGACAATCCCGGCCGCTCGCGACTGCTCTTGGCGGGCTATGCCAGTCCCTGGCCGGGCACACTGCAACTGGTGGACGAAACCACCGGTGCATCCGTGCTCAATCTGGATCGGCGCGGTTATCTGGGCACCTTGGCGACGGCGCTGGAGCCGGGGCCAAGATCCCTCTGGGACAATGGGCACAGCCTCGAGGTATTGCTCCATGCTGGCCATCTGGCGGCTGCCGAGCCGCTGGCCGTACTGGCCGGCAGCAACCGCATTGCGGTGCAGAGCGACGCGGGCAGTTGGGAGGTTATCGGTTTCGCCGAGGCCAGCCTGATCGCGCCGGGGCGCTATCGGTTGGCCAAGCTGCTGCGCGGGCTGCAGGGAAGCGATCCCGGAATGGGTTCTGCGGCAATCGGTCAGCGTGTCGTGGTGCTCGACAGTCGAGCGGCCAGCTTGCCGGTTGAACCGGGCTGGCTCGGTGAAACGCGCAGTTTCCGTATCTATGCCGGCAGTAGCGATCTGGTGGGTATTGAAGAAACAGTGGTGGTTGACGCCGACCCCGCCCTGCCGCTGCCGCCGGTCCATCTGCGTGCAATCCGCGGGGACAGTGGCGATATCACGTTGACCTGGGTGCGGCGCAGCCGGGCCGATGCCGATGGCTGGGGCGTGGCGCAAACCACGCTGGAGCATGCGCCTGAAGCCTATCGGGTGACCATTCTTGATGGACCCACACTCAAACGCGTCATCGAAGCCGAAAACGCTGCAGCGACCTATGCGAGCGCTGATCAAACCGCCGATTTCGGCGCGCCTGCAACCAGTTTCAGCTTCACCATCGCCCAGCTAAGCCCGGTTCTGGGCGCGGGCCACGCTGCAGTGGGAGAGTTCAATGAGTGAAACCCGATTTGAAATTTGCCTGAACGCCGTGCTGCAGCACGAGGGCGGCTATGCCGATCATCCGCGCGATCCGGGCGGCGCCACCAATCTGGGCATTACCCGCAAGACGCTGGCCCGCTGGCGCAATGTTTCGCCCTGGTGGGCGCTACCCAAGGCTGATGTGCAGGGGCTGGGACGCGCTGAAGCCGCGCGTATCTACCGGGCGGGCTACTGGAGCCGGGTCAATGCCGATCAGATGCCACCCGGTCTTGACCTGGCGCTGTTTGATTTTGCCGTCAATTCCGGTCCCGACCGGGCTATCCGGACGCTGCAGGGGGACCTGGGCGTGCTGGTCGACGGCGCAATCGGGCCGCTGACCCTGGGCGCGCTCAAAACCCGTATAGCGCTTGAAGGGGCTGCCACCCTGATCAATGCGCTGTGCGATCGTCGCATGTCCTTTCTCACGCGCCTTGCCAGTTTCGCCACCTTCGGCAAGGGCTGGTCGGCCCGCGTCACGGCCATTCGGCAGGCAGCGCTGGACGCTGCCGGTGCCGCCCCATCCATCACCAAACGGAGACAGACCATGGATATCCTGAACGGCTACAAGACCTACATCACGGCCGCCCTGATGCTGCTGGCCGGGCTGGCGCAGGTACTCGGCATTGACCTGCCAACGCTAGATGGCGGCTCAGCGGGCCATCTGATCATGGAGGCGCTGGCAGTGATCTTCCTGCGCAAGGGGCTCAAGGGCGATATTGCGCAGGCCTGAAAGCCTTGCGGGCGGGCTGTTGCGTGCTGATATGACAGAGCGATTGGGCGTCTCGGGCCATGAAAATCTTGACCCTCTGGCGCCGCTTGCCCCATTCATGTCCCATTCAGCTTGCCCGCCATAGATTGGCCTCATGAAAACACTGCTCTCAAAACGCCTTGCCCCCCTGGCCATTGCTCTGGCGCTTGGTCTGGCCGGTATGGGCTCGGCCGGCGCGCAATCGTGCCTTGATAATCGACAGATCCAGGAGGCGGTATCGTCTGGCCAGATCATGTCGCTGGCCGCCGTGCTGGCCGGTGCCGGTATCGACGGCAGCGCGGAAATCCTCAATGTTGCGGTATGTGACGAGGGAGGCGGTCTGGTCTATGTTATTGGTCTGCTGACCGCGACCGGCGAAGCACAGAACCTGGTTCTGGACGCGCAATAGACATTCCGACTGCATCTGGGGGCCAGACAATGCGCATTCTCGTTGTCGAAGACGACGTCAATCTCAATCGGCAGCTCAAGGACGCCCTGACCGAAGGCGGCTATGCTGTCGATGTCGCCTTTGATGGCGAAGAGGGGCACTTTCTTGGTGATACCGAGCCCTATGACGCCATCGTCCTTGATATCGGCCTGCCCCAGATGGACGGTTTGTCGGTGCTGGAAAACTGGCGCCGCGATGGCAAGACAACCCCCGTGCTGCTGCTGACCGCCCGCGATCGCTGGAGCGACAAGGTGCAGGGCATCGACGCCGGCGCTGATGACTATGTCGCCAAGCCGTTTCATATGGAAGAAGTACTGGCGCGTCTGCGGGCTCTGGTGCGCCGCGCGGCCGGACTGGCTTCCAACGAGATTGTCTCGGGTACGGTGCGCCTTGATGTGCGCTCGGGCAAGGTGACGGTTGATGGCCAGTCGATCAAGCTGACCAGCCATGAACTGCGCCTGCTCAGCTACCTCATGCACCACAAGGGCAAGGTGATCTCGCGCACCGAGCTGACCGAACATCTCTACGATCAGGATTTTGACCGCGACAGCAACACCATCGAGGTGTTCGTCGGGCGCCTGCGCAAAAAACTGCCCGAGGACTGCATTCAGACCGTGCGTGGTCTGGGTTACCAGATCGCCGAAGACTGAGCTGGAGGCCATGCGCAAAGGCTCGATCGCCGCATCATTGTTCTGGCTGTCGGCGGGCTGGCTCGTTGTGGCGCTGGTCGCCACCGGCTTTTTGCTGACCGACCTCTATTCCCGCGCGCTCGATACAGCGCTCTCGGATACGCTGGATTTCCATGTTGAAAGCCTGGCCGGATCTTTGCTGGAGACCGGTGACCCGCAAAGCCAGGACATAGCTCTGGCCGATCCGCGTTTTGGCCGGCCGCGCTCGGGCTGGTACTGGGCCATTCGCGATGCCGACGGCACGCTCTATAATCTTTCGCGCTCGGTGGTGGGCATCGACACACCCGATATTCCCGGTCCGGTGAGTGCCTCGGGGCGCCAAACCGCGATCATGGATGACAGCTTTGGCACAAGCATGCGGGTGGTCGAGCGCACGGTGACGATCGGGCCCGATACCTATGAAATCATCGTCACCGGTAATCTGAGCGAAATCCTTGAACTGGTTGGCAATTTCCGCGGTCAGGCCTTTATCGTGCTGGGCGCGGTCGGGGTCATGCTGGCCATGATGAGCTTTATCGTTGCCCGCTTTGCCATGCGCCCCGTGGACCGGTTGAGCGCGGCTATTGAAAGCGTGCGCGCCGGCGAAAGCGCGGCGGTAACCGGCACCTATCCACGCGAAATCGCGCCGCTGGCCGAAGAGGTCAACGAATTGCTGCGCTCCAACACCCAGATCATCGAGCGCGCGCGCAATCAGGTTGGCAATCTCGCCCATGGCCTGAAGACGCCCATTGCCGTGCTGCGCAACGAGGCGGGCACCAGTAAGGGCGCTCTGGCCGATGTCGTGCTGGCCGAAAGCGACAAGATGAGCACCATGGTCACGACCTATCTCGAGCGGGCGCGTCTGGCCGCGCGTACCTCAGTAGTGGGCAAAAAGGCCGATGCCGCCAAGATCATGGCGCGTCTGTCGCGCGTCATGGCCAAGATCCATCCCGATATCGCCATCACCCTGCATCCACACGAGCCCGCGCTGCCCTGGTTCCGGGGAGACGAGGCCGATCTCGAGGAGATCGCCGGCAATCTGCTCGACAATGCCTGCAAATGGTCCGGGGGACAGGTGGAGGTCCGACTCAGCGCCGAGCAGGGCAGTGCGGGCACGGTCCTGTTGCTCGCCATTGATGACAATGGCCCAGGCCTGAGCGCGGAGGACGCCCAGAAAGTGTTGCGTCGCGGTGTCAGGCTCGACGAGAAAACACCTGGCAGCGGCTTGGGGCTCGATATCGTCAAGGAACTGGTGGATGTATATGGCGGCGATCTGGCCCTGAAACGCTCGGTTTTGGGTGGCCTGTTGGTCGAGTTGCGCCTGCCGACAGCCCGCCAGAGCGGTGTCACGCGACCTGCAACCTGACGCACTTTCGCCGCATTGGAACCACAAGACCCTACCAACCACGCAGAGACCGAGAAACATGACCCGCTTCGCCATCATTGCCACCCCGCTGCTCGCCCTGACTCTGGCTGCTTGCGCCAGCACGGGATCCAATCAGGTGGCTCAGGCGCCGGTAGCTGCGCCGATCACGCCCGTCTATTCGGCCCCATTGGTGGCCAGCCCCGCGCAGACCACCCAGCAGGCGCTGCTGACCACAAGCGTTTCCAATGGCTTTGTCGATACGGCCGCCCTGGCACAGATGTCGGCCAAGGATTCCGCTGCCGCCAACACCGCCCAGTTCTATGCCCTGCAGTTCGGCCGTCCCGGTGCGCCGCGCGCCTGGACCGGCGACAAAGGCACGACCGGCTCGGTGGCCGTTGGCCCCTATGTCCGCGTCAACAATCTTGATTGCCGCGATTTCACCCACACCGTCAAAATCGGTGGCCAGGAATTCGTGAAAAAGGGTACCGCCTGCCGCGAGCAGAACGGCAATTGGACAGTGGAGAAAGCTGCCGCCTAACAGCGGTCTTTCCACTGGGGCGATAGGGAAAATTTACGAACGGGCTATAGGCTTAGGTCAATACCTATCCTCAGACCGACTGCTTATATGTCCCAAGCTGCCAACCGATCCGAACCGTCAGCCGCTGCCGCCCGTCCGACCAATCGCGCCGGACGCCCGGCAGTGCGGCCTTTTGCGGGGCTACTCGATGTGGTGATCGTTGAAGATCCCGCGACCTTTACGTTCCCGGGATCGATTCGCCGCAGCAGCGTTGTGGCCGGCTGGACCTGGGTCTGCCGCGACATCTGTTCCGATTTCATTTCACCCGATGAAATTGCTGATGGCAGCCTGACCTCGGCAGTGCTCGAGCCACAACTCCCCAAGATCATGGCCCGCATGAAGGAGGCCCTGGAAAAGGCCGATGCGGACCCCGAAACCGCCCGCCGCCTGCGCACCATGCTGGGCAGCGACGAGGCCCGCGATGCCCTGCCGCAAATCCTGTCGGCGCTGCGTGCCCGCCCGCTGCTGGCCAAGGCCACGGCCTTCGGCAAGGCCATCAACAATATCGGCGAAGATTCTGCGCTCGGCGTGGCATTGCAATCCATGCCGCTGCGCGATCCGCCGCTGGCAGCATTGCTGTTTCATGCCGCCATGCGCCAGATCGTCAATCCGACCCGTCTGGTCACCACCGTCATCAAGCTGTCCGGCAATGCGACTGAAGCCTCGGTGGCCCGCAGCGGCTTTGCGCCGGTTGTCGACGCCATGCTGGCCCATGCGCAGAACCAGATCTATCTGCTGCAGCCCAGCGGGCCATTTGCCGATATCGACCTGATCTGCCGTGGCCTGGATCGCTTCCACCGGCTGGTGCGGGCCCTGACCGGCTATATCGAATTTGAGCGCGGCAGCACATGGGCGGCCATTCTGTCATCGCTGACCAAGCAGGTTTCCGATCGTATCGAACCGCGCCTGCGCGATGTCGTGCCCGACCTCAATCAGGCGCTGCGCCGGGGCCGTGACGCCAGCACCGATCGGCTCGACAATGACCGGCTGCTGGCGGCGATCAACGGCATCTATCTGCTGGCCACTGTCCGCGAATGCCGCGCCTCCATGGCGCTGAACGCGGTGTTTGATCAGGCATGGAGCCAGTCGGGTGAGGCACTCGAAATGCAGCTGCAGCGCAATCTCGACCTGATCCGGCAAAACCCTGCCGATCCGATCATTTCGGCCCGGCTCGATGCCGGCATCAAGATGGCTGAAGTGCGCTTCAATCCTGAATATGCCGAAACGCTCAAGCGCGCCCGCGCATCGGCTCAACGCGCCAACTAGACCTGCTCTGCCGGATAGGCTGACAGCACGCGAACCGGCGTCGCGCGTCCTGGCTCGCACACGGCCGCTGTCTGCCCGGCTTGGGCAAACCCGGCCCTGAGCAAAGCAATACAACCATCCTTGTCGTGCCGCAGCACCACGCCAACCGCCGCTGCAGGATCAGATACGTCGCTATTGGGCTGGATCAGGGCGCCCGCCTCCAGCCAGCGTGCATCATGGGGCTTGATCAGCCACAAACCGGCATCGCTGCCATAGCGGTCGGTCAGGAACTCCGGGACCAGTGGTGCTGATACATGCGCTGTCGGCGCCCTGTCTGCTGCTGTGGCAATCGTCACCATGGGGACGCGCTGCTGGGCCACCCATCCGGCATGCGCGGGATCAATTTCCCTTAACTGCACACCGGCTGCCACATCGGGCGCCCCCAGAGCATGGGGACCATCGGCCAGCGGCCAGTCCGGCGCCGATGCGCCCTTGATCCAGTCATGCCGGCGCGCCGGGGCCGGGGTTGGCCGCTCGATACAGCTGCGCCCACCATCAAGGAAGCTGCTGTCGCCAGCCCCCGCAATCGGCGCGATTGGCGTCGCGGCGTCCGGCGTTTCGTAAATGGGATCGACGCCATGTTCGCTGACGCTGCCCGGCGCGCGGCCAAGCAGGGCATCAATGGCAGCCTGACCACTCTCAAGACAGGCCTGATGGCCCAGATGTCCCGCCGCATTGCCGGCCAGAACGATACCGTCGGGCCCATTGGCGGCCTCCAGGCGTTGCCGCTGGGCATTCCATTGGCTGTTGCCGCCCGCCATGTGCCACAGGCTCAGTTCGGGCTGCCAGCCGCCGCAGACCACCAGACGATCGACCTTCATGCCCGGCTCGGTGCGGCTAAAGCCATCCACCGCCAGCTGCGGGCTGATGGACAAGCCACGCCCCTGCGAAGCCCGCCGCGCCTCGGCGATGATGGTGCCCGCCGCCAGCGTCATGCCGTAGGCCTTGGAGTATTCGATGAAGCGCGATTGTGGCTGGGGCCGTGCATCAATGATGCGCGGAACGGCAATGCCGGCGTCGCGGGCCAGCATGGCCAGACGATAGGCGGCGCTGCTGGCGGTGGCAAAGACCGCCGACTGCCCACACCAGACCCCGTAATGTTCGGCCATATCATAGGCGTCGCGCACCCCGACCGCGCCGGGTAGTCGATTGCCCGCAAACAGCGGCAGGCGCTCGGTTGTGCCAGTGGCCAGCACAATATGGGGGGCATGCATGTCGACGACGCGGGCCGTAGGCGTTGGTCCCGAGACATCGGTGATGTGCACACGCACCACGCCGGGCCGCAGCGCGAAAGCTGCGGCATGGGTGAGCGTGGTGACATTTGGCGCGCTGGCAATGGCGGCGCCCAGCCGTACAAAGCTGGCATCGGCAGCTTCTTCTCCCTCAAGCGTGCCGAACAGCCTTGCATGGCCGCCCAACCGCGGGGAGGCTTCGAGCACCAGCACACTCAGACCAGCATTTGCCGCGGCAACCGCCGCGGCCATGCCGGCAATGCCGCCGCCCACCACGATGAGCTGGGCCGGTGTTTCCGCCACCCCGGCAATTGTCCGCCAAGGCTGGCGCATGGCCGCTGGATGGTCCAGGTCCAGACCCAGCGTGGTGCTTGGCGATGCCAGACGGCGCAGGCCATCGATAAGCACCTGTCGCTTGCGTGGGGCCAGGGTTACATAATCCGCACCATCTTTGGCCGGCGTGCGCTCCATCGCCAGGGCCCGCTGGGTGTCGGTGGCCAGTGCTGCCGGAATGATCGCCGGCGCAAACCGGGGCGAGAGCGCCAGCGTGCTGTCACCGCGCTTGCCGACAGCATCAACGCCCGACGCCAGCACGGCGCTGAGCACGGTATCGCCGACAAAGCCGGCAATGGTGCGGCCATCAAGGCGGAATTGCAGGGGTTGCCTGCGGTCAATGGCGCTGCCGGAAAACGGCCCGGCGGTTTCCGCGGCCAGCCGGTTGGGTTGCCCTCTCATCCTGCCGCTCCGATATCGCTGACCGACCGGTTGGCTGTGCCGCGATTGATCAGGCGGGCGCCGAACCACGCATTCTCGGCGGCGTTGGCTGTGCCAGTCAGCCAGCGGGCAATCGCTGGTGCCAGAAACGCCCCGATACAACCGAACCCGGCCAATATATCGGCCCCCGTGCCATGCAGGCGTCCCAAAGCGGGTGCGCCGTCACCGGTGCGCAGACGTACGGACTGCGTCTGCCCGGCATGCTCGATCGTATGCTTTTCCCCGAGCAGATTGCCAAGCATCGCCGAGAAGGCGGCGATATCGCCCGGCCCCTGGGCGAGAATGCCACCCTCGGCCTGTTGGTGCAGCAACACACCATCATCGAGTTGGCACATCACCGGCGCAGCCAGCGGGAGCGTCGGCTCGCTCAGGATGGTGCTCACATTCTGTCGGTGCAGCAGGGCAGGCCAGGCACCATCGCGCAGATGCGCCAGAATGGCGTCGTCGTCGGCCAGGATGGTCCGACCAATGGTGATTGGCTTGTTGTCCAGCATGGCTTCGGCGCTGCCATCGCGCGCAATATGCAGGCTGGCATCTGCCGTCAATTGCTGCACGCCGCTTTGTTCGAGCCACCCGTCAAGCGCTGGCTCCAGCGCTGCGCGGCGCAACAGCACCGCGTCACGCAGCACGACGCCCTGACGGCCCGCGCCCAGATAATTGAGCGGCGTCCGCTCTGCAGCCACGCCATAGGCAGCTGCCATATGCCGGATATGTCCCAGCGCCTGCTGTCCCGCAAGGTGATCGGCAAACACGACAGGATCGAGTCGCGCGATGGCGGCACGTTTGCCGATCCGGCTGATTAGTCTGGTCGCTTCGGGCGCGGTCGCCCTCAAAAGCGCCCAGCTCTCAGGTCGCGTCATGGCGCCCACCGAGAGATCCAGATCGCGCGACAGGCGCATGCCAAACGCCCGTTCGCCCTGCAGCAGCACCGACTTGCCATGGGTCGACGCCAGCAGTCCGGCCAGCAGCCGGGCCAGCGGTGTGGCGCCGATAATCAGAAAGTCGACCGGGCTATGCGTCATGCCACCTGCTTGACCTGTGGCAATGCGTCCGCCTCAATGATCCGTGTTTTTGTGGTTTTTCGCCATATTCCGCTTATAGATGGGCAGCAATTGCCGCGCGGCGGCGCGAAGTAACTGTGGCTCATGATATTCTGGTTTATTGCCATCGCCGTTACCACCATTGCGTGCGCTGCGCTTTTTTACGCAGCCGGTTCGCATACGGTCAACGCAAACTCGCCTGAAATCACTGATGCCAACAGCCATTTTGGGCTTGTACTGGCCGGCATTGATGCCGATCAGGCCGCTGGCAAGCTCAGCGAGGCCGATGCGCTGGCTGCCAAAAGCGAACTGGCCCGTGAACTTCTGCGCTTGAAGTCCGAAGCAGGCCCCGCCGCTGCGGCCACCAGACAGGTCGGTCGCACCACCATTCTGGTCGGCCTTGCTGGCGTCGCCGCCATTGCGCTGGGGCTTTACGCCGTGCTGGGCAATCCCGGCATGTCCAGCCAGCCATTGGCCGGGCGTGTTGCCGAGGCCGTAGAGCAGCCGGTCGATCTGACCAGCGCCATTACCCGCATCGAAGCCGCCCTGGCGGCCAATCCCGACGATGTGCGTGGTTGGACCGTAATCGCCCCCGCCTATATGGAACTGGGGCGCTTTGCCGACGCCGCCAACGCCTATCGTCGCCTGATTGAACTGGATGGGGCGAGTGCGGACCTGCAGACCAATCTGGCCGAGGCGCTGATGTTTCAGGCCCAGGGCGCCGGATCACCCGAGGCCATGGACCTGTTACGAGTCGCTGCGGCCAGCGACCCCCAGCACGTGCTGTCGCGGCTTTATATCGCTGCCGAACTAACGCGTCAGGAAGATTTCCCCGCCGCCATTGAGGCCTGGAATGCGGCACTGGCGCTGTCCAAGGGGGATGAGCCCTGGCTTGGCGCGGCTCGACAGGGTCTATTGGTGGCCACCAATGACGGTGTTGCTCCCAGCAATGATCAGGAAGCCGAAATGATCGGCCAGATGGTCTCGGGCCTCGCGACCCGTCTTGCCGATCAGGGCGGCTCGATTGACGAGTGGACCCAATTGGTCCGCGCCTATCTCGTTCTGGGTGACACGGCCAAGGCGCAGGCTGCCTTTGACGACGCTGTTGCCGCCTATCCCCTGGCATTTGATCGCGGTGATCTCGACACGCTTGCGCTCGATTCCGGCCTGACCATCAATGGAGCTTCGCAATGACCACGCCCGTCGGCATGCGTAAGGCGGGTTGGACCCGCAAGCAGAAGCGATTGGCCGTGATCGCCGGTTTTGCTGTGGTGGTGGGCCTTGCCACCACACTGGTGCTGGTGGCGCTGCGCGACCAGATCGTCTTTTTCTATTCCCCATCGGACGTGATCGCCCGCGACGTTGCCATCGGCCAGCCCATCCGTCTGGGTGGTCTGGTCAAGGCCGATAGCTGGGTGCGCGACGGTCAGGACAACAGCTTTGTCGTTACCGATGGCGCTACCGACGTGGCCGCCCATTATGTCGGACTGCTGCCCGACCTGTTCCGCGAAGGGCAGGGGGTGGTTGCCGAGGGCAGTCTGCGGCCCGATGGCGAGTTTACGGCCACCAATGTGCTGGCCAAGCACGACGAAAATTACATCCCCAAGGAAGTCGTAGAGGCGCTTAAGGCGAGCGGCGAATGGCGGCCGGAGATGGCATCACAGTGAGCATTGAACTCGGACATTTCGCCCTGATCCTGGCCTTTGCCATTGCCACAATGGCAACGGTGGGCGGTTTCCTGTTCTGGCGCTCGGGCAGCCGTATTGCACTGGTTCTCCGCCAGGCTGCCGTACTGCAGTTCGTTTTGGTCGTGGTCGCGTTTCTGGCCTTGATCCAGGCGTTCGTAACCTCCGATTTCTCGCTGTTGCTGGCGGTCAATAATTCCCATTCGCTCAAGCCGCTGATTTTCAAGATCTCCGGCGTCTGGGGCAATCACGAAGGCTCCATGGTCCTGTGGATCATGATCCTGGTCGGCTTTGGCGCCATGGTGGCTGCCTTTGGTCGCCGCCTGCCCAGTGATCTTCTGTCCCTGGTTCTGGCCACCCAAAGCCTGCTGACCGCCGCGTTTGCCGGTTTCACCATCTTCACATCCAACCCGTTCGAGCGGGTCTTTCCGGCGCCGTTTGAGGGAAATGACCTCAACCCCGTGCTGCAGGATATCGGTCTGGCGATCCACCCGCCGCTGCTCTATGCGGGTTATGTCGGCTTCTCGATCTGCTTCTCCTTTGCCATTGCCGCGCTGATCTCGGGCCGTATCGATCAGGCCTGGGCGCGCTGGGTGCGCCCTTGGGCCATGCTGAGCTGGACGTTCCTGACCCTGGGCATCGCCATGGGTTCGTACTGGGCCTATTACGAACTCGGCTGGGGTGGCTGGTGGTTCTGGGACCCCGTGGAGAATGCCAGCTTCATGCCATGGCTGGCCGGCACGGCGCTGCTGCATTCGGCGCTGGTGATGGAAAAGCGCAATGCGCTGAAAATATGGACGATTTTTCTGTCCATCATCACCTTCAGCCTGTCGCTGCTGGGCACCTTCCTTGTGCGGTCGGGCATTCTGACATCGGTGCATACCTTTGCCAGTGACCCGACACGCGGTCTGGTGATCCTGACCATGCTCGCCATTTTGATTGGCGGGGCCTTCTTCCTGTTCGCGCTGCGGGCTGCCGCTCTGCGCCAGGGGGGGCTGTTCGCGCCGGTCAGTCGTGAGGGTGCGCTGATCCTGAACAACCTGTTCCTGGCGACCGCCGTTGGCGCAGTGCTGGTGGGCACGCTCTATCCGCTGCTGCTTGATGCAGTGGCCGGTACCACCATCTCGGTCGGCGCACCGTTCTTCAATCTCACCTTTGGTGCTCTGATGGCACCCTTGCTGGTGGTGCTGCCCTTTGGCCCCATGCTTGCCTGGAAACGCGCCGATATCGTCGCGGCCGCGCAACGCCTGATGTGGGCCGGGGCGCTGGCGATCTTTTTTACCATCCTGATTTCAGCGTTGGGCGGGGTATCCATCTCGCTGGCGCCATTGGGCTTGCTGCTCGGCTTCTGGGTAGCCTTTGGCGCTTTCGCTGAACTGGTTGAGCGCACTAGGCTGGGCCGTATCCCCGTTTCCGAAAGCTGGCGCCGGCTGATCGGTCTGCCACGCGCAAGCTGGGCGACCGCGATTGCCCATTTCGGGATTGGCGTCACCGTCCTGGGCATTGTCGCCACCAGTGCGTGGGAGACGGAGCTGGTCACCACGCTGAACCCCGGCGAGAGCGCTGAACTGTCCGGCTATGTCGTGGCTTTTGACAGCTTCACTCAGGTGCCGGGCCCCAATTATGTGGCCGATGAGGGGCGCTTCACCATCACCGCGCCCGATGGCAAGATGCGCGACACCATGGCTGACCGACGTACCTATGTCGCCAGCGGTATGCCCACCACGGAGGCGGCCATTCAGACCTATGGCTTCTCCCAGCTCTACCTGCAGCTCGGCGAACCACTCGAAAACACCCATGTGGTGCGCATCTGGTTCAAGCCCTACATCACGCTGATCTGGATCGGCACGCTGCTGATGGCACTGGCGGGCATCATTTCGCTCAGTGACCGGCGTGTCCGCATTGGCGCACCGCGCCGGGCTGCTGCGCCCGCTCTGGAGCCCGCAGAATGATCTGGCTGCGCGCACTGGCCCTGAGCCTGGCCCTGCTGCTGAGCGGTGCCGCGCTCGCTGTCAGCCCGGACGAGCTGCTTGATGACCCGGTGCTCGAGCAGCGGGCCCGCGATATCTCCGCTGGCCTGCGATGCCTTGTCTGCCAGAACCAGTCCATTGATGACAGCGATGCCGATCTGGCCAAGGATCTGCGCGTGCTGGTGCGCGAACGCCTTGTCGCCGGCGATAGCGATGAAGCGGTGCGGCAATATCTGGTCGACCGCTACGGCGAATATGTTCTGCTCAATCCGCGCCTGAACGAGCACACGCTTCTGCTCTGGATCGCCGCGCCGCTGCTGCTGGGCGTTGGTCTGATTGTGTTGGTGATTGTTGGCCGCCGCCCCGCGCCCGTGCCCCAAACCGAGCTGAGCGCCGAAGAACGCGCCGCGCTCGACGCGCTTGAGCGCCACACCAGCGACTAAGTCTTCGCCGCATTCTCGCCGCCAACATTGCCAAACCTTAATGTTGGCGCAACCTCTCCGAAAGCTCGGGTGTTCCATACCTACACCGTAAGCTGTTGAGGGCTTGCCCGAAGGAGAAGAATTCGCGATGCGTCCATCTATCATGAAGCGTACCAGTCAGTGGCTCGGGGCTTCCGCCTTGGCGCTGATGATCGGTATCGGCGGTGTTTCGACCGCCTATGTCATCACCGGCCAGACCGCCAATGCCCAGGTGCAGAACGCCGCCCAGATTGTCGTTCCCCAGGCCGTTCAGCCCCATGCTGGCTTCGCCGACCTCGTCGAGGCCGTCAAACCAGCCGTGGTTTCCATTCTTGTCGAAGCCCAGGAAAGCCCGCGCAATGTGCAGCGTGGCGGCGGCCAGTTCGACTTCAATTTCCCCGATCTGCCAGAAGGCCACCCCTTCCGCGATTTCTTTGACCAGTTCGGTCAGCAGAATCCGCGCGGCGGCAATGACAATAGCGGCGAGGCACCACGGCCACGCCAGTTCATGGCAGCCGGTTCTGGCTTCGTGATTTCCGCTGACGGCTATGTCGTCACCAATAATCACGTTGTCGAAAACGCTACCAAGGTCACCGTGGTGTTTGACGACGGCGTCGAACAGGAAGCCACCATTGTCGGTACCGATGAGCGCACCGATCTGGCCGTGCTCAAGATCGAAGGCACCGACCTGCCATTTGTGAAGTTTGAATCCGAGTCGAGCCGCGTTGGTGACTGGGTCGTCGCCGTGGGTAATCCCTTCGGTCTGGGCGGCACCGTTACTGTCGGCGTCATCTCCGGGTCGGGCCGCAATATTGGTGGTTCAAACTACGGCGATTTCCTGCAGATCGACGCGGCCGTTAACACCGGTAACTCCGGTGGCCCGGCCTTTAATACCCAGGGTGAAGTGGTCGGTGTCAACACCGCCATCTATTCGCCCAATGGCGGCAATGTCGGTATCGCCTTTGCGATCCCCGCGGCTACCGTCAAGGGTATCGTCCAGCAGTTGATCGATGATGGCTCGGTAACCCGCGGCTATCTTGGCGTGTCCATTCAGGATGTCACCCGTGACATTGCTGACGGTGTTGGCCTGGCCGATGCCAAGGGTGCCATTGTCCGCGAGCCTGCCTCTGACGGCCCTGCCGGCGCTGCTGGCGTCAAGTCGGGCGACATCATCACCGCAGTCGACGGCGATCCGATCGACGATGCACTCGACCTCAGCCGCACCATTGCCGGCAAGGCCCCCGAGTCCACCGTTGAGCTGACCATCTGGCGCGATGGTGCCGAGACCAAGCTGTCGGTCAAGCTGCAGACTCTCAACGAGGAAGCACCGGCCGTTGAGGAACCAGCACAGCCCACACCACCGGCTGAAATCCCCACCAAGTCCAGCGTTGGGCTGACCCTTGTGCCCAATTCCGATGGTACGGGCGGTCTGCTGATCCAGGACGTTGAAGAGGGATCTGAAGCTGCCAAGAAGGGTCTCGCCATCGGCGACGCCATTCTGGAAGTCAACAACACGGCCGTCTCCAGCCTCGACGAGTTCGAAGCTGCGCTTGATGCGGTCAAGGCCAAGGGCCTCAACACCGCTCTGGTCAAGGCCAGCCGCGACGGTCAAGCCCGCTTCGTCGGCCTGCCACTGAGCGAATAAACCAGTACGGCTCCGGGGCATTGCTCCGGGGCCATTTCCCATCAGTATCCCGGGGGCACCGCGGTGAAGATTTTGTTGATCGAAGATGACCGCGAAGCAGCGAGCTACCTGATCCAGGCGCTCGATGAAGCCGGTCATATTACCCACCACGCCGCCGACGGCGAAACCGGTTACGCCATGGCTTCGGGCATGGATTATGACGTGCTGATCGTTGATCGCATGCTGCCGCGCCGCGATGGCCTGTCCATCGTTGAGTCGCTGCGCGCTGAAGACGACAAAACCCCTGTTCTCATTCTCTCGGCGCTGGGCGAGGTTGATGACCGCGTCACCGGCCTGCGCGCCGGCGGTGATGACTATCTCACCAAGCCCTATGCCTTTACCGAATTGCTGGCCCGCGTCGAAGTGCTGGCGCGCCGCTCCAGCCCCTCCGAAGCCGCCACCAATTATGCCGTGGGCGGCCTGACCCTGGATCGTCTCTCCCGCAAGGTCGAACGCGATGGCGAAACCATCCTGCTCCAGCCACGTGAATTCCGCCTGCTCGAATATCTCATGAAGAATGCCGGCAAGGTGGTGACCCGTACCATGCTGCTTGAAAATGTCTGGGACTACCACTTCGACCCCCAGACCAATGTCATTGACGTCCACATGTCGCGCCTGCGCTCCAAGGTCGACAAGGGGCATGCCAGCCCCTTGCTGCAGACCGTGCGCGGCGCTGGTTACATGATCCGCGAGTAGCCTTGTGAACACCATTGCCCAGCTCTGGCGCACATCCACGGTCCGGCTGACGGCAACGTTTATCCTGATCTTCGGGATATTTTCGATCCTGCTGCTGGGCTTTATCGGCTGGCAGTCCAGCATCTCGATCCAGCGCCAGCAGGCCGACGATATCGACCGCGAAGTGCGGGTACTGCAGCGCATCGACACCAATCAGGGCGTGCGCGCGGTGGCTTTCGCCGTCGAGCGCGTATCGCGCTCACCCGGGCCCGGCGTCTACTATCTCGGGGACGCTTCTGGCCAGTATCTGCTTGGCAATATCACCGATGTACCCGCCGAGGTGCTGGTTACCCCCGGCACCTACGGCTTCGACTACGAGCGCGCCGAGGCGCTGACCGACACCACCAATCAGACCGACGGACGCCCGCCGCGCGCCAAATCAGGCTATGCCGTGGTGCGTTCGGTCGAGCTGAGCAATGGCATGCGACTGGTGGTCGGGCGCGACGTGATCGAGCGGCGAGGCTTCTCGGCGATCATCATTCAGAGTTTCCTGATTGGCGTGCTGGGCATCATTCTGTTCTCCATCATTGCGGGCGGCATAACCGCGCAACGCGTGCTGCGCCGCATCGACACCATCCGCGACACCTCCACCAAGATCATGTCGGGTAACCTGTCCGAGCGCGTGCCGGTCACCAAGCGCAATGACGAATTCGATGGGCTTGCCACCAATCTGAACGCCATGCTCGACCGCATTGAGCAGCTGCTGCAGGGCCTCAAGGAGGTCACCGACAATGTGGCCCACGATCTCAAGACGCCGCTGACCCGACTGCGCAATCAGGCCGAGTCCGCCCTGCGTGAAGGCGCCAGCGACGAAACCCGGCAGCTGGCGCTCGAGACCACCATTGCCGAGAGTGACCGGCTGATCCAGACCTTCAACGCGCTGTTGATGATTGCCCGTGCCGAAGCCGGGGCTCCTTCGGGCGCCTTGAGCGATGTGGACGTCAGCGCCATCGTTGCCGACGTTGCCGAGCTCTATGGGCCGGTGGCGGAGGATGAAGGCATTGTGGTGGAAACCTCCATCGCTGACGCGGTGCACCTGCATGCCAATCGCGAACTGATCGGCCAGGCCATGGTCAATCTGCTCGAAAACGCCGTCAAATACGCCAAACCCCATGGCGAGGGGCAGGGGCGGATTACTGTCGGGCTGCGCCAGGCCGGCAATCGTGTCCTTATCGAAGTGGCCGATAATGGTCCTGGCATTCCCGAGGCCGACCGCAAGCGGGCCATTGAACGCTTCGTGCGCCTCGAAAAGAGCCGTTCCGAAGTCGGCTCGGGTCTGGGTCTGTCACTGGTCAATGCCGTTGCGAGCCTGCATGGCGGCAGCTTCCGTATCGAGGACAATGATCCCGGCGTGCGCGCCGTGATCGATCTGCCCGCCGCCGCTGTGTGATGCGCGCCCACCTTGCCCGTTGCACGGCGCCAAGATAACCATGTGCCTATGGTCACAACACTGAACGCCCTGCCTCCGATCAAAACGCCGGTCTTTGACGCATGGCTCGCAGAGGCCTCGGCTGACCAGCGCGCTGCCCTTAAGCCCAATGCGCCCGCTATCGGGCCGCTGCTGGAATCAGCGCCTTATCTGCTCGCGTTGGCGCAGACCAATCTTGATTGGTTCGTCGAGGCGCTCAGCGATAATCCTGACGGTGCCTTCACCGACATCATCGAAGCGGTCGACACTGCCGGGCGCAGTGCCGCCGACGAAGCCGAACTCGCCCCGCTGCTGCGCATTGCCAAGGGGCGTACCGCCTTGCTGGCAGCCGTCGCCGAAACCGGCGGCGCCTGGACCACCGCGCAGGCCACAGCCGCGCTGTCCCATCTGGCTGACGCGGCCCTTGATGCCGCACTCAACATGTTGATGCGGCAGGCTGCCGAGCGGGGCCAACTGACCCTGGAGCCCGAACAGGCCAATGCGGCCAATTCCGGTCTCGCCATTTTCGCCTTGGGCAAGCATGGCGGGCAGGAGCTGAACTACTCCTCCGATATCGATATTGTGGTGTTCTACGATCCCGAAAAGGGCGTGCTCAAGGATCCGTTGGAAGCCACCAAGATCTATTCGCGCATGGTCCAGAAGCTGGTCGGCCTGATGGAGGAGCGGCAGGCCCATGGCTATGTGTTCCGCACCGATCTGCGGCTGCGGCCCGACCCTGGCTCGACCCCTGTCGCCATCTCGTTCGATGCCGCGCTGTCCTATTACGAAAGCCGGGGCCAGAACTGGGAGCGTGCCGCCTGGATCAAGGCGCGCGCCTGCGCTGGCGACAAGGAAGTGGGCAAGGCCTTCCTCAAGGAACTGGCTCCCTATGTCTGGCGTAAGCATCTCGACTTCGCCACCATCGCCGATATCCAGGCCATGAAGCGCCAGATCAATATCGCCAAGAATGTCGGCGATATCCGCGTTGAGGGACACAACGTCAAGCTTGGCCGTGGCGGTATTCGCGAGATCGAGTTCTTCACCCAGACCCAGCAATTGATTGCCGGTGGCCGCGACAAGACGCTGCGCGTCAAGCCGACTGCCCATGCGCTGGCAGCGTTGGCCGATGCCAACTGGATCACCCCACGCGCCGCCTCCGAGCTGCGCCATACCTATTGGTATCTGCGCGCTGTCGAAAACCGTCTGCAGATGCTGCGTGACGAACAGACCCATGTCATGCCCGCCACCCCCGAAGAGGTGGCAATTATTGGCCAGTTGATGGGACAGCCCGATCTGCGCCAGTTCGAGGCCGACTATCGCGGCGCGCTGGAGCTGGTCTCGGCCTATTATTCCGAACTGTTCACCGAGGGCGAAAGCCTTGGGAGTGGGGAAGGCAATCTGGTCTTTACCGGCAATGACGACGATCCAGGCACGCTTGAAACCCTGACCAATATGGGCTTTGGCGATGCATCCAAGGTCATCGAGATTGTCCGCAAGTGGCACTATGGCAGCTATCCCGCCACCCGTGCTTCTGCGGCCCGGGGCCATCTCACAGAATTGCTGCCCGCGCTGCTGACCACACTAAGCAATGCCGGCAATGCCGATGCGGCATTGGCCAAGTTCGACAATTTCCTGTCGCGCCTGCCCACGGGCGTGCAACTGTTTGCCCTGCTGCGCAATCACCCCAGCCTGCGCACACTGCTGGTGCAGTTAATGGCGTCGGCACCCCGCATGTCCGAGGCCGTCATTCATCGCGCCCATGTCATGGATGGATTGATCGACCCCGCCTTTGCCAATGATGTGACCCATCGTGATGTGCTGGTGGCCAAGGTCGATGCCTTTCTGGCGGATGCCCGCTCCTATGAGGAGGTCATCGACCGCGCCCGCATTATCGGGCAGGAGCAGAAGTTCCTGATCGCCGCAGGCCTGCTTTCGGGCACGGTTGATGCGCATGGGGCCGGGGAGCAGTTCACCGCCCTTGCCGAAACCCTGCTCAATCGCCTGTTCGGTAGCGTCCGGTCCGAGTTTGAACGCCGCCACGGCATTATGGCCGGTGGCACGGTGGCGCTGCTGGCCTTCGGCAAGATGGCCAGCCGAGAGATGACTGTCGCCTCCGATCTCGACTTTATTCTGCTTTACGACGCACCGGATGGCGAATCCGACGGTGAAAAGCCGCTCAGCACCAATCAGTACTATACCCGTCTGACCCAGCGTCTGGTTGCCGCCATAACCGCCCCGACGGCCGAGGGCGTGCTCTATGAAGCCGATATGCGCCTGCGCCCCTCAGGCAATGCCGGCCCGCTTGCCACCAGCCTGGCTGGCTTTAGCGCCTATCACCGCGACAATGCCTGGACCTGGGAGCATCTGGCGCTCAGCCGCGCCCGCGTTGTGCTGGCCGATGACAGCTTTGGTTATGCCGTCGCCGACGCCATCTCGACCGTGATGTCGCGCGCGCGCGATGCGTCCAAGACCATTGATGATGTTGTCGAAATGCGCGGTCTGATGGGCAAGGAGCGGCCCCCCCGGCACGCATTTGATCTCAAGCTGGCCGATGGTGGTCTGGTCGATCTCGAATTCATCGCGCAATCCGCCCAATTGGTCGCCGGCAAGACCATTGCCTTGCCTCAGGCAACCCCGGCGCAGGTCTTGGTACGGCTCAGCGAAACCGATCTCGTGCCCGCTGGTCGGCGCCTTGCCGAAATCCATCAGGTCTATTCCACGGTGATGCAGGTGATGACAGCAGCGCTGATCGACCCGCTCAAGGATGAGCCCTGGCCCAATGCGTTCAAGGAATTGCTGGCAGGTTTGACGCACTATCCCGATTTCGGGCGGCTCGAGATCGATTTGGCCGATATGCGGGCCGAGGTCTCTGCGGCAGCGGCACAATGGTACGCCAAGGCGCGCACGCTCTGAAGGAGTTGTGATCTCAGGCGGCGACGGAAACGTCGCTGGTCACCTGCAGCGGCAGGGAGATTGCGACAGTGGTGCCAAGCGAGGGACTGGAGTCGATCACCAGACGACCGCCGCTCAGTTCGGCAATGGCGCGCGCAATCGAAATGCCCAGACCTGGCCCCATGCCCTCGCGGGTGAATGTCGCATCGCCAAGCGCGAACGGCTGGGACAATGTCGCCAGGCGCTCCTGGTTCATGCCGATGCCGGTATCGGTGATCTCGATCACCACCCCGTCATCGGCTTGATAGGCGGCCAGCGCGATCTGTCCGCCCGGTTGGGTGAAGCGCAGAGAGTTCTCCACGATATTGGAGATCATCCGGACCAGACCCAGCTGATCGCCTTCAATGGTGGCGTCGCAACTCTGGCTGATGCTCAATGCCAGTTTGGCGCGTGCCGCGGGGGCGGCGAAACGCTCCATGACATTGCGCAGCACCGCATCGATAGCCACCGGATCGCGGCGCAGGGCTTTCTGACCGTTCTCAAGCTCAGCGAGATCCAGGATGGTGGCGAACGACGCCAGCAGGTGTTCGCCAGAGGTCTTGATCGACTGCACATAGTCGGCATAACGCTCATCACCCAACGGGCCATAGGCCTGGTGTCGCATCAGTTCGGCAAAGCCGATAATGTGGTTGAGCGGGGTGCGGATATCGTGGCTGAGATGGGCGAGGAAGTTGGTCTTGGCGTGGCTGGCAGCCTCGGCCTTGAGCTTTTCCTCGTGGTAGCGCCGGGCCAGATGGCGTTGCTCTTCGCGGATCGCGTGCAACATGGTGTCGGTCTTTTTGCGCTCGGTCACGTCGCTGACCAGCGTCATGAACCCGCCATCGGAAAGCGGGCGCTCGTCGATCAGCAGGCAGGATCCGTCATGGCGGTGTACTTCGAGCAGGCGATTGTTTTCGTCTTCATTGAGCAGCTTCATATAGCCGCCCTCGATCATGCGTTTGACGGCGTGATGATAGGTCAGTGATTTGCCGAGCAGCTTGAAGCGCTCGCGATACTGCTCATTGCACACCACCAGCGAGCCGTCCTTGGTCCAGCACGCCACGCCCATCGGAATGGCTGCCGCCAGTGTGCGGTAATTGTGGCGTTGCAGTAGGTCAGGCATGTCGCCGCGCCGGCGACGCCACACAAAGGCGGTCAAAACGCCCGCCAGACCGAATGCAATACCCGCCCGCTGGCCAATGGCCGACCAGGCACTTTCCGGCGTGGCTTCCAGCGCCAGCGTGCCGTGGTCTCCGGCGGGCACGAACTGGCTCAAAAAGGCGGGAAGATCAACGGCCTCGCGCGCTGACGACAGGCTGGCGCGGGTCACGGTGTTGAAACGCTGGGGCAGGGTATCCACGGCCAGGGCCGCCGCTTCGGGCGCAAGCCCCGCAATGTCTGCTGCGATGCTGCTGCCGATAACCGCCAGTTCATGGCGCGCATCCTCAAAGGTGCGCATGGTGTCATAGGCGACAAACAGTGTTGCCGCGCACAGCGCGGTGAGTGCCACAGCGGCTGTAATGGGTGAGATAACGGCCTGCCAGCCCGATGGGTTGGCGGGGCTTCTGCTGTCGTTGACCTGGCGAGTGTTCGCCTGCTCCTGGTCTGCGCCGAATCCATTGGCGCCGACGCCGGATGTCTCCGCCGACCGCATAAGTGTCTCCGTCTTGTGGGGGGTGGTAGTCCGACCCGATTTGCCCTTAACGAACAATGAATCAGCAGGACTCCGGTGTCCAGACCCGCAAAACGCCCGACCAGGCCTGACCCGCAAATTTGCGAGTCAGGAGAATCACTTAGCTGCAGAAGAAAAATTCTTCCAAGCTTGTCCGTATTTTAGCTTGCCAACATGCGGGCAAGTATGTCCGCCGTGTTGCGGCTCAGCGACCCCTTGGTCTGTAGCCCGCCCAGCGCCACCTTTGCGGCGTCGCGACGGCTCTGATCCAGCATCGGCCAGATCCGGAAGCCCGTCAGCACCCGGGCAGCCACCTGCGGATTGATCTTGTCTACCTCGGCAACAAAATCAGCCACAAAGCGGAAACCGGCCCCATCGGCGCGGGCGAACTGGGTCGGGTTGTTCAACGTGAACGATCCCATCAGTGAGCGCAGGCGGTTTGGATTGGTCTTGGGGAAGCCCGGATCGGCCAATACCGCCTGAATGCGCTCGATCACCCCATCTTCGGGCACCGATGCGGTGACCGCCAGCCACTTGTCCAGCACCAGCGGATCATTGGCCGCGAAATTGGCGTGGAAGTCGCCCAGCAGCTTGGCCGCGTCGGGCGTCCAGGCAAGGGTGCTGGCGCTCAGGGCCGCCAACCGGTCGGTCATGTTGCGCGCGCCGGCATATTGCTGGGCGGCCAGCCCGACCGCACCGGCGCAATCACTGGCGACCATCAGGGCCAGCAGCCGATTGCGCAGTGACCGGCGGCCCGTGCTCGCGGCATCTGGCGCATAGGGCGCCTCGCTAGACAGCGCCAGATAGGCATTGAGCATTTCCAGCGCCAGCGGGGCGAACACCGCCTTCAGCAATTCCTTGCGCACCTTGTGCACGCGGTCCGGATCAATCTCCTTGCCAATGGTCCGGCTGATCTGCGCTTCGGCGGGCAGGCTCAGTGCCAGCGCCTTGAACGCATCATCCAGCGTGTCGCTGGCCAGGGTTTCAGCCATGGCCTGGCTGAGCGCCTTCACCGATGCGTCGCTCCACGGCGTGCCGTCAATGGCGGCCACGGCCAGCCCCATGCCGACATCCTGCAGCGCCTGCCAGCGATTGAATGGATCGCTGTCATGCTGGGCCAGGAACAACTGGTCGGCCTGGGACAGCGCGCTGTCCATGCTCACCGGCGCAGAGAATTCGCGCAGCAGCGAGGGGACCGGCTTGCTCGGCACGCCGCTAAAGGTGATCGTGGCGCTGGCAGCGTCGAGCACGATCATGTCCTGGCGCACATCGCCGCCCGTTACCCCGGTCCAGCTCATCTCGCTGCCATTGGGTCCGATCAGGGCGAACTTGATGGGCAGCACCAGCGCCGATTTTTCCGGCTGACCCGGCGTTGGCTGGGTCTCCTGCTTGAGGTTGAGCGTATAGGTCTGGCTGGCCGCATCATAGCTGTCGCTGACGCTCAGGCGGGGCGTGCCGGCCTGCAGATACCAGGTCTTGAATTGCTCCAGATCGACGTCATTGGCCTCGGCAAACACGGCCAGGAATGCCTCGATCGTGGTGGCTTCGCCGTCATGGCGCTCGAAGTACAGGTCCATGCCCTTGCGGAACCCGGCCTCGCCCAGCAGCGTCGCCAGCATGCGCACGATTTCGGCGCCCTTATTGTAGACGGTGGCCGTATAGAAGTTGTTGATTTCGTCATACTGGCTGGGCCGCGCCGGATGGGCCAGCGGGCCGCCATCTTCGGGGAATTGCGCCGCACGCAAGGTCACCACATCGGAGATGCGCTTGACGGGTCGGCTGCGCTCGTCGCTGGTGAATTCCTGATCGCGATAGACCGTCAGCCCTTCCTTCAGGCACAGCTGGAACCAGTCGCGGCAGGTGATGCGATTGCCGGTCCAGTTGTGGAAATATTCGTGCGCGATCACGCGCTCAATGCCATCGTAATCGGCATCAGTGGCGGTCTCGGGCTGCGCGAACACCAGCTTGTCGTTGAAGATGTTGAGACCCTTGTTCTCCATCGCGCCGAAATTGAAATCGGACACGGCCACGATGTTGAAGATATCCAGATCATATTCGCGGCCAAAGCGCCGTTCATCCCAGGCCATGGAGCGCTTCAGGCTATCCATGGCCCACAGGCACTGGTCTTCCTTGCCATGGGTGCAATAGATCGCCAGATCGACCTTGCGGCCCGAGGCGGTGGTGAAGCTGTCCGTGATCGATCCCAGATCACCCGCTACCAGCGCAAACAGATAGCTCGGCTTGGGGAAGGGGTCTTCCCACACGGCAAAGTGCATGCCGTCGCCGGCATCGCCCTGTTCGATCAGATTGCCGTTCGACAGCAGCACCGGCGCGACGGCCTGCGGCGCGGTGATGCGGACCTTGAACACGGCCAGATTGTCGGGTCGATCCAGATAATAGGTGATGCGGCGGAAGCCCTCGGCCTCGCACTGCGTGCACCAGGTGCCGCCCGAGCGATACAGCCCCATCAGCTTGGTATTGCCTGCGGGCTTGATGGTGACTTCGGTCTCGAGCACAAAGCGGCGCAGCGGCGGCTCGACTATGGTCAGGCTCGTCGCATCGGCGGCATAGGCCGATTGCACCAGTGGCGCGCCGTCAATGGCCACGGACCCAAGAGCAAGTTCATCGCCATCCAGCACCAGCGGCGTGCCGGCGGCAGTACCGGGGTTGGGCTCGATGGTCAGCTGCGCCCGGACCCGCGTATCAGCCTCGGTGATCTTGAAATCGAGGTCTGCTGACACAATCCGGTACGGGCTGACCGCATAGTCCTTGAGGTAGATGGTTTGCTCGGTCTCGGTGCGCATGGAAGGATCCGTAAATTCGTCGGTCTGAAAATAAACTGTGGCCGCGCCGCAACAGCAGACTCGGCACTTTCGTGTAGTCTGGCGTCAGCGACTGCGCAGGTCCACTCTTGTACGCCAATTGGGACGGTATTGGGGAGGGGGTGTTCAGCCGCATCACGTGTCTCCTCTGTGCCAATTGCGGGCATATCGAGCGCGGTATCCGAATTTTTCGATCGGTCCTGCCCCTTTTGGCCTGTCCCGCCCGACCCGCAGCTGTGTCTGGGGCGGCGAGACCGGCCCCGGTGCAGGGCCCTTCGGCTCTAACCATGGTGACGACAATGCTGCGTTGGTTTGAACGGCGTCTCAATCCCTATCCCCCGGGCGACCCCGGCGAGCCGCCCAAGGGGCTGCTGGCCTTCTGCCTGCACTATAGTCATGGCGCCAAGAAGTGGCTGGCGTTGATGGCCGTCACTTCGGCGCTGATCGCCGCCGGTGAAGTGCTGCTCTATAGCTTTGTCGCCGATATCGTTGACTGGCTGGCCGATGCGGATCGCACCACATTTCTGGCGCAGGAAGGATGGAAACTGGCCCTGATGGGTGGCTTCGTCCTCATCGTTCTGCCGCTGCTGGTGCTGCTGAGCACGCTGGTCATGCACCAGACCCTGCTGGGCAATTTTCCGCAGCGCATTCGCTGGATGACCCATCGCTACCTGATCCGTCAGTCGATGAGCTATTTCCAGGACGAGTTTGCCGGTCGCATCGGCGCCAAGATGATGCAGACCTCACTCGCCGTGCGCGAAGTGGTGATGAAGCTGCTCGATATCCTGGTCTATGTCGTCGTCTACTTCATCGGCGCGGTCATTCTGGTTGGCTCCACCGATCTGCTGCTGGCCGTGCCCTTCCTGGCTTGGCTCGCGGCCTATGTCGGCATGATGTTCTACTTCGTGCCCAGGCTCGGCAAGATCGCCCAGGAGCAGGCCGACGCCCGCTCGCTGATGACCGGCCGCATTGTCGACAGCTACACCAACATCGCCACGGTCAAGCTGTTCTCCCATTCCAACCGGGAGGAAACCTACGCCAAGGAGGCCATGGACCAGTTCCTCGATACCGCCTACCGGCAGATGCGACTGGCCAGTGTGCTGCAGGTTTCGATCCTGTTCTCCAACTATGTCCTGCTCGCAGCTGTGGCAGGCGTCGGCATCTGGGCCTGGCTCGGCGGCAACCTGACTGCTGGTGCGCTCGGCGTGTCGCTGGCGCTGGTCATGCGCTTTCAGGGCATGAGCCAGTGGGTGATGTGGGAAATGTCCTCGCTGTTCGAAAATATCGGCACCGTGCGCGACGGCATCTCCTCTATCTCGCTGCCGCGCGTCGTTTCCGATGATCCGGCGGCAGAGCCGATTGGTACCGTCAAGGGTGATATCAAGTTCGAGAATGTCTCGTTCCACTATGGCAAGACCGGTGGTGTGATCGAGGACCTCAACCTGCATATCCGGCCCGGCGAAAAGATCGGTCTTGTCGGACGTTCCGGCGCGGGCAAGTCGACAATCGTCAATCTGCTGCTGCGCTTCTATGACCGCGCCGATGGTCGCCTGCTCATCGATGGGCACGATATCGCCAAGGTCACGCAGGACAGCCTGCGCGCCAATATCGGTGTGGTCACCCAGGATACCTCGCTGCTGCATCGTTCGGTGCGCGAGAACATCCTCTATGGCCGCCCCGATGCGACTGAGGAAATGATGCGCGAAGCAGCCGATCTGGCCGAAGCCAGCGACTTCATCGTTGGGCTGAGTGATCCCAAGGGGCGCATGGGCTTCGACGCCCATGTCGGCGAACGCGGCGTCAAGCTCTCCGGTGGGCAGCGCCAGCGCATCGCCATTGCCCGGGTATTGCTCAAGAATGCCCCGATCCTGGTGCTTGATGAAGCGACATCCGCGCTCGATTCAGAGGTGGAAGCAGCCATTCAGGGTCAGCTGCAATTGCTCATGCAGGGCAAGACGGTGATCGCCATTGCCCATCGGCTGTCCACCATTGCCATGATGGATCGTCTGGTGGTGCTCGATAAGGGGCGTGTCGTGGAGACTGGCACCCATGCCGAGTTGGTCGATAGCGGGGGTATCTATTCCGGCCTCTGGCATCGCCAGTCGGGTGGTTTCATCGACGTCGACCAGGCCGAGTCAGCCGCCCAGTAGGCGGCAAGCAACTCACCGGTGCCGCGAACCGCTAGTTTGCGGCACCAAGCTTCTCGATGGATTTGGCGCCCCAGCTGGCTTGCTCCTGGGCAACCTGCGTGAGCATGGTGTCTTCATCGACCGGCCGCCCGAACAGATAACCCTGCATCAGCGTGCCGCCCAACGCCTTGAGCGTGGTCAGCTGTTCCGGGGTTTCGACACCCTCGAACACGCACGAAATCCCCAGATTGTGGGACATGTCCACCATCGTCTTGACGATGGCCCGGCTGGTGGTGTCACCGACAATGTCGGCTACAAAGCTGCGGTCGATCTTGATCCGGTCAAGCGGCAGCTTCTGCACATGGGTCAGGCTGGAATGGCCCGTGCCGAAATCATCCAGCGCAATGCGCGAACCCAGCGTCAGCAGGCTCGCCAGCGCATCGCCAGCCTGCTTCATGTCACGCATGATGGCCGTCTCGGTGATCTCGAAGTCGATCCGGCAGGGCTGCCCCGCCGCTTCCACCAATTCGATAATGGCCTCGGTGGCAGGCGTTGATCCGACATCGTTGGCCGACAGATTGACCGATAGCCTGATATGCTGTGGCAATTTGGCGGAGGCTGCCAGTGCCTTGCGCAGCACGGTCTGGGTGATCCGGCAGATCACCCCGGTGCGCTCGGCCAATGGAATGAACTCAACTGGAGAGACCTGTCCCAGAACCGGGCTGTTCCAGCGCGCCAGCACCTCATAGCCTGTCGTGCAGTTCAGCGCCGTGTCGAATTGCTGCTGGAAGACGATGGAAAGCTCGGCATCCAGATCGGCCGTGTAGAGTTCATGCTCGATGCGGCGCACCTTGCTGATCTCGTGCTCGTGGCGTTCAGCGAACACCAGCGCGCTGCCGCGGCAGTCGCGCTTGGCAAGTGATGTCACATAGTCAGCCCGGTCATAGACCATCGCGGCGCTGTCGCCGGGGCGCGCCGTGGCCAACCCTACCGAAGCCGACAGATGGATATTGGCGCTCTGCAAATCAAAGGAACTGCGCATGGCCCGGCACAGCACGGCTCCGAACTTGTTCAGGATGTCGTCGGACATCGGCCCTGACAGCACCAGCGCAAAATTGTCCACGCCCAGCCGCGAAACAAACGTGCCCGGCGGGCGCAGCATGTTGAGCCGGCGCGCCACTTCCACCAGAACGCGGTCACCGGTTATCTGGCCAAAGATCTCATTGACCGACTTGAAGCTGTCCAGATCAAGTCGCACCACGGCGATTTCGGACCCTTCAGGCTGTGGCGTGCTCAGCATTTGGTCCAGATGACGATCGAACGATCGGCGATTGGGCAGACCGGTCAGCGTATCGACATTGGCCAGTCGGTCGTTTTCATCCGACAGCCTCTGGGTTTCGGCCTGTTTCTGCGCCATGGCCGTACGTGAGGCCACCAGGGCCGAGAAGTCGCGGTAATTGCCCATCAGCACAAACAGCATCACCACCACGACCGCCGCCAGATTGATGGCCATGGCCGCCAGCACCGGATGGTTCATGGCCAGCATCACCAGGGTGAACGGCAACAGGGCCAGTGCCCCCATGGTCAGCGCCGCTGCGCGCACATGCATCAGGCAGAACATGCAGCCAATCGTGGTGATGCCGCAAAAGAACACCACCTGTGATTGCTGATAGCCATCGCCATAGGGCAATAGGCCGATGGTCCATACGGCAAAGCCGACCGAAAGGACCGGCATGACGCGCATCATCATGCCAATGCTGCGCCGCGCTTTTTCCAGATCTTGCGAATTCCCGCGATCGCGCCACCACGAAGCAATGCGCGCCAGACTGGCCAGCGTGAGGATTGCCGGAACGTAGATGGCCAGAAGATCAGGTGCGACGCCGACATGGGTGCTGGCCAGAATAACGGTGTTCACCAACACCATGGCGTACATTAGCGGCACCTGCCGTGACAGCGCTTGTGCCTGCGCCAGCACGAGTTCCGGATCGTCGGGAACCGAAAACAGCCGTTTGATTGACTTTACTGTCCACATGGACGGGTCCCTTGCCTAAGCACAGGTTAGACGCGCAAATCCTAATACAAGCGTAAACGTTGTCGCTGCCAAAACCAGCATTTGGTTGTTTGCCTGCAATAGCAACGCTGCAAAAACTCAAAAATCCCTCATTTCACCCATTGGAAGCGCTCAAAAGATTGGGTAGACCTGCAATGAAATCGATTGCATAGGGGCTTCCAACCGCCCATTGCACCCAGAACCAAGCAGTGAGGGTGGGCCAGGCGGCCCCCCGGAGGAGCCTTTCATGTCCATTCCCGCCACCTATTCGGCTCTCGATCTGGCCGGCAGCTTCGCGCTGACATCGCCGACCAGCGATATCGCCGTGCCGTTGACCCTGCCCGGGGATGTGCATGCCGCGCTGCTCGCCGCCGACAAGATTCCCGACCCCTATTATGGCGAAAACGAAAAGCAGGTGATGTGGGTCAACGAGACCGCCTGGTCCGTTGAGCGCAGCTTTTCCGCCAGCGCCGCCGATATTGACGGCTATCTGACCCTGACCCTGGCCGAGGTCGATTGCATCGCTACCATTTCGCTCAATGGTGAAGTGGTCGCCGAGACGCAGAACAGCTTCCTGCGCAACGATATCGACGTGACCGGCAAGGTGCGGGCAGGGGACAATACCCTGCGCATCGATTTCGCCATCGCGCCCGACGTTGCAAAGGCACGTGCCGATGCCCATCCGTTCCCGATCCCCTTCACCAAGAACTACCAGACCAATGGTCTCAAGGGCATCCACATGAACTTCATCCGCAAGGCCGCGTGCCATGCGGGATGGGACTGGGGCATCTGCATCATGCCCATCGGCGTCTATGGCACCATGAGCCTGCGCAAGTCGCGCCTGGCGCGTCAGGAGAGCGTCCAGGTCGATCAGGCCCATGGCAGCAATTCGGTCGAACTGTCTATCAAGACTCGGCTTTTTGCCTTTGCCCATGGTGAAGTAGAGCTTGAACACACCATTGACGGTCAGACCATCACCGACAAGGTCGTGGTCAATAAGGGCGAGAACGTCGTCACCCATAACCTCACCATCAAGAACCCCAAACTGTGGTGGCCAGCCGGGCAGGGCGAGCAGCCGCTCTACGAACTGGTGACCAATCTGGAAGGGGAGAAGACCACCCGCCAGATCGGCCTGCGCAAGCTGGAATGGATCGTCGAGCCCGACGAAATCGACCACACCTTCAAGTGCCGCATCAATGGCCGCGACATCTCCATGCTGGGTGCCAACTGGATCCCGGCCGATGCCATTCCCAGCCGCATCACCCCCGATGTCATTCGCGACCTGCTTGGCAGTGCCAAGGCCGCCAATATGAACATGCTGCGCATCTGGGGCGGTGGTCAGTACGAGCCGGACTATTTCTACGAGATGTGCGACGAACTGGGCATTCTGCTCTGGCACGACTTCATGTTCGCCTGCATGAGCTATCCCTCCGACCGCCCATTCCTGGACAATGTGCGCGCCGAGATCACCCAGCAGGTCCGTCGCCTCAGCCACCACGCGTCCATCGCTCTGTGGTGCGGCGACAATGAAGTGATCGGCTCGCTCTCCTGGTATCCCGAAACCAAGGCCGCGCCCGAGCGCTACGTCGCCAATTACGACCGCCTCAACTCCATGCTCGGCAATATCGTCGAGGATGAGGATCCCGCGCGCCGCTTTTGGCCGTCCTCGCCCTCCATGGGTTATCTCGACTTCTCCGATGGCTGGCACGCCGATACCCGCGGCGACACCCATTATTGGGACGTCTGGCACTCAGCCAAGAGCTTTGAGGCCTACCGCACGGTCAATCCGCGCTTTGCCTCTGAATTCGGCTTCCAGTCTTTCACCTCGATGAACATCATCGAGACCTTTGCCGAGCCCAAGGATCGCAATCCGTCCTCGCCGGTGATGGAAAACCATCAGCGCAATGATGGCGGCAATGCCCGCATTCTTGAAACCATGACGCGCTATTTCCGCTTCCCGCGCGATTTCGACCAGATGGTCTTCCTCTCCCAGATCCAGCAGGGCCTGGCCATCAAGACCGCCATTGAATACTGGCGCTCGACCAAACCGCGTTGCATGGGCACGCTGTTCTGGCAGATCAACGACATCTGGCCCGTCGCGTCATGGTCCAGCCTGGACTACGGCGGGCAGTGGAAACTGCTGCAATATATGGCCAAGCGCTTCTTCCTCCCGGTCAATGTTGTCGCCGTGCCGGTCCATGACGATGTGCAGACCAATTCACGCGGCACGCCCGTCGAAGGCGCTGAACCCACATCCATCGTGCTGCGCGCCATCAACGATACGGGCGCTCCGACCAGCATCGCGCTCGACGTCCGCGCCGTCAAAATCGGCGGTGGTGACCGCGTCGTCTTCTCGGGCAATTGCGCCGTCGGTCCCGACGCTGCCATCGAGGTGTCCAAACTCGCCGCTGCCGATCTGGCCGCCGACGAGTTCCTGTTCTTCTCCTGGCGCGATGCCAAGGGCAATCTGCTGGGCGAAAACGACTATTTCCCCAAGCCCTACAAGGCCTACGAACTGGTCAGCCCGACCATCACCAGCGCCTGGTCCGACCGCGATGGTCAGCCGGTGCTGACCCTGTCATCGGACAAGCCCGCCCTGTTTGTCACCGCCACGGTCGATCTGCCCGGCTACTTCTCGGACAACGCCATCACGCTCCTGCCGGGCCGGACCACCGAACTGGTCTTCACCCCGCGCCACGGCGCTACGGTCTCGTCGACCGATCTGGCCAAGAGCTTGAAGGTGCGCAATCTGGCTGAGACGTTCTAGGAACTCCAGCCACACCTCTCGTCCTCCCCTTGATGGGGGAGGCCGGGAGGGAGTGACGCGCCGGCCAACAGAACCCGTCGATCCCATCACAATCATCTACCATACAAGATTTTGCTGCCCGTGACATTGACACCCATGGCATGATCTTTATGCCTGTATCCAAGGCCGCGCCTCCTCGCGGCACTCGGATCAGCCATGTCTACAGCTTTTGCACCGCCCCCTGAGCGCCGTCTGTTCGGCATCGGGCTCGCTCTCGTCGCCTACTTCATGTTCACCGGCATCGACAGCTCGGCCAAATGGCTGGGACAGCTGGGCTTCCCGCTGATGCAGATCGTGTTCCTGCGCTATGTCGTCCATCTGGCGCTGGTATCGGCCATCAACCTGCCGCAACAGGGCCTGAACCTGGTGCGCACCGGCAATCTGCGGCTGCAGATCCTGCGCGCAGTGGCCATGCTGGGCATGTCGGTTGGCAATTTCCTCGCCGTGCAATACCTGCCCCTCACCGTTACCGGTGCCATCGGCTTCACCATGCCGCTGATCCTGTGTGCCCTCTCGGTGCCCATGCTGGGTGAAACCGTGGGCTGGCGCCGCTGGGCTGCCATCGGTGTCGGCTTCATCGGCGTTCTGGTGATCGTGCGCCCCGGTTCCGACGCCTTTCATCCCGCCTCGCTGCTGGCCCTGGCAGGCACGGCCAGCTCGGCCTTCTATTTCATTTTCACCCGGCGTCTGGCCGGCGTCGACAGCCCGGCCACCAGCCAGTTCTATGTCGGCATTTTCTCCACGCTCGTGCTGGCGCCCTTTGCGCTTGCCAATTGGGTCTGGCCGGATTCGATCGACGGCTGGATCGCCTTTTTTGCCATCGGCATGTTCGGCTTTGTCGGTCACCAGTTGATCACCGTCGCCTATGGTTTCGCCCCGGCCGCAGTGATTGCTCCTTTTTCCTATCTGCAGATCATCTTCATGGCGCTGGCCGGCTGGATGGTGTTCAACCAATTGCCCGATATCTGGCTTTATGTTGGCGCGCCAATCGTCATCGGCAGCGGCCTCTATATCTGGCTGCGTGAGCGTCAGCTGGCCAAGCCGGTGGTGACACCCATCGCCGAGGTTCGCTGATGGCGCGCCCGGTGGCCGGCCTGGAAGAAAACGCCAGCAAGGGCATTCTGCTCTTGCTGGTTGCGCAGTCCATTCTGGTGTTTCTCGACATCTCGGCCAAATGGCTTTCGGGCACGGGCATGCCAACCTCCGAGATCATCTTTGTGCGCTATGGCGTACATGTGGCGCTGCTGCTGGCGATCTTTGTGCCCCTGCGCGGGCGCGATATGTTCGTCACCCGAAACTGGAAGCTTGAGGTCGCGCGCGGGCTCTGCCTGCTGGGCACTACCGGCGGCAATTTCCTCGCCATGCGCTACCTGCCGCTGACGGTCACCGGCGCGCTGATCTTTTCGTCGCCTCTGATGGTCTGCGCGCTGTCGGGTCCCATGCTGGGCGAAAAGGTGGGCTGGCGCCGCTGGATGGCCATTGGCGCTGGCTTCATTGGCATTCTGATCATCGTGCGCCCCGGTACCGAGGCGTTCCACCCCGCTGCGCTGTTGGGTATCGGCGCAGCATTTTTTATCGCGCTGTTCTCTATCCTGACCCGCAAGCTTGCAGGGGTGGACACAGCGGTCACCCAGCAGGTCTATGCTGGTGGCACCGCGCTGCTACTGGTTACGCCCATTGCCTTCACCGATTGGGTCTGGCCAACCCAGACTGCTTCATGGCTGGCCTTTTTTGCCGCAGGCACCGCCGGCATGATTGGGCACATGCTGATATCGGTCGCACACCGTTACGCCGCGCCGTCGACGCTGGCCCCGTTCAACTATCTGCAACTGCTCTATCTGGCTCTGGCCAGCTGGGTGCTGTTCAGCCAGCCGCCCGATAATGGCTTTTATCTTGGCGCCAGCATCATCGTGGCCAGCGGGCTCTATATCTGGCTGCGCGAGCGAAAGCTGCGCCGGCCATCCACCTCGGTGGACGAGGTGCTTGAGGCCTGAAGTTCAGAGCATGCCTTGCTCAATCGCCCTCGCTGACTTCCTTGATCGGCGCAGGGCCATTGGCGTCGCCCTGGGTAATCAGCCGGGCACGGCGCTGGCCGCTGAGATAGATCCACAGCCAGCTCAGCGTCACGAAGATGCGGTTCTTGAGGTCCACGAGAAAGTAGATGTGGGCAAAGCCCCACACCCACCAGGCCATCCAGCCGGTCAGCTTGATCCAGCCGAAATCGATCACCGCCGCCTGCTTGCCGATCGTCGCCAGATCGCCGGCATGGCGATAGCGAAAGGGCAGGGGCTCGGTCTTGCCTGCCAGCCGTTGATTGATTACCCGCGCGGCGTGCCTGCCGCCTTGCTTGGCCGCATCGCCCACGCCTGGCACTGGCTTGCCGTCATCCATGCTGATGCTGGCCGTGTCGCCCACCACAAAGATTTCGGGATGCCCCGGCACCGATAGATCTGGTGCCACCCGCACTCGACCGGCCCGGTCAGGCTCGACCCCCAGCCATCTGGCGGCTGGCGATGCGGCAACCCCTGCCGCCCAGACCACCGTATGGGTCGCTAGGCGCTTGTCGCCATAGGTCACGCCCTCGCCGTCAATGGCACTGACCATCTGCCCCAGTTCAACCTCGACCCCCAACTGCCGCAGCGCCTTGAGCGTATAGGCCGATAGGGATTGATCGAAATTGAGCAGCACGCGGTCGCCGCCCTCGATCAGCACCACCCGCGCCTCATTGGGCTGGATGGTCTTGAACTCGCCCTGCAGGCTTGATCGCGCCAGCTCGATCATTGCCCCGGCCATCTCCACGCCGGTCGGGCCCGCACCGATAATGGCAAAGGTCAGCAGCGCGCGCCGTTTGTCGGGGTCGCTTTCGCGTTCCGCCGCCTCAAATGCCAGCAGCAGCTTGCGGCGGATGGTAGTGGCATCTTCAAGGGTCTTCAGACCCGGAGCGAACTGCTCCCAGTCGTCATGGCCGAAATAGGCGTGTCGTGCCCCGGTGGCCAGGATCAGGCTGTCATAGCCGACCGCACTGCCATCATCGAGCAGCACTTGCTGCGCAGCCGTATCGACCCCGGTCACATTGGCCAGCAGCGTCGTGACATTGTCGCGCTTGCGCAGGATGTGTCGGATTGGCCAGGCAATTTCAGCGGTGCTCAGCGAGGCCGTCGCCACTTGATACAGCAGCGGCTGAAACAGGTGATGGTTGCGCCGGTCGATCAGCGTCACCTCAACATCCGCCTTGGCCAGCGCCTGCGCAGCCGACAGACCGCCAAAGCCGCCGCCGACAATCACCACACGATGCTTTGCACTGCTCATCACAACCCTCCGCTCTTACCAGAGATAGGGAAGCGGGCCAGAGCCTTCAATCAGCCCGGGCGCATGGCTCCCTTGTCAGGCCAGCCGCTGCCGCCAGCGTTCGGCATAGCCGTCAAAGCCCACATGCTGCAGCGGTGCCACGGGCGTGCCTGAAGCCACTCCTGCCGCCCCGCCAAACAGCATGCTGGCACCCAGGCTGGTGCCCGTCGCATCGCCCGATGCCACCACCGGCATACCGGTTAGCCGCGCCAGCGCCGCTGCATAGAGCTGGTTCCGCGCCAGTGGCCCCTCGATGATGATCTGCTTGCCCAACCCGCACAGCTCAAGACAGGTCTGGGTCACCAGCGCCAGATAAAGCGAGACCGCAGCCGTGCGCTCGCCTGGGCTGAGTATATCGGGGTCACTTGTCCAGCAGCCGACATGGCCGGGGAAGGGCCCCACGCCCGCCATGAAGCTGGGCAGCGCCTGAACGTCCCCTTTGATCACCGCATCGGCATCTTCGCTCGTCGGTGTCACTGCGCCGGGCGCCAGCATGTCGAATTCGCGCCCGCCCATGAAGCGCGCAGTCGGCACCGGTCGGCCATAGGCATCGACATTGGCCAGGCTGTCGCGTGCCGGATCAAGATGGGTGGTGTCGCCGCCAACGGTCATGGCGATGGCCCAGGTGCCCGTCGACAGGATCGTGAATGGCTCCTCATGCGCCCCCAGATGCGGCAGCAAGGACGCGTTGGAATCGTGAATGCCGCAGGTGACCGGCGTCTCGGCCCGCAAGCCGGTGGCTTCGGCAATATCTGCGCGCAGCGTTCCCAGCACGGATGCCGCAGGCCGCACCTCGGGGAACAGGTCGTGCCAGCCTTGCCCGGTCACCAGCGACGAGAAATCGGCTTTGCCGGGCGCCCACAGATCGCTATGGCAGCCCAGCGACGTCACTTCGCTTGCCATGATGCCGGTCAGTCGCCAGGCCCAGTATTGCGGATAGGTCAGGATCTGCGTGACCGTGGCGAACGCCTCGGGGAATTTCTGGCTCTGCCAGAACAATTGCGCACCGATATTGAGCCCGTTGGGCAGGCGCGGCGACAGCGTCTCGGCAAAGTCGGGTCGCACCGCGCTATAGGGGGCGCCGGTCTCGTCGGGCCCAGCATATTCATAATCGAGTACCGGCAGCGCCAGCGCAAAGCCCGCCAGCAGCGCCACCGTCGCGCCATGGGTGGTGATCGAAATCCCGTCCACCCCGTGCTCGGTCTGAAGTGCCCCCAGGCTCTCCAGCATGAAACTCCACAACCGCTCCACATCAGCATGCGGATAGGGCCCGTCCTGTCGCACCGTGTTGGGGGTGCTGCGCGCCGCCAGTTGCTGCTTGGTATGGGCATCAATCAGCACAACCTTGGCATTGGTCTTGCCAATATCGATGACGGCGATGAAACGGGGCAGGGGCATATCAGGGGCACTCGCTGAACGTCGTGCAGCCGCAATACTGGAATTTGGCGCCAATGACCATAACTGACATGTTAGCCCTTGGTGCAATGCACCTCTGTCCTCAACCACTGGCCAATCTGCACGATCTGCGCTATTTGCCCGCCCCATGACCGCACTTGCCCGCGCCCGACGCTTTAGCGTCGCCCCGATGATGGACTGGACGGACCGCCATTGCCGGTACCTCCATCGCCTGTTGACGCGCCAAGGCCTGCTGTTCACCGAGATGGTCACCAGCGCCGCCATCATGCACGGCGATGTCGACCGCCATCTGCGCTTTGACTCGTTCGAGCAGCCGGTTGCCCTGCAACTGGGCGGCTCCGATCCCGCTGAGCTCGCCGCCGCCACCCGCCTTGCCGATAATTACGGCTATGCCGAAATCAATCTCAATGTCGGCTGCCCGTCCGATCGCGTGCAGTCGGGCCGTTTTGGCGCCTGCCTGATGGCCGAGCCTGAACTGGTCGCCCAATGCGTCCGCGCCATGCGCGATGCCACCGACCGCCCGGTGACGGTGAAGTGCCGCATCGGCATTGACGATCAGGATGTCGAAACCGGTCTCGACCGCTTCGCCGACGCCATGGTCGATGCGGGCGTCGACGCGCTCTATGTCCACGCCCGCAAGGCCTGGCTCCAGGGTCTCTCGCCCAAGGAAAACCGCACCATTCCGCCGCTCGACTATGACCGGGTCTATCGCCTGCGCGCCCGTCTGGCGCCGCTGCCGGTCTTTATCAATGGCGGCATCGACACGCTGGAACTGGCGCAAGCCCAGTTTGAGCACACCGATGGCGTCATGATGGGCCGCGCCGCCTATCACAATCCCATGCTGCTGGCCGAGGTCGATCAACGCTTCTTTGGCGCCACCACCGAGCCGGTGACCCTGGCGGCCGTCATGCACGCCATGGCCGATTATGCCGATCGCGAACTCGCCGCCGGTGCCCGCATCAACAACATCACCCGCCATATGCTGGGTCTGGCGGCCGGACTGCCCGGCGCCCGCCAGTTCCGCCAGATCATGAGCGTGGATGCCTGCAAGCCCGGCGCCGATTCAGCGGTCATGCTGCGCGCCCTCGATGCGGTAAACCGCCATCGTCTCGAACAGGCGAACTAGCCACGGCTGCCCCAGTAATCGGCCTGCAGCGCGCTGGCTTCATCCTCCAGCAGCGGGCCGACTACCTCGGTTGGCCGCTGCCCGGCCTCAAATACCACCACGCAGGGCAGGTCCAGCGTCGGGTTTTCCGGGTTGTCGCCGGTGATCGCCTTGAGCGCCACCTCGGTCTGGCCGAACACCACCCGGCCAATACCCGCCCAATAGATCGCGCCCGCGCACATCGCACAGGGTTCTGCCGAACTGTACAGCGTCGCCCCGGCCAATACCGTCAGGCTGTAAGTCTTGCCCGCCCGTGTCGCCAGCAGCTTTTCCGCATGCGCCGTGCGGTCGCGTCCCTCAGCGGTAAAGCCATTGCCCTGTTCCATCAGGATCACGCCCTTGCTGTCGGCCAGCACCGCGCCAAAGGGGTGGTCGCCGCCCGCGCGCGACTGACTGGCCACGGCGAAGGCGCGGCGCAGATTGGCTTCGTCATAGGGGCGCTGGCTCATGGCAATTCCACTCTTGGGTTTGGGGCATCAGATTAGCCCGCGCGCTGCGCCAACGGAAGTCATCAACGGCTTTCGTTAATGCGCGCAAATATTTCGTTTGTGGCGCGTTCGGTTTCGTATTAGGGGCTAGGTAACATGTCAGTGACGGGTAATGGCCCGCACTACAGCAAGGGGAGCCTCTACATGTTACGCAAATTCCGCCTGTTCCATATTGGATGGGTCATCATTCTTCTGGGCGCATTGCTCGCTCATTTCATTCAGACCTCCGGCGACGTGACCATCAAGGATCTGCGTTTTACCGGCAATAACGGCCAGACCCTGAGCGGTCTGCTTTATGTGCCACCCGGCGTCAGTGCCGAAAACAAGGCCCCCGCCATTCTCGCGGTTCATGGCTATATCAACAGCCGCGAAACCCAGTCCGGCTTTGCCATCGAATATGCCCGTCGCGGCTATATCGTGCTGGCGCTCGATCAGTCCGGTCATGGCTATTCCGACGCGCCCGCCTTTGCCAACGGCTTTGGTGGACCCGGCGCGCTGGCCTATCTGCGCAATCTCGATATCGTCGATGTCGACAATATCGGTCTTGAAGGCCACTCCATGGGCGGATGGACCATTCTGGCTGCCGCTGGCGCGCTGCCCGATGGCTACAAGTCCATGGTGCTTGAAGGCTCCAGCACCGGTGCGCCGTTCGCTGCCGATGGCACCACTGAATGGCCACGCAATCTGTCAGTCGTGTTCTCGAAATATGACGAGTTCAGCCAGCTGATGTGGGGCGTTGATCGTGCCCAGGATGCGCCGACCAGCCCCAAGCTGCAGGCCGTGTTTGGCACCACCGAAACCGTTGTGCCCGGCCAGATCTATGGCGACATCGCCGCTGGCACAGCCCGCGTTCTCGAAATGCCCAACACCACCCATCCCGGCGATCATCTTTCGCCAGAAGCCATCGGCTATTCCATCGACTGGTTCGCCCAGACGCTCGATGGCGCTGACCCAATCCCCTCCGGCGACCAGATCTGGCTCTGGAAGGAAATTGGCACGCTGATCGCTCTGATTGGCTTCGTCGTCCTGCTCGCCGGGACATTCGACATGCTGCTGGCCGCACCCGCTTTTGCTGCCATGCGTTCCACTGCCGTGCCAGCTGCGCACACCAGCCGTGGGGCCAAGTGGTGGATTGCTTTCGCGCTGAGCGCCTTTGTGCCTGTGCTGACCTACTACCAGTTCTTCGCCTGGGGTGGTCAGCTGTTCCCGGCCTCGGCATTGCTGCCACAGACTATTACCAGCCAGATCGCCTTCTGGGCGGTTCTGAACGGCCTGATCGTCTTCCTGGTCGGCTTCGTGCTCAAGGGCGACAAGGTCGAAGGCCGTGGCCCCATCTGGGGTGCCGTGCTGATCGCGCTGTCCACCGTGGGTATTGGCTATCTGTTCGTGCTGGCCGCCGACTTCCTGTTCAAGATCGACTTCCGCTTCTGGGTTGTTGCCCTGAAGCCGATGAGCCTTGTCCATTTCAAGATCGCTCTGGTCTATCTGGTGCCGTTCACTGCATTCTTCGTGTTCGCCCTACGTGGCCTGCACACTGGTCTGTCGGTGGCTGGCGATAGCCGTCTGGTCCAGTACTTCAGCAATGTCGGCGCGCTGGCGCTCGGCTTCCTGGTTTTCCTGGCCTTCCAGTACGGCACGCTGCTGTTCAGTGGTCATCTGTTCTCGATGAACGAGCCGCTCAACACCGTGATTGCCATGCAGTTCCTGCCACTGCTCTCGATCGTGGCGTTCCTGTCCACCTTCGCCTGGCGCCGCACCGGCAGCTATCTGCCTGGCGCCTTCATCAACGCCCTGTTTGTCACCTGGTACATTGTGGCCGGGCAGGCGACCCAGTTCCCCGTCAGCTAACGACGCGGACCTGCGAAAACGAGACGGCCGGTGTGCGCACCGGCCGTTTTTTTGCTCTAGTCCAGCAGCTCCAGCGAATTCTGCGTCACGCTGTACCGGCTCAGTGTCTCAAGGAACGTCATCCCCAGCAGGCTGGTTTCAAGCGCATCGGCCTCGGCGACAAACGCCACAATGCCCTGCCGGGTAATACCGCCCACCACCAGATTGTCCAGCTTCACCCGGGCCGCGCGCCCGGTGCCATTGGCGGTCGAGACCGGAACGGAAAACCGCAGTTTCTTGGTGGTGATCCCCGCCGCTTCCGCATCGGCAATGGTCAACACTACAGCGCTGGCGCCGGTATCGAAGATCATCGGCGTGGTATGGCCGTTCACTGTCGCATTGATTTCAAAATGCCCGCCAATGCCGCGCCGGAATGTCGCCGTGCCCTGTTCCACATTGACCATGGCAACGCCGGGCTGCAGTTCGCCAGCCACCCGACCCCAAACGCCTAGGATTTCATCGCGATAGGCGTAGCTCAGGCTCGCCACGCCGAAAATGCCGACCCACAGCACCAGGCTCGTCAGCAGTTCCTTGGCCTTGCGCCGCCTTGTGAACAGCCCGCCGGCGAACACGATGAGCAGCACCAGGAGCGGGATCAACTGCGCCGTCTGCATCTGGTTCAGCCCCACCAGCGTACCGGCATCGGCGCTGATCAGCAGGGCCAGCCCGACGGCGACGAGCAACGCAATCCCAATGAAAATCATACTGTTGCGCTTTCGTGTCGTGACAGGGCTCTGGTTTGATAAAGGCATTGCAGGTGGCCAATTCAAGGCCGCCTGGCTCAGGCAAATGGCAGCAGCGCACACAATACGGCGATTTCAACCAGGGCTCCAAGCGCGCCGATCAGATCGCCAGTCTGTCCCCCAACCAGTCGCCTGCACAACGCGCTCCAGCCTGCGATCACCACCAGCGCGGCCACCAGGGCAAACCCCAGTGCCACCAGATTGGTTGCCGGCGCGGCCAGCACAAACAGCAGCACCACGGCAAACACCGCCCCGACGCCAAAGCTGCGGCCACGGACGGTGCCCGCCGTTGCCGAGACCCCGTCGCTACGGGCAGCAGGCAGTGCCACGGCCAGCCAGAGCGCGCCCGATCGTCCCACAATTCCTGCGGCCAGCCAGATGGCGCCGGCGGCGAGGGGGTTGAACGCAGCGATCGCGCCCAGCCCGCTTACCCGCAACATCAGGAACAGGCACAGCGCCGCCACTCCATAGGTGCCATGGCGGCTGTCTTTCATGATCTCGAGGCGCCGAGCCACGCTGTGCCCGCCAAACAACCCATCCGCCGCATCAGCCAATGCATCTTCGGCCATCGCGCCGCTGACCATCACCATGGCGGCCACTGCCAGTGCCGCAGCAAAATAGGCCGGCAGGCCGATCAAACCCCCGCCGATCAACAGCAGGGCCGGGCCAATGCCAATCACGACGCTGGCCAGCGGCAGTGCCATGGCAATCCGGTTCAGCTCCGGCTTCTGATGCGGCGAATTGCCAGTGGGCAGACGCGAGAAAAAGCGCAGCGCCATCACCAGATCATCGGCCAGCCCCAAGCCGCCCGGGCGTGTCTCGGGGCGGCTCGGCTCCATTGCCTCAGGCGCAATGGCGTCCTCGGGTCGCTGCTCGGTCAATTGCTTTTGGCCTCGTTCTACGCAACAAGATGGCCTCCTTCCTACCACAGCATTTCGGACACGCCATGCCTTCGCTGAATCCCGCCTACGCCGACGTTCTGGAGCTTCTGACCATCGCGCCCGAGGGCGATGAAGCAGCCGTCGCCGAGGTCCGCGCGCGCGATTCGCAGCTGACCAAGCCACCCGGCTCGCTTGGCGCCCTTGAAGGCCTGGTCGAATTTCTGGCCCGTTGGCAGGGACGCGCCCAGCCGCGGCTGGACAATCCCATGGTCACCATTTTTGCCGGCAATCATGGCGTTACCGATCAGGGCGTCTCGGCCTTTCCACGCGAAGTTACGGCTCAGATGGTCGCCAATTTCACCAATGGCGGTGCCGCCATCTCCCAGATCTGCGCACTGCATGAAATCAATCTGCGGGTGTTTGAACTGGCGCTTGAACTGCCCACGGGCGACATCACGCGCGAAGCCGCCCTCGACGACAAGATGTGCGCCGCCACCATCGCCTACGGTATGGAAGCCATTGCCGGAAAGCCCGACCTGATCTGCATTGGCGAAATGGGGATCGGCAACACCACTGTCGCTGCCGCCATCTATGCGGCGCTCTATGGAGGCACGGGTGCCGACTGGGTTGGCCGTGGCACCGGCGTCGATGAAGCCGGCCTCAAGCGCAAGGCGGATGCCGTCGATCAGGCTCTGGCGCACCATGCCGGCGAACTCGATCATCCGCTGGCCATTCTGGCCCGCGTCGGCGGCCGTGAAATCGCCGCCATGCTTGGGGCACTATTGGCAGCACGACATCAGAAGGTGCCGGTAATTGTCGATGGGTTTGTCGCCACCTCGGCTGCTGCCATTGCACATGCCGTCAATCCGGCTGCGATCGATCACTGCATCTTCGCCCATGTCTCGGCAGAATCGGGCCACGCGCGCGCACTGGAGGCGATGGGCCAGAAGGGACTGCTCGATCTGGGCATGCGCCTGGGCGAGGGGAGTGGCGCGGCGCTTGCAGCAGTGCTGGCCAAGACCGCACTGCACCTGCACAACAATATGGCCACCTTTGAAAGCGCAGCGGTCAGCGGCAAGGACGCTTAGTCCTCGCCAGGCGCCATGATCCAGTCGAGCTCGCGCACCAGGCGCGCCTCGACTTTGCCCGCTGCCGCCATCGAGTGCAGTATCGCCACGGCCTCGGCATGCGTCTTGGGCTCTTTATAGCTGCGCCGTTCGATCAGCGCCGCATAGACATCGCACACCGTGATGATGCGGGTCATCTCATTGATGTCGCTGGCTGTCAGATTGTCGGGATAGCCGGTTCCATCGAGATATTCGTGATGGCCGCGCACGCTGCTCAGGATTTCGGCATCCATGGTGCTGTTGTCGACCAGGTAGTTATAGCCAGCCACCGGATGCACGCGAATAGCATCCATCTCGCGCAGGGTCAGCGCGCCGGGCTTGTCCAGAATGGACACTGGCACATTGGACTTGCCGATGTCGTGCAGCAGGCCCGCCACAGTCATGCGGACGACTTCTTCGCGCGGCATATTCGTTTTTGTGGCGAAGGCCGCCACTACCCCGGTCACCAGCATGCAATGCTGAAAGGTACCGACGTGGTGGCTGCGTACAGCCGAGAGCCAGTCGCATACCCCATCGACGCAAACGGCGTCGGCAATCTTCTCGCAGGCCGCAATGACACCTGCATTGTCCAGCTCGATCTTGTTGGCCATCGCCTGAAAGCTGTTGTCCAGTGCCTGCACGCCGCTGCAGATCGATGCCAGCACGGCCTCGTCCTGTGGCACATGCGCGCTGATCCCGAAATGCTTGTCCAGGGCCGCGTGCATCTGAGCCACGGTGGCCTTTTTTGATAGCAGGTGGTTGGCGCCCAGCACATTGGCATGCACCGAGGTTACCCGGTTATCGGTATCGATCAGGAAAATGCGACAGCCGGCCCCACGCGGGGGCAGGGCGGCCTTGAGCTGGCGGACAATGTCGACATCGCGCAAATCGACATCAACAATCAGGCTGGGGTCACCATCTAGTCTGCGGGCAGCAAGATCACTCAGAAAGACCGCATCGGCACCAAGTTCTTGGGCGACGCTGCTCGTCTCCGATGGGGTCGGTCGGTCAGTAACAAGTAGTACGGCGCCGCGCTCGCTTTGCTTGCGCATAAGATCCTCCAGCCTGAAGGATCAACATAACGGAAGAAGCTTCACGCCACATTAATAAAATGCCGCAGAAACATTTAAGTGGAGGTCAGCCGGCCGCGGAATAGATCTCGAGGCGGTTCTTGCGCTCTACGACTGGCGCCAGCGCATCCATGACACGGGCGCGTGGGAAGGTCGCGATCACTTCGGTGCCGAAGCGCAGCTTGCTGAACAGGTCAAAGCGGCCCTGGTGCAGCTCCATGATTTTCTGCACGATAGGCAGGCCAAGGCCTGCGCCTTGTTCAGCGGTCTTCTGCGCCAGTGAGCCCTGTCCGAACGAGGACAGCACAGTTTCGATTTCGTCCTCGGGAATGCCGGGGCCATTGTCCTTGACCGAGACCAGTTGTCCGCCGTCGCCGCTGCGGGCCACCAGCAGAATGATCTTGCCGTGTTGGGGCGTGAACTTGATGGCGTTGCTGAGCAGGTTGAGCACCACCTGACGAATGGCACGTTCATCGCCCCACAGCTTGGGCAGATTGTCGCCGACGCTGAACACCAGCTCGATGCTCTTGGACTTGGCGCGCAATTCCATCATGCGGCGGCAATCAGCGGCGATATCGACCAGCGATACCACTTCCTCATTCAGCTCATACTTGCCTGCCTCGATGCGGCTGAGGTCGAGCAGCTCGTTGATCAGATTGAGCAAATGCTGACCACTGCCATGAATGTCGCCAGCATATTCCTTGTACTGTGGCACCTGATGGGGACCCAGCAGCTCCGACTGCAGCACTTCGGAAAAGCCGATGATGGCGTTGAGCGGGGTGCGCAGTTCGTGGCTCATTGTGGCCAGAAACTGGGATTTGGCAATATTGGCCTGCTCGGCATGACGCCGCGCCTCGTCCGACATATGGCGCGCTTCTTCAAGCTCGTTGATCAGCGCATCTTTTTCGGCCTGATGGGTGATGGTGTGCAACTCGGAGGCATGCAGCTGGCGAGCCAGGTAGACAAAGAACACCTCGCCACACATGGCCACGGCGGCCAGCGTGTAATTCAGCGTGCCGCCCAGCAGGATCAGATTGGCCGACACGGTCACGGTCACCGGCAGCGTGCTCATCAGCGTGGCTGGGGGCAGGGTGCGCGTGGTGATGGCATTGGCGGCAATGGCCACCAGCACCATGGCAAACATTACCGGCGTCAGCGTGTCGGGATTGGCCACCAGGGTGAACAGCGCCAGCAATGACCAGGCAAGTCCGAGCAGGGTTTCACCCGCCACGAATGAGGTGGTCCATTCACCGGCGTTGAACTTGGTGGGCTCTGCGCGCTTGAAGCGCTGTGCCAGCACCACCACGATCAGCATGCTCAGCAGCACCAGGCCGGCCCACAGCGCAGTGAACAGCACCGGCACCCAGAAGGTCGCGACAAATGCCAGAATGCCCACCAGCGCTGCCATGGGCAACGCAGCGTTGAGCCGGGAATTGGCATATTCATGCATCAGTTCGAAGTCGAACGACGAGCGTGTGCCCGAGCTTGAGGTCAAGCGCTGACGGGCGTCCAGAACGGTACGCTGGGCCGTGCGTTTGCCTTCTCGGCCCATTTGCGAACGGACATCTTCTATGACAGCCGAAGGGGTCGTCATGGGTACTCGTTACTCGTTACTATCAATGCGCACTCAAGACGCGTGCACTACTCTTGGCGAAACACTAGCCAGCGCGTAGTTAACGGCTGGTGAAATCCAACGGCTAACGATGTCTCGTTCCACACTCTTTTCCGGCCGGCGTGGTGCTGTCCTGGCAATAATCATCCTGGCTGGCGTCGCCCTGCTGGCAAACTGGCTCGATGCGCCCCTGCCGCCGATCGCGGGAAACGCTCGCGTCAGCGATGGTGACAGCTTCCACCTGGGCGACGACCGGGTGCGCCTGCTCGGGCTGGACGCCCCCGAACTGGCGCAGGATTGTGCACGTGCTGGCGGCGGGCGGTGGCCCTGTGGACAACAGGCCCGAAACCGCATGGCCGAACTGCTCGCCAGCGGCCCGCTCGATTGTCGTCCTGAGGGACGCGATCGCTATGAGCGCCTATTGGCGCGTTGCAGTGTTGATGGCGCGGATCTCGGCGCGATCATGGTAGTCGAAGGGCTGGCCGTTTCCAGCGGCGACTATTGGCGCGAGGAATCTGCGGCCCGGTCGGCCCGGCGCGGGATCTGGGCCGGTGCCTTCGACAGACCGTCTGACTGGCGTGACGACCATGCACGTCCCAGCGGCTTGCTGGGTTGGTTCGGGCTCTAGGTTAACAAGACCTTGATCACGCTGCTCAACTTGCAGCGCGCAAGATTATTGCGAACACGGGGCGGATGTGGCACTTCTTCAGCCAAATTTGGACCAGATTTGTTCATTCTCAGAAATCAAATTCCGCAGGGGGCGTAATGGCATTGGACAAGATTGATCGAAAAATCCTGACGTTACTGCAAAAAGACGCGACGATGCCGGTGGCCGAGATCGGCCGCAAGGTCGGTCTGTCGACCACGCCGTGCTGGCGCCGTATCCAGAAAATGGAAGAAGATGGCGTCATTCAGCGCCGCGTCGCGGTGCTCGATCCGGTCAAGGTCAATGTGGGCGTGACCGTCTTCGTTTCAGTCAAGACCAATGAGCACAACGACATCTGGATGCGCAAATTTGCCGGCGTCATCGACGAGTTTCCCGAGGTCGTGGAATTCTATCGCATGAGTGGCGATATCGACTATCTGATGCGCGTCGTGGTGCCCGATATCGGCGCCTATGACTCCTTCTACAAACGCCTGATCGGCAAGATCAACCTGACCGATGTCAGTTCCGCCTTCGCCATGGGCCAGATCAAGTACACCACGGCCCTGCCGCTCGATTTCGCGCTGATTTCGGATGACGACAAATGAGCGGCCTGATCGGGTTCGAGCATGTCGGCATGACCGCCAGCAATGCCGAGCGGACCATCGCCTTCTACTGCGACCTGCTCGGCCTGCGCCTGGCCTTGCGTAAAGCCCAGCCCAATGGGGATTTGCTGTTTCTCGATGCCGGTGGCGGCATGCTTGAGATCATGGTGCCCAATATTGTCGACACGACGCGGTCGCGCGATGTGCAGCCCGGTGAGGCGGGGATGCGACACCTGACCTTTGCCTTCACCGATGTCGACGCCATGTTGGCCAGGCTCGAAGCGGCCGGCGTTGAAGTCGTCGAGCGTCCGCGCAATGCGCACAACACCGAAATGGTCAAACGCGTCGCCTTCGTGCGCGATCCGGATGGCATCATTGTCGAGCTGATCGAACGCGCCGAGAACCGCTAGGGTCTAGCCGCCTGTAACGCTCATGTGCCGCGCCACCGAAGGCGCGGTGCTGCTGCGATCCAGCACGAAATCGTGCCCCTTGGGCTTGAGCATCATGGCCTGATCAAGGGCAGCGTCGAGCGCCTCGGCGCCGCCGGTGCGCAGCGCATCGCGCAAATTGACCTGATCGTCCTGCCCCAGGCACATGAACAGCTGACCCGTTGCGGTCAGCCGCACGCGATTGCAGCTCTCGCAGAAATTGTGGCTCATCGGCGTGATGAAGCCCAGCACGCCACCGGTTTCGGCAACATGCACATAGCGCGCGGGGCCGCCGGTGCGCTTGCTCAGTTTTTCCAGCGTATAGCGTCGCGCCAACTGGTCGTGCAATTCGCGCAACGGCAGATAGCTGTCCACCCGGTCAATGCCCACTTCGCCCAGCGGCATGCCCTCGATCAGCGTCAGCCCCATCTTGCGCCCATGCGCCCAGGCCATCATTGGCTCGATCTCGTCGTCATTGACGCCGCGCATCGCCACCATGTTGATCTTGATGGCGATCCCGGCCGACTGCGCCGCTGCAATGCCATCCATCACCTCGGTCAGCCGACCGCGCCGGGTAATGGCGGCAAAGCGCGCCTCATCCAGCGTATCGAGCGACACATTGATCCGCTTGACCCCCGCCGCCGCCAGCCCGTCGGCATGCTTGGCCAGCTGGCTGCCATTGGTGGTGATGGTCAGCTCCTCCAGCCCCTGACCAATGCGCGCGCCCAGCGTGGCCACAAGCTCCATGATATCGCGCCGCACCAGCGGCTCGCCGCCGGTCAGCCGGATGCGCGTCGCACCGCGCGCAATGAAGGCACCGGCTATGGTCTCGATTTCCTCAAAGCTCAGCACGTCGCGCTTGGGCAGGAAGGTCATGTCTTCGGCCATGCAGTACACACAGCGGAAGTCGCAGCGATCGGTCACCGAAATGCGCAGATAGGAAATATGCCGCCCATAGCGGTCAACGAGCGGGCGGGCAGGGGACGCGGTGCTAATCATGGCGCAAACCTAATCCTCTGCCCGGTTTTTTCAAAGCCACCCAGCAACAAAAAAGGGCCGCCTGCTGGCGACCCTTTGACAATTTTTGGCGAGGACCGCGTCCGGATCAGTGATTGACCACGATACGGGCACCGACCTGCACGCGCTCATAAAGATCGGCAACGTCTTCATTGGTCAGGCGGATGCAGCCCGAAGAGACGGCCAGACCGATCGAGCGGGGCTCGGATGTGCCATGCACGCGATACAGGGTCGAGCCGATATACAGGGCCCGTGCGCCCAGCGGATTGTCAGGGCCACCTGGCATATAAGCTGGCAGATCAGGCACGCGCTTGCGCATCTGCGCTGGCGGCGTCCAGCCTGGCCACTCGGCCTTGCGGGTGATGCGGTGGGTACCCGACCAGGTAAAGCCGTCGCGACCAACGCCAATGCCATACTTCATGGCCTTGCCGTCTTCGAGCACCAGATAGAGACGACGCTCACCGGTTTCGACAACAATCGTGCCCGGCGCATAATTGGAGGAGTAGCTCACGATCTGCTTGCGAATGGCGCTGCCGCCGCTTTTGCGGGCCTGGAGCGTCGACGCGTCCACCCAGTTGGCGGTATCAGGATCATAGACACGCTCCGCCATGGTCGGCGCAGCACCGCCGAGCGACATTAGGAGTGCAATCGCGATAACGATCGCGGACTTGAATTTGATCATCTTGAAGACTTGGCCCCTGCAAGTAAGAACGAGCGTTCGATTCGCGCGTTAAACAACTGGCGTTGCTTACGCGTTTTGAAGAACAGCGAAAAGAGGCACAAGCCTCGATTTAGCCACACTTTAGCCAGCATGCCCAAATTGTGTTGCCAGCTGGTTACAATTTCCATTCACCAATCCGTGATTGGCCCGCCTCCTGGCCATTGACACAGCCATGTCGCCCTGCGATGCCAATTTTACCGGGTAGCGAGGGCACTATGAGCGAAGAACTGAAGCGGCAGGCGGCCGCAATGGCGCTAACGCAGGTTCAGTCGGGCATGCAGCTCGGGCTGGGGACCGGCTCCACAGCCCGCCATTTCGTCGACCTTCTCGGCGAAAAAGTCGCTGCCGGTTTCGAGTGCATTTGCGTGCCAACCTCTGAAGCCACGGCGCGCCAGGCCGAAAGCCTCAATATTCCGCTGTCCGATCTCGATACGCTCGACCGGCTCGACATCACCATTGATGGCGCCGACGAAATCGACCCGCAGCTCAATCTGATCAAGGGCGCCGGTGGCGCCTTGCTGCGCGAAAAGATCGTTGCCGCGGCCTCGGATCTGATGATCGTGATCGCCGATTCCTCCAAGCTGGTCGAAACGCTTGGCCGTTTCCCGCTGCCTATCGAGGTCAATCGCTTCGGTCTGGGCGCCACGCGCCGCACGGTTGAGGCTGTCTGCCGGGCCCATGGTTGCGCTGGCGAAGTACGCCTGCGCACCACAGCGACAGGCGAAAGCTATGTGACAGATGGGGATCACCTGATCCTCGATGCTTTTTTTGGCCGCATTTCGCAGCCAGAAGCGCTTTCAGCCGACTTGCTCGATATAGCCGGGGTGGTCCAGCACGGCCTGTTCCTCAATATGTGCAAGAAGGCTTATGTGGCCGCGCCTGATGGCGTAAGAACGCTCTCAAGCGACAATTGATTTTTTGGGTATCGACAGGATGGGTGGTTCAACAATGACCGGTGTAATGATGCGCGTCAAAGCGCTGGTGGCAGTAATGCTCAGCCTGAGCATGATGGCGATGGTTGTCCCTGCAATGGCGCAGGAAGTACCACCCGAGCAGCTGGCATTGGCCCGCAAATATATCGATCTGACTGATCGTGCGTCCATTTTCGAGATCACCATGGTCGAGATCGGCATCGGCACCATGCGCCAGATCGTCCAGCAGAACCCCGAGATCAGCGAACAGACTGACGCTGCCATTGGCAAGATCCTGGAAGAATATCGCGATCGCAAGGGCGAGCTGCTCAATCAGTTCGCGCGTGTTTATGCGGCCCGCTTCAGCATTGAAGAGCTGCAGGAAATCGTCGCCTTCTACGAAAGCGAAACCGGCCAGAAGCTGGCCAAGGCCAATACGGAGGTGAACGCTGATCTGCAGAACGTGATGCAGGTTTTCACCAACAATGTCCGTCCCGAGTTTTTTGCCAAGGTCCGCGCCGAATTGCGCGGCCAGGGTATTCAGCTCTAGTCTGAGCGGCACGCCAACAACGGACCCCGCCTTGTGCGGGGTCTTTTTTTATGCGATCCGCGGTCTATATTCATCGGTGATTGCCGATAGACCCACGCGCACGGAGCCGTCCCATGAGCACTTATGATCTGGTTGTTATTGGCGCGGGTTCGGGGGGCGTTCGCGCCGCCCGCATGGCGGCCAGCTATGGTGCCAAGGTCGCCATTGTTGAAGAGTTCCGGGTCGGCGGCACCTGCGTGATCCGCGGCTGCGTGCCCAAAAAGCTCTACGTTTATGCCAGCCGCTTCCACGACCTGTTCGACGTCGCATCCAGTTTCGGCTGGAAAGTCGATGCCAGCTTTGATTGGCCCACCCTTGTCGCCAACAAGGAAAAGGAAATCACCCGGCTCGAGCATGCCTATGTGACCAATCTTGAGAAGCCCGGCGTCGAGATCATCCGCGACCGCGCGGTGGTTGCCGGTCCCAATAGCGTGCATCTGGTCGGTCAGGATCGCGATCTGGATGCCAAATATATCCTGGTGGCCACTGGTGGCCGGCCCTTCACGCCCGATATCCCGGGCGCTGAACTGGGCATCAGCTCCAATGAGGCCTTCGATCTGCCCGCCCTGCCACACTCCATTCTGATTGAGGGTGGCGGCTATATCGCTGTGGAATTCGCCACAATTTTTGCTGGTCTGGGCGTACACACAACCATTGTCTATCGCGGCAATTGCCTGCTGCGCGGCTTTGACGATGACATGCGCCGCGGCCTTGAAAGCGGCCTGACCGACCGCGGCATCAAGATCATCTACCAGACCACGATCGCCTCGCTGGCACGAGACGGCGCTGATATCGCTGCCACTTTCAGCGATGGCGTTACCGCGCCCTATAGTGCTGTCATGTTCGCCACGGGCCGCTCGCCCAATGTTGATGGCCTGGGGCTCGAACAGGCTGGGGTCAAACTGCACGCTAATCAGACTATTGCCGTGGATGCATTCTCCAAGACCTCGGTGCCATCCATCTATGCCGTTGGCGACGTCACCGGTCGCGCCGCGCTCACGCCGGTGGCCATCCGTGAAGGTTGGTATTTTGCCGAGACGGTGTTCAACAACAACCCGATGGCGGTTGATCACTCCGAGATTCCCACGGCAGTGTTCGCCGAACCAGAGATCGGCGTCATCGGCCTCACCGAAGCCGAAGCGGTGACCCATGAGGACATCGACGTCTACGTCTCACGCTTCCGGCCCATGATGAACACGCTGTCCACGCGCACCGAGCGCATGATCCTCAAGCTCATCACCGAAAAGGATGGCGGCAAGGTGCTCGGTGTCCATATTCTGGGCCACGGCGCTGCCGAAATGATCCAGCTCGTGGCTATTCCCATCGGCATGGGCGCCACCAAGGCCGATTTCGACCGCGCCATGGCGCTGCATCCTTCTGCGGCCGAGGAACTGGTGACCTTCAAGGCCCCCAGCTACACCTATCGCAAGGGCCAGAAGATCGGCGGCTAGGGCGGGGCGCTTTGCGCCGTCCAACACCTGCAGATCCGGCGCCGCAGTGGCCCAATGGCGAAAACCCATCGGGTCATTCCGGGACTCATCCTGAGATCAGCCCCCTCCCGGCCTCTCCCATCAAGGGGGAGGTGCTGCGCAGTGGCTGTGGCACCATCCGCACCACGCATGGAGTTCAGCTCGCTTGATTTGGAGCGCTGAAGAGGGGTTGCGGCCTGACCTCGATCTAGCCAGCGCCACCGTCCTGCGCGTCCCCCTTGATGGGGGAGGTAGGGAGGGGAGCGAGAGCCCCTATTTTGCCCCCACCACCAGACCTGTTCCTCCCCCTGCCAGGGGGAGGCTAGGGGGGGTCTCCAAAACCTTATCCATCTAGTGCCCGCCCGCTCGCCCCGTGACATCATGGGCCCGTTCCCGCCAGTCACTGGTCCCAACGCAGGGCCAGGCGGGAGGGCCGGGGGATGGGGGCGCCTGTCCAGTGGGGCAAGCGGCAGCCGCGTCTGAAACACCGGCGCAGGCTGAACCGCCCCTCGCACAAAACCGGTTCGTGACGGGCGGCCCTTGGACCGTTCTCTACATTTCTTGAGGCCCAATGGCCGCCCGTTACCCGTGATACCGCGACGCCACAGGGCCGGGCGGGGTTTTGGCGCGCCTCAGCCCCGATTATCCTTGGCACAGCCGTCCTGCCTTGGTATTCCGCCAGCCAACAGCCTGTAACCCGCGTGAGCGAGACCCGATATGACCACCTGGACCCCCGATAGCTGGCGCGCCAAGCCGATTTCACAGGTTCCGGCCTATCCCGATCAAGCGGCCTTGAGCGAAGCCGAGCGTCAGCTCTCCACCTTCCCCCCGCTGGTGTTTGCCGGCGAAGCGCGTGACCTCAAGACCCGGCTGGCCGCTGTCGCCCGCGGTGAGGCATTCCTGTTGCAGGGGGGCGATTGCGCCGAGAGTTTTGCCGAACATGGCGCGGACCATATCCGCGACTTTTTCCGCGTCTTCCTGCAGATGGCGGTGGTGTTGACCCACGGTGCTTCCAAGCCCGTCGTCAAGGTTGGTCGCGTTGCTGGCCAGTTCGCCAAGCCGCGCTCTGCCGATACCGAGACCATCGACGGTGTCGAACTGCCCAGCTATCGCGGTGACATTATCAACGCTATCGACTTCAATGAAGGCTCGCGCATCCCCGATCCCGATCGCATGCTGCAGGCCTATCGTCAGTCTGCCGCTACGCTCAACCTGCTGCGCGCCTTCTCCATGGGCGGCTATGCCGAGCTGACACGTATCCACGAGTGGACAGTCGGCTTCATGAAGGGCTCGAACTATTATCCGCGTTACGAGGAAGTGGCGCGCAAGATTGACGACGCCATCACCTTCATGAGTGCTCTGGGCATCACGCCGGAGAACACGCCCGCGCTCAAGCAGACCAGTTTCTTCACCAGCCATGAAGCGCTGCTGCTCGGCTATGAGGAGGCGCTGACCCGTCGCGACTCCATTTCCAATGACTGGTACGCAACCTCGGGCCACATGCTGTGGATTGGTGATCGTACCCGCCAGCCTGATGCGGCCCATGTCGAGTATTTTGCCGGTATCAAGAACCCGATCGGCATCAAGTGCGGCCCATCGCTGTCGAGCGAGGACCTGCTGCGCCTGCTCGATCGGCTCAATCCGACCGATGAAGCTGGTCGCATCACCCTGATCACCCGCTTTGGCGCCGACAAGGTGCACGATCATCTGCCGCGCCTGATCGAAACCGTTCAGAGTGCCGGTCGCACAGTTGTCTGGTGCTCCGATCCGATGCACGGCAATACCATCAAGGCGTCGACCGGCTTCAAGACCCGGCCATTTGATCGTGTTCTGTCCGAGGTGAAATCGTTCTTCGATGTACACCGCGATATGGGCACCTACGCCGGTGGCGTACACATCGAAATGACCGGCGACGATGTGACCGAATGCGTCGGTGGTGTTTCCGCGGTGACCGAAGCCACGCTCTCGGATCGCTACAACACCTATTGCGACCCGCGCCTCAACGCCAGTCAGGCGCTCGAACTGGCTTTCTTGGTTGCCGAGGAAGTCCACGCGCAAAAACCGGCGCATCAGGGTCTTGCCGCGGGGGAATAAACCCGCAATGAATTGAAACCAACATGGACACCTGCGCGTTTGACCGGATGCGCGCGGGTTTCTTGTGCGTCTGATCGTGCTTGCTATGCGCCAGATTCATGAAGGCCTTTAATGCCAAAGTCGTTGTTTCCCGCGGCCTCCGCCGAGACCCGTGCCCAGTTGGAGTCCGATCCAACCCTCAAGCTCGTCAATGAATATGACTGGACCAGCAATCCCCTTGGTCCCATTCCCGAATGGCCCGAGAGCCTCAAGGGCGCTGTTCGTGTAATGATGGCCGCCTCGGCGCCGATGGCCATGCTGATCGGCCATCAGGGCATTCTGATCTATAATAATGCCTATGCGGTGTTCGCTGGCCAGCGTCATCCGGCGATTTTTGGCATGCCGGCTGTCGACGCCTGGCCCGAAGCTGCTGAGTTCAACGCTGACAAGGTCATGCGCTGCATGCGCGGCGAGACGGTCACGCTCAAGGATCAGGAAATGCTGCTCGACCGTCATGGGCAGTTTGAAACAACCTGGCTTGATCTGCACTATAGTCCCGTGCTGGGGGAGGACGGGCAGCCGCTGGCCGGCATTTGCGTGGTGCTCGACACGACTGATCAGGTTCTCGCCAAGCAGGCGCTGGCGCGCAGCGAAGAGCGCCTGTCGCTGGCCCTGAGTGGATCGGGCCTTGTCGGCACCTGGGACTGGGATGTACCCGGCGATACCGTCACCGCCGACGATCGATTTGCCGAACTGTTCAACCTTGACCCGCAGCAGGCCGGTCTGGGTGTGCCGCTCAAGGATTTCCTGGCTGCCATCTATCCCGAAGACGCCGAACGCGTGGGCGAGGAAATTGCCACATCGATCCGCGAAAAGTCGCCCTACCATTCCGAATACCGCGTGCAGGGCCGCAATGGCGAGATCCGCTGGGTTGTGGCATCAGGCCGCCCGCGCTTCAACGCTGAGGGCGTGATTCAGCGCTTTCCCGGTGTGCTGGTCGATATCACAGAACAGCGCCGTACGACCGACGCGCTTGCCGAAAGCGAATTGCGTTTCCGCACCCTGGCCGACGCCATGCCGCAAATGGTCTGGTCAACGCTGCCCGATGGCTTCCACGATTACTACAACGCCCGTTGGTATGAGTTCACCGGCGTGCCCGATGGCTCTACCGATGGCGAGGCATGGAACGGCATGTTCCATCCTGACGATCAGGACCGCGCCTGGGGCGTCTGGAAGAACTCGCTCGATACTGGCGAGCCCTACCAGATCGAATACCGCCTGCGGCACCGCTCGGGCGAATATCGCTGGACGCTGGGCCTGGCCCTGCCCATTCGCGATGCATCGGGCACCATCGTGCGCTGGATCGGCACCTGCACCGACATTCACGAGGCCAAGCTGGCCGCCGAAGAGCGCGAACTGGTCGCCCAGGAACTCAGCCACCGCATCAAGAACATTTTCGCCGTTCTGACCGGCATCATCAGCCTGTCGGCGCGTAGCCGCCCCGAACTCAAGCCGTTCGCCAATGAACTGCGCCAGCGCATCTACGCCCTGGGCGAGGCCCACGACTTCGTGCGGCCCCACTCCAGCGAGTCACGCCCCAGCGTCAGCCAGAGCTCGCTCAAATCGCTGATCGAGCGTCTGATGCAGCCTTATCGCGATGTCGATGAGCAGCGGGTGACATTTGAGGGCGATGATACCGAGATCGACGATGGCGCCGCGACGCCGCTGGCCTTGCTGTTCCATGAACTGGCCACCAATGCCGCCAAATACGGCGCGCTCTCCATCGACACCGGCCGTGTTGTGCTGACCGGGCAGGGGCCCACCGATGGCCGCTATCATCTGTCATGGAAAGAGGTGGGTGGTCCCGAAGTCACTCCCGGTGAGACGTCAGGCTTTGGCTCTCGCGTCATCGAACTGAGCGTTCAGGGACAGTTGCGGGGCGAGTTGCAGCGGGCTTGGGATAAGGATGGTCTGCGCGTCGAGGTCGATCTGCCGATTGAAGCCCTCAAGCGCTCGGCAAAACTGCAGCGGCAGAGCTAGGTCAGGTTCAGCGAACCCGGCAGCTTGAACAATTGCAGGCGGCGCGGTGGTGCCGCCTCTGAAGCGCGGTGACGTGCGACAGCATATGACACGGCATCCCGCAAATCCTGATCGGTCACCGGCTTGGGCAGAACGCCGATTGTACCGGGCACACCTGAGCCGAGCTGTGCAGGGTTGGCGGTCATGAACATCACAGTAACGCCATGCGTCTGCGACAGGATGCGACCAATATTGATGCCGGTGGCACCGTCACGCAGGTTGAGATCGACCAGTGCAACATCGGCTTTGCTTGCCAGAGCAAGCGCTGCACGCTGTTCAGCAGCGATTCCGACAGGCTCAAAGCCCATCTCCTCGATCACATGTTCGATTTCCGTGGCTACGAAGATCTCGTCTTCAACCACCAATATCCTGCACGTCATAAGTCCAACTCTCGGTCACATTTCGCCAACTGGCTAAGGGCAACTCGTCAGTAAGCGTCTGGTTGCCATTTTATCGCATTTTCCTGCAAGCGTGATCAAGCATGCGCCGATGACGTTACCAAACCGCCAATGCGGCCTCCGGCGCGTTTAGCGGAACGTTAACCCTAATACTTCATAGCTTGGGTCTGGAACCACACGGCTGTCGAACCGGAGAACCACATGAAGCGCTCCCTCAAAGGCGCCGTTGCCATACTGGCTATGCTCACTGCAGCGCCCGCACTGGCCGCCGATTATCCTGAAATGCGCCCAGCCTACCCCGAAAGCTGGCAAAACCCGGACGATGACCTGCGGTTTGAGTTTGGCACGCGCTACTGGATGTCGTGGGGCGAACAGGACGCCGGCTTTACCGCTGTCAGCGGCGGCACGACGCTGGGCGATGTGACCATCTCCACCCGCGATCAGACCCATATTGGCGAACTGCACGGCAAGATCGAAGATCTGTCGACCCAGACCTATTTGAGCGGCAAGGCCGGTCTCGGCCTGTCCACGACGGGTACCTATGCCGTCACGCCCTCATCGTCGGGCTCGATTGGCCGCAATTCCAACATTGGCTATATCGGCACCGATTTCGGCTGGTTGCCGTGGGGCGATATGGACGAGGGTTTCTCGTTCGGTGGCCTCATCGGCTATCAGTACTGGAAAGACGCGCCCGACATCGGTTCGGGCCAGTACGGCGCCACCTTTGATGGCGCAAGCAATCCAACCTCCTTCGGTACCGCCAAGGACGATTTTGACATTCATGCTGTCCGCCTGGGCGTCAAGGGCCAGGCCGAGTACGAACAATTCGACTTTCAGGGTGAAGTCGCAGCCGTCCCCTATGCCGCCATTTCCGGTACGCTGGGCGGCAACTCTCCGACGGGCTACAATTTCCCCGGCTTTGGCAATTTCCAGGAACGCGCACCGACCACACTGACCGGTCGCGGCTATGGTGTCATGGCTGAAGGTCTGGTGGGTTTTCACCCAACCGAGAACCTCACTGTACGCGTCGGTGGCCGTGCCTGGTATCTCGAAGGCCAGCTCGATGCCAAGTTCACCTCGTCTTCGGGCGGCGCCAACCTGCCAACTCTGGACCTGCCCAGCAATTTCGCCCGCATCTTCCGCTATGGTGCGCTGTTCGAGCTGACCGGCCGCTTTTAGTCCGCCTGCCGGCTGACGTTGTGCGCTTGCCCTGATAGGGGCGAGCGGATAAGTCTTGCGCGCGTTCCGGCACTTGCCTGCCGCTGCGTCCGCACATCCTCAGACAACGGGCAGATTTATCGTGACAGACCGCCTCCGAATTGCGCTCGCCCAGCTCAATCCCAAGGTCGGCGACCTGCCGGGCAATCTGGCGCTGGCCCGCACAGCTCTGGCCGATGCCGTTGCCGCTAGAGCCGACGTCCTGATGTTCTCCGAGCTTTTCCTGACCGGCTACTTCCCCGATGACCTGCTGTTCAAGCCGCAATTCGTCAGGGACGCCATGCAGGCTGCCCGCGATCTGGCAGCCGATACCGCTGGCACCGATGTCGTCGTCGTGCTGCCCACCATCTGGTGGGATAAGAATGGCCTCTACAATGCTGCCATTGTCGCCGAGAAGGGCGAGATCATCGCCACACGTTTCAAGCGTGAACTGCCCAACAACGACGTCTTTTACGAAAAGCGCTACTTCACCGCCGGGCCACTGCCAGATCCGGTGACCATCAAGGGCGTGCCGGTGGGCATCCCCATTTGCGAGGACGTCTGGCACGCCAGCGTATGTGAACATCTGGCCATGCGCGGCGCCGAGATCATGCTCTGCCCCAATGGCTCGCCCTACTGGACCAACAAGCAGCATATCCGCAAGGAACTGGTACGAGCCCGTGTCGCTGAAGACGACGTGCCCATGCTCTACCTCAACCAGGTTGGCGGACAGGACGAGATCGTTTTTGACGGCGCCTCATTCGCCATCGAACCGGGCAACAAGCTGGTCGTTCAGGGCAAGTCCTTCGCCACCGATTTCATTGTCTCCGACTGGGTGCGGAGTGACGATGGCTGGACCTGCGCCAATGGCGAGGTCACCGAATTGACCACCACCGATGAAGCCCCCTGGCTGGCCTGCGTGCTCGGCCTGCGCGACTACGTCCACAAGAACGGCTTCAAGCAGGTCGTGCTGGGACTCTCTGGCGGCATCGACAGTGCCGTCGTCGCAGCCATGGCGGTCGACGCCTTTGGTCCCGAAAACGTCCACTGCATCATGCTGCCCTATCGCTATACCTCAGAGGCAAGCCTCAAGGACGCCAAGGACTGCGCGCTCAACCTTGGCGTGCGGTACGACATCGTCTCCATTGGCAGCCCGGTCGACGAGGCGCTGGAACAGCTTGCCCCGATCTTCGGCGATCGCCCCGCCGATCTGGCTGAGGAAAACATCCAGTCGCGCATGCGCGGCGTCGTTCTGATGGCCGTCAGCAACAAGCTGGGCTCCATGCTGCTCACCACCGGTAACAAGTCCGAAATGGGCGTGGGCTATGCCACCATCTATGGCGACATGAATGGCGGCTACAATCCGCTCAAGGACATGTTCAAGATGGAGGTCTACCGGCTCGCCGACTGGCGCAACAGCCATGTTCCCGGCGATTGCCTTGGCCCCGCTGGAGAAGTCATTCCCCAGGCTATCATCGAAAAGGCACCCAGTGCCGAGCTGCGCCCCGACCAGACCGATCAGGACAGCCTGCCGCCCTATCCGGTGCTCGATGCCATCCTCAAGGGCATCGTCGAAGACGAGTTGTCCCTTGCCGAGATCGTCGCTCAGGGCCACGACGTCGCGCTGGTTCAGCGCATTGAACGTCTGGTCAACATCGCCGAATACAAGCGCCGCCAGTCCGCCCCCGGACCCAAGCTGACCCCCAAGGCCTTCGGCATGGGGCGCAAATACCCCATCACCAATGGCTACAAAGACCGGAGCATTTGATGACCATCGTTCGCTGGGCACCGTCCCCGACAGGTCGCATCCATCTCGGCAATGCCCGCCCGGCGCTGCTCAACTGGTTTTTCGCCCGTCGCAAAGGCGGCAAATATGTGCTGCGCATGGACGACACCGACCTGGCGCGCTCCACCCGAGAATTTGCCGACGGCATCGAGGTCGATCTGGCCTGGCTTGGCATCACGCCGGATCTGCTGGTGCGCCAGTCCGAGCGCACCGACCTCTATGATGCGGCTCGCGACCGGCTGATTGCGGATGGTCGGCTTTACCCCTGTTACGAAACCGCTGGTGAACTTGATCGTCGTCGTGCCCGGGCCCGCGCGCTTGGTCGCCCGCCCATCTACGACCGCGCCGCCCTCAAGCTGACCGATGAAGATCGCGCCCGGCTCGAATCCGAAGGCCGCAAGCCTCATTGGCGCTTCAAGCTTGATGGCCGCCCGGTGCAGTTCGAAGATCTGATCAAGGGGCCTCAGACCGTCAACACCGCCTCGATGTCAGACCCGGTCCTGATCCGCGAAGATGGCAGCTATCTCTATACGCTGCCATCGGTCGTGGACGATATCGATCTGGCCATCACCCACGTCATTCGGGGCGAGGACCACGTTTCCAATACCGGCACGCAGATCGAGATCATCGAGGCCTTGGGCGGCACCGTGCCGATCTTTGCCCATCACAACCTGCTGACCGATGCGCAGGGGCAGGGATTTTCCAAGCGCCTGGGTTCCCAGTCGCTCGCCGATTTCCGCGATGAGGGGTACGAAGCGCTAGCCGTGGCCATTATGGCATCCATCACCGGCACCAGCTTGCCCGTTGAACCCTACGCCTCGCTCGACGAGATCGCCGAACGGCTCGACTTCTCGATGATTTCACATGGCTCGGCGCGCTTTGATCCAGTTGAACTCGATGGGCTGAACGCGCGCCTGCTGCACGCCATGAGCTACGAGGATGCCTTGCACCGTCTGACCAGCCTGGGTCTGGAAGGCGAGGCGATCTGGCTGTCCCTGCGCGACAACCTCACCAAGTTCAACGACATCAAGGATCTTGCCAAGCTGATCACGGGCCCTGTCGAGCCTGTCATTGCCGACGAGGATCGTGAATTTCTGGCATTGGCCAAGGCCATGTTGCCGGCCGAGCCGTGGTCGATCGACACCTGGTCCGAATGGACTGGCGCGCTTAAGACCACCACCGGCCGCAAGGGCAAGGCCCTGTTCCTGCCACTGCGCCTGGCCTTGACCGGGCGCCATGACGGACCAGAGCTTAAGTCCCTGCTTCCGTTGGTTGGGCGTACGGGGTGTCTGGACCGACTACCCTGACCACCTTGTCGCCGAACTGAACCAGTCGCAGCGCCGTTTCGGCGGGTGACTGGTTGACTGGTCGGGTCACTGGCGTTTCGCCGGGGCCGGCTGGCCGTGGGCGGGGCAGGGGCACATCAACCAGCGTTGCGGTCTGCAATGGCGCTGCTTCGACCGCCATGACCGGAGTTACCCCGCGCGGGTCACGCAGCGGCATGGGAAAGCGTTCACCGGCAACCTCGATCATCGCGCGCGTGCTGCCATCGCCGCGTTCGGCCATGGTGATGGCACCATCGGACTGCGGCGCCACCTTGCAACTGGCGCTCGGGCTGGTGTCGATCTCGTTGCGATAGGCAAATGCGCTTGGCAGCGCTGTATAGGGCTCGCCAAACTGATTGCGCATCTGTTCGGGCTCTTGTCCGGGATTGTCATAGAAATACAGCGCTACCGGCGTAGTCGGGCAGCTCTGCTGGCAGCTTTGCGCATCATTGCCGACATAGTCGGCGAGCGTGGCGTAGCTGATGGGCCAGAAATACCCGTCGCTCAGGCGCACGCAGACCGTGCGCACTGTCTGATAGCCCTGATAGCCCCAATAATCGCCGCCATCGATCATCTGACCGCCGGTGAAATCGCCTTCCGAGGTCGTGCCGAAAATGCGGTCGAACAGCGTCTGCCGATCATTGGAGAACGTGGCGCTCGAACCGCGATCGGCACCGCAGCCAAAGCGGGCCATTTCCTGCAGGATTGCCTCGCGCTGACCGGCAACTGCATTGGCAGTTTCCACCTGCCGGGAAATGTCGGCGGCCACTTCGCGCAAGCGCAAGACCTCACGGCCGATCTGCCGGCACTGCGGTGTCAGCGTGCGTCCGGCCTTGGCGTCGTCGTTACACCCGTCACGGACATAACGACTTTCCATATTCTGCACATCGCGCTGCGCCTGCCGGGCTGCCTGTGAATTGCCGCCCATCTGGCGGAAGTCGCCATTGCGGTCGAACTGGCGCAAGGCATTTTCCAGCCGTACGCATTGCGATGACTGCGCATAGGCGACATTGACGTCCAGAACCGTGCATAGTGCGGCCAGCGCCAGAAGGATCAGGGCGCGCGCGCCATTGCTGCTTGAAAATACCATTGAAACCCGTTGGCGCCCTGCGCGTCGTTATTGGGCCTTAAGACAACGCTAGGACCCAAGGCAACATTATAGTGTCAGCACGTGCGTCGCGGTAGCGCTGCGCGGTCACACCAGCAAGAGAATACGCTCAATGAAGCTTGCAACGCTGAAAAACGGTCGCCCCGACGGACAACTTGTCGTCGTCTCGGCAGATTTGACCCGCTTCGTCTCGGCTGGTCGTATTGCCCCTGACCTACAGGCTGCGATCGATGATTGGCAGGTTGTGGCGCCGCAATTGTCCGCGCTCGCCGAGCAGCTGGACGCTGGCGCTATCTCCGGCCAACCCTTTGATCCTGCAACGGCTTTGGCGCCATTGCCGCGGGCCTATCAGTGGATCGATGGCTCGGGCTATCTCAGCCATCTTGAGCGCGTGCGCAGCCTCAAGGGCAGCAAGGACGAGGAACTCCAGTCCACCCGCCCCCTGCTTTATCAGGGCGGCTCTGATTCGCTGTCGGCGCCCGCCGACCCCATCATTGCCACTGATCCTGAACTGGCGATCGATTTCGAGGCCGAAATTGCCGTCATCATCGATGCTGTGCCCATGGGTGCCACGCGCGAGCAGGCCGCTGCGGCGATTCGGCTGATCACTGTCTGCAATGACGTTTCGCTACGCCGTCTGGTGCTCGATGACCTGCAGAACGGGTTTGGTTTCTTCCATTCCAAACCATCGACTGCTTTTGCCCCCATCGTTGTTACCCCTGATAGTCTGGGTGATGTCTGGCGCGACAACCGCCTGCATCTGCCGGTACGCATCGAGGTCAACGGAACGCTCTATGGACAACCCAATGCGGGCACCGACGTGCATTTCGATTTTGCCGATCTGATTATTGAGGCCGCCCGCACCCGCAGGCTCGCTGCCGGCACCATTATCGGCGGTGGCACTGTGTCCAACCGGCATGACGAAAGCCTGCCCATCAAGCGCGATGGAATCGGTTTCGCCTGCATTGCCGAGGCGCGGACCGTCGAAAAACTCAAATATGGGCGCGCTCGCACCCCGTTCCTGAAGGCTGGTGACGTCGTTCGGATCGGGGCAATTTCCGAGGGACAGTCGGTGTTTGGCGATATCGAACAAACAGTCACGCTCGCCTAACCTCTTGGCCGGGCTGATAACATTCCCGTGTGCGCATTGGGCCTGTCACAAGCTCATGCGACAGTTTGTCCAGAAATGATCTCTGCGCGTTGAGGGTGCATCTATGTCGCTGAAGAAGATTACTGCCATTGCTGTTGCCGGTCTGATGTCGGTCGGTGTTGTTGCCAGCGTGGCACAGGACTTCGTCGCCCCCACCACCGCAGAAGAGGCCATGGCTGCCCGCGAAATGCTGATGAAGCAGAACGGTGCATTGCTCAAATCTGCTGGTGCGCTGACAGGTGCCGAAGCCGAGACCGCCATGCAGTCGCTGATCGACAACTACACCCACATCCCCGCCGTCTTCCCCGAAGGTTCCAATATCGGTGACAGCGAAGCGCTGCCTGCCATCTGGGAAAACTGGGATGCCTTCACCGCCATCGCCGAAACGGGTCGCGCTGCCGCGGCAGACGGGTTGGCCGCCGCTCAGGCGGGCGACGCCGATGCCTATGGCGCCGCCATCAAGGCCATCGGGGCCACTTGCGGCACCTGCCACAAGCAGTATCGCAGCTAGCAGTTCAATCGCCTCCAAAGCGATTTGGCGGTCCTTCGGGGCCGCCTTTTTTCTTTATGCTTGATTTCCGGGCGTCCGGACGCCAATGTCCAGCCCATGAAGTCGCAGATCATTCTGATTAACCGCTGCATTATTACCTGCTAACCACTCGTTGGCGGCGCGGTCTTCTTCATCCTGATTTTCTGATACCTGAAGAGCCGTCTGCCAGCGCACTTCCGCATGGCCAGGGACGGACCACATGACCACGCCGCAGCTCAAGCTCTACAATACGCTCACCCGCGCCAAGGAACGCTTCGTTCCCATCGATCCGGCCAATGTGCGCCTGTATGCCTGTGGCCCCACGGTCTATGACTTTGCCCATATCGGCAACGGCCGCATGGCGATCGTGTTTGATCTGTTGTTTCGGCTGCTGCGCCAGACGTATGGCGCCGATCACGTCACTTATGTGCGCAACATCACCGACGTCGATGACAAGATCAATGCGCGTGCCGCCCGCGATTACCCGGACCTGCCGCTCAATCAGGCCATCCGCAAGGTCACCGAAGGCACTGCTGCCCAGTATCAGGCCGATGTGACCGCGCTGGGTTGCCTGGAGCCGACCATCCAGCCCCGCGCCACCGACAACATCGCTGAGATGCAGACCCTGATCGCCGCACTGGTCGCCAGGAAGCACGCCTATGTCGCCAATGGTGAAGTGCTGTTCGACGTCAAATCCATGCCCGACTACGGCCAGCTTTCCGGTCGCAATCTGGAAGACAATCTTGCCGGCGCTCGCATCGCCGTGGAAGCTCACAAGCACAATCCCGCCGACTTCGTGCTGTGGAAGCAGTCCAGCGATGGCGAGCCGGGTTGGGACAGCCCCTGGGGACGTGGTCGACCCGGCTGGCACATTGAATGCTCGGCCATGAGCGAACGTTATCTCGGTCAGCTCTTTGACATTCATGGTGGCGGGCTCGACCTGATCTTCCCCCACCATGAGAACGAGATTGCCCAATCGCGCTGCGCCCACGGCACCCATGCCATGGCCAATGTCTGGATGCATAATGGCTTCCTGCAGGTCGAAGGCCAGAAGATGAGCAAGAGCCTGGGCAATTTCTACACCATTGCCCAATTGCTCGAGACCACCGATTTCGGTGGCCGCAAATGGCCCGGTGATGTGTTGCGTCTGGGCATGCTGATGACCCATTATCGCGAACCCATCGACTTCACCGTCAAGCGGCTCGAAGAAGCCGAAACCAAGCTGCGCGACTGGCAGCGCGCTGCGCAGGGCGCAACGCTGACCGAGAGCGACGGCCCCGATCAGTCCGTGATCAAGGAGCTTGCCGACGATCTGGGATTTCACCGCGCCACCGTCGCCCTTGATGTCATCGCCAAAAAAGCCAATCGCGATGGCGGTGACATAGCCAGGCACTGCCTGGCTGCCACGTTGCGTTTCCTGGGTTTTGGACTCGATACACTCTTGGCCACCGAAGCCGATACCGCTGAGCCGCCCCATCTTGCCACCGCCATTGCCGACCGTCTCGCTGCGCTGAATGCCAAGGATTTTGCCAAGGCCGACGCCATTCGCACCGAACTGGCCGATCAGGGCATAACCCTGATGGACTACAAGGACGAGGCAGGTGCCCGCCAGACCAAGTGGGAGATCAAGCGATGAGCGATGCCCCTCAGGTTTACACCGGCGGTTGCCAGTGCGGCGCTGTGCGGTTCCGGGTGACGCGGTTGGGCCGTCCCTCCATCTGCCATTGCCGCATGTGCCAGAAGGCCTTTGGCGGTTTCTTCGGCCCGCTGGCCACTGCCCACAATGCGACCTGGACCCGTGGCACGCCAAAATGGTTCCAGTCCTCCAATGCCGCGCGCCGCGCCTTTTGCGGCGATTGCGGCACGCCGCTGGCCTATGAGACGCGCTTCGGCCTCGAACTGGCCATCGGCGCTTTTGACGATCCGGCGGCCGCTGCGCCCGAAATCCAGGTCAACCTGGCTGATAAGCTACCCTTTTTCGATGGTTTGACGGCGCTGCCGGTCCGGGCCGAGGCCAATGATGAGTGGGCCGCCTTTCTGGCGGGCATCCACTCCCATCAGCACCCCGACCATGACACCGCCGACTGGCCACCCAAAGAGGATCGGCCATGACCCAGACATTTACCGGCGGTTGCCAGTGCGGCGCTGTGCGCTATCGTTTCGATCAAAAGCCTGACGGCGCCCATATCTGCCACTGCCGCATGTGCCAGAAAGCCTTTGGCAGCTTCTATGCACCGCTCGTCGGTGGACCGCTCAATAGCTTCGCCGTCACCCGCGGCGAGATTGCCATCTTCCACTCTTCCGATCAGGCCGAGCGCGGCTTTTGCCGACAATGCGGCACACCACTGACCTTCGGATATCGTGATGGCGATCACATATCGGTTTCGATCGGTTCGCTGGACCAGCCCGAGGCCTTCCCGCCGGTCGATCAGCACGGCGTCGAAAGCCGCCTGAGTTGGGTCAACGCCATGGGCCATCGGCCCGATCGCCCAAGCACCGAGGCTGAGCAGCCCGACACTGCCGCCTTCATCGCGTCCACCAATCATCAGCATCCCGATCACGATACTGACCGCTGGCCTGAGTGAGTTTAATGACCAAAGAACGCCTCTATATCTTCGACACCACCCTGCGCGACGGTGCGCAGACGGCCGGAATCGAGTTCTCGGTCGAGGACAAGATTTCCATCTGTAGGCTACTTGAAGATCTGGGCGTGGACTATATCGAGGGCGGCTATCCCGGCGCCAATCCGGTGGATACGGAGTTCTTCGAAACCAAGCGCACCAGGCGCGCCAAATTCACCGCTTTTGGCATGACCAAGCGGGCAGGGCGCTCCGCCGCCAACGACCCGGGCGTGCAGGGCCTGATCAATTCGCAGGCCGAAGCGGTGTGCTTCGTCGCCAAGGCTTGGGACCACCAGATCACCACGGCGCTCGAAATCTCGCTCGAGGACAATCTCGACAGTCTGCGCGACAGCGTGGCGGCGACAGTCGCGGCCGACAAGGAAGCGCTGATCGACTGCGAGCATTTTTTTGATGGCTTCAAGGCCAATCCGGATTACGCGCTGTCGTGCGTGCGTGCCGCACTTGATGCCGGCGCCCGCTGGGTCGTCCTGTGCGACACCAATGGTGGCACCATGCCCAGTGAAGTCAGTGACATCGTGGCCAGGGTGCTCACAGTCGCTCCCGGCGATCATCTGGGGATCCATGCCCATGACGATACCGGTCAGGCCGTTGCCAATACCCTGGCGGCTGTCCAGGCCGGGGTGCGCCAGGTCCAGGGCACACTCAATGGCATTGGCGAGCGCTGCGGCAATGCCAATCTGATCACGTTGATCCCCACTCTGGCGCTCAAGCCGGTCTTTGCCGACCGCTTCGATACGGGCATCAGCGCCGATAGCCTGTCGCGCCTGACCCAGTTCTCGCGCGCCTTTGATGATCGGCTCAATCGCGCGCCGCTCAAGCAGTCCCCCTATGTCGGTGCCTCGGCCTTTGCCACCAAGGCTGGCATTCACGCCTCGGCCCTGCTCAAGGATTTCTCGAGCTATGAGCACGTGCCACCAGAGAGCGTGGGTAATGAACGCTCCATCATGGTTTCCCAGCAGGCCGGCAAGTCCAATCTGCTGACGGCGCTGGCGCGCCACGGCATTGAGCTCGCCAAGGATGATCCGCGGCTCGAAAAGTTGCTCGCTACCGTCAAGGAGCGCGAATCGCGCGGCTATTCCTACGACGGCGCCGACGCTTCATTTGCCGTTCTGGCCCATGAAGTGCTCGGCACGTTGCCCAGCTATTTCGACGTCGACACCTATCGGGCCTCCGTTGAGCGCCGCCACAATGCGCAGGGCGAGGAGATCACCGTCACCGAAGCGGTGGTCAAGATCCGTGTCGAAGGCGAGTTATTGATGTCGGTGGCTGAAGGTAACGGCCCGGTCAATGCTCTTGATCTGGCCTTGCGAAAAGACCTCGGCAAGTATTCGTCTCGTATCGAGGACCTCGAACTGGTGGACTTCAAGGTGCGAATCCTGGACGGCGGCACGGGCGCGGTCACCCGTGTACTGGTCGAAAGCCGCGACGGCACGGGCGAGCGTTGGTATACCATCGGCGTTTCACCCAACATCATTGATGCTTCCTTTGAAGCTCTGTATGAATCAATCACATACAAGCTGCTCAAGACTGAAGCGCTCTAGCGCGCAACACGACAGCTGATCACACCGGACGGCGTTGCCGTCACAACGGTCCGGGAGGACAAACTGGCCGATTCCGCTCCGAAACCAACCGCTCCGAAACAGCCTCTGGCGCTCACACTCGGAGCTGCTGCGGTCACTGTCGCGATTATTCTTGGCGTTCTTGCAGGGCCCAGCGTGGTCACCTGCTTCAATGCTGATGATGGCCTGGGCCAGTGCCTGCAGGGCAAGCTGCGCGAAACAGGACTGTTGCCCGGCGGCGCGCCTGCGCCGGTCGAGGCGACGGCCACTGCGGTTGATCCCGTTGAAGCGGTAGAACCTGCCGCGGCGTCCGAGCCCGAAGCCGACACGGCTTTGGTTGAACCCGAGCTTGATGTCGTGCCCGCCGATGCGGCGGCTGTCGCCGCCAATGCAGCGGCAGAAGCCCCCGAAAACCTGATCGCGGCGACATTTGGTCTGTTGCGCGCCGAGCCTGATGGTTCGGTGGTGATCGCCGGTAGCGGAACACCTGGCAGCGAAATCGAAATCTATTCCAATGGTACCCTGCTTGGCACCACCACTGTTGAGGCCAGCGGCGACTGGGTGCTTGTGCCCGACGTCCGCATTGCCCCCGGTGGCACCGAGATTACGCTTGGTGAAGCCGGCAAGGAGGGGCTCGCCCCGCAATCCTTTGTCGTTGCCATCAATGAAGACAAGACCAGCGAGCCACTGGTTGTCGCTAGCACCCCCGGCGCGGTCAGCGAAGTTCTGCAGGGTCTGCCGCGCGCCACTGCGGGCAGCAAGACCCAGATAGCAGCGGTGAGCGCTGAGGCCACCACGCCAGACCCCGCGACACCTGCGCCCGCCGCTGAACCAACAGCAACCGAACCGGCCCCGGCCGCTGAGGCATCCGTTGCAGCGGTCGCGGCGATGGCGAGCGAGCAGACCGCAGAAGCGGCCGCAGCAACAACCGCTTCGGCTGCCCCTGCTGCAGCGACCGCGGTAACCACTGCCCAGCCGGCAACGCCCGCCAGCGAAGCGTCCACACCAGCCGCACCAGCTGAAACTGCGTTTGCCACGACAACCGCAACTACAGATGTGGCTGAGCCAGCAACTGATGTGGCAAGCTCAAGCGAACCCGCAGCGGCCGCAGCAACGTCTACCCCGTCAACGGCTGTGGCTGAGACAACCGGGCAAACCACCCCAACTGAGCCTGCTGCGCCGACGACAGAACCGGCAACGGAAACGGCAGTGGCAGCGGCCGATCCGGTCGCAGCACCCGCCGTCGAACCGGCCGTGGTCGAAGCTGCTGCACCAGCAATTGCTAGCGACATGGCTGCCGTCACCATCGACGCGGTCGAAGTCGAGGGTGAACGCACGTTCTTCGCGGGTAGCGGCCCCAACGGCGCCACTGTCCGCCTTTATGTCGATGATAGCTTCATTGCCGACAGCACCGTTTCCGATGGTCGCTGGCTCATTGAAGCGGGCAAGGTGCTGACCAAGCCAAACCAGCGCGTTCGTATCGATATGCTGCAAAGCGGTAGCGCCGAGGTTGCATCGCGTGCCGAAGTCGACTTCGTCATCGACATGCCCGCTATTGCCGAGCCTGTCGTAACCGCCGAGGCCGGCCAGACGACAGTACCCGCTGCGACGCCAGCCACGGACAACCCCGCACCGGCTGATACTGCCGCACAGCCCGCTGCCGAAGCAGATCCGGCGATCCCGACCATGGTCGCTGTGTCGGTGGGCAGTGTCGATGATCAGCGTTTTGCTGCCGGCAAGGCCATTATCCGTCGCGGTGACAATCTCTGGACCATTGCCCGGCGCGTATATGGCGAAGGGATTAAATACACCACCATCTACGAAGCCAATACCGGCCAGATCCGCGATCCGGACCGGATCTATCCCGGTCAGGTGTTCAATCTGCCCGAAGGCGCGATCAACTGAGTACAACATGGCCCGCCTCACTGGCGGGCCATTGATTATTTCGGCGGATACTCCCATATATCGTAATATGCCGATCAACGCAGTTGAACCGATGCAAGACGACGACATTGCCACCATCATGCGGGCGCTGGGTCATCCGGTACGCCTGAACATTCTCCGCATCATCGCCCGTCAGCAGCGCGGTGAGTGTTGCTGCGCCGATGTGACCGAATCCCTGACCCTTGCGCAGTCCACAGTCAGCCAGCACATCAAGGTGCTGCTTGATGCCGGGCTCATAGAGCGCAAGCCCCGCGGCACCCGTAATTGCTACATCATTCAGCGCGAGCGTCTTGATGCTCTCGGCTCCGCCTATTCCGGCATGCTCGCCGGCTTGGGCCCGACCACCCCGAAAATGGAAGCGGAAACCGTCTGATGTCGTCTGATACCGATGAGAAGAAAGCGTCCGTCAGCGCGGACGAAGGCTCCGTATTATCGACGATCAGAAATTTGTGGACCTATATGTGGCCCACCGACCGGGCCGACCTGCGGCTGCGTGTGGTGCTGGCCATTGGCGCCCTGCTGCTGAGCAAGGTTGCGACCACGCTGATCCCCTTTGCCTATAAGGGCATTATCGACAGCCTGGATGGTGATGCTCCCGACAGTGCCCTGATCATGGGTCTGGCCATCCCCGTCGTGCTGGTGATTGCCTATGTGCTGGGCAACATCATTGATGCCGGCTTCCAGCAATTGCGCGACGTGCTGTTCGCCAGCGTTGGCCAGAACGCCGTGCGCAAGCTCGCCCTGCGCACCTTCCATCACATGCACCGGCTGTCGCTGCGTTTCCATCTCGCGCGCCGTACGGGTGGCCTCAGCCGGGTTATCGAACGCGGCACCAAGGGCATTGAAACCATTGTGCGTTTCACCATGCTCAACATCGCCCCCACCATTGTTGAATTCGCCATCACCGCCGTGATCTTCGTGTGGATGTTCGGCATCAGCTATCTCGGCGTACTGATCGCCATGATCTGGGGCTATCTGTTCTTCACCATCAAGGCGTCGAACTGGCGCATTGGCATCCGTCGGGACATGAACAACTCCGACACCGATGCCAACGGCAAGGCCATCGACAGCCTGCTCAACTACGAAACGGTCAAATACTTCGCCAATGAGAAGATGGAAGCGGATCGCTACGACGCCTCCATGGCCGGCTATGAGCGCTCAGCGATCCGTATCTGGACCTCACTGGGCTTCCTCAACTTCGGCCAGGCGTTGATCTTTTACGGCGGTTTCCTCGTCATCGGCATCATGGCCATCAACGGCGTGCTCAACAAGACGCTGACGCTGGGCGATTTCGTGCTGCTCAACACCTTCCTGATGCAGATTTACCGCCCCCTCAACTTCATCGGCTTCGTCTATCGCGAACTGCGTCAGGGCCTCACCGACATCGAGGAGATGTTCAAGCTGCTCGATCAGGACCCTGAGATCGAGGACAAGGCGAACGCCGAGCCGCTCGCCGTTACCGGTCCGGTCATTCGCTTTGATGATGTGACCTTCCATTACGACCCCGACCGACCGATCCTCAAAGGCGTCAGCTTCGAGGTTCCTGCGGGTAAGACCGTGGCCATTGTCGGCCCGACCGGCGCTGGCAAATCCACCATCTCCCGGCTGCTCTATCGCTTCTATGATGTCACCGGCGGCGCCATCACCATTGATGGTCAGGATCTGCGCGACGTGACGCAGGAAAGTCTGCGTTCGGCCATCGGCATGGTCCCGCAGGACACGGTGCTGTTCAACGATACCATTGGCTACAACATCGAATATGGCCGCCCCGGCGCGACGCCTGAGGAGGTCCGTGAAGCGGCCGCCATGGCACAGGTCGGCCCCTTCATCGAAACCCTGCCCAAGGGCTATGATACGCCTGTGGGCGAACGTGGGCTCAAGCTGTCGGGTGGCGAAAAGCAGCGCGTGGCCATCGCGCGTACCATTCTCAAGGGCCCGTCGATCCTGATCCTGGATGAAGCGACCTCGGCGCTTGATACCAAGACCGAACGCGACATTCAGTCAGCGCTCGATGTGGTCTCGGCCAATCGAACGACTGTCGTCATTGCCCACCGTCTGTCCACGGTCGTCAATGCCGATGAAATCCTGGTGCTGCGTGAGGGCATCATTGCCGAGCGCGGCGGTCATCAGGATCTGCTGGCCCAGGATGGCCTGTACGCCCAGATGTGGAACCGTCAGCGCGAGGCCACCGAGGCCGAGGAAAAGCTGCTCCAGACTGCCAACGACCCCGACGGCTTCGTCAAGCGTGGCAAACCGGCGGGCGAGTAGAGGCGGGGAGCCATAGCTTGGCTTCCCTATAGCCCTCATCGGCGCTAGCTTTGGGTATGACCCAGGCTGAGCCAATGCTGGTCGCTGCCAGACACGACCAACGACTGCTGATCGAAAATCTCATTCAGCTTTACCTCTACGACATGACGAGTTTCATGCCGTTTCCTGTCGGCTTGGATGGTCGGTTTGAATATGACTTTTTGGACCGCTTCTGGCGTCACCCCTACCTGATCATGGTCGGCGACGAGATCGCAGGTTTTGCACTGGTCGTCGACGAGTGTCCGCTCACCGGTCGCCAACCCTGCTGGTTCATGGCCGAGTTTTTTGTACTTGCGGCGTATCGGCGGCGTGGGGTTGCCCGGCAGACGCTGGGTGCCGCACTGGCGCGGCATTTCGGCGACTGGCACATTGCCGTACCGCTGGCCAATACGCCCGCTTTGGCCTTCTGGTCATCAGTGCTCGACACCCGAAAACCTTCTATCCGCCAGCTGAATTTCGAAGGCGACGACTGGCGGCTGCAGGCGTTTTCGACGTGAGTGACTTTGTGGGGCGGGACATCCGGCCAGCGGCGAACGGCTTTGTTGGAGAAACACAAAAAAGGCCCGCATCACTGCGGGCCTTCTGCACTCATTTGCGCCGATCTTACTCGGCCGCTTCAGGTCGATCCGGACGGCTGACCACAGTCACGCCGTTCTGTTCCTTCTCGACCAGCCCTGCATCGGGGCTGACGATATAGCGTCTGGACCCATCGGCATCGGCCGGAATCTCAATGGCCATGCCGTCAAACCCCGCCGGAGCTGCAGTTGCTGGCTGGTCGCCGCGGCCGGTGGCAAATCGCGCCAGGCGGGCAGCCTGCTCGCCAAGCCACTTGATCTGCTTCCACAGCACGTTGGGCGCCACCACCATCACCGGCACCATCACCAGCGTCAGGGCGGTGGATACGAACAGGCCCGACACCAGCGCCGCCGACAGGTGGATGAACCACGAGCCAGCAATGCCGCCCACCACGATTTCGCGGCGGATGAAGTCGAACTCGATGTTCAGTGCCATGGGGATCACGCCCAGACCAGTCACCATCGCCGTCAGCAACACTGGACGCACACGCTGGCTGATGGTGATCAGCATTGCCTTGATCGGCTCAACATGTTCGTCGCGATTATAGTGATTATAGGTGTCGATCAGCACGATGCCGTTCTTCACCACGATACCCGCCAGCGCCACGATACCCAGCCCTGTCATCACCGCCGAGAAGCTCATCCCGGTAACGAGCATGCCCAGCAGCACGCCACCGACGGACATGATCACCGTCGTGAGCGTCACCAACACCTGATAGAAGCTGTTATATTCCAGCAGCAGGATCAGGAAGATCAGGAACATCGCGGCACCAAAGGCGGTCACGATGAACGCATTGGTGTCGTCCACCTGCTCGGCAGCGCCGCCATAGACGATGTCCACACTCGCGGGCCATTCCTGCGTTGCCTGCCAGGCCTTGATCTCCTTGATCTTCTCGGCGGAGGTGACTTCAACGCCATCGGCGGTGGTTGGGTTGAGGTTGGCCGCGACCGGCATGGAATACACGCCATTGCGTCGTGAGATATTGGCAACCTTGGGCACCGCCTTGCGGTCGATGAAGTTCGATACCGGCACAAGACCCTGGGCTGTCACGATCCGCAGCGAATCCAGCGCATCGAACGTACGTTCGCTCTTGGGCAGGCGGACCCGGATGTCGAGTTCGTCGCCGCCATCGTCAGGACGGTAGGTGCCCAGCTTCACGCCGGAGGTGACCAACTGCACATACGGGCTCAGCTCACGCACGCCGATGCCGTATTTGGCAGCAGCTTCGCGGTCGATAGTAACCTGCCAGTCAATACCCGGGGCAGGGCGGCCATCTTCAACTTCGATAGTGTCGCCCAGATCGTTCTCGATGAACTCGCGCAGCTTGGCCACGGTCGGGGCGATATCGTCATAGACGCTACCCTCGACGCGCAGATTGATGGCCTTGCCGGCTGGTGGGCCATTCTCCTGGGCAGCGATCTGCACTTCAAGGCCCGAAATGCCAGCCACGCGCTCGCGGATGTCCTGGAAGATTTCGGCGGCCTTGACGCGCTCATTGTAAGGCAGCAGCTGCAGATTGAACGAGCCAATGGTATCGGGAGCGGAACCACCAAAGCTCATGATCACGTCCTGAATGCCATGGACCTGCAGCAACTGGTCTTCCACCTCGACCAGCATGTCGCGGATTTCGATCGGCGAATAATTGCCGCGCGTGATCACGTTGACCGTGCCGAATTCAGGCTCCGATGCCGGGAAGGCTTCGGTGCCCGTCGGGTTCATCATATAGGCGGCAAACATCATCACCACGATGCCGAAACCAACCGCCAGTGTGATCAGCGGCTGGTGCATCAGGTGTTCCATTGCCCGCACATAATAGCCGGTCACGCCGCGCACCTTCTTGGTGTCGAACTTGTCGGCATACATAACGATGTCTGCGGCTTCCTTTTCCTTCTCGTCGACATGACTCGAAGCGATGAAGGCGCCGATGATCGGCATGAAGATCAGCGCTGATACCAGCGAGGCGACCATCACCACGATCACCACGATCGGCAGATAGCTCATGAACTTGCCGATAATGCCCGGCCAGAACAGCAGCGGTACAAAGGCGCCCAGCGTGGTGCAGGTGGCCGACACCACAGGCACAAACATCTTGCGGGCCGCCAGAATGAAGGCTTCCTTCTTGGACACGCCTTCCTGCAGTTTTCGCTCGGCGTATTCGACCACCACAATGGGGTCGTCCACCAGCACGCCCACCGCCAGCACCAGACCAAACATGATCATCATGTTGATGGTCATGCCCAGCATCTGCACGACGAGGAATGCGATCATGAACGAGATCGGGATCGACATGCCGATCATGATGGCGGCGCGCCAGCCCAGCGTTGCAATACAGGTGATCAGCACCAGCGCGACAGCGGTAAACACGGCGGCTTCGAGCGAGCGGAACATGCCCTTGGTGGAATCGGCCTGATCGATCAGGAAGCTGGTCTGAATGCCCTGTGGCCAGTCAGCCGTGAATTCGTCCGTGATGCGGCGCACCTCGTCGGACACGTCGATGACGTTGCTGCCCAGCTTTTTGGATACCCCAAGGGTGAGGGCAGGTTTGCCGTTGACCTGGGCGTATTCGGTGGCGTCCTCGAAGGTACGGGTAATGTTGGCCACCTGGCCAAAGGTAATGACGGTGTCGCCAACAGTCTTGAGCGGCAGGGAGTACACGTCCTGCGCGTTCTTGATCAGACCGGGAACCTCGACATTGAACGAGCCCTGGCCGGAGTCCAGTGTGCCGCCCGGCACGACCATATTGTTCTTGGACAGCGCGTCCAGCAGTTGCGCGGCGGTCAGGTCATAGGCTTCAAGCTGATTGAGGTCGATGGTCACCTCAAGCACTTCATCGCGCGAGCCCGAAAGCGTCACGCTCTGAACATTGGCCATGCCCTCAAGTTCTTCCTTGAGATCCTTGGCGCGGCGAACCAGTTCGCGTTCTGGCACAGCACCATAAATGGCCACCGAAATAACCGGCTGATCGGTGAACGAAATCTCGGACACGGTCGGCTCGGTTGCATCATCGGGAAGTTCCGATGACACGCCATCGAGCGCGGCGCGAATATCCGATAGCGCCTGATCCTTGTCGGCACTGACGTCAAACTCCAGAAACACCGAGACATGGCCTGTCGTCGATGTGGAGGAGTAGTTCTTGAGCCCGTCAAGTTCCTTGATGCGGTCCTCGATCGGCTTGGCCAGCAATTGTTCGGCATCGCGCGGGGCGACGCCAGTCTGGCTCACCGAGACGTAGAAATATGGGATGTCGATCGCCGGGAAGCTTTCCTTGGGCAAGGTATTGTAGGCCATGAACCCGGCGCCAAGCAGCAACACCATCACGGTGAGTACGACGCGTGGCATCCGCAGGATACGTTCGATGAAATCCAGCATGGGTCTAGCTCGCTGTTACGTTGGTAGCGTCGACGGCCTGACCGTCGGTGACGTACTCTTGGCCGATCACGATAACATCGACCGCAACTGGCAGGCCCAGCACCCACACGCCATCGCGGGTGTCACTGGCGATCTCGATAGGCACGAATTTGACAGCGCCATCCTCAACCGTGGATACGCCCAACACGCCATCTGCATCCAGGGTCAGTGAAGACTGCGGGATCAGGTGTGCGGGCGCCACGCCCATATTGACCACGGCTGTGGCCGTAATGCCGTCGCGGATCGAGCCATCGGGATTTGGCAGTTCAATTTCGGCTGGGAACGACCGGGTTGCGGGGTCGGCCGTTGCGGCGATGAACGTCACCTTGCCCTTGACTTCCTGTCCGGTCACCGTGGTGATAACCGCATCCAGGCCAAGCTTGGCAAGCCCGACGCGGGCTTCGGGAACCTGACCGATGAACAGCATGGGGTCGAGCTGAACGATGGTCGCGCAGGGCTGACCTTGAGGCAGCATGGCGCCGGCCACGGCCAGTGGTGCCTGGACAATGCCGGCGACCTTGGCCTTGATTTCCGTGCGGTCGAACTCGGCCTCGGCGTTTTCTACATTGGCTTCAGCCGACGTAACGCCTGCCTGGGCGGCAGCCAGTGCCACTTCCACACCGCGGGCGCTATTGGCCGATGCCAGGCCCTTGCTGCGGAGCTCGGCATTGGTGTCGAAATCGGCCTGTGCCTGGCTCAGCGAGGCTTCTGCCTGCGCCAGACCCGCCTTGGCCTGGGCCACTGCTGCAGCGCGTGTGCCCTGATCAAGCGTGCACAGCAGGTCGCCGATTGCGACTTCCTGACCCTTTGTCACATGGACCGTATCGATGATGCCCGAAGTCTCGGCCACCGCGCCAACCGAAGCTTTGGCTTCAGTGCGGCCGCGCAGCGACACTTCAATTGCGTAGGGCTGAGCCACATACGTCGTGGTGCGAACCGACTGCAGCCCGGTAGAAGCGCCATTTTCGGCCTCGTTTCGCTGGGCAATCGTCAGCGTTGGATCAATGCTGTCGTCTTTTTCGTGATCAGCCAGCACGCCGGCTTCAGCAAGCTGCGTGGCGATCGGACCGTGGTCTTCGCCCTCAAGCACTGAAACGATCGGACGCTCGCCCTCGCCGGGGCCATTGCCGCCCATGACCAGAGTCCCCGTCGCCAACCAGGCGCCAGCCAGGATCAGTATAAGAAACGCAATACCGTAGGAAAATAATGCACGCATCGAGAATTCGCCCCTTTATTCTGCCGCGTCTTTTTCTGGCTCGGCTCGCGCCATTGTGATCAGTTCGTGCATATGGGTGCGGGTGTGCCGTTCGGCAACCTCCATCATTGCACGTCCGTACTCCATGACCCATGACTCAGCTGCATTGCAGCTGCGCTCGGATCGGATTTCTTCGAGTTTCTTGCGGTCTTCTGTGGCGCGGCGCAGATATTCTGTAACCCGCGCTTCGACCAGTCCACGCGGCAAAATATGCGCATAGCGGGCGAACAGCAGAAATGGGCTGCGGAAAACGTCCTCGCCCAATGGCTCCGCCAGTTGCTGCCTGAACTCGGTGCGACCAGCTTCGGTGATCGAATAGACTTTTTTGGCCGGCTTGCCGTCCTGTTGCTCGGTGCGGCTCACCACGAAGCCGTTTTCTTCCAGCCGCGCCAGCGCCGGGTAGATCGAACCAAAGCTCGCTTCGATGAAGTAGGAGCATTCGCCTTCCACGCAAAGACGCCGGATCTCATATCCGGTGGCTTCCCCTTCAAAGAGGATGGACAGGCAAAGCGTTCTGACGTTCATGCACGAAGCTCCACGGGCATATGCCGGGTTGATATATGCTGGGTGTGTATATGCCCAACATGAATCGTGCAAGTTGTACGGGGTAGTAGAACGGCCAGATCAGTTAAGACTATGTTGCATGGCTGGCGAACTGGCCCAGAATTCTGCTCATTTCTGCAGCAGCGCGTTGTGCCAGCCCTCGGTTGGCAGCGGCCACGAAGTAGGGATTGAGAAAGCCAGAGGTCCCTTTGCCATATCCCAGGCGCTTCCCGTCCAGCGTCACGACGGTCCCGCCCGCAGCTTCCAGAACCGCTTGCCCGGCAGCCGTATCCCACTCACATGTCGGGGTAAATCGCGGATAGAGCTGGGCGTCGCCGCGCGCCAGCAGGCAGAATTTCAGGGACGAGCCCACCGAAACATCCGAATCCACCGCCAGCGTTTCGCATAGCGTCGCCAGCGCGGCGTGGCCGTGCGATCGGCTGGCCACAATGCGCAGCGGGGTATCTGACGAAACAGTTACCACATGCTTGTCGATGGCGGCGCCGGAACGCGTGTTGCACGAATAGGCGCCGGTGGCGTCGCCCACGAACGTTTCGCCGGTCACCGGTGCCAGCACCACGCCCATTACCGGAAAGCCATGTTCGACCAGAGCGATATTCACGGTGAACTCGCCATTGCGCTTGATGAATTCCTTGGTGCCATCGAGTGGATCGACCACGAAATAGCGCGCGCCCAGTTCCGGGATAATCCCAGCGGCAACGCTCTCCTCGCCCAGCACCGGAATGCCGGTGGACTTGAGGTGATCCAGGATTATGGCTTCCGCAGCTGCATCAGCCTGCGTTACCGGCGAGCCGTCCGACTTGTCGATAGCGATGATCGGGCGACCATAGACCTCCATGATGACTTTGGCAGCCGCAATGGCGGCTTCCAGCACCAGCGCCGTCAGCGCCGCATTGGTCGGCGCCTGCAAGCCTGCGGTCATCTCAGACGCCGATCGTCACATCAAGGCCCAGATCGAGTGGCTGCGCGGCCATGGTGATCTGGCTGGTCGAAATATAGTCCACCCCGGTCTCGCCGATCGAGCGGACCCGGTCCAGCTTCACACCACCCGAGGCTTCCAGTCTGGCGCGACCCGCATTGATTGCCACGGCCTGCCGCAGCATCTCGTTGTCCATATTGTCGAGCAGCACCACGCGGGCGCCCGCCGCCAGTGCTTCTTCCAGCTCGGCCAGATCCTGAACTTCAATCTCGATAGCCACCAGATGCCCGGCAAAGGCCTCCGCCGCCTGATAGGCCGCTGTTACGCTGCCTGCGACGGCAATGTGATTGTCCTTGATCAAAATCGCATCATCGAGTGCATAGCGGTGATTGGCCCCGCCGCCGCAGCGCACCGCATATTTTTCGAAGGCCCGCAGCCCCGGCGTCGTCTTGCGTGTGTCGCAAACCTGCGCGCCAGTGCCGGCGACCGCATCCGCATAGGTCCGCGTCAGCGTGGCAATGCCACTCATGTGATTGAGGAAGTTCAGCGCCACACGCTCCGCAGACATCACCAGTCGGGCAGGGCCGGTCACCGTGGCAACAACGCCGCCAACCGCCACCGTGTCGCCATCAGCCAGCGCGGGTGTAAACACCACCCCGTCGCCGACCAGCCGGAACGCGGCCGCTGCCAGATCCAGCCCGGCGATCACCCCCGCCTCGCGCGCCGACAGGCTCGCACTAGCCGTGGCATGAGGAGCCAGTGTTGCCTGGCTGGTCAGATCGCCTGCCAGCCCCAGATCTTCTTCCAGCGCAGCGGCAACGGCGCGCTCCACCAACAGGCGGGGCAATTGGGCGGGCAGGCGGTCAGAACGGGACATGGCACGGGTCTCTCGGCTTCGAGCGGTGATGTACGCGCCACCACCGCCCGATGCAACCAGCAGCGCCTGCTAGTGGTGCTGCTTGACGGTGTGCTCGGCCTCGATGATTGCCGCTGTCAGGCTACCCGTAGCGGGGTAGAGCGGGATCAGGCACGCCTGCAGCGCATGGTAGATGTCAGGCTTGCCGGTAAACAGGCGCGATGTTGGCTTGAGGTCCTCGGTCAACTCGCTCAGCCAGCCGCCCCGCGCATGATCGATCACATGGTTCTCGGCATGGTCCCACAGCTTGCGATACCAGATCTGGAAATAGTCATCGCGGTCATAGGCGCTCAGAAACGCTGCCGCGCCAATCGCCTCGGCCACAGGCCACCACAGCTTTTCGCGCATGATCGGCTTGTTGTCCCAGTCCAGCGTATAAAAGAACCCGCCGTGCTGGGTATCCCAACCCAACTCGATCGCCTGACGGAAAAGATTGCGCGCTGCATCGGTCATCCAGCTCAGTCGCTTGTCGCCCAGAATCCACAGCTGCATCAGCAGCCGCGCCCATTCCAACGCGTGTCCCGGCGTTACACCCGAGGGACGGAACATTTCCGAGCCCAGATATTGCTTGTCGAGCACCCAGTTCTCGTCGAAATGCTCCGCCACCCGATGCCCCAGCGGCACGGCATGCTTGGCGATGATCAATTCGGCGATCCGTTCGGCCTTGGTCAGATAAGCCTTTTCGCCGGTGGCCTCATAGGCTGCCATCAGCGCCTCGGTCAGGTGCATGTTCGAGTTCTGCCCGCGATAGGTCGTGATCTGCGACCAGTCATTGGCGAATTCCTCGCGCACTGCGCCCACTTTCTCGTCCCAGAACCGGCGCTCGATCACCTCGGTGACATCGGCCAGCATCTTGTCAGCCAGTGGATGCCCCACCAGCTTGGCGCTCGATGCTGCCAGCATCACGAAGGCATGCCCGTAGGCCTGCTTGGTTCCATCGGTGACGCCATTGTCGTCCAGGCCCCACACATAGCCACCATGTTTGGCGTCGCGATGCTTGTTCCAGATATAGTCCATGCCGTGATCGACCATTTCGCCCGAGCCAGGCCGACCGATCAGACTGCCAATGGCGAAGCTGTGCACCATGCGCGTGGTGCCATGCACCTGCCGCGTTGAATTGGCCGCGCTCAGCGCCTTGCCCTCATCATCCAGCTCAAAGAACCCGCCCTTGGGATTCAGCGACGGTGCTTCGAAGAAATCGAACAGATTATTGGCCTGCCGCATCAGATATTGCCGATGAAACGGCCGGCTGGTCCACGGGCTGGAATTGGTTTTGGGCAAGGTGGTGTTCGCGTCGGTCATAGTGGCTCCCGGCCGGCAGCGTAGGGCGCCGGCACCTCAATCTGCCCGAGCTATAGCGCTCCAATAAGAACGTTGCAATTTCTGCCCGCGCAATTTCGCGGGCTGCAGCAAACTCTTCCTCCGGCAATCAGCAGCAGGCCAGAAGGGCGGCTTACAAAGGAACGTCTACGCCTGGGCGTACCAGGCAACCACGCGGGCTACCTCGTCAGCCGAGCCCAGCACCACCGGCACCCGCTGGTGAATATCGGTCGGTACTACATCGAGCACACTCTGCTGCCCGGTCGTCGATGCGCCGCCCGCTGCGGCCACCAGCATCGCCATCGGATTGCCCTCATAGAGCAGCCGCAACCGGCCGCCTTTGGCAGCGTTCTCGCTGTCCAGCGGATAAAGAAAAATCCCGCCCCGCATCAGGATACGATGCACATCGGCCACCATCGATCCGATCCAGCGCATATTGTAGCGCTTGCCGGCAGGCCCGGTCTCCCCCGCCACATTCTCGGCGACATAGCCCTTGGTTGCGTCATCCCACAGCCGCTCGCGCGCAGTGTTGATCGCGTATTCCGCTGACGCCTTGGGCACGGCGAGCTTTTCGGTGGTCAACACGAACACGCCGTCATCGTTGAGTGTAAACACCGCTGCTGACGGCCCGAAAGTGATGACAAAGCTCGTGGCCGGTCCATAGGCGGCATAACCCGCGCCCAACTGCGCCGAGCCGGGCTGCAGCAGACCCTTGCGGGCATCCAGGATCGAAAAAATCGTTCCTACGGTGACATTTACGTCCAGGTTTGATGAGCCATCCAGTGGATCTGTTGCCACCAGATAGGTGCCCTGATTCTCGATATGAACCGGCTCATCCAGTTCCTCGGACACCAGAATCGAAATCTCCGGATTTTGCCGTATGTGATTCAAAACAATATCGTTTGAGATCACGTCGAGCGCCTTCTGGTCCTCGCCCTGCACATTGGTGTGCCCGGCCAGCCCGGTCTGCCCGCTAATCGCCGATTGCCGTAGCACAGCCGCAATCTCCGCACTCGCGGCGGCCATGGTGGTCATCACCGAAGCCAGCTTGGCGTCAACACTCTGGGCGGCTAGCCAGTTGGAAAGGGTGGTCATGTGCGGCTCTGGTTTTGGGGCAGGGGCCTTCAATGTCCCCATGCCGCGTCCAGATACAATCCGACTTTGGCATAGGGTTGCCTGGTCCACCTCTCGAGTGGAGCGATACCTCCCCCTGACGGGAGAGGCCATGTGGGGGGCTACATGCGCTAGCTGCTCATTGGCCCCAATCCCTATTTCCACATGCCTCGCATCTGCGCGGAAATGTCCATCCGCACCGGCGCAGGCGACAGCCCCTCGATATGGGCCGGCGTGACTGGCGGCCACAAGATATCCTCGAACAGGTCTGTCATGGCGCGTGGAATGAAACGCGTCCGCTGCGCATAAAGATGCCGGTCGCCATGCTTGGCCTGTTGCGTCACGAAAAACCGCTGCGGCACGATCAGGTTCAGATCATCTCGCGCCCGCGTCATCGCCACATACAGCAGCCGCCGCTCTTCTTCGAGTTCATGGGTTGATCCGGTTCCCAGATCCGAGGGGATGCAGCCATCAACCACATTGAGCACATGCACTGACTTCCACTCCTGCCCCTTGGCGGAATGGATGGTGGACAGGATCAGATAGTCTTCATCGAGCAGCGGCACGCCCGACTGGTCGCTGGTTGCATCGGGCGGGTCCAGCGTCAGCTCGGTCAGGAACCTTTCGCGGCTGGGATAGCCGCCAGCAATCTGCTCGAGCTGCACAATGTCCTGCACGCGCACCATGGCGTCGTCAAAAGCCTGTTCCAGCAGCGGTTCATACCATAGCCGCGCATAGCCCAGCTCGGCGGGCCAGCCAGCTTCCTCCTTTGCCAGACGCCGCATCAGCTCGACCATCCCCGCCCAGCCCTCGCCGGCGCGGGGCGGCGTAGGGATCTCGCCCAGCGCCCAGATCGGGTCCGGTCCGGTCGCCATGGCGTCAAGCACCTTTCCTGCAGTGCCCGGTCCCACACCGGGCAGCAATTGCAGCACGCGGAAACCGGCCACCCTGTCGCGTGGATTTTCAGACCAGCGCAGGATCGACAACAGATCCTTGATGTGGGCCGCGTCGAGGAATTTCAGCCCCCCGAATTTGACGAAGGGGATGTTCTGCCGGGTCAGTTCGATCTCCAGCGGCCCCGAATGGCTTGAGGTCCGAAACAGCACGGCCTGGCTTTTCAGCGCCATGCCACTCTCGCGTGCTTCGAGCACCTTGTGCACCACATAGCGGGCCTGATCGGCCTCATCGCGTACCGTCACCAATAGCGGCTTGGCGTCAGACTGGCGTTCCGTCCACAAATTCTTGGTAAAACGCTCGCTAGCCTGCTCGATGACCGCATTGGCAGCGCCCAGAATGGGCTGTGTCGAGCGGTAATTGCGGTCCAGCGTCACGATATCGGCTGCCGGGCTGAAGGCCGACGGGAAATCGAGAATATTGCGCACCGTCGCCGCCCGGAACGAATAGATCGACTGCGCATCGTCGCCCACCACGGTCAGTCCATGCCCCTGCGGCTTGAGCGCCAGCAGGATCGAGGACTGCAGCTTGTTGGTGTCCTGATATTCGTCCACCAGGACATGGTCGAACCGCGCGGCAACCTCGGCCGCCATTGCCGATTCAGCCATCATGCCGGCCCAGTACAGCAGCAGATCGTCGTAATCGAGCACGTTCTGGCTCTGTTTGGCAGCCACATAGCCGCTGAACAGCGCGCGCAATTCCTTGCTCCACATCGCGCACCACGGGAAGGTCGTCTTGAGCACCGCGTCCAGATCATCCTGCGCATTGACCACGCGAGAATAGATAGACAGGCAGGTGCCTTTGGTAGGAAACCGGCTCTTGGCCTCGGAAAACCCCAACTCGTGCCGCACCAGATTCATCAGATCCGCCGAGTCTTCGCGGTCATGGATGGTGAAGGCCGTATCCAGCCCGATCTGGGTGGCATGCTCGCGCAGCAGCCGCGCGCCAATGCCATGAAATGTTCCCGCCCATGCCAGGGCATCGGTCACCGCGCCTGCGCTCGTGCCCAGCACCTGCGCCGCGATCCGCTCCACCCGCCTGCTCATCTCGCTGGCGGCGCGTCGTGAAAACGTCATCAGCAGGATACGGCGAGGATCGGCACCATTGACGATCAAATGCGCCACCCGATGCGCCAGCGTATTGGTCTTGCCCGATCCCGCCCCGGCAATCACCAGCAATGGCCCCGGCGCGGCTTCCCCGGTGCCATGCACGACGGCGCGACGTTGTTCGGGGTTCAGGGCGTCAAGATAGGTAGGGCTGGCAAGCACGAATCGGCATCCTCCAGAGAAGTTCTCAGGGAACACGTTTCTTGTTTTGTTCGCAATGCCATCTGACGCCATTGCTCCGGCGACCCCAAGGGCCGCCGGACATGATGGTCTTCTATTCCTGCGCCAGATCGGCCATCAGACCCGCGGCGACGGATAGCCGTGACACGGTCAACTTGCCCTGGGTCAGCTCGGCCACGGCTGCGGCGGTGCGTTCAATGCCCGCCTTGCGCCGCACCTGCCAGTTCACCAGCTTGGCATCCACCGATTTTCCTTCGGTCTTGAGCACGTCAGCGGTCAAGTCGCGCTGCGCCCGCATCAGATTGGCCAGCGCACGGTCCAGTGCCATGCGGTCAAACCGGTCGTTGAGCAACAATGCACGGCTCTGCGCGATCACCGGCCACAGCCGGAATGTCGTGAACACCCCGAAGAACGCGGTTGCCCCATCAGCCAGCGACACGCCCGCGCGTTCGCTAACCAGCACGATGTCGCTGGCATAGCCGATCACAGGCAGTTCGGCGATCTGCTGCGCAGTGGTTTCGGGCACGCCCTTGTCCTTGAGCGATTGCGCCATCTCCGCCACGTCCTGCGCCAGTGAGGCAGGCAGATCCGTCCCCTTCAGGTCGCGCAGCGCAGCAACACCGGCGGCATGACGCTGTACCAGATCGGACAGACCCTGCGTCACATCGGCATTGCGCAGGAACCACAGGCTCTCCTGCCGTAGCAGCGCCATCACTTCAGCATAGAGCGCCAACTGCACATCGCCGTCGATCAACGTGTCGAGCGCATCAATCGCGGTGTTCAGCGCGCTCAGTCCATAGACATCACGCGCCGCCGCATAGGCCAGCGCTGTCTCGCCGGGGCTGGCGCTGGTTGCCGCAGTCAGATCGGTCACAAATGCCGGTCCGCCGCGATTGATCATCGCATTGGCCAGCACTGTCGCGATCACTTCGCGTTTCAGCCGATGTCCGGCCACAGCCTCGGGATAGGTGCTGCGCAGCGTGCCCGGGAAGTAGCGATAGAGCTCACCCGCCAGATAGTCATTGTCGATCGAGCGACCGTCCAGCAAATCCGCGTATAGCGTCAGCTTGGCATAGGCCAGGATCACCGCCAGTTCGGGCCGCACCAGTGCCGTGCCTGCCGCCACCCGGTTTTCCAGCACTGTATCACTGGGCAGAAACTCTACGGCGCGATCGAGCAGTCCACGGTCTTCCAGCCGTTCGATCAGTTCGCGGTGGTCCGGCAGTTCCGCCAGTCCGGCACGTTCTGCCAACGAGATCGCCAGCCCCTGCAGGTAGTTATTGCGCAGGCACAGCGCTGCGACCTCATCGGTCATGGTCACGAGGAACGCATTGCGCGCTTCGATGCCAAGGGTGCCAGATGCCAGCAGGGGCGCGACGGCGATCTTGATATTGACCTCCAGATCGCTCGAGTTCACGCCGGCCGAATTGTCGATGGCGTCGGTATTGATCCGCCCGCCCTTGAGCGCATACTCGATGCGTCCGCGTTGCGTGGCGCCCAGATTGGCGCCTTCGCCGATCACCTTGGCCCGCACCTCGCCACCGGTAATGCGGATGGCATCATTGGCCCGGTCGCCCACCTCTGCATTGCTTTCCAGGCCAGAGCGCACATAGGTGCCGATGCCGCCGAACCACAGCAGGTCCACATCGGCCTTCAGGATTGCGGTGATCACCTCATTGGGCGTGGCGTGATTGGCCGTGATGCCGAGCAGCGTCTTGATCTCGGCCGACAGCGGCACCGACTTCATGCTGCGCGAGAAAATCCCGCCGCCGCTTGAGATCAACGCCTTGTCATAGTCCTGCCAGCTTGAACGGGGCAGGGCAAACAGGCGGTGCCGTTCTGCCAGGCTCTTGGCTGCATCAGGATTGGGGTCGATGAAAATATCGCGGTGGTCAAACGCGGCCACCAGCCGCGTCTGCGCACTCAGCAGCATGCCGTTACCGAACACGTCCCCGCTCATATCGCCCACGCCAACAGCGGTGAACTGCTCGCGCTGGATATCGCGGTCCATCTCGCGGAAGTGACGCTTCACAGCTTCCCAGCCGCCGCGTGCCGTAATGCCCATCTTTTTGTGGTCATAGCCCGCAGAGCCGCCCGAGGCGAAGGCGTCGCCCAGCCAGTATCCCCGGCTGATGGCGATCCCGTTTGCCGTGTCCGAAAAACTTGCTGTACCCTTGTCGGCAGCGACCACCAGATAAGGATCGTCACCATCACGTCGCACCACGGCGCGGGGCGGCACCACTGCACCATCGACCAGATTGTCGGTCACATCGAGCAGCGCGCCGATAAATATCTTGTAGCTGGCAATGCCCTCAGCCTGAAACGCCTCGCGCGGCATACCGGCCACTAGGCGCTTGGGCACAAATCCCCCCTTGGCACCGACCGGCACGATCACCGCATTCTTGACCTGCTGTGCCTTGACCAGCCCCAGCACCTCGGTGCGGAAATCCTCGGGCCGGTCCGACCAGCGCAGCCCGCCGCGCGCAATCGCTCCAAAGCGCATATGGATGCCTTCCACCCGCGGCGAATAGACCGAGATCTCGCGGTAGGGACGGGGCGCGACCATGCCCTCGACCATGCTGCTGTCGAACTTGATCGCCAGCGCCGGCATGCGATTGCCTTCCGGGTCGCGCTGAAACGCATTGGTGCGGATCGCCGCTTCCATCAGATTGAGGAAGCGCCGGATGATGGTGTCTTCGTCCAGTGAGGCCATTGCATCGAGTGCGGCCGCAATCTGTTTGCGCGCCCCATCCGCCTTGGCGTCCCGATTGGTTTCGTCAGGGTCGTGCAGCGCGTTGAACAGCCCCACCAGCGCTTCAGCAGCGCCCGACTGGTTTACCAGCACCTGCGCGATATAGCGCTGCGAATAGGAAATCCCGATCTGCCGCAGATAGCGCGACAATGCCCGCAGCAGGGCTGCATCGTTCCAGCCCAGCGCCGTGCGGGTCACCAGCGTATTGAGCTGATCACTCTCCCCCAGCCCGTCCCACACAGCCAGCAGCCCGGCCTCGACGGCTGGTCCGCGCATATCAAGGTCCAGCACAACGCCATCACTGGGCGCCAGCACCATGTCATGGATATAGCGCTCCACACCGTCCCGTGGCGTCACCGTATAGGTGCGCTCGTCGATCACCCGGAACCCGAAGGCTTCGATCATCGGCACGCGGTCACTCAGTGGAATGGCGTGCTCGCGGTGGTAGAATTTCAGCCCGAGGGCGCCGTCGGCGCCGTCTCGGCTGCGCAGCCGGATGGCCACTCGGGCGCTCTCGCCCAGTTCATGCAGAACCCCGACATCGACATGCGCATCCTCGGCGGAATTGCGCGATTGATAGGCTGCGGAGAACGCCGTGCGATAATCACTCATCACCGCCGGATCGGTCGCCGTGGCCATCAGAATGTCGCCGAAATTGCTCGTCAATGCGTCAACATTGGCTTCAAGTTCTGCACGGCTCGGCTGCGGGGTTTTTCCCGCAATTCGGCCGATGATCACATGCACCCGTACCAGTTCGCCTTCGGGGAAATGTGGATAGAATGCTGACACCCGGCCATCATAGACTTCGGCCAGATACTGGGTGATCCGCGCCCGAGCCGCGCCGTCATAGCGGTCGCGTGGCACATAAACGAGCACCGAGACAAAATTGTCGAACCGGTCGATACGCGGCAGTACCCGCACCCGCGGGCGGTCATACAGGCCGGCAATCGCGGTGGAGAATTCAAACAGCTGCTCGCCGCCGATCTGGAAAAGTTCGTCGCGCGGATAGCTGTCCAGCGCGCTCAGCAGCGCCCGGCCGTCATGCCCGATCGGATCAACGCCCGACTTGCGCATCACCTCGGCAATCTTGCGCCGGATGATCGGCACTTCGGTGTGCGGCGTGGCCTGCGCCTGCGATGTGAACAGCCCCACAATGCGCAACTCGCCAACGGCTTTGCCGCCGCCGTCATAGATCTTGATGCCCACATAATCCATGTGCTGGCGGCGATGCACCCGCGCCCGCACATTGGCCTTGGTCACCAGCAGCGGTTCGTTCGAGGCAATGAAGGCGGCGTGCTGTGGCGTGGATTCAACAAAAGTCGGGCCACTGCGCAGCACCTTGACCTCACCGTCGGTCAGAATGCCCAGCCCGCTCTTGGCGACCGGCGCCAGCGTCTCGCCATCGATGCGGTAGTCGCGCATCCCCAAAAAAGTGAAGTTGTGCTCGATCAGCCAGTCGAGAAACCGCAGGGGTTCATCGGCCAGACTCGACTTCTGTTCGCTCAGCGCGCTGATCGCCTTGCGCAGGCGCTCCAGCATGGGCTGCCAGTCCCGCACTGCCTGGCCAACCTCGGCCATGGTGGAGTCGATCTCGCTCACCATGGCGTCCAGATCACTGACGGGATCGCTGTGAATATGCAGCACGCTGAGCGCCCGCCCACTGGGTTCACGAACCACCGGGTGCGCAAACAGCCGCACCGTGCCGCCTGCGGCGCGTAGCGCGGCCAGCGCGCTGTCGACGATGAAGGGCATGTCGGGCGATACGATATCAAGCACCAGCGGTTCGCCGGGCTGGGTCGGCGCGGTCACGCTCAGCTTGCTGCCCGTACCGCTATAGGCTTTCAGATGCGCATAGGATTGGCGCAGGATCGCTTCGAACCGATCAGGAGCCTGTCGCGCCAGATCCTCGGTATCGGTCGCCAGAACGGCCGAACGCAGGAATTCGGCGAACCCCGCGTCTTCGCTTGCCAGGGCTGCCGCACGCTCCAGCAGGGCAGGACGGTTCGCTTGTACCAAATTCATCTTCGACTCCTCAGCTCGCCTTGCCAGTCTAGGGATCACATGCGGCTCTGTCTGCCATCCCTTTTGCCAATATCAGCCCACAAAGATGCGCAGATGACGCGACGCCAAAATTAGGACCTCGGTAAGGTTCTGGAATGGCATTGCGCAGCTCCGCATTTTGGTAGGCTTCTGGCGAGCTTTTTCCCGATTTGGCGGCGTTCGAGGCAAAGCATTTCTATTGCGGCGTTTCGGTGGCGGCGCTTTACCTTGTAATACCCCACCAATGTGGTAGTCTTTTATCAGGCGATCTCCTGGGAGACCACAAATGACCTACATGTCCAGAATTCTTGCTTATGCTGCTCTGATTGCCTCGCTTGTGCTGGTCTTTTCCGTCACCAGCCACGCTCAGGATCGGACCCTGACCAATGTCAGTTATGATCCCACACGTGAGTTCTATGCCGATTTCGACGCGGCCTTCGTCGACCACTGGCAGCAGGCCACCGGTGAGACCGTCGCCGTTCAGGTCACACATGGTGGCTCGGGCGCACAGGCCCGCTCGGTCATCGATGGTCTCAATGCAGACGTGGTCACCCTGGCGCTCGATAGCGACATCAACGCCATTGCCGATGCTGGCCTGATCAATGCCGACTGGCGTGGCCGCTTCGCCAACAATAGTGCACCCTATACCTCGACCATCGTCTTTCTCGTCCGCAAGGGTAACCCCAAGGCCATCGTCGACTGGGGCGATCTGATTGCTGAAGGCGTTGAAGTGATCACCCCCAATCCCAAGACATCGGGCGGGGCACGGTGGAACCTGCTGGCTGCTTGGGCATGGGCCAAGGCGCAGCCAGATGGCAGCGACGCCACGGCGCAGGAATTCGTCAGTCAGCTCTATCGCCACGTTCCGGTGCTCGATACCGGCGCGCGGGGGGCCACCACCACATTCGTGCAGCGCGGCATTGGCGATGTGCTGTTGGCCTGGGAAAACGAAGCTTGGCTTGCCCTTGAAGAACTGGGACCCGACGCCTTCGATATCGTGACCCCTTCGGTCTCGATCCTGGCCGAACCGCCTATTGCTTTGGTTGACGTCAATGTTGATACGAACGGCACCCGGGATCTGGCACAGGGCTATCTCGACTATCTCTACTCAGACGTCGGTCAATCCATTGCTGCAAAACACTATTTCCGTCCGTCGCAGCCCGAGTTTGCAGCCCCCGAAGATCTCGCGCGCTTCGCTGAACTCAACCTTGTGACCATTGAAGAATTTGGCGGCTGGCGCGATGCGCAGGCCCGCTTCTTCGGCGATGGCGGTATCTTTGATCAGATCTACGCCAACTGACTTTTGGCCGCCGGCATTCCCACCACGACGTCTTCCTCAACCATTGCCTGGGGACTAGTGGACCGTACTGCTTGGCGGCGCCGGTGCGTCCTCGTCTGGATCATCGTCTGAGCCTAGTTTGGGGCCGGCCCAGAACACCAGATAAAGCAGCTCTTCACCTTCTGCGTCAGTGATCTCGATCGATCGTGGTAGGCGGGTATCGCCCCCGGTGCTGGCAGCCTGTTCGACAATCGCCTTGGCCAATGCCGCTGCATTGTGTTCCGCCGCTTCCAGATCTGGCAACTCACTGCCGTCATCGTCGCGGATCAACTCGTCATCGGTGCGGTAGTGGAAGTAGTATCTGGGCAAGCGCGTCTCCCTTTGGGGAGTGGGTTGAGTTCAAAGCAGCGCAAGAAATAACCGCCGCCTCGCCAAATCGTTGCGCCCAGCTTGCCATCATGCCGGCGCTCAGTCGAGCCCACCCAGCGTCTGGTAGTGGTGCCGTTGCCAGATCAGGGGGGAACGACTGGTCGTTGTTTCCACTTCGATAATCGCTCCGGCAAACAGCACATGGGTGCCCGTCTCGATGGCGCCAACCACATCGCAATCCACTGCCGTGACTGCCCCGAGCAGCATTGGGTGCCCCGATGGCCAGCGCGACCACTCGCCCACACCGAAGCGATGCTCCGGCTCCATCCCGCCGGCAAAGGCATTACCGACCTCTTGCTGGTCATCGGCCAGCATCGCCAGGGAAAACCCGTTGGTCTTGGCAATGATGTCAGCCAGCCGGCTCATAATATCGATGGAAATCAGAATGGTCGGCGGGTTTATCGCCAGCGACATCATTGAAGTCACGGTGCGGCCGATCTGCTCATCGCCGCGACGTGCCGTCACCACGCTGACGGTGGAGGCCATTGCGGCCATTGCCGAGCGGAATTCGGCATTGCCGACCACCGGATTGCGGGGCGGGCGCAGCTTCATGGTATCGGGGAGTTCAAAATCGGCCATCAGTGTCGTCATGATCCTTCTCCGGGCTGTTCCGAGAACAGGTCGCGGAGTTTGTTGGGCTGGCCCGCCATGGCCTCGGCATTTGCCGGCGGCACGCCCACTTCAGTGATGTTCGGCCAAAGCCGCGCATATTGCCTGTTATGTTCAATCCACGGTGCCAGGCCCGGTTCCATATCCGGCTTGATGGCCTCGATCGGACATTCGGGCTCACATACCCCACAATCTATGCATTCGTCCGGGTTGATGACCAGCATGTTTTCGCCTTCGTAAAAGCAATCAACCGGGCACACCGCCACGCAATCCATATGCTTGCAGGCTATGCAGTCTTCCGTCACCACATAGGTCATGGCCGGCACCGTCCCGCCAACGCGGTGTCATTCCGCCCGGCAGCCTGGGCCCGCTCCGCGATGTGCCGAAGAGCCTCCCCAACCAGTATGACACCGCAATTGTTACGCATCAGGCCTTAGCCCAGATTGGCTTCGGCAAATTCATAATTGGCCAGCGTGTCGAGGAAGTTGCTGACATAGTCCGGTCGGCGGTTGCGGAAGTCGAGGTAGTAGCTGTGTTCCCACACATCGAGCCCCAGCAGTGGCTTGCCTTCGCCCGTCGCCAGCGGATTGCTGCCATTGGCGGTCTTGGTGGCTTTCAGCTTTCCGTCCGTACCCAGCACCAGCCAGGCCCAGCCCGATCCGAACTGTGTCGTCGCAGCAGACTTGAAGGCGTCCTTGAACGCGGCGACCGAACCGAAATCGTCGATGATCTTGGCTTCAAGCCGGCCACCAAGCTGGCCACCCTTGGGTGACAGCGCATTCCAGAAATGGATGTGGTTCCAGTGCTGTCCGGCATTGTTGAACACCGGCGCCAGATCGGCCTTGTCCTTGGCGAGGGTGATGATCTCTTCGAGCGATTTTCCCTGCAGATCGGCGTTCTTGTCCACCAGGCCGTTCAGCGCCGTCACATAGGCTTGGTGATGCTTGTCGTGGTGCAGTTCCAGCGTTTCCTGACTCATGCCGCGGTCGGCGAGAGCGGAATGGGCATAGGGCAGGGCGGGGAGTTCAAAGGCCATGACAGTCTCCTGGTGTTGGCGGGACGCACTTGCGTTTCAGCGTCATGCGGTTTAATTTCCAAGTCATGACTTTGAAAACCTTTGAGCCAGATATGTCAAGTCAGTCCTTGGAAAACCCGGCGCCGGACAATCTTGGCTGGTCGCCGCGCAATCCCGCCGAACGTGTGCTGATGGCGCTCAAGATGCATGGCGCCATGTCGGCTGCCGCGATTGGCAAGATTTTGGGCACGACCGGCGAAGCCGCCCGCCAGCAATTGGCGCGGCTTGCCGACGAGGGGCTGGTGGCAGCCACCAGCCAGGCCAGTGGCGTCGGTCGCCCTACCCAGCGTTGGGCGTTGACCTCTGCTGCTCAGGCCCGCTTCCCCGATACGCACGCGGCCCTGACCGTGCAATTGCTCGATATCGTCCGCAGTTCGCTGGGGGAGGGAGCTCTGGATACCATTATTGCCACGCGTGAGGCCGAAACCCACGCAGCCTACCAGGCCGCGATGGCTGACCGCACCGGCCTGCGCGACAAGGTCGCGACCTTGACCGAGTTGCGCTCGCAGGAAGGCTATATGGCCGAGTGGCGCGAAGAGCCCGATGGCTCACTTCTGCTGCTTGAAAACCATTGTCCCATCTGCGCCGCTGCCACCGCCTGTCAGGGTTTTTGTCGCGCCGAGCTCGATGTCTTCCGCGCCGTACTGGGCCCCGAGGTCGAAGTCACTCGCCATGAGCACATTGTTTCAGGCGGCCGCCGCTGCAGCTACGCCATTCGGGAGGTCTGAGTGACCGACAATCCACGACCACCCATCGGCACCCAGCATCAGCGCGTTGGCTGGGACACCCCTGATGGTCTCGATGAAGCCATGATCCGCGCCGTGGTGGACCGTTTCTACGCCGATGCTCGCCGCGACCCTGTTATTGGGCCGGTGTTCAATCGCATTATTGCGCCCGAGGCCTGGCCGGGCCATCTGGCCACTATTGCCGATTTCTGGAGTTCCATGCTGTTGGGCACCGGTCGCTATGCCGGCCGGCCCATGCCCAAGCATATGGCCATTCCCGAACTCTCCGATGCCCATTTCATGCGCTGGCTTGCCCTGTTCCGGCGCACGGCCGAAGAACTCTGTCCGCCCGATATTGCCCAACTCTTCATCGAGCGCTCCGAGCGCATCGGCAACAGCTTCCGCATGAACATCGCCATGCGGCGCGGCAATGACATTACCGCCATGGCGCCGCTGGAACGCGAGACCCCACTCTGGACCCCGCCCCAGGACTAGACCCAGGCCAGGTCACTGGCCGCGTCCATCAAAAGGGCCGTTACCCCCCTCAAGAGGAGGTTCCGAAGGGCATCGCCACCAAAAACACCGCCATTCCCAAAACACCCACCCGCTGAGCACAATATTTCTCGGTGCGCCACGCAAACGCCATGGCGCTGCTTGTTAATGCCTACTGATCTTATAGAGTTTAGCTGTCCTTTGGGATGGGAGGCTCCCCATGTCTGTCGTCGCTGCGACTGCCCTACGCCCGAAATGGCGCTTTCGACAGCCCAGTGTCATCCCCGGTTTTGGGCTGACCTTCGGCTTCACCATCACTTGGTTTTCCCTGATCATCCTTATCCCCTTGCTGGGTCTGGCCATTCGTTCAGCTGGCTTGGGTCCCAGCGGTTTCTGGCAGGCGGCCACCGATCCGCGCGTGTTGGGCGCGCTACGCGTCAGCTTCGTCACGGCCATCCTCGCCGCGTTGATCAACACCGTCTTCGGCACGCTGATCGCCTGGGTGCTGGTGCGCTACCGTTTCCCCGGCCGCCGAATCTTTGACGCCGTCATTGATCTGCCCTTTGCGCTGCCTACCGCCGTCGCCGGTATCGCGCTGACTGCCATCTACGCGCCCAATGGTACCATTGGCGCGCTGCTGACCCCGCTCGGTTGGCGCATTGCCTATACGCCCGCTGGCATTGTCATCGCCATGATCTTCATCGGGCTCCCTTTTGTCGTGCGCACCATCCAGCCCATTCTTGAAGAGGTCAGCCACGAGGTCGAAGAGGCCAGCGCGACCCTCGGTGCCAACCGTTTCCAGACAGTCACCCGCGTTGTCCTACCCAGTCTCACTCCAGCCATTTTGACCGGCTTCGCGCTGGCCTTTGCCCGGGGCGTCGGTGAGTTTGGATCAGTCATCTTCATTGCCGGCAATATTCCCTATGTTTCGGAAATCGCCCCGCTGCTGATCTTTATCCGCCTGCAGGAATACAACTATGTCGGCGCCACCGTGATCGCCACAGTCATGCTGCTGATCTCGTTTGCCCTGCTGTTTGCGATCAACCTCATTCAGGCCTGGAGCCGGCGGAGATATGGCTATGGCCACTAGGCTTTCTGCGCGTTCCTCGCGCGCCAACCCCACCAGCGAAAGCCGCGCGGTGCGCTGGCTGCTCATCGCCATCGCCATGGCCTTCATGGCGCTGGTCCTGCTGCTGCCCCTTTATGCCGTCTTTCACGAAGCCTTTTCCAAAGGCGTCGGCACCTTCCTGGCAGCGCTCTCAAGCAAGGATGCCCAGGCCGCCATTCGCCTAACGGCGCTGGTTTCGCTCATTGCCGTGCCGCTCAATCTGGTGTTTGGCCTCGCTGCATCCTGGGCCATCGCCAAGTTTGAATTCCGCGGCAAGGCCTTTCTGATCACTCTGATCGATCTGCCATTCTCGATATCGCCGGTCATTTCCGGTCTGGTATTCGTCCTGCTGTTCGGGGCGGGGAGCGTGCTCGGCCCGGTTCTCAAGAGCTATGGCATCGAAGTGCTGTTCGCGCTGCCCGGCATTGTGCTTGCCACCATTTTCGTCACCTTTCCCTTTGTGGCCCGCGAACTGATCCCGCTCATGCAGGATCAGGGTACCGGTGACGAGGAAGCCGCGCTGTCATTGGGTGCCAATGGTTGGCAGACTTTCTTCCGCGTTACCCTGCCCAATATCAAATGGGGCCTGCTGTATGGCGTGCTGCTGTGCAATGCCCGCGCTATGGGCGAATTTGGTGCTGTTGCGGTGGTGTCAGGCAAGATCCGCGGCCAGACCACCACCATCCCGCTGCAGGTCGAAATGCTCTACAACGAATATAACGCCACCGCCGCTTTCGCCCTGGCCTCTCTGCTGGCCTTGCTGGCACTGGTCACTTTGGTGCTCAAATCGGTCCTTGAATGGCGCTTCAGCGCCGAAATCGCCGCTGGCGGCCATCGATAGGAAGTCTGGACATGGATGTTCGCGTCACCAATGTGCGCAAGGAATTCGATCGCTTCCCGGCGCTGCACGATGTCTCGCTCGATATCGTCTCGGGCGAGTTGATTGCGCTGCTCGGTCCTTCCGGTTCGGGCAAGACCACGCTGTTGCGCCTGATCGCCGGCCTCGAAGTGCCCACCAGCGGCCGCGTCTTCTTCGGCAATACCGATGCCTCCGAATGGAGCGTTCAGCAGCGCAATATCGGCTTTGTGTTTCAGCACTATGCGTTGTTCCGCCATATGAGCATTCTCGAAAATGTCTCCTTCGGCCTCAAGGTGCGGCCGCGCTCAACCCGGCCACCAGCCGGTGAAATCCGCCGCCGCGCCCTCGAACTGCTTGATCTGGTGCAGCTCTCGGGTCTTGAAAAGCGCTACCCCAACCAGCTTTCGGGCGGCCAGCGTCAGCGCGTCGCTCTGGCCCGCGCACTGGCCATTGAGCCAGCCGTGTTGCTGCTCGACGAACCCTTTGGGGCGCTCGATGCTCAGGTCCGTCGCGAGCTGCGCAAATGGCTGCGTGAAATGCATGATCGCACCGGTCACACCACGGTCTTTGTCACCCATGATCAGGAAGAAGCCCTCGAACTCTCGGACCGCCTCTGCGTCATGAGCCAGGGCAAGATCGAACAGGTTGGCGACCCCGACACCATTTACGACACGCCGGGTTCGCCCTTCGTCTTTGGTTTCATCGGGGAGTCCAGCCAACTGCCTGTCACCACGGCAGGTGGCGAACTGCGTTTTGACGGCCAGTCCATCGGTCTGCCGGCCGACGCCAACGCTCCGGCCAATGCGCGTCTGTTCTTCCGTCCCCATGATGTTGATCTGGTCGATAGCGGGCCGTCCTTGCTGGGCACGGTCACCGCCAGTCGCCGGGTGGGAGGCACCCGTCGTGTCGAACTGGCGCTCGATGGCGGTCATCACGCCGAGATCGATTTGCCCTTTGATCACGCCGCAATCGAGAGCAGCCGCATTGCCTTCAGGCCCCGTCGTTGGCAGCTCTTTGCGGCGTCCTGACCGAAATTTCTCAGATAAACAGAGATTTTTGCTGCAGGCATTAGGAGTTTCGCCAGAGAATCTGGTTAAGCTACAGACGGTTACCACGTCGAGCGCCCCATGACTGATCCTGGAGCTGCCATCGCTGACGAGTTTATCCGGGGCACGCGCTTGTTGCGAGCCGGGCGGGGCGAGCAGGCTTTGGCGGCGTTTCGAACGGTTTATGCTCAGGCCGAGGCTGCTGGCGACAGCGATTTCATGGCCGCCGCATTGTGCGAAATGGCCTGGAGCTGCTACCGCATCGGTGATGCCGAACAGGGTCTGGAATGCGCAATGGGGTCCAAATGGCTCTGGGAGCGTCTGGGCAACCGGCTTGAAATGGCCCGCGCCATGGCCGTTGAATCCATCCTCTTCCTCGATCTTGGCTTCAGCGATGAAGCCTATGATCTTGCCACCATGGCCGTGGAAATTGCCCAGGCCAGCGACGACGCGCCCATGCAGGCCTTTGCGCTCAATGCCAAGGGCATCGTGCTCACGGTCTGCCGCGAGAGCGAGTTGGGCGCCAATCTGGTCGAACAGGCCGTCGCTATCGCCACCCAGCAGAAAAATGGCGGCGCTGCCGGCTACTACCTGCTCAATCTGGGATTCTGCCACGCCAAGATGGCCGAGGAGGCAGGGTCTCTGGGGCAACCTGATCGCGCCATGGGCGAACGCGAGGCGGCCATCGAATTCACCAATGAGTCAATTGAGCAGGCCCGTCATAGCGGCGATGCCTGGACCCTGCGCGCAGCCCTGGGTAACAAGGCGGAATTGCTGGCGCTGCAGGGTAGCTTCGATCTGGCGCTGGACGTTCTGGCGCAGTGCGTTGAACTCAACGACGCGCCCGGCACCGGCCTGCGCATCCACTATCTCTATACGCTGGGCGATGTTCTGTTCCGTGCCGGTCGGCTCGATGAGGCATTGGTCAGCGCCACTGAGGCAGTAGAGCTGGCCGAAACTACCAGGCTTATCGATCACCAGACCAACGCCGTGGCCAAGCTCGCCGAAATCCTTGAGGCCAGGGGCGACACCTCAGCAGCGCTGGTCCAGTTCAAGCGCTTCCACAATCTCTATGTGCGCCAGTCCGGCGAGACCGCCCAGCGGCGCGCCCGGGTGGCGTCCATTCGCTCCGAGACAGATCTGTGGCGCGACCGCGCCGCCGTACTGGCCGATCAGGCCCTCAGCGATCCGCTCACCTGCATTGCCAATCGCCGCAGCTTTGATCAGATCCTCAACCGGCTTGCCGGCACCGCCTTTTCGACGGCCATCGTCGATCTCGACAACTTCAAGACCATCAATGATCGCTACTCCCACATCGTGGGCGATGCAGTGCTGCAGCGCGTGGCGCGGACACTGGTTGATCAGCTGGGCCCGCATGGTCATGCGGCCCGTCTGGGCGGCGAAGAATTTGCCCTGGTCTTCCCCAATGTGCCCGAGCAGTCCGCAGTGGCCTTCTGCGAGGGCATTCGCATCGCCATCAGTTCGATTGACTGGTCCGACCTTGGCGCGGGCCTCGGCGTTACCGTCAGCATTGGTCTGGCCACCGGGCAGGGCGAAGAACCCTCCGGTCTGCTGATGCAGATTGCCGATAATCGCCTCTATGCGGCCAAGGCAAACGGGCGCGATTGCGTGATCTGGGCTGACACCATTCCCGCCGATGAACGTCTGCGCGCATGAGCCAGCATTTCCGTGATTTCGAAGAGCGCCTCGCGCGCTATGACGATCCCGCCGAAACCGGCGCAGCCCTGCACCAGCTCGCCCGGGCGGTGATCGGCGTGCGCCTGTTCACGCTCACGGCGATCAATATGGATGCCGGTCACGTCCGTCGCGTCTATTCCAGCCATCCAGATGTCTTTGCCCTTTTGGGCACCAAGCCCATTGTCATGGATGACTGGTTCCGCGCCATGCAGACCGAACGCCGGATCACGGCGATCAACTCCGCAGCCGAGATGGAAGGCAATTTCCCGGATCTCCAACTGATCCGCACCCTGGGCTGCGATGCCTCGATCAGCATCCCGGTCATGGCGGGCAATCAATTGCTCGGTACGATCAACGCGCTCGATGCCGAGGGCAGCTATGGCCCCGATGCGGTCGCCAGGGCCGCAGACCTGATCGTCCCGGCAACGGCAGTCTTTCTGATTTTGCGTAATCATTTTCAGCTTTAGGGGCGTTTTCTGAAAACGCACATTAAGGACTGAAATTGCCGCGAAGGCGCTTGCAGTAAAATTTTTTTGGTGCTGCAATACAAATTATGTTGAGCCCATTGCGTATCGCCGGTCTGCCGTCTTCAGCACCCCTTGGGTGTGTCTGATATGCCGGGCTTTCTCCTTCAACGTTTGGGCATGATGCTGGTCACCCTGTGGGCCATCGTCACGCTGACCTTTTTCCTGATGCATGCCGTGCCCGGTGGGCCATTCGTGTCCGAGCGTATGCTGGCGCCCGAAATTGCCGCCGCGCTCAACGCCAAATATGGCCTCGATCAACCTATCTGGGTGCAATACCTGAACTATCTTCAGGGCGTGCTCAGCTTTGATCTGGGGCCATCGTTCAAATACCCGGGCGTCTCGGTCAACACCATGATCGCCAATGGCCTGCCGGTTACAATGCAGACGGGCCTGCTGGCCATCATCTGCGTCATCGCCCTGGGCATTCCGCTGGGCATCATCGCTGCACTTAACCGCAATAAGTGGCCCGATACCGTCGTGATGATGATCGCCACCATTGGCGTGGCCATCCCCAGCTATGTCATCGCCACCGTCACTCTCTACATCTTCGCCCTGCGTCTGGGCTGGGTGCCCACCTTCGGGCTTGACGACTGGCGCGGCTATTTCCTGCCGGTCTTTGCCCTGTCGGGGTTCTGGATCTCGTTTGTTGCTCGCCTGACGCGCTCATCGCTGCTCGAAACCTTCGAGCAGGATTACATGACCACCGCGCGTGCCAAGGGCCTGCGTCCCGGCCAGGTGCTGTTCAAGCACGGCCTGCGCAATTCGCTGGTGCCAGTTGTCACCGTGCTGGGTCCGGTCGTCGCCAATCTGATCACCGGCAGTTTCGTCATCGAGCAGATTTTTGCGCTGCCCGGCATCGGCCGGCAGTTCGTGCTCTCGATCACCAATCGCGATTATACCGCCATTATGGGCATCACCATCTTCTACGCCGCCGCGCTCATGGTGATGATCCTGATCGTTGACCTGCTCTATGCCGTGCTCGACCCGCGCATCAAACTGTCCAAGGCCGCAGCATGACCGATCAGCCACACGCCATTGCCCCGCACATGTGGGAAAAGCTGGGGCCGGGCGATGCCGAGGCCGCCATTTCTGCGCCCAGCCTGACCTATTGGCAGGATGCCCGCCGCCGCCTCTGGGCCAACAAGCCCGCGGTGATCGCGCTTGGCTTCATCATCGCCCTGATCCTTGGCGCCATTTTCGGCCCCTTGTTCAGTCCCTTCAGCTATTTCGAGCAGAACCTCAAGCTGGCCAATATTCCGCCAGCCTTTGAAACCTACGCCATTGATGACGGGCAGGGGGGCGCAACCCGCTTCTTCCTCAACGCCTCCAATTTCAACCTCTATGAAGTCGACGCCGAAGGCCATGTTCTCGGCCTCATTCGCGGTGGCCGCAAGGACATGATGAAGAAGGCCCAGCCCTTCACCTTCGGCGATACCGATATCAGTCTCGACTATTCCAGCCTGCCGCCCAGGATCGTCAGTGTCGATGGCGACACCATCACGCCATCGGGCTGGTCGTGGAACCGCACCTATCTGTTTGGCACCGACCAATTGGGCCGCGATGTGCTGGTGCGTCAGCTTTATGGTGCCCGCATTTCTCTGACCGTCGCCTTTGTCGCGACGCTGGTGAACTTCTTCATCGGCATCTTCTATGGCGGTCTGTCCGGTTATATCGGTGGCAAGACCGATGCGGTGATGATGCGCATCGTCGAAATCATCTCCACCATTCCGCTGACCCTCTATGTCGTGTTGCTCATGGTGGTTTTCGACTCTGGGCTCTATTCCATCATCATCGCCATTGGATCGGTGTTCTGGGTGGATATGGCCCGCATCGTACGCGGCCAGATACTCAGCCTCAAGAGCCAGGACTACGTCGCTGCCGCCCGCACCATGGGCGCCGGCACATCGCGCATCCTGACCAAGCACCTGCTGCCCAACTCCATCGGGCCCATCATCGTCACCCTGACCATGCTGATCCCCTCGGCCATCTTTATCGAAAGCTTCATGAGCTTCATCGGTCTGGGCGTTACCCCGCCATTGGCCAGCTGGGGTACGCTGACTTCCGAGGCCGTCGAAACCATGCGTGCCTATCCGCATCAGCTCTTCTTCCCTGCCGCCGCCATCTCCCTGACCATGTTCGCCTTCAATTTCCTGGGCGATGGTCTGCGCGACGCGCTTGATCCAAGATTCCGCAAATGAGTGTTCCGCAAACGGGTGAACCCGTCCTCTCCGTCCGCGATCTGAAAACCTCCTTCTTTTCCCAGCGCGGCGAAGTGCAGGCCGTGCGTGGTGTCAGCTTCGATGTCTATCCCGGCGAAATCCTCGGCATTGTCGGTGAATCCGGTTCGGGCAAATCCATCACCTGCATGTCCGTTCTCCGCCTGCTCAAGGCATCGGGACGTGTCATCGGTGGTGCCGTCGATTTTGACGGCAAGGATCTGATGCAACTCGATGAAGCCGATCTGCGCGACATTCGCGGCAATCGCATCGGCATGATCTTTCAGGATCCCATGACCAGCCTCAATCCCACCCTTAGCGTGGGCGAGCAGGTCATCGAAACCATTCTGCGCCATCGTCAGGCCAGCCGCGCCGAGGCCCGCGCCCGCGCCATTGAACTGTTCGAACTGGTGCGCATCCCCTCGGCCGCCGAACGCCTCAAATCCTACCCGCACGAATTTTCCGGCGGCATGCGCCAGCGCGTCATGATTGCCATCGCCCTGGCTTGCGACCCAAAGCTCCTGATCGCCGACGAACCCACCACCGCCCTCGATGTCACTATCCAGCGCCAGATCCTGGGCCTGCTACGCGATCTGCAACAGCGGCTGGGCATGGCTGTCATCTTGATCACCCATGATCTGGGGGTCATCGCCGAAGTCACCGATCGTATCGTGGTCATGTATGGCGGTCTGGTGATGGAAACCGGCCCGGTCCGGACCATCTTTGCCACACCGCGCCATCCGTACACTCAAGGCCTGCTGGCGTCGGTCCCCGATCTGCGCGACGACAGCCACCAGCGCCTCACGCCCATTCCGGGGGCACCGCCCGATATGGCCCATCCTCCCGCCGGTTGCCCTTTCACCGCCCGCTGCCCACACGCTATGGCCCAGTGCCAGGCGGCGCTGCCGCCGCTGTTTGGCGACACCCAGGCCGCCCGCTGCTGGCTCCACCACCCCGACGCCCCCCGCGTCCCCGGCGTCAACGAGGTGGCCGCATGACCGACACCCCACTGGTCTCAATCCGGAATCTCAAAAAGCACTTCTCTGTCGGTGGCAGACTGTTCGGCCCCAAACCGGTCCTGCGCGCCGTCGATGGCGTCGATCTCGACATCCGGCGTGGTGAAACCCTGGGCCTGGTCGGCGAGTCCGGTTGTGGCAAGTCCACGCTCGCCCGCACCCTGATCCGGCTGTATGAGCCGACTTCGGGCGCCATGCTGTTCGATGGCCAGGACGTCGCCAGACTCTCTGAGCGCGATCTCACTCCGTTTCGGCGTCGCGTGCAGATGATCTTTCAGGATCCCTACGCCTCGCTCAATGGCCGCATGACCGTGCGTGATCTGATCGCCGAGCCCTTGGAAATTGCCAGGATCGGTACGCCCGAAAGCCGCACGGCCAGGGTGATGGATCTGCTCGCGCGCGTCGGCCTGCATCCCGATCATGCCAATCGCTTTGCCCATGAGTTCTCCGGTGGACAGCGCCAGCGCATCGGCATCGCCCGCGCCATCGCGCTTGAGCCCGAACTGGTCATCTGCGACGAACCCATTTCGGCACTCGACGTCTCGGTGCAGGCCCAGGTCGTCAACATGCTTGAAGATCTGCAGGACCAGCTCGGCCTGACCTATCTGTTCATCACCCATGATCTGAGCATGGTGCGCCACATCTCGGACCGCATCGGCGTGATGTATCTGGGCAAGATCGTTGAGCTGGCCTCCAATACCGATCTCTATGCGCGTCCCAGCCACCCCTATACCCAGGCGCTGCTGGCCTCCATTCCCGTGCCCGATCCGACGGCGACCCGCCCGGCCGATCCGGTGCGCGGCGAAATTCCCAGCCCCATGGCCATTCCCAGTGGCTGCCGTTTCCGTACCCGTTGCCCACTCGCCACCGAGCTGTGCGCCGGTCAGGAACCCGAACTCAGAGACATTGGCGGGGGGCATCTTGCCGCCTGCCACTACGCCGGTGATGCGGCCACGCCAAAGGCAGCCTAAGCTGCCCTCAAGATAACCAAGGGACAGGGAGGAGACCCTGCCCGAAAAAGGAGAGAAAGCATGACCAAGCACTTTCTGCCACTGCTCACAGCGGCATTCCTTGCTTCCACTGCCGGCGCCTTCGCCGCTGGTGAACTGACCTATGTGGTCAACAATGAATCCGCCAAATACGATCCCGGCACCACGGCCGAAACCTTTGCCGCGCCCATCATCGGCAATACCTTTGAAGGCCTGGTCCGCTTCGATGCCGATAGCAATATCGTACCCGCGCTTGCCGAGAGCTGGGACGTCTCCGAAGACGGCCTCACCTACACCTTCAACCTGCGCGACGCCAACTGGTCCGACGGCAAGCCCGTCACCGCGGGTGACTTCGTCTACGCCTGGAACCGCGTGCTCATCCCTGCGACCGGCGCGATGAACGCAGCTATGCTCTATTCCATCGTTGGCGCCGAAGAGGCCTACAATGCTGATGGCGTCGGCGACATTGCCATCTCGGCTCCCGACGACAAGACGCTGACCTTCACCCTCAAGGCCCGCGTCCCCTACATGATGCAGCTTTTGACCTACACCACCTTCTTCCCTGTCCGTCAGGACGTTGTCGAAGCCGATCCAGAAGGCTGGACGCGTGATCCAGCGACCTTCATCGGCACCGGTCCTTTCCGCGTCACCGAGTTCAATCAGGGCGAGTCAGTCGTGTTTGAAAAGAACCCCGAATATTACGACGCTGATGCCGTCAGCCTCGACAAGCTGACCTTCCGTCTCATCCCAGATCCCGCAACGGCTCTGGCTGCCATGGAAGCTGGTGATGTCGATGGCATCGAATCTGTTCCGGCTCCGGAAATTCCCCGCCTCTCGGTTGAATCTGACGCCTTCATGGTCGTTCCGGCCCTCGGCACCACCTACGCCTTCTTCAACACCCATCAGGCCCCACTTGATAATCTCAAGGTTCGCGAAGCCCTCTCAATGGCGATCGATCGCGAAGAGATCGTTGAGTTCGTGCTCCAGTCTGCTGACATTCCCGCCCTTGGCCTGGTGCCTCCCGGCATGACAATTGCCGGCGAAGAATTCACCGATGGCCGCGATACCTTCGGTCTGGGCGAAGCCGCCGAGATCGAAGCAGCCCAGGCGATGCTGGCCGAAGCGGGTTACCCCGATGGCGAAGGTTTCCCCGAAACCCTGTTCGTGACCTATTCTTCCCCGCCAATCGAAAAGCTGCTCGAAGCCATCCAGCAGATGTGGAAGCAGAACCTCAACATTGACGTCAATATCCAGGCGTCCGAATGGCAGGTCTATTACCCTGAAGTGCAGAAGGTCGAGTACCAGATCGCCCAGATGGGCTGGGGCGCTGACTATCCGCATCCCATGACGTTCCTCGACAACTTCGTCACCGGTAGCCCCAACAATCTGGGCAACTGGTCCAACGCCGATTACGACGCTGCCATCGCAGCGGCCAAGGCCACGGGCGACGAAGCGGAATCGCTGGCCGAGATGCGCAAGGCCGAAGCCATTCTGATGAATGACCACGCCATCCTGCCGCAGTATCACCGCAACAACTACATGATGATGAGCCCTGAAGTGACCGGCTTCTGGCGCTCGACATTGAACGTCCCATACTTCCGCGACGCCCAGATCGCTGAGTAGGACGAGCTGCTAAAAATGGCTCGGGGCGCCTCGCGAGAGGTGCCCCTTTTTTTAGGAACCTCCTAGGCGCTGCCTCATCCCATTTTGCCTCCATCATCAAGGGGAGGTGGGCTCCACTCTTGGGCACAATCGTGGCTCACACTAAACGGCGCCTCCCCCTTGTTGATGGAGGCTGGGAGGGGGATGTTACAGGGCCGAGATCATGGAGAGCCTGCCGCGTGAGAAGCGACTACTCCTCGTCCCCCTTCACCGCCTCCATCGACACATGCGTGCTGGTATGGGCCACATGTGGCAGCGCCGAAATGCGTTCGCCCAGCACCTCGCGATAGCCGGCAATATCCTTGGTGCGGACCTTGAGCAGGTAGTCAAAGCTCGAAGCGATCATATGGGCTTGTTCCACCTCGGGAATTGCCCGCACGGCCTTGTTGAAGGCATTTAGCGCTGCCTTGCGCGTGTCGCTCAGTTTCACCTCGACAAACGCCACATGCGGCAGTCCCAGCCGTCTCGGATCGATCACCGCGCGATAGCCCAGAATATAGCCCGCCTTCTCCAGCCGGGTGATCCGCGCCTGACAGGGCGTCTTGCTCAAATTCACCCGACGGCTCAACTCGGCGACACTGATCCGGCCGTCTTGCGCCAGAATATCCAGGATATGGCGGTCGATCTGGTCCAGAGTCTCGTAGGTGACAGTTTTCATGGGCTATTGTCCTGCTGATCGACGGCACTTTACATCAGCGCTGTCCCTTCGGCTATGCAAATAGGCGAAAGGCCTGATCGAGTTGTGTCACTCTCGGTCTCATAATCAGCGGGCTTTTGCATCTATCACCGTGTCATCCCGGCGCAGGCCGCGATCCATCTGAGACATGCTCGCCGCGCTTCACTGCGGAGACATCAGCATGACCCAGTCCAGCCCCATTGCGGCCATCGCCGCTGCCCGCCTGTCGCTGCGCGCGCTCAACCTTGCCGATGAAACGCTGCTGGTCCGCCAGCTTATCGCTGACACCCGGCTTGATGATGCGGCCCGCGCCGCCATTTCGACCCGCGCCGAAAAACTGGTCACCACGGTGCGCAAGGGCAATCGCCTGGGCCTGATGGAATCCTTCCTCTCCGAATATGGCCTGGCCACCGATGAGGGCGTGGCGCTGATGTCGCTGGCCGAAGCGCTCCTGCGCGTCCCCGATTCCGAAACCGTTGATGAACTGATCCACGACAAGGTCGGTGGCTCCAACTGGACCGGGCATTTCGGCGCTTCCTCCAATCATCTGGTCAATTTCTCCTCGCTGGCGCTCAGCCTCACTGCCGAGGTGCTGGGCGATCCCGAAGTGGCGCCCCGGTCGGCATTCCACCGCGCCGTGGCGCGTCTTGGCGAGCCGGTAATCCGCACCGCGGTGGGGCAGGCCATGCGCCTGCTCGGCAGCCAGTTCGTGTTCGGCCGCAGCATTGAGGAAGCCGTCACCCGCGCCAAGAAGCAGGAATCCAACGGCTACACCTATTCCTATGACATGCTGGGCGAAGCCGCCCGCACCAGCGCCGATGCCGCTCGCTATTTCGACGCCTATGCCAATGCCATCGCCCGCCTGGCGCCCAATGCCAAACCCGGCGGCGTGCGCGACAATCCCGGCATATCGGTCAAGCTTTCGGCGCTGCACCCGCGCTATGAGTTCGCGCAACGCGAACGCGTCATGACCGAACTGGTTGATCTGACTCGTAAATTGGCTGTTGCTGCCAGGAACGCCAATATCGGTTTCAACATCGATGCCGAAGAAGCCGACCGGCTCGATCTGTCGCTCGACATCATTGCTGAAGTCCTCGCTACACCCGAATTGGCGGGCTGGGATGGCTTTGGTGTGGTTGTGCAGGCCTATGGCAAGCGCGTCCTGCCGCTGATCGACTGGCTTGATGCCACCGCCAGGGCGCTTGATCGCCGCATCATGGTGCGACTGGTCAAGGGCGCCTATTGGGACGCCGAGATCAAGCGCGCCCAGGTCCAGGGTCTGCCCGACTATCCGGTCTTTACCCGCAAGGCCTCAACCGACATCAGCTATATCGCTGCAGCGCGCAAGCTGTTTGCCGCCAAGAATATCTATCCCCAGTTCGCCACCCACAACGCCCATACTGCTGCCGCCGTGCTGCATCTGGCCGAGGAAATCGGGCAGGGCACCGATACCTTCGAATTCCAGCGTCTGCATGGCATGGGTGAACGGCTGCAGGATGTGCTGCGCACCACTGCGGGCACCCGCACCCGCATCTATGCCCCCGTCGGTGCCCACAAGGATTTGCTGGCCTATCTGGTTCGCCGCCTGCTTGAAAACGGCGCCAATGGCTCTTTTGTCTATCAGATTGCCGATGAGGACATTCCGGCCGCCGCCGTTGCCGAAGACCCTATTGCCAAGACACTGGCGCTGGGCGACGCCATCCCCAACCCCGTCATTCCTGCGCCATCGGCCATTTTTGGCGAGCGCATCAATTCGGCTGGCCTTGATCTGACCGACCCCGTCGCCTTCCCGGCCATGCAGACCGCCCGAGATGCCTTCGCGACCACCAAATGGCACGCGACCCCGCTTACCGCGCCCCTGCGCAAAGAGGCCGGGACGCCTGTGAACATGATCAACCCGGCCAGACACACCGACACCATCGGCAGCGTCACCGATGCCACCACCGATGACGTCGCCGCCGCCATCGATGCTGCAGTCGCCGCCAACTGGTCCCAGACCCCTGTGGGCATCCGCACTGCCGCCCTGCGCACTGCGGCTGACCTCTACGAAACCCACAGCGCCGAATTGTTCGCCCTGCTGGCCCGCGAGGCCGGTAAGTCCTGGGCCGACGCGATTGCCGAGGTGCGCGAAGCCGTCGACTTCCTGCGTTACTATGCCGAACAGGCCGAACTGCTGCCGCTGGCCAGCGCCCGCGGCCCCATTGCCGCCATCTCGCCCTGGAACTTCCCGTTGGCCATCTTCACCGGCCAGATCGCAGCTGCTTTGGTTGCTGGCAATCCTGTGCTGGCCAAGCCAGCCCCGCAAACCCCGCTCATCGCTTTCCGCGCGGTCCAGCTGCTGCATGAGGCCGGCATTCCGGCCGATGCGCTGCAATTGCTTCCCGGTGCGGGTGAGGTGGGCAACGCACTGACCTCCAACCCGGCCATTGCCGGCGTGGTCTTTACCGGCTCGCTGCCCACCGCGCGCCGTATTGATCGGGCCATGGCGACCCATCTGCCTGCCACCGCGCCGCTTGTGGCGGAAACGGGCGGCCTTAATGCCATGATCGTCGACTCCACTGCACTGCCCGAACAGGCCGTGCGCGACATCATCGCATCGGCCTTCCAGTCGGCCGGCCAGCGCTGTTCGGCGCTGCGCATTCTCTACCTGCAGGAAGATGCTGCCGAACGCACCATCGAGATGCTCAAGGGCGCCATGGACGAGCTGACGCTGGGCGATCCCTGGACGCTTGCCAACGATATAGGTCCCGTCATCGACGAGCCCGCTCGGGCAAAAATTCAAGCGCACATCGACACTTACGTCAAGGCGGGCAAGTTGATTCATCACTTGAAGGCACCGGTCGGCGGCACCTATGTCGCGCCTGCCGTGCTCAAGGTGAACGGCATTGCTGAGATCGCCGAGGAAATCTTCGGGCCGGTGCTGCATATCGCCACCTTCAAGGCAGACCAGATCGATGCAGTCATCGCCGACATCAACGCCTCGGGCTATGGCCTGACCTTCGGTATGCACACCCGCATCTCCTCGCGCGTCACGGCCGTGTCCCGTGCTGTCCGGGCCGGCAATATCTATATCAACCGCAATCAGATCGGTGCCGTGGTTGGCTCCCAGCCTTTCGGTGGCGAAGGGCTCTCGGGCACCGGGCCCAAGGCGGGCGGGCCGCACTATGTGCAGCGCTTCACCACGGCGCCGGGCCCCACCGATAGCGCCCCCGTGGTGCTGCCGGGCCCGACCGGAGAGAGCAACATCATGCATTCGGCCCCGCGCGGTCGCGTGCTTTGCCTAGGCCCCACCCCGGCCGATCAGCAGGCCCAGGCCGTCATCTGCGCCAGCCTGGGCAATACTGCCCTTCTGGCCGAGCTTGATCTTGAAGGCCTGCGTGACAGCGACAGCTTCGATGCCGTCGCCTATTTCGCTGAGGACCCCGATCTGGGCCGTATTCGCATCGCGCTGAGCGAACGCGAGGGCGCCCTCATTCCGCTGCTGACTTCTCCTGACGATGCCAGCCGCCTGCTGCTCGAACGCCATGTGTGTATCGACACCACGGCCGCTGGCGGCAATGCCTCACTCATGTCCCAGGCAGGCTGACGTCAATTCGACCGCACCGCTCCCTGAAAGGGAGGGGTGCGCATGACGATTGTCAGGCCGCGTCCTCACATTCTTCAGTGCGCGAGCCCCTCTTTCATTGGCAAAATCTGGGGGTCCCAGCCCCATAGCGGCGCCTTGACGACTTTTTTGATATGACGAGGATGAACTCGGCGCACATCAATTGCGTTGATTGATTTGGCGATGCTGGGATTTCCCTGCTGCAGACAAAGGGAATTCCATGACCAACACCAATGAAGAGCGGCGGATTGAGTTCGAAATTCAGCGCGAGGGTCGCGGTGGAACGGACCCGTTCGCCGCTGCCGTGCGCGCCACGCGCATGCCCATGCTGATCACCGATCCGCGCCAGCCAGACAACCCGATCGTGTTCGTGAATGACGCCTTCGCCAGACTGACGGGCTACTCACGCGAGGAAACACTGGGGCGCAATTGCCGGTTTCTGCAGGGGGCAGGCACCAATGCACAGGACGTCACGCGGATGCGTGAGGCAATCGCGCGTCGTGTGCCCATTGAGCTGGATCTGCTGAACTACCGCAAGGACGGTACCACGTTCTGGAACCGGCTGCTGGTATCGCCCGTCTTCAATGAAGGCGAACTCAGTTTCTATTTCGCATCGCAGTTCGACATCACGCCAGAGCGTGAGAGGCTGGTCCGTGTCGCCCAGGACCGTGACGCTCTGGAGGGCGAGGTGTCGCGCCGCGTCAGCGATCTGACCGCGTCCGAGGACCGGTTGAGATTCACGCTTGCAGCCGGCCGACTGGGGGCCTGGACCCTCGATCTAAGCGAGCAGAGGCTCGTCGCGTCAGGTCCATGCAAGGCCAATTTCGGCCGCGAGGCCTCGGACACCTTCACCTATCAGGATCTGCTGGCGGCCATTCTGCTCGAAGACATCGAACACTGGCGCCATGCCTTCCAGCAGGCTCTGGCAGGCAGTGGTGATCTGGAAGTCGATTATCGAATTCGTACCCCGTCTGGCGAACTACGCTGGATCGAGGTTCGCGCGCAGACTCGCTTTGATGCTGACGGTAAACCCATCTCGATGGCTGGCGTGTCGCAGGACATTACAGCCAGAAAGCAGGCGGAAAACCACCGAGACCTGCTCACCAAGGAAATGAGCCACCGCGTAAAGAACACCTTGGCCACCGTTCAGTCCATCGTCGGACAGTCCCTCCGCAGTGCCGATGTCTCCCCCGACGTAGCCAGCACCATCACGCAGCGCCTCCAGGCACTCGCCGGCGCGCACGATGTGCTGACCGATCGCGGTTGGGCACAGGCGCGCCTCGCCGACATCGTTGCCTCGGCCACCGCGCCTTTCGATAGTGGTGGGTCCACGCGCATCCATGCGGGCGGTGACGAAGTCGAAGTCTCTTCGCGTGCGGCAACAGCCATTGCGCTTGCCATGCATGAGCTGGCGACCAATGCGGTGAAATACGGCGCACTGTCCAGCGATACCGGTGATGTCACCATCAACTGGACAATTGATGGCGGCAAGTTCGAGTTGGTCTGGACCGAGAGCGGCGGCCCACCCGTCGCCAGTCCCACGCGGCGCGGCTTCGGATCGCGCATGATCGAGCGCGTCCTGTCAGCAAGCATCCAAGGCAATGCCGAAATCGACTATCGTGCAGCCGGTATCGTTGCGGTGCTTCGGACCGATCTGGAACACCTTATTGAGCCCACCAGCGCCGAAAGGGGCCGTGACTACTGATCCCGTGCGAGCCGCACTGGCTTTGCGCGCACTTTGGCTAATCACGGAATGTCTATCGGAAAAATCCTGACTACTGCCAAACGCACGATGCCCTAAACATGCCGGTCGGTTTCGAGCAGCGAAGCCACCAGTTTGGAGCAGCACGTGTATTTTCCAGTTTCTAAGGCAGTCGCCGTTTTTCTGGTCGCCCTGGCCACCAGCGCTTGCGCGACAACATATGGCCCCATGAGTGGCGATGGCGGCTACACCGATCTGCGCGTCTCCGAGTTTGTCCATCGCATCAACGTTCGGGGCAATGAAAACACCACGCGCGAAATGGTGCAGAATTTCGCGCTGTTGCGCGCATCAGAACTGACACTTGCCAGCGGACGCGATCGCTTCGTGATTTTGGGCGAAGACATCGCAACGTCCTCGGCATTCAAGAGCTCCGGCGGCAGCGCGGCCACGAGTGACGGCTGGTTCGGTGGCACATCGACCAAATACGAGGCGCCCCAGATTGATACGATCACCAAGGCCGGCGGCACCATGGTCATTGAAATTGTCGCCAAGGATGACCCGCGTCATGCATCCGCCTACGACGCCGGGCTGATCGACCGCCAGTTGCGCCCCGAACTCGAGCGGAACTGGTGGCAGTGGAACTAGCTACAAGACGCGCGTCCGGTGCTGCCCCGTCTTCTTGCGCGCCCAGTCAGGCTTGGCGCGGCTGACCGCGGACGGGAGACACGCCATCGTCAAAGGGCACAAATCGGCGCCGGAAAGATGTCTCCGCGACAACTTCCGGGCTGCTGATCCGGTCCATGCGGAAATGCCGGAAGTCATCCCGCACGGGATCCCACGCCACCAGATACCAAAGGGGTGGCAGGATCAGCATGGCTTGCGGCTCGACCCGCCGGCTGGTGATCGCCCCTTTCGCATCGCGGTACTGAAACCGCAGGTGTAGCTGTTCCAGAAATGCAGTCTCGAATGCAGGCAACAGGTCCGGGTCCATCTCGCCCAGATCCGAAATGTTCACCTGTGGCGAGAGGGGCCCGACATACAGGCAATCAAGAAACCGCCGCAGGTCGCGCACCTTGTCGGGGGGCAGGGCCTTCTCGAGCTTGGCGAGCCCGGCATCTGCCAGCCCCAGAAACGGCAGGCCACCAGCGGCCCGCATTGACGCAACGCTGATGAGCAACGCAAAGACCTCGGCCACCGACAGGCGGGCTGTGGTCTGAACCGATTGCGCATCAAGTTGCAGGCCGCCCCCACGACCGGGTTCGGAATGGATCACGAAGCCCTCATCACGCAGCGTGCTGATATCGCGCAAAACCGTGCGTCTGGATGCGCCCACCTGCGCCGCCAGTTCGCCGATTGTCGAGGTGCCGTTGCGGCGAAGGCTGCGCACGATGGCGTCTAACCGATGACGTAAGTTCATATCGCCAGGTTACGCTTCAATGGTGCCAGAATTTGGCACCATTGGATTTTAGGCAGGCGCTGTAAACCTCAGCAAGGAGATTTCGAAATTGCAGCGCACATCCATAGCCCTCTGCAGCAGGCATCATCTCAGGCACAACGCGACCTCTGACCAATCCCGCAATGGGAAGGGAGGCGCACAATGATTAGTCAGAGCCAGTTCCCCACGCCCACCCTGATTTCAGTCAACGGTGTTGAGCTCGAAGTCTTTGAAGCAGGGCGCGAAAATGCGGGCCGACCGATAGTGCTGTGTCACGGCTGGCCAGAGCATGCATTTTCCTGGCGGCATCAGGTGCCCGCCCTCGTCGCGGCTGGCTACCATGTCATCGTCCCCAATCAGCGCGGCTACGGCAACTCATCGCGTCCAGGCGCCGTCACCGACTATGACATCGAACACCTAACCGGTGATCTCGTCGGGCTTCTCGATCACTACCGATATCAGGATGCCACCTTTGTCGGTCATGACTGGGGTTCAATGGTCGTCTGGGGGCTAGCCTTGTTGCATCCGGGCCGAGTGAAGCGGTTGATAAACCTCAGCGTCCCCTATCAGGAACGTTGGGAAAAGCCCTGGGTCGAGATGATGGAAACCATCCTTGGCGGCGATTTCTATTTCGTTCATTTCAACCGGCAGCCGGGCGTTGCCGACGCCGTACTCGACCAGAACACTTCCCGGTTCCTGCGCAATCTCTACCGCAAGAACCAGCCGCCCATGGCGCTAGAACCCGGCATGATGATGATCAATCTCGCCCGACAGGAAACGCCCTCCGGCGAACCGGTCATGAGCGATAGCGAACTGGCTGTGTTTGTGTCCGCCTTCGAAGCATCGGGGTTCACGGGCAGTATCAACTGGTACCGAAACCTTGATCGCAACTGGCACCTCTTGGCCGATGCGAACCCGATCATCCAGCAACCCGCGCTGATGATCTATGGCGATCAGGATCCGGTCGCGAAGTCGGAAAACTTGTCGGACTTCGTGCCCAATGTGGAGGTCGTCAATCTCGATTGCGGCCATTGGATCCAGCAGGAAAAGCCGCAGGAAACCAACCAGACCATACTGAACTGGCTGGAGCGGCAGGAAGTCAAGGCATCTTTGCTGTAGAGCCGAGCACAAACAAAACAGCCCGCAGCATGTGCCGCGGGCTTGTTCATTCCAGCCGCAGCAAGACCTACCGGGCAGCGACCAGTGCTGCCAGCTTGGCGGGCACGGCCAGCACGTCGCGGATCAGCTGTACGCGCTCAGGGGTGTAATAGCCGTCTTCGTGCAACATGTTGACCGTGCCAATCAGCTCGCCGCCGATCACGACTGGCATATTGACCACGCTCTGGCAGCCCAGCGAGTCGATCAGCTCGTAGTCGGGGAATACCTTGGCGATGTCGGCAATGGTATTGGCGACGAAATACTGCCGCTGCTTGTGCACGATGTCGAACCAGCTGTCATAACGGATAGGCTTGGTGCCGGAGCCGGGATAGTTCGTCGGATCGCTGGTATAGGCACGACGCGCCAGCTCGGCGGTCATGTCCACGGTCATGAAGGTGAACAGCTTGGTGCCCACAGTGGCCTCGGTCAGCGTCTGCAGGGCCTTGAACGCAGCCTCGGCGCCCTTGGCTTCGGAAATCGCCGCATCAAACGTGGCAATGGCAGCAGAAAAGTCAGTCATCAATATCGTCCTTGGGTCGTAAAATTCGTGCCCCGCACGTCGCGCATATTGCTGGGGGCGGGGGAGGCGAGTGTCGTCAGGCGGTCACGCGCCCCTCTGTCGCCGCCAGCAATTCCTGCGAATAGGGCTCCACCAGCGCGCCGTGCTTGAGCTGGGCCACATCGGCCACCTCGACGATCCGGCCATGCCGCATCACCGCCAGGCGGTCGCACAGAAAACTCACCACCGGCAGATTATGAGTCACCACCAGATAGGTCAGGCCCTGTTCGGCCCGCAATCGCTTGAGCAGGTTGAGAATTTCTGCCTGTACGGACACATCCAGCGCCGAGGTGGGCTCGTCCAGCAGCAGCACCTTGGGCTCCAGCATCAGCGCCCGGGCAATCGCCACGCGCTGCCGCTGCCCGCCCGAGAGCTGGTGCGGAAAGCGGAACCGGAAGCGCCGGTCCAGCCCCACCTGGGTCAGCATCTGTTCCACCCGCGCATCGCGATCGCCAATGCCGTGAATGGTCAGTGGCTCGCTCAGCGTGGCGTCAATGGTCTTGCGCGGATGCAGCGAGCCATAGGGGTCCTGAAACACCATCTGCACCTGCCGCGCCACAGTGCGATCCACGCCGTGGCTGCGCGGGGCACCCAGCACCTCGATCTGGCCGGTCCACTCGGGTGCCAGCCCGGCAATAGCCCGCAAAATGGTCGACTTGCCCGAGCCGCTCTCACCCACCAGCGCGAAGCTCTCGCCCTCGGCAATGTCCAGGCTCACCCCATGCACCACCTTGGTGTCGCCATAGGAAATATCCAGATTGTCCAGTCTGATCGCGCTCATGTGCCCGCCCATTGGCTGCGGTCGAGCACCGGTAGCTCGTCGCGGTTCTCATTGATTGTCGGCATCGCTGCCAGCAGGCCGCGGGTATAGGGATGCTGCGCCTGATCGAGCTGCCCGGCCGCACATTCCTCCACGACCGTGCCCGCATTCATCACCAGAATGCGGTCGCAATAGCGGCTGACCAGATTGAGGTCATGACTGATCAGGATCAGGCCCATCCCCTTACGCGTCACAAGGTCGTCAATGATATCAAGCACCTGCGCCTGAACACTCACATCGAGCGCCGAGGTCGGCTCATCGGCAATCAGCAGTTCGGGCTCAGGGATCAGCATCATGGCGATCATCACCCGCTGCCCCATGCCGCCCGAAACCTCATGCGGATACAGCCCCGCCACGCGCTTGGGATCATTGATCCGCACCGCCTCGAGCATGGCCAGAATGCGCTCATCGACTTCGCGCCGGCTCAGTTTCTCATGCGTCACCAACGCTTCGGCGATCTGCTCGCCCACCGTCATCACCGGGTTCAGCGAGAACTTTGGGTCCTGCATCACCATCGAAATGCGCGCGCCGCGTACGGACCGCATCTGCTTTTCGCTCTGGGCGCGAATGTCGATCCCGTCAAATTCCAGTCGGTCGGCCGTCACCAGCCCCGGCTTGCGGATCAGTTTGAGGATTGCGCGCCCGGTCATCGACTTGCCCGAGCCGCTTTCGCCCACAATGCCCAGCCGCTCGCGGCCCAGCTCAAACGAAATGCCCTTGACCACTTCGACCCGGCCGCGATGGGTGGGAAAGCTTACCCGCAGGTTTTCAACGCTCAGCATCGGCGCCATCACTTGCCCTCATTCTTGGGGTCGAGCACGTCACGCAACCCGTCGCCGAGGAAGCAGAAGCCCAGGCTGACAATGATGATGGCAAAGCCCGGCATGGTCGCTACCCACCACTGATCGAGAATGAAGGTGCGCCCGCGCGAGATCATCGCGCCCCATTCGGGCAGCGGTGGCTGTGCGCCCAGCCCGATAAACCCAAGCCCGGCAGCAGTCAAAATCACCCCGGCCATGTCCAGCGTCACCCGGATGATCATCGAGCTCGTGCACAACGGCAGCACATGCTGCACGATCACCCGCATGGGTGAGGCGCCCTGCAACTGCACCGCTGCGATGAATTCCGAATTGCGGATGGTCAGTGTCTCAGCCCGGGCGATACGCGCATAGGCAGGCCACGCGGTAATGGCGATGGCGATAATGGCATTGTTGATGCCCGGTCCAAGCGCTGCCACAAAGGCCAGCGCCAGGATCAGCTTGGGCATCGACAAGAAGATATCGGTGAACCCCATCAGCAGCCGGTCGGTCCAGCCGCCGAAATAGCCCGCCACTGCACCCACCAGCAGCCCCAGCGGCGCCGAGATCAGCGCCACCAGTCCGACGATTGTCAGGGTGATCTGGCTACCCCAGATCACCCGTGAAAAGATATCGCGACCCAGCTCATCGGTACCCATCAGATGCACGGAGGAGGGGGGCTGCAGCCGGTTTCCCAGATCCTGCCCAATGGCAGAATAGGGCGCCAGCCACGGTGCAAAGATTGCTGTGAAGATCAGCACCAGGATGATGATCCCGCCCAGCACCGACAGCGGATTGCGCAGCAGCGCGGTAAACACCCGATAGGCCCGTCCCGCATTGGCCTGCAGCCGCGAGGTCGGGGAGTCTTCGAGCAGCCAGTCTCTGGTGGTCATCAGCGGGCCCTCGGGTCGAGGACGCGATACAGCACGTCCGAAATCTTGTTGATGAAGATGAACACCGCGCCGATCACCAGCGTCGAGCCGAGCACGGCATTCATGTCGGCATTGAGCAGCGCCGTGGTCAGGTAATTGCCGATCCCCGGCCAGGAGAACACGGTCTCGATCATCACTGAGCCTTCCAGCAGCCCGGCATAGCTCAGCCCGATCACGGTAATCAGCGGCACGCGGATCGGATTGAACGCATGGCGCCAGATCACCACGCGCTCAGGCACACCCTTGACCCGTGCGGTGGTCACAAATTCCTGGCTGAGCTGATCCAGCATGAAGCTGCGCGTCATGCGGGCAATATAGGCCAGGCTGAAAAAGCCCAGCACCGATGCGGGCAGGATCAGATGGGTAATGGCGTTCCAGAAGATATCGATCTCGCCAGCCAGCAGGCTGTCCACCAGCAACAGGCCGGTTACCGGGCTGACCAGTCCGTCATAGAAAATGTCGAGCCGGCCCGGCCCGCCAACCCAGCGCAGTCGCGCATAAAACAACGCGAGGCCCACCAGCCCCAGCCAGAAGGCGGGCATGGAATAGCCCAGCAGGCCCACCACGCGAATGATCTGGTCGATGATCGAGCCCTGACGGCTCGCCGCGATAACGCCCAGCGGCACACCAACCAGCACGCCGATCATGATGCCGATGGTGGCCATTTCCAGCGTTGCCGGGAAGAAACGGCTCAGATCCTCGACCACGCTGCGCCCGGTGCTGACCGACTGGCCCAGATCGCCCGAGAACACGTTGACCACATAGTGGAAGAACTGAATCACCAGCGGCTGGTCCAGCCCCATGGCCGTACGCGCCGCGGCATAGACCTCATTGCTCGCCCGGTCGCCCACCACCGCCAGCACCGGATCGATCGGGATCACCCGGCCGATAAAGAAGGTGATGGCCAGCAGGCCCAGAAAGGTGAGGAAAACCGTCGCGATAAAGCCGCCAATGGCGACCAGGCGACGGCCCCAGCGACGGCGGGTCGCAAATGCGCTACCCTCTGCCATGGTGATTTGCGGATCCAGACTCAAGCGAACATCCTCTTGAGAAAACAAGGCGTTACGCCCGCAGAATGAATCTTCTGCAGATCGTGAACACCTTCACATTTCGCTTTCACCATACAGAAAACTTTGCTTATATCAAAAAAATTTTGGTGGACTGATGACCAATGCAGCCGAGGACAGAACCGAGAGTGAGGGACATCCCAAAGTGGGTGCGCTCATCCGTGCCCGTCGCCGCCAGCAGCATATGACGCTTGAAGCGCTAGGCAAGTCGGCCGATGTTTCGGTTGGCTATCTCAGCCAGGTCGAGCGCGACCACGCCACCCCTTCGCTGGGTACACTGGCGCAGATTGCCCGGGCCCTGGGTGTCGGTATCGACTATTTTGTTTCCGCCCCCACGGCCAAGACGGCGCTGACCCGCGCCGGCGAACGCAACCGCTTTTCGCTCGATGGTTCCTCCATCGTCTATGAGCGACTGGGCACCGACTTCCCCGGCAATACGCTCTCGAGCTTCATCATGATCGTGCCGCCGGGCTACCAGTCCGAGACGGTCGCGCATGAGGGGGAGGAAATCCTCTACGTGCTTGAAGGCGCCATCACCCAGCGCCTCGATGGCGACGAGATGATCATGAATGCCGGCGACAGCCTGCACTTTCGCGGCAACCGACCCCATTCCTGGTCCAATCACACCGAAACACCCGCGCGCCTGCTCTGGACAGGCACGTTGGCTCTCTTCCGTTCCTCGGCCAAGCCCTCGCGGCAGCTCGAGGCGGTTGCAAAACCCGGCATCAAGCCGGTGAAGAAGAAAAAGATCGTCAAATAGGGGTTTTGAAGGCTCCTGCGGGTCCGCCCGCAGTTCAATTCAAGGCTCCGCCAACAGGAGAAAAGCTGATGAAACTCTTCCGTGCTGCCTTGCTGGCGACGGCGTTGGCTCTGCCCTTGAGCAGTGTCGCCGCTATTGCCGCCACCCCTGCCGACGCCCTGGTCGTCGCCCAGAACATCGATGACATCGTCGCTCTGGATCCCGCACAGGCCTATGAGTTCACCTCGGGCGAGCTCAATACCAACGTCTATGACCGTCTGGTGGGCTATGAAGCCGAAGACACCACGGTGCTGGCACCCGGTCTGGCTACCGAGTGGACCGCTGATGACGCTGCCAAGACCATCACTTTCACCCTGCGCGACGCCAAGTTTGCCTCAGGCAATCCCGTGCGCCCCGAAGACGTGGCCTTCTCGTTCAGCCGCGTGATCAAGCTGAACCTGACCCCGGCCTTCATTCTGGCCCAGCTCGGCTGGACCGCGGACAATATCGACAGCATGGTCACCATCGACGGCAACACCATCACCGTGAAATATGAGGGCGATTTCTCGTCGGCCTTCGTGCTCAACGTGCTGGCTTCGCGCCCCGCATCCATCGTCGACGAAGTCCTGGTCATGGCCAATGAGACCGATGGCGATATGGGCAATGCATGGCTCAACACCCATTCGGCTGGCTCGGGCCCCTTTGTGATGTCCGATTACCGTCCTGCGGAAATCGTGCGCCTGACTGCCAATGAAAACTACTTCCGTGGCGCCCCCGCCATGAAGTCCGTGATCATCCGCCATGTCGCCGAAGCCGCAACCCAGCAGCTGCTGCTCACCTCGGGCGATGTCGACATTGCCAAGAACCTGACGCCGGACCAGATTTCGGGCCTCTCCACCGACGCCATCAAGGTCGAGACCTATCCGCAGGCCGCCGTGCACTTCCTTTCGTTCAACCAGAAGGAAGAGTCGCTGACCCCGCCAGCCGTCTGGGAAGCTGCCCGTTACCTCGTCGATTACGACGGCATGACCCAGTCGTTCCTCAAGGGTCAGATGGAAGTTCATCAGGCCTTCTGGCCAAAGGGTTTCCCCGGCTCCTATGACGAAACGCCATACACCTACGACGTCGAAAAGGCCAAGCAGATCCTGGCTGACGCGGGTGTGCAAACCCCCATCGACGTGACCCTGGACGTGATCAACGCGACCCCGTTCACCGATATGGCGCAGTCGCTGCAGGCAACTTTTGCCGAAGCGGGCATCAATTTCGACATCCTACCCGGCACCGGTGCCCAGGTCATCACCAAGTACCGCGAGCGTACCCATCAGGGCATGCTGCTGTACTGGGGCCCTGACTTCATGGACCCGCACTCCAACGCCAAGGCGTTCGCCTACAATTCGGACAACTCCGATGACAACTACACCGCCACCACCACATGGCGGAATGCCTGGGCTGTGCCTGATGAGCTGAACAAGGCCGTCACTGCTGCCCTGGCCGAGCCCGATCAGGCCAAGCGCAACCAGATGTACATGGACATCCAGAAGCAGGCTCAGGAAGACTCGCCAATCGTCATCATGTTCCAGGCCGCGCTGACCATTGCCATGGCCAACAATGTCGAAGGCTATGTCAACGGCGCTACCTCCGACTTCGTCTACTACCGTCTTGTGACGAAGTAGGCCAAATGGCGGTGGCCCAAGACACCGCCACCCGGAGCCGCGCCTACTGACCTTGGCGCGGCTCCGACCTCTCAGGCCGCTACGACCGCACCCACCGGCCTCTCCCAATGGGGGAGGCGTCGCACGTGGGGCGGCAATACAGCGCCCACCCACCGGCCAGTACCTCCCCCTTGTTGGGTGAGGCCAGGAGGGGGCACTGAGAGCCCTGAGCTTCCCCTATTCTGCCCTTAGATCACCACCAGAACCGAGCCCATCATGAACGCCACATTGACCACCCGTCTCGCCAATCTGCGCGCCCGCATGGCCGCCACCCGGACCGATCTGGTGGTCATCGGCCCATCCAGTCACATGATCTATCTGGCCGATCTCGCCCCCCATGGCGATGAGCGCCCCGTCATGCTGCTGGTTTCGGCCAGCTTTGCCGGTTTCCTGATGCCCAAGCTCAATGTGGACAGTTCGCGCCAGCACACCGATCTGCCCTTCTTCCCCTGGTCAGACGACACCGGCCCCGACGCTGCGCTTGAAGAACTCCTGACCGCCACCGGCATCGACCGCACTGCACCCTCCATCGTGCTCGACGAAACCATGCGCACCGACTTTGCCCTGCTGGTGCTCGATGCGCTGCCCGGCGCAACCCGCCGCTTTACTGGCGATACCGTAGGCTATCTGCGCTCCCGCAAGGATGATGCCGAATACGCTGCCATCAAGGCCAGCGCCGTGCTCAATGACGCCGCCATGGCCGCCGGCTTTGCCGCGCTGCGCCCCGGCATCACCGAGCGCGAAGTAGCCACCATCATCCGCGAATTCTACAAGGCCAATGGCGCTACGCCCGAATTCACCAGCGTCTGCTTTGGTCCCAATGGCGCATTTCCCCATCACCACACCGGCGCCACCGAACTCAAGCCCAATGATGCCGTGCTGATCGATACCGGCGGCCGCATCCAGGGCTACCCCAGCGACATGACCCGCGTTGGCTATCTCGGCACCGCCCCCGAAGGCTTTGCCGATATCCACGCCATCCTTGATCGCGCTGTCGATGCCGCCCTGGCGGCAGCCAGGCCCGGCGCACCGGCCAGCGCCGTCGACAAGGCCGCCCGTGACGTCATTACCGAGGCGGGCTATGGTCCCAATTTCATGCACCGTACCGGCCACGGTCTGGGCATCGATATCCACGAAACGCCCTATATCACTGCCACGTCCGAGACTATCCTCGAAGAGGGCATGGTGTTCTCCATCGAGCCGGGCATCTACCTGCAGGGCCGCTTCGGTCTGCGTCTTGAAGAGATTGTCATCATCCGCAATGGCGTAGCCGAGATATTCTCGGACATGCCGCGCTCCGCGATTGCCGGCGGGGCCTGATGCCGGCGCCCACATTGCGCACTGAGCGGTTGATCCTGCGCGGCCATACCCGCGCAGACTTCGCCGCCTGTTGCGCCTTGTGGGCCCATCCAGAGGTTGTCCGCTACATCACTGGCCATCCCAGTCCGCCCGAAGAGGTATGGGCGCGCATCATGCGCTATGTGGGACACTGGGAGTTGCTCGGCTTTGGCTATTGGCTGGTCACCGATGCCCGCTCCGGCGCGGTGATGGGGGAGGCCGGTCTGGCCAATCACCTGCGCAAATGCGAACCGCCTCTGGGCGATACCCCCGAAGCTGGCTGGATCGTCCTGCCGCAATATCAAGGTCATGGCTATGCCCGCGAAGCCGTCAGCGCCGTACTCGACTGGGCCCGGGCGCAGGGCCTGGGCCGCACCGTCTGTCTGATTGACCCCGCCAATACCGCTTCGCTACGGCTGGGCGAGATTCTGGGCTATCGCGAATATGCCCGCACCCTGCTCAAGGGTAGCCCCTCCATCATGCTGGAACGCGCCTGACGCCGCGTCGGCGATCACCCCGCCAGCAATGCCATATCGGCCGCGATATCGCGCTCCAACACCAGCACGCCATCAACCACGGTCAGGCGCGCATGATGCACTGCCGTCCGGCGTGCCGCAGCATCGGGTGGCCCCGCCTTATCGCTGGCCTCGTCCCATAGCGGGTGGGTGAAATAATACAGCGCCGCATGTCCCCCCACGACCACCACATCGGCATGGCGCATATAGCGCCGGTCCATGTCGTCGCTACCCGGCACATCGCCGATCAGCCCCTGCCGCACCCAGTTCCTGGTGTCGTCAGAACGATAGGCGGCCTGACCGCGCCACTCATCCACGATTAGCCAGTACCAGCCGCCCAGTGCGAACACATTGGGCCCCTCATGTGGCGGCGCCTCGGGTGACCCCGGCAGCACCTTGCCTTCAAGCGTCCAGTTGAGCATGTCCGTGCTGGTGGCGCTCCAGGTGCTCGAACCCTGACCTTCATCCTTGTACCATAGCCGCCACAACCCATCGGGGCTGGCGAATACGCATGCGTCGATGACATTGTCGCTCGATAGCGCCAGCGGTCCCACACGGGTCCAGTTTTCCAGATCCGGGCTGGTGAACTGCACAATGGTGCGCGGTACGGCCCAGCCATCCGGCACCCCGCTGATATAGCTCAGGAACATGTGGTACTGCCCATCGGCAAACATCACCTCGGGCGCCCAATGCGTGTTGAGCTGTCCCACATCGGCCGGATCATCCAGTCCCTTGACCGTGCCCCGATAGGTCCAGCTGGCCCCGTCATCACGCGACACCGCCACCCCGATGGGCGAGCCGTGAATCCAGCTAAACCCCGGTCCACCGGCATTGGCCCGCCGATTGGTGTAGAACATCCACCACTCATTGGTCCCCTCACGGCGGATCACTGTGGGGTCGGCTGCCCCATCCTCGACCGGATCACGATAGATTGGCGCGCTCATCAGCTCTCCTCAATACACGCGCACCAGCCGCCCATCGGGCCGGTCCGCCAGATGGCCGGGCTGACCAATCAGCGCGTTGGCCAGCGTCACCATTTCGGGATCGGTGGCCAATTGGCCGGCCCCGGCATCTTCGGTGCTCAGCACGCTGGCCTTGAGCAGGCGTGAGTAAGGATGTTCGGGATTGTCGAGCACCGTGCGCGCATCGCCCATCTCCACGATCCGCCCGCGCTGCATGATGATCAGCCGGTTCGAGATGTAATAGGCCGTGGCCAGATCGTGGGTGATGTAGATTACCGACACGCCCAGATCATCGCGCAGGCTGCGCAGCAGGTTGACAATGCTCATGCGCAGGCTGGCATCGACCATGCTCACCGGCTCGTCGGCCACCAGCAGTGGTGGGTTGGGGATCAGCGCCCGCGCAATGGCCGCGCGCTGCAACTGCCCGCCGCTCATCTCATGGGGAAACCGCCCCTTCACCTCAGCCAGGCTCAACCCGACCTTCTGCAGGGCTTCATCCATTGCCCGGTCCAGGTCGCTTTGCTCGCGCAGTTTCAGAAACCGCTTGGCGGTGGATTCCAGATAGCGATCGATCCGCTTGAGCGGGTTGAACGCCTCGAACGGGTTCTGAAACACCGGCTGCACATTGGCCATGAACGCCAGCCGCTCGGCTCGGCTCACCTTGTGGCTCACCGTCTTGCCACGAAAGCTGATCTCCCCGCTTGTGGGCAGTTCCAGCCCCAGGATCATCCGGGCCAGCGTCGTCTTGCCCGAGCCGCTTTCGCCGATGATCGTAAAGATCTCCGGCGTATCGAGGTTGATCGAGAAGCTGGCGTCCTGCACGGCATTGACCATCTTGCGCGACAGCACGCCGCCCATGGTGAACTGCTTGGAAACCCCTGAAATATCGAGCAGTGCGCTCATGCCATGGCCCCCTGCAATGCCTGTGGTTTGACCAGCGGTTCGACATCCTGCCAGCGCCAGCAGGCGGTGCGATGATCCGGCCCCACTGTTTCAAGTGGCGGTACTTCGGTCCGGCATTTGTCGACCGCCAGCGGGCAGCGCGGATGAAACCGGCACCCCTGTGGTGGTTCGGCCAGGCTGGGTGGTCGTCCCTCCAGCGCCGGGCGCTGCGTGGTGTCACCAATGCGCGGCAGGCTGGCCACCAGATGGGCGGTATAGGGGTGCTTGGGCGCAAAGAACATTTCGCGCGTCGGTCCTTCCTCCACCAGCCGCCCGGCATAGATGATGCCCACGCGGTCCGCGATGTTGGCATGTACGCTCATATCATGCGTCACAAACACCACGGAGCTGCCCATTTCCCGCTGAATGTCGCGGATCAGGCTGAGCACTTCCTTTTGCACCACCACATCGAGTGCGGTAGTCGGTTCGTCCGCAATCACGAATTCGGGGTGGCACACCGTGGCCAGCCCGATGGTGACGCGTTGGCGCATGCCGCCGCTGAGTTCATGGGGGTAGGCGCGCAGCACATCGGCGGGCAGCTTGAGCCGATCGAGATGCCCCAGCACCCGGGCCCGATAGGCCGGCCCGCTCAGCCCCAGCGGCCGCTTGGCGAAATCCTCAAACGTCTTGCCGATCCGCCGCACCGGGTTCAGCGTGCTCATGGAGCCCTGCATGATATAGCTCAGATGCTTCCAGCGCACCGCCGCCACCTGCTCGGGCGTGGCGCTGGCAACATCGAAGGGCCCGTTCTTGAAATCATATTTCACCGACCCGGCAACCACCCGCATGGGCGGGCGAATGGCGGCGGCCAGCACCTTGATGAAGCTGGTCTTGCCTGAGGAGCTCTCCCCGGCAATGCCATAGACCTCGTTCTTGCGAATGGTCATTGAGATGTCGTCCACGGCGCGCACTTCGCGCTCTACGCCGAAATAGCTCATCTGGTAATAGGCCTTGAGGCCCTCGACCTTGAGCAGGTCTGTATTGTCGTGGGTCACGCGTTCTCTCCAGCAACTCGGAGGGACACCTCTCCCCTTGCGGGGGAGGCAGGGAGATGGGGGGCAAAGCCTGGCTTGGCCGAGCTGATAATCATGCGCCCATCCTCCTCAGACGGCTGCGCGGGTCGATATACTCGTTCATGCTCACGGCCAGCAGGAACAGGCCCAGGAAGGTGATGACGATCAGGATCACCGGGATTACGATCCACCACCACACACCCACCACCATGGCCGAATGGCTATTGGCCCAGTACAGCACCGTGCCGATGGTTGGCTGGTTGATATTGGTGAACCCCAGCACCGCCAGCGTCACCTCCAGCCCGATCGACCACAGCATGTTGTTCATGAAGGTCGCGAACACGATGGGCATCACATAGGGCAGGTGCTCTTCCAGCAGCACCTTGGGTGTGCTCATGCCGGCAAACACGGCGTGGCGCGTAAACTCGCGGTGCTTCAGTCCCAATGCCACCGAACGGATCAGGCGTGCGTCAAACGGCCAGCCAAAACAAGCCATGATCAGCGCCAGCGTCATGCTGTCCATATGGCTACGCAGCACGAAGTAGAACAGCACCAGAATGGGGAAGATTGGCATCGACACGAAGATGTCGTTGATGAACATCAGCGCGCGATCAACCCACCCCCCGACATAGCCTGCTGTCAGCCCCACCGAGATCGAGATGATGCGGCTCAGCACGGCCACGGTAATCCCGAAGGTCAGACTGTTCTTGAAGGCCGCCGAGAGCTGCCAGAACATGTCCTGACCGCGCGAATTGGTACCAAACCAATACTGCCATGAGGGCGGCTGATCGGGAATGGTCAGGTAGATCAGCGAGGGGTCGACTGGTGAAAAGAAGCTGGCGGAGGCAAACACCGTGACCACGCCGACCAGCACCACGCCAATGGCGAATTCGATATTGTAGCGAATGAGATCGCGAAAAACGGCAAACATGCTGGGCCTACTCCGTACGCACGCGGGGATCGAGCAGCGGATGCAGCAGGTCCACCACGAAAATGGCGATGGCCACCGCCGTGATCGACACTGTCGATACCGCCAGCACCAGTGAATAATCTCCGGCATTGACCGCATCGATGAGCAGTGAACCCAGGCCGGGGTAGTTGAACACCTGCTCGGTGATCACCGTGCCGGAAAACACGCCGCCCAGGGCCATCGCCAGCGCCGTCAATTGCGGGACGATGGCGTTGCGGATCACATAGCTGCCAACAATGGTCTTCTGGTCCACATTGGCCAGTTCGGCATAGGTGACGTAGTCGTCATTGACGATGTTGGACACCAGCGCGCGCATGCCGATGAACCAGCCCCCAAATCCAACCAGCACGACCGATGTTGCGGGCAGGATGCCGTGTTGCAGCACCGAGCTGATAAACGGCCAGTTCCAGCCTGGGGTGACGTCCATGGCAAAGCCGCCCGATATGGGCAGCACGGGCCACAGGAACCCGAAAATGATCAGCAGGATGAAAGCGACGACGTAATAGGGGATGGGCTGGATCCCCATCGCAAATATGCCGAACGCCTTGAAAAACCTGTTGTTCTGGTTGTACCCGGCGAGTGCCCCCAGCAGATTGCCGACCACGAAGGTCACCAGGGTCGCGGACACCAGCAGCCCCAGGGTCCAAGGCATGGCGCGCATGACCAGGGTCATGGCGGGGGTCGGAAATGCCATCAGGGAAGGGCCCAGATCGCCCCGCACAAGGCGCGCCCAGAAGCTGAAATACTGGTTCAGCATTGGTTGACCCGTGCCGTACATCTCGCTCAGCGCGGCGCGGGTCGAGGCAATGGCTTCCGGTGACAGATTGGCCCGCGACGACAATCGCCCAAGCACTTGTTCAACCGGATCAATGGGGGAGAGATGGGTGACCAGAAAGGTCGCGGAAATGCCGCAGAAAATCACCGCCAGCATCTGCAGCGCGCGCTTCCCGACAAACCAGAAATAGCCTTGCATTCGAACTCCTTGCGTCTCCGCTCTGACGCGCCTGTCCTGGTGGCTGGGGCGGCTTGCCTCCCGTCACCCTCGATCCGGCGTTAGCTGGACTGGACAGTTCATACCTGCCAATGGCGCCACCTTGCGATGACGCAGATTAGTGGAGGGGCGCGTAATCCGCGCCCCTCCAGGCAGCCCGGCACAAGCCGGACCACCCGGGAGGACGCGCTTACGCGACGGGCGTGATCTGCGTGAAGATGTACCGACCGTTCGACCAGTTGGTGACCGGATTGGCATAGTTGTTTTCTGCATCCGGCCAGCCGGTCCAGAACTGGTTCGACTGAATGGAGAACACATTATAGGCCATGATCGGGATGTTCGGCATCTCCTCGAGATGCAGCTTGACGAACTCCTGGCCGTACTCGATGCCCTTGGGGTCATTGAAGTCGATGCCACGGATTTTTTCGATGATCGCGTCAAGCCGCGGATCGGACCAGCGCATCCAGTTGCGGTCTGGCTGCGATGCGCCCGGCTCAGCCACATAGGCGGAGTGGTAGCTGTCGAGGAAGAAGCTGAGATCGGGATGACCGCCCCAGGTTTCCACGGCCCAGGCGATGTTGACTTCATAGTCACCCACGCGCTGGCGGCCCCAGGTGTCCGAATCCACCTGAGCGGTGGCCTGAATGCCGTTCTGGGCCCAGGTCTGGGCGATAATGACACCAAGGCGATTGACCACGCCTTCCTGCGGCACCATCACTTCGAAGGCGAACGGTTGGCCATCTGGCATCATCCACTGGCCGCCGACCTTGTTGAAGCCGGCTGCGGTCAGCAGCTCTTCAGCCGCCGGGATGTTCTGCTTCCACCAGCCATAGCCGAACGCGTTGCGGATAGCGGCCTCCTCGCTTGGCACTGCGTCCCCGAACTGTGGGCGCACCATATCGGCGATCTGCATGCCGATGGTGGGATCATACGGCTTGACCTTTGAGGTGCCGGTATCGATCTCGTAATTGATCAGGAAGTCCTGCATTGGCGCATGGTAGTCGCGCGGATGCGTTCCCGTTGGCGGCACCGAGATGGCCGACAGCGTCGCCGCGCCACGATAGGACGCCATCGACATCGACCGCGCATCCAGCATCATCGCCAGAGCCCAGCGAACGCGCTTGTCCTGGAACTTGGGATTCTGCAGGTTCGGGATCGCCATCACCAGGGTAGGATCGGGATGAGCGTATGGGAAGCCGGCGAACCAGCCCTGGACGTTCGGGTCTTCCTTGGTGATTGAGAACGTGCCTTCCGGCGTCAGATCGTGGACCATGTCCAGATTGCCGTTACGCATCTCGATCAGGCGATTGTCGGTCGAGATATTGTTCCGGTAGATCACATATTTCGGCTTGGGTTCGGCGACCATGCCCATGGCCGTCTTGTCCCAGTCTGCGCGTTTTTCCCAGATGTACCAGGTGCCGTTCGGGTCGAACGAATGCAGCGTGTAGGGCCCAAGGCTTACGGGCGGGTTGTTCTCGAAGGTCAGGATGTCGTCGACCTTTTCAAACACATGCTTGGGCATGATCCAGGCGGCCGTCCAGCGCACCGAGAACAGCGCGTGGAAGCGCGAGTTTGGCGCATTGAGCTTGAAGTGGACCGTATAGTCGTCTGGCGCCTCGACCGAGGCGACCTGGGCTGTGAACGCGCCATTATAGGGCGTGCCTGGCGTCGCCTTCTGGGTTTCGACCGTATAGACGACGTCGGCGGAAGTGAATTCGACGCCATCGCTCCACAGGATACCCTGCTTGAGCTTGACGGTCATTTCCGAGAAGTCGTCATTGTATTCCCACAGGCCGTCGGCCAGGGAATTGTACACGGCATTGGTGCTGGCGCCTTCAATGCCCGCATCGGGGTCGATGAACCACAGCGTATCAGTGGTAAGCTGGTGCAGGCCATTGCTGGTACCCGCGCCGCTGCCCACGACCCATGGGTTGAACCATGCCGGATTGCGGATCACGCCCTCTGGATTATGGACGATGACCGTCTCGTTGCGTGGGAATTTGCCCAGATCGGGCGCGGCGCCTTCACCGTCTTGTGCGTATGCAAGCCCGTTTCCGGCCGCCATCAGCGCGCCAACGGCCGTCGTGCCGATTAGAAAACTGCGTCTATCCATATCTAACTCCTCCCTTGTCGAAACGCCTCCCGCGTTCCGTATGTAGATGCCCTCCAGCACCTATAAATCATACTTAACCAGCCCCTTATGCTTGTCAACGCGCATTGTGATGTAAATCGGAAAACATGATACACAATGCAAAGAGGCGCACCGTTGCCGATGCGCCTCCGTTGGTCGCGTGCTGTGCTCAACGCTAACAGTCTGCTAGCCAATTGCTCGCAACGGTGGGTTCCGCGCCCGCCAGATCGGCCAGCCTCGCATTCGCGCGGGGCAGGGGTGTTTTCCCCTGTTTCTCCGCTATCGGCAGCTGGCGCTAAACCTTCACCCGCACCATCTGGTACGAATAGGGCGGCAGTTTCACATCCAGCGAACCGCCTTCAGCCTTGGCGCCATTCCCCTTGCGGGGCGCCACTTCTGCCTGGTTCTTGGCCGTATTGACCGCTTGCAGATTGTCATGCGTCATCACCTGATGATCAATGATGGTGCCGGCGGCAAATCCCTGCAGGCTCACCGACACATCGATCGATTCCGTGGCATGCCGGTTGACCAGGAAGAAGCTCAGCGTCCCTTCCTCTTCATTGTGCACGCCCGACACATCCACATAGGGGGTGTTGTCGGCGTGCTTGCTGTCATAGCCGGGCGAATTGACAATCAGATTCAACGCCGTACCACGGCCGAAGATCGATGCGAAATAGTACGGATAGTAGATCGTCTGGGCCCAGGCCGGGCCGCCCTTTTCGGTCATGATCGGGGCGATCACATTCACCAGCTGCGCGATGCAGGCGATCTTGACCACGTCCGAACGGCGGATGAAGCTGTTCAGGATCAACCCGACCATCAGCACGTCTTCGAAATTGTAGATGTCCTCGAGCAGACCCGGTGCGTGCGGCCAGCCGCTATTGCCCTCCAGGATAACCCGGTCCTGCTTGTTGGAGTGGTACCAGACATTCCATTCGTCAAACGAGATGTAGACGTCGCGCTTGCTGCGCTTCTTGCTCTTCACCTGTGTGATGGTCGAGGCCACCGTGTCGATATAGGTTTCGAGTTTATGGTTCAGTGCCAGATAGTTGGCTGTGTCCTTCTCGCGATTGGCAAAGTACATGTGCAGCGAAATATGGTCGACATGCTCATAGGTGTGCTCGAGGACGATGCGTTCCCAGTCGGGATAGCTGGCCATGTCCGCATTGGATGAGCCGCACACGATCAGCTCAAGCTTGCTGTCAAACATGCGCATGGCGCGCGCCGTATTGGCGGCCAGCTTGCCATATTCATCGGCATCCTTGTGGCCGACCTGCCAGGGCCCGTCCATCTCATTGCCCAGGCACCACATCTTGACGTTGAACGGCTCCTTGCGGCCATTCTTGATGCGCAGGTCGCTCCAGTAGCTGCCGCCCGGATGGTTCACATATTCCAGAAAATTGCGCGCGTCGTCGACGCCGCGTGAACCCAGATTGACCGCCAGCATCATCTCGGTGCCGACCGTGTCGCACCAGTCGGCAAATTCATGCACGCCGACCGCATTGCTGTCCGAGGTGTGCCAGGCCAGATCCAGCCGGGTAGGGCGCTCTTCACGCGGCCCAATGCCGTCTTCCCAGTTATAGGCGGAAACGAAGTTACCCCCGGGGTAGCGCACTACGGGTACATTGAGATCCTTGACCAGCTTGGCCACATCGCCGCGCATGCCGTCCTTGTCGGCGCTCGGGTGGTCTGGCTCGTAAATGCCTTCATAGATTGCGCGACCCAGATGCTCCAGAAAGGCCCCGTAAACCCGATCATCAATAGCGCTGACCGTAAAATCCTTATGTGCGACGACCGATGCTTTCACGACGCCCTCCTCCCTCTAATCCCGTTTATCTGATTTATATCAGTTACCCCGTTGTAAACGAGGCGGCGCGGATCACGCAAGGGGAGGCAGGAAGTATTTCGTCTAGGCTTCGGTCTGCAGGCGCATGATGATTTCCTGATCGTAATTGCCGAAGCCGCGGCCAAAAATATTGATGCCGCCCGGGTGTTTAGCGTCTGGCTTGACGGCGATGCGCAAACGGATCGAATGGTGATTTGCCAGATCCAAATCGCTCAGCGAGATCGGAGAAATCTTCATCCCGTCGACATAGGTGCCGTCTGTCGTCACCCGCCAGCTCTTGAGTTTGCCATACTGGCTACCCTTGAGTTTCCACCAATCGGGGGTATAGACGCCGCGTTTGTCGCCAAAATCACCCGGGCTCATCCAGGTGCCGATTTCGGTCCCATTGACCGACAGCGTAATGTCGCTGGGCCAGTCTGCCGAGGTGCCCGGCACCTCTGAACTGAGCTCCATGGAAAACTCCATGGCCTCGATCGTGTGCTGGCTCAGCTTGGCGTTATTGGGAAACTGGTATTCGAGATAACCGCGTGTGAACCAGATCAGCCCGGCCTTCATCCGGTCGGGATCCAGAAACGTATCGGGCACATCCAGCAGCCCGATAATCCCGTCCGTCGAGCACAGCCCACACGGCGCCGACACGTCGCAACTGGTGTAAAGTCCAAGCGGCATGGCCACTTCGATGGTATTGGCCGCCAACGGTTTGATGTCTTCCTTGAACATCACCATCACTTCGTCGAACATCGAATGGCAGATCTTCTGATTGCCCTTGCGCGCCTTTTGCGTCTCGGTACGGATCAGGCCGGCGCTCTCCAGAATCTGGATATTGGTCGAAACCGTGGATTGGGGCAGGCTGAGTTTGTCGGCAATATCATTGCCGTTCATCGCGCCTTCGACATGCAGCAGCTTGAGGATTTTCACCCGGATTGGCGAAGCCAGACCCTTGAGAACATCCATATCCTCTTCGGGGTCAACGACCAGAAAATTGCGGCTCATCAGGGCTCTTTCGCGGCAGGAACAGGCTTGTGATCATTTCTATCACGAATGCTGATCCAATCAACCTTGGCCGTCTGGCGCCGCGTTGGCCCGCCCCCCGATAGCGCCAGATACCCCTGGGGATTTCAAACTTGTCCCCCTGCCTGCGCCGATGGTGTAAAACTGTCCCCCAGACGCTTGCAATCTCAGCCGGCATTGTCTATGCAGTCCCCGCGTCGGGATGATCCGTCTCCCCACGCCAGCCGGTCATCGGCCTGCTGGGGAATAGTTCAATGGTAGAACTGCGGACTCTGACTCCGTCAATCTTGGTTCGAATCCAGGTTCCCCAGCCAAATCTTTTTATCAAATTCCATCGATGACTTGTCGGGCTGTTGTAGCAGGCGGTCGTCGCTCTTTGTGGTAGCACTCTGGCTTGTGGAATAGTTCTGCAAGCTTGGGTATAACAATGACCGTTCGAATGATCGCCATTGTCGTGACGGCACTTGCATTGGCCGGGTGCGGTGGCGATGATTCTTATACTTTCTACCGCAACAGCCCACTCGATGCGGCCATGCGCATACACATTGCCTCGTTCGATAGCGGCGAGGGCGCTGCCTACAACCAGGAGAATTGTCAGGTGGCTGCCGAATTGTTCAACGCGCAGCCCGGTGTCGCTAGCCGCTTTTGGTGTGAAAAAGGGCGCTTCCAACCGTGAGGGTGTCGCGGGCTGTTGAGCATCGGCTCGCCAATTTGTAATTCTTTCAGCTACCAGTGTCACGTTTCTGTTCGGGGCTGGTAACGAGACCATTTGAGCGCGCGCTACAAAATCGGGCACTGCCGGCATCGCTCGTGAAATAGGCGGCAAACCCGCTCTGACAGCGGTGCTGATCATAGCTACCGGGATCCTGGGGGCGCAGAGCGTCACGCCGTTGATGAAGGCCCCCAAGCTCAACAATTACGCTGCAGGCTGCTTTGCCGTCGGGCTGACATCGCGTGGCTGCGGCACGGCAAAGGCGTTTCAAGTCGATCAGCTTGTCGGCGCGTTCGTGAGGCTGGTCTAGGCCCTCAATGGCGGCGACACGGCATTGCGGTTCGGCTTTTCCTGACCGGTTGCCTAAATGCGCAGCCCACTATCGGCATCAAACACATGCACGTGCTCGGGCGCGATCGTCAGCGCGATGTGATCGCCGGTCTTGAGCCCTGTCCGCTCCGATTGCACCAGCGTCACCAGCCCGTCTGCCGAGGAGATGAACGTGGTCGAGCCGGTTGATTCAACGGGGCCGACTTCCAGCCTGAACTGGCCATTCTCCGGCACTGCGCGCAAGTGCTCTGGGCGCAGACCCACCACAATGCGGCGCCCAGCCTCCAGCGCTCCGGACAGGGGGACAGCGCCGCCTTCGGCGGTGTTCAGGCCAGCGCTGCAACCATCTGCACTAACTGTTGCGGCGACAAAGTTCATCGCGGGCGACCCAATAAAGCCCGCTACGAAGCGGCTGATCGGTCGGTCATACAGTTCGAGCGGCGAGCCCTGCTGCTCGATCACCCCGTCACGCATAACCACCACATGGTCGGCCATTGTCATGGCCTCGATCTGGTCATGGGTGACATAGACAGACGTGGCACCAAGCCGGTCATGCAGGGCACGGATTTCCTTGCGCATATGGACGCGCAGCGCCGCATCGAGATTGGACAGCGGTTCATCAAACAGGAACGCCTTGGGGTTGCGGATGATTGCCCGGCCCATGGCCACGCGTTGCCGTTGCCCGCCCGAGAGCTCGCGCGGATAGCGCCCCAGCAGCCCGCTTAACCCGGTAGTTTCCGCCACATCTTCGGCTGCCCGATTGGCCTCGGCCTTTGAAGTGCCCTTGAGCCGAAGCGAATAGGTCATGTTCTCAAGCACAGTCATATGCGGATAGAGCGCATAGGTCTGGAACACCATGGCCACGTCGCGCTTGCGCGGCGGTACATTGTTCATCACTCGACCCGCGATCTTCATCGTGCCGCCCGAAATGGTTTCCAGGCCCGCCAGCGAGCGCAACAGGGTGGATTTGCCACAGCCGGAAGGCCCCACCAGCGCCACGAACTGACCTTTCTCTATGGTCAGGCTGATATTTTTCAGCGCATGGAATTCGCCATAATGCTTGTCGATGCCGACCAGTTCAATTTGCGGTTCCGCGCTCATTTGAGGGCTCCCGAGGTAAGGCCGGAGACAATCCGGCGCTGCAAGAGGACAAAGGCCGCCAGGATCGGCGTCACATAGATTGAGGCATAGGCCATGATGTTGTTCCACTCGGTGGTATTGGGGCCCATGAAGGCATTCAGACCGACACTGGCTGGCTGCAATTCCACGGCCTGAATGATCGACTTGGAATAGACGAACTCGCCAAAGGCCTGCATGAAGATCAGGATGGCCGACACCAGAATGCCGTTGCGGGCCAGCGGCAGCACGATGTTCCAGAATGCGCCGATGCGTGAATTACCATCGACCTGAGCGGCTTCTTCAAGCTCGCCGGGCACGCTCATGAAGGTTGCCCGCACCAACACCACAAAGAACGGCATGGTCTTGGCCGTCAGCGCCAACACCACGGCCAGTTGTGGGTGGTTGAGCAGACCCGCCATGGAAAAGCCGACAAACAGCGGCGTGATCATCAGGGAAGCGGGCAGCACCTGCAGCATCAGCACCAGAAACAGCGCCACATCGATCCACATATTGCGATACCGCGCCAGCACATAGGCGCAGCCGGTGCCCAGCAGGGCCGTCAGCACCATAGTGCCCGAGGCGATGATCACCGAGTTCCACAGGAACCGGCCCATATCGCGCAAGCCCCAGACATAGCCGAACACGCCCCATTGCGGGTCTGCCGGAACAAAGCCAGGTGGGGTGGCAAAGATCTCCGAGCCGGTCTTCAGGCTTGTCACATACATCCAGTAAAGCGGGAACAGATAGAGCAGGGCCAGCAGGATCGCGACCACCAGCAATAGGCGTTGGGTCCATAGCGGGGTCATCCACGCACCTCATGCTTGGTGGAACGCACATAGACAATGGCAGCCAGCATCACCACGGCGATCATGACCACCGATACAGTGGCGCCGTGCGCGAAGTCGTATTGGCGGAAGCTCAGCTCCCAGGCCCAATATTGAGCCACGTTGGAGGAATTGGCCGGACCACCCGAGGTGATCGAGGCGAACAGGTCGAACTGCTGCAGCGTGAAGATCAAACCCAGCGACACCACGGCGCCGATAGTGGCGCGCATCATGGGCAGGGTAATGGTCCAGAACCGCTGCCAACCCGTTGCACCGTCCAGCGCCGCGGCCTCGTAGAGGTCCTTGGGAATGCTGGCCAGTCCGACCGACAGCAGGATCATGTTGAACGCCGTGCCCAGCCAGATATTTGCAATGATAACTGCCCAGAGCGACCAGTTGGTATCGGAGCGCCAGAAAATGCTCTCGGAGATGAACCCGAGCGATTTCAGCACGTAGTTGAGCACGCCGAAATCCCCGGCCAGTATCCAGTTCCAGATCGCGCCGACCACCAGGCCCGGCATCACCCAGGACACCAGGAACAGGCCGCGCATATAGGCCGCGCCCGGGAATTTCAGCGAGAAGAACAACGCCAGACCAAAACCGAGCACGAACTGCCCGGCGATTGAGGCACACACAAACACCGCCGTATTGCGCAGGATGGGCCAGGTCTCGGGTTGGCTGAACACGGTGACGTAGTTGTCAAAGCCGACCCAGGGCCGATTGAGCGTCCCCAGGCTGAACAGGTCAACTTCCTGAAAACTCATCACCACATTGTACAGCAGCGGCAGGCCGCTGAGCACCACCAGAAACAGCAGTGGCACGGCGACAAGCACAATGTCGAAACCCTTGCCGTCACGCAGGCTCGAAAGCAGCCGGGACATGGTCGGTCTCCTCACTTGGTAAAATCGGCTGCCCGACACAATGCCGGGCAGCCAGTGATAGGGGGGAGGACCCTATGAACCCAGCACGCCCGAAATCGTTGAGGCGGCCTGATCAAGCGCATCTTTGGCGCTCATCTGGCCGGTCAGGGCCGACTGGATGGCGTCCTGAATAGCCTTGGAGATCTTTGGCCATTCGGGGTGTGGACCGCGTGCCTGCGCATACTGCAGCTGTTCCTGGAACACTTTGAGCGCGGCATCCTTGAGCGCAATGCCCGTTTCTGGGATGGCGATATCGGAACGCGCTGGCAACTGGCCAAATTCGGGGAACAACCGGTCGTCCTGGCTGGCGAAATATTCAAGCGCCTGGAAGGCCTCGTCAGGGTGTTTGGAGGACGAGAAGATCGCCCAGTTGAAGTCGCCCATGGCCGATGACCGCGGCGCGCCTTCTTCCGGCACGGGCAGCAAGGCCACGCCCCAGTCAAACTTGGCCTCGTCCAGCATGCGGTTGAGCTCCCACGGTCCGGAAATTACCATGGCAGCATTGCCCGAGTTGAAGGTGCCGGTGGAGTCCCACTGACCTCGTGTCAGCGTGTCGGGCGAGGCCAGCTTCTCATCAAGGATGACTTTCCAGGTCTCAAGTGCCTCTACCGCACCCGCGGCATTGATATTGTCATAGCCGCCGCCAGCCATCTGGGCCCAGGGCAGGAACTGGAACGTGCCTTCCTCGCTGGCCTTGGCTGAAAAAGCCAGGCCATAGACGTTGTTTGCGGGGTCGGTGAGGGTGCGGGCGTCTTCGACCAGCTCTGCCCAGGTCTGAGGCGGTGCGTCGATGCCTGCTGCGGCAAACAGGTCCTTGTTGTAGTACAGCGCGATGGTGTTGGTGGCCTTGGGGACGCCGAAAATCTTGCCATTCCAGCTCACGGAATTGAGCGGGCCCGGGAAGTAGTTATCGGGGTCAATGGCTTGGGAATTGGCCACCATGTCAGTGATGTCAAGAAATGCGCCGCGTGCCGCAAACAGGGCATGCTCGGGGTTGTCGACGGCAATGATGTCGGGCGCCTGGCCGGTGGCGAAGGCGCGCATGGACTCGCTGACCACGTCGTCGAACTGGATCTGGCGGTAATCCACCGTGATGCCATTGTCCATTTCGCTGAACTCTCGCGCCAGATTGAGCGCGGGCTGGTTTTCGTCATCGAGCGACCAGATGGTGATGGTCACATCTTCCTGGGCTGCGGCATTGAGCGACAGCAGCGAAACGCTCGCCAGTGCCACGATAAGGCTGGTGGTCTTGAACATGTCTTTCCTCCCTGTGCAGAACATCTGCGATAAACGCGCCGCCCGAACCCTCCCTGGCCCGGCCGGCATAACCGGCTTCAGGCCGGATTCTTCAGTGATGGATCACCGCCATCGTAGGCGGCCTGGGCGTCAACGAAGTCGCCGCCACGGCACTGTTTGAGATAGTTGAGACCACGTACCTGACCGGTCATTTCCAGCGCGTCACGGTAGACCGGGTCGTGCCAGCCTTCGATGTCGATCGAGCCCCGATAGCCGGCCAGTCGCAACTCGGAAATCACATCGGTCCAGTTGCTGTCGCCAAATCCGGGCGTGCGCATGAAGACGAACGGCTCCTTGCCGAACACGCCATGTTCGCGAATGACCTCCCAGCGCACCGTGGCGTCCTTGCCATGTACGTGAAAGAATTTATGCGCCCATTTGCGGATCTGGGGCAGGGGATCAATCAGATAGACCAACTGGTGGCAGGGCTCCCATTCGAGCCCGATATTGTCATCTGGGGTCTCGTTGAACATCAGTTCCCAGGCGTCGGGATTGTGCGCAATGTTCCAGTCGCCGGTCTGCCAATTGCCATCCATGGCGCAATTTTCAAAGGCGATCTTGACGCCCTTGTCAGCGGCGCGCTTGGCCAGTTCACTCCAGACCTGCTTGTATTTGGGCAGGCTGTCGGTCAGCTTCTGGTTGCGAATGCGGCCGGTGAAGCCCGCCACGCAAGTGGCACCGAAATGGTGGGCATTGTCGATGCAGTCCTTCCAGCCCTGCAGGGTCTGGCGATCCATCTCCTGGTCTTCCAGTGGATTGCCGAACATGCCCAAGGTCGAAATGGTAATGTCGCGATCACCAATGGCGTCGCGTGAACGCTTGCCCAGTTCGGCAAGATCCTGACCATTGGTGGTCTGCCAGAAAAACGGTTCAAAGCTCTCAAAGCCCAGATCGGCAATAGCTGCGATGTTCTCAGGCGCCTTGCCCTCGGTCGCCTGAATCATGGTGCCGATACGGATGGATTTGGCTGGATTGCTCACGAGTGAATTTCCTGATTTGCGATTAGGACGCGTTGGCCGATCTTGGCGCTTTCGATGGCGGCAAAGACCATGGCCAGACTGTTGATGTTGTCAGTGCCGACAGTTTCGGGTGCGCGGCCCTCTGCAATGGCATCGAGGAAGTCGGCGATCACGCTGGCATGGCCGTGGGTTTGGGCAATGTCGGCGGGCTCTGGAACGTCCAGAGGGGTCAACTCGCGGAAGAAGCCACTGTCGCCGCTCACCACCCTGGCCTCAAAGCTCTCTTCGCCATCCCACAGCAGCGTGCCCTTGGTGCCGATGATCCGCCAGGCGCTCTCCCAACTGGTATTGGCGCCCTCGGCACACCAACTGCCGCGATAGTTGAAGACCACACCGTGATCGAACTCGAAGATCGCATTGGCGGCAGCCCCGTGCGCATACCAGGACCCGCTTGGATTGGTTTCCAGGCAATACACCGCCTTGGGAGCAACGCCCGCCATGTAGCGCGCAGCGTCCAGTGTGTGGATGGCCATGTCCAGCAGCAATACGTTGTCCATTTCTTCGCGGAAGCCGCCAAAATGGGCGCCGATGAAGAAGTCACAATGCAGCGCAGTGACCTCGCCCAGGCTGCCGCTTTCGATCAGGCGACGAATACGTCGAATACCTGCGATGAAGCGCCGGTTCTGAACGATGGCATGCACGCGCCCGGCAGCTTTTGCGGCAGCAATCATGGTCTGCGCGGCATCCAGACTGGCCGCCATCGGCTTTTCGCTGAGCACGTGGCAGCCATGGTGCAATGCGCGCGTCACGACGTCCTGCCGCGCGGTCGGCACAACGACATCAAACAGCAAATCCGGCTTGGTAGCGCTCAGCACGGTTTCGAGGTCGGTGCCGATCATCGCGTCGCCTAGTCCAAACTCTTCGGCGCGCGCCTGTGCGGTGGCGAGGTCAAGATCGACCAGACCAACAATCTCGACGCGACCCTGCAGGGGAAGATGATCGGCGAGCGCCGACAACCAACCTTTGGACATGCTTCCGCAACCCGCGAGAACGGCCTTGAACACCAAAATGAAAACCTCCCAGGGCAGCGCCGCTCTCATCTTGCGTGAGGATAGTGCGCATATCCGTAAACGTTTACGACGATAGATTGGCGACGGTTGCCCTGTCAATGCTGCTTCGTAAACGTTTCTGGATTTGGTCGGGCATGTGGATAACTGAGCGCCTCAACGCTTGCAATGCAGGCAGGGGGCGTTCATTGAAGACATTGCCGCGCCGCGCCACACGCAGCGCTAACACCTTGGGAAAGCTGCGACATGAAAGGCATTCGGCGTCTCGCGCAGCATCTCGATATTTCTATCGGAACGGTGTCGCGCGCCCTCAATGGCAAACCCGATGTAAACGAGAAAACCCGCCAGCGCGTGCTCGAGGCTGCAGCCGAACTGGGCTATGTGCCCAATCAGGCCGGACGCTCGCTGCGCAAGGGAACGACAGGTGTGGTTGGTTTCATGATGCAGACGGGTGCTCAGATCACGGGTGAGGGCGACGTCTTCTTCATGAGCGTGTTCGATGGCGTGCAAACAGTCTTCGCGCGTCATCAACTCGATCTGGTCGCGCTGCTGTGCTCTTCCGAGGAAGATCCTGATGACTATCTGCAGCGCATTGTGGCGCGAGGCTTTGCCGACGCGCTGATCATTTCGGCCACCAAGCGCGTCGACCCCCGTATCGAATATCTGGCCAATCGCAAAATTCCCTTTGTGGCTCTGGGTCGCAGTGAGACCGATGCCGGCCAGCCCTGGCTCGATCTGGACTTTGCCGGCATGGCGACGATGGGCGTCGACCGGCTGGTCGCCAAGGGCCATCGTCGCATTGGCGTGTTCGTGCCGCACGATGAGCTCAATCTGGGCTTCGTGTTTCTCGAAAGCTACCGCAAGGCGCTGGTGGCGCATGGTATTCCGTTTGATCCAGCTTTGGTCTTCCGGGCCTATCCCAATGAGCGCGGTGGTCACCAGATCGCCCAGAGTATTGCATCCATGTCCAAGGATCAGCGCCCGACCGGTTTTGTGCTGACCAACGAGGTCATGTCGGTCGGACTCTATCGGGGGCTCTACGATAGCGGTCTCGAGCCGGGTAGGGACTTTGCGATTATTGGGCGCGACAGTCCCCACGCCCACTACCTCACGCCCAAGCTGACCTGCTTTCGTATTTCACTGCGCGATCTCGGTATCGCCCTTGCAGAAGCGCTGCTCGCCACTATGCCCGCCTATGGTGATCAATATCGTCTGGGGGTGGTTCGGCGCGTGGTCCCCATGCAATTGGTTGAAGGCGATAGCGACGCCCCGGTGCGCTGAGGCGCCTCTTGAACGGCTGGCATTGTCCAGACGCTTTCACGCAAAAAAACGGCCGGCTCCAGGGAAGCCGACCGTCTTCGGGAGTGTAGGTGAGGGTGATCAGCGATCCCCCCCCCCGAGGGTCAACTAGCCCTTGATCTGGAAAGTCTCGAGCTGAGCCGCGTTGGTCTCGTCGATCAACACGCAGTCCATCGAGATCTTCTCGTCAACGCCGGTCGAGCCTTCCTTGAGATACTTGTCGGCCAGTTCCACAGCATACTGAGCCTGACGGTAAGCGGGCTGCAGCACGGTTGCGTGGATCTTGCCGGCGGTGATGGCATCGCGCACGTCATTGGAGCCGTCAAAGCCCACCACGATCACGTCGCTGCGGCCCGCGGCTTCAAGTGCCGCCACGGCGCCCATGGCCATGGTGTCGTTGCCGGCGATAACGCCTTTGATGTCCGGATTGGCCTGCAGGATGGATTCCATCTTGGTGAAGGCTTCGGTCTGGCTCCAGTTGGCGCTCTGCTGCGCAACCATGATCATGTCTGGATACTGATCGATCACGTCATGATAGCCCGAAGAGCGGATACCGGCATTGGTGTCGGATTCCTTGCCCACCAGTTCAACATAATTGCCAGCTTCGCCCATGGCTTCAACAAAGGATTCAGCACCCAGTGTTGCGCCCTGGTAGTTGTTCGACACGATCTGCGCGACAGCAACGCCGGTGGCATTGATTTCACGGTCGATCAGGAATGAGGGAATACCTGCGTCCTTGGCCTTCTGCACCGCAGCGACCGAGGCGTCAGCACCAGCATTGTCCAGAATGATGGCAACGGCGCCAGCAGCGATGGCGGAGTCGATCAACTCATTCTGCTTGTTGGCGTCGTCATCGTGCGAATAGACCTGCGTTGCATAGCCCATTTCCTCGGCGCGCGCTTTTGCACCCTCAGCTTCAGCTGCAAAGAATGGGTTGTCGTGGCTTGGCGTGATAATCACGACCAGGTCCTGAGCCATTGTTGGCGCTGCCATCGCAACGCCTGCGATGGCACCCAGTGCCAAAGCAGCAATAGTCTTTACGATCTTCATTGTGTCCTCCAAGTGCCCTGTATGGGGGCGTTTCGCAAACACCAGCGCTTTCGGCTGATTGGTATTTTTTGCGTTTTTTGATGATTACAAATGAAGTCAAGAAGAGTCAATGAGCCGTTTCTTTCGAAGGGCGTAAAAATTCAACATACAACTAGACAAACGGCAGCGTGCCGCACAGTTAGGGCGACTGGGAGCTTGCTATGGACGAGGAAGAAAAGACGCAGGAAAGCCGCGATCAGCGCGCGACGATAACTTCGATGCCGCGCTTCTCGAATTCTGCACGGTCGGCATCGGTAATGCCGTCATCGGTGATGAAACCGCCGATCAGATCGATTGGCCCCAGCGACGAGAACGAGGTCCGGCCAATCTTGGAGCTGTCAGCGACCAGATACACTTTTGAAGCCGCCTTGATCATGGCGCGTTTGACATAGAGGTCGGCCATGGCGGGGAAGGTGAGCCCGGCTTCGAACGACACCGCGGCCGTGGCCAGGAACAGCTTTTCGGCAAAAATGCCTTCAAAGAAGTCGCCTGATTTCTCACCGGTCAGCGATAGTGTGGGCGCCTTGAACAGCCCGCCCGACATATGCACCGTCATCGACGGTAGGGCGCCCAGCGTCAGCGCAATATTGATCGCATTGGTGATCACGTTCAGATTGTGATGTCCCAGCAGGCTGTTGGCGACCTCGGTTGTCGTTGAGCCGGAATCAATGATGATGGTTTCGCCGGGGCCAACCAGAGCGGCAGCAGCGCGCCCGATCTTCTTCTTGTTGTCCATATTGGTCAGATGCTGCAACGACATGGATTGTACCTGCTGCGGCATCGATTTTAGGTAGGCGCCGCCATGCTCGCGCACAACGAAACCATCAGTATCGAGTTTTTCCAGATCCTGCCGAATGGTTGCTTCGGAAACGCCGAACGCAACCGACAGATCCCGCACGCGCGCGCTGCCTTCTTCCTGCAGCCATTCCAGGATTTTCATCCGGCGCGGTTCAGCCAGCAGGTTCTGCCGCGACGCATCCGTGTTCGCTGTGCGGGCCTTGCGTGTGGGTTTGGCGCTGGTTGTCCTGGAATCGGCCAAGTCGTCGCTCCTCGCGTGGGTTATGCCCCTCCTACCCCTGACGGGAATTGGCGGCAAGCCTGCGTTGCAACTGATCGAGCACAACAGCGGCAATAATCACAAGTCCTTTGATCACCATCTGCCAGAATTCCGAAACACCCATCATCACCAGGCCGTCGCTCAGCACGCCGATAACAAAGGCGCCAACAATGGTTCCGCCGATCAGACCGCGGCCGCCCGACAGCGAAGTGCCACCCAGAACCGCCGCAGCAATGGCATTCAATTCGAATGTTTCGCCGCTGGCCGGGTGCGATGCCACCAGCTGCGACGATACGATCAGGCCGACCACGGCAGCGCAGAATCCGGAGATCATATAGACCGCGATCTTGATGCGATCCACACGCACACCGGACAATGCAGCAGCACGCTCATTGCCGCCCACGGCGTAGACGCGGCGCCCGAATGGTGTCCGTTGCGCCACATAGGCCGCAATAAGGGCCAGTACGATCAGCATCACGATCGAAACCGGAATGCCCAGAATGGAACCCGAGCCAATGAAGGGATACCCCTGATTGCCCAGTTCCGGCTTGCCCACCAGGTTCGAGAATGTCGCGCCGCCTGACAGCAGCAGTGCCGAGCCACGCGCAACATACAGCGTGCCCAGCGTGGCAATGAACGGCGCAACACCCAGTTTGGTTATGAGAAACCCGTTGATCGCCCCGATCGCCGTGCCTACGCCCAGCGCAATCAGCACCACTTCAATCACGTTGGGGTAGATGACCACACCCAGCATTGGCAATTGCAGGCCGTGTACGAGCAATCCGCCTGCGACCATCCCGGTGAGGCCTACGATAGAGCCGACAGAAAGGTCGATACCCCCGGTCAAGATGACGTAGGTCATGCCGATCGCCAGAATGGCGTTGATCGCCACGTGCTTGGAAACGATCACCGCATTGGCGACTGAGACGAAGTTCGGCGCCATCAGCGCGAAAAACACAACGACGATGATCAGCGCAATAAAAGTGCGCAATTTCAGCAACAGCAGCAGGGCTGACTGGCCGCCGCCAGCACTCGATTGGGCAGATGCAGTGGCAGTAGACATGATGGCTCCTTAGGCGACCGCTTGCACGTTGGGTTTCGGGGTGGAAGCGAGTACAAGCGCTTCGTCGGTAGCGTCTTCGGCGCGTAAATCCGCCGTGATCTTGCCATACGCCATGACCAGAATGCGGTCGGCTACGGCATGTGTCTCTTTGAGGTCCGAGGTGGTGTAAACCACCGCCAAGCCGCTGTCGGCCAGATCGCGCATGGTGCTGAACACCTCGCCCTTGGCCCCGATATCGATGCCGCGGCTCGGCTCGTCGAGTAGCAGCACGCGCGGCTGGGTCAATAGCGATTTGCCTATGACAACCTTTTGCTGATTGCCTCCCGAAAGCGATGTGATTGGCGCATCGGCGCTGGAGGTCTTGATATGCAATTGGCCGATTACCTGCTGCAGCAATGGGGCTTCAGCGCTCTTTGATATCGATAGAAACTTGGTGAACCGACGCAGGCTCGCCAGTCCCAGATTGCCGCCAACGGACAGGTTCTGCACCAGACCATCGCGTTGGCGATCCTCCGGTACCAGCAATAGTCCGGCCTTCATGCGGCGATTGATCGAGTGGCCCGCAAGTTCTTTGCCATCCAGCAGCACCGAACCGGTGGCGTTGGATCGCAATCCATAGAGGCTTTCGAACAGCTCTGTTCGGCCAGCGCCGAGCAGGCCGTAGATCGCCGTTATTTCTCCGGTTTTGAAAGACACCGAGACGTCGTCGACGGCCAACCCTGCACCCGGCCGCGCGAGCTTGAGATTCTTCACTTCCAGAATGGCAGGGCCCGCTGATGCCGCTGGCGGCCGCTTGGCGACGACCTCGTCGGCGCCCAGCATTTTCTGGATGATCCACGGGATGGTCACATCTGCGCTTGACGCTGTCGCCGCCAACTGGCCATCGCGCAACACTGTAAAATGGTCGCCGATCCGCACCAGTTCTTCCAGGCGGTGCGAGATGTAGATGATCGCAACACCGGCGCGTTTGAGCTCGCCAATCACCTTGAACAGCACTTCCACTTCCGAGGCCGAAAGTGCCGAGGTCGGCTCGTCCATGATCAGGATGCGCGCGTCCTCAGCCAAGGCTTTGGCGATCTCAACGATCTGCTGCTCGCCAATCATCAGATCGGCCACCAGTGCATCGGGATCAATGGCGTGTTCAAGCAGGCCGATAAGCTGGGCAGCGCGCTCTTTCTGGGCTGCGCGGTCGACATGGAAACCCATCTTTGCAATGTCACGCCCAAGAAAAATGTTCTCGGTCACGCTCAGATTGGGGCAAAGATTGAGCTCCTGAAACACGATGCCAATGCCCTTGCTAGCAGCGTCCCGAATGGAGGAGAAGCTGACAATCTCTTCTCCCATGGTGATCGTCCCCAGGGTTGGTTGCTCCACGCCTGCCAGAATTTTCATCAGCGTGGACTTGCCTGCGCCGTTTTCGCCGATCAGCACGTTGACCGCCCCGGCATGGACGTCAAAATCGACGTTCTGCAGGGCCAGTGTGCCGGGAAAGGCTTTGGTTATGGCACGGGCGCTCAGGACAATATCGCTCATGGCCCCGTCTTCTCCAGAACCACCGGGGTGATCAGCATGCGGTCACTGGTGTTGGCGATGCTCATGGCGCCGGTAAAAGCTATTTGGTCGCCGACTTTCAACTCTTCTATGCTGCCCGATACGCCTTCTAGCGCCAGCGCAGTCAGCGCCTTGCCAGCGTCAGCAAATTCGAGCTGGTTGATGAAATCCTTGAAAGAGACAAAAGGCAGGGCATCTCGTACTGCATTGCCACGGATGACCGGACCGATTTGCAGCATTGCCTGCAGTGATCCTGTCGCGTCATCGAGTTCGACAACCATCGTACCGGCGCGAGACTCTGTGTTCTTTTCGACGACAGTGCCGGTGCCGGTAACGACAAAACTCCAGGGAGAGCCTTCGCCGGCCCGGCTGCCATATTGCGGGCCCGCCACACTCAGATCTGCACTGATTGCCGGCAGAACCTCGGTCACCGGTTGCGCCGTGTCCCCGAAATGGGCGAAGCCGCGTTCGCTCCAGATCGCGCTGGCATAACCGGCGGCGTCAAAGCCCGCCTCTTCTTGCGCGCCATCCTCGCTGATCGGTACAATCTTGCACCCCGCCAGGGGCACAGCGAGAGCCAGCGTCAGCGCAATGCCGACAACAAACCGGTGAACCACTGGCAATCTCCTCGTTATCGTACCGCTGACCATTCCGGTTCATTGCGATATTTTTCGATTTCCGTTCTTTGAAGCATCTCTGCGTAGTGTGTCAATGGTCCTTATTCACCTGTTAGTCGCCTATATCACCATGTTTTTGTGCGCTTTGCTTCATTTTCGTTTTCCGCAGAAAACGCAAATTTTCTCATTGCCACCGTCATCGCCCGGCGCTAGTTTGCCGACTATACCCGCCAGACGCCCACCTGCTGCTAGCGACAGGACGAACATCAAGTGCCATTTACACCTCACAAACGCCAAAATGACACGGCTGCTCTCATCGCTGAAAAGGCGTTGTGGATCCGCCGTCGCAGCTTTCAGATGGTTTATGAGGCGCAACTGGGTCATCCGGGTGGTGATTTCAGTGCGGCCGATATTCTGTCGGCCTTGTATTTTGGTGTGATGCGCTACGATCCGAGCAAGCCAAATGACCCGGCGCGTGATCGTTTCGTGATGAGCAAGGGCCATTGTACCGGCGTGTTCTATTCGGTGCTCGCCGCTGCCGGCTATTTCCCCGAGGCGGACCTGTCCACTTACATGCAGCCGCTATCCAGGCTGAACGGCCATCCCAATCGAAACTATCTGCCGGGCGTTGAGACCAATACCGGGCCGCTCGGCCATGGTCTGCCAGTTGCCCTGGGCATTGCCATTGCGGGTCAGATCGACAATGCCGATTTCCGCACCTTCGTACTCACCGGTGATGGTGAGTTGCAGGAGGGTAGTAACTGGGAAGCGGCGCTGACTGCGGGCCATCGCAAGCTGCGCAATCTGACATTGATTATCGACCGCAATCGTCTGCAGCAGGGCGCGCGCACCGAGGAAACCGCCTCGCTTGATCCGCTGGATGACAAATGGCGTGCTTTTGGCTGGCATGTCGAAATGATCGACGGCCACGATCATGCCCAGCTACTCGATGTACTCAGCGTTGATCCGGCTACCCGTGATAAGCCACTTTGCATTATTGCCAATACATTCAAGGGCAAAGGCGTCAGTTTCATGCATGACAACGTTGCCTGGCACCACGGCGTGCCCAACAAGGAACAATACGAACAGGCCATGGCGGAGTTGGTTTAATGAGTGCAGCAGCCCCCGCACAGGCCGGCTTGTTTGATTGCCGTGACAGTTTTGCCAGAACCATTGAGGCGCTTGCGGAGGCTGATCCACGCATCGTCACCGTTGTCAGCGACAGTGTTGGCTCGTCCAAGCTGGGCGGTTTCCGCAAGAAGTGGCCCGATCGCATGGTCAATGTCGGTATTGCCGAGCAGACAGTCGTCGCGGTTGGAGCCGGTCTCGCCAATGGTGGCAAGGTGCCGTTCGTTTCAGCTGCATCCTGTTTCCTGACCGCCCGTGCGCTTGAGCAGATCAAGGCCGATATCGCCTATTCCAATGTCAATGTGAAGCTGATCGGCCAGTCCAGTGGCGTCGCATATGGCGAACTGGGCCCAACGCACCATTCCATCGAGGATATGGCCTGGCTGCGCCTCTTGAACAATCTTACTGTCATCGTGCCAGCGGACCCTTGGCAGACAGAGCAGGCCATCCGCGCCGCAGCAGCGATGAATGGTCCCGTTTTTGTGCGCGTCAGCCGTATGCCGGTTCCAGCGCTCGAGCGCAGCGACGCCAGCTTCGAGATCGGCAAGGCCGAAACTCTTGTGCAAGGCGACGACATCACCATCATCGCCAATGGCACCATGGTGCACCGTGCCGTGGCGGCGGCCAAGATCCTGGCCGGGGAGGGCATCTCGGCCCGTGTCGTCAATATGGCGACCATCAACCCGCTTGACGAAGCCGCCATTCTGGCTGCCGCTGATGCCGGCGCGATCGTGACCGTTGAAGAAGGCTCCGTACGCGGTGGTCTTGGTGGCGCAGTGTCCGAACTGGTTACAGCCAACACCCCAGTACCCGTGCGGATCATGGGGTTCCCAGGTTTCGTGCCGACCGGTTCAGCGGATTGGCTGATGGATCATTTCGGCCTGACCGCAACCGGCATCGCCGATGCTGCACGCCAGACAATTGCCCGTAAGCGATGAGTTCGACCAACTTCGTACTAGCCATCGACCAGGGCACCACCAACACCAAAGCGTTGCTGGTCACCGCCGATGGTCGGGTTCTGCATCAGGCTTCGGTCCCCAACACCGTCACTTATCCCCAACCCGGCTGGGCCGAACAATCGGCCACTGCACTGGTTGATGGCGTTCGGCAGGTAATCGCTCAGGTCGTTGCCAAAGCAGGCGCTTCCGCCATCGTGGCCTTGGCCATTTCCAACCAGCGCGAATCCATCGTTGTGTGGGATGCAGCGACCGGTGAACCCATCGGCCCATGCATCATCTGGCAGTGCCGTCGCTCGGCACCCAAATGCGAATTCCTGCGCGCTGCCGGTCATGCCGATGCCATTGAACGCAAGACCGGCCTGGCGCTCGATCCTTTGTTCCCTGCTGCAAAAATTGCCTGGCTGCTCGACAACGTGTCCGGCGCACGTGCGCGCGCCGAACGCGGTGAACTCCGCGTCGGTACCGTGGACAGTTGGCTGCTCTGGTCACTGACCAACGGCGCCGTACACGCCACGGATCATTCCAACGCCTCGCGCACCCAACTGTTTGATACGGCCGCTCTGCAATGGGACACTGATCTCGCCAACCTGTTCGACGTGCCACGCTCCATGCTGCCTGAAGTGCGCAGCTCGGATTCAAATTTTGGCCATCTGGCCGAAGGCACTACCGCGCTGCCTGCCGGCATCCCGATCCATGCCATGATCGGCGACTCCCACGCGGCCCTGTTTGGCCATGGCGTGCGAACCCCTGGTGCGGTCAAGGCCACCTATGGCACCGGCACTTCGTTGATGACGTTGACCGGTGAGCGCGTGCTCTCCAGCCACGGCATATCCAGCACGATCGCCTGGAGCCAGAACGGCCTGCCAGTTCACGCGCTCGAAGGTAATATTTCGGTATCAGGCCAGTCCGCTGCCTTCATGGCAGAAATGCTCGGCCTGACCGACGCGGCGGCCCTCTCAGAACTGGCCGAAACCGTTCCGAACAGCAATGGCGTCAGCTTTGTACCGGCGCTGGTTGGCCTGGGTGCGCCCTATTGGCGCTCCGATGCGCGGGGCACACTGACCGGCATGTCACTGGGGACCAAGCCAGCCCATCTGGCGCGCGCGGCAATCGAGGCAATCGCATTTCAGGTTGCCGACGTTTTCAGCGCCATGCAGCGCGATATCACGGTGCGGCTGGCCGAATTGCGCGCCGATGGCGGCGCCTCACAGAATGGTTTTCTGATGCAGTTCCAGGCTGACGTGCTGGGACGTCCCGTCACCACGGGCGACGCGCCTGAGGTCAGCGCACTGGGTGCCGCTGCACTTGCCTTTGCCGGTCTGGGTATCGCCACATCGACGGTCCCTGAAACCAAACGCTACATCCCTACAATCAGCGAAAATGACCGCGCTGCGCATCTTTTCCGCTGGCACGGCGCGATGGCGCAGACGCTTCATACACAACCCCGAACGGGGACGAACGGAGGAGAATTATCATGAGCAAACAGCTTTACGGCGCCGGCATCTGGCATTTTGCTACCTATGTGGACCGCTACGCGACCGATGGTTACGGCCCGCCGCGCAGCGTGATCGAGGCGATTGATATTGCCGGTCAGGTCAAGGACCTTTCGGTTGTCGACATCAACTACCCCTATTTCGGTGGTGAGTTCTCCAAGGAGCAGATCAAGACCGCGCTGGATCGCAACAATCTCAGCGTCATCGGCATTACGCCCGAGATTTACACCCGCGAATTTGCTAAGGGCGCCTTCACCAACCCCGACGCTGGCGTGCGCCGTCGCGCTCATGAACTGATTACAGATGCCGCCGAACAGGTGCGCTTCTTCGGGGCGGACTACGTCAAGCTGTGGCCCGGTCAGGACGGCTGGGACTATCCCTTCCAGGTCGATCACGGCACGTTGTGGAAGAACTCGCTCGATGGCGTTGGCCAACTCGCCAGCGAAAACCCCGACCTAAAATTCGTCATCGAATACAAGCCACGCGAGCCACGCGTGCATATGAGCTTTGACTCGCTGTCCCGCACGCTGCTGGGCATCGAAAAGATCGGCCTGCCCAATGTCGGCATCCTGCTCGATTTCGGTCATGCCCTGTTTGGTGGCGAGTCCGCTGCCGACTCTGCCCAGATGGCCATCGACTACGGGCGCCTGTTCGGCATGGACGTAAACGACAACTACCGCTCATGGGATGACGATTTGGTGGCCGGCAGCCTGCACCCTATTGAACTGTTCGAGTTCTTCTACGTGCTGCGCAAGAACAATTGGGAAGGCGTCTGGCAGCTCGATCAGTTCCCGTTCCGCGAGGACAGTGTAGCAACCGCCAACCACGCCATTGATTTCCTCAAGGCCGCCGGCCGTGGTCTTGATGTGCTCGATATTGACGCGCTCAAAGAAGCTCAGAGCAAGCATGACGCCATTGGTGCGCTCAAGATTGCCCAGAAGGCGCTGTTCAGCTCGTTCTGATCAGGCGACAACCTACGGAGACTGCCGACTATGCTGCCGCTCAATAAGCGTGCCCGACTGATCCTGAACACTGACGCCAAGAATGAGGCGGACGATCAGTTCACTATTGTGCACGCACTGCTAACGCCGACGTTCGACTTCCACGGCATCATTGCCGCCCATTTTGGTGACCATCGCTCCAAGACGGCGATGCTCGATAGCCGTAAGGAAATCGACCATATCCTTGATTTGATGGATCTTTCCGGCAGCATTCCCGTAGCCAATGGCGCGGCAAGTGCACTACCAGACGAGAACACCGCCGTACCGTCGGCGGGTGCACAGATGATCATCGACCACGCCATGGCTGATGACGACCGGCCGCTCTACGTGGCCTTCCTTGGCCCGCTCACCGACATGGCGTCGGCCCTGCTGATGGAACCGCGCATCGCTGAGCGCAACGTGGTGTGTGTCTGGATCGGTGGCGGTACCTGGCCAGTCGGCGGTCGTGAGTTCAATCTGATGAATGACATCGCCTCGGCCAATGTGGTGATGCGCTCCAAGATCGAGGTGCGCCAGATCCCGTCCACGGTCTATCGCATGATGTCGGTCAGCTATGCCGAGCTGCAGGAACGCTGCGAGGACAAGGGCGCCATCGGCAAGTATCTGGTCGATCAACTGATCGACTGGAACCTGCGTGTCCACCAGGGCCCGATCGAGCATCGTTCGCTCGGTGACACGCCCGCATTGTCGGTTATCCTCAACCCCAATGGTGGCGTGTCGGACTGGCGTCCGGCGCCCGAGTTCAACAGTCACATGAACTACGTTCATACCGGTCAGAACCGGCCGATCCGGGTCTATGACAGCATCGATATCCGCTACATCCTTGAGGATTTCTACGCCAAGCTCGCCCGTTTCGATCGCGGCGTGCAGGAACTGGCCAACTTCGGATAATCCCGAACGCCGACATTCCCGAGATAGAGGCCCCGGATGCACAGCATTCGGGGTCTATTTTGTTGGCGCCACGCCGGGTCGCAATCGACCAATCCCCGTGCACAAAAAAGCCAGCGAGCGGATTTGATCCCCTCGCTGGCAAGTTGGTCGGAAATCATCCTGCCGTATAGGGCAGGGGTATGATCAGCCCTTCTTGCGGCAACGAATGGCCAGATAGGGCTTGCCCGGCAACTTGACACTGAACGCGGCCAGTGGCTTGCCGCCGCGCACCACTTCGCCATGGCGCGTCGGATGCGGCACGATGGCGTCAATGATCTCGGCTTTGCTGACCGTCATGTTCCAGGTGTCGATCACCTCGACATCATAATCGCCCGGCTCCATCGGCAGGCCCGAACCCCACTCGACCGGCTGATGCTCGCCAAAATAGATGTAGCGAACATCGCCATCGGTCGCGCCAGACACGCGGCTCCATGGGAAATCGGTGGATTTGCCGATAGGCGTCAGCCCGTTTGTGGCGTCCTGCTCAAGGACTTCGCGGAGATACTTCAGACGCTGCCAGGCCTGACCGTAGAGCTTGCCACCCTTGGCCCACCAGATGATGTCTTCGGGATGCGCATAGGTCTCGCCATGCCCGGCATAGCCGCCACGCATGGTCGTGGTCCAGAACCGGTGCACCAGCTCCTGCGCTGTGATGTTGCCCCAGGACGGCCAGATATTGCCCTCATATTCCGGCTCGTCATTGATCACCGGCTTGCCGTAATCATCGCGCCAGTCCGAGGTGCGCTTCACATCCCAGTTCTGGATGCAGACATGGCTGACCCAGGGCTTGGAGTGGTCGTAATTCTTGCGCACATCGCCATTATGGATCGACTTCAGGCGGCCATAGGGGTCGTTTTCTTCCAGAATCTGGAAGAACCGGTCCCACTGTTCCATTGGCTTGGTATCGAGCAGGAAGTCGTATTCATTGGCCAGCGCCCACCATACATTGCGATAGGCTGCCAGGCGCGCTGCAAGATAGGCCACATAGCGATAATCCTGCTCCGCGGACATGTCGGCATAACCCCAGCGGTCATAGGGGTGGAACATGATGACATCGGCTTCTATGCCCATATCACGCAGCTTGCCGACCTGCTGTTCGAAATGCCGGAACGCGACGGGGTTTGGCCGATCAAAATCGGGCTTGCCGTCAGGACCTTCCAGAAACACTGAGTGCAGTGGCTCATTGGTGTTGAACGGGTAGTCCTTGGGGAATACGCCCATGCGCAGCTTGTTGAAACCTGCGGTTTCAAGCGTCTTCAGGGTTTCTGCCTGCAGCGCCAGCGGCTGGTGTGTCCACGCATAGCATGTCGTGCCGAACGGCAGGTAGCGTGTGCCATCGGCATAGGCGAAATGGAACTGGTCCGTGACGACGACAGGCCCATGCACGTCCTTGGCTGCGGCGGTCGCCGTCACACGACCAGACTTACCGTTCAGTTCGCCGACCGAGGACTTGGTTGTGTAGTCCCATTCGCCTTCCGCATCCGGCATGAAACGAACGACATAGCGGCCATCTCCGTCATAAAAGCCGGGTACACGGATACTCCGCGCGCCTTGGCTAAACACCGCCTCAAGGGAAACATCCAGATAGGGATTACCCGCAGATGGGCCCTCCAGAACGAGGTCGAAGAAGTCCCATTTCGCAATATTGTCCGTCATCTCAATAATCTCCGATGGCTCAGGCGTCGATGCGCTTCAGCAGCACCGCTTGGTAGGGCTTGGGCGTGAAATGCAGCACGTCACCGCGCTTTACGCTGTCCGCAAGCGGGGTCTGGGTCATCTCCCAGGTGTCGATCAACTCGGCGCTGTACTGCTCGTTTGGTGGCACGGCCACGTTCAGTTCGCGCGGTTGATTGCCGCCGAAATAGCTGAGGTAGTAGCGATGCGGCTGGCCCGCCGTGGCGTAGAAGATGCGGGCTGGCACCCAGTCCTCCTCGCCTGGCATTGGCGAAATCAGATCGGGGAGTTTGACATGGTCAAGCCCGCCAGCAGCCATAATGCGGTAGCGCCCGGTATGCGGCAGCGGGTCCAGACCTTCATCTGGGCCTTCTTCGACGATACGCTTGAGAAAGGCGATGCGGGCAGGGCTCTCGCCCGTCAGCTTTCCGCCCTTGCTCCACCACAGCGTTTCGCTGTCGTTGTAGTAGGTTTCGCCGTGGGTCATGTACCCGCCACTGACCATGCCCAGCCAGAACCGGTGCACCATTTCGCTGCCGCTGATATTGCCCCAGTCCTCGGCGATGTCGCCCTCATAGGAGCATTCATCATCCGAAATCGGTTTGCCATGGGCCAGCCGCCATTCCAGCGCGCGCGACGTGTCCTGCCGCTGGATTGAGACATGGGTGATCTTGGGGTGGTTGTAGTCGAAAGGCGCAAAGCCGTTATGGATCGACAACAGGTGGTCAAAAGGATCGCTGTCCGAGACGACTTCAATCATGCGGTTCCAGTCATCCAGCGATTTGGACGCCATGAAATCGTACTCATTGGCCATCGACCACCACACATTGGGGAAGGCCGAAAGCCGGGCAACCAGATAGCGCAGGTAGAGATCGTCCTGCGCCGGTGTCATGCGGGAAAAGCCCCAGCGATCATAGGGGTGCAGCACGATCAGATCGGCCTCGACGCCAATCGCCGCCAGATCATTGATGCGCTGCTCCAGATGCTGGAAAAACGCTGGGTTGAACCGCTCGAAGTCAAACGACCAACCTTCAAATGGTTTGCCTGGCCAATCGCTCCGGCCCTTGCTCAGCATCTCATAGGGATAGAGCTCGGGCTCGTTCTGATTGTAGCGATAGTGCTTGGGGAAAACGCACATGCGGATCTTGTTGAACGGTGACTTGGCCAGGCTGGCCAGTGTTTGTTCTTCCAGCGCGCCGCCCTGATGGGTCCAGGCATAGGCGGTGGTGCCCATGCTGACATGGCGCGTGCCGTCAGCGTGGCGGTAGTGGAATGTGTTTGCGGGGCGCACCGGACCGTGATGGTCTGCTTTGGCGGGGGCTACATCCAGCTTGCCCTGTACTCCGTCCAGTGCACCCGCATTGCTGCGCGTCACAAAGGACCATTCACCAGTCGTTTCGGGCAGGAAGCGGATGCGATAGACGCCATCCCCGTCATAGAACCCGGTGGTCTTGATCTGCTTGTCGCCCTGCATGAACACCGCGGACAGCGTGACATCCACGAACGGATTGCCCTCACTGGGACCGTTCAGCGCAGCTTCATAGGTTGCCCACAGCGCTGCTTCGCTGGAGGATTGAATTGAAGAAGACATGTCTGGTTCCTGTGTCTGAGAAGACTCTATGCCGAAACCACGCTGGGGGATGATGGTGTTACCCGAGGCCGCCAGCGCTTCTGTGTGCTTGGGATCGAGGAGAGGAGCAGCTTGGTATAGTCGTGCTGCGGATTGCCCATCACGGACTGCGCCGTACCAAACTCCACAATGACGCCCTTGTTCATCACCGCAACGTAATCGCTGATGTAGTAGGCGGTCGCCAGATCGTGGGTGATATACAAAAAGCTCCGCTTGGCCTCGAGCTTGAGTTTGAGGAACAGATTGATGATGATCATGCGGCGCGACGCGTCGATCATCGAAACGGGCTCGTCGGCAATGATCAGGCTCGGCTCGGGGATCAGCGCTCGTGCGATGGAAACGCGCTGCAGTTCACCACCCGAGAACTGGTTGGAGTACTTGCCGCGCACATCGGCATATTCCAGTCCCACAGATGCCAGTGCAGTTTCGATGGCACCATAAGCCTCTTCGCCCTTGAGGCCGGCGACGCGTGTCGCCGTCTCATGGAGATAGGCGTCGACCGGGCGATAGCGGCTGAACGCCTCAAACGGGTTCTGAAAGATAGGCTGGATGGAGCGCAGGAACTCGCGCTTGTTGGGCCTGACGCCCTTTCCCGCCACCACCTTGTCGTAGACAATTGCACGGCCCGAAGTGGGCTCGACCAGACGGAGCAGGGTCTTGGCCAGCGTTGTCTTGCCGCTGCCCGACTCTCCCACCACGCTGATGATGGCGGGTTCGTCGCTCTCGATGTTCAGGTTCACATCGTGCAGCGCGCGGATTTGCTTGTTCCGGGTCAGGCTGCCCAGGCGGTAGACCTTGTTGAGCCCTTCAGTGCGCAAAATTACTGCCATGATCCGTCCCCCGACTGCGTAATTTCGGTGCCCGCATAGTGGCACGCGGCCCATTGTCCGGGTCTGTGTTCAATGAATTCGGGCTCTTCGGCCCGGCATTTGTCGGTTGCCAGCGGGCACCGGTCGGCAAAGCGACAGCCGCTCAGCTTGCGCCACAGGCTTGGTGGCGTCCCCGGAATGCCCTGACGGGCGCGGTCGTCGCCAATGGTGGGCAGGGAGTTGATCAGCATGCGCGTATAAGGATGCAGTGGATCGCGGAAGATGGCTTCGGACTCGCCGTACTCGGCGGCCTTGGCGGCGTACATGATCAGCATGCGATTGGTGACCTGATAGTGCACACCCATATCGTGCGACACGATAAGGATCGTGTTCCTCATCTGCTCCTGCAGTTCCATCAGCAGCAGCAGGATTTCCTTTTGCACCACCACGTCGAGCGCCGTGGTCGGCTCATCAGCAAGGATGAGCTCGGGCTGGAAGAAGGTGGCCAGGGCAATCATCACACGCTGGCGCATGCCGCCCGAGAGCTGATGCGGGAAGGCATCAAGGGCTTCCTGCGGCAGCCCCAGCTTGCCGACATAGGCGCGCACCTGCTCCATGACCCGCTTCTTGTCGGGGTCCGAACCAGGAAAGTCGACAAACTGCGTGCCCACGCGCACCACTGGATTGAGCGAGTTCATCGAACTCTGTGGCACGTAGGAAATGCGCTTGAACCACTCTTCCTGAATGTTGGAGCTGGTGATCTGCTCGCCACGTTCGTTTTTGAAGCCGTAGTCGATCCCGCCTTCAGAAAGCGTCATCGGGGACATGATGTCTCCGTAGATCGCCTTCATCAATGTGGACTTGCCACACCCGGACTCGCCGGCAATGCCGACAATGCAGCCATCGGGAATTTCAACAGAGACACCGTCTACAGCGTTGATGGCGCCGCGGCCGGTTCGATAGGAGACAACGAGGTTATTAAGACGGATCATGCAACACCGCGCTTGCTTGCAAATGCGGCATTAAAGCCGGTCGAGGTGAGAAACAGGCCCAGGAACAGGGTCACTGTGGTGAGAATGGGCGCAACGATCCACACATAGTTGCCGGTGAACATTGCGTTGTAGCTGAGCGCCCAGAAGATGATTGAGCCCAGGGTCGGCACCTCCACCTTGGACAGGCCGATCACCGCAAGGGTGGCTTCGGTATTGATGGCGAACAGCACCGTGTTGATGAAGCCCACCAGCAGATAGGCCGACACATAGGGGAAGATCTCGTTGACGAGCACGTGGATCGTATTGGCCCCCGAAAAGCGCGCCATGTTGATGAACTCGCGTTCGCGCAGGGTCAGCGCCATCGACCGTACCGTTCTGGCACCCCAGGCCCACCCGAAGATGATGATCACTAGACCAACTGTCAGAAAGGTCGAGCTGCCGCGAATAACCGCGCCCAGAATGATCAGTACGGGTAGCAGGGGGATGGTGATGAAGGTGTCGACGATGAGCATGACGATCCGCTCGAAGCTGCCCCCGATATAGCCGGCACTCAGGCCCACGATCGTGGAAATGATCGTCACGCCGATGGCCACCACAAACCCAAGCGTCAGGGAATTGCGGACCGAATAGACCAGGTACCAGAAGATGTCCTGACCCAGCGAGTTGGTGCCCAGAAGGTGCTCGCCCGACATGGGCAGGTTCTTCCAGTATGTCGCCTGTTCGGAGGGGTCGACCGTGTTGAAGATGGGCAGGATGTAGCTGCCGACAGCCAGCACGCCGACGATGGTCAGGCCGATGATGAGCCGGATGTTGAGCAGCCAGAGCAGGCTCTCCCATTTCGGGCGAGTGCTCAGCAGCACCGGGGCGGCGGCAGTTTTGGTGTTGCTACTCATTTGTGACGAATCCGGGGATCGAGGAGTGGGTAAAGCAGGTCGATCACAAGGCCGGCAGTCGCCACCGCGATGATCGACACGGTGATCACGCCGTAAAGGACGTTGTAATCGCCCCCGCTTGCTGCGGTGCGCATGATCAGACCGACGCCGGGGAATGAGAAGATGATCTCGGTGAGCAGGGCGCCGTTGAACACGGTGCCGATGGACAGCGCGAGCGCTGTGACCTGAGGCAGCATGGCGTTGCGGAACACGTAGCGTGTCATCCGCGTCCAGTTTGACGCGCCCTTGAGCCGTGCATAGGTCACGTAGGCTTCTTCGGTCGTGGCGACCGCCAGGGCTTTCATGCTCAGGATGTTCCAGCCAAACCCGGCCAACACCAGTGCCAAAGCGGGCAGGAAGGAGTTGTAGATGATCAGCCACATCTTGTTCAGCGAGAACTCACCGACCGGGAAGGTCGCTGACAGCGGGAAGATCGGCCAGACATAGGCGAACAGTAGGATCACTGACACCGCCAGGATGTAGTAGGGGATCGGGTAGATCATGATCCCCACGATCTCCAGCACCGTCGCCATCTTGCGGGTGTGGAAGTAGCCCGCCACCAGGCCCACCATATTGCCCAGCGCCCAGCCGATAACGGTGGTGGTCAGCAGCAGCGTCAGCGTCCAGGGCAGGGCGTTGAAAATGATCGTTTTGACGTCGGCGGGGTAATAGGCAAAGGAGGGGCCGAAGTCGAAGCGCAGGATAACGCGCTCCAGATAGGACAGATACTGGGTGCCGATGTCACCCTTGAGGCCGTAGAGCTCCTCGAGATTCTCTCTGAGTTCGGCAATCGCCTCTGAAGTCAGGCTCCCTGAAGACAGTGACTGCAGTTCACCGATATAGCCATCAATCGGGTTCACCGGCATCACGCGCGGGAGGAAGAAGGTGATCGTCAGGCCAACAAACAGGACTGCAAGGTACAGACCTACTCGCTTGGCAACGTACTGGAGCACGCCCATAACTTAATCCTTGAATCGTCGAGGAAATGGAGGGGGCGACGCGAACGCCGCCCCATCACTAGTCGGGAGGACTATTCCTTGCCCGTGGGTTCGATGTTCACCAGCGTCTTCTTGAACGAGGACCACCAAGTGTAAGGAGCAGCATAGAAGTTGTCCTGCTTGGAGTAGTTCGTCCAGTAAGTGCTGTTGGTTGGAACCGTCGTGGGAATGCCCATCAGGTTGATCGCCTGCATCGTGGTGGTCAGCTTGTGCGCAATCTCAAGACCATTGGCGATGTATTCGGGCGAGGTCGTCTCAAGCGAGGCGCTCTCTTCGACGATGTCGAAGATCTCGGGATCGGTGACACGCATCCAGTTGCCGTTCAGCGCTTCGTCCGAATTGGCATCCTTGACGTTGTCAGCCTTGAACACGCCCCAGCTATTACGCCAGTTTGCGTTATAGACGCAGGTATTGGCCCAATCCAACATCACTTCCATCTTGGAGTTGGTTGTCCGGGTTGCGCCGAACTCACCACTGTCGACCTGCTGGACGGAAACATTGATACCCGCCTTCTTCCAGCTGTCGGCGATGGAGAAACCAAGCCGCTGCATGTTCTTGTTCCAGTCGCCCGGAGTAGTCAGGGTGATTTCCCAAGGTGTGCCATCTGGCATCATGTAGAAGCCGTCATCGCCTTTGGTCATGCCGACCGAAGCGAACAGCTTTTCGGCTTCTGCGGTGTCGTGCTTCCACCAACCGCCACCAAAGCTCGCCGCGATATTGTCGGCGGACGGCAGTTCGGATTCAGGCATACCCTGTTCCTTGAGCGCAGCAACAAGGTCTGCACCAAAGTTTGGATCGAACGGCTTGTAGCCGTCAGACAGGGTCAGGTTCGAAAGGAAATCAGCCGAAGGCTCATAAAAGATCGGACCGGTCACAGGGGTGTCGGCGATCGGCAAAGCGGCAACCTTGAACTGGCCACTCAGAGCGGTGATGCCAACCTGCTTGAGGTCGAGCGACAGGGCCATGGCCCAACGTGCCTCTTCGAGGTCGTAAGGAGCCTGGTGCTGGTTCATGTACAGTGCCCACGAGCAGGCATCGTTCATGTCATGGTAGGGAAGGCTGTCGGAGAACGTCTGAATGTTCGGATTGCGAGCCTTCGCCGCCTGGATCGAATCCGGGCTCATGAAGGTGTCGATATCGTACTGGTTCTGAACGAACGCCAGCGTGCGTGTCTCTTCAGCGCCAAAGTCCTTGTAGAGAACGTACTTGGCCTTGGGCTCGCCCAGATTGCCCCAACCGGAACGCTCCCAATCATCACGCAGCTCCCATAGCTGCCAGAAGCCATTCGGATCGTACTCCTTGATCTTGTATGGCCCGAGCGTAACGGCGGGAGCGTTGTTGAAGGTGATCACGTCATCGCCAAGCGGCTCGAAGATGTGCTTAGGAACGGGCACGAAGCGGGCGCCCCATGAGTACACACCCATGGCCGTCTCGAAATCGTACGATGGTTCGGTGGTTTCGAACTCAATGGTGTAGTCGTCGATCACTTCCCAGCTCTTGATCAGGCTGGCGACCTGGGAAACGCGGGTGAGCTTGTCCCGGTACTTGAAGGTGGCGTCGAGCGTGTAGTCCAGATCGGCGGTGGTGAATTCCACACCGTCGCTCCAGTACACGCCCTCGCGCAGCTTGACGCGGAACTTGGTATGCTCGTCGTTGAGGACCTCAGGCATCTCCGCGGCAAGCTCGGTATAGGATTTACCGGTCGCGGTATCCATCTCCCACAGCGAGCTCCAGCCGAGCTCACGGAAGCCACGCCAGATCGCATAGGAAATGAAGGGGTTCTGTGCATCGGGATTGGCGACCTTACCGTCAAAGGTCTGCACGATCAGTGTCTCGTTGCGGGGCGTGCCGACGTCGGTCATCGTCCCCTGAGCAAGTGCGGTTGTCGATAGTAGTGCGCCCAGTAGCGGGGCCATCATGAAGCGGCTGAGCCGTGTCATATACTTTCCTCCCAGATCGGCCCGGACCGCCATGGTCGAGCCTCCTCCTTAGGGGTAATTTCGAAAATCCGGACACGACCGCGCAGCATCAAACAGTCCACCCTCCGGGACCGTCGATCAATCGCCTGACGTGCGTACCTCAGATTTCGCGCCTACCCCGACGCGCACCGCTGTTTTGTGACTTGTTGTTCTTAACTGCGGTTAATTATCGAATATGTGGCAATTTCACCAAAAGTCAATGCAAGTGGCGATCCGTTATGACGTTGCATTTCGCCCCGCTATTTGGCGAAATGCGCTCCCGTTTTCAGCGAGAGCGAAGGTCACTCGCGGGTGGGAATGACTCTAATTTTTGCGGTTATCATGCACAGATGCGACGCCGAACAGAGGCAAATTGCGGTTGTGTATCAGTAGCTTGGCAGGGGCGCTGCTGTCATCGAGCTGTATCTGACCGTCAGATCCGCATCGGGCGCCTCAGGCGCGCTTCGAGCGACAGTCAGCAATTATTTGCGAAGTTGAAAAAAATTCGACAAGGAACGAAAAAAAACAAAAAACTTGTGAATTTTTGCGTTTGATTTTCGGTGGGTGTCGCCCAACGCCGAAAATGGACTCCGAGGCGCTCTGTCATGCGCGCGGGTCGTTCTGGCTGGAACGCTGCGCAGCGCGGTTCGGCACCGTTAGAAATACGCGTTCAATCTCAAGGCAACAGTGTCGTTTTGCTACCACGCAAAGTCAAGCGTTGCGCCCGTTCGAGCCCCGCGACGCCGGATTCATCGCGCGAATTAAAGGTCGCGCAGCAACAGGGCGGGGCGTCGAGATGTGGCACGCAGGATTGTCAGCGCACCCAGCAGCGCGGTGATGGCGATCGCACATCCCAGAACGATGCCCAGCGCATCGAGCTGAACCGTGAACTCCACATCCAGCAACGCCAGACCAATCAGCCAACCCAGTCCGATTCCCTGCGCGACAGCGGGTATCGAAGCGATGATCGCCAGTACCAGATACTGCATGCTGGCTGTTGCCAGCAGTTCAATCCGGGTGGCGCCCAGTACCTTGGTGATCACGGCGTCGGCTTCGCGCTGCCGGCGCCCCGTTGCCAGACTGCCGATCAGCACCAAAAGGCCGTTGCCCACGGCCAACCCACCCACCAGCGCTGCAGCAAATGACAACTGGCCAAGCGCTGTTGTGATCTGTTTGAGCGTGTCGCCCACCGCAATGAAATTGATGTCTGGCACGGCGGTAGCCAGCGCCCGCTCAGCGGCTTCCTCAGCGCCGGGCTGCGCGGTGACGGCTGAAAACAACGTCATGGGGTAGGCATCCAGCACACCCGGCGAAAACGTCGCCAGAAAGTCGATGCCGCCCTGCCAGGAATAGTCTCGGAAACTGGCAATTTCGACATCCACAGCGTCGCCGAAAATCTCGAAAGTCAGGCTGTCCCCGATGTCGACGCCAAGACCCGAGCGCAGACTATGATGCAGGGATACCTTGCCTGATCCGCTGTAGTCGGCTGCCCACCATTCGCCCGCCATCAACTTGGATGCCGCTGGCATCAATGGCCGATAGGTCAGGGGGACCTCACCCGATAGCAGGAATGTTGCTTCGGGGCCGCGGGTACGCACGTCTTTCACCGCCACGCCATTGATCGCCGTCAGTGCGCCACGCAACATCGGTGTCGCAACCGCCAGCGCAATATCGCTATCAACGCCAACCATCGCCTCAATGGTTTCGACTTCATCAGGAAACAGGTCCGATGCCACCAGCGTGGGCACATCGAAGGACGAAGCGCCGAGGAATTCTTGACGAAGATTGCCCTGCAGCACCAGCACCACAATCAGCATGGTCAGTGCCATGCCCATCGAGATCACCACGGCGGCCGCGTTAGATCCGTACGCGGCAATGCCGCGCAAGGCGTGCCGCACGATACGCAGTGGAACATAGGGCACGCGCCCCAGCGACAGGCGGGCAAACAGGCTCACCTGGTGGAACACAAATGCCGCCAGTACACCTACTGCGCCGAAAACCAGCACGATGAGGGGATCGCCGGTCATCAGCACCGCCAGCCAGTAAAATCCCCCGATGATCGCCAGTAGTGGAGCGATCTGCCAGGTCAGCAATAGCCCGCGCCAGTCCACGGGTGGCGCCGCCAGACCCCGCGATCGAAACAGTGTCACGGGGCGGATGGCCTGGGTTTGCTGCAATGGCAGATAGGCGAAGGCAAAGGCGGTCAGGAACCCGGCACCTCCGGCAACGAGCAGGGGTTGGAGATGCACGCTCGGTGCCAGTTCAATGCCCACTGCCTCACCAATGGCCGGCAGAACCACATAGGCGGCAACCCCGCCGACCAACAGGCCCGCGCCCACGCCAATGGCAGCAAGTGCGATCACCTGCGTAAAAAAATGCAGCATCACGCGGGACTTTTCGGCCCCCAGGCTACGCAGAATGGCGATGACACTGGACCGCTCGGAAATATAGGCCCGCATGCTCGTCCAGACGCTAACGCCGCCGATCATCAGCGATCCAAGACCTACAATCACCAAAAAGCGCATGAACAGGTCGTAATAACGCACCATTGGTCCAAGCCCGTCGCGCGCGGTGCGGCTCGACCAACCCGTTGCGCCAAGTTCGTCATCCAGTGCGGCGCGGACCATTTCGACATCCTGCCCGGCATTCAGCAGCAGCTTGTAGCGGAACCAGTTGCCCAGCCCGGGCAGGGGTGAACTGCGATCGCGCAGACTTGCCAGTCCCTCATTGGTGACCACTGTGGTCAGCCCCAGCCGGAACCCACGCACCGGTCCGTCAGGCAGTTTGGTCAGGGTGCCGCGTGCCTGGAAAGTCGTGCCACCCAGCTCAAAACTGTCACCGACAGAAAGGCCCAACTGGTCCAGCAACACTGGCGCCAGAAGTGCGCCATAGAGATCATCGCGGGGGGCAAGGAATTCGGAGATTGGCGTGCCGCCCGCCAACTGCGGGCTGACAACCCGTCCGAGCAGTGGATAACCGTCACCCACCGCAGCCAGATCGACAAAGGCATCCTGCGCTGCCGATTGCGCCCGCACATTGGTATCAACGACTGCCGCGACCTGCCCATATTGCAGCATTTGCGCGAGCTCACCGCTCGTTGCCGGTCTGTCTGCGCGCGATAATTCGAGATCGCCGCCCATCAATTCGGCGGCGTTTCTGCCGATTGCCTGGGTGATGCTGGCGCCCACCGAGTTCACCCCGGCAATCAACGCGGTGCCCACTGCCAGACACACCAGCAGCAATATGAACCGGCGCATATCGCCGCGCAGATCGAGCAGCCCGATCCGTACTGTGGCCCAGATCGCGCGCATCAATGCGTCACCGCAGCTTCAACCAACTCGCCCTGTGTCATGGTAAGCACCCGGTCGGCGCGAGCCGCCAATGCCGCATCATGGGTGATCAGCACTACGGCAGTCCCTCGCTCACGGGCCAGATTGAACATCAACTCGATCACCATGGCGCCGGTCTTCTGGTCCAGATTGCCGGTCGGTTCATCGGCCAGCAGGAGCGGCGGATTTGCAACCATGGCGCGCGCCAGACCGACGCGTTGTTGTTCACCACCTGATAGGGCGGTGGGGCGATGCTCAAGCCGTTCAGCCAGTCCGACTGCCGCCAGTGCGGCGCTGGCCTGTTCCCGGACTTGGCTTTGCGACAATTCCGGTGCCGCAATTTCCAGCGCCAATCCGACATTGTCGATCGCGCTCAGGGATGGGATCAGGTGAAAGCTCTGGAATACGATCCCCATGGTGTGGCGACGAAACCGAGCCAGATCATCTTCGCCTAGCGCTGTCAGATCGGCGCCGTTGACAGCCAGGCTGCCCGACGTCACGCGTTCCAGCCCCGCCAGCAACATCAGCAATGAGGTCTTGCCGCTGCCCGATGGGCCGACAATGGCAACCACCTCGGATGGCTTGGTCTGCAGCGAGACATTCTTGAGAATATGCAGCGGACGACCCGCAACTTGCAGTGTGTAGTTCACCGCGCGGACATCGATAATGGACCCGTCAGATTTGCTCACCTAGTCCGCCTTATGAACTCGCTGGTTACGTATTGGCGGCTACTTTGCATGACGCTTTATTGCGCCAGTCTTAAGTCGAGCGTCCGTTGCCACACTTTTGCAGCTGCCTGACGCGACCAGATAAGGGGCCGGTTCAAAAATCAGTCTGCGGAGGAGACCCTCGAGTGAAGAAGCCAACAACCATATTGTCATTGCTCCTGATGGTGCTGGCCACGCTGGCCCCCAGCGCACCAGCCCATGCCGGGGTGGCCGAGGTCGAATTGCTTTCGACCTACATCGATCAATGGCGCGGCGAAGGCACGCTGATCGGCGGGGATGAGCCTGAGCCATTTCGCTGCCGTTTGTCGGTGGCCAAAGGCAATCAAAGCCGCATCAACTATACCGGGCGTTGTTCATTGGTCGACACCACGCTCTCGATCAGTGGCACCATTGCCTATAGCGATGATAACGGACGCTATGAAGCGGTGATGAGCTCCAATGCCGGCTTTACCGGTTCAGCCATTGGCATCAAACGCGGCGACCGCATCAGCTTTGATCTGCGCGAGTCTCAGCGTGATCGTTCGGGTAGCGAGGTCCGCATCGGGGCGCGCATCCTGCTGGTTGATGGCACCATCACGGTGGATTTTGAAGTGGAGTTCAATGAGTCCGGTTCGGTGCTCACGGCCTCCGTTCCGTTCTCGCGCTGATTGGCTTCAAAGCCAACTGCGTAATAGGAAAATGCCCGCGCCACTTTCAGGTGGCACGGGCATTTTTGTCTAGTTGATCGCCCAGGTAGCGATCGGTGGGAAGAACAGGATGATCGCCAGCACCACCAGCTGCAGCGCAATGAACGGCAACAGTGCGGTGTAGATGTGCTTGAGCGTGATCTCCTTTGGCGCAACGCTCTTGAGATAGAACGCGGCCGGGCCAAATGGTGGCGTCAGATATGATACCTGCATGTTCACAGCGAACAGAATGCCGAACCAGATCGGGTCATAGCCCAGCGTGATCACGATCGGCACGAAGATCGGCAGGGTGAGCAGTGCGATGCCGATCCAGTCCAGGAACATGCCCAGCACCAGCAGGATTGCCATCATCACCATGATGATCACCACCGGTGGTGCATTCAGGCTCAGAATGGCGTCGGCCACAAAGCGGTTGCCGCCCATCAGGTTATAGACGCCGACCAGCACCGCTGCTGCGATACCGATCCAGATGATCATGCCGCAGGTCTCGAGCGTATGAACGAGGCTGTCCTGCACCATTTTGACGGTCAGTTCGCGTCGCATCAGCGACACCACCAGCACCGCCGACACACCAAGCGCGGCGGCTTCGGTGATCGAGGCGATGCCGCCATAGATCGAACCCAGCACCACCAGCACGATGAACAGGGGCGCGGCCACCGACTTCAGCGCGCTGCTGACGGATTCCTTGGCCATCTCTTCATCGGACATGGGCGGGCCCATTTCCGGATTGCGAATGCAGATGAACAGCACATAGGCGATGTAGAACGCCAACAGGAGCAGGGCAGGGGTGATCGCGGCCACGAACAGATCGGCAATCGAGACACTGGCCACCAGACCGTAGATGATCAGCACGATCGATGGCGGCATCATGGTGCCAAGGGAGCCACCGGCGCACACCACGCCAATCGACAGGTTGCGATCATAGCCCAGGCGCAGCATCTGGGGCAGTGCCAGAATGCCCAGCAGCACGATCTCGCCGCCAATCACGCCCGACATCGCGGCCATCAGAATGGCCACGATCAGCGTCTGCACGGCGACACCACCTGGCAATCGCCCGGCCAGCACCCGCATGCCGTTGAACAGATCCTTGGCGATGCCGGATCGATCCAGCATGGCGGCCATCAGGATGAACATGGGAATGGCAACCAGCGAATATTCGGTGATGAAACCGAAAATGCGCGAGGTCACCAAAGGCAGGGCGTTGCCGCCAAACCAGCCAAAGGTGAAAATCAGGGCAACCAGACCGGTTACCCAGGCCAGTGGCTGGCCGGTCAGCAGCAGCAAGAAGATGCAGCCGACCAGAATGTAAGAGCCGTATTCAATTCCAAGTGCGCTGAAGCCCATGATTATTTCTCCCCGGCGCGGTTGGCCGGTGCGGAAACATCGCGGCGAATGGCGGCAATCAGATGCAAAAAGGTCTGCACGAACATCAGGGCAACGCACACCAGAACCAGCATTTTCAGCAGGGCCGGCGTCGGCGGGTTCCAAGAGGTGCCCGTGCCCTCAAAGCGGATCTCGCCCGTGGGCGAATGCGTGGCCTTCCACGACATGATCCAGCCCGCATAGGCAAGCCCGGCGAAGAACACCATGGCGATGATCGAATTGACGATATCGAGGATGCGGCGGCCCTTGGGCGAAACCGCATCATAGATCATGCGCACGCGGATATGCTTGTCGCGCGCCAAGGCAATTGGTCCGCCAACCAGAAAGATCGCGGCAATCAGAAACGTGGTTGTCTCATGCGCCCAGAAGGTCGGGCTGTCGAAGACGTAGCGCGAAATCACTTCATAGACGGTAATGCCAAAAGCCAGGAAAATGGCCCAGGCCAGTATCTTGCTTGAGCCTGAAACTACCCGGTCCAGACCGGTGCGGATTTCGGCGTCGCCATCATCGGCGACCGCGGCAATGTCAACGTCGTCGGCCATCTGGGGTCTCCTGGTCGATACATTTGCGCCCGGCCGAATGCTCCGCCGGGCGCTTTGTTTTGGTGTTGGTACCTGGACCAGACTAGATCAGGTTACGGCCTTCGAGATAGGCAATGACCGTGTCGTAGTAGCGCTGGGTCATATCGGTCTTGGCAGCCCAGTTCTTCCATTCGTCCTGCGCAATGCGGCGGAACTTGGCGCGCTCGTCACCCGACCAGTTGATGATCTCGATCTCAGGGTTAGCCTTGGCTTCCGCCACGGCTGCAGCATCAAGCTGACGCACCGAGTAGATGTGCTGGAAGATGAACTGGTCGACCGATGCATTCAGGATCGCCTGCAGATCGGCTGGCAGGCCGTCCCAGATTTCCTTGTTCATCGAAATATCGATCAGCGGCAGCGAGTGGAAGCCGGGATAGAGCGGGTAATGAGCGATATCGTTCATGCCCTGGCCCTGATTGGCGGCAAACACCGTGTAGTCAGCGGCATCGATCACGCCCTTGTCGAGCGAGGTGAACACTTCCGAACCGGGCAGGGCCACTGGCGAAGCGCCGGCCTTGGAGAAGATCTCATAGACCATGCCTTCAGGGGCACGCATCTTGAGGCCCTTGAGGTCTTCAACGCTGCGCAGCGGCACCGAAGCCACGAAGGCTTCTGGTTCAGTTGCAGCAGTGCCGATCAGGTGCACACCATATGGCTCAACCAGTTCGGCGTAGAGCTCATTGCCGCCACCGGACTGCATGAAGCCCAGCAGTTCGAATGGATCGCTCCAGGCACCAACCAGATTGCCCATCATGGCAAATGCTGGATCCTTGCCGGCAAAATAGCTTGGGTCGGTCAGGTGGCCCTGCAGGATGCCGGCGCCAACCGATTCCAGCGTATCGGTGTGTGGAACGACCGCGCCGATTGGCAGCAGTTCGATTTCAATGCGGCCACCGGACAGTTCGGTGACGCTGTCGGCCCACTTCTGCTTGTTGATGAAGCCAGGCTCGCCAGCGCTTTCCGAGGTCTGGAAGGTCCAGTTGTAGTCAGCGGCCATAGCGGCGCCGGTCAGCGCCAGAACCGAAACGGTAAGCGCGGCTAGTCCCGCGAATGATTTGGTGAAACTCACGTCTCTCTCCCATGTCGATGCAGTTTGTTTGGTCGGGCAATAGACCCGGGAGTGCATCGTTCTCGCCGGATGGTTGCCCGAACTGTGCACGAATTGCGCACGCAATCAATCAGGGCAATATCACTTTTTGACCGTTTTTCCGCTTTTTGTCATACCAGTTGCCCCCATATCGGCACAAAGGGGGTTTGAATTCTGCGGGTTATTGCCAGATGCTGCGCTTTTATGCAAAATCTGGTCCTACAAAAGTTGTATGCCCAGTTTTGGCCCCTGCCACCGGAGAAGCCGCCTTGATCTCCCCACGCCCCCCCGTTGAACCTGCCGATACATCGGTGCGCGCCCGCTCGGCCGTGGAGGCACTGGTGCTCGATATCCGGGGGCTGATCGATAGCGAACTGCTCAGGGTTGGTGATGCTCTGCCATCCGAACGGGAGCTGTGCGAGCGTTTCTCCACCAGCCGCAATACGGTCCGCGAGGCAATGCGTATGCTCAAGGCCTATGGCGTTGTCGAGGTCCGTCCCAAGGTCGGGGCGACCATCATCGACAACCGCATGGCGCGCGCCTTTGATCTGTTCACGTTCAACACCATCGAGATTTCGCGCAAGACCTTCACCGATATCCAGGGCTTCCGTACCCTGATCGAGGTCAATTCGGTTGATGCCATGTTCGACAATCTCACCGATGAGCATCTGGCTGTGCTGAATGCCGCCAATACGGCCATGGGCAATGCTGAGACCAAATCCGATGCATCCGAGGCCGACTTCAACTTCCACGTCGGTCTGGTCCGGATACTGGACAATGACGCGCTGATCGAACTTTATCGCATCATGAAGCCGGTGATTATCGGTATCATGGAGAAGGGCAAGTCCCGGCAGGACTTCCGCACCAACACCTTTGAGCAACATGCCGCAGTCATTGAGGCCCTGGCTGCGCGCGACCGCATCAGCTACCAGTACGCCCTGCAGTTCCATCTCAACATGGGCTTCAACACCTTCGGCGAATAGGGCCGGGGCATGAAGCGCGCAACTGTTTGGTGACAGGCGTGTCGAGCACCTCTCCAAACGGTTATCTTGCCGCGGGCGCTGGAGCTTGCCGTCCGGGCGCTCCAACCACATATTAGTGCCATGGCGGAAAAAGATCGGACAAAGCAGGGCAGTGTTCTGCGTCAGGAAGGCAAGGTTAGCGACAGCGTTGCCGCCTTCGTGCGCAAGGTCGGCGCGGTAGCGCGGCCCAATGCAGGCCAGGATGGACGGCTATTGTTCGCCCTCGATGCCACAATGAGCCGGCAACCAACCTGGGATTTGGCCTGTTCGCTGCAGGCTGAGATGTTCAAGGCCATTCCCAAGGACAGCGCGCTACAGGTGCAATTGTTGTATTTCCGTGGGCTGGGTGAGTGTCGGGCTTCCAAATGGGTTATTGACGCCGGTGCCCTGTCAAAGCTGATGAGCGGCATTGATTGCCGGGGCGGCAATACCCAGATCGGCCGGGTTTTCGCCCATGCCCGCACCGAACATACCAAGCGCCGCATCAACGCTGTGGTGTTTGTCGGTGATGCTATCGAGGAGAACGTCGACGCTCTCGCAGCAAAAGCCGGCCAGTTAGGTCTGCTGGGCTGTCCGCTATTTGTCTTTCAGGAAGGCCGCGATAGTCGGGTCGAGGCCGCTTTTCGCGAATTTGCCCGGCTGAGCAAGGGCGCCTATGCCCGCTTTGATGCTTCTGCACCCCAGGAACTGGCCGCATTGCTCAAGGCTGTTGCTGCTTTTGCCAGCGGTGGCCGCGATCTGCTCAAGCTGCAGAATAGCGGTCAGGCCAAGGCCCTGCTGGCCCAGATCGGCCACGGATGAGTTATGTATTTCTTGGCGCCCTGGCGCTGCTCGCGATCCTGGCGATCTATCAGTTCCTGCGCGGCGTTGACCGCGGGCTGCTGATGACCGGCCTGCGCTGGCTTGTCGTTGGCGTCGCCGGGCTGGCCGCTGCCTTCATGATTTTCGCCCGACGGATCGACATCGCTCTGATTCTGGGCGCCACCGCTATCTCCGTATGGCGCACTGGGCGGCTGGGGCCTTTCTCCTTCGATGGTCCACCCGAAGGCAATATTTCCAAGGTGCAAAGCCGATACCTGGCCATGGAGCTCGATCACGATACTGGTGCCGTAGAGGGCCGGGTACTCAGTGGTCCCTTCGCGGGCGCTGATCTGATGGATCTGGGCGAGAATGAGACTCGTGCACTGATCGCCGAAATTGAAGCCGACCCCGATAGCCTGCATTTGCTCGAAAGCTGGCTTGATGCCAACCGTGCCGGCTGGCGGGAGTATTTTGCTGAAACCCAGCGGGACAACCAGCATGGTGAGCGCGCTGCTGCGTCAGACCCGCTCGCGGAGGCCTACGAAGTCCTTGGGCTCAAGCCGGGTGCCAGCGATGAGGCGATCAGGGCCGCCCACCGCGAGCTGATGAAAGCTGTGCACCCCGACCATGGTGGCTCAAGCTATCTTGCCGCCAAGATCAACCAGGCGCGCGACCTGCTGCTCAGCCAGTAACCGCCCCTAGCTGCCCAGAAGCAGCTTGATTACCAGCCCCACCAGTCCAACTGCCAGCACACCGGCGAGCCAGAGGCCGATGAACCACCCAGCTTGCGTGAAGGCCGGTTTGGTGGCCATCAGTGATACCCCTCTTCAGGGTCGATCTTGCCGCGGAACACCCAGTAGGCGTAGCCGGTATAGGCCAGGATTGTCGGGATCAGGATCACCGCACCCACCAGCAGGAACTGCAGCGAACTGTCGGGCGCAGCGGCTTCGGCAATGGTCAGCGCGCCAGGCACGATATAGGGATAAAAACTGATCCCCAGGCCGACAAAGCTCAGCACGAACAGCCCCAGTGCCGCCAGAAAGGGCTGCAGGTGCTTGTCGGTGATCAGTCCGTGCCACAGACCCAGCGCACAGACGCCCAGAAGCGCTGGAACAAAGGCCGAGAAGAACGCCGTCGGCCAGCCAAACCAGCGTTCGAAATAGATCCCGCGCACAAATGGCGTCCACAGGCTCACAACACCGATCAGCACCAGCGTGCCAGCACCGGCAAACATGGCGATCCGTCGTGCGTGCGCCTGCAACTCGCCCGATGTCTTGAGGTTGATCCATGTTGCGCCCAGCAGGCCGTAGCCCACCACCACAGCCAGCCCGGTCAGCAGCGAGAACGGCGTCAGCCAGTCCCACCAGCCGCCGACATAGCTGCGGTCTGCGACATCGATGCCCTGCACCAGTGCACCCAGCGCGATACCCTGGGTAAACCCGGCCACGGTCGAGCCCGCCCAGAACCCGACATCCCACCAAACCGATCCGCGTTGCGTGCGGTGCCGGAATTCAAACGCGACGCCACGGAAGATCAGCCCCAGCAGCATGGCGATGATGGGCATGTAAAGCGCTGGCAGCACAGTGGCATAAACCACCGGAAACACCGCCATCAGCCCGCCGCCACCAAGCACAAGCCAGGTCTCGTTGCCGTCCCAGACGGGCGCAATCGAGTTGGTTATGATGTCCCGGTCCCGGCGGTGCGGAAACAGCGGGAACAGGATGCCCACGCCCAGGTCGAACCCGTCCAGAATGACATAGGCCAGCACGGCAAAGGCAATGATGCCCGCCCAGATGGTTGGCAGATCAATGGGCATTGGGGCCTCCCAGCGTTTCTTCCTGCGCCGGTCCGGGCACCAGACCCGCGGCGCGGGTTGGACCCTTCTCCAGTTCCATGTCCTCGATTTCGAGCGGTGGCCGGCGGAACAGGCGGAACAGGTAGAAAACGCCAGCGCCAAACACCAGGAAGTAGACAATCACGAAAGCCAGCAGCGAGGCCCCTACAGCGGGCGCAGCCACCGGAGACAGGCTATCTGCGGTGCGGAGCAGCCCGTAGACCGTGTAGGGCTGCCTGCCCACCTCAGTGGTGTACCAGCCCGCCAGCACCGCGACGAAACCCGAGCCACCCATCGGCAGCGCTGCCCGCAGCAGCCACCTATTGGTGTAGAGCGTCTTGTGGTAGCGCGCCCAGAGCGACCACATGCCCATGCCCAGCATCAACAGGCCAAGCCCCACCATGATGCGGAAGGTGAAGAACGGGATCAGGGCGGGGGGGCGGTCCTCCTTGGGGAAAGCCTTGAGCCCCTCAATGGCACCATCCCACTCATGGGTCAGGATCAGCGAACCCAGCTTGGGAATTTCGATGGCGTATTTGGTTTCCTCGGCTTCGTCATCGGGAATGCCGAACAGGATCAAGGGTGCCCCGTCTTCATGGGACTCGTAATGGCCTTCCATCGCGGCAATCTTGGCCGGCTGGTGCTCCAGCGTGTTCAGGCCATGCATGTCGCCAACCAGGATCTGCATCGGCGTGACAATTGCCGCCATCCACATGGCCATTGAGAACATGATCCGCGCCTGCCGGTTGGTGCTGTCCTTGAGCAGGTGCCACGCCCCCACCGCGCCCACGGCAAAGGCCGTCGTCAGGAAGGCAGCCAGCACGGTGTGGGTCAGCCGATAGGGGAAGGAGGGGTTAAAGATGATCGCCCACCAGTCCTCGGGATAGAAAATCCCGTTGGCGTCGATGCCATAGCCAGCCGGTGTGTGCATCCAGCTGTTTGCCGACGTGATCCAGGTTGCCGATACCAACGTGCCGATCGCCACCATGGCTACGGCAACCATGTGCAGCGTGTCGCCCACCCGCCTGCGGCCAAACAGGGCAATGCCGAGAAACCCGGCTTCCAAGAAGAACGCGGTGAGCACTTCATAGCCCATCAGCGGACCAATCACGGCGCCGGCCCTGTCCGAAAACACCGACCAGTTGGTGCCGAACTGGTAGCTCATCACAATGCCGGACACGACACCCATGCCAAAGGTCACCGCAAAGATCGTCTTCCAGTATTCAAACAGCTTGAGATAGGCCGGGTCGCGCTTCCACAGCCACAATCCGTTGAGCACCGCCAGAAAACTGGCCGTGCCGATCGAGAAGGCCGGGAAGATGAAGTGGAAGGACACCGTAAACGCGAACTGGATACGGGCCAGGATTTCTGCGGTCATACCGAAGGTCATGGATCGTCCTGTGAGCTGCCCCGACAAGCATTGTCCAATCGGGTTGGCCATATATTGGGCAGGGTCACGCCGCGATTCCACCCCGCATGGTGACGCAGTTTACACTGCCTGCCTCGATCCGGCTAACGTGTTGCAGTAAAGCAATTTAAATGCCTGATTTAGACGCGTTGCCGCAGCTGCATGCAGCGTTGTCGCAGCCAATTGCGGTCGGCCTCAGAGCCTGAAAGCTCTATTGCCCGCGCATAGGCAAGCAGGGCCGGCGCGGTCTGCCCGGTGCGGGCCAGCAGGTCCGCGTGGGCGGCGTGAAAGGGCTGATACTGATCCAGTTCTCCGGCAACCATGCCCGTCTCTTGCAGCGCCAGATCAAACAGGCCGGTTTCCGCCAACGCCACCGCCCGGTTCAATCTGACGACCGGCGTCGGCTCCAGACGCCAGAGTTCATCATAGAGCAGGGCGATTTGCGGCCAGTCCGATCGCTCGGCCTGAACATGACACGCTGCGATAGCCGCCTTGATCTGGTAAGGCCCCGGTGTCCGTCGGGCCATGGCGCGCGCGACCAGCGACAGGCCTTCCTCAATCATCGGGCGGTCCCAAAGTTGCCGGTCCTGCTCGGCCAGTGGCACGGTCACTCCATTAGTGTCCAGCCGTGCGGCTCGCCGTCCATGGGTGATCAGCAATAGCGCCTGGCAGCCTTCAATCTCTGCTTCATCGGGGCGCAGCCTATCCAGCATCCGCATCAGATAAATCGCCTCTGTTGCCAGATCGCGAGCTTCTGTCGGACCGGCGGCATAGCCGCTGGTAAACACCAGATAGATCACTGCCAGCACCGCTTGCAGTCGACCCGGCCAATCCTCTGCCTGTGGCACGGCGAAAGGAATGCCAGCTGCTGCTATCTTTGTCTTGGCCCGTGACAGGCGCTGACCCATCGTGGTTTCGCTGTCCAGAAACACAGCAGCAATCTCAGCTGTCGAAAGTCCTGCAATGGTTCGCAGGGTCAGCGCCACCTGTGATTTGCGCTCAAGGGCAGGGTGGCAACAGGTAAAGATCAGCCGCAGGCGCTCATCGGGAATTTCGTGTGGCTCCACGCCAGTCTCTTCACCGAGCAGCGGTTTGAGCGCCGAAACGGTGCGGGCCTGCGAGCGGTCATGTCGAATGCGGTCAATTGCCTTGCGGTAAGCCACCTGCAGCAGCCAGCCCTGCGGCGAATGCGGCACGCCATTCCGGCCCCAATGCGACACCGCCGAGACCATGGCATCCTGCAAAGAATCTTCCGCCAGTTGAAAATTGCCCAGTCGGGCAATCAGCGCTGCGGTCAGCCGCCCCCGTTCATTGCGCACCAGGTGATCAAGCGCCCGTGTTGCGGCAACAGCGCCGGAGGCGGCCGATACCATCGTTCTAGCCTGCTGGATTATAGGACATCAGCGGACGCACCTCGACGGTGCCCCACTGGGCCGATGGCACCATTGCGGCATAGCGGAGCGCGGCGTCCAGATCAGGCACCTCGATTACGTAGTAGCCGCCCAGATGTTCACGCGTTTCGGCAAACGGACCATCCATGGTTTCGGTCTTGCCGCTGCGTACGCGCACAGACGTCGCCGTTTCGATGCCTCTGAGACCCTCGCCCGATACCAGCACCTTGTCGGCTTTCATCTGCTCGTTGAGCGCGAAGAACTTGCCCATCATGGCTTCAAATTCCGGCGTACCGTAGCGAGGCTCGGTGGTCGGGTCATTGTAGATCAACAGCATGTATTGCATTTCAGAATTCCTTTTGACGCCTTTGAAGGCAATGTTTCACAAACCGGTGACAATCCGAACCAGCGGGATCAGCAAAATCAACACGGCCAGCATGTTGCTCCCGTTGCCGAGATAGCGCAGGGGATGTCCTGCGTTGTGGATGGCCAGCCCAAACGGGTGCACAATGCGCCCCAGCACCAGCAAGATGCCCGCCGCGTGCAGCCATTGCGCATCAGCGCCCTGCGCCTCCGCCAGCACCATCAGCAGCAGCACGAAGGGTACCCATTCGATGAAATTGCCGTGGCGCCGGATGACCTGCAGCAGGTTCTTGTCGTCGGCATCGCCAATCGAACAGGATAATGCCGCCCGGTGGCGCGACACGTTCACCCAGAGGGCAAACCAGATCATGGTCAGGGGCAGGGCATATAGGGTGGTTGTAATAAGCGTCATGGATCATCACCTCTTTGGTTAGTGGATGATCCGAGAACGGAAGCCAGTCGTCGATTTCGACATGGCCCAATAGATTTTCTGTCTTTTCGCGCTTTTGTCTCACGCTCGCCAAACCATGGAGACGTTTAATGTCCGCCGACAAGCCACAAGCAGATTCCAAACAGCCTGCGCCGACCAAGGATGCCGAGCACCACCAGCACCATACCCCAGAGGAGCTGGACGCGGAACTCGATCGCGAACTGGCCGATTCCTTTCCCGCCAGTGATCCTCCAAAGGTGACGCGCCCCGGCCACGAGGATTGAGCCGGGGGCTTGGCGCTATTCGGCGGCGGCCAGTGCCTGATCAATCGTCATCAGGATGCGACCATCCACCAGCGTAACGGGGTAGGTCTGCACGTGACCGCTATCGGCACCTTGGGCCACGCCCGTTGCCAGATCGAAGACCCAGTTGTGCAAAGGACAGGTTACCGACGCACCATGGACAATGCCCTCGTTGAGCGGGCCGCCCTTGTGCGGGCATTGATTGTCCATGGCAAAGATCTGGTCCTCCTGCGTGCGGAACACCGCGATCTTGCCACTGGGGGTGTTCACGCATCGCGCACCTCGGCGGGGGATGGCGTCAATGCTGCCGATGTCGATCCACTCGCTCATGCTCTGCTCCATCATTCTGCCGCCACCGGCATGCCGAATTCCGCCAGGGCCGCGAACTCATGCGCGTCCTTGCCGTTGACCCGCTCCTCCCAGGGGTCAACCTGGGCAAAGGTCTGCGAATAGACGAACCGCTCGTAGTAGGCGCGTCGCTTGTCGAGATCCTCGACCACATTGGCCAGGATCGACGGCGTCCCCACCCGCTTGGCCCATTTGTAGATGCGCTCGAGATAGCGGCCCTGTTCGCGATACAACTGGGTCAGCGCCACGATAATCTCGAGCGCCTCGTCCTCGGTATCGGCGTGGCACAGCAATTCGGTGCCCTTGATGTCCAGACCTGCCGCGCCGGCAAACTGGATGTCATAGCCACTGTCGACGCAGATCACGCCGATATCCTTGCACGTCGCCTCGGCGCAGTTGCGCGGGCAGCCCGACACTGCAAGCTTCAGTTTGGCTGGAGTCCAGGCACCCCACATGAACTTTTCAATCCGAATGCCCAGCCCGGTGGAATCCTGCGTGCCAAACCGGCACCAGTCCGATCCCACACAGGTTTTGACTGTCCGCAGCCCCTTGGCGTATGCGGCGCCGGAAACCATTCCGGCCGCATTCAGATCGGCCCATACGCCCGGTAGATCTTCCTTCTTGACCCCCAACAGGTCGATGCGCTGGCCGCCGGTGACTTTCACGGCAGGGATTGCGAACTTGTCGGCCACATCGGCAATAGCCCGCAATTCCTTGGGGTTGGTCATCCCCCCCCACATGCGCGGCACCACCGAATAGGTGCCATCTTTCTGGATATTGGCGTGCACCCGCTCATTGATGAAGCGTGACTGCCCGTCATCGACATATTCGCCAGGCCAGTCCGAAACCAGGTAGTAGTTCAGGGCAGGGCGGCACTTGGCGCAGCCGCAACTGGTTTTCCATTCCAGTTCCTGCATCACTGCGGGGATCGATTTCAGTCCTTTGGCAATGATCAGGCGGCGAACGTCGTCATGGCCATATTCGGTGCAGGCGCACATTGGCTGGACCGCCGCCGGATTATAGCCCTCGCCTAGCGTCAGGTGCAGCAATTGCTCCACCAGATGGGTGCACGAACCACACGAGGCCGAAGCCTTGGTGTGGGCGCGCACGCCGTCGAGCCCGGTCAGCCCCTTGCCGGTAATGGTCGTGGTGATCTTGCCTTTGCATACGCCGTTACAGCCACAGATCTCTGCCTCATCCGGCAAGGCTGCAACGGCCGCCATAGGGTCCAGGGGGGTGCCCCCCTGATACGCCTGGCCAAAAATCAGGGTGTCGCGCATTTCCTGCGTATCCACCCCGCGTTTGAGCAGGTCGAAAAACCACGGTCCATCGGCGGTTTCGCCATACAGCACGGCGCCGATGATCTTGTTGTCTTTCAGCACGAGCCGCTTGTAGACCCCGCTGCTGGCATCGCGCAGTACGATTTCCTCGCGGTCCTCGCCCTCGCCGAAGTCACCTGCTGAAAACAGGTCAATTCCGGTCACCTTGAGCTTGGTCGAGGTCACCGAGCCTTGATAGCTCGCAGGCTGTCCGATCAGCGTATCAGCCAGCACCTGTCCCATCTCGTAGAGGGGCGCGACCAGCCCGTAGCACAGGCCCCTATGCTCGGCGCATTCGCCCAACGCATAGATATGCGGGTCATCGGTGCGCATCTGGTCATCCACCACAATGCCGCGATTGACCGCCAAACCGCTCTCCTTGGCCAGACCCGTCGCGGGACGAATACCCACGGCCATCACCACCATGGAGCAGTCGATCACCGTGCCGTCGGCCAGTTCCACCCCTTCGACACGCTCCGTGCCCAGTACCTGCTTGGTATTGGCCTGGGTGATCACGCGTACGCCGCGCTCGCTAAAGGCATTCTCCAGCAGATAGCCCGCGGCAGGATCAAGCTGACGCTCCATCAGCGTTGGCGCCAGATGCAGCACGGTCACATCCATGCCCCGCATCTTGAGCCCCGCTGCAGCTTCAAGCCCCAGCAATCCGCCGCCGATCACCACGATCTTGCTGCCCGCGCCTGCAGCCAGCATCTTGTCGACGTCATCAAGGTCACGATAGGTCACCACGCCCTCAAGCTGATGACCGGGCACGGGTGGAATGAATGGACTGGACCCCGTGGCGATCACCAGATGATCATAATCCGCGACCAGCCCGTTGGCCGAGACGACCCGCTTGGCCGCCCGATCAATCTGGCTCACCGGCGAGGATTTGTGCAGCGTCACGCCATGTTCGGCATACCACTCATCGCCATGGGTGATGATCTCTTCATAGGTCTTTTCACCCGACAGGACGGGCGACAGCATCAGCCGATTGTAGTTCACCCGCGGCTCGGCATTGAAAATGGTGACGTCGAATCGACCTGGCGCCGCTTCAAACAGATGCTCAAGCATCCGTCCGGGTGCCATGCCGTTTCCGACAATGACGAGTCTCTCGCTCATACGCGTTCTCCTGTTCGGCGCAATGCAAAACAAAAAAGCTGCCAATCGAAGCGCGCCGGTTTGCACCGGGGTCGCGAAACGATTGGCAGCTTTGCCATGCGGGGCGCCCAACGCTGGACACCCAAACTGTTCAAGCTCACTACGAGCTCTCACTAAACTCAAAGCATGAAACGTGCCAATGTCACACCTGCCTGAAAGGGTATATGGATCAGAGGTTTAGGCTGGCGCGTTGAATCAGTGTCGCGCGCAGTACTGCTCGCGATCGCACATTCACGCAGCATTCTGCCTAACCAAATGGCATTTTCTCGCCATGCCTTGTTCCGCGTCATTCGGGTGTCCCCATCGCATGCAGGGGCTGCGACGCATTTCATTGCGCTCAACCGAACCTTGCTCTACCGTTGAAGATGACACGCAAATAAGTGCGTTCGGGCGCGACCGGATCTGCCGGCTACAGCGACCGCGCACATCAGGAGACTAATGTGACCGATTCCGATCGGTCCGCTGCCGTACCTCCGTCTTTGGACGAGCCGGCACTCCGTGCTCCATCTGGTCCTGACCAGGTGGGGAAGACAGTGGCCAAGGGGCCGGCTGTCCATACGGACAAGCGGACAGCGCCCGCCACCAATCCGACTCGCAAGCATCGCGGGCCGCTTTACGCCGCGCTCGACCTTGGCACCAATAACTGTCGCCTGCTGATTGCCCGGCCCCATGATCATGGGTTCCGGGTGCTCGATGGCTTTACCCGTATCGTCCGGCTGGGCGAGGGCGTGTCGGTCACCGGCCGTCTTGGCGAAGCAGCGATGGACCGTACGATCGACGCCTTGCGCCAGTGCCGCAACAAGCTGCGCGAACACCAGCCCGCCCGCATGCGCCTGATCGCCACCGAAGCCTGCCGTGCCGCCGAGAACGGGCCGGCCTTCCTCGAGCGAGTCAAGGAAGAGGTCGGGCTTGAGCTCGAAATCGTCGATCGCCGCACCGAGGCCGAACTGGCTGTTACCGGTTGCGCGGATCTGATCGATGCCGATACCGCTGGCGCCCTGATCTTCGATATTGGCGGTGGGTCGTCCGAACTGGCCTGGCTCGATTTTCGCGGTGGACGTCCAAAGTCCCAGGGGCGCATGCCGGCTTCCATCCGCTCATGGCAGTCCCTGCCGGTCGGGGTGGTTTCGATCGCCGAGAAATTTGGTGGTGTGAATGTCACTCCCGAAGTCTTCGAAGCCATGGTCAACCATGTCAGCGACCACTTGCGCCAGTTCCGTGGCCGCGAAAAGCTGCGCCAGATGATTGCCAGCCACCCGGTCCATCTCATTGGCACCTCGGGCACCGTGACAACCCTGGCCGGCCTGCATCTGGGGCTGGAGCGCTATGAGCGCCAGAAGGTTGACGGGCTATGGATGCATCGCGACCAGGTTGATGAAACCATGAATGTGCTGATCGGCATGCCGTTCGAACGGCGGGTCGCTCATCCCTGCATTGGCCGTGACCGCGCCGATCTGGTATTGCCCGGCTGTGCCATCTTTGAAGCCATTCGTCGCGAATGGCCCACAGAGCGGGTGCGGGTCGCAGATCGCGGCTTGCGCGAAGGAATTTTGATATCGCTGATGGATGCCGACCGGACCCGGTCGCGTGCCTCGCGCTATCCTCGGAGAAACAACAATGGTGGATAAAGCTCTCGGGACCGGCGGACGCAAGTCCGACAAGGACCTCAAGATCCGGCTCAAGACGGCCCGGGGCCGCAAGACCGGTTCGACCAAGTGGCTCGAGCGTCAGCTCAACGACCCCTATGTTGCCCGCGCGCGCGCTGAAGGCTACCGCTCCCGTGCGGCCTTCAAGATCAAGGAAATGGACGACAAGCATAAGCTCTTCCGCAAGGGCATGCGCATTGTCGATCTGGGTGCGGCGCCTGGTGGCTGGTCACAGGTCGCTGCCAAGGCGATCGGCTCGACCGACGCCAATCCGCTGATCGTGGGCATCGATTATCTCGAAATGGACCCCATCCCCGGCGTCAAGCTGCTGATGAAGGACTTCACCGACGACGACGCGCCCGCCATGCTGATCGAAGCCATGGGCGGCAAGAAGGCCGATCTGGTCATGTCCGACATGGCCTGGCCGACGACGGGCCATCGCCCGACGGATCACATGCGCATCGTGCAGCTGATCGAAGTCGCAGCGGCCTTTGCACTCGATGTGCTGGCACCGGGCGGGGTGTTTATCGCCAAGGTGTTCCAGGGGGGCACCGAGCATGAACTGCTGCACATGCTCAAGCGCCACTTCAAGTCCACGCACCACGCCAAGCCACCCTCCAGCCGCGCTGACTCGGCCGAGGCCTATCTCATCGCCAAGGGCTTCAAGGGCACCAATGACACCGTCCCCGGCGAGGGCGAATACGACCGCTAAAGCGGTTCAAACCGCTCTCCCGGCAGGCGGCTTGCTGAGCACCCATTCACGGCGCAGCACCTTCCCCTGGTAGGAGGAGGGGCATGCCGGTTTCAGTGCGCCCCGCCGCCAGCATGCGTCAACTGATGGCCTGCATCCTTCGGTAGCCGGAAGAACATCACTGTTGAGATCAGACACACTCCCGCCAGCACCATGAAGGCGAAGTGGAAATCGGCCAGCACCAACTCGCCGCCGTGCAGCGCTGTGCTCAGCTCGAGCATGCCGCCGCCCAGCGCCACGCCCAGTGCAATCGACAGCTGTGTCGACACCTGGCTCATAACATTGGCCTGACCGGCGTCCTTGTCGTCAATATCGGCAAAGACGAACGCATTGCTCCCGGTCCAGAACACCGACTGCCAGAAGCCGACAAACACCAGAATGCCGATGATCAGCATGATCGCGGTCTCCGGCGTGTATAGTCCCATTGCCAACAGCCCCATCGCCGAGACAAGCGTGGACACTGTCAGGGCGGTGCGAAAGCCGATCCGCACAAAGATCGCGTGGGCGACGAATTTGGCGATGATCGCGCCGATGGCCGCCGAGAAGGTGATCATCCCCGATTCGAACGGGGTATAGCCAAAGCTCAACTGCAGCATCAGCGGGAACAGAAACGGCGTCGCGCCCTGGCCGAGCCGGAAGAACGTACCCGCCACCACCGCGCTGCGAAACATTGGAAACCGCAGCAGGCGGAGGTCAAAAAGCGGATTGTCGGTGTTCAGCGCATGCCGGGCATAGAGAAACGCCATCAGTATGCCGATGACCGTGGCCACCACGCCCACCATGGGTGGCAGGGCCGGCAGGCTGATCACCGAGGTGCCGAACGCAAACAGCGCAAATGCGGGCGCGGCCAGTCCAAAACCCTTGAAGTCGATGGCACGCGGCGCGACGCGGGTGGTGTCGGGCAGAAACTTGCTGACCAGCACGATCCCCAGAATGCCGATCGGCACATTGATCAGAAAGATCCAGTGCCACGAGAAATACGTCGTTAGAAACCCGCCAAATGGCGGCCCGACAATCGGCCCGATCATGCCCGGAATGGTTAGCCAGGCCATGGCATTGACCAGATCATGTCGTGGGGTTGAGCGCACCAGCACCAGTCGGGCCACCGGGGTCATCAGCGCGCCGCCCATGCCCTGCAGGAACCGCGCCGCAACAAAGGCGAACAGCGAATCGGCAAAGGCGCAGGCGATGGAGCCCAGCACGAACACCAGCATCGCCATCCGGAACACATTGCGCGCCCCGAACCGGTCGGCCATCCAGCTTGAAATCGGAATGAACATGGCCAGCGCCACCAGATAGGCGGTCAATGCCAGCTTCAGCGAGATCGGATCGGTGCCAATATCGATGGCAATGGCCGCCAGTGAGGTCGCAATGACCGTGGAGTCCATGTTTTCCATGAACAGGGCAGTGGCCAGAATGAGAGGGGTGATACGGGACACGATGTTTCGATCAGGGGCAGACCCTGATCACTCCTTTTGCGTTGCCATCGCCCTGTGGCCCGAGACATTGCTGCCCGCGTCCACCGGCAGACGCCAGTAAATGAATCCGGCCAGCGCGCTCAGCCCGCCCACCACGAAAAATGCGATCTGAAAATCCACCAGCTGCAGCTCGCTGCCACGCATCTGGGTGCTGGCCTCAAGAATGGCGCCCGCCACCGCCACGCCAAACGCCACGCTCAATTGCTGTGCCACCGCGACAATGGCCGTGGCTTGGCTGGCCTCGGCGTCGCCCACATCGGCATAGCCCAGCGCATTGGCGCCGGTGAAAAACACCGACCGCAAAACCCCGCCGAGCAGCAGCACCACCATGATCACCAAGACCGGCGTAGCGGTGTCAAACAGCCCCTGAGCCGCTATCAGCACCCCGCCAAAGAACGAGGCGAAGCCCAGCGTTCGGGGAAAGCCGAAGCGGGCATAGACCTTCTCTGCCAGAAACTTGCTCATGATCGCGCCGATTGCCGAAACGAAGGTGATGGCACCCGATTGAAAGGGCGTCATTCCGAAGCCAAGCTGCAGCATGAGCGGTAGCAGGAATGGCACTGCACCAACGCCGATGCGGAAGAACGAGCCCCCGATCACCGCCGAACGAAACAGCTTGTGCCGGAACAGGTGGGGGTCAAGCAGAGGGTGTTGCGTGCGCCGCGCGTGCACGAAATACAGCACGCCCGCTGCCAACCCCACTGCCAGCGTTGCATATCCATAAACAATTGGCAGCGCTGGCAGGCTCACCACCGACAGGCCAAACACCGTGCCCGAGAACGCCACGGCGGCAATCAGAAAGCCGCGGAAATCCAGCCGCCGCTGGCTGCGCTCTTCGGGAACCTTGAGAAAGATGCCGACCAGAATGATCCCGGCAATGCCGATCGGGATATTGATCCAGAAGATCCAGTGCCAGCTCAGGTATGTCGTCAGAAACCCGCCGATCAGTGGCCCGGTCAGCGGCCCCAGCAGCGCCGGAATCGTCAGCCACGCCATCGCCGACACCAGCTCATTGCGCGGCGTCGAGCGCACCAGCAGCAGGCGCCCCACCGGCGTCATCATCGAAGAACCAATGCCCTGAAAGAACCGCGACAGCACGAAAGTTTCTAGCGAGAACGAGAACGAGCAGGCCAGTGAGCCCAGCATGAACACGCCAATGGCAATGCGGAAAATGTTCTTGGCCCCGAAGCGGTCGGCCATCCAGCCGCTGATCGGAATGAAGATGGCCAGCGCCACGAAATACGCCGTCAGCGCCAGCTTGAGCGCAATCGGCTGCGTGCCGATATCGGCCGCGATCGCTGGCAGCGATGTCGCGATCACGGTCGAATCCATCTGTTCCATGAACAGGGCGACCGCCAATATGAGGGGTGTGACGCGGATCACGAGGGCAGGGACCGGGGAGGAATCGGAAGCGTCGCGAGCGCGACAGGTCTCAGTATGAACCGCTCTGGCTGTTCTGAGAACCCTTGCCTCTCCCTTGTATGGTAGAATTTGTGCAGCACGGCGGCGCTTTAGGCGCTTATCTGGCAAAAGCGTCACGTAAGCCCGGCCCCCTATGCAAGCCGCACTGCCGGTGCTATTGACCCTCGCCAACCTGAACCCGACGATTTCAATTCCGTCCGGTTCAATACCCTACATCTCTGATCTCATTCAGAAGTCCGGAAAGGTCTGGCCTTGGCGAAGATTATTACCACTGTTACTGGCGATGCGGCGCTGACCTTCGACGACGTGCTGCTGCAGCCCGCGCGCTCTGATGTTCTGCCCACCGAGACCGACATTTCGACCTATGTCACCAAGGACATAGCACTCAACCTTCCAATCCTGTCGTCGGCCATGGACACCGTTACCGAGAGCGCCATGGCCATCGCCATGGCTCAGGCCGGTGGCATGGGCGTGATCCACAAGAACCTCACCGCTGAACAGCAGGCCGAGGAAGTCCGCCAGGTCAAAAGCTTCGAAAGCGGCATGGTGGTCAATCCCATCACCATCGGCCCCGATGCGACCCTTGCCGACGCGCTGGCGCTGATGCAGTCCAACCGCATTTCGGGCATTCCGGTTGTCGAAAATGGCGGCACGGGCGGTCGCGCCACGGGCAAGCTGGTTGGCATTCTGACCAATCGCGATGTGCGCTTCGCGTCGCATCCTGCCCAGCCCATCCGCGAACTGATGACCTTTGAAAAGCTCGTCACCGTGCGCGACGGCGTTTCCAAGGAAGAAGCCAAAGTGCTGCTGCACAAGCACCGCATCGAAAAGCTGCTGGTCGTCGACGCCGATTATCGTTGCACCGGCCTGATCACTGTCAAGGACATCGAAAAGGCCCAGCTCAACCCCAACGCGGTCAAGGATGATCGCGGTCGCCTGCGCGTCGCTGCCGCCTCCACCGTGGGTGATGCCGGCTTTGAGCGCTCCATGCAGCTCATTGATGCCGGCGTCGACTTGCTGGTCATCGATACTGCCCACGGCCACTCCGTTCGCGTTGCCGAAGCTGTCGAGCGCGTCAAGCGCGAGAGCAATGGTGTGCGCATCGTCGCGGGCAATGTCGCCACTGCTGAAGCCGTCAAGGCGCTGGTCGGCGCGGGCGCGGATTCCATCAAGGTGGGTATCGGCCCCGGCTCGATCTGCACAACGCGCATTGTTGCCGGTGTTGGTGTGCCACAGCTCGCGGCAGTCATGGGCTGCGCCGAAGAGGGCGACCGCCAGGGCGTCCCGGTCATTGCCGATGGTGGCATCAAGTTCTCCGGCGACATGGCCAAGGCGCTGGCCGGTGGCGCATCCTGCGTCATGGTCGGCTCGCTCCTGGCGGGCACCGACGAAAGCCCCGGCGAGGTCTATCTCTACCAGGGGCGCTCCTACAAATCCTATCGCGGCATGGGCTCGGTCGGCGCCATGGGCTCCGGCTCGGCTGATCGCTACTTCCAGCAGGATGTGCGCGACCAGATGAAGCTGGTCCCCGAAGGCATTGAAGGCCAGGTGCCGTACAAGGGGGCTGCCGGCGCCGTGCTGCACCAGCTCGCAGGCGGCCTGCGCGCCTCCATGGGCTACACTGGTGCCCACAATCTCAAGGACTTCCGCGACAACTCCGTGTTCGTCAAGATCTCGGGCGCGGCGCTTAGCGAAAGCCACGTCCACGACGTCACCATCACCCGCGAAGCCCCCAACTACCGCAGCGGTCGCTAGGCTCAATTTACTCGCAGCTTCACCGAACGGATACCTCCCTCTGCCAGGGGGAGGTTAGGTGGGGGCCGAGAGCCCCGGTATCCGGTCCAACTGCCCCTCCCTGACCCTCCCCGCGAGGGGGGACGATCTTGCCTTCGGTAATCCCGCCTAATCCCCACCCCTAAACCACGCGCATACTCACCCCGTCTCTTCCGCACGGACAACCTGCAGGCGACAGTGGCGGGAGAGCCCGGGCGTGCGGCATTGCCAGTCGTAAGGGTTTAAGACTGGGCCGCCAGCCTGCGAGCGATGGGGTTGGCCAAACGGTCGGGCAAAAAACCGATGCCCCGAGGCGGTCTTCGCCTCATATTTAGTTGCTTAGAGGCGAAACACCGTCTCGGGGACCGTCCATTACGAAACCCGCAGTCAGGCGGCGCCTTGGCGTGCCCAACCCTTTGTGATTCATCTACAAGCACTTGTCGCGCGTATCGGAATCAACACTGGAACCGCAAACATGCCCCTCATCGACAAATTCATGATTCTCGCCATCGCCGGCCAGGCATTGCTGACCGTCGCCATTCTCGTGCTGATGGGGCGCGAACGTGTACCCCGTGTGATGTCCGGCGAAATTCCCGAAGCCGACATTGCCGTCGATCGCAGTGCCTACCCGCTCAGGGCTCGCCTGCTGTCCAACAGCTTCGATAATCAATTCCAGCTCCCGGTTCTGTTCTACGTCATCGCGATACTGGCCATCAGCACTGGCGGCGTTGTCTGGCTTGAGGTCATTGCAGCCTGGCTCTTTGTTGCCCTGCGCTACGTCCATACGGTGATCCATGTCACCAGCAATCGGGTACACAAACGTTTCGCTGTTTATACCGCTGGCCTTGCGGTGCTGGTCATCCTCTGGCTAATGGTCCTCTTCCGCCTTTTGTCAGCCTGAGCTTGTCCCATGCGCCTTCCTGGCCGCCTATCTGCCGCTATTGCCGTTCTCAGCGACGTTGAAACCCGCAAGCGCCCCGTATCCGAAGCGCTCAAGGCCTGGGGAATCAACAACCGCTTTGCCGGGGCAGGGGATCGCGCCGCCATCGGCAATCTGGTTTATGACGCGCTGCGCCACCGTGCCTCTCATGCTGCCATCATGGGCGATGACAGCCCGCGTGCTCTGGTAATGGCGGTGGCAGTGCGCGACTGGGGGCAGGACCCGGCGGTCCTTAATGATCTGTTCGCCAACGACAGCCACGCACCAGAAACACTCAGTGCGGATGAGGTCAGCCGCCTGGTCACCACGCTTGCACATGATGCCCCCGGCCATGTTCAGGCCGATGTTCCCGAATGGCTGCTGCCGTCGCTCCAGCGCGCATTTGCCGACGACTGGATCGCTGAAGGTCAGGCTATGGCGGGGCGTCCTTCGCTGGATCTGCGCACCAACACGCTGAAATCCCAGCGCGAGCGGGTGCTTAAATCGCTGGCCCGCTTCAGCGCGGTTGAAACCGCTATCTCCCCGGTCGGCGTCACCATGCCCGCCGGATCGGGCGATGCACGCACACCCAATGTCACCACCGACGAGGGATATCTCAAGGGCTGGTTCGAGGTTCAGGATCAGGGGAGCCAGATCGTCTCGATCCTGGCCGGTGCCGTGCCCGGTGAGCAGGTGCTTGATTTGTGCGCAGGTGCTGGCGGCAAGACGCTGGCTCTGGCCGCTGCCATGGGCAATAAAGGCCAGATATTTGCCTATGACAGCGACCGCAATCGGCTCGCCCCCATCTATGATCGCCTGAAACGCAACGGGGCCCGCAATGTGCAGGTCCGCGCGCCGCTGCCCGATGCACTTGATGATCTGATTGGCAAGATGGATCGCGTCGTCATCGATGCTCCCTGCACCGGCACGGGTACCTGGCGCCGCCGTCCCGATACCAAGTGGAAGCTCACCCCCGAACTGCTGGCTCAGCGCGTCCAAGAACAATCTGCAATTCTTGCCGATGCCCAACGGTATCTCAAGCCCGGCGGCACGCTGATCTACATCACCTGCTCCATTCTGCCTGAAGAGAACGACGACCAGATCGCCGCTTTCTGCGCGGCCCATCCCGATTTCACCATGGTTGACCCAAAGGCACTTTGGCAGGCCGCTTTCGCGTCGGCTGCGCCCGCGGGCGTGGTGACGGCAGGCTCGGGCATCGCGCTCACGCCGCGGCTGACCAAGACCGACGGTTTTTACCTTGCGGCCCTGAAGCGTGGCGCATGACCACCCAGGCGCCAGAACCCGGGGATCAGCCCACAGCGATCACCCTGCCTGTCTTCATCGCGGCGGCGGCGGCACTGGTCATCGGGGCCTTTACGCTGATCTGGTTCGCCATTCCCGGGCCCGATACCCGTCAGGTACTCACTGCACCGTCGGGCGACAAGTTCATCGAGCTTGGCGAACTGTGCAATGACGATGATTGTGCCCGTGTTGCCGTGCTCGACGTCGTTCAGCCAGATCAGAGCCATCTGCGTACCTATTGCCCGCTCGATCGGCCGGGCAATGCGCCGCTATTTGCCAGTGTTGTCGCAGTCTGGGCACCAGCTGAAGACAGCGTAACCCTGCAGTTCACATCACCAGAAGGTCCGCCGGAATTGCTGACCATCGTTCTGGCTGAGTGTACGCGCACCCAATAAATGAACTGACTGCCTCAGCGTTACGTTACAAGTGTATCGACAATGCAATCAGGGGCGCCGCCATGACCGTTACTATCGATTACAAATCGCCCCGAACCTGGATCACCCTGGTGGTCTTCATCGTCGTCGTCATCGGCGTAGGCGGTCTGATCGGTAGTCAGTCTACACCTGGCGCCTGGTATGAGAGCCTCAACAAGCCCCCCTTCAATCCACCCAACTGGATCTTTGGGCCGGTATGGTCGACCCTCTACCTGATGATTGCAGTGGCTGGTTGGCGCATCTGGATGCTGGCGCCCGCTAGCACCGCCATGAAGCTGTGGTTTGCCCAGATGATCTTCAACTGGATCTGGTCGCCAGTCTGGTTTATCGGCGAGATGCTGTGGCCCGCCTTTGCCATTATCACGGTCATTCTGGCATTGATCGTCGCCTTTATCCTCGTCGCCCGCCAGCGTGATACAGTCGCTGCATGGCTCTTCGTCCCCTATGCAGTCTGGGTTGGTTTCGCCTCGACCTTGAACCTCTCCATCGCCATCCTCAACTGAGGGGGGCGGCAGCGGGAATTTTGCGCTCGCAAGCCAGTCCTGCAACGTGCCATCTTGCACAATTCGCGCAGCACGGCTAAGGGCTCGCCATGCAAAGCCCAGACACTATTGACCACCCGCAATCGATCCTGATCGTTGACTACGGATCACAAGTCACTCAACTGATCGCGCGCCGTATTCGCGAGACGGGTGTTTATTGCGAAATTCACCCATTCCAGAGCGCAGGCGCCGCCATGGCCGCCATGCAGCCAAAGGGTGTCGTGCTATCGGGCGGGCCCGCATCAACGCTGGACGAGAACGCGCCGACCATTGATCCCGCCATACTAGATGCAGGCGTTCCTATTCTGGGAATTTGCTACGGCCAGCAGGCGCTTTGCCAGGCGCTGGGCGGCAAGGTCGAAGCAGGTCACCACCGCGAATTTGGTCGTGCCGAAGTCAAGGTCGAGAAGACCTCCGCACTCACGAACGGTGTTTGGGATCTGTGCACAGAACATCAGGTCTGGATGAGCCATGGCGATCGTGTCGTAGCACTGCCTGAAGGCTTTGAAGTCGTTGGCACCTCGCCCAACGCGCCTTTTGCCATGATCGCCAATGAAGCGCGTCGTATCTGGGCTGTGCAGTTCCACCCTGAAGTGGTGCACACGCCCGACGGCGCCAAGCTTTACGCCAATTTCGTCCACCAGATCTGCGGCGTTGCCTCAACCTGGACCATGGCGGCCTACCGCGCCAAGATGATCGAGAAGATCCGCGAACAGGTCGGCACCGGCAAGGTCATTTGCGGCCTGTCGGGCGGCGTCGACTCATCGGTTGCTGCCGTGTTGATCCACGAGGCCATCGGCGATCAGCTCACCTGTATCTACGTCGACCACGGTCTGATGCGCCTCAATGAGAGCGAACAGGTCGTCACCATGTTCCGCGACGAGTACAACATCCCGCTCGTCCACGTCGACGTATCCAAAGTCTTCCTGCGCGAGCTCGACGGCGTCTCTGATCCCGAAACCAAGCGCAAGATCATTGGCCGCCTGTTCATCGAAACCTTCGAGGAAGAAGCCAAGAAGCTGGGCGGCGCCGAATTCCTCGCCCAGGGCACGCTCTATCCCGACGTTATCGAATCCGTTTCTTTCACCGGCGGTCCCTCGGTCACCATCAAGAGTCACCACAATGTTGGCGGTCTGCCCGAGCGCATGAACATGCAGCTCGTCGAGCCGCTGCGCGAGCTGTTCAAGGACGAGGTGCGCATCCTCGGCCGCGAACTCGGGCTGCCCGAGAGCTTTATCGGCCGCCATCCCTTCCCGGGACCGGGGCTGGCCATTCGCTGCCCCGGCGGCATTACCCCGGAAAAGCTCGACATTTTGCGTCAGGCTGACGCCATCTACCTCGATGAGATCCGCAAGTCTGGCCAGTACGACAAGATCTGGCAGGCCTTTGCCGTTTTGCTGCCTGTCCAGACCGTCGGCGTCATGGGTGATGGCCGTACCTATGAATTCGTCTGTGCTTTGCGTGCTGTGACCTCCGTTGATGGCATGACCGCTGATTTCTATCAGTTCGACATGAACTTCCTCGGCAAGACTGCCACCCGCATCATCAACGAAGTCCGCGGGATCAACCGCGTCGTCTACGACGTGACCAGCAAGCCGCCGGGCACCATTGAGTGGGAATAATCCCGGGCGCGGTTGCTGGGGCTGGAAACGCACCAGAAACAGCAGAAATGGCCGGGCCGGGCGCATTTGCATTCGCCCGGCAGCGTGCTAAACGTGCGCTCCAATTCGAACACGACCATTAGGCAGATCATGGCCGAAGACAATATTTTCCGTGAAGTTGACGAGGAGCTGCGCAGCGATCGCATGCGCGCACTCTGGCGTCGTTTTGCGCCCTATGTGATCGGTGCTGCTATTGGCGTCGTGGCCATCGTTGCCGTCAATGAAGGCTGGACCTGGTACCATTCCAACAATGCTGCCCAGGCCTCCGATGAGCTCTACACGGCCTTCGAATTTGTCGATGGCGGCGATCTTGAAGCGGCCCGCATCCAGCTCGACACGCTGATTGCCGATGGCAGCGGTGGCTATCCGACCCTTGCCGAATTCCGCAAGGCCGGCGTGCTGGCCAAGGAAGGCAAGATCGACGAAGCCATCAATACCTATGATGCGCTCGCCAATGCGCAGTCCAACCCGCGCCTGCGCGAGCTGGCTCTGGTGCTCGGCGGCACGCTGATGGTCGATAACGGTACTCTGGCAGACGTCGAAAGCCGCGCAGGTAGTGTTGCGAACGATGCCAGCCCGCTGCGCAATGCTGCGCGCGAAACCCTTGGCCTCGCCCAGTATAAGGCCGGTGATTTCGCCGCCGCTCAGGCCAGCTTCGAAGCTGTTCTGAACGACGAGATGACCCAGACCTCGACACGCAACCGCATGGGCTATTATCTGGCTCAGCTGCTGGCTGAAGGCGCTATTGCGCCGACCTCGACTGCTGATGCAGCCGCCGATGCCATTGATGCCATCGTCAGTGGCGATGCGCCTGCTGACGCTCAAACGACGCCTGAAACTCCGGCAACCGATGAATCGGCCGCCACCACCGAGACCGCTCCAGCCGCGCAATAGCGGCTGCTGTCTCCGCCTGATCGGAACGCAATAAATGACCGTCACCGTCGCCATTGTCGGTCGTCCCAACGTTGGTAAGTCCACGCTCTTCAACCGTCTGGTTGGTCGCAAGATCGCCCTGGTTGATGACACGCCCGGCGTAACCCGTGATCGCCGTGAGGCCGAAGGCCGCATCGCTGATCTGACTTTCCGCATCCTTGATACCGCCGGCTATGAGGACGTCACGGACGGCAGCCTCGAAGACCGCATGCGTCAGCAGACCGAGCTGGCGATCCGCGAAGCCGACGTCATCCTGTTCATGATCGATGCCCGTGCCGGCGTCATGCCGCTCGACCAGCGCTTTGCGCAGGTTCTGCGCAAGGCCGGCAAGCACGTGCATCTGGTCGGTAACAAGGCCGAAAGCGGTGCTGCCGAAGCCGGTCTGGTCGAAGCCTTCAAACTGGGTTTTGGCGAGGCGATTTCCCTGTCCGCAGAACACGGCCTCGGCCTGTCCGAACTCTATTCAATTGTCTCGGCTGCCATCGACAAGGCGGCTGCAGAACGTGGTGCCGCCGAGCAGGCCATCATTGATCTCATGCCCGAGGTTGATGTCGACATCACCGAGGACATGCTTGAGGGCGAGGGGGATGAAGCCACGCTGCGCTGGAATCCCAAGCGCTACCTCAACGTTGCCATCGTTGGTCGGCCCAATGCCGGCAAGTCCACCCTGATCAACCGCATGGTTGGCGAAGATCGCGTGCTCGTCGGTCCCGAAGCTGGCATCACGCGCGACTCCATTCTGGTGCCATGGGAGTGGGAAGGCCGCGTTATCAACCTGGTCGATACCGCCGGTATTCGGCGCCGTGCCCGCGTGACCGAAAAGCTGGAGAAGCTCGCGGTTGGCGACAGCCTGCGATCCATTCAGTATGCCGAAGTCGTCGTGCTCATGCTCGACGCGACCATCCCGTTCGAGAAGCAGGATCTGGCGCTGGCCGATCTGGTCGAGCGCGAAGGCCGCGCTCTGGTGATAGCCGTCAACAAGTGGGATCTGGTCGAAGACAAGAATGCGGCGCTGGCCCATCTGCGCGAAGCTTGCGAGCGCCTGCTGCCCCAACTGCGCGGCGTGCCATTGGTGACCCTGTCGGGCCTGACCGGCAAGAACATCGACAAGCTGATGGATGCGATCTTTGCCATCGAGCGCACATGGAACACCCATGTCTCGACCGCCCGGCTCAATCGCTGGCTGCAGGGTATGGTTGATGGACATCCGCCTCCGGCCGTGTCGGGCCGCCGCCTCAAGCTGCGCTACATGACCCAGGCCAAGACCCGGCCACCCAGCTTCATCCTGTTTGCATCCCGGCCCGATGTGCTGCCGACCTCCTACCAGCGTTATCTGGTCAATGGTTTGCGCGAAGCCTTCAATATCAAGGGCAGCCCGATCCGCTTGTGGGTCCGTGCGGGCAGCGAAAACCCCTACAACGACAAGACCAAGCGCCGTCTGGGCTAATTGACTGGAATATGTCGCGGATTGACCGCGACATATTCTCTGAGGCCATGGCGTCGAGCCCGACTTTGCCCCTATATTGCGCGCGTTGAAGCGACCCGATGCTGAGTGCGGGGCGCATGATTTGAAATTACCTTGTTCGCAGAATTATTGATCGTCGTCGTTCTGATCATCATCAATGGCCTCTTGGCCATGTCGGAACTGGCTGTCGTCTCCGCTCGACCCGCCCGCCTGCGCACCATGGCCGATCTCGGCAATGGCGGCGCCGCCACTGCCATTGAACTGGCCGAGGATCCGGGCAAATTCCTCTCATCGGTACAGATCGGTATCACCCTGGTAGGCATTCTCTCGGGTGCCTTCTCCGGGGCGACGCTGGGTCTGCGCCTTACCGACTGGCTCAAATCCGTCGGCATGGCCGGCAGTCTGGCTGACATCCTCGGTGTTGGTGTTGTGGTTGTCGGTATCACCTACATTTCGCTGATCCTGGGTGAATTGGTGCCCAAGCAGATCGCGTTGCGCGATGCAGAAGGCGTGGCGGCCCGCGTGGCGCCAGCCATGAAGCTGATCGCCAAGATCGGCTCGCCGATTGTCTGGGTGCTCGACATTTCAGGTCGCGCCGTGCTTGCCTTGCTGGGGCAGGCGGGCGACTCCGAAGAGACCGTGACCGAAGAAGAGGTCAAGACCATTATCGCCGAGGCGACAACTGCCGGCGTGATCGAGACCGATGAACACTCCATGATCTCGGGCGTGATGCGACTGGCCGACCGCTCGGCACGTGGCCTGATGACGCCGCGTCTAGACGTCGATGTGCTCGATCTGTCCGACGAGAGCGAAGAAATCCGGCGCACCATTCTCGACACGCATCGTTCGCGCCTGCTGGTGCAGGACGGTGACGGCGATTCCATCATCGGTGTGGTGGCGATCAAGGACATAATCGGCGTCTTCGCCAATGGACTGCCGCTCGAGCTGCGCAAGTTCGTTCAGCCTGTTCCTGTGGTCATGGATCACGCTGACGCGCTCGATGTGGTCCGTGCCATTCGAAATTCCACCGTGCACATGGCGCTGGTGGTCGACGAATATGGCCACTTCGAAGGCATCGTCACATCTGCCGATATTCTTGAGGTTATCACTGGCGTCTTTCAGGAAGAGACCGGCGATGACCCCGCCGTGGTCAAGCGTGAAGACGGATCCTGGCTGGTTGCAGGCTGGATGCCGGTCGATGAGTTCGGCGACAAACTCAAGATTTCCATCCCGCGCGATGCCAAGTTTGAGACCGTGGCTGGCTATGTGCTCTCGATCATCAACCGCCTGCCGGCCGTTGGTGAGACGTTCGAGCATGATGGGTTCAAGTTTGAAGTGGTCGATCTGGATGGTCGCCGCATCGACAAGATCCTGATGACCAAACTGCCGGACTAGTCGGCTAGAGCCATGCCCATCCAGACCGTTCCGCCAACGGCCTGGAGCGGCGCAAAGCCGCTGCGCTGCCAAAACGCGATGCCACCGCTATTGGCGGCATTGGCCCCCAGATGGATGCCCCGCACATTGGCGGCGCGTGCATCGGCCACCCAGGCCTCCAGCAGAGCCGTACCAACACCCTGGCCGCGCAGGCGACTGCGCAGGTTCATGTGAATATGGGCGGGGTAGTTCGCGACGATCGCCGCCGGGGTAACGCCGGGGCGCTTGATTGCCGCGATACGCTCTCTGTCGGCCTCGGTGAAGCCCGTTGATGCATCAGCGTAGCGTTGGCGCAGTGCTGGCCACCAATCGCGCTCCTGGCGCGCTGCAAAGCCGTCACTGTCCAGCGTGCCGACGATATAGCCAGCAACGCCCAACGCGTCCTCAGCCAGGAGCACGCGCTCCGGCTCCAGCGCCCCATAGGGCGCTGCATAGATATGACCGACAAGCTCGGGATCGCTGTGCAGTGCGCTTGCGTCCGCACCCGATGCGCCGGTGGTCAGGCAGATATCATAGAGCGCCGGTAGGTCGTCCGGCCGAAAGCCGCGCAGCGTCACCATGGGCTGGCCTAAAGGTCGCTCAGCGTATCGTCAGCCGCGTTGAACAGCTTGCCATTGTCCTTGTAGGCGGGGCTGATCATGTCCACCAGCTTGGGCGCAATATCAGCCGGTGTCGGCAGCGTGTTGGGATCCTCGCCGGGCATTGCCTTGGCCCGCATCGCGGTGCGGATCTGGCCTGGATAGAAGATGTTGGCCTTGACCTTGGTCTGGGCGATTTCGCCTGAATAGGATTTCACCATGGCATCCACCGCGGCCTTGCTGGCGGCATAGAGCCCCCAGAATGGCCGTGCGGACTTGGCCGCGCCCGAGGACACAAAGACAGCGCGGCCCGCTTCGGCCTGACGCAGCAACAGGTCGGTGGAGCGCAGCAGGCGATAGTTCGCGGTCACATTGACAGCGATCACCTTGTCAAAGTCTTCAGGCTTCACATGGGGCAGGGGACTGAGAACACCAAGCTGACCAGCATTGGCGATCAAACCATCCAGCGCACCCCAGCGCTCGAAGATCGCCGCGCCCAGACGATCAATGGCGTCGCCATCGCGCAGGTCGAGCGGCACCAGCGTCGCTGACGACCCCAAATCCTGGATCTCGTCATCCAGTTCTTCGAGCCCGCCAACTGTGCGGGCGACGGCGACCACGTGGGCGCCTCGACGGGCGGCCTCCAGCGCGGCCGCATAGCCAATCCCGCGCGACGCACCTGTTACGAGTACGACCTTGCCGGCCAGATCCTGATCCACAGCCATCAACCGGCCTCTTTCAGCAGAGAAACTTTTTTCGGCTCATTCTTATCGCGGCCGGTCAGATCGGTCAGTTGCGTCGGATAATCGCCAGTGAAATAGTGATCGGTAAATTGCGGCGCCTGATCATTGCGCTTCTCGCCGCCAACAGCCTCATAGAGGCCATCAATCGACAGGAACTCAAGCGAGTCCGCGCCGATGAACTTGCACATCGATTCCAGCGTTTCGTGCTGGTTAGCCAGCAGCATTTCGGGATCTGGCGTATCGATGCCGTAATAGTCCGAATGATAGATCATCGGGCTCGCCACACGGATATGAACCTCGGTGGCGCCAGCATCGCGGATCATCTGCACGATCTTGAGCGAAGTCGTGCCACGCACGATCGAGTCGTCAATCAGCACGACGCGCTTGCCGGCGATTTCGGCGCGGTTGGCGGAATGCTTGAGCTTGACGCCAAACGCCCGGATCGACTGTGTTGGCTCGATAAAGGTGCGGCCCACATAGTGATTGCGGATAATGCCCAGCTCGAACGGAATGCCGCTGGCTTGTGCATAGCCAATGGCTGCCGGTGTACCGCCATCGGGCACAGGCACCACCACATCGGCGTCGACTGGGGCTTCCTTTGCCAGGTTCATGCCCATGCGCTTGCGGGCGCCATAAACACTGCGACCGGACACGACCGAATCCGGCCGTGCGAAATACACATACTCAAACAGACAGGGACGTTCTGGTGTGGGCCGGGCGGGCTTGCGCGCCTCAATGCTGATCGAGCCGTCTGGCTGCGTCTCGCAGATCACCACTTCGCCGTTTTCGACGTCGCGAATATACTTGGCGCCGATCATGTCGAGCGCACATGTTTCCGAACAGAAGATCGGTTTGCCATCCAGTTCGCCCATGACCAAGGGGCGAATGCCGATCGGGTCGCGTGCCGCGATCAGCTTGGTGCGCGTCATCGCCAGCATGGCGTAGCCGCCTTCCATCTGGCGGATCGCGTCGATGAAGCGGTCTGTTGTTGAACTATGACGCGACCGTGCCACCAGATGCAGCACCACCTCGGTATCCGATGTCGACTGGCAGATGGCGCCGGTCGCGATGATCTGGCGTCGCAGGGTCAGGCCATTGGTGAAATTGCCATTATGAGCAATGGCAATGCCGCCGTCGCCCAGCTCTGCGAACAGCGGCTGCACATTGCGCAACGCGACTTCGCCGGTTGTCGAGTAGCGGGTATGGCCCATGGCCATCGTGCCGGGTAGCTTGGCCAGCAGGGCCGGGTCAGTATAGTGGTCGCCGACCAGCCCCATCCGCTTTTCGGCATAGAACTGGCGGCCATCAAAACTGACGATACCGGCTGCTTCCTGACCGCGATGCTGCAGCGCATGCAGTCCCAGAGCAGTCAGGGTGGACGCGTCGCTATGTCCCAAAATGCCAAACACGCCACACTCTTCGTGCAGCGTGTCGCCATCGAGATCAAAACGGTCATCGTTCGGATGGTTCAACGGGCTCTCCATGCCAATGCTGCCTCAACCGCGGACGTCGCGGGTCCGCGCTATGCGACCGAACCAGAGCGGGAAATCTATCCCCTGACTCTAGCTCATTTTTGATGTCCCGACCATTGCCCTGCAAGGTGGTCAGGGTTGTGGCGAGCGCTGTGCCCTCGCCAAAGCGTGATCGGATCAGGCGCCTGGTGCCGGTTGCACCGAACCGTCTTCGGTTGCGTCTGTACCATCTTCAACTGGCGCAATCGGACCGCCGGAGGTTTCGTCGGTCAGGCCCGTACCGCCCTTGAGGATCTGGGTCACCTGCGCCTCAAGTTCTTCTGGCAGCATGGAGATCAGTGTATTGCCCATGGTCTGAAGCTGCGGCAGCGTCTGCGAGTTTGCAGCCCAAGGCGGCAGATTGTTGGGGAGGAGCCATGTACCGAAAATGGTGATGACAATTGCGATCAGAATGCCGCGCAACACGCCAAACACAAACCCCAGTGTGCGGTCGATCGGGCCCACGCGGCTATCGACCACAAAATCGGCGATGCGCATGGTCAACAGATGCAACACGATCAGGGCGACGATGAAGGTCACAACCACCGTGGCGATATCGGCCACAAGTGGCTCGGCAATGTAGCCACGGGCGATTTCGGGGTGATACTGCCACATATAGATGGCGATGGCGGCAGAGCCGGCCCATGTCGCCAGCGAAAGCACTTCGCGGGTCAGGCCCCGCGCTGTGGCCAGAATTGCTGAAATCAGCACCAGCACACCCACACCAACGTCGAACGCTGTCAGCATCTTTGTTCGCTAAGCTCCTATAGCCGCCCCGGCTGTATTGGGCCTCGTTTAGCGGCTTTGCACGCCGCTGCCAAGGGTTGGCCACGCCTTCGCACAGTATCTGCGCACAAAGCCCGAAGGTGTCACGCCCTTACCACTCATCGCGGTCAGGTTCGCGTGGCTTGCCATTGGCAGCAATACGCCCCACCAGCTCTTGCAGTGTGCTGTATTCAGATACCTCCAGCCCGCTATTGCGGTCCGCGCTCGCCAGGCGCCCCGTAGACACCGATTTGAACCCCAGCTTCTGGGCTTCGCGCAACCGCAACGAGCCATGCACCACCGGCCTGACGCCGCCAGCCAGCGAAATTTCGCCGAAATAGACCGAATCCGAGGGAAGGGGAGAACTGGTCAGCGAGGAGATCAGCGCCGCAGCCACTGCCAGATCGGCGGCTGGCTCGTTGATCTTTAGCCCACCAGCGACGTTGAGATAGATGTCATTGGCGCCGATCCGCACGCCGCACCGCGTTTCGAGCACTGCCACCACCATCGACAGGCGGGAGGAATCCCAACCGACAACGGCGCGGCGTGGTGTGCCCAGTGGTGATGGCGCCACCAGTGCCTGGATCTCAATGAGAATCGGACGCGTGCCCTCCATACCTGCGAACACCGCCGAACCTGCCGCGCCTTCATCGCGTTGATCGAGAAACAGGGCTGAGGGATTGGCCACCTGCTCAAGGCCCAGTTCGGTCATGGCAAACACGCCGATTTCGTCCGTCGCGCCATAGCGGTTCTTGACGCCGCGCAGAATTCGGAAGGTGTGACTGGTGTCACCTTCAAAATACAGGACGGCATCAACCATATGCTCGACGACGCGAGGCCCGGCGATCTGCCCGTCCTTTGTGACATGGCCTACCAGTACCACTGCAGCGCCGCTTTTTTTGGCGAAGCGCGTCAGTGCCTGCGCCGAAGTGCGCACCTGCGTGACGGTTCCCGGTGCGCTGTCGACGCGGTCGGTCCACAGGGTCTGGATTGAATCGATAATTACCAGATCGGGGGCAGGGCCGCTCTCCAGTGTGGCCAGAATGATTTCGACATTGGTTTCAGCCGCCAGCAGTACCGGCGCTTCGCCCAGGCCAAGCCGCTGCGCGCGCAGCCGTACCTGCGCCACGGCTTCTTCCCCCGACACATAGACAACCCGCTTGCCCTGATTGGCCAGTGCCGCAGCCGACTGCAGCAACAGTGTCGACTTGCCGATGCCCGGATCGCCACCCACCAGCAGTGCCGATCCCATCACAAAGCCGCCGCCTGTCACGCGATCCAGCTCCGCCATGCCGGTGACAACGCGTGCGGCGCTTTCGGTTTCACCCGAGAGTGGCACCAGATTGGTCGGCCGGCCGCCTGCCTTGGCCGACTTGGGGCCCGCACCGACGCCGGAATCTGTCATCTCCTCGACAATGGTGTTCCATTCGCCGCAGGCGTCGCAGCGCCCCTGCCAGCGGGTCGTAACAGCGCCGCATGACTGGCAGACAAATGACGAGCGGGACTTGGCCAAGACAAACCTTTCGCGAAACGATGGGCGGGGTGATTGGGCTGCCCCCTCAATTTGCTCGCGATACTAGTCGATCAGCGTGGAGACGCAAGAACAAACAGCGAACCTATGCCGGCGGGAGATTGCCGTCGCCAACATAGTTACGGTTATACCGGCCCTTCAGTGAGGTCAGCACTTCGTACCCGATCGTGCCGGCGGCATCACCCTGGTCATCAACGCTTATATTGGCGCCAAGAACTTCAGCGCCTTCGCCTGGCTTGGGAATGTCCGGACCCAGTTCGGTGATGTCGACCACCACCTGATCCATCGACACCCGGCCGATCACCGGAAACAGCTTGCCGCGGATTGCCACCTTGCCGCCCGGTCGCGAATTGGTCGCCGACAAGGAACGGAAAAAGCCATCGGCGTAGCCATGGCTGATGATTGCCAGCCGACTGTCGCGTGACAGCGAGTAGCCAGCGCCATAGCCCACCGTTTCGCCGGTCCGGGCTTCCTTGACCTGCAGGATCGGCACATGCAGCGTCACCACTGCGGCCATCGGGTTCTTCCGGCCTACCAGCGCCCGGCCGCCGTAAAGCGAAATACCGGGGCGCACCATCTGGAAATGGTAGTCGCGGCCGCTCATCAGACCGGCCGAGTTCGCCAGTGAGGCAGGAATGCCCTGAAACTGCGTCATCACCGAGCCAAACAGCGCCAACTGGGTGCGGTTCTTTTCATGATTGGGCTGATCGGCACAGGCCAGATGGCTCATCAGCATTTGTGGCGCATAACCCAGCGCCTCGATGCGTTCACGCACGAAGCCAGCTTCGTTCAGCCGGAAGCCGAGCCGGTTGATACCGGTATCGAAGTGAAAGGCCGAAGGGTAGGCCTCGTTGCGTTCCAGGCACTTGGCCAGCCACTCTTCGAGCATTTCGACCGAACAGAGCACCGGCATCAGGTTCTGGCGAATGTAGAGATTGGCTGCGCCGGGATAGAGCCCGTTCATCACAAAGATATGGGCCTCAGGAACGGCGGCGCGTACCGCCATGCCTTCATCAGGCGTGGCAACAAAGAAGAACCGCGCGCCAGCGGCATGCAGAGCCTTGCTGGCCACGGTAATACCGGTGCCATAGGCGTCTGCCTTGACGACCGCACCGGTCAGCGCACCCGCACTGACCTTGTCCAGTGCGCGCCAATTGCGGGCCAGGGCCCCGAGATCGATACTGAGTTGCCCGCCAAGGCCAGACGTCAACGCCATTACTATTCCATACGCTCGGGCAGGTAGTCGGCACGGGCCAGATTGCCAAAGCGCGTATACTGCGCCTCGAAGCTGAGCTGCACCGTGCCCGTAGGACCGTGGCGCTGCTTGGCAATGATGACTTCTGCCTTACCGTGCACCTGTTCCATTTCCCCCTGCCAGGTCATGTGCTCTGGCGTACCTTCTTTGGGTTCTTTGTTCTTGAGGTAATACTCCTCGCGATAAACGAACAGCACCACGTCGGCGTCCTGCTCGATAGAACCCGATTCGCGCAGATCCGCCAGTTGCGGATGCTTGTCATCTCGCGATTCCACCTGTCGAGACAGCTGGGACAATGCGATAATGGGGACTTCGAGTTCCTTGGCAAGCGCCTTGAGCGTGGTGGTGATTTCGGTCAGTTCCTGCACGCGGTTCTGGCTTGATGCCTTGCTCGAGCCGCTCAGCAGCTGCAAATAGTCGACGATCAGGAAGTCGAGGCCCTTCTGGCGCTTCAGGCGACGTGCGCGGGCCGCCAATTGCGCCACGCTGATACCGCCAGTGTCGTCGATATAGAGCGGTATCTTGCTCATCATATTGCTGACATCCACCAGCTTGGAAAACTGACTGTCATGAATGCGCCCGCGACGAATATCGGAAGACGAAATTTCCGCCTGCTCGGCCAGAATACGCGTTGCGAGCTGTTCCGAGCTCATTTCCAGGCTGAAGAAGCCAACGATGCCGCCGCTGATGGTCTTGTTATGTCCGTCCGGCGTCACCTCGGCCTTCCAGGACTTGGCGATGTTGAACGCAATATTGGTCGCCAGCGAGGTCTTGCCCATGGCGGGACGGCCGGCCAGCACGATCAAGTCGGACCGCTGCAAGCCGCCCATCTGGCGATCCAGATCATCGAGTAGCGTGGCGACGCCCGACAGGCCGCCATCGCGCTGATAGGCTTCGCCAGCCATCTGGATCGAGGCACTCAGCGCGCTTGAAAAGCTCAGGAAGCCGCCGTCGTAACGGCCTTTTTCAGCCAGCTGGAACAGCTCGCCCTCGACCTTTTCGATCTGTTTGTTAGGTGTCAGCTCCACGTCTGACTCATAGGCGACCGAGACCATCTCCTCGCCAACCAGAATCAGGTTCCGGCGGATCGCCAGATCGTAGATCGCCTGGCCATAATCGGCAGCATTGAGCACGGTTGTGGCTTCGGCAGCCAGCCGAGCCAGATACTGCGCCATCGTGACGTCAGGCAGCAGCTGATCTGGCAAATGCGTCTTGATGGTTGTGGGATCGGCCGATTTGCCGGCGCGGATGATCTTGCCGGCTAGCTCGTAAATATCGCGGTGGATCGGCTCGTAGAAGTGGATTGGCTCGAGAAAGTCCGAGACCCGGTAAAACGCGTCATTGTTCAGCAGAATCGCGCCCAGCAGCGCTTGCTCGGCTTCCACATTGTGAGGCGCCAGGCGAAATGACTTGTCTTCGGTCGGATGAAGCCTTGCGATCTCTGCCATGAGTCCCTCGAGTTAAACGTCAGCCTTTCTTAACCACGCAGCGCGGGCCAGAGTCTCGACCTACCAACGGAGTTCTTACCGCTGTCTAAAACGGCGCTGTGAACACTGTGGACAACGGGGATTGTGATAGCCAGCGCTTGCATGCGGCCAAGCATGCAGAATGCGCCGAGTCGCGGCACGACCCAAACAAAAAGGCCGGGCGATGAGCCCGGCCTTTTCAATTCACTAGGAAGCGTAAGGCCTAGGCTTCGTCGTCGAAGCGGTCGTCCTGCTTGGCATCCTTCTGGCCGGCAGCGAAATCGCCATCGACGTCGTCTTCATAGACAGTCACGGTGACGTCTTCACCCGATGCCTGACGCTCAGCTTCGTCTTCGGAGCGGGCAACGTTGACTGTGATGGTCACGGCAACTTCAGCATGCAGGTTCAGGGCCACGGTGTGCAGGCCAACCGACTTGATCGGGTCGAGCAGGTCGACCTGGCTGCGCTGCACGGTGAAGCCGGCTTCAGCCAGCGCCTCAACGATATCGCGCGAAGCAACCGAACCGTACAGCTGACCGGTTTCGCCAGCCTGGCGGATCATGGTCACGGTGCTGCCGTTCAAGCCTTCGGCAATGCCCGAAGCGGCATTGCGGCGCTCTTCATTGCGCTTTTCGATATTGGCGCGTTCTGCTTCGAACTTCTTGCGGTTGGCTTCGGTGGCGCGCAGCGCCTTGCCCTGTGGCAGCAGGAAGTTACGGGCAAAGCCGTCCTTCACAGTGACTTCGTCGCCGATCGAACCCGTGCGGGCGATGCGCTCGAGAAGAATGACTTTCATGTGGGAATTCCTTTTGGCTGTCCCGTCTCTTGGACGGTTAGGAGCCCCGGACCATTCCGGATGCCCCAGCGGTGTGCCTGTTGGCACAGATAGGCGGGTAGGCGAGTGGTCGGGCTGACCGAAGCCAGCCCAGCCCAAGTTTACTGAACGGCGTAAGGCATGATGCCGATGAAGCGGGCACGCTTGATGGCGCGAGCCAGTTCACGCTGCTTCAGTGCCGAAACGGCGGTGATGCGGCTTGGGACGATCTTGCCGCGCTCGGAAACGTAACGCGAGAGCAGACGGACGTCCTTGTAGTCGATCTTTGGCGCGCCTTCACCGGAGAACGGGCAGGTCTTGCGGCGACGCTGGAAAGGACGACGGGCCTGGGCGGTCGTGAGATCTTTGATTGCCATAGCTATGGGGTCCTTTTCTTAGAAACGGCGCGGGCGGCGTTCGCCGCTGAAGCCACCACGGTCACCGCCACGATCGGGACGGCTGTCGTCACGGTCACGCTTTGCCATCATGGCAGACGGGCCCTCTTCATGCTCGTCCACGCGGACGGTCATGAAACGCAGGATGTCTTCATTGATGCGCATCTGGCGTTCCATTTCAGCAACCGCCGCTGGCGATGCATCGATGTTCAGCAGCGTGTAGTGCGCCTTGCGGTTCTTGCGAATGCGATAGGAGAGACCCTTCAGGCCCCAATATTCATTCTTGGTGACCTTGCCGCCGCCATTGGACAGGATATCGGTCAGTGCAGTGGTCAGTTCTTCGACCTGCTGCTGGGAAACGTCCTGGCGTGCCAGGTAGATATGCTCGTAAAGGGCCATGTATGCGCCTTCCTTCGTGGTTCAAACACTGCATTTCACTTAGCGCGGAGCCTCCTTGAAGCCGGGAAGGGCGTCAAAGCAGTCTTGCAAAGAGCGGGAACACGGGAGGCCGGACTTTTCGTCCTATTTGCAATAAGCAAACCCTCCGTTCAGCCCCCGGCCAAACGAATTGCTGGCGCGTCTATAAGCGACAGGCCGGGCAAAGGCAAGCGTGCTCGCGGCTTCAGCCCACGACACCAGGGCCTCCCAGCGGGGGAGGCTGGGCGGCATCCCGTTCAGAACCGGTCGACGTCCTCTGCAAAATTGCCTCTTGTTGCACTCCTTTGGGCTCGAGCCTGTCGCCAGCCCGCAAAAAACGCCTCGGCGAATCCCGGTTCAACAAACTCGGTGCTGCCCTCCGGAAGCCCCAGGATGCGATCGGCGATAACCCCTTGAGTGAGCCAGCGACGCTGAAATGCTGCTGCCGCTGCTTTGAACGCCTCTTCGGAGTCCGCGCCCACCAGCCCAGCGACGGCTTCATGCGTGGTCGAGCTGATTCCCAGCAAGACTTCAGCAATGGCCAATGGATCCCCCGGCAAGAAACTCCCGTCATCCATGCCCTGTTGCAGGATCGTTGCCATAATCGGGTTCATGACGCGGCTCACCCGGGTAAAGACATGATGATGCAGCGCCAGATTCTGGGGATGGAACAGCGCTTCGAACAAGGCGAGTGTTTCCGGTGCCTGTTCTGCCTTGAGACGCTGATTGAGCCTGAGAAATTGCTGCAGCCGCTCGAAGCCATTCAGCGTGTCGTCTGTCAGTATGGGGCGGATATTGACCGCAGCCTCTTCTGCCATCTGTTCCGCCAGTGCCTCCAGTACCGCCCCCTTAGAGGGGAAGTAGTAGTAGAACGCGCCCTTTGAGACCCCGGCGCGCGCAATAATTTCATCTACGCTGGTCGCGTCATAACCACGCTCAAAGAACAGCGAACGGGCAGCGCCGACGAGTTCCGCGCGGCGAACTTCGGGGTGTTTTACGGTGCGGGCCATGATCTATCCGAATGAATACTGACTGCCGGTCGGTTTATAGACTGACCGTCAGTCTGTAAATGATGTCGTGCGCCCACACCCACATGCTATGCGGGTGGCGCACAGCACCACTGGTACACCGGCGTGCGCGCCGGACGAGCGCTGTTCACAGCGGAATATGCGCTCTTGGCGTCAAGAGGGGCCGTTGCCTTGACTCCGACACACCCGCGGGGCAAATGCGCCGGCAACTGGACAGTGCCTCTCTAGCCTGTCTAACTGATCCCCTGGAGGACTCTCATGACCAAGCGCGCATTCACTTTTCCGGGGCAGGGCAGCCAGGCTGTCGGCATGGGCAAGGAACTGGCGGCGGCCTATCCCGAGGCCCGCGCCGTGTTTGAAGAGGTTGACGAGGCGCTCGGCCAGAACCTGTCGGCGATTATGTTCGAGGGGCCTGACGACACGCTGCGTCTGACCGAAAATGCTCAGCCTGCGCTGATGGCGGTCAGCCTCGCCGTTGTGCGCGTGCTTGAGGCCAAGGGCATCTCTCTTGCCGATCACGCCGCCTTCGTTGCTGGGCATTCCCTGGGTGAATATTCGGCCCTTTGCGCCGCGGGAACTTTCTCGGTGTCGGACGCGGCGCGCCTGCTCAAGACCCGCGGTCAGGCCATGCAGAAAGCAGTCCCCGTGGGCCACGGCGCCATGGCTGCGTTGCTCGGATTGGATTTGGAAACGGCCCGTGCTGTGGCTGCAGAGGCCGCCGGTGACGAGGTTTGCGATGTGGCAAATGACAATGCCCCCGGCCAGGTTGTCATTTCGGGCGCAACGGCTGCGGTCGAACGGGCACTGGAAATTGCCAAGGCTAAGGGCGCCAAGCGCGCTCTGCTTTTGCCTGTCAGCGCCCCGTTCCATTGCTCTCTTATGCAGCCTGCCGCTGAGGCCATGGCCGCAGCGCTTGCAGAGGTAACCGTCAATGCACCGGTTGTGCCACTCGTCGCCAACGTTCTTGCGACGCCGATTTCCGATCCTGACGAAATTCGCCAGCGCCTCGTCGAACAGGTCACGGGCGTGGTTCGCTGGACAGAAAGCGTCGCCTGGCTGACCGGCGAGGGCGGGGTGACCCACCTGGCTGAACTGGGCACCGGCAAGGTTCTAACCGGCCTGGCCAAGCGCATTAATGGCGATGCCGTCGCTACCGCGGTCGGGACGCCGGCCGATATCGACGCCTTCGTCGCTGAGCTTTCTGCCTGATCGCATTCCAACCCCGTTGGCTTGAATCACTTTCTCCACAGGAGACAACTAAATGTTTGATTTAACTGGTAAACGCGCGCTTGTGACGGGTGCAAGTGGCGGTATTGGTCGCGAGATCGCCAAGGCCCTTGCAGACGCCGGCGCCGTCGTTGCACTCAGTGGCACCCGCGTTGGTGCCCTTGAAGATACCGCGGCCGCAATCGGTAAGGACAGCCCCATCCTGCCCTGTAACCTCTCCAGGCTCGATGAGGTCGACAGGCTGGTCCCGGCCGCAGAGGAGGCCATGGGTGGCCTCGATATTCTGGTCAACAATGCCGGCATGACCCGCGATAATCTCTTCATGCGTATGAAGGACGAAGAGTGGGACGAAGTTATCGCGGTCAATCTGACCGCCGCTTTCCATCTCAATCGCTCCGCCCTGCGCGGAATGATGAAACAGCGTTTTGGTCGCATTATCGGCATTTCTTCGGTCGTGGGCGTCATGGGTAATCCGGGGCAGGGCAATTACGCCGCCTCCAAGGCCGGCCTGATTGGCATGAACAAGGCGCTGGCGCACGAAGTCGCGTCGCGCAACATCACCGTCAATTCGATCGCGCCCGGCTTCATCGCTTCGGCCATGACCGATGAGCTCAATGACAAGCAGCGCGAGTCGATCCTGTCGACGATTCCTGCCCACCGGTTGGGCACTGCACAGGAAGTTGCTGGTTGCGCAGTTTTCCTTGCCAGCGATGCCGCAGCATATGTCACGGGCCATACGCTTAACGTCAATGGCGGCATGGCGATGGTCTGATAACGGTTCAAGCCGTTGAAAACCGGGGCATTGGCTTATGGCGCGCCGCGGTCAAGTGTGCTAATCGGCCCCGATTGCACTGCTGGCCATCGCCTTGCGGGCGCTCCAATGGGCGCCTACATTGACGTTGAGTTAGCCAACAGAGCGCTTGAAGATTTGGCAATGCGCCAATAAGAAACGAAACGAAACCTCGATTTCGAAAAGGGAAGTCAAACTATGAGCGATGTCGCTGATCGGGTCCGCAAGATCGTTGTGGAACACCTCAATGTGGATGCCGAGAAGGTTGTCGAAAAGGCCAGCTTTATCGACGATCTGGGTGCCGACTCCCTCGACCAGGTCGAGCTGGTGATGGCCTTTGAAGAAGAATTCTCGGTTGAGATTCCTGACGACGCAGCCGAAGGCATTCAGACCTTTGGCGACGCCGTCTCGTTTCTCACCAAGGCAGTCGGCTAATTACCGATTGAGATAGTTGACCATGGAACTTCGTCGCGTTGTTGTCTCCGGGCTTGGCCTTGTTACGCCACTCGGTTGCGGGGTTGAGGCCACTTGGGCCAATATTCTTGCTGGCAAGAGCGGTGCCAAACGCATCGACGACTTCCAGGTTGACGATATCGCCTGTCAGATTGCTCATCGCTTGCCGCTCGGCGACTACGCCGACGGCAAGTACAATCCAGATGAGTGGATGGACGTCAAAGAGCAGCGCAAGGTTGACCCTTTCATCGTTTATGCGATGGCGGCGGCGACCCAGGCTATTCAGGATGCCGGCGTCGAACCCAAGACCCAGGAAGATCAGGAACGCACAGGCGTTCTGATCGGTTCGGGCATTGGCGGTGTCGGCGGCATCTACGACGCTTCGGTTACCCTGCACGAAAAGGGTCCGCGTCGTATCAGCCCCTTCTTTATCCCCGGTCGCTTGATCAACCTGGCTTCAGGCCATGTGTCGATCCGGTTCGGGCTCAAGGGTCCCAATCATTCAGTTGTAACGGCTTGCTCCACGGGCGCCCATGCCATTGGTGACGCCGCCCGTCTGATCGCCCTGGGTGACGCTGACGTCATGGTCGCAGGTGGTGCTGAAAGCTGCGTCAATCGCCTGGCTCTGGCCGGCTTCGCCGCCTGCCGTGCCCTGTCCACCGGCTTTAACGACAACCCCGAAGCGGCTTCACGCCCCTATGACAAGGACCGCGACGGTTTTGTCATGGGTGAGGGCGCCGGCATCGTGGTGCTGGAAGATTACGAGCGGGCCAAGGCCCGTGGCGCCAAGATTTATGGCGAAATTATCGGCTATGGCCTCTCCGGCGATGCCTATCACATTACCGCACCATCCGAAGATGGTGATGGCGGCTTCCGCTGCATGCAGGCCGCCATCAAGCGTGCAGGCATTGCACCGTCCGAGATTGACTACATCAACGCGCATGGTACCTCGACCCCACTGGGCGACGAAATCGAACTGGGTTCGGTCACTCGCATGCTGGGCGATGCCGCTCAGAACGTGGCCATGAGCTCGACAAAATCGGCTATTGGCCACCTGCTGGGCGCTGCCGGTTCGGCCGAGGCTATTTTCTCGCTGCTTGCCATGCGCGATAATATCGCGCCGCCTACGCTGAATCTCGACAATCCATCGGTTGATACCGTGATCAATCTTGTGCCCAAAAAGGCATTCAAGAAAGAGATCAACGTGGCGCTTTCCAACAGCTTCGGCTTCGGCGGGACCAACGCAACGCTGGTCATGCGCAAGGTCCACTGACTTTTCCACGGCTGTCGGAGGCACTTGGCGCTGTGGCGCAGCGTGCCTCTTGTCTTTGCGCTCTGGCTTGCGAACAATGCCGCAGCCGTCGTCACGACCGGCTGCTGTTTTACCGACAAGATTCGGCGCTATGTGAAGCGACCGGGCACCAAGATTGAGCCGCAAAATGAATGATCGCAAAGTTCGGCGCCAGCGCCGCCGTTCGCGCAACGGTTTCGTTGATATCCTCAACGGTCTGCTGACCCTGCTGGTTATCGGCCTGCTTGTGGCTGGTGGGGCGGTTCTTTATGGCGCGTCGCAGTTCTATGGCGATGGTCCGCTGACGGAAGAAGCCACCTTCCGCGTTGAGGCCGGCTCCGGCCTGAGCTCGATTTCCACCCGACTTGAAGAGCAGGGGCTCATCTCCAACCGCTACATCTTTCAGGCTGGTGGGCGCACACTGGAGCGGGTTTCCATCATCCAGCAGGGTGATTTTCGCATCCCCGCCGGTGCCAGCATGGCCGACATCCTCAGGGAAATCACCGAAGGCGACCCGATTCGCTATGCGGTGACCATTCCTGAGGGCTGGACCTCCTGGGAGGTCGTGCAGCGCATCAATGCCAATGAGAATCTGATTGGCGAAATCACCACCATACCTGCAGAAGGCTCCGTGCTGCCCGCCAGCTACGATTACGTCCCCGGCGATACCCGCCAGTCCGTGCTGGATAAGATGCAGACTGCCATGACTGACGCACTGGCCGAGGTCTGGGCTGACCGCCAGGTCGACCTGCCAATTGAGACACCCGAAGAACTGCTGATACTCGCGTCGATTGTCGAACGCGAGACCGGTGTGGCCTCGGAACGTCCACAGGTCGCGGCCGTTTTCGTCAATCGCCTGCGCGACGGTATGCGCCTGCAGTCAGACCCGACCATCATCTATGGCATTACCAAGGGTCAGGCGACGCTGGGCCGCGGCCTACGCCGCTCCGAGATCGAAGCCAAGACCGATTACAACACCTATCAAATCGACGGTCTGCCCCCCACACCTATTGCCAATCCGGGCATTGAAGCGCTGCGCGCGGTCGCCAATCCCGATAGCCACGACTATCTCTACTTCGTGGCCAAGGGCGCTTTGCCCAGCGAGGGACACGTTTTCGCCGAGACCTATGCTGAGCATCGCAAGAACGTTGCGCAATATCGCAAGATTGCCGATGAGGCAGAGGCTGCCCGCAAGGCTCTCGAAGACGCTGAGGCTGGTCAGGCTGCTGACGCCCCGGCCGCTCAGTGAGCCAGTCTCTGGCGAGCATGACCGGATACGCCCGCGCCACTGGCGCAGTCTCGGGTGCCGCTTTCACCTGCGAAATCAAGTCGGTCAACTCCCGTGGGCTCGACGTAAGGCTGCGCCTAGCGCCCGGTTTCGATGCATTGGAGAGTGAAATCCGCCAACTGATCGGCAAGATGATTTCGCGCGGCTCCATTACCTGCAATCTCTCTATTGAACGCGATGGGGCAGGCGGGCACGTGCTGGTCAACGAGCAGGCGCTGGCCACCGTGCTGGCGGTCATGAGCGAAATGACCGGCAAGATTGCTGCCTCGCCGCCGACCCTCGATGGCATTCTCGGTCTCAAGGGAGTGCTTGAGCAGCGCGACAAGCCGATGACCGCTGCAGCAGAAACAGCACTGAGCACAGCGATTATCGAAGGCGTCTCTCAGGCGCTTGTCGATCTGGTGCTGGCCCGACGTCAGGAGGGCGGCCGCATTGCGGCAGTCTTGCTCGAGCGCCTGCAGGAGATCGAAGATCAGATTGCCCAGGCCGAAGCCCATCCTGCCCGTACCCGCGAGGCCATATTGGCGCGGTTGCGCCAGCAGGTCGCCGATCTGGCCGATGATATCTCGATTCCCGAAGAGCGTCTGGCGCAGGAAGCCCTGCTGCTGGCGACCAAGGCTGACATTCGCGAAGAGCTCGATCGCCTGACTGCGCATCTGACCAGTGCGCATCAGTTGATTGCCGGCGGGGGCGCCGTCGGGCGCAGGCTCGACTTTCTGGCACAGGAATTCAATCGCGAGGCCAATACTCTGTGCTCCAAATCCAACGCCGTGGAACTGACCGCCATCGGCCTTGACCTCAAGGCGTCGATCGATCAATTACGCGAGCAAGTGCAGAACATCGAATAGGAAAAGCCAGATGGAATTCCAGCGTCGGGGCGTCATGCTGGTGATTGCGTCGCCTTCGGGCGCCGGCAAGTCGTCGATTTCTCGGGCCCTTTTCGGTGCCGATCCCAATATCCGCCTGTCGGTGTCCGCCACCACACGGGCGCGGCGGACCGATGAGGTTGATGGCAAGCACTACCACTTCATGGATGTGGACAAGTTCAAGCGCATGCAGGCCGACGGCGAATTGCTCGAATCTGCCGAAGTGCATGGCAATTTCTACGGCACGCCACGCGCCCACGTCGAAGAGCAACTCGCTGCGGGCAACGACATCCTGTTCGATGTCGACTATCAGGGCACGCTGCAGCTCTACCGCAGCGCCCGCAAGGACATGGTCACCGTCTTCATCCTGCCGCCCTCGATCAAGGAGCTGCGCGCACGGCTTGAGCGGCGCGCTCAGGACAGCGTGGGCACCATCGAAACACGTCTGCGCAATGCGCGTGTCGAAATGGATCATTTCGAAGAGTACGACTACGTAATCGTTAATCAGGACCTGGAAAACTCGACCCAGCAGGTCCGCACGATCCTGGCCTCCGCCCGCCTACAGCGCCAGCGTCAGCTGAATTTGCCCAGCTTCGTCAGAGACTTGCAGAGTCAGATCGATTCAATCTGACAACGTCTTGAATCGATCGATCAGCTTTCGCTCTGGGCCTTGCGCAATTCGGGCAATGCCCGCGCCATGGCCAGAAACACCGAAATGGGAAGATCTTCGGCCCGCTCATTGCCGTTGATCCCGGCCGCCGCGAGCAGGCCATCGACTGGAACACCGGTCGCTTTCAGGCTCTGCCGAACCATCTTGCGCCGCTGGCCAAAGGCAGCCTTGGTGATCTGTTCGACGTGCTTGACCACAAGATCTTGTTCGACCGGCTTTGGCACCAGATGCACCACGGTAGACGTCACTTTTGGCGCGGGCACGAAGGCCTCTCGGCTAACGTTGAACGCCATGCGCGCCTCGCTGCGCCATCCCGCCAGTACGCCCAGCCGCCCATAGGCGTCATCACTGGGCTGTGCGCAGATACGCTGCGCCACTTCACGCTGAAACATCAGTGTCAGGCTGTCGAAAAACGATGGCCAGGGGTTCAGCGTCAGCCAGCCGGTCAGCAATGGGGTAGCAATGTTGTAGGGCAGATTGGCAATGATCCGTGTCGGCCCATCCGCCAGACTGCTATAATCGATCTCCATGGCGTCGCCGCTGATCACCGTCAGCCGTCCTGGATAGGCATCCGAGATCTGTTGCAGCGCTGGCAGTGCGCGCGCATCGCGTTCAATGGCAATCACCTCGCGCGCGCCTTCGGCCAGCAGCGCCCGTGTCAGCCCGCCGGGCCCCGGACCCACTTCAATCACGCGAACGCCCTCAAGTGAGCCCCCAACCCGCGCTATGCGGGCTGTCAGGTTCAGATCGAGCAGAAAATTCTGACCCAGTTCCTTTTTTGCCCGTAGACCATGCTCGGCGATGACGTCGCGCAGGGGCGGCAGGTTATCGATTTGGCTCATTGGTCCGCCGTCATTGCGTCCGCCATCGCGATGGCGGCCAGAAAACTCTTGGGAGATGCCTGACCGGTACCGGCCAGATCAAAGGCTGTACCATGGTCGGGCGAAGTACGCACGATGGGCAGGCCCAGCGTGACATTGACGGCGTCCTCGAAAGCCACCGTCTTGATCGGGATCAGTGCCTGATCGTGATACATGGCGACCACGGCATCATACTGTGTCCAGTGGGCCGGATAAAATAGCGTGTCAGCGGGCAGGGGGCCGGTAACGGCGATCCCCTCAAACTGCAATTGTGCCACGGCAGGTCCAACGATCTCGAGGTCTTCGCGACCGATACTGCCCCCTTCTCCCGCATGCGGATTGAGGCCGGCCACGGCAATCTGCGGATGGGCAATGCCGAAGCGTTGCCGAAGATCGTGGGCGACCACGCGAACGGTGTCGACGATCAACTGCTTGCTCAGCAGTCCGGGGACATCGCGGATCGGCACATGGATGGTTACGGGTACCGCCCGCAACCCACCATGAGCTAGCATCATCACAGGCAGTCTCGGGGTGCCCCCGCCCGCGCAAAGTGCTGCGAGAAATTCGGTATGGCCGGGGTGCTTGAAACCTGCCTGATACAGCGCGCCCTTGTGTATTGGTGCCGTTACCAGCCCGCGACAGGCGCCGCTGAGGGTGGATGCGACAGCATCTTCAATCGCAGCGATCACCGCATGGCCCGATAGTGGTGTGGTCTGGCCGGGGTGGTCGGGCACATCGCCCTCGATAGGCGCGACGGGCAGCGCGTCTGCAAACACGTCCATTGCGCCTTCCGGCCCCACGGGAGCGAAGGCGATCTCCAGCCCCAGCCGTGCTGCCCGCGCCATCAGGAAATCGGTATTTCCAAACAGGCAGAAGGGCGCCAGATTCAGCTCGGCCCGATGGGCGTATAGCTGCAGTGCAATGTCGGGACCAACGCCTGCGGGCTCGCCCATGCTGATGGCCAGCGGCTTGTGCATCTCGGCCCCCATCGGCGAATTCGTGGATAGCCCGCAGCGCGGGCCATCCGATTAGTTGTAGATGATCTTGGCGCGCTTGCGCAGTTCAGCCAGATATTTTTCGGTTTCCCCAGCCAGTGCATCATTGCCGGCCTCGGCACGCAGATCGCTCTTGATGAAGGTCAGGTCTTCGGCCTGTGCCTTTTCGCACACTGCCAGCATTGAAACGCCGCTCTCAACTACGCGCGGCTTGGTGATGCCGCCCACATTGAGCCCGGCCAGTTCCTTGGCGATAGCCTCGGGCATCTGGGTAGCGTGGCGGCGACCGACATCGATCACGGCCGCATCGGTGAATTTCAACGATAGATCGACCGCGCTGTCACAGCCGGCAAAGCTGCGGCGATAGGAATTGGCCTGGCCGGTCCGGGCGCTCGAACCCTGTCCGACGAAGATCACTTCTTTGAGAATATAGTCGAAGCCCTGATAGGCCTGGATCTGGTTGGCGGCCTGCTGATCCAGTTCCAGATCGGAAATCTGAACCTGTGGCATGATCGCCTGCTCGGTCACGGCGTTCCAGGCGATAGCGGCCCGCAGCCGGTCCTTGAGTGTATCCATGTTGATGCCGCCCTGCTGCAGCATCTGGCGCAGCTTGTCGCTGCTCATCTTGAGATTGCGGGCAATCTGCAGGAAGGCATCGTCGACCTGTGCATTGGACACCGAAATACCCAGACGCTTGGCCTCGGCCAGCTGGATAGCTTCATTGATCAACTGCTCGGTCGCGCCCTTGCTGCCGCCACGATTACCTTCAAGCGCGAATAGCTTAACGCGCTGGGAAATCTGCACATCGGTGATAGGGGTGCCATTCACGGTCACACGGGCGCTCTGCGCCAGCGTTGGCATGGCCGCCGCAACACTCAGCAGGACTCCGACGATCAGGGCGCTGACTGTGCGTCCCCACAAACCATTTGCCATCATTGTCTCCTGCCTCGCATTCATCTTCCCGCTCTCCATGCGGCGGGAAACCCGCGCTGTCAATTGCCCGCACAATACGGCCAAAATCCGGTGATGCTTACTGCCCGGCCTGGAACACGCGGCTATATCCAAAATTGAGGCCCGCAGGTGCCTTGATGGCAAATGTTGCGGTGATGGTGGTGTCATCCACCGTGCCATTGGTCTTGGTGCCGTCCAGCGACATCAGCAGATAGCCGTCATCATACTGGACCCCACCGCTGACATTGTACCATTTGCCTGCCTGCAGATCCCAATAGCTCGCGGCTCTAATGGTCCAGTAATCGGCCACTGGTACGCCCACGCCTATGCCAATCTCGTGCTGGTCGCTGATCACACCGGCGGCGGTGTTGGCGGCCAGATAGTTGTAGTCCGCCGAGGCCGTATATCCGTCCTGCGAGAAGCTGGCACCAAATCCACCACGCGTAATGCGGGGAGCGAACGTATCGATCTGCAGCTTTCCGCCGATCTTGATGCCCGGTTCAAATGCCCCATAGGCTCCCAGAACGGCGTAGGAGGCAGTTGTGTCCAGCCCGGCACCAGTTGCTGTCTGAGCAGGGTCGGTCGCGGCAAAGGCGTTCGCACCAGCCAGATGAAATGATTGCCCGCCGATCAGCTCCAGATAGGCGTCGTCGGAGAAGCTGACCTGATAGCGTCCGCCAATATTGGCGCGCAGCCCGGTTTCCTGACGGTCTCCGCCAGAGAAACGATTGAAGCTGAACAGATTGGTGTCATCGAACACAAAGCTCTGCGCGTCATCATTGGTGATGCCGACAGCAGTCGTTTCCGAGCCGCGATACACCAGTTGGGCGATTGGTTCGACCAGATGCACTGTCTGCCCGTCACCAGCAACCATCGGAAAACGTACATCCATGGCCGCAATTGGTGTTGCGCTCCATAGGGTGGTCGCAGCCGGGCCGGTGCCGTTACCGCCGTCGTAATAGGCGGCGTCCGCTCGACCGCCAAGATAGGGTGTGAACACAAAGCCGCCCGCGCCGACATATTGGTTCTGCCAACCGGCTTGCAGGCTGACGTGCTGCTTGTTGCCGGCATACCCGAACACATAGGGCGTACCATTCGTGGTGGTGCCGGCATCAAGATCGCGGTGTATCCCGAGCAGACGGCCACTGATTTTGATCCGCCCCATGCCTGGTGCCAGATCCTCGACATGTTCAAACCGCACTGTCGGCAGCGTCTGACCCTGTTGTCCCTGACTGGCTTCGGTAACGTCACCCAACTGGTTGAAGTGCTGCACCCGCGCATTGATGTAGGTGTCGCGCGTCAGATTGGTCGCATAGATTTCATTGACCGACGACTTGGCGTCAGTCCTAGTATAGTCGGGCAAATAGGCCGCGTCTGTGAACGCGGTGTAGCTCAACCCCACCGTCCAGTCGTCGATCGGCGTGAAGCTGCCGCTGAACTGCGCCGCCCCGCGCCAGTCCCGCTTTGCTTCGCTAAAGGTGAACGCACTCTGGTCCAACTGGTACAGACCCGAGCCCTTGACGGTGAACGAGCCGCCGTCAAAGCGTTGTGTCCAGGCCGCACCCAGCAGCAGGCCTTGGCGGCTCATCAGCGTTGGCGTCAGCACGACGTCGCTCCAGCGCGTCGAGTAGACCGTTGAAGTGAATGCCAGCGAATGGCCGGTTTTCTCGGTATAGCTGTAGGTCGGCTTGGGCACCCGCGACAGCGCGTTCTCGCTGGTGTCAGGCATCCAGAAGAACGGCAGCCATGCCACCGGAATGCCCAGGATCGCCAGGCTAGGCTGATCCATATACAGTGAACCATCCGCATTGGAGATGATCCGCTTGGCCTTCATCGACCAGCCAATCCGGCGTCCCTTGTCGTCAATGCATTCCCCGCACGGCGCGTAGGTCGCGTTTACCAGCAGGGTTTCCAGCGCAGCGTCATAGTCCGCACTGTCTGCAGTAATGCGCGCGCCATCATAGGTGGTGATGGTCATGGCATCGAGAAATGCCTGCTTCATCCCGCCGGTGATCTGCAGATCGTTGGTTTCGGTCAGATTGCCCGATGGATCGCGAATAGTCACCGCACCGGTGAAATACACGTCATTATTGCCGCGGTGATAGGTCAGGTTCTGCCCGGTCAGCGTGTAGCCGCCCCGTTTGAGAACCACATCGCCACTCGCCAGGATCACGTTGGATGCCTGATCAAAGGTCAGTGTGTTGGCTTCAATTGCTGACGGCGAACTCGGATCGATGGGGGCGTTGAAGAAATCGGTGGGAATCAACTCTTGCGCCGGCACGCCGGTCGCAGCCATGAGGGCCGCCACCGCACTGGCACTGGCCAGGCGGAGCGCCGACGTCATGAAATCGCTCCAACCCACTTGTCTCACGCGCGCCCGTCTTCCTTGTGCAGCAACACAGTCACGCCAATGACAATGGCTACAAATGCTGGTCCGACTGCCGCAAACGTAGGATCGAGAACGCCGGTCGACCCAGCGCGGTCGGCCATCTCGGTAATCACGAACACAACGAAACCCAGCACGATCCCGTAAAGGACCGCAGGACCATAATTAGATGACCTTCGATAACCCGCGGTAAACGCAAACGCAATGAACAGTGAGCCCGTCAGAACCAGCGGCAGGGCGAGTAATTTGATTAGCCGCATGGTGGCGGCAGATCTGATCGCGGGGTCAGAGACACCCTTTTGCAGCAGGTCGGCGAGCTCGAAAAATGTCATGTCTTCAGTTGAGGACAGTTTCAGGCTGATCTCTGCCGGTGAGGAGGTCGTGGGCAAACGGTAGTCGCGCACGTATCGCGCTGGCTGCAACGCGTTGCGGATAGTGGCTCTGGGCAAAACCCACTCGCCGTCTTCCAGCAAGGCTTCAGCGCCTTCAATCCGATCATCGTCGCCGCCGTTGAGACGAAAGATCGTGACATTGCCCAGCAGCGTACCGCCCGGCTGCATACCTGTCGCCATCATCAGATAGTGGAAATCGCCGCTGCGCTGTTCCAGCCAGATTTCACCCGCCGGCGTCTGCAGCGTCGCCTGACCGGGTGGGGAGGGGTACAGACCACGATTGATCATCGTGCTCGCCGTTTCCCCGCCCAGCGCGATCAGCAGGCTTGCCAGCCCAAGCGCGATGGTTGGCGCGCGAACCGCCCGCCACATTGAAATCCCGCTCGACTGGATCACGGTCAGCTCGTGACGCGCCTTGAGGTCGAGAAAGCCCAGAATCGCGCCCATCAGCACGGTCACCGGCAGCGTCTTGATGGTCCAGCGCACCGCGCTCATTGCCACCATCAATGCGGCCATAGGCAACCCATAATTGTCGGCGACGAAGTTGAAGCGCCAGGTGTCCAGCGATTCCGCCAGCGTGATGATGCCGTAGAAAATCAGCACCGTGACCCCAATGCGGCTGCCCAGACGGTTCAGCACAATCCAGTCAATCCGGGTCATATTGCGATCCCCGGCAGGGTCTTGCGGGGGCGCGTCATGATCAGCACCGTTCCGCCACCTGCAATGATCATGGCGAGTGCGCCCGTCGAGGGCCCCAGGGGGCTGTAGGCGCTAAACCCGCGCTCACCAAACGCAATCAGCAGCACAACCGCTTCAAGTGGGACGTTGAACCGCGCCCGTCGACCGCTGGGAAAGCCAGCCAATGCGAGCACCAGCAGGCAAATGCCGATCACGCGCAGGCCTTCGGCGCCGCGATTGCCCAGGGCCGTCAGCACTTCGGGCGACCATTGCCCACTTGCCAGCGCGTCTCGGACCAATGTCAGGCTGTCGGTTTGATACAGCATGTTGGGTTGTCCGACGGGCTGCGAGAACTGATCAACATTGACGTCATAACGCGCAAAGGTAATCTCGGTGAAACGCCCGTTCGGCTCGCTGTTCTGCAATGCGCCATCGCGCAGCTCGAGCACGTAGTTTGTACCGTCGGTCGAAACCCGCGCCGACTTGGCGATATAGGTGCGCCGCGTTTTTGGATCGCGGCGATCATCGGCAAAGAACTCCTGGATCTCGCCGTCGCCGCCCCGTCCGCCGATCAGCATCACCACGCCAGGTGTCACCTGGGTAAAGCGTTTGGGCTTAAGCGTTGAGCTGACAAGATCGGCCGCCACATTGGCGCTCAGCACGTTCAACCGGCGATTGGCTTCAGGCTCGATGAAATTGGACAGCAGCAGCACGCCCGCAACACCGGCCCCGGCCACGATGGCTGTGGCCTTCCACAGCGAACCCAGCCCGCCACTGGTGTGAATGATATGCAGTTCGCGATTCCCCTGCAGCGCCTGCAGGGCCCGAACCAGACCAATGCCGATACAGACGTAGAAGAACGAAATGGTCAGCGGCGGCAGCGTCAGCAAACCTTGCAGGGCGAGCGTCATCACGCCTTGGCCCTTGACCGAGACAACGTCGAAAGAGCGCAGGCAGTTGACCAGCCAGAGCAGGAAACACAACACCCCGAACAGGATCACCGCATCGGTGACGAACAGGCGCGCAAGATAAGCGGTTAGTCGCTTCATGCTATCTGAGTAGCGCCTCCAGATGCCGCAATTGTGTCTCGATCAATGCGCGGACCTTGGTGCAGTTCGCCCAGGCAGACAAGCGCCCAAGACACCCCGCGCCGATTTGTCCGTAGCCCTGTTGCGGGATTGACGCGCCGCCCAAACATCTCAATGTAAGCCAATCATTCCTTCGCGCGCTTTGCGCCGCTTCGCCCACCAAGGCTTTTCATGTCCCAGTCCCTTGATATCCGTACAGCTGCCCATTCTGCCACCGCCGCCGCCCTCACTGTTATTTACGCCGCCGAAGGGCAGGCCCCATCCGGTGCTGCCGCCGCTAACTGGTCGGCAACGGGCCTGGACTGGGCCCAATCGGCGAAAGCCGGGGCATTTACCGGTCGCCAGGGTCAGGCACTCGATATTATCGGGCAGGCCGGCTCGCGTCTGCTCGTTCTGGGCTCTGGCAAGGCCGAGGGTGATGCCCCGCTCAATGGCTGGACCGATCGTGGTGGCTCGCTCATGGCCAAGATCGCTGCGACCAAGGTCGACACAATTGCCGTGGTGATTGATGAGGCACAAGCCACGCCGGCTGCGATCGCTGAGCTGGCCGCCGGCCTGCGGCTGCGCAATTATCGGTTCGACAAGTACAAGTCCTCCCGCGCTGATGACGCCCCGGCCAGCCTGACCATTACACTGCACGTTGCTGACCCCGGTGCTGCTGATCAGGCCATTACCGATCGCAATGCCACCGTCGACGGCACGCTGCTGGCGCGCGATCTGGTAAACGAACCGGCCAACGTGCTCGGACCGGTAGAGTTTGCGGCCCGCGCAGCTGAACTTGCACAACTCGGCCTCGAGGTCGAAATTCTTGAACCAGAAGCCCTCGAAAAGCTGGGCATGGGGTCGCTGCTGTGCGTGGCCAAGGGCTCCGAACGTCCCGCCCGTCTGGTGGTCATGCACTGGAAGGGCGGCAAGGCCGATGAGGCGCCGCTCGCCTTTGTCGGCAAGGGCGTCGTATTTGACACCGGCGGCATTTCCATCAAGCCAGCTGGCTCCATGGAAGACATGAAGGGCGACATGGGCGGCGCCGCTGCGGTCACCGGCCTGATGTGTGCGCTGGCAACCCGCAAGGCACCGGTCAACGTCGTCGGCGTGATTGGCCTGGTTGAGAACATGCCGTCTGGCAATGCCGTCCGGCCCGGTGACATTGTCACCGCAATGAGCGGCACCACGATTGAGGTCATCAACACCGATGCCGAGGGGCGCCTCGTTCTGGCCGATGCGCTCTGGTACACTCAGGACCGTTTCAAGCCCAAATTCATGATCAATCTGGCCACACTGACAGGCGCCATCATTGTGGCCCTGGGCCATGAACATGCCGGCCTGTTCTCCAACAATGATGATTTGGCCAACAAGCTGCTCGGTGCGGGCCTTGCCGCCAATGAGAAGCTGTGGCGCATGCCGCTGACCCCCGTCTATGACAAGATGGTCGAATCCAAGTTTGCCGATATCCGCAATTCGGTCGGTCGGCCCGCTGGCTCCATCACTGCGGCGCAGTTCCTACAGCGTTTCGTCAACGATGTGCCCTGGGCTCATCTCGACATTGCCGGCACCGCCTTTGGCGTCACCGCCACCGAGGTCAACTCCTCGTGGGCGCCCGGCTTTGGCGTTGCACTGCTCGATCGGCTGGTGCGGGACCACTACCAGGGCTAGGGTACAGCAATGGCTGACGTGCTCTTTTATCATCTCGAACCGCGCCCGCTCGAGGCGGTCCTTCCTCAATTGCTGGAAAAGACTATCGAGCGGGGCTGGCGCTCCATTGTCGAGGTCGGCTCCAGCGAACGGGCCGAAGCGCTTGATGCCCATTTGTGGACCTACCGCGACGATAGTTTTCTTGCCCATGGCCTGGCGGGCGCCGAGACCGATAGCCACCAGCCCATTCTGATCACTACCGAGACCGACAATCCCAATGGAGCGGTCTGCCGCTTCTTTGTGGATCGGGCCGTGCCGCAATCAGCCGAGGGCTATGAGCGCATTGTCTATATGTTCTCGGGCCACGACCCGGATGCTGTCGCCGAGGCCCGACTGGCCTGGCGCGCACTCAAGGGAACGTCTCAACTCACCTATTGGCAGCAGGAATCTGACGGCCGCTGGATCAAAAAAGCATGACACCGGATCTCTCGACGCCAAGCCGTCACAAACTGCACGAAGACATTTTTGCCATGCTGATCGGCACCATGCTGGTCTCCCTCGGCATCGTATTGTACGCGCAGGTCACCCTGACAACAGGCAGTACGGCGGGTCTCGCCCTGCTGCTGCAATACGGCACCGGCATTCCATTTGGCTGGCTGTTTTTTGCCATCAACCTGCCATTCTACATTCTGGCCGTGCTGCGCATGGGCTGGCCCTTTGCCATCAAGACCTTCGTCTGCGTCGGGCTGGTGTCCTATTTCAGCGCGCACATTCCCGAGTGGCTCGATATCGCATCGGTCCACCCGCTTTTCGCCAGCCTGGTGGGCGGTGGCATGATGGGATTGGGCATTCTCTCGCTGTTCCGCCACAAGGCCAGCGTCGGCGGCATCAATATCCTGGCGCTTTACCTGCAGGAAAACTTCAACATTCGTGCGGGCTACTTCCAGCTTGGCGTTGATGCGATCATTCTGGTAGCCGCTTTTTTCGTGCTGCCGCTGGACCGGGTTGTCTACTCGATCCTGGGCGCGCTGATGCTCAATCTGATCATTGGCTTCAATCACAAGCCCGGCCGCTATGTCGGCTTCAGCTGACCGGGCCGGGCAGGGGACTTTACCCTATTGATAGGCAGGCAGAATGTCGTTGATGTAGAGCCGGAACATTTCCTCGGCCAGTTCATAGCAATAGATCACTTCGCTATCGCCGGGGCTGTAAAAGGCATTGGCCTGACCGCATTGCGTTGCGCGGAAGGTCACCGGGCCCGGTAGCACATAGCCGGCCATGATAAGATCGGCCGCCCGCTCCAGCACCTGCCGCGCTTCCAACTCGTTGGCAAATTCGGTGAAATCGCCAGCCTCCTCATAGACAACCGAGATTTCGGCGCCGCGGGCGTCCGTCACTTCGTGCTGCTCGAGCACCACCGCCCAGGATGTGATGGCTTGGTCGAACGTATAGGCGCAATTTTCCTGCTGCTCTGCTTCGAGGCCATATTCGTCCGCTGTCTCTGCGAAGGCGTCTGGATCCTTGCCTACCATCATGCAAACCATGGCGTAGGCCCGCTGAATGTCGAGACTGTGCTCGTCATAATAGGAGAAGTCGTCCACGCCCGAGCCGGTGGAGTTCACCGCGTTGAAATACCAGCCATCGGCGCTGTCGATCAGCGCCTCATAGGCATCATCATCTTCTTCATCGGTCAGCAGCAGAATTGTTGCCAGTGAGTCAGCGGCGTCCTCTTCCTTGCCCAGCACGGGCAGGCCCAGTTCGCCCACCAGCATGTGGCCGATCTCGTGATACATGGTGAAAACGGCGTCGTGCATGGCGAAGTCCATCGCCCACGCCGCGTCGTCCTCGCTTACCTCCTGGGCGTGAACAGGCAGGCTCAGGCCAGCAGCCAGCAACAGTGTGGCAGCAGTCAGTATCTTCATGTCGGTGTCCCCCGGTAGCAGCGCCTTTAAGCAGCGCTATTGGTGCTTGTCCTTATTGCCATTCATCCGGCCTGCCTCGGGCGCAGATTTGGGCATATTGGCCGCGTAGATATCCATATAATCCTGCATTAGCTCGTAGCAGAAGATAATCTCTGCATTGTCCGGATCATAAAATGCATTGGCCTCGCCGCAACGCTTTGCGTTGAACTGCACCGGCTCACGCAGGCTGTAATTGCGGCGAATTTCATCGGCGACCTGATCGAACACACCGCTGGATTTGAACGCGTCGGCAGCGTCAGCCAACCGGCCACCGACAGCGTGATAGGTGACTGTCACATCGCTGCCCGGCCCGGTCTTTGCACTATGGCGATTGAGAACGCTCAAAAGACCACGGTCGACCATCTCGTAATCCCAGTGGCAACTGTCCTGCCGGTCGCGCGATAGGTGATAGGTGTTGGCCATCGAGCGGAACGCCACCGCGTCCTTGCCCACCATCAGGCAGACAATCTGGTAGGCCCGCTGCTTGTCCAGAATATGAGGGGCAGCATAGTCGCTTTCCGAACCCCCGCTGTCATAGGCAACGCCGGACAGAAACCAGCCCCGAACCGAGTCAGCCAGTGCGCGGTCCGCCCGCGCCGAGCCCTTGTTGAGCAGTGTCCAGGTGGCCAGATTATCGGCAGCGTCTTCCTCGCGGCCCAGCACCGGCAGGTCGAGCTGGTCGAATAGCAGGTGCGCCACCTCATGGTAGAGCACGAACATGCTGTTATTGTAGGCGAAGCGGCGCTGTTCGGCGAATTCCTGCTTGCTCAGGCTCCCTGCCTGGGCGAGAGCCGTCAGCCCAACGATCCAGATCAGCAACATAGCCGTGAGGCGGCAGCCAAAGTCACGCATGATGGTCATTCGCCTGCAATTCATGGGTGTAACAGACGGCACGCTGCCCAGCCTGTCAACGACGCGAGCTCCAGCCGGTTAATCGCGGCCGGGCTCCCACCCAGGTGCCGCCATCTCGAAGCCGGAAAATCTGAAACCCGGTGCAACCGTGCAACCCACAAGCGTCCAGTCACCTGTGCTTTGGGCCGATTGCCATGCTGATCGCGGCACGATCATCTGCGGACGTTGACCCGCTTCGAGATCAGGCCCCAGCACAAAGCTGTCGACGGTTATGCCGTCCGAAACCCGCAGAGTAAGGGGCGCGCCGGTATAAAAGTGCCAGGCTTCAACAGCATCGACGCGATGCCAGGCCGAAACATCGCCGCGCTCAAGCAGATAGTAGATCGCCGTCGATCGCGAGCGACCATCGGCTTTGGACTCGTCCTCAAACGTCTGTGCGTACCAGCCGCCCTCGGGGTGCCGCTGCAACCCAAGGGTAAAGATCACATCTTTTGCGGCGAGTTTGCTCATGCGCTTTCGGCAGTCTCCAGCTCGGCGCTCAACGCCAGCCATTGCTCTTCGGTTGCTTCAAGATCGTTGCTGAAACGGGCTTTGTCCTTGCCCAGAACGATCACCTGTTCCGGGCTGCCATTGTAGACTTTGGGATCCTCGAGCTGGGCATCTATTTTGTCGATTTCCCGCTTCAAACGGGCGATCTTGGTTTCCGCATCCTTAATGGCGCTCTTGATCGGCGCGATCTCGGCGCGCTTGGCCGCGGCTTCCTGCTTGTTGGCCTTGCGTTCGGCCTTGGTGCCGCCCTTGCTCTCTTTGGCAGAGGTGATCGAATTCTGGTAGCTGTCCAGATCCTCGTCGAGCACTCGGATCGTGCCACCCTCGGCGATCCACAGCGTATCGCAAGTGGCTTCGATCAGATGGCGATCATGGCTGATGATCAGTACCGCGCCTTCATAGTCATTGAGCGCGTGTACCAGCGCATCGCGGCTGTCGATGTCCAGATGGTTGGTTGGCTCATCCAGGATCATCATGCCCGGACCCGAAAAGGTGATCAGGCCCATCAACAGGCGGGCGCGCTCGCCACCGGAGAGATTTTTGGCCAGCGTGTCCATGCGCGATTTGGTCAGGCCCATCTGACTCAGCCGCGAGCGACGACGGCTTTCGCTATCGGTCGGCATGATGTCCACGATGTGCTCGAACGGTGTCCATTCGGGCTTGAGCTTGTCCATTTGATGCTGGGCAAAATGCGCGATTTCCAGCTTTTTGCCCTTGGCGAAGGTACCGCCCATTGGCTTGATATCGCCGGCCAGCAGCTTGGCAAAGGTCGACTTGCCGTTACCGTTCACCCCGATCAGCGCGATACGATCACCGGGATCGATGCGCATATTGATGTGGCGCAGAATGGTCTTGTCGCCATAGCCCGCCGAAGCCCCGTCCAGCGAGATCATCGGCATCGCCTGCTCGGTCTTGGGCTGCGGGAAAGTGAATGGCGCAGAGTACTCGTCAAACATCGCTGCGGGCGGCTTGAGCTTGGCAATCATCTTCATGCGGGCCTGCGCCTGCTTGGCCTTGGTCGCCGAGGCGCCGAAACGGTCCACGAATTTCTGCATATGGGCGATCTGGTCGAGCGACTTCTCGCGCCCCTTGTTGTTGAGCTCCATCTGCATGCGACGCGTGCTCTCGAACGTGTCGTAATTGCCCTTGTAGAAGGTCAGCTTGCGGTGCTCGAGATGGATGATTGAATTGACTGACTTGTTCAGCAGGTCGCGGTCATGGCTGATCATGAACACGGTATAGGGATAGGTGGAGAGATATTTCTCCAGCCACAGCGTGCCTTCAAGGTCGAGATAGTTGGTGGGCTCATCGAGCAGCAGCAGGTCGGGCTGGCTGAACAGCACACCGGCCAGGGCCACACGCATGCGCCAGCCACCCGACAATTCATGGGTCGGCGAATTCTGCCGATCCTGCTCAAAGCCCAGACCCTTGAGAATGGACGAGGCGCGTGCCTCCGCTGTGTAGGCGTCGATATCAGCCAGCCGGATATAGATCTCGCCAATCCGGTCGGGGTCGGTTGCTGTTTCCGCCTCCGCCATCAGCGCCGTGCGTTCCTTGTCGGCCGACATCACAACGTCCAGCACGGTCTCATTGCCAGCGGGAGCTTCCTGCGCCACCGCGCCAATACGGGCCTTCTTGACCAGTTCGATCCCGCCCGCATCGGGGTGGATATGCTCCTGGATCAGATGGAACAGCGTCGTCTTGCCCGTCCCGTTCTTGCCGACAAAACCGGTCTTGGATCCGGTCGGCAGCACCACAGACGCGTCCTCGAACAGTTCGCGACCCTGAATACGGTAGGTGAGGTTGTTGATCGAGAGCATGGCAACGGCAATCTATGGAAGAGGGGCAGGCGAAACAGCGCATCGGCTCAGGCCGTGCGCGTACCCACAAAAAAAGTCTTTGCCGCTGGATAAAGTTTACCGCGCCCAATGGCAACCGGCGTTGACGCATGTCTGCCCCGTCTTGCCTCCGTCAAAGTCTCCCGCTACAAGGCGCCACCATTCCCTACAGACCCATTCAAGGATCTTATCCATGGCGCTCGAACGCACCTTCTCCATCATCAAGCCCGATGCCGTCCGTCGCAACCTGATCGGCAAGATCATTGCCAAGTTCGAGGAAGCCGGTCTGCGCCCGATCGCGCTCAAGAAGATCCACATGACCCGCGCCCAGGCCGAAGGCTTCTATGCAGTCCACAAGGAACGCCCCTTCTTTGGTGAACTGGTCGAGCAGATGATTGCTTCGCCCGTCGTCGTCCAGGTTCTCGAAGGCGAAAACGCCATCCTGAAGAACCGCGAAGTCATGGGCGCTACCAACCCTGAGAACGCTGCTGAAGGCACCGTTCGCAAGGAATTCGCTCTCTCGATCGGCGAAAACTCGGTGCACGGTTCGGACGCTCCGGAAACCGCTGCTGAAGAAATCAAGTTCTTCTTCAACGACGACGAACTCGTCGGCTAATCGGTCCTGAACCGATACGAATTCGAAGGCCGCCCGCCGGGGCGGCCTTTTTGCTTGTTTGTGCTATAATGCACCAGAATGCAGAATGCCTTCGCGCCCTCTCGACCATCAAGGGGAGGTTCGGGTCGGTGTTCTCCCCCACCCGAAAGATACCCATTGTCTCTGCCTGATACCATTTCTGCCCCACTCGCTCGCGCCCTTGCCACCAAGGGCTACGAGACCCTGACACCTGTTCAGTCCGCAATCATTGAACCCGAGACCGCTGGCCGGGACCTTCTCGTCTCCGCCCAGACCGGTTCGGGCAAGACTGTCGCCTTCGGCATGGCCATTGCCGCCACGCTGCTCGGCGAAGCTGAAAGCTTCACCTCAGTTGGCGCACCGCTGGCACTGGTGATTGCTCCGACCCGCGAGCTCGCCCTTCAGGTCGAACGCGAACTGCAGTGGCTCTATGCCGAAGCCGGTGCCAAGATGGCGACCTGCGTCGGCGGCATGGATGCCCGTACCGAGCGCCGTGCACTTGACCGCGGTGCCCACATTGTTGTTGGCACCCCCGGTCGCCTGCGCGATCACATCACGCGCGGCGCACTCGATATGTCTGCACTGCGCGCCGTTGTGCTCGATGAAGCTGACGAAATGCTCGATCTGGGCTTCCGCGAAGACCTCGAGTTTATCCTCGATGCTGCGCCCGAAGAGCGCCGGACCCTGCTGTTCTCGGCAACGGTGCCCAAGCCCATCGCCCAGCTGGCCAAGACCTTCCAGCGCGATGCCCTGCGCGTGGCAGCCACCAGCGGCGGCGAACAGCACGCCGACATTGACTACAAGCTCATGCTGGTCCCATCCAATGAGCGCGAAAACGCCATCATCAACACGCTCCTCTACTTTGAGGCGGTCAACACCATCGTGTTCGCCTCCACCCGTGAAGGCGTCAAACATCTTTCGGCCCGCCTGCACAATCGCGGCTTCGACGTGGTGACCCTGTCCGGCGAACTCAGCCAGGCCGAGCGCACCAATGCGTTGCAGTCCATGCGCGATGGTCGCGCGCGTATCTGCGTGGCCACCGACGTGGCCGCCCGCGGCATCGATTTGCCCAATCTTGATCTGGTCATCCACGCCGACCTGCCCACCAATCCCGACACGCTGCTGCATCGTTCGGGCCGCACCGGGCGGGCAGGGCGCAAGGGCACCTGCGTCATCATCTCGCCCATGCATCGTCGCAATGTCGCGCAGCGCATTCTGCGCACCGCCAAGCTCGACGTCACCAACATGGCGCCACCGACCGCTGCCGAGATCGATGCGCGTTATCGCGAAGGCATTCTGACCGCGACGGCGCTGACCCTGCCTGTCGCCGAAGAAGAGGCCGAATTCGTCGCGCAGCTGATGGAGCGCCATTCGGTCGAAGCCATTGCCGCCGCTTATCTGCGTCAGCAACTCGCGGCCCGGCCTGCGCCCGAGGATGTCACGGAAAACCCGCAGCCCGGCAAACCCGGCGACAGCGATCCGCGCACCCGTGAGCGCTTCGAAGGGGGCACCTGGTTCAAGGTCAATGTTGGCCGCAAGCAGCGCGCTGAGCCCCGCTGGCTTCTGCCCATGCTGTGCAAGGCCGGCGATGTCACCAAGACCGCTATTGGTTCGATCCGCATCTTCGATACGGAATCGATCTTTGAAGTGGCCGCCCAGAAGGCCGACGCATTCTCCCGCAGCCTGGCCAAGAACGGCTCGGGCGAGCGTGGCGTGACAATTACCGCTGTTGACGGTCCTGGTGAACGCCGCGCTGGTCCACCACCATCGCAGCGCCGCCCGCCGGGCCCCATCGAGCGCTATGATCCCAATGCCCCACGGCCCGAGCGCGCTGACCGCCAGGCGCGCTATGGCTCCGCCGGGCTGAAGCCCGATGATTTTGAGGCGCCCGCAACCGGTGCCTGGAACCCATCTGCTGACGCTGACAAGCCGCGTGCGCCAAAGCGTGACTTCGACAAGCCACGTCCGCCCAAGGTCAGCAAGGCACCGCCAAGCAAGGACAAGGGTAAGCCCAAATGGGCCGGAAAGCCTGATGGCGCTGCCAAGCCGCCCAAGAAGGATCACAAGGCCAAGCGCAAGCCGCAGATCTGAAACGGCAACGAAACAATCAAGAACGGGGTGGCCAGTGCCGCCCCGTTTTTTGACTCAACTGGTTTTCTTGGCCGCGTGATAGGTCAGCGCCAGCGCGATCACATGACGTAGCGCATGCAAATCAGCGTCAGTCGGCACCAGCACGGCTCGCTCGCCCTGATAGTCGAAACTGTCCGGATACAGGGTGCGATAGCGGCTCACCAGATCTGTCTGGCAATGCACATACAGCGCTGCTGCACCGGTCTGCTTGTCCTGGTCGATGCGGATGGTAGTCCCACTGCGGCTCTGTTTGGTCAGATAGCTCACCTGACCCCATTTCAGTGTTTCTTCCAGCGCACCGACGCCATCAGTACGCGCCGCGGTTTCCAGAATAAGCGCGCGCAATCCCATCAAAGCCGCTCGCGCCTCTGCTGGATAGGCGTCAAACACTTCTGCAACGGCTGGATTCAAAATTTTGCTCTCCCGGCTGGCACATCAAAGAGCCTAACCGAGCCAGCGTGACAATTCCTGTCAGGAGCGTTTTGCGACGGTCGCGCTGCAGCGTTTCGTCCAGGGCCAAGGCACTTTTTCAGGAAATCAGTCAGCGTTATCAATCTGCTATGGAGAATTTTGGATTCAATCTGCCAGCTTCCAGTCGACGCTATATTGGTCCATCCCAACTGTGGTCTTTGCGCCGCTCCTGCCGCCAATCAGTCCACGCGCGACAATGTCAGTGGCCAAATCAGTCTGTTTTGCTAGAATCGCCGCACTGTAATTGCCGACCTGCGTCACCGGCCCACAATACTTGGAGAGCGTACGTGCCCTTGCGCTGGCAGGAAGTGGCTGTGCCACTGTCGATTATCGTTTCCCTTCTCATCCTCAAATATATTCCGTTTACTGCCGGTCTGCCGCTATCGCGCGCTGCTGGTGTTGTTGCGTTTGGCTACGCTGCCTTTCTGGCGCTGCGCCTGGTGCAGGGCGAGGAGGCGGCCCAGATCGATGGCTGGTCCGAACTGCGCCCCTCAATGGTTGAGTATTTTGCCTGTTACGGCGCTGCAGCATTGGCGGTGGTACTGATGTCCGCGATTATTCTGGTCGGCGGCACCAAACATATCCCTGCCGCCCAGATGATCGCCACCTTCGCCGCTTCGCTGCTCCTCGGGGCAGGGGCCCTGGGCATTGGTCTGGGCGGTCTGTTTGTCCGCGTGCGCTGGAACCACACCAAACTCGAATATTGCTCGGCGCTTGGTCGCCAGACCAGCATTGCCTGGTCCGACGTCCGTTCAGTGCGCCCAAACTGGCGCGGCATCACCATCGCCACCCACGCCCAGGATCGGGTCACGTTCTCCCAGTTCCACTCCGGGGCGGCCCAACTGGCCCTGCACGCAGCCAATCGCGCCCGCCGCAACGCGGAATCCGCCAGCAAAGCGTTCGCAGCGCCCTAGTGTTCGCCCCGTCACCCCCCTAAGGCATTATCGTGCCACTTGCCTACGCCATCAGCCCGGATGATCCGGCGATCACAACTATAACTTTGCACCAGACCCCAGACCCGCGTATTTTCGCGCTATGAACAAGCCCGTCGCCCTGCGCACCGTCCGCTCCGTCTGTCCTCATGATTGTCCGTCGGCCTGTGCGCTCGACGTCGACATTCTCGACGACCACACCATTGGTCGGGTGCGCGGCGCCAAGGATGATCCATATACCGCAGGCGTCATCTGCGAGAAGGTGGCTCGCTATGCCGAGCGCGTGCACCATCCCGACCGCCTGACCCAACCACTGCGCCGCAGCGGCCCCAAGGGAAGCGGCCAGTTCACGCCGATCTCCTGGGACGAGGCACTGGACGAAATCGCGGCCCGCTTCAACCAGATCGAGGCCGACCACGGCGCCGAAGCCATCTGGCCCTACTATTATGCGGGCACCATGGGCCACGTGCAGCGCGACGGTATTGATCGCCTGCGCGCCGCCAAGGGTTATTCCCGCCAATACGACACCATCTGCACCGGCACCGCCTGGCCAGGCTACATTGCGGGCACCGGCATGCTCGGCGGCGTCAATCCCGAGCAGATGGCCGAGAGCGATTGCGTCGTTATCTGGGGCACCAATGCGGTGCACACCCAGGTCAACGTCATGACTCACGCCATGCGCGCCAAAAAGGAGCGCGGCGCCAAAATTGTGGTCATCGATATCTACCAGACCGCGACTATGGCCCAGGCCGATCTGGGCCTTGTGCTGCGCCCCGGCACCGACGGCGCTCTGGCTGTCGCCGTCATGCATATCCTGCTACGCGATGGTCTGGCCGACCGCGCCTATATGGCAAAATTCACCGATTTTGGTCCTGACTTCGAAGCCCATCTGGCGGACAGGACCCCCGCATGGGCCGCCGCCATCACCGGCCTGAGCATCGCCGAAATTAACGAATTCGCCCACCTCGTCGGCACCACGCCGGCCAGCTATTTCCGTCTGGGTTATGGCTTCACCCGTCAGCGCAATGGCGCCACGGCCATGCATGCGGCGCTGTGCATTCCCGCCATGACCGGCGCTTGGCAGCATCGCGGCGGCGGCGCCTTCCACTCCAATTCAGGTACCTGGGCGCTCGACAAGTCACGCCTCACCGGTTCGGGCCTGCAAAAGGGCGATCCGCGCTGGCTCGACATGTCCGAAATCGGCCCCATCCTCACGGGAAACGCCAAGGCACTCAAGCAGGGCGGGCCGGTCAAGGCCATGATCGTACAAAATACCAACCCTGCCTCGGTCGCCCCAGAACAGGCGCTGGTCCGGCGGGGGCTGGCCCGCGATGATCTGTTCCTCGTCGTCCACGAGCAGTTCATGACCGAAACGGCCGAGCTGGCCGATATCGTGTTGCCCGCCACCATGTTCCTCGAACACAATGACTATTACACCCGCGGCGGCCACACCCGCGTTCTCTATGGCCCGGCGATCATCACCCGCCCCGGCCAGACTAAGTCAAACCACGAAGTCATCAACGCTCTGGCCCTGCGGCTGGGTCTCGACGACGACACGTTCAAAACGACTGATCGCGACGTGATCGCCGACACCTTCCACCGCTCGGGCTATCCCGCCTTGGAAGAAGTTGAAACGACCGGCTTCGTCGATCGCGAACGCCCCGACGCCACCGCCCGTTACGCTGACGGCTTTGACTGGCCCGACAAGCGTTTCCGCTTTGCCCCCAATTGGCAGGGCACCGCCGACAAGAAGAGCTATCAGTGGACCTGTGACCCCGCCGACATGCCACGCTTCGCTGACCATTGGGCCATCACCGAGGCGGCCACCGTCGAACACCCGTTCCGCCTCGCCACCAGCCCGGCACGCGCCTTCCTCAACTCATCCTTCAACGAAACCCCGGGCAGCCAGAAGCGCGAAGGCGTGCCCTCGGTCTTCATCCACCCCGATGATGCTGCGCGTCTCGCTATCGCCGACGGTGAGTTCGTCACAATCGGTAACCGCCGCGGTACCGTTGATCTGACTGCCCGCGTTCGCCCCGGCCTGCCCACTGGCGTGCTGATCGCCGAGGGCCTGCATCAGAACAAGGCCCATCGCGGGGGCAGGGGCATCAACACCGTGACCAGCGCCACTCCAGCGCCGCCCTTCGGCGGCACGGTCTATCACGACGCCGCGGTGTGGATCAGAAAGGCGGAGTGACAATCACTCGGGCTCGCCGGGGGATATTCACCTACCCCAGATATGCGCCCCAAAAGAAGTACCCTGTCATCACCAGCCCGTAGATAATCACCGCTGCCCGGATCACCTTGGTTGGAAAGCGGTGCGCATTCCTGGCGGCCAGATAACCGCCCACCACGACGCCTACCAAGGCGATTGAGCCATGATACCAGTCGATCGAACCATTGAACGCGAACCGCGCCACTGCCACCAGTGCCACTATGGATGACACATAGAGCTTGAGCCCGTTCATGGCGTGAATATCGCTCATCCCCGCTGTGGCCAGAAACGCCAGCAGCAGGATGCCCAAGCCGGCATTGAAAAAGCCGCCATAGACGCATACCCCGGCCAGAAACAGCAGCAAAAGGCCACTGCCCACCAGCTTCATGCCGCGTCCGCCACCACTATGCGCGGCGACATAGGCGTTCAGCTGATTGCCAAATGCAAACAACAGCACGGCAAAGAGCATCAGCCACGGCACCACCAGCGCAAACTGCGCATCGGTCACCACCAGCAGCAATTCGGCGCCGATATAGCCAAACACCGCAGCAATAACGCCATAGAGCACCAGCAAGTGCTTATGCTGCGCCATGGCATGCCAATAGCCATAGGCCCCGCTGGCATAGCCGGGCAGGGCGGCGAATGTGTTGGACGCATTGGCCATCACCGGTGGCACGCCGACAAACAGCAGTGCCGGAAAAACGATGAACGAGCCGCCTCCCGCCAGCGAGTTCAGCGCCCCGCCCAGCAGGCCGGCAATCAGCAGGAACAGCGTTTCAACCATTTTTGGACCGTCCAGTTTCGCGGTGTCATCCCGGCGCAGGCCGGGATCCATCCTGAGGTGTCTGCATCAGCCCATACGCGCTTCGGCATCCCGCGCCCAACACATTTGTCTGATCCCTCCCATCACCAGCGCTGATCACAACACGGCCATGCAGTTGACAAAACCCGGTCTCGGGATCATATCCGGCGCAGGTCGCTGGCACCTGCCGCTCGCCGGACGCAAGTCCGTTGGTGAAGTCCAGTCTCCGAGCAGAAACGACCGTAAGGTTCATCTTTGCGAGGCGCTTCATGGCAATGCGAGCTCCCATGCAACAGACGCCTCATGCAAATGAGAGATCCTGTTATGACGTTTTCACTCGATACCCCATCCATTCAGACCCTGAAATCTGAAGCCCGCATGCTGCGCGAAACCCGTGCGCAAACCGGCGAGTCCTTGAGCCAGAGCGCGGCTCTGGAGCAGATTGCCCGCAGCCATGGCTACCGCGACTGGAACACCGCCAGCGCCAGCCTGCCCAACCGGACTGCCGTGCCTTTCCAGGTCGGCCGCAAGGTTGTCGGCACATATCTCGATCAGCCCTTCGCGGGCACGCTGATCGGCGTGCAGATGCTCGGCGATATGGAACACTTCACACTGACCATCCAGTTTGACGCGCCGGTGAACGTCACGCCGGACTTCATGTTCGCCAACAATCGCCATCGTGTGGTCTCTACCGTGAACAGCAATGGTGTGTCATCGGCCCTGCGCGGCAATGGCAATCCACAAATGGTGGTCAAGCGAGCATGATGTGTTCAAATGAGGGGCAGGGCGAAACGCTCATGCCTTGCCCTTCATCGTAATTTGCCGATACAACAGGCGCCAACGAAAACGACGAATGGACCGGCAATGACCACCCAGACCAAGCCCATCGAAGCCTACTCGCTGCCCACCCCAAACGGGCAGAAAGTTCACGTCATTCTCGAAGAGCTTGGCGTTCCGTACAACTATCACCGCATTGATATCGGCAAGGGCGAGCAGTTCACCCCCGAATTCCTCGCCATTTCGCCAAACAACAAGATCCCTGCCATCGTTGACCCAGAGGGGCCGGGTGGCGAGCCCATTTCGATCTTCGAATCCGGCGCGATTCTGAAATATCTCGGCACCAAGTTCGGTCAGTTCTATCCCACCGATCCGCGCCAGCAGGTCAAGGTCGACGAATGGCTGTTCTGGCAGATGGGCGGGTTTGGCCCCATGCTTGGCCAGAACAATCACTTCAGCGTCTATGCACCTGAAAAAGTGCCTTACGCCATCAAGCGCTACAGCGATGAAACCCATCGTCTGTTCCGCGTGCTGGACAAGCAGCTTGAAGGCAAGGATTTCATCACCGGCGAGTACTCCATTGCCGATATGGCGTGCATTGGCTGGGCCCAGTCCTGGGAGCGCTATGGCATCGACAAGGCTGAACTGAAGAACTTTGCGGCCTGGATCGAGCGTCTCAACGCGCGTCCAGCTGTCGCCAAGGGCCTCAATGTCGGCAAGGAAGCCCCGCTTGATCTGGCCAGCGACAAGGACGCCCAGAAGGTACTCTTCAACCAGCGCTGATTGTTTCAGCCTTTGGGTCCGGGACCCCCGGGCCCAACCGCCCACCTGAAAAGAGTAGGCAACGCCAACGACAATGATTCTGACAGTCCCCGCCGCGTCTGGCTCGCGACAGGCTCATGTTTCGTTGCGATCAGGCCCGGGAAACAGCGCGAGCTGTGAGCGCGCCGTCTTTCACCCCAAAAACCACTTGCGTTCATCCACCCCGCCCGTTATCCACCCCCTGCCGGAGAGGTGGCCGAGTGGTCGAAGGCACGCCCCTGCTAAGGGCGCAGATGGGAAACTGTCTCGAGGGTTCGAATCCCTTCCTCTCCGCCATCCACCCATCTTTTTGCACGACGAGCGCAGCACGTGGCCGGCCAAGGCGCGCTCGCTAATGCGGCGTGTTGCTAGAACGCAAAGCGGCGCGCAAGGCCCAGGCCCGCGGTGAATTGATGTTGGCTGCCCGATGTAACGATCGGCGAGGCCAGAGCATCACCGACAAAGCCGGAATAGGACCCCTTGGCGCTCAGGAAGGTGTCCGGGACTATTTCATAGCGAGCGGCCAGTTGCACACCGACTGATTTGACGCCGCCATTCGGGTTGTACGCGCCAAGACGTCCTCCGGTTGCGGCCGCTTCGCCTGCCGTTACGCCAAAATAGGTGTCCATGTAGTTTTCGGAAGCAAAGCTGATCAACGGGCCGCCGACAACTTCCAACTGCGGTGTCAGCTTCGCGGTGATGTCCACACCCGCTTCGCCAATGAACCCCTCTGCTCCGCCAACAGCATATCGCGCCGCCCCGTAGAGTTCACCGCGGAGCACGTCGTTCAATACCAGTTCATAGCCGATCCGCGCGCCCAACGCATAAGTCGCCTCAACGTCATTCAGGCCCACCAAAGCGGTGTGTTCGGCGCTCACGCGCTTGCTGGCAATCGAAAAGGACGGTGCAAAACTCAAGCCGCCAACGTCCTCACCCCCACCGATATCGATCAGGCCCGGAATACGAAACCGCTGGACCTCGATGATCGGACTAAAGGTCACACCATATTCGGCTGCGCCCTCGTAGACCGGCGCTGTGCCGATGCCGACGCCAAGGACGAAAGCGAAATCTGAAGCGGGTTGGATCGCCACCAGATCCGGCGCAGCGCCGCCATAGCGATCGAATTCCGCGGCACCGACTGAAGTCGACAGGACAGCGAAAACAGCTGCGTTGGCAACGAGGCTTACTGGAATGCGCATGGAGACTCCGCGGGCTGTGGGGGCCCCATTCCACCATTCAGGATTGCCCTGCGAAATGCATGGACAATGACATTTTGCACGACCGTCCGGGGAGACTTGCATGCTCAGGCATGTGGCGCCCCGTGCATTTGTAGGGGTCATGCGTTGTGCGGGCAATGCACTGATTTCTGATACTTGTTACGCCGCCATGCGCGTTCCGGATCAATCCCTTTCCGCGTCAATCAGGAAGTGTCGTGGAATCCGCTAAACTGTCCGGTCAGACAGGGCGGGGCGCGACTTGGCCGTTCAGGACAACTTGGCGCCGAGGGTTTTCAGAGCGGGACGCAGTTGGCCGTTGTGCAACTCAAGCAATCGGCGTGCTGCCTCGATACCATCAGCGCCGGCCGCGAGCACGATTGCGGGTTTCACCGCGCCATCTGCGAGCGCAAGCCAGTGCGCCGCCTGCGCGTCGGTCACCCCGGTGACGTCCATCACAATGCGTCGGGCGCGGTCGCGCAGTTTGGCATTATCCGCGACCACATTGACCATATAGCCGTCATGCACATGACCCAGATGCACAGCAACCATGGTCGAGAACATGTTGAGCGCAATCTTCTGCGCCGTGCCCGCGCCCATGCGGGTCGATCCGGCAATCACTTCGGGGGGGGTGCTCAGGCATATGGCAACGTCGACACGGTCAAACAGAGCAGCGCCGGCATTATTGGCAATGCCGATGGTTCGCGCCCCGGCCTGACGTGCGGCTTCTGCCGCTGCCATAGGGTAAGGGGTGTAACCGCTGGCGGTCAGGGCGATCAGGCAATCATGGGCTCCAACGCCTGCCTTCGCAATGCCTTGGCGCGCGGCATCTGCATCATCCTCGGGCCCGCCTGGCATATCGGGCAGGGCGTCAATGCCCCCGGCAAACAGGATAACGATGCGGTCGCGGTCAATGCCAAACGTGCCGGGCAACTCAACGGCGTCGGCCATCGCCATCAGGCCCGAACTGCCTGCTGCAGCATAGATCAGTCGCCCGCCGGCGTTCAGACTGTCGGCCGCCATTCTCGCAGCCGCCGCAATCTCGTGCACGGCGTCCTGGGTCGCAGTGGCTGCTGCTACCTGCGCCGCGGCGAGAATCGATAATGCGTCGCTGGCGTCGCGGGTGTCGAAGCCCTTCGCGCTCGCATGCGTCATCTCGGTTTGCGGTGCACTCATGTCAGTCTCCAGTTGACGTGATAATGCCAAAAAAATACCACTTGTCCACATAGCGTTCCCGCTGGGAGTGCCATTGCCAGCGCAATTGCAGCCGAAAGGCCAATTCTTCAGGACGTCCCAATAATTTTCCAGCAATTCCGCATTGCCTGTTGGAAAATGGTATTTTATTGGTATTGTTACGGCGCTCGGTCTGCACTAGTCAAAGTTGCGCGGGATCAGTGTTATGCAATGTCGCGCAATGTGCCAACGGGTGAGGGGATAAGTGACAGATTTGTCGAACGGTTTCTTTGCCGATGGTCCGGTGGCGCTGCCCAGCGGGGGACCGCTCTATCTGCAACTCAAGCGCTGGATTGAGGATGCGATCCATCGAGGGGACATCAATCCCGGCGATGCTTTGCCTTCCGAACGCGACCTCGCTGCCAAGGTTGACGTGTCCCGCGTCACCGTGCGTAAAGCCGTGCTGCAATTGGTGCAGGACGGTGTGCTGGTGCAGCGCCATGGTTCGGGCACCTTCGTTGCGCCGCCAACCCAGCGCGTCGAGCAGTCGCTGTCCCAGCTGACGTCTTTTACCGAAGACATGGCGCGGCGTGGCATGGAAGTGCACGCGCAATGGCTGGAACGGGGGCTTTACCTGCCGTCGCCCGAAGAAACCATCATTCTGGGGCTGTCATCTGGTGACCAGGTGGCGCGAATCTCTCGGCTGCGGCTCACCGGGGAAACCCCATTGGCAATCGAGCGTGCCAGTCTGTCGGCGCGAGTGCTGCCCGACCCCACAGCCATTGGCAATTCGCTCTACAGGCATCTCGACAAAACCGGTAACCGGCCTATTCGTGCCATCCAGCGCATTCGGGCTGCCAATCTTGATGAAGAGAATGCCCACCTGCTCCAGGTGCCGGTCGGCTCCGCCGGCCTGAATATTGAGCGCACCTCTTATCTCGCCTCCGGGCGTGTCATCGAATTCACCCGCTCCATCTATCGGGGCGACACCTATGACTTTGTTGCCGAACTGCGGATCGGTGATTCCCCCAGCAATGGAGGCAATAAGCCGTGACCATGCCTGATCAGACCCATATGCGCCGCGAAATCTCGGAAATTCCCGGCGTCGTCGCCAACTTCCTCGACAAGAGTGGCCCGGTGCTCGATGCAGCTGCTGCTGCCCTGCGCCAACGCGACCCTTCGCTGGTTGCCACAGTGGCGCGCGGATCTTCCGACCACGCTTCGGCCTATCTCAAATACGCCATTGAGCTGACGCTGGGCCTCCCGGTGGCCTCCATCGGTCCCTCGATTGCATCGATCTTTGGCAAGGATCTCAAACTGGCCAACAGTGCTGCCATCGCCATTTCCCAGTCTGGCAAATCGCCTGACATCGTGGGTATGGCAGAGTCGGCGCGCCGCTCGGGCGCCATCTCCATTGCCATCACCAATACGGCAGGCTCGCCTCTCGCAGCCGCTTCCGACTTCACCATCGATCTGCATGCCGGTGTCGAACAGAGTGTGGCCGCCACCAAGACCTTCGTGACGTCGGTGGTAGCCGGCCTGGCGCTGATTGCACGCTGGAGCGGCGATACAACCTTGAACGCAGCCGTCACCGAGCTGCCCGAGGCGCTCTCGCGGGCCGTCTCCTGCGACTGGTCCGGCATGGCTTCGGCGCTCGACGGACACAATGCTCTCTATGTCCTGGGCCGTGGCCCCGGATTTGCTATCGCCAATGAGGCCGCACTGAAATTCAAGGAGACCTGCAACATCCAGGCCGAATCCTACAGTGCTGCTGAAGTGATGCATGGTCCTGTCGCGATCGTTACCCCGGGCTATCCCGTATTGGGGCTTGCCGCGCGCGATGCAGCCGAAGGCTCGGTCGTTGACATGACACACAAGCTGGCCGGGCAGGGTGCGCTGGCCTTCCTCACCAGCGACCGCCCGGGCCAAGCGCGCCCATTGCCGTTCGCGGCGACAGGGCACCCCATCACCGATCCGCTGGCGTTGATTGTCACTTTCTATGGCTTTGTCGAAGCGCTTTCGCGCCATCGCGGCTTCAATCCCGATCTGCCCGTAGCGCTCAACAAGGTCACCGAGACGGTATGAGCGACCTTGTGGCAATTGCCGGGGTGCCCATTTTTGACGGGCATACCTGGCACAAGGACGCAGCGCTGCTGATTGAGTTTGGTATGGTGTCCGCGATCGTCCCAAGCGGAGATATCCCTGCGCGCGCCGAGCGGGTCCACCTCGACGGCGGCAGCATTGTGCCTGGCTTCGTTGACCTTCAGGTCAATGGCGGTGGCGGCGTGTTGTTCAACAATGATCCGTCTGTCGGCACTATTCGCACGATGTGCGCGGCTCATGCGCAGTTCGGCACCACGGCGCTTTTGCCAACGCTGATTACCGATACGGTGGCGGTCAACATCGCCGCCATTGCTGCAGGCTATGCTGCGGCGCAGCAAGCAGTGCCCGGATTTCTCGGTCTGCACCTTGAGGGACCGCATCTGTCACTGGCGCGCAAGGGGACCCACGATCCTGCCTTGATCCGACCCATGGATGACAGCGATCTGGCGCGCCTGGTCGCCGCAGCAACCGATTTGCCCAACCTGTTGCTGACCGTCGCTGCAGAGACGGTAACGCCGCAACAGATCACGACCTTGGCCCGAGCGGGCATTACCGTCAGTCTCGGCCATTCAGATGCCAGCTTTGCCGATGCGTCCGCCGCTTACGCAGCCGGCGCCTCCATGGCGACGCACTTGTTCAATGCGATGAGCCAGTTGGGCAATCGCGAACCTGGCATGGTGGGCGCCTTGCTGAGCACCCCGGGAGCGCATGCGGGCCTGATCGCTGACGGTATTCACGTTCACCCTGCTGCGATCGAACTCGCCTTGCGCGCCAAAACAGGACCCGGACATATCTTTTTGGTGACCGACGCCATGTCGCAGACAGGGACGGAGTTGACCGAACTCACCCTTAATGGCCGCACTATTACCCGGGAAAACGGTGCCCTGCGGCTGGCTGACGGTACATTGGCGGGCGCCGACCTCGATATGATCGACGCGGTCGAGTTCATGCATACCAGGATCGGTTTGCCGTTCGAAGAAGCCCTGCGTATGGCATCACTTTATCCAGCACGGGCCTTGGGCGTTGAAGGTGACCACGGCCATCTTTCCCCTGGGGCGATCGCCAACTTCGTTCATCTTTCCCATAGCAGGAAAGTCCAGGCGACCTGGATCGCCGGCACCGAAGCTTACCGCGCCTGACGTGATTACACTGTCTCGCCGCAGGATTTGAGGGTTCAGGTTACACGCAATTTACGTGCCCGACCTATTGTGCTGGCGCTCCCTCGCATGCGCTTGATAGGGCTCGGCAGTGTTTCAGATTATTCGGATCAGTATCCTGACGGCCATCCTTATCGGCCTCGTCGTGTCTGTGCCTTCGCTGAACAAGCCCGCCATGCGCGCAATACAGGACGTCGGGGATCTTTTTGACGCCCGGCCTGAACGCCATATTCTGTTCGTGGGCAACAGCCGTACCTATTTCAACGACATGCCTGCAATGGTCCGCAGCATGGCCGACTCTGCGAACGCACCTGAGAAATATCGTATCCAGATGCATGCACCGGCTGGCAGCGCTTTGGCGGATCATTGGGCAAATCCGCAAGTGCATGATTTGCTGGCGCAGCAATGGCACCACGTCGTGATTCAGGCTCAGAGTGGGGAACAATATGATCGATCACTGTCAGCGCAGATGCTGGGTATCGCCAGAAAGCTGATCAGTGAAGCCAGGCTGGGTGGCGCCGCGCCCGCGATGTTTGTAACATGGCGGTATACGACCGACTGCCCTGAAGCGGCCGGATCTGACACCATCGGATATCGCCAAATGCATGCCAACATTCAGGCCATGCACCGGCAACTCAATCGTGAGACCGGCGTCGACCTGGTCAATGTCGGTCTCGTTTGGGAGGTCATTCTCAAATACTCTGCGGAGATCCCACTCTACCTCGACTGCAACCACCCCTCCATATACGGCAGTTACCTATCCGCTCTGGCGTTCTACGAATACTTCTCGGGTGGCGACGTATTGGCTGTGACCTACGTGCCCGATGGCATACCGCAAGACCAGGCCAAATTGCTGCGCGAGGCGGTCTCAAGGTATTCCAGCGCCGCAGCGCAATGACCCCTGTCCTCACCCGCGGCCGATATAGGGCATGTTGGTGGCCATCACGGTCATGAACTGAACATTCGCGCTCAGGGGAAGCGCCGACATGTAGAGCAGGGCGTCCACCACGTGCTGAACATCAAATGTCGGCTCGGGTGCCATTGTGCCGTTGGCCTGTAAGGATCCGCTATTCATTGTACTGGTCATGTCGGTGGCGGCGTTGCCGATGTCGATCTGCCCGCAAGCGATGCCGAATGCCCGCCCATCGAGCGCTATCGACTTGGTCAGCCCCGTGATCGCATGCTTGGAGGTTGTATAGGATGCCGCCTCAGGCCGCGGCACATGCGCTGAGATGGAGCCATTGTTGATGATGCGCCCACCCTGGGGTGTCTGATCGCGCATGATCCGGAAGGCTTCGCGCGCAACATAGAAGGCACCGTTGAGATTGGTATTGATCATCTCTTGCCACGTCTGCACGTCCAGATCGCCAAACGACGTGGCCGGTGCAAAGCGACCGGCATTGTTGAACACCACATCGACACGCCCGTACCGCTCGTGCACGCCGCCGAAAAAAGCAGCGACCGCATCGGGGTCGCCGACATCGCACGCGCCGGCATAACCACCAATTGCCTCGCGCACTGACTCAAGTGCATCGCGCCGGCGTCCACATATGGCAACTTCATAGCCCTTTGTAGCGAAACCGAGTGCTGCCGCTTTGCCAATGCCCGATCCGCCGCCAGTAATAACGGCTACCTTCTTGTCCTTATTCATGGTCCCCCCAATTGTGGTGGCGCCGACCGTTTCGCCACGCCTGCTGACGATTCCGCGCACATTGCCGCCACATAAGCGGACCGCGCCTTGGTCAATTTGATGCCCCTAAATGCGACTTGGCGCCAGTCACCTCGCGTCAAAGCCCAGCAAAACCTGCAATTTTAACGCTTCGTTCAGTCCGGTTAACAGTTGGTTTCCAAGTGTGTGCTGAATCTGCAACATCCAGATCGCAACCACCCTGTGCGGCCGCAAAACGGCCTTTGCGTGATTGCGTCGGCCTTCGCCATGCGTAGAGTGGGTCTTGCGAATCCATGCATGGGATCGTTTGTCGGTCGCAGCGCGACGGCAACACACTGCACCACGAATAGTGTGGTCGCGTTTCGACAAACCTGCCGGGCAACCGGCGCCAAAATATGACTGACTTTGGAGGTCAACCTATGAAACTCAAGAGCCTTATCCTCGGTTCTGTTGCTGCTGCCGGTCTCTCGACCGCTGGCTTTGCTGCCGATCTCGGCGTTCTCACCTCGCTCGACGTTTGCGACGACCTGGGCCTTTCGGGCCTGACGATCTCGTCGGACACCAACTGCCTGCAGATCTCGGGCGGTGTTGAGTATGAATTTAACTTCGGCAATTTCAACCTGTCGACCCCGATCGTTACCTTCCAGGGTATCAAGAACATCGACGCTCCGAGCAGCGTTGCTGGCAGCAACAATGACTGGAACTCGAAGGTTGTTTCTTGGCTGAAGTTTGTTGGTACCGCTTCGAGCGACTTCGGTCCTGCTCGCACCGTTATCAAGCTGAAGAACGAGCACAAGACTGCCTACACCAACGGTGCTCAGACCACCGCCGACACCTATGACGTCGTCATCGACGAAGGTTATGTGCAGGTTGGCGACGCAACCGTTCTTTCCGCTGGTAAGAAGGGTTCGATCTTCAACAAGGGCGACGACGAGCCCTTCAACTTCACTGGCCTGTTCGCAGCTTCCGACGCCGATACCGGTGTTGTTGGTTCGCGCGACGGTTCGCAGTCGGCTCTGTTCCCAACCGTTGGCGGCCACGTGATCCAGGTTGAAAGCAGCCTCGGTAACGGTGTCGCTGCTAAGGTTGGTCTCGAAAAGCTCGAGTCGACTGGTACCCTCGTTGGTGTTCTGGACTATGCCGGTGACTCGATCACCGCTCACATCAGCGGTGCCGTTGGCGGCATCCTTGACGGTCAGGCAACCACTGTTGCTGACGACCTGTACGCGATCCATGCCGGCATGACCGGTACCTTCGACCAGTTCAAGCTCCGCGCTGCTCTGGCTGCTGGTGGTTCGTATGTTTCGGGCAACCAGTCGTCCTACCTGAACGGCCTGATCTCGGCTGAAGGTTCGTTCGACATGTTCAAGATTGCAGCTTCGGCTGAAGTCCTGAGCGTGACCACTGCCGGCGGCGTTCGCACAACTGGCTACGGTTTTGGTGGTTCGGTTGGCGCAACCGTCACCGATGGCGTGACCTTCAACCTTGGTGGTCGCTACTTCGGCGAAGACGTCAATGGTTCGGGCGCTGGCTACCAGGTTGCAGCTCAGATCGTTGCTGACGTGACCGAGACCCTCAAGGCAACTGCTGAAGTAGGCGTCTATGGCCGTACCGACCGTACTGTCGCTGTTGCTCTCACCGGCACTTCCGACGTTTACGGTAAGGCAGAACTGGCTTGGGCTCCAGGTGGTGGTTTCACCTCCTCGCTCGGCGCAACTGTCCAGCAGAACGGTGCCTACAAGGTTACCTTCAAGGCTGCCAAGTCGTTCGAATAGTCTTCGATCGTACTTTGATACGGAAAGGCCCGGCTCACGCCGGGCCTTTCTGCTTTCGGGCGTCCCTCTAGGCAAGGTGCCCTCTGCAGATCTCCTGATTCTGTAGATGTTCAGTGAGAAATCGCTGTCCTGATGCAGGCTTTCAAAAAGTCGTTGTGAACCAAGGATTTGCTGGCCCATTTTTCGTTTCATCTCTTGGCGAAATGCACTAGCGTTGCCCTAAATGCGGCCATCTCATCGGAACAGGAATGATTAGGGACCTCCTCAAATGGGTTGTGCCGGGACTTGTCACAGTCTTGGCCGGATCAACGCTTTCCCTGGCAATGACCTCACCCGACATTGAGCGCGACGTCATCGGTCACACTTCGGCGACAGCCGCTCGGGCCGGTTTTGATTGGGCTGAACTTTCCTTTGCAATGCGCGATGTCACGCTGTCGGGCACCACCACCGATCAGGCTTATGTCGATGCAGCCGTGCAGCGTATCGCCATGATCCCCGGCGTTCGTATCGTGAAGACGAATGTAACCCTGGCACCTCTGGCTTCGCCATATCGGCTCGAGGCTTCGATAGATGGAGGAACGGTTTCACTAGCCGGCGGTGTACCCGATGAAACGACCCGTCAACTTCTGCTGAATCGCGCAAAGATTGAGCAGGGGGCGCTTGAATTGCGCTCCGGCATGCCTGAGCGTCAGCTCTGGGTGGCTGGTGCGCAGTTCGCCATTGATCAATTGCGCTTTTTCGACGAAGGCGGGGCCACGATTTCCGGTCTTAAGGTCGATATCAAGGGCCGCGCCAAATCAGCACGCGATTTTCGGGACCTTCTGATTGTCCTGCGGGCCGGTGCGCCTGCTGGTGTGACACTCGGCGAAGTGGAAATCACCCCCGCGCTGGTGTCGCCTTATCAGTGGAGCGCCATATCCGACGGCAGGCGCATAGAGGTTTCGGGTTTTGTACCCGACGAAAATCTGGTCGAACGTTATCGCAGCGCCGAAACGGGCGGCAAGTCAGTTGCCACTGGCCTGGCATTGGCGTCGGGTGAGCCAAGTGGATTTGCCGAAGTTTCTCAAAAGCTTATTGAGCAACTTTCACGACTTGAATACGGCACTGCAAGCATCGTCGATGGTCAAAGCACGCTGACGGGCGCGCCACCGACTTTTGAAGTTGCGCAGGCAGTGATGGAGCAATTGCAGGGCGCCGGATCGATCATTGAGCTTGAACCGCCACGTGTCGACGACTACTGGGCCAGCGCTACACTTCAGGCCGGCGGCGCACTGATTTTCGACGGATACGCTCCAGACTCCGCGACCCGTGATGAACTCAAAAGCGTTGGCGGCGCTCAAACAGACTGGCTTCAATTGGCACGGGGCGCGCCAGAGCGCTACCAGTCGGCTATGGATTTTGGTCTATCGGCCCTGCAACGCATGAGCGAGGGGCGGTTTTCGCTGCGCCAGAATGTGTTGAGTCTGAGTGGGGTTGCCCGCTCAGGTGAGGACTACCAGGCGCTGATGAAGACCATCGCGGAGGACGCGCCGCAGGGCTTCGTATTAGCGCGCGCCGAGATTGATGCACCGGTTGCCGCCGACTATCAATGGTCGGTTCGCAAGAATGCGGCTGGTGAACTCTCACTATCCGGCATGGTGCCCAATGCGCCCGCGAAGTCATCGCTGGTGACAGCTGCAGGTTCTTCAGCAAGCGCTGATCTGGCCTTTGCTTCGGGCGAACCGCGCAATTTTGTGGCGTCGGCGGAGACGGGGATACTCCTGCTCGATTGGCTGGCGAATGGCGAGGTTGTGTTTGACGGCAGTGGCTGGACCATTACCGGCACGGCAAAGTCTGAGATCGACAAGGCCGCAATTGAAGCCGATTTCGTCTCACGCAAGCTGGCGGGTGCTGGCTGGTCCATGTCTATTGCAGCCCCGGTGCCAGTAATCCCCGTTGCCGAACCCTACACCTGGTCCGCGACCAGCGCCGGGGCTGACGTGACACTTACTGGTTATGTGCCCGATGCTGATGCGCGGCTAAGATTTTCAAGCAAAGCGCAGAACAGCGCCGACACCACACAGGTGGCAAGCGGTGCGCCTGATGGGTTCGTTGTTTCAGCGGAAGCGGCGCTGGACGCAGTGATGGCCATTGGCGATGCTGAAGCCCGTTTCGATGGCGCCAACTGGTCACTGGTCGGTCGTGCGACGTCTGTTGAAGTGCGCGATGCGGCTCTGGCAGCCCTGGAAGCCACAACTGATGTGGCGAGCTGGTCTATCGCGGTAGAAGCGCCCGAGCCCGGTCCGACCGAACCTTATCTCTGGTCGGCAACCAAGACGCCCGACGGTGCTGTAACCGTTGAGGGTCTGGTGCCTGCTGATGAGTTGAAGCGCGTTGTCGCGATGCGGGTAGGGGAGGGGCTGAACGATCTGACCGTCATCGATCCGCCTGCGCCGGATGGTTTTCCGCTCGATGTCCTGGCGGCTATCGATAGTCTGTCTCGCCTGTCTGATGGTTTTGTAAGCTTTGATGGTGCGCAATGGCGTATTGACGGCAATCTGCTCGATGCCGAGGGCGCCTCAGCAATTGATACTGCGCTCGCCGGTGCAGCAACACCCGCCAATGCCTGGCAGCTTACTTTGCTTGAACCGGTCGTACCTGCTGCACAGGTTGAACCTGAAGCCCCCATAGAGCCAGAGTTTGACGCGGCGACAGCCACTGCCCAGGAGCCAGCATTAGTGTCTGCGGTTGATCCCGACTATGCCTTTTCTGCCAGCCGCGCCGAAGACGGCAGCTTCATCCTGAGCGGCCAGGTGCCGAGCGATGAGGCTCTCAGTCAGATTGCAGGCATTACCGATGGCGACACTGCCGAAGTCAGCATTGCAGATGGCGCGCCCGAGGGCTTTCTGACCAGCGCAAAAATTGGCCTTGGCGCGCTGTCGCGCCTGACATCGGGACAGCTTGACCTCATTGATGGCACTTGGCGGCTTACCGGCGCTGCCGATGACACCACCGAGCGCCATGGCGTTCTCGCTGCTATTGCTGCAGACGAGGCCGCGACATGGACCGCCGACATTGCGGCGCCCGAGCCCGTGCTTGATGAACCCGTCGCTGCGGTCCAGCCTGTGGCGACGCCCGCGGCCGATAAGGTCGATATCTCGGCCTGTGTGGGGCCTATCGCTGATTTCTCCGGTCGCAATGCCATTCTGTTCCAGTCAGGCGCTGCGCTGATCGCCAACGAGTCCGAGATTGCGCTCGATGAACTGGTCATCATTCTGGCGGAGTGTCCGGATGCGCTGATCCGGATTGAAGGCCACACCGACGCCGATGGCGACGCCCGCCTCAATCTGGGCCTGTCCGTGGCACGGGCAGAGGCTGTGGTTACCGCATTGGTCGAGCGGGGCATCGATCCGCAACGCCTCTACGCTCTCGGTTATGGAGAAACCAAGCCGATCGCCGATAACGGCACCAGCGCAGGCAAGCGCCTCAACCGACGCATCGTGGTGACGGTGAGCGATGAGCGCTTCTGACCGGGCACAACACTATAGCGGTGATGGGCGATGAGCTGGGATTCAGTGGTTTTTTTGCTCGGATACTATTGGCCCTATCTGACTGTCGTGGCCATTATCGGTACGGTGGTGGGATGGCGCAGTTTCACTGCGCCCAAGTCGTGACCAGCCGGCCATGACAAACCTTACCCATGTCCTGGAAACCACGCTTCTGTTTCTCGCTGCCTATCTGTTCGGCTGCGTCCTCGGGTATGGCGTCCGTTGGGTTCTTCATGCTGGCCGCGGAACCCGCATAGTGACACCCGAAGCCATCGCTGCCGCGCGGGCAGCCGATGCAGCGCCCAAACGGGTCATGTCCTCGGCGGCGCGTCTGGCGCGGGCTGCCTCCAATGATCCAGCGCCACCTGCCATTATCGCCACACGCAAGCCAAACAAGGCCGCGCAGAAGTCCGCTGCCAAGCGGACGGGGCCCAAGCCAGCCTCGATCAAGGCCCCGCGTCCCGGCGGTGCCGATAATCTGAAGCTTATCAAGGGTATTGGGCCAAAGATCGAGGCGTCGCTCAACGAGTTGGGCGTTTATCACTTCGATCAGATTGCTGCCTGGTCCAAGACCAACACCAACTGGATCGACAAGAAGCTGGTCCTGCGCGGACGCATTGCGCGCGAACGCTGGGTTGAGCAGGCCGCCGAATTCATTTCCGAAACACGGGCCAGTGCCTAGGCCGCACGCGTCTTCACTACAGCGCCAATTTTGGCGACGAATTTGGCGACCGCTTCAATTTCTTCGCGTTGGTCGAATAGGGCAGGAGAGCCTTGGCCCGAAATGGTCAGCGCAACAGCGTCTGGGCGCCGTCGCACCATCTCGTCAAAAGTTTCGCGACGCAACTGGTCGGTCAACTGGGTACGCAGCAGCATCAGGGAGGCGCAACCAAGCGCGTCGAAAAGTGGCCACTGCGCAGTCAGCACATCGTCGAAGTTGATGTCGGCCAGAGCATCCATCAGGCGCTTGTCATAAAGGGGTTGGGCGCGTCCGCGTTTGTCGAGATAGTGGCTCCGCCCGATTAGCTTATCGAGCTGCTCGACCGGCAGGCCTGGATAGTCGCCGCCCAGAACGCGTCGAAATCCTGCCGCTACCGACTTGGCGCCGCGCAGGGCTTCGATATGTTCAAGATTGCTGCGCAACCGCACTATGCCTCGCGAATCCGTAACGGGGCCGGAATCCAGCAATATCGTGCCTGCCACCAGCAGTGGATGAGCCGTGGCCAGTGCCATGGCCACCTGTCCGCCTTGCCCCTGTCCAAGGATCACCGCGCGCTCAATGCCCAGCGCCGCCAGGACTGCAGCCACGTCGCGCGCATCGACCAGCGAACTGTAGTCCCCAGCGTGCTGGCGGTTATCGGCCCGTCCGCGCCCTGGCAGGTCCAGCAGCACCACTGGCGCTGCATTGCCGAGGCGGCCGAAATCGTCGGCGAACGCGGTGAAATCGCTCATATTGCGCTGATAGCCCGGAATGCAAACGATCGGCAGGCTTTGGCTTGAAAGCTCGCCGCGCACATGCACCGCTGCCCGCACACCGCCAGCCACGGACACATGGATGATTGGCAGGTCGGCAAAGGCTGGGTGATTGTCAGGAATGCTTCTGGGGCGGGGCATATGGGGCAACTTTCGAGTGTCCCCATCTAGCGGCAGCGGGGGAGCGGTCTCAAGCAATTTTAGTCAAACGCGCTCGTTCACACCGGTTTTCGCAGCGGAACGCCGACGGCAATCGCATCGGATGTCATTTTGCCGTCATCTGGGCCACAACTAGGCGTTGTGGTGTGATTTGATAAAAACTATGGTGCAGCGTCAAAAAATCGGCAGCATTGCCGGTTCAAACCATCTGCTGCGGCACCGCCGTAGCACTCTAAACCAAGGAAATTTCGACAAATGCTGCGAGGATCGATACCGGCGCTCATCACTCCCATGCGTAATGGGATTGTCGATGAGAAAGCCTTCGCCAGCTTTGTCGAATGGCAGATCGAGCAGGGCAGTCACGGCTTGGTGCCAGTTGGCACGACCGGTGAAAGCCCGACCGTCAGCCATGAAGAGCATCGTCGCGTTGTCGAAATCTGCGTTGAAGTTGCCAATAAGCGTGTGCCTGTTCTTGCTGGCGCCGGCTCCAACGCAACCGCCGAAGCCGTCTCCTTGGCCAAGTTCGCAGAGGCGACCGGTGCGGACGCCGTGCTTTCCGTTGTGCCTTACTACAACAAGCCCAATCAGGAAGGCCTGTTTCAGCACTTTTCGGCTGTGGCCAGTGCGGTAGGGATTCCAATTATCCTGTACAGCGTACCCGGTCGCACGATTGTTGACCTGACCGTCGATACCATTGCCCGTCTGCACGAGGCTCATCCCAACATTATCGGCGTCAAGGATGCGACCGGTAATCTTGAACGCACCAGCATGCAGCGCGCCAAGTTGGGCAAGGACTTTATCCTGCTCTCTGGCGATGACATGACCTCGCTCGCCTTCAACGCCTATGGCGGCAATGGTTGTATCTCGGTGACCGCCAACGTGGCGCCCCGCATGAGTTCGCAGATGCAGGAATTGTCGCTCGCGGGTAATTTCCCCGATGCACTGGCGATCCATGACAAGCTCGTCTACCTGCACCGGGATCTGTTCATGGAGCCAAATCCGGCGCCCGCCAAGTACGTCGCCAACCGGCTGAACCTGTGCGCAAACGAAATGCGCCTGCCACTCGTACCCATTTCAAAGTCCACCCAGGAGGCCATGGACTTTGCAATGGCCCATGCAGGTCTTATCTAAAGCCTATGGCTCCAAAGAACGATAAATCGAAAAACGGTGTGATCAGCCACGGTCTCGTGGCTGAAAACCGCCGTTCGCGCTATGACTACGCTATTGGCGAAACCATGGAGGCCGGCATTGTGTTGACCGGCACCGAGGTCAAGTCGCTGCGTCTGGGCAAGGCTCAGATCACCGAATCCTACGCCTCACCCGAGGGCGGGGAGTTATGGTTGATCAACGCGCATATCCCTGAATACCTGCAGGCGAACCGCTTCAATCACGAAGAAAAGCGCCGCAGAAAGCTGCTTGTCTCGCGCAAGCAGCTCGCTCATCTCGATCAGGAAGTTTCGCGCGCCGGCAACACCATCGTGCCGCTCAAGCTGTTCTTCAACGATCAGGGTTTTGCCAAGCTGCTTATTGGCGTGGGCAAGGGCAAGAAGAACTACGACAAGCGCGAAACCGAGCGCAATCGCGACTGGAATCGCGACAAATCCCGCATCATGAAAGAAGGCGGGCGCGGCTAGTGTAGCCGCGTCAGGCTTTCGACATCACTCGTCGGCCGGCATGGGCACCTGAACCGGGCGCGTTACCGGTGGGCGGCCGACGGCCTTGGCCAGATCAGCCACATCGATGAAAAAGTCGGCCTGGCGCCGCAGATCGTCCGAAATCATTGGGGTCGAGGAGGTCAGTGTGGACACCACGGTGACCCGCTTGCCCATGCGCTGCAGCGACTTAACCAGAGCGGTGAAGTCGCCGTCGCCAGAGAACAGCACCATGTGATCGTAGTGTGGGGCCAGTTCGAGCGCGTCCACGCACAGCTCGATATCCATATTGCCTTTGACCTTGCGGCGGCCTGTGGCGTCGGTGAATTCCTTGGCGGGCTTGGTCACCACGGTGAAGCCGTTATAGTCAAGCCAGTCAATCAGCGGGCGGATTGAGGAATATTCCTGATCTTCAACTAGCGCGGTGTAGTAATTGGCGCGGAGCAGGAACGCCTTGGCTTTGAACTCGGCCAGCAAGCGCCGGTAGTCGATGTCGATGCCAATCGCTTTCGATGTCGCATAAAGATTGGCGCCATCGATAAACAGGACGATTTTTTCGTTTGGGTCGATGCTCATCTGAAAACCCTCAATCAACTGGCAACGGCGCGATTACGGAAAGTCGGTCTATAAGATCTCTTAAATTCCGCAGAAAGTCTTAATTGTCGAGACGTGACATGTTTTTATCGCACTGGCAAGATTAAGCGCGATTTCGTGAAGCGCGGGCAGGGGAGGGCACGCTATCCTTGTGTCCTGTGACAGGCTCGTGTATGGGAAGCGCTCATTCCATAAATTTTGGAGACGTCCGTGGCCCGCGTCACCGTTGAAGACTGCATTGAAAAGATCGACAATCGCTTCGATCTCGTTCTCATGGCTGCGCATCGTGCGCGCATGATTTCGTCGGGGGCCCAGATCACCGTCTCGCGCGACAACGACAAAAACCCCGTTGTTGCGCTGCGTGAAATCGGCGACGGCGCCATCTCGCCTGATGATCTGCGTGAAGATCTGATCCACTCGCTTCAGAAATATGTCGAGGTCGACGAGCCTGAGAGCCATGCTGCGCCTCAGATCGAAAGCGCCAGCGACGATGATTCGATGAGCTTCGATACCATGAGCGAAGAAGAGCTGCTCCGTGGCATCGAAAGCCTCGCGCCGCCCGAGCGTCGCGACGACTGATTTGCGTTCTGACGCAAACTGCATGTAAGAAAAGAGCGTCCGATGTGCATCGGGCGCTCTTTTCATTTCTGTTACAGGCGCTAAGCTCTTTCCTCCGAGCGAGCGACCAATCCCATGATGCGTCAGTACGAGCTTGTCGAACGCGTTCAGGCGTATAACCCGAACGTCGACGAGCAGTTGTTGAATAAGGCCTACGTTTACGCCATGCAAAAGCATGGCTCGCAGAAGCGTGCCTCCGGCGACCCCTATTTCAACCATCCTCTCGAAGTGGCGGCCATCCTCACCGAGCTCAAGCTCGATGATGCCTCCATCGTCGTGGGGCTGCTGCACGACACCATCGAGGATACCGACGCCACCCGGGCCGAGATCGATCAGCTCTTCGGTGCTGAGATCGGCGCTATCGTTGATGGCCTGACAAAGATCGAACGCCTCAATCTGGTGTCGCGCGAGGAAGCTCAGGCTGAAAACCTGCGCAAGCTGCTGCTGGCGATCAGTCAGGACGTACGCGTGCTGCTGGTCAAGCTTGCCGATCGCCTGCACAACATGCGCACCCTGCAATACATGCCGCCCGAAAAGCGCACGCGTATTGCCCAGGAGACCATGGATATCTATGCCCCGCTCGCCGGCCGCATGGGTATGCAGGACATGCGCAACGAGCTTGAGGACATCTCCTTCAAGATCCTGCAGCCCGAGCACTACTTTGCCATTGTCGCCCGCCTCGACGAGATGCAGGCCGCCTATAGCGAAACCATCGAAACCATCTCGACCGAGTTGACCGAACGGTTTCTGGCCGAAGGCATCACCGCACGCGTCAAGGCCCGGGTGAAGTTGCCCTACTCGATCTTCAACAAGATCGAACGCAAATCCATCGCCCTTGAGCAACTCTCCGATATCATTGGGTTCCGGGTGATTGTTGGGTCGATTGACGAGTGTTATCATACACTTGGTGTGGTTCACACCAAGTGGAAGGTCGTGCCCGGTCGCTTTAAGGACTATATCTCGGTCCCCAAGCACAATGACTACCAGTCGATCCACACCACCATTGTTGGCCCCGGACGTCAGCGCGCCGAGCTGCAGATTCGCACCGAAGAGATGGATCGGATCGCAGAGTTCGGCATTGCCGCACACGCTCTTTACAAGGATGGTGCTTCGGCTGATCTCAGCCGCATCGAGAATGAATCCCAGGCTTATGGGTCGCTGCGCTCGACCATTGCCCATCTGACGGCGGGCAGTTCCACCGAGGACTTCCTCGAATATACCAAGCTTGAGCTGTTTCAGGATCAGGTGTTCTGCTTCACTCCGCGCGGACGGCTGATTGCCCTGCCGCGCGGCGCGACGCCGATCGACTTCGCCTATGCTCTGCACACCGATATCGGCGACACGACCGTCGGCGCCAAGATCAATGGCGCTATCCTGCCGCTGGTGACGCAATTGCGCTCGGGCGACGAAGTCGAGATCATTCGCGACCAGAACCACATGCCGCCGATGAACTGGCTGGGCATTGCCGCCACCGGCAAGGCACGGGCAGCCATTCGCCGGGCCGTACGCCACGCTGCTACCCAGCGCACTTTTGCGCTGGGTGAACACGTCCTCAACATGATGCTTGAGCGCGAAGGCGTCATGCTCGACGAGACCGAGGCCAAGACACTCGCAGAGGCCCTTGGCAGTCCGAGCCGCCGCGACCTGCTTATTGCGGTCGGTGAGGGCAAGATCGCGTCCGAAGCCCTGGCCACCGAGCTGGCGACCGTCAAGGGACTGCGCAAACGCCGCCGCAAGCTTGATTTACCGGTTGCCGATACCGCCGATGGCTGGTTTGCCCTGCGCTCCACTGACCTGTTTCGCTTCCGCGTCCCCGGCGGGCAGCGCTCCGGCCCCAAGGCCAAGGCCGCGCTGGCGCAGCTGGATTTCCACATGGGCGTCACGGTGACTTCCGAGGGCGTCGTGCCGGGCGACCGCCTGGTCGGCATTCTGCAGCCCGACAAGCCCATGCTGATTTACCCCATCCATTCCGATGCCCTGATCGATCTGCACGACAGCGATGTGGCCTGGGTCGATGTGCGCTGGAACCTGGCGGGCCGCGAAGATCGCCCCTATGCCACGGTCATCTCCATGGAGTCGGTGAACAAGCCCGGCTCTCTGGCCCAGATTTCCTCGGCAATTGCGGCCTGCGACGCCAATATCAACAATCTGGTGATGCGGATGATTTCGCCAGACTTTCACCAGATGATCTTTGAAATCGAGGTGCGTGACCTTGCGCAACTCACCGATGTTCTGGCAACGCTCAAGCGTAGTCCCGGCCTCAGCGCCGTGCAGCGCGCCGGCACCCGCGAGGCATCGATGATTTCCACGCTCGAATGGGACGGCAACGTCGACAAGAGGTTTAGCGATGACAAGAGATGACGTATTGGCCGTGTTCCGCGAATGCGGTGCCATGCTCGAGGGGCATTTCATTCTGTCATCGGGCCTGCGCTCGCCAGTCTTTCTGCAAAAGGCCAAGGTCTTTCAGTATCCGGCCCAGACGGAAAAACTCTGCAAGGCACTGGCCGCTAAAATCCATGCCGATGGCTTTGGCGATGTGACCAAGGTCGTCTCGCCCGCCATTGGCGGCATCATTCCCGGCTATGAAACAGCGCGCCATCTCAACCTGCCAGCGCTCTATACCGAACGGGTCGATGGCAAGTTTGAGCTGCGCCGCGGCTTTGAGATTGCACCTGACGACAAGGTGATCGTGGTCGAGGACATCGTCTCAACCGGCCTGTCGATCCGCGAATGCGTCGCCGCTTTGCGCGATATTGGCGCCAATGTCGTCGCTGCCGCCTGCCTGATCGATCGCTCGGGCGGCGAAGCCGATGTTGGTGTGCCGCTGGTCAGCCTGATCGAATACAAGGTCCCGGCATATCCCGCCGATCAGCTGCCGCCAGAGCTGGCCGCCATTCCCGCCATCAAGCCGGGCAGCCGCGGCATTCAGGGGGTCAAGTGATCATCGGGCTGGGCTCGGACCTCTGCCAGATCGGTCGGGTCGCCAAGACCCTTGAACGCTATGGTCAGCGCTTCACCACGCGCTGCTTTACCGAGATCGAGCAGCGCAAGTCAGACCGCCGCGCCGAACGCGCCGCCTCCTACGCCAAACGCTTCGCCGCCAAGGAGGCGTGCTCCAAGGCTCTTGGCACCGGCCTGAGCCACGGTGTCTACTGGCGCGATATGGGTGTGGTGAACCTGCCTTCGGGCAAACCGACCATGCATTTGACCAATGGGGCCGCAAAAGCGCTCGACCGCCTTGTGCCGCCGGGCTATCAGCCCCACATCCATCTCACCATCACCGATGACGCCGGGCTTGCCCAGGCGTTCGTCATCATTGAGGCGCTGCCGATTGACCCGGCTGCCGCAACGGAATAACGCTGCCGCGTTACCGATCCGGGGAAATCCATGAGCCAGCCAGCCGACAAGTCTGCCAACAAGTCCGCGACCAATGAATGGGTTGAAACCTTCGTTGTCGTGGTCGAGGCGCTGCTGATCGCCATCGTGCTGCGGTCTTTCCTCTATCAGCCATTTTCCATTCCCACCGCATCGATGCAGCAGACGCTGATGATTGGCGACTATTTCGTCGCCAACAAATACGTCTGGGGCTATGGCAAGCACTCCTTCTCGCTGGGGCGCTACGGCAACTTTACGGCGCTGGATTTCGAGCTGCCGATCTCCAACCGCATTCTGGGGCGTGATCCCAACCGTGGCGACGTTGCCGTGTTCCGTCCGGTCCCGCAGAACATCGAATACATCAAGCGCATCGTCGGTCTGCCGGGCGATCGGGTCCAGATGCAGGGCGGCCGCCTGTATATCAATGATGTGATGGTCGAGCGCGAAGAGATCGGTACCACCATGGATACCGACAGCTCGGGTCAGACCGTCGAGGTCACCGTGTACCGCGAGACCTTCCCTGAAGGCACCACGCACACAATCCAGGAAATCTCCGACAGCGCTCCGCTCGACAACACTCAGGTCTATGTCGTGCCCGCCGGCCACTATTTCATGATGGGCGACAATCGCGACCGCTCCGCTGATAGCCGCGTTCTCAGCCAGGTCGGCTATGTCCCCGACATCAACCTGATTGCCAAGGCCGAGGCGCGCTTCTTCTCCATCAAGGATAACCTGCCGCCTTGGCAGATCTGGCAGTGGCCCGCTAACGTGCGCTGGGATCGTATGTTCCAGTCCGTCTACAAATGAGCCGTGCAGCGCGCAATCACGACAAACTTCAGTTCCGGCTAGGCTATCGTTTCGCCGATCCGGACCTGCTTGATCGCGCGCTCACGCATTCCAGCGCCGTCTCGCCTGCCAAGCGTATTGAGCGGTCCTATCAGCGTCTGGAATTTCTTGGCGACCGCGTGCTTGGGCTTGTCGTCGCCGACATGCTCTATCGGCGTTACCCAAAGGCCAATGAGGGCGAACTCAGCCGTACGCTGAATACGCTGGTGCGCAAGGAAACCTGCGCCGTCATCGCCCGCACCCTTGATCTGGGCGGCGAACTCAATCTCGGCGAGAGCGAAGCGCGTACCGGCGGCGCCGAAAAAGAGGCCATTCTCGGCGATGTCACCGAGGCCGTCATTGGCGCCATCTTCTGCGATGGCGGCATGGGCAAGGCCTATGAGTTCGTCGAACGCATGTTTGAGGAATTTCTCGCTGACGGTCAGGCCAACAAGGCCGACGCCAAAACCACCTTGCAGGAATGGGCCCAGGCCCGCGGCCTTGAGCCACCCAGCTATATCCAGGTCGGCCGCTCCGGTCCCGACCATGCCCCCGAATTTACCATTGCCATCGCCCTGGGCGATTTCGAACAGGTCAGCGCCACCGGTCCTTCCAAGAAGATCGCCGAACACAAGGCCGCCGAACTGTTCCTGATTTCCCAGCAGGTGTGGAAGGATCCCAAATGAACTCACCCACTGAACTCGCCGACACCTCTTGCGGCTTTATCGCGCTGGTTGGTGCCCCCAACGCCGGCAAATCGACGCTGCTCAACTCACTGGTTGGCACCAAGGTTTCCATCGTCACCCACAAGGCGCAGACGACCCGCAGCCAGGTGCGCGGCGTTGTCACCCAGGATCAGGCCCAGCTTGTCTTCATCGACACGCCCGGCATCTTCGCGCCCAAGCGTCGGCTCGACCGGGCCATGGTTGATAGCGCCTGGGGCGGGGCGGGGGATGCGGACATCGTCGGCTTCATTATCGATGCCGAACGCGGCATCACGCCCGATATCGACGCCATGCTCGAAGGTCTGGCCAATATTAGCCACCCCAAGATCCTGATCCTGAACAAGATCGACACCATCAAGAACGAAGCGCTGCTCGAGCTCAGCCAGACCCTCAATGAAAAGCTGCGTTTTGAAGCCACCTTCATGATTTCGGCCCTCAAGGGTTATGGCGTTGCCGATCTGATGGACTGGTGCGTCAAGCACATCCCGCCCGGCCCCTGGCATTTCCCCGAGGATCATCTGACTGATTTGACCATGGCCATCACGGCCGCCGAGGTCACGCGCGAGAAGCTGTTCCTGCGCGTTCATGATGAGATCCCCTATAACTGCACGGTCGAAACCGAGAGCTTCAAGATCCAGAAGGATGGCTCCTACAAGATCGATCAGGTGGTTTATGTCACGCGCGACAGCCACAAGAAGATCGTGCTGGGCGCAGGCGGTCAGACCATCAAGGCCATCGGTCAGGAGAGCCGCAAGGATCTGATGGAAATGTACGAGGTGCCCATTCACCTCTTCCTGTTCGTCAAGGTGCGCGAAAAATGGGGCGATGATCCCGAGCGCTACCGCGAGATGGGCCTTGAATACCCGCACGGAAAAAACTGATCCAATGCCCGGCTGGCTCGATCGTGCCAGGCAGTGGGCTCGCACCATCAAGCGCGATGTAATCGCCGTCTGGCTCGCAGCCAGGGACGTCAGAACGCCAATGGCGGTGCGCATTCTTGCTGCCGCGATTGCGGCCTACGCCCTGTCGCCCATCGATCTCATTCCCGATTTCATTCCGGTGCTGGGCTATCTCGACGACCTGCTCATCGTCCCGCTCGGCATTGTCGCCGTGGTCAAACTGATCCCGGCGCCGCTTTTCGCCGAGTTTCGCGCAGCTGCCAGCCAGATTGCAGCAAAGCCGGTCAGCAGGCTCGGCATGCTGGCCGTCATCCTGATCTGGCTGCTGGCGGTCTGGTTGACACTCATGCTCGCAACGGACTGGGTATAGGCGATGGAATGGACCGGGGAGGGACTGCTGATCGGCGTCCGCCGTCACGGCGAATCCAGTGTTATTGCCGAAGCGATGGTGGCTGGCCGGGGCCGCTGTCTGGGTCTGGTACGCGGGGGGCGCTCGCCCAGGCAGGCCGCAGCACTGCAGCCTGGCAACACCGTCCAATTGACCTGGCGCGCGCGCCTTGAGGACCAGTTGGGCATGTTCACTGTCGAACTGCTGCAGGCGCGCGCCGCCGAGCTGATAGCCGACCGGACGCGGCTCTATCTCAGCCAGCTCGTGTGTGAGCATCTGCGTCAGTTGCCGGAGCGCGATGCCCATGATCGCCTGCTTGGCATGGCGTTGCGCCTGATTGATTCCCCCCCCGATGGAGTTGCGCTGGTTCGCTTTGAGCTGGCCGTACTCGATGATCTCGGTTTTGGCCTGGATCTCGACCACTGCGCGGTGACAGGCGCGACCGAGGATCTGACCCATGTCTCGCCCAAATCGGGCAGGGCGGTGTCGCGCGCGGCGGCTGCGCCCTATCTGGACCGGCTCCTGCCTCTCCCCAGTTTCCTCACCGCCCGTGGAAATGCCAGTCCGCATGACATTGCCGACGCCCTGCGCCTGACCAGTCACTTCCTCCAAACCCACGTCCAAGGGCCCCGAAACCTCACGCCATCGGCCACTCGAGACCTGCTGGTAGCGGCATTGACCCTGGAGCATTGAGGGCGGCCGCACGTGTTCTGAACACCCCGCGCCTTGCCCGCCGACGTGCCGCCACATGCGATGTCACGCCGGCAAAAGGCTGGGGTCCATTCCGAGATTTCGGGCAGCGGCGGGAAGACGACTGCACTCATCGAGACATTGGCCAGAAATGTTTGCCCTTTATCCCCACGTGCAAAACCGCGCGCATACTTCTGACATTCCCGTCAGCACGCGACCCCAACGCAGGGTTGGACGGGGAGGCTGGAGACGGGGGCGCCCGTTTGGCCGGGGAATTGGCAGTCGGGCTTGCAATACCAGCCTGGGCTGAACCGATCCCGGTGAGAAAGCTCCAGACCGTGATGGGCGGCCTTTGGCTCCCTGAGTTAGTAACTGGATTGAGCCAATGGCCGCCCATTACCCGTCACAAGCGCGACGCCGTAAGGCCGGGCGCAATTTCGGCACGTCCGAAAACCGTGCAGAACCGGCGTCTTTTCGCGGCAAAACCGTCGGAACCGGCGCGAGCCCCGCTATAGTGCTTTCCTGATTCGTTCTCGTGGAATGCTCGCCGATGTCTGACACCGATACCCTTCCGCCTGCCGATGACCAGCGCGTCGTCGACCTTAAGCAGGCGCTTGAGGAGCGGTACCTATCCTACGCTCTCTCGACGATCACCCAGCGTGCTCTGCCTGATGCGCGTGACGGTCTCAAACCCGTTCACCGCCGCATTATCCACGCCATGCGACTGCTCAAGCTTGATCCGGGTCAAGGCTACAAGAAGTCGGCGCGTATTGTCGGTGACGTGATCGGTAAGTTTCACCCGCATGGCGATCAGTCGATCTATGACGCCTTGGTGCGCCTGGCGCAGGATTTTGCGCTGCGCTACCCACTGGTCGATGGCCAGGGCAATTTCGGTAACATCGACGGCGATAACGCCGCTGCCATGCGATACACCGAAAGCCGCATGACCGATGTGGCGATGCGCCTGCTCGAGGGCATCACCGAAGACGCTATCGATTTTAAGGCGACCTATGACGGCGAGGACGAAGAGCCCGTCGTCCTGCCATCCAACTTTCCCAATCTGCTGGCCAACGGCTCAACGGGCATTGCAGTGGGCATGGCCACCTCGGTCCCCCCACACAATGTCTATGAGCTGTGTGAAGCGGCCCTGCATCTTATCAATGTCAATCCAGATGCTTCCGCCGAAGAGCTGACTCAGTTCGTGAAGGGGCCAGACTTCCCCACCGGCGGCATCATGGTGGAATCGGCGGCCTCGATTGCCCGCTCCTATGCCACGGGTCGCGGCTCGTTCCGTCTCCGGGCCAAGTGGGAGATCGAGGAAACCGGCCGCGGTTCCTATCTGATCGTGGTCACCGAAATTCCCTATGGCATCCAGAAGTCCCGGTTGGTCGAAAAGATCGCCGAGCAGCTGCTCGCCAAGAAACTGCCACTGCTCAAGGATGTGCGCGACGAAAGCTCGGACGATATCCGTCTTGTGCTTGAACCCCGCGCCCGCACTGTCGATGCGGTGATCCTGATGGAGCAATTGTTCAAGGTCAGCGATCTTGAAACCCGCTTCCCGCTCAATCTCAACGTGCTCGACAAGGGAGCGGTGCCCAAGGTGATGAGCCTGCCGCAGGCGCTCAAGGCCTGGCTTGAGCATCGCAAGGAAGTGCTGGTCCGCCGCTCGAACCATCGCTTGGGCCAGATCGCCCATCGCCTTGAAGTGCTTGGCGGCTACATCATTGCCTATCTCAACCTCGATGAGGTTATCCGCATCATCCGCGAGGAGGATGATGCCAAGGCCTCGCTGATGAGCACGTTTGAGCTCTCCGACGTGCAGGCTGAAGCGATCCTGAACATGCGCCTGCGCTCCTTGCGCAAGCTTGAGGAAATCGAACTCCGCAAGGAACACGAGAACCTGACCAAGGAGCAGGGGCAGCTTGAAGCGCTGTTGGCGTCTGAAAAGCGTCAGTGGTCCAATATCAGCAAGCAGGTCGAAGCCCTCAAGGCGGCCTATCCGCTGCTTGAGGCTGATGGCACGACGCCCCACGCATTGGGCGCCCGTCGCACCATCCTCAAGGATGCCCCCAACGCAGACCTCTCCGAAGTCACGGAAGCCTTTATCGAGCGCGAGCCGATCACGGTCATCCTGTCCGAAAAGGGCTGGATCCGCGCACCAAAGGGTCACACTGACGATATCGACGACAAGGGCTTCAAGGCCGGTGACCGGCTCAAGCTGTCGATCAAGTGCGAGACCACCGACAAGCTCCTCATGCTCACCACTGGTGGCAAGGTCTACACGCTGGCTGGCGACAAGCTGCCCGGCGGCCGCGGTCAGGGCGAGCCGGTGCGCATCATGGTCGATATCGAGGAAGGCCAGGATATCGTCGATATCTTTGTCTACCGCGCTGGCCAGAAGCGCATTGTTGCCTCCACCGCAGGCTATGGCTTCATCATTGGCGAAGACGACATGATCGCCAATACCCGCAAGGGCAAGCAGGTCCTCAACGTCGCGGCGCCTATCGAAGCGGCGCTACTCGTTCCGGTTGTTGGCGATCGCGTAGCCATTATCGGCCAGAACCGCAAGCTCCTCGTCTTCCCGCTCAGCCAGCTCGCCGAAATGAGCCGCGGCAAGGGCGTCCGCCTGCAGCGCTACAAGGATGGCGGCGTCTCTGACATCAAGACCTTCTACGCTGCTGATGGCCTCACCTGGACCGACAGCTCAGGTCGCACCTTTACCAAGCCGATGGAAGAGCTGACCGCCTGGATTGCTGACCGCGCTACCGCTGGCCGTCAGCCGCCCAATGGCTTTCCACGCAACAACAGGTTTACCGGATGATCCGCCACTGCGTCTTCGTCAAGTTTCGTGCCGATGTCAGCGCCGCCGAGCGCGCCGAGATTTACGCCGGGCTGAATGCACTGGTGGGCCAGATCGAGGGCTTGCTGTCTGCAGATTTCGGACCCAATATTTCGCCCGAGGGCGTGTCGCAGGGTTTCAACGATGGTTTCATCATGGATCTGGCCGACGAGGCTGCCCGTGATCGTTATCTGGTTGATCCTGCCCACAAGGCTGCCGGCGCGCGCCTTGTTGCCGCGCTTGAAGGTGGCCGCGACGGCATCATGGTCTTTGATCTGCAGGTCAACTAGTCGGGCAGGGGAGAGCTCGGTTGCACCGAGAATGTGAACACCACCGGCAGGTGATCGCTGGCTGTCCGCTGACCTGCATGGAGTTCGTGCACCACCACACCGCCGCGGGTCATTACGTGATCCAGGGGCAGGAACGGGATCGTGTCCTGCCAGGCGCCGAAGTAGAACCAGCGTAGCGGATAGGTCACCAGATTGACCGTCTCGCGTACCAGCCCGTTGCTGCTCACAAATTCACGCAGTGCGTAGGACCATGGTGTGGAATTGAAATCGCCCGCCACAATGAGCGGACCCTCCACTTCGGCAACAACTGCAGAGAGCCCCACCAATTGCGCGCGCTGACGTTCCACCGGTAGCGGCCAGTCCATATGCGTGGTCAGCACGGAAAAGGCGCCATACCCGTCAGGCTGAAACCGTGCCAGAATATGGCCTGTCCGGTCGGTCACATAGGCGTTATTGGGGCAGGCGCCGTCCTGCACCTGTTCAAACGGGATTCGAGAGTAGAGCCCCAGATTGGCCCTTTTGCCGCCGCGACAGCGGGTGAAAAACGGATAGTCAGCCAGCAGGCGCGGGTGCAGATCGGTGGCCTGCTCGCCGAAATATTCCTGCAACACGATGATGTCGGGATCTTCTGCCGCAATCGCCGCAGTTACCTTTGCCATCTCGTAATTCATGCCGAACAGATTGTGCGTCATCATCGTCACGGTGCCCGATGACGGCGGCGCAGGGCGCACCTGCATTCCTGAAATCAGTTCGGGCACCATCACATTGGCCGAGGCCGCCAGCCCGACAAAACCATAAATCAGCGCGACACGGCGCGCCTGACCACGCAGGGCCAGCGCCAGGATCACCAACCCGATCAGCGTGCCGGGAAACAGGAATATCTGGGCATGGTTGAGCAGGTCCAGCGCGCCAAAGGCAAAACCGAACAGCGCCGCAACTGCCAGTGTTGCCGCCAGCAAGGCGCCGAGGACAAGGCAGGTCCGGACAACGTTGAGCAGTGGTGTCATACCGAATCCGGCGCCAAAGGGATCACCACGATCTGGATGAGCCGTGTGGCCCAAACATGGCGCCTAGCTTAGTTCGACCCAGCCAAGCGGGCCGCGCTGCACCTGTAACGGCCGAAATTGCGCCTTGTAGGCCATCTTGGGGGAGTCCTGCACCCAATAGCCCAGATAGACGTAGTCCAGGGCCGCAGAACGGACCTGGGCGATGTGATCGAGAATAAGGAAGGTGCCCAGGCTGCGGTGGGCCATATCGGGGTCATAGAACGAATAGACCATCGATAGCCCGTCCGGCATCACATCGGTCAGGGCCACAGCCACCAGAGGCTGATCCGGATGCTCGCGCAAACGGTACTCGATCAGGATCGACTGAACCGGCGTGTCTTCGACCATATATTCGTAGTCGACATAACTCATCTGGGTCATGCCGCCACCGGCATGGCGCGAGTCCAGATAGCGCTTGAACAGATCATACTGCTCGCTGGTTGCCGTGGTTGGCCGCACTTCGATGCTCAGATCATCATTGGCGCGTAACGCCCGCCTGTAGCGCTTTGATGGCGCGAACCCATCTGCAACGATTCGTACAGACTGGCAGGCATTGCAGCCCTCGCAGGCTGGGCGGTAGATCAAATTCTGGCTGCGCCGAAACCCGTTTTCACTAAGCAGATGATGCAGGTTCGATGCCCGGCGGCCACTCAGATGCGTAAACAGCTTTCGCTCCTGCTTGCCCGGCAGATAAGGGCAAGGCATGGCGGCTGTCAGGAATAGTTGGGTGGTTTCTGGCGTCTGATCGGTCATTCACGACCCTTGGGTGCGGTTGAGGAACTCTACGCTCCCCAATCAGCCGCGGCAACGGGTCAGTATGCCTGATTGGCCCGTGCCGAATGGTCGCGCCAATGGCGTTCCATGGGAGAGCGTCGCACCATCAGCGTACCGGTGATCAGGTCGTGGATCATCTGCCGGCGGGGCGTGAACAGGGCAAACAGCAACGAGAGGGGCCAGGATATCCAGGTCGTGACCCAGAACACGCCAGCATGGACGAATGCCATCCAGCCATCCAGCGGCTGCCCACGTGTCGGCGTCAGCACAATGTCCATGGCCTGCATGCCCAGCGTTGCGCGCTTCGGCGAGCCCAGCGTGGCGCCGTAATAAAGAACGATTGTGGCCGGGACGACAAACATCAGCGCGAGCCAGCCCAGACCAAAGGTCACGAAGCCGACGATCAGCCCGACAAAGGCGAAGGCCAGGATCATCAATCCCATGACGAACAGGTCGATGAAAAAAGCCATGACGCGACGCGTCAACACGCCCTCGAACAATGCGGGAGCGGTCTTGGGGTCGGGCAGGGTAGGGCCGGTAGTGTCTGTCTGGTGCATGTCTTCAACATTGTTATGCCCCCGCGCCAGCGCAAGAGGCAAAGGCACACAAATGTTACTGCGTCAGTTCCCGTGCCATCTCGAGCGCGAAGTAGGTCAGTACGCCGTTGGCACCGGCACGCTTGAATGCGTGCAGGCTTTCGACAATAGCACCCTGGCGATCAATGGCGCCCGCGGCCGCGGCCATTTCGATCATCGCGTACTCGCCGCTCACCTGGTAGGCATAGATCGGAATATTGAAGTTGTCCCGGGCACGTCGGACGATGTCGAGATAGGGCATACCCGGCTTGACCATGACGCTGTCCGCGCCTTCGGCAATGTCCTGTTCGATCTCGCGCAGGGCCTCATCAGAATTGGCGTAGTCCATCTGGTAGGTACGCTTGTCACCCTTGAGACGACTGCCCGACCCGACAGCTTCGCGGAATGGTCCGTAATAGAAGGACGCGTATTTGGCGGCATAGGCCATGATCTGGGTCTGCTCGTACCCGCTGGCATCCAGCGCGGCACGAATGGCGCCAACCCGACCGTCCATCATGTCTGAGGGCGCAATGATGTCGGCGCCAGCCTTGGACTGCACCAGAGCGGATTTGATCATCACCTCGACGGTCTCGTCGTTGAGAACCTCTCCATCGCGCACCAGGCCGTCCTGGCCGTCGCTGGAATATTCGTCGAGCGCCACATCGGCGATCAGGCCGATCTCGGGTACTGCGCTCTTGATGGCGCTCAGCGCCCGGCACATCAGATTGTCGGGGTTGAATGCCTCGGCCCCGTTCTCGCTGCGTAGATGGTCGGGTGTGTTTGGAAACAGCGCCAGCGCCGGGATGCCGGCGTCGCGCGCCTGCTTGGCCGCTTCGATACACAAATCCACGCTCAGCCGTTCCACGCCCGGCATGGTGCGGATCTGGGTTTTCTGGTTCTCTCCCTCAATCACGAAAAGCGGCCAGATCAGGTCAGCCGGCGTAAGCGTGGTCTCGCGCACCATGGCCCGACTCCAGGCCGTGCGGCGTGTCCGGCGCAGCCGACGACCACCCAGTAGATCCATATCGTGCTTGTGCCACTGCTCGGCCATCTTGGTCTCCTGTTTCAACAAGCGGTTTAGCAGTGGCAGGCGGCGCCTCCAAGCACCGGCTTGTCGCATCCCTTGCCGACAGATAGAAAACTGCCATGGATTTCAACGCTCCGCCTATCGGCATCTATATTCGCATCGTCGCCATCATCAGCCTGCTGCTTGGGCTCAACGATGCTGCACGGCTGCTCGGCGTCAATCTGGGTGCTGTCAGCCCCATATCCACCATGGGCATGACCGGCTTTGTCTATCTGGCGATCTTTGCGCTGGCGCGCCTGTTCGCGGCGGTGGGGCTCTGGATCAAGGCCAGTTGGGGCGCAGTGCTTCTGGTGGGGGCCACCGGCGTCGAATTGGCGCTCTATCTGCTGGGTAGTTCTGATGTGGACATGACCGCCATCGGCTTCGCCGTACGTCTGGTCCTGCTGGCCTCTATCATCATCATCTTCGCGCTCAGCATTCGCAACAGCCGCGCCCGCGCCGCCGACTGAATAGCAGGGCTTCAAATCATGCCCGGCGCGTTTACACCCCCGTAAGGTTACAAATTTCTCTACTGGTGTAACGAAGAATAAAGCCAAATTCTCATTGCATTCCAGTAAGATGCTCTTAATCACGCTGCTTAGGGCGATCTTAGAAACGTGCCGGTAGTTTGTCCTCATGAGATGCGAAAAATCGCACAGACTGCATAACAGTGAGGCTAAAATGGCATTCAAATCCAACGCAGCCGAGGCATTGACCCCGGAACGTCCCAAGAGCTTGAAGCCGCTTTATCTGGAAGCCGTTTCCCGGGTAGAGCGTCTTCATCGCCGTCTGCTTGATCTCATCAAGGATGAGTTCGACCGGATGGGCTGGGATGATATCAATCCAGTTCAGGCGCTGCTGATGTTCAACATCGGTGACGCAGAGCTGACCGCTGGCGAGTTGCGCTCCCGCGGTTACTATCTGGGCTCGAACGTCTCCTACAATCTCAAGAAATTGGTCGAAACCGGCTACATCTTCCAGGAGCGCTCGCGTTCTGACCGTCGTTCGGTGCGCATTAAGCTCACCCCGAAGGGCGAAGAAGTGGCTGAAGTGATCGATGAACTCTATGATCGCCACCTCAAGTCCATCGACAAGGTCGGTGGTCTGGGCGACGACGAATTTGACGGCCTGAACAAGGCACTGGCCCGCCTTGAGCGCTTCTGGGTCGATCAGATCCTCTACAAGCTTTAACTCAACGGGCATCTGCTGTTGCCCGAGCGCCACACTGCATTGCAAACGCCGGTCCCCAGGGGCCGGCGTTCTCATTTTCGCCGCAAACACAGGTAAAGGGCACTATGGGGTTCAGGCCATTCCCTCGTCCTGACGGGCATGATCCGTCGGCATCACATGCGTTTGACCGCGTTGTGACCTCCGCTTGGGGATGGTAAAAGTTGATCTGCTTCGGCAGTCAGACAAAATCGGGTGACTTAATGCGGCTCAATCGACGTTCTCTCCTCCGGTACACGGCCATGGCCGGGGCTTCCATGGCCTTGCCAACCGCCCTGCGCGCGCAAGAAGGCGAGTCGATGTTCGACATGTTCGAGCGCAATCGCGTCCTGCGTGATGCCGACAGGGGCGGCAATACGACAGCGGCCGAGGCACTGATTGCAACCAATGAGCCGATTCTGTCTTTTGATACCGCCTACAATCTGCAGCTGGCGATCTCGCAATATGAGCCTTTCGTTGCCGCTGGCGGCTGGGAAGAAATCCCTCAGGAGGCTTATGGCCTGACGCTCGGTAACTCGAAGAAGTCGGTCATCGCCCTTAAGCGCCGCCTGATCTCGTCAGGCGATATGGGCATGGTCGACAACGTCAACGATGTTTTCGATGCGGATACCGATGCGGGCGTGCGTAAGTTCCAGGCGCGCCATGGTCTCAACATCAAGGGCCAGGTCGACGAAGCAACATGGTACGCCATGGCTGTTCCGGCCTCGCAGCGCCTGCAGCAGCTCTATCTCAACTATACCCGCGTCCAGAACATGGCCGCCAAGCTCAATCCACGTTACGTCGTGGTCAATATTCCGGCCGCTACCATCGAGGCCGTCAATGACGGCATGGTCGAGCAGCGCCACACCGCAGTGGTCGGTCGCGTCGATCGCGCCACGCCGATCATGGCCAGCAAGGTCAGCCAGATCAACTTCAACCCTTACTGGCATGTGCCCAAGTCGCTCGTTGAGCGCGACCTGACCAAGTACATGAAGGAAGACCCTGAATATCTGGCAAAGCAGAACATCCATATCTATGACGGCAAGGGCAATGAGATCTCCCCGGCCACCATCGATTGGAACAATTTGGGCAACGCGATCAATTACATGTATCGCCAGGAACCCGGCGCGGCCAATTCCATGGGCCACTGCAAGATCAACTTCTACAATCCGTTTGATTGCTATCTGCACGACACGCCGTCCAAGGCCTTGTTTGACGAGAACGCCCGGTTCCACTCGTCCGGCTGCGTCCGCGTTGAAGGTGTCAATCAGCTGGTGAACTGGCTGCTGCGCGACAATGGCGACTGGGATCTGAATCGCGTTGATCAGACCTTTGACTCGCTTGAGCGGCTCGACATTGAGTGCAAGGCACGCGTTCCCCTGCACACCACTTACATCACGGCCTGGGCCAACCGACAGGGTACCGTCAGCTTCCGTGACGACGTCTACAAGTTCGACGAACAGGGCAAGGTCAGCTTCGATCAGGCCTGATCCACTGAAATTCTTGCCATTTTTCCAACGCCCTCCCTTGCCGGAGGGCGTTGTTGTATTCGCAAGGCGTAGAATCTTGCTATCGTGGTGCCATGGCGCAGGGTGAAGTCTTATTCGAGTTTTCGCAGGTCGGCCGTCAGATGCGGGTGGCCGCGTTCGACGCTGCCACCGGCGTTGAAGTGATCGTCATCACCCCCGTCACGGCAACCAAGACCCAGATGCAGCAACTTGCCTTGGCCAAGCTGCGCCGAAAGCTGGGCGAAGGGGCCGCACCACCGGCCTCACCGGGCAAGTTCGCTTGAACTGCACGCAATTGCCCTTTCGCTGGCTTGTATTTTGCGCCATAATTCCAGCGTTCGCGCGACTGGCGAGAAGAGATGGGGAACCATCGGGGAACGCGAACCTTGAAGAGCCGCTCGCCTGGGCACCCATCCGCATATCAGGGGAGCCCCGATGCATCAGACCCAACTTTCTTGGCCTTGGAATCGCACTTCGCGACGTGATAAAGGCACCGTCACGCCCACCTGTATCGCCATTTGCGAGGTAATCGTTCCATGAGCGCCGCCACATCACTTCCGCTCTTCCCGAACTTTTTCACCAATTCCGTGGGTCAGACCGATCCGGAACTGGCGGCCGCCATCAAGGATGAGCTTGGCCGTCAGCAGAGTGAAATCGAGCTTATTGCCTCTGAAAACATCGTGTCCCAGGCCGTTCTGGACGCGCAGGGGTCGGTTCTCACCAACAAGTACGCTGAAGGCTATCCCGGTCGTCGCTACTATGGTGGCTGCCAGTATGTTGACGTCGCCGAGACGCTGGCCATTGAGCGCGCCAAGCAGCTTTTTGGCGTCGAGTTCGCCAACGTCCAGCCCAATTCTGGTTCGCAGGCCAACCAGGGTGTCTATCAGGCGCTGATTCAGCCCGGTGATACCATTCTGGGTATGTCGCTGGACGCCGGCGGGCACCTGACCCATGGTGCCAAGCCAAACCAGTCGGGCAAGTGGTTCAACGCCATCCAGTATGGCGTCCGCAAGCAGGACGGTCGTGTCGACATGGAGCAGGTGCGCAGCCTGGCCCATGAGCATCAGCCCAAGATGATCGTCGCCGGTTTTTCGGCTTATTCACGGACCATGGACTGGGCCGAATTCCGCACCATTGCCGATGAAGTCGGGGCAATTCTGTTTGTCGATATGGCCCATGTTGCTGGCCTGGTGGCGGGTGGCTCTTATCCAAGCCCATTCCCTCACGCCCATGTTGCCACAACCACGACCCACAAGACTCTGCGCGGCCCGCGCGGCGGCCTGATCCTGACCAATGACGAGGCAATCGCCAAGAAGGTTAACTCGGCGATTTTCCCCGGTATCCAGGGCGGCCCTTTGATGCATGTCATCGCTGCCAAGGCCGTAGCCTTCAAAGAAGCACTGCAGCCAGAGTTCAAGTCCTATACCCGTCAGGTAGTCGCCAACGCCAAGATACTGGCGGAAACCCTGGTCAAGGGCGGCGTTGATATCGTCACCGGCGGCACCGACAACCACCTGATGCTGGTTGATCTGCGTCCCAAGGGCTTGACCGGCAAGGCAACTGAAGCCGCTCTTGAGCGCGCTAACATCACCTGTAACAAGAATGCGGTCCCCTTTGATCCTGAAAAGCCCGCCATCACCTCGGGCGTTCGTCTGGGCACCCCGGCAGGCACGTCCCGCGGTTTCGGTGAAGCCGAGTTCCAGCTTATTGGCGAACTGATCATCGAAGTGCTTGATGGCCTTAAGGCCAATGGCGAGGACAATAACGCGGCTGTCGAGGCGCAGGTTCGCGACAAGGTCAAGACGCTCACCGATCGCTTCCCGATCTACGGTCTGTAAGGGCTTTTTATGCGCTGTCCCTATTGTGGAAATGACGACACCCAGGTCAAGGACAGCCGCCCGACCGAGGATTCCGGCGCCATTCGCCGCCGCCGCGTCTGTAATGGCTGCGGCGGCCGCTTCACCACGTTCGAACGGGTCCAGCTTCGCGACCTGACCGTGGTCAAAAAGAGTGGTCGCAAGGTACCGTTCGATCGCGAAAAACTGGCCCGCTCGGTCTATACGGCCTTGCGCAAGCGCTCGGTCGAAGCCGACAGGATTGAGCGCATGATCTCCGGCATTGTCCGCCAGCTGGAAAGTCTGGGCGATGTGGAAGTCACCTCTGACCAGATTGGCGAATATGTCATGGACGGGCTCAAGGGCCTCGATGACGTGGCTTTTGTCCGGTTTGCCTCGGTCTATAAGAATTTCTCGGCTGCCGACGATTTCCGGAATTTTCTGGCTGAATTGGCGGAGGGGCAGGGCACTCTGCGCGACGACGATTGACCCAGCTATCTGCCCAAGACGAGCGCTGGCTTGATGCTGCTGTGCGCTATGCGACGCCATTCCTGGGTACCACGGGCGACAACCCCTGTGCAGCCGCCCTGATCGTTGATCCACACAAGCAGGCACTGATCGCCCGCGCCGTCACGGCGCGCGGTGGCAGGCCGCACCCCGAAGCAATCGCCCTTGAAAATGCCGGCTTCGACGCCGCGGGGGCGACCCTTTACGTTACGCTTGAGCCTTGTCATCACTGGGGTCGCACACCGCCCTGCGCTGACGCAATTGTTCGCGCCGGCGTCATGCGGGTGGTCATTGGCGTTGCCGATCCGGACCCGCGTACAGCCCAGGCTGGCGTTGAACGCCTCGAATCTGCCGGCATTGAAGTCGTGCTGGCCGAACACGCGCCGTCCGTGGCCTTGCATGCTGGCCATATGCGCCACCGCGTCAAGGCTCGGCCCTATGTCACGGTCATGATGGCAGTGTCGCCAGACGACAAGGTTGTCACCCCAGCCAGCGGTCCTGCTCGCGATTGGCTCGACCTGCAACGCTCCCGATCCAATGCCGTGTTGATCGGCGCCGCGACCGCGCGCCATCTCGACCAGCAGCTGGCAATCGCCTTGCCCGGTCTGGCATCTCGGACCCCATTGCGGGTGGTGCTGTCAGGGGCCGAAGGACTTGATCGCAGCTTGAATCTTATTGGTGGTTTTTCCGGCTATCGCACTGCAATCATTGCCGAAACTACCGTCTCGATTGACGCGCCAGTCTCAGTCGAGGTCTTACGCGTCAAGGGCACAAAAGGGCGCCCGGACCTTTCGGCCAGCCTCGCAGCGCTCGCCGACAAGGGCATTCAGAATCTGCTGGTGGAGTCTGGTCCGCGACTGACATCGGCACTGTTGCTTGCCGGGCTGGTTGACTGCTTCGGCTTGATCACAACTGCTGCTGGCGACACCGCAGGCCCGGCAGCATCAAGCACCGGGCCGATGGCCGATTTGATCCGCGAGCAGGGGCTTGTCGAGACCGGCCAGCAAGCGCACGGAGCCCACACGCTCAAATTCTTTCGACGGCCCGCATAGCTGCAGGCGTGCCAATTGTATTGATGTTCCTGCCGGAGGCGACTATGGGGTTGGCCCTTGCCGCCCGGTGCCTTCAGCCCGGAATCAAAAGAGTGACTTTCTATGGCCGATGCCCCCAAGCGCGATCCCCAGACCGACCGACCCGCCAACCAGCGCGGCGCCGCCCGACTGGCGGCTGTGCAGGCGCTCTATCAGATGGATATCGGCCGGACCTCGCTGGAAGATACGCTTGCCCAGTTTGGCAGCTTCCACCTGGGTCGCGAGATCGAAGGCGAGCAGTATCTGCCTGCTGACGCTGACTTTTTCAAGCAGATCGTCACCGGCGTCACCAAGCATCAGCTGGCGATTGACCCTGCCGTGGATCAGGCCCTGGCCGAAGGTTGGCCGGTCGAGCGCGTTGATGCCACCTTGCGCGCTATCCTGCGCGCCGCTGCCTTTGAACTGCTGCGCCGCAAGGATATCCCGCCGCGCGTGGTCATCACCGAATATGTGGACATTGCCAAGGCCTTCTACGAAGACGAGGCCACCGGCATGGTCAATGGCGCACTCGACGCCATCGCCCGCACGGCCGGCTCGGACATGTCCGAGACCAAATAGGGCAGGGCCTATTGCGGCATGGGCGCCTTCTCGTCCTGCCATTTCTCTTCAGCAAGATCATCGCCACCGGCCGCAATTACCGCTTTGATGGCGTAATTGGCGGCGTGGCGAGCATGGCTCGGCTCGTGAGCGGTCGCAGCTGAATGCGCTGCGGCGCGGGCCGCGTCGCGGGCCACCGCATCACCCGCATCGCGTGCAGCAGCATGGCCGGCAACGGCGGCCTTGCGGGCTTCTGCCATGGTTATCTTGCCGCTCGCCCAGCGTCGTGCTGCTGAAATTGCCGCCTTGGGACGGGAATCGCCTGGCTTTGCGGCTTCAAACAGGGGCAGGACGCGCTCGGCGCAGTCTGCTGCCCAGCTGGCGATCGCCTTGTGGTGCTTGGTATTGTGCTGCATCTGTGTCTCCAAAAAGCAAAAAGCCCCGGTCTCCCGGGGCCTTCGATAACTCGGCGCAGCCGGTCTAGAACGACTGCAGAATCTGATCGATAAAGGTGCGGTCTTCGCCAAATGATGGCGTACGCCGTGTTTCCATGGCGATGGTCTTGCCGTCCTGAAGCGTATAGACGGCCTTGTCGACCACTTTCTTGTTCTTGTCGAAATAGACCGCCAGGACTGTGCGTGAGTCAATCATGCTCATGCCGAACGCGGTCTGGCGAATTTTGGTCTCCACATAGTACCAGGCCGACTGGTCACCAAATGTATTGGTCGACTGCGGAGAGCCCAGCACCAGGCTGACCAGTTTCTGGCTCTGACCGGGGCGGATCTGGGCCTGAGCGCTCTCGGAAATCTCATAGCCTTGGGTTCGCGAGCTCACCAGCGAGGTGCTGCTGGTGCAGGCTCCCAACGCGACCGCGATCACGACAGCGGCTGCGATTGGCGCAAATGGACCGGAGACGGAACGCAGGGACATGAATTTGACTTTCTCGATGGCTCTCGACTATAGGCACGACCACAACGCGGCAAACGCTTCAGCCGCCGGAATGTGTAGCTGCCAATCTGCCCGTCTGGCAAGCTGGCAATGGTCCGATGGGCCGTTTTGCCCGGGTGTTAGGCCGACCACGAAGCTGAGCGCAACCCCATGATACTCAACCTGTTCCGCAAGAATACCGCCACCGAACCGGTTTACGCCGTTTATAGCGCCATTGTGGCGCAATCCCGGCAGCCCCATTTCTACGCCGAATGGCAGGTGCCTGACACCGTCACCGGTCGCTTCGACATGATCAGCCTGCATATGGCCCTGCTGTTCCGCCGGCTTCGTGCCGAGGCCAGCACGGATAAGGATTTTAGTCAGGCCGTTTTTGATCTGTTTTTCAAGGACATGGACAGATCATTGCGCGAGATGGGGGTCGGCGATCTCGGCGTTCCCAAGCGCATCCAGAAGATGGGCAACGTGTTCTTCGGTCTGCTTGCTGCCTTGTCTGAAGCGATGGATCGCCATGATCTGGTCGCACTGCAAGGCGTATTGTCGCGCAATATTTATGACGAAGCCGAAGGCAGTCACGTCGAGGCTATGGCTGCCTATCTACTGCGTCAGGATGCAGCCGTGTCCCGCCAGTCCGCTGATGCCATAACAAATGGCACTATTGAGTTTGAGAGCCCGCAATGAGCCAGTCCGACGCCCCCATACTCGACGCGATCGTGCGCATTGACCGCCTCCCCGCTTCGGGACGCTCGGTCAAGGTCGCCACTGATACGCAAAAGCGCGCTGAACTGGCGCAAATTCTCAAGGTTGATGCGGTTGAAGTTTTCGACGCCAACCTCACCGTCACGCCGCTGCGCGGCGGTATCCGTGCCCTCGGCCACCTGAGCGCGCGCGTCGTCCAGTCCTCTGTGGTGTCGTTTGAGCCTGTCTATCAGGATATCGAAGAAGCAATTGACCGGGTGTTTCTGCCACAGGACACCGAAAAGGTTGCCACGCCCGGATCTGAGGTTTTTGTCGACCTTGAGGACGACGACTTTCCCGATCACATTGACGGACCGGAGGTCGATTTGAGCGCATTGCTGCTCGAAACCATCGGCTTGGCCATCGATCCCTATCCGCGTCGTCCCGGCGAAAGTGTCGAATCTCTGGGGCTGAATGTCGATGGCGAGGCCTCCGGGCCGTTCGCTGCACTGACAAAACTCAAGAAGTCCACCGACATTGATCAGTAGCACCAGCGGCGGGGCTTGCACCGACTCCCCGATGGGATATGTTCGCAGGCCTGCCGATTAGGCGGAAAACGGGCGGAAATGATCGAAACAATTACTCTATCAGTGGATGCCATGGGCGGCGATAACGCCCCCCGCGCGGTTATCCACGGCGCCGACCTGCTCCTCAAGGAGCACAATAACGCGCGGTTCATCTTTCACGGGCGGCAGGAGCAGATCGATCCGCTGCTCAACGAATTCCCCGCACTCAAGTCAGCCTCATCGGTGCGCCACTGCGAAACAGTGATCGCCATGGATGAAAAGCCCAGCCAGGCGCTGCGCAAGGGGCGTGGCACCTCCTCGATGTGGATGACCATCCAGGCCGTCAAGGACGGAGAGGCCAGCGTCGCCGTCTCTGGCGGCAATACGGGCGCGCTGATGGCCATGGCCACCTTCTGCCTGCGACCGATGGAGGGCATTGCCCGTCCCGGCATCGCGGCCATCTGGCCGACGCTGCGCAAGGATATTGTCGTGCTGGACATGGGCGCCACCATTGGCGCAGATGCCCAGCAACTGGTCGATTACGCCATTCTCGGTTCGGCGTTGGCGCGCTGCCTGTTCGACGATGAGTCGCCCACCGTGGGTCTGCTCAATGTCGGCACCGAAGAGGTCAAAGGTCTCGAATCCATCAAGGAAGCCGGTCGCATTCTCAGTGATGCCAGCGGATCGGGATTCACCTATCACGGCTTTGTTGAAGGCGATGACATCGGCAAGGGCACCGTGGACGTTGTGGTGACCGAAGGCTTTGTCGGCAATATTGCTCTCAAGACCGCCGAAGGCACCGCCCGCCAGGTTGGCTCCTATCTGCGCACGGCGCTTAAGTCGAACCTGATGAGCCGTATTGGTGCTCTGTTTGCCACGTCCGCACTGAACGCCTTGCGCAAGCGCATGGACCCACGCACCGTCAATGGCGGTGTGTTTATGGGGCTCAATGGCATTGTGATCAAATCGCACGGTGGTACCGACGAAGTCGGTTACAAAAGCGCCTTGAATCTGGCCTATGGCATGGCCCGCAGCAATCTTGTCGCTAAGATCGACGAGACCATGAAACGTTTCCCTATCAAAGCGGCACCTGTCGCAGCTGATGCAGAATCCGAGGCAAAACCGGCGTGACCAAGACGCGTTCCATCATCCGTGGTGTCGGCAGCTATTTGCCTGAGAAAATCCTCACCAACGACGAACTGGCCAAGCGGGTCGACACCTCTGACGAATGGATCCAGCAGCGGGTCGGCATCAAGCAGCGCCATATCGCTGCTGAGGGCCAGTACACGTCAGATCTGGCAGTCGAGGCCGCCAAGCGCGCCATGGCGGCTGCTGGCGTGACGCCCGACGACATTGATCTGATCATCGTTGCCACCACCACGCCCGACTACACCTTCCCATCAGCGGCCACGCTGGTACAGATGAAGCTGGGCATGCATCACGGCATGGCCTTCGACTTGCAGGCGGTCTGTTCTGGCTTCGTCTATGGCATGGTCACCGCCGATAGCTACATCAAGAACGATCTGTCCAAGCGGGCTCTCGTGATCGGGGCCGAGACATTCTCGCGCCTGCTCGACTGGACCGACCGCACCACCTGCGTGCTGTTTGGTGACGGCGCCGGTGCGGTTGTGCTCGAAAAGGCCGAACTGGCAGACGATGCGCCTGAACAGGGCATTCTGGCCTCAGCGCTGCGCTCTGATGGCCATCACTGGGACAAGCTCTACGTCGATGGCGGTCCGTCCACCACCGGCACTACCGGCCATGTGCACATGCAGGGCAAGGAAGTGTTCCGCCACGCCGTCGGCAAGATCACCGACGTGGTCTATGACACGCTCGACAAGGCTGGCTATACCGTGGACGACCTGGACTGGTTCGTGCCCCATCAGGCCAACCGGCGGATCATCGAAGGGGCAGGGACCAAGCTTGGCCTGCCGCCTGAGAAGGTAGTGATGACCGTGGGCGAACACGCCAATACCTCGGCGGCCTCGGTGCCGTTGGCGCTCAGCGTTGCTGTTGCCGACGGGCGCATCAAGTCCGGTGATCTGGTCATGCTCGAGGCCATGGGTGGTGGCTTCACCTGGGGCGCTACCCTCATTCGTTGGTAGACGCCGTCGCAGCCCGATTGACCTTAGGTGTTTCAAGGCGTTAGTGTCATTTTCTAGTGGAGGACACGGTGCAAAATTCTGCCGCATGAGGGGTTTGTGCGGCGCGTTTGCGCTGACTGGAAGGACGGGTTTCTGCGGTTTGGCGCGACCTTTGGCAGGTCCAGTTGAACCGCACAAAAGACTGGGATGGTAACGATTGTTCCGCCCGAGGAGCCCAGCCATTCGGACAACACGGGGTTTCGAATGACGCAAAAGACGGTAACGCGGGCGGATCTCGCCGAAGCGGTCTACGGCACGGTCGGCCTGTCCAGAACCGAGTCAGCTGAATTGGTAGAGCGGGTATTGGAACTGATCGGCGATGCGCTGATTTCGGGGTCCAATGTCAAACTTTCTTCCTTCGGGTCCTTCCAGGTACGCTCAAAGAACGAGCGCATCGGCCGCAACCCGAAGACGGGCGAAGAGGTCCCGATCCTGCCCCGGCAGGTTCTTGTGTTCAAACCGTCCAACGTGTTGAAGTCCAAGATCAACAAATCTATGGTTGTGACTGGAAAATAAGCCATCCAGCGAGTCTCAGCCTTCGTGGACAAGTCGCCAGACGCATTCCGGACAATATCTGAAGCCGCCGAGGAACTGGACCTGCCACAGCATGTCCTGCGTTTCTGGGAGACTCGCTTCAACACGATCAAGCCGCTTAAGCGTGGCGGGGGTCGCCGCTACTATCGGCCCGACGATGTTCTGCTGCTGCGCGGCATCCGTCACCTGCTCTATGATCAGGGTTTTACCATCAAGGGTGTGCAGCGCATCATCAAGGATCAGGGCAGCCGCTATGTCATCGCCGTAGGCGAGGGCAAGTCGATCGATGATATCCTGCCCATGATCGAGGAAGCCGAAGCCGCTGGTGACGAGGCGGAGATCGAAGACGCCATGATGCAGGCCAATGCTGGCCTTGATCAGGAATCCCGGGACAAGCTGTCTCAGGTGATGCGTGAACTGCTCGAGTGCAAGCGCATTCTGGAGCGCGCACGCGAAGCGTGAACGCAATGCCGGGTTTCCGATCTAAATGGAATGTATGTTCTGAATTGACAATATGACGGTTGATGTGTTGCATCGCTCTCTATTGTTGCAGGAGACTTCCCATGACTGTTCGTTTCGGCCTGCTGGGCGCTGGCCGCATCGGCAAGGTGCATGCCAAAGCTGTGTCGTCCAATTCCAAGGCCAAGCTGATTGCTGTTGCTGATGCCTTCGAGAAGGCGGCGAGCGATCTTGCCGGCCAATATGGCTGCGCGGTGCGTAGTATTGAGCAGATTCTGGCTGCCGATGACATCGATGCAGTGGTGATCTGCACCCCCACCGATACCCATGCCGAGCTGATCGAACAGTTTGCGCGTGCCGGCAAGGCGGTCTTCTGCGAGAAGCCCATCGATCTTGACGTCGAACGGGTCAAGGCCTGCCTCAAGGTGGTCGACGCCGAGGCCGCCACGCTCATGGTTGGCTTCAACCGGCGCTTTGATCCCCATTTTCAGGCCGTGCACGACGTGATCGCCAAGGGCGAGATCGGCACCGTTGAGATGGTCACCATCGTCTCGCGCGATCCCGGTGCTCCGCCTGTGGACTACATCAAACGCTCGGGTGGTATCTTCCGCGACATGACCATCCACGATTTCGATATGGCCCGCTATCTGCTGGGCGAGGAGATCGAATCCGTGACCGCTCAGGCCTCGGTGCTGGTCGACAAGGCCATCGGCGAGGCAGGGGACTTCGACAGCGCCTCGGTCATGCTCCAGACCGCCACCGGCAAGCATGCCACCATTTCGAACTCGCGCCGCGCCACTTATGGCTATGACCAGCGCATCGAGGTGCATGGCTCCAAAGGCGCGGTTTCGGCAGAAAACCAGCGCCCGGTCTCGATCGAAGTCGCCAATGCCAGTGGCTATACGCGCCCACCGCTGCACGACTTCTTCATGACCCGCTATCTCGATGCTTATGCCCATGAAATCAGTGCCTTCATCGACTTTGTGGAATCAAAATCTCCAGCATCGCCGAGCGGTATCGACGGGTTGATCGCGCTGGCACTGGCCGACGCGGCGGTCAAATCGGTCAAGGAAGGCCGCACCGTCAAGGTGAGTGAAGTCACCGGCGTGATGGCTGATCGGTCGATCTTTCAGGGGCGGTAATTCTCTCATCTGCGCCACCAACTAATCACCCTCGGGTCGAGCCCGAGGGTGACTATTTCTATGCGAACCTGCACTGCCGCGGAGTACCTATTTCAGCAGCCACTCATGCTCGGCCGCGTTGTGGAATTTCCACACGCGCTTGGGGCCTGCCATGACGTTGAGATAATAGAGGTCATAGCCCGCGGTCGTCGCCACGGGGTGATAGCCCCTGGGCACCAGCGTCACATCGCCATCCTCAATCACCAGCGCCTCATCAAGGCTGCGATCATCGGTATAGACGCGCTGCATGGCAAAGCCCTGCGGCGGGTTCAAACGATGGAAATAGGTCTCTTCGAGCATGCTCTCGTGGGGCAAATTGTCCTGATCATGCTTGTGCGGCGGATAGGAGGAGGTGTTGCCCTGCGGGGTGATGACCTCGACAACCAGCAGCGAATGCGCCGCGCCGTCATCTTCGGGCATGATGTTATAGACGTGGCGCACATTGGCGCCCTTGCCGCGGGTAACCTGCGGGTGCCGCCCCGGCTTGATGACATGGGCCTTGTAGTCGCCGCCACCGGGGGCTGCACATACTGCCAGTTCAAGTGGTGTTGTCGCTTCCACGGTCCAGCTACTGCCCCTGGGCAGATAAACTGCCCAGGGCGCGCCTTCGAACGGGCTCATGCGCTCGCCCAACTCGCCAAAATCTACACCGTCTACGGTGAACTTGCCCTTGCCACCGACCAGCACCAGGCACAATTCCTGCTCGCCAGCGTCGCCGCCGGCGGTGTCGCCAGCGCCAAGCTTGTGCAGGGCAAACCCCACATAGGTCCAGCCGGCATTAGCCGGGGTTACGTTATGAACTTGGCCCGTTATCCCCTTCGGGCGGACGCGGAGGTTCGGATTGGTCGCCATTATCGGGCTCCTCCTTGGGAAACGCATAAAAGAAATTATAGAGCGAGTAGGCCAGGGCCGCGCCTACGAGAAAGGCCCAGAACTGGTCCTGGGTCCAGAACAACTCCCAGACGACCCAGATCGCCAGAAACACTGTTACCGCAACGCGGCGCCAAAGCGGCCGAAACCAGCTTATGTCATTTTTCTGCACGCCAACCTGCCTTCACTCTGCAATCCCAACGGATTGGATGTAGCACATGGCGGCGGCAAAACTCACCCCTTGGGCACAACTCAGCCCTTCGGAAAGCCCTGTGTTTCCACAGTGTAACCGGCATTGGTCATGACGCGCATAAGTTCCTTGTAACCAAGCTGGGCCATGGTCAGAGGCGGGTTGGCCTTGGGGTCCTGCTCGGCCTCCACAACAAACCAGCCCTCATAGCCATAGTCCGCGAACTTCTGCACGATCGCGCCAAAGTCCAGCGAGCCATCGCCCGGCACGGTGAAGGCGCCCAGCGCCACGGCATCGAGGAAGGATTGACGGCTGCGGTCGAGGGCATCGATGACACCCATGCGCACATCTTTGACGTGGACGTGGTTGATCCGCTTGTGGTGCTTGTCGATCGCGGCCAGCACATCGCCGCCCGCAAACGCCAGATGACCGGCGTCAAACAGCAGGGGAATGCCCTCGCCAGAATGGCTCATGAAGGTATCAAGTTCAGCTTCGGTCTCAACCACGGCCCCCATATGATGATGGTAGGAGAGAGGCATGCCCTGTTCGGCGCACCACTCGCCAAATGCGGTGAGCGTGCGGCCATAAGCCTTCATCTCGTCATCGTCGAGCCTGGGCTTGGTGTTGAGAGGACGCGAACGGTCACCCTGTACCGAACGACCGACTTCGCCATAAACGATGCAGGGCGCATCGACTGCCTTGAACAGCTCGATCATAGGCGCAATGCGCGCCTTGTTGGTCGCCAGGTCTTCATCGACCAGCGTGCCTGAGAACCAGCCGCCGCAGAGCGTGACATCGGCCGCCTTGAGAATGGGCAGCATTACCGCAGGATCATCGGGAAAACGCCGGCCCTTTTCCATGCCGGTGAACCCGGCCGAGCGCGACTGGCGCAGGCATTCCTCCAGCGATACGTCGTCGCTGAGTTCAACAAGATCGTCGTTCCACCACGCAATCGGCGACATGCCGAGTTTGGCTTTCATGCTCATCGTCTGAATTCCCTTACGACCGCTGCTGCTTGAGCGCGGTCTCATACTCTGCGCGCGCCGCGTTCACTTCTGGCCGGGCGCTTACCTCGGGTACCGCAACATCCCACCAGTGACCGCCTTCATCAGTGGTGATCAATGGATCTGTATCGATCACGATCACCGTGGTGCGGTCAGTGCTTTCGGTTTCCTGCAGGGCTGTTTCGAGCTCGGCAACCGAAGCGACCTTGCGCGAGGCAGCGCCCATCGCAGCAGCATGCGCGGCAAAATCGATTCCCGGCAGAGTGACATGGTGGGTGTCCTTCAACAGATTGTTGAAGTTGGCCCCACCGGTCGCCATCTGCAGTCGATTGATGCAGCCATAGCCGGCATTGTCGAGCAGCACGATGGTCAGCTTGGCGCCCAGCATGATCGAACTGGCAATTTCCGAGTTCATCATCATGTAGCTGCCATCGCCAACCATGACGATGACATCGTCATTGGGGCGAGCCAGTTTGACGCCAAGACCGCCGGCAATCTCGTAGCCCATGGTCGAGAAGCCATATTCCATATGATAGCTGCCGGGCTGGTCGGCCTTCCACAGCTTGTGCAACTCGCCGGGCAAGCCGCCCGCCGCGCAGACCAGCGTGGCGTTCTCGCGCGCCCGCTGCACTGCACCGATAACCTGAGCGTCCGATGGCAGTTCCGCATTGGTGGTTGCGGTCGCCTCGGCAGCGGCATTGAGCCAGTCTTCCTTGCCGACCTTGGCGCGGTCGGTCCATTCGGGGTCGGCCTGCCAGCCTGTCAGGGCTGCATTGAGCGCTTCAAGACCGGCGCGGGCGTCGGCAACCAGGGGCAGGGCGCGATGCTTGTGCGCATCAAAGGCCTGCACGTTCAGCCCGACGATCTTGAGATCGTCATTTTTGAACAGGGCCCACGAGCCGGTGGTGAAATCCTGCAGCCGTGTGCCGATGGCCAGAACCACATCGGCTTCTTCCGCCAGCGTATTGGCCGCCGCCGTACCGGTAACACCGACCGAACCCATATTGAGCGTGTGATCATGGGGCAGGCTGGACTTGCCGGCCTGAGTTTCCAGCACCGGCACGCCATAGCGCTCGGCAAAGCTGCGCAGCGTCGCGCCAGCCTCAGAATACAACACGCCACCGCCGGCAATGATCACCGGCTTCTTGGCCTTGATCAGCGCGGTTGCGGCATTGGCGAACTCATCGCCATCCGGCATGGGGCGGCGCACGCCCCAGATCTTTTCGGCAAAGAAACTTTCGGGATAGTCATAGGCCTCGGCCTGCACGTCCTGACACAGGCTCAGTGTCACCGGGCCGCATTCGGCCGGATCAGTCAACACCTGCATGGCCCGGCGCAGGGCGGGCATGATCTGCTCGGGGCGCGTGATGCGGTCGAAATAGCGGCTGATGGGCTTGAAGCAATCATTGGCGGTGACACTGCCATCTCCCCAATCTTCGACCTGCTGCAGCACGGGATCGGGCAGGCGGTTGGCAAATACATCACCTGGGAGCAGCAGCACGGGCAGCCGGTTCACATGCGCCAAAGCGGCCGCGGTGACCATGTTCAGTGCCCCTGGGCCGATCGAACTGGTGCAGGCCATGAAGCGACGGCGGAAGCTTGCCTTGGCATAGGCAATGGCGGCATTGGCCATGCCCTGCTCATTCTGCGCCCGATAGGTGGGCAGCGTATCCTTGACGCCGTGCAGAGCCTCGCCCAGACCAGCCACATTGCCGTGCCCGAAGATCGCGAACACGCCGCCGAAAATCGGCACGATTTCGCCGTCGATCTCGGTCTTCTGCATGGTCATGAAACGGGCCACGGCTTGGGCCATTGTCAGTCGAACGGTGTTCTGGCTCATCGCCTCAGTCCTTGTCGTCGGCGCCATGGGCGCCTGCATGTCATTGTGTCCAAGCCTATCACAGCCAGACGGGGCGGGCAGGGATGTCAGTCCGGTTTGTGATCGCCCAGACGTTCCCACACCGCAACCAGCGCGCCGAAGCGTTGTGCCATGTCGGCAATGGCCTCTTCGTCGCTCATGGAGCCCGCCAGCCATGCCTTGGCGGCAGCAGCGAAGATGGTGCGCCCCACAGCAAAGCCGCGGACCTGCCGGGAGGTGTGCGCGAGGGCAAACCCGGCTTCCAGCGCTTCATGGCTGGCTTCAAGCCCGAGCAGCACAATGCCGCGACAGAGCGGGTCGCGCGCTTCGATGACCTGATCGATGGCGCTCCAGGCTGCGGCACTGTTTTGCGGCTCCAGCTTCCACCAGTCGGGGCGAATGCCGGCATCGTAGATCTCGGTCATGGCGCGGGCGATGGTGTCATCCCCCAGCGTGCCATGCTTGCCAGCGATGATCTCAACCAGCAGGTCCCGGCCAATTTTGCGGGCGGCGTCGTGGGCGACACCCAATTTGGCGATCTGCTCGGCCCTGAGCGCGGCAGGATCGTCGGGGTGAAAGAAGCACAGCACCTTGATGGCGTGCTCGACCGGCCAGTCGATAATCCGGCTGCCGATGTCCTGGCTGAATTCGAACTGCAGCGGCCGCGAACCGGGCAACTCGATGGGGCGGGCAATCCAGAAGCCCTGGGCTTCGGCGGCAAACAGCGCTTTGCGGCCATGCTTGTCGTCGAGCAGCATGCCAAAGCCCGGCCGACCATCCGCAATGCGTGACGCTGCCGTTACGGCAAGTTCCTTGAAGGCGGAAATCGACGCTTCCGTCGCGCCGGGGATTTCCTCAAGCTGGCTGCGATGATCAATCGCCAGCGCCATCAGCTTTGGCCAGGCGCGGCGGCGTGTGGTCGCCCAGTGGATATGATTGAGATCGTCGTCATTGCGCAGGGCGCGCTTGGGGCTGCCCTTGGTCATGAAGTGATCGAGCTCTGCCCAGCTGGGGTATTCCGGCGAACACATCAGGCGTGATACGGCGAAGGCGCCGCAGGCATTGGCCCAGGTGGCGCTGGTGGCGTGGCTCTCGCCGCTCAGCCAGCCGCGCAACCAGCCGCTCATGAAGGCGTCGCCCGCCCCCAGCACATTATAGACCTCGATGGGGAAGCCTTCACCGACGATGCCGGCCTCCAGATCATCGGGGATGGCACCATCATAGACGATGCAGCCCATGGGCCCGCGCTTCAAGACAATCGTGGCGGAGGAAAGGCCACGGATCGTCCTGAGCGCGGAGAGCAGGTCGGCTTCACCGGAGGCAATGAGGACCTCCTCTTCGGTGCCGACGATCAGGTCACAGTCGGGCAGCACCGACTGGTATTTTTGCGAGACGATGTCGGAGGCGACATAGCGCTCAAAGCCTGCATCATGGCCGGCAAGGCCCCACAGATTGGGGCGGTAATCAATGTCGAAGGCAATACGGGCGCCACTGGCCTTGGCAATGCGGATCGCCTTTTTCTGCGCCGCTTCGCTATTGGGGCGCGAGAAGTGGGTGCCGGTAACCACGATGGAACGGGCAGAGGCGATCAGGGCTTCATCGATATCGCCTTCGTCCAGTGCCATGTCGGCGCAGTCGGTGCGATAAAAGATCATGGGCGAGACGCCCTCGGCCTCGACCGAGAGCAGCACCAGCGCCGTCAGGCGCGCGGGGTCGGTGGCTATACCGGCAGTTTCAACGCCCTCGCGGGCCAGCTGTTCGGTGATGAAACGGCCCATCTGTTCGTGGCCGACGCGGGTGATCAGCGCCGACTTCAGCCCCAGCCGGGCCGTGCCCACCGCAATGTTGGCGGGGCAGCCGCCCACGGATTTGGCAAAGCTGCCGACGTCTTCAAGCCGCGTGCCGATCTGCTGGCCATACAGGTCCACCGAAGCGCGCCCGATGGTAATGACATCGAGCGTTTTCGTCCCGTGTTCGGGCTGCGCGTTTGTCACGGCGATCCTCCCATGCGGCCAACGGCCAATCAGTCTTCATCCAGCGATCTGGATGCCGATTATGAAACATAGGTTCCGGCGCTTCGTCAATATAGAACGCGCGTTCTATTTGTGGAATGTCAGCCCCGGCGCCGCTTTTCCGCAATGCTAACCGTCAGCGCCATGGCAAAGGCCATGCTCGCCGATAACGAGCGGAAACCGGCATGGTCGGCCTCGACCACCTCGAACCATTCCTGGGAGCACTCTGCCAGTGGCGAAAAAGCCGAGTCGGTCAGCGACACCACCGGGATGTCGCGCGCCGCCAGCGCCCGCGCCTGCGCCGCGCTTTCAGAAGCATAGGGGGCGTAACTGATGGCGAAGGCAGCATCTTGCGGTGTGGCCATGGCCAGCAGGTCATCATCGGTCCCCGCAGAGGTGCCGACCAACTGGCACTTCACCCGCAGCTTGCCAAAGGCGTAGGCCATGTAATTGGTGATGGGGTAGGAGCGGCGCTTGGCGATCAGATAAATGGTGTCGGCACCTGCCAGCAGCGTCACCGCACGTTCCAGCTGATCGGGATCCACGGCGGCGGCAATGGCGTCAATGGATCGGTGCCCGGCAGCCAGAAAGCCGTTGAGCAGGCTGGTGCTCTCGGCAATTGTGGTGTCGCCGGCTTCTAGCGCCTTGAGCCGGTCGTCATAGGATGAGGTGCGCTCCCTCAATCGGGCGCGGAACAGCAATTGCAGGCCGGAAAAGCCGTCAAACCCGAAATGCTGGGCAAAGCGCACCAGCGTTGACGGTTGCACATTGGCTAACAGGGCAATGCTGGCTGCCGTGCCAAAGGCGATCTCGTCGGGGTTATCCAGCGCATAGGCCGCGACCTGGCTCAACCGCTTGGGCAGTTCGCTCTTGCGCTCGATAATCGCGGTGCGCAGGGCATCAAAATCCTGCGGTGGCTCGGCTGTGGCGGTGACTTCAGACATGCGGGTCCTCGCTATTGCGCCGCCATCTTCCCCAAACTGCTCCAGCATTCAAGTCCTTTTGGAAAGCCTGTTCCAAAGTTGGAATGAAACACGATGCCCTGGTGGACCCCGTTGAACCGGTCACCAGCAGAATACAATATGCCCACCGCGCGGGGACAACTGGGCATGAAAAAGGGCCGCCTGTTGGCGACCCCCTTGGCATATCAGGCCATGCTGAGTTTCTGGCGGTTCTGCGATTCATTCCACAGAATGAAGGTCGACGCCGCCAGGATCAGGATCGACCCGGGCCAGAACCAGATCGATGGGGCCTGGCTGAGAACAATCCAGCCCAGCAGACCGCTCAGCGGCACCTTGAGATCGCCAAATGGCTGCAGATAGGTCGCGTCGGCGACCTTGTAGGCGATGCTGAGCAGATATTGCGCGGCTGCCGTCAACCCGCCCAACAGCAGCAACAGCCACAGCCCGGTGCCGGAGGGCAGGGCGAAGGGGAAGCCGGTGGCCAGCCCGTTGGGGACCAGCGTCGGCGCCAGCCAGGCGAAGGCGTTCACGGCCAGTAGGATCAGCAGGTGATTGGGCGTGACCAGCACCAATAGCGACACGGTCAGCGTTTCCGGCGATTCAGTGCGCGACAGATATTTGGTCAGCACGTCGGTGGTCGCCCACAGCGCGGCGGCCGCAATTGGGATCAGCGTATAGGCGCTGAGCCCCTCGACGCCGACACCGGAGACGATGATGGCACCGACAAAGCCGACCAGGCCCGCGCCAATACGAGCGGTCGAGGCGCGTTCGCCGAGGAACAGCGTTGAGCCCAGAATGATGAAGAGCGGGCCGGTGGCGAGCAGGGTGACCATCTGCCAGATCGGCACGCCCGAGGCGAAGCCGTAGACGAACACGTGTACGCCCAGCGCCGACACAAAGGCACGAACCCCATGCAATACCGGGTGTTTGGTGCGCAGATTGTGCACCCCGATGCGCATGATGAGCGGTAGGGCCAGGACCGAGGCGATGACATATTGCCAGAACGCCATGCCGGTCGAGCTCATGCCATAGCCGCCATATTCCACTGGCGTTGGCAGCGCCGATTGCAGCACGTTGGTGCCGGCGAAGGCAAGGCTTGCCACCACCATGAACAGGGCGCCTGTGACAGCGCTATGTTGGGTAGACGAGGAAACGTGGTTCATTACAAAAGTCCTTTCCGTAACCAGTTTCCTCAGGGTTACGGGAAGTCTCGCCAACGCCCGCGGCCCGGCCCTTAAAAGGGTGCGAACGCGGGGCGTGCCAGCGTTGGTCCCGTTCTCTTTCATCCGGACTATACCGTCGGCTCCGGAGTTACACCGGATCTGCTGACCTTCGCTTGCACGAAGCGCTCGCGGGCTTGGCGTCGCCGCCTTTACCGCCGGTGGGGAATTGCACCCCGCCCTGAGAACATTGCGAAATTATCGTTCCGCAGCGCCGAACATAGGGGAGGGCCCGGGCGCCGACAAGTAGCTACATGGCTGTAACCGTGCGTCTTGCTGGCCCATCCAGGAAATTGGTCGCGCGAAAGCGCCGCCTGAATGCGGTTATCGAGCTGCGATGGCGAGGCGGCTGCCTCCAAGGGTATAAAGTGAAAGTGAGACAGCCGCCTCGCCATCACGCCGGGGCTTTGCACGGGTCGGGCATGGCTGGCCGTATTGCAGACCGAGGCAGCACACATTTCCCCCGCGTGACGGGAGCGACCTCCCATCCCCGGCAGTCCCTGCGCGCATCACTCGTCATGACTGGGCTCTGACGCAGGCAATGACAGAACTATATGCGCAGCCATTGGCCACGGGGATAAGAAGCACAAGATTGGGGGCTTTTTTGCTGGACCGGAAGGCGGTCTTTCGCCTGCCATGCTGGTTTGTTGCTCCCACCTGACCTTCCCCCGTGAGGGAAGGCCGGCAGGGAGGAACCGCTAGTTGCCGTGATCGAGCCAGGCTACCTGTTCAGGGGTCAGCTTGATGTCGAAGGCCAAGAGGCTATCGTCGAGTTCGCCCAGTGTGCGGGGCCCAATCAGCGGGATGGACGGGAAGGGCTGGGCCAGAACGAAGGCCAGCGCGACGTGGATCGGATTGTGACCGATCTTTTCGGCCAGCTCGATCGCACGGTCGCGACGGGCAAAGTTCTTGTCATTGTACCAGCAGCGGACCAGCTCTTCATTGTCGGTCTTGTCGCGACCGGCACGGTCGGTAAAGAAGCCACGGCCCTGACTGGACCAGGAGAAATTGGTGGTCTGGGTGTCGGTCAGCCACTTTTTCCAGTCGTCCGAGGCCGAGGTGACGCAGCCATCCCAAATCGGCTCCAGCATTTCGGACAGCGCGAAATTGTTGGACAGTGCCATCGGCTTGGTCTTGCCGGTGCGTTCGGCATAGGCCACGGCCTCGTCAAAGCGCTCCCGGGTCCAGTTGGAGCCACCGAATGGTCCGCGAATGCGGCCATTCTTGACCTCGGCATCCATGGCGTCGACGAACTCGCCAACCGGGACATCGAGATTGTCGCGGTGCATGAAGTAGATATCGACATAGTCGGTCTGCAACCGGTCCAGCGACTGGGTCAGCTGCTTGGCGATCACGTCGGGATAGCACAGCGGGCTATGCGCACCCTTGCCGATCAGCACCGAGCCTTCGCGCGTGCCGCGATTGCTGTGCCACTCGCCATAGAGCTTTTCGGTATAGCCGCCGCCATAGACAAAGGCGGTGTCAAAGATATTGCCGCCACGCTCCCAGAATGCGTCGAGCAGGATGGCGCCTGACGCGAAGCTCTTGAAGTCCTCAAAGCCCAGCGCCACGGTCGAGGCCTGCTTGCCAAGACCTGGAATGGAACGCTTGGGAATGACGCCCTGATTGGCGCCCAGCGGGCGATTGGCCAGCGTGTTGACGCGGTTGGCGCTGGTTTCGACCGAGAACTCGATCCCGGCATCGCGACGCCACTGATCGAGCACCCGGGCATTGCCCAGAGTGTCATTCCAGCTCATGCCTGGCTCAGTCAGTTCCTGCCGCCTGGCGAGGATGGCCTCAGAGGCGGCATCGACCTCGAACGAATAGACGTGGCGCTCTTCGCCCACGCTGACCGTTTCAGTCTTGCCGTCCTTGATGATGTCGATCTTGCCGACACCCTTGGTGCGGTCGCCACCGGCAAACCAGAAGTCAGGCACCTCGATACGGCCATCGGCACCGTGAATGCGCAGCACATTGTCCAGATTGGCCATCACTGCGCAGGAGACCTGCGCCACTATGCCGTTTTCGAAGGTCAGTACAGCCGCGGCCCAGTCATCCGTGCCTTCGGCATTGAGCTTGGCGGTGCCAGCGACCTTGACCGGATCGGCGAAGGGCTTGCCCATGGCAGTGCCGGCAATCAGCCGGGCCATCGAGACGGGATAGCCGCCGACATCAAGAATGCCGCCGCCGGCCAGCTTGGAGGCGAACAGCCGGTGCTCGGGCTGGAACTTGCCCATCGAGAAGCCAAAGCTCGACTGAATCATCCGCACGTCACCAATGACGCCCGATTTAAGCAGTTCGATCAGCTTGGCGGTCTGCGGGTGCAGGCGATACATGAAGGCTTCGCCTGCAAAGGTACCTGCCTGCTTGTGGGCATGCAGCACGGCGCCGATCTCGAAGGCGGACAGCGCGAAGGGCTTTTCGACCAGCACGTGCTTGCCCGCTTCGGCCGCCTTGATCGCCCATTCGGCGTGGCCGGTATGGGGTACGGCGATATAGACCGCGTCGATCTCGGGATCGGCGAGCAGCGCGTCGTAACCCTTGACCACGCGAATGCCGGGGAAGTCTGTAGCCAGGTTCGGCTTGCTCGGATCGCGCGTCGCAATGGCCGCCACAACCCCGTGCCGGGAGTCGTTGGCGCCACCAAAAAACGCCTTGGCGATGCTGCCGGGTCCGATAATGCCCCAGCGAATTTTCTCAGCCATGAAAATGGTCCTTTGTAACGAATAGAAGTCCGGCCAAGCGCCGGGATTGGAAAACTGATTGGCGCAGCGCTAGCGGACGCGCTGGCCCTTGTCGTCGAACAGATAGGCCTTGGCCGTATCGATTGAGACCGTGATGCTTTCGCGATCATGCTCGTGGCGAGACTCTTCACGCTCGATGATGATCTGTTCGCCCGATTTGGTGTTGGCGTAGATATAGCTGGTCGCGCCCAGATGCTCAGCAACGTCAATGTTGACGCTCATTTCAGCGCCGCCGGCGCCTTCAAGGCCGAAGTGCTCAGGCCGCACACCCATGGTCACCGCCGCACCGACAGCCGGCGGCGTGTCGGAGACGGGCAGGGTAACCTGCGCCTTGCCCTGATGGGTCAGCTCAACCGTAACCGATCCGTTGCCCGATGCCGTTACAACGCCCGCCATCAGGTTCATCTTGGGCGAGCCGATAAAGCCGGCCACGAACAGGTTGGCAGGATCGTCATAGAGCTCCAGTGGCTTGCCGACCTGCTCGATAATGCCATCACGCAGCACCACGATCGTATCGGCCAGTGTCATGGCCTCGACCTGATCATGGGTCACATAGACCATGGTGGTCTTGAGTTCCTTGTGCAGCCGCGCGATCTCGATGCGCATATGCACGCGCAACTCGGCGTCCAGGTTCGACAGCGGTTCGTCAAACAGGAACACTTCCGGATTGCGCACAATGGCGCGGCCGATCGCGACGCGCTGGCGCTGCCCGCCCGAGAGCTCCTTGGGGAAGCGGTCCAGCAGGGGCTCCAGCGCCAGAATGCGGGCGGCTTCATCGACCTGGCTGGCTATCTTGTCCTTGGCCACACCCGCAAAGCGCAGCGCAAAGCCCATATTGTCGCGCACCGTCATATGCGGATAAAGCGCATAGGACTGGAACACCATGGCGATGCCGCGCTTGGATGGATCGACATCGTTCATTCGCTGGCCACCGATGTCGAGATCACCCGCGGTGATCGCCTCGAGCCCGGCAATCATGCGCAACAGGGTGGACTTGCCGCATCCCGACGGACCGACAAACACCACGAATTCCTTGGCCGCAATGTCCAGATCAATCCCCCGGATCACCTCGACGGTGCCATAGGATTTGCGCACGCCTCTAAGCTTCAAGCTGCTCATGATTTTGAACCTTATTTGACCGCGCCCAGCATGCCTTCGACGAAGCGACGCTGGAGCAGGAAGAAGATGATCAGGGTGGGGAGGGTGGCCGTTATCGAACCAACCATGACGACACCGAAATCGGGCGTGTAGGCCGATGTCAGGCCCGCCACCACTAGGGTGAGGGTTTTCATGTCATTGGTCTGCAGCACGATGAGCGGCCACAGGTAATTGTTCCAATTGGCCATGAACACGATGATGGTCGCCGCCGCATAGGTCGAGCGCATCACCGGCATGTAGATGAAAAAGAAGATCTGCCATTCCTTGAGCCCGTCGACCTTGGCTGCATCACGCAACTCGGTCGGGAACGCCTTGGTGGCCTGGCGGAAGTAGAAGATGATGAAGATCGAGGCCACGGTGGGCAGGATGATCGCCTGATAGGTGTTGATCATCTTGAAGCTCGCCATCATCACGAAGAGCGGGATCATCAGCGCCGCAAACGGGATCGACAGGCCCAGGATCATCACCCCGAACACCTTTTCACGCGCCTTCGAGCGGAACATCTCAAAGCCATAGCCGGCCAGTGACGCCACGATCAGCGTGGCGATGGTGCCCACGCCAGCGATGAAGAACGAGTTGAACAGGATGCGGGGCAGATCCACCGAGTTCACAAATGTGGTGATGTTCTCGAACAGGGCCGTGCCGGGCGTGGCCTTGCCGCGAATGATGTCATTGGAGCTGTTGGTGGCTCCCACGAGCATCCAGAAGAACGGGAACACCGAAATGAATGCCGCCAGCGTGAGCAGGGCATAGGTGGCGGTGCGGCTGAGCAAAGCGAGGGGGTTACTCATGCGCGTTTATCCCGTGCCGCGAGGAACTGAATGAAGCTCAGGATACCCACCAGGATCACGATCACGTAACTGACCGTGGCCGCGTAGCCAAAGCTGGGCATGAACTTGAAGGTCAGGTTGTAGATGTAGAGCGACAGCGTCAGCGTGGAATCCGAAGGTCCCCCCTGGGTGATCAGATTGACCTCGTCGAACAGCTGCAAGGTGCCGATGGTGGAGATCACGGTGGTGAACAGGATCACCGGCTTGAGCATGGGCACGGTGATGTAGAAGAAGCGCGCCCAGGCCGGCACGCCATCAATGCGCGCCGCCTCATAGATCGAGCGGTCGATATTCTGCATCGCGGCGAGATAGAAAATCATGTTGTAGCCGGTCCAGCGCCAGGTGATCGCCAGGATCACCACAACGCGCGCCCAGAACGGATCGGCCAGCCAGGGAATGGGGTCGGCAATGACGTGGATCGCCATCAGCATCTGGTTGATGATGCCATCCTGGGCAAACATCGAGCGGAAGATCACCGAATAGGCCACCAGCGAGGTCACGCAGGGCAAAAAGATCGCCGTGCGGAAGATGCTGCGGCCCCACAGCCTGCTGTCGTTGAGCGCATTGGCAAACAGCATGGCCAGCACCAGCATGACCGGCACCTGGACAGCCAGGAAGATCATCGTATTGGTCAGCGCCCGCTGAAACACCGTGTCCTGGGTCAGCCGGATGATATTGGCCAGACCGCCGAAACTCAGATTCATCCCGCGCCCGACCTGGAAACTCATCCAGAGCGACCACAGGATGGGATAGACCATGAAGACACCCAGCAGCACCAAAGCGGGCATGATGAATGCCCAGCCGTTGATCTGCTCGCGTCGTATCAGATTGGATTGCGCCACCTGCTGCCCCCTGCTTGCCGTTTGGCCGTGTCAGCCTGCCGTCTGTGCCGCCTGCACCAGACCTTAGGTGCCGAAGGCGGGAAACCCGCCCCCGGCGTATCAGATCAGAGCCTACTGGATCTGCTGACGGACCTGGCTGTCGATGGCCGCGATGATCTCATCGACATTGCCACCGCTGGTGATGGCCGGGATCTGCGCAACAACAGCCGCGTCGGCTTCGTTGGTGAAGATGCCGTAATTGACGGACGGGATGGCGCCCAGCCAGTTCGAGAAGTTCTGCCAGACTTCAGCACCACCAAAGAAGGGGTCGCTGGCCGAATAGGCTTCACCATCGCGGGCCGCGAGCAGCGAACCGAGAGCGCCCTGATTGACCAGGATCTTCTGGTAGAAATCGGCATCCTTGCCCCAGACTTCGGCGAGGAAGTCGATGGCGGCATCCTTTTCGGGGGCCGAGGACATCACATACCAGCTCGAGCCGCCCAGATTGGACGCATTGGTTGCGCCTTCGACGCCGTCCAGAGCGGGCAGGGGCGCGATGCCCCACATGCCGGACTGATCCGCATTGGCCTTGATCGTGCCGGTCATCCACACGCCGGTAAAGGTGGCGGCGGTATCGCCCGAGGTGAAGCTGCCGGTATATTCGGTCCAGCCGGCAACCGGCTTGGAGATACCGGCGGCGAGCAGGCGCTGATAGGTCTCGATCGAGGCCTTCAGAACTGGATTGCCTTCGATATTCACGCTGCCATCAGCGTTGAAATACCACGAGCCTGCCGACTGCATCATGATGCGCAACCAGCCAGCGTCGTTTGGATCGATCGGCAGCAGGGTGTCGCCGGTCTTTTCCTTCACGTCCTGGCCGATTTCGATCAGCTTGTCCCAGGTGATGTCTTCAAGATCTGCCGCTTCATAGCCAGCCTTGGACAGGATGTCGGAGCGATAGAACAGGCCGGTCACGCCGGAATCGAAAGGCAGCGAGTAGGTCTGGTCGCCCACGGTTGCCAGTTCGACCTTGTAGGGTGCGAAAGCAGAGTAATCGACGCTGTCATTGAGCGCTTCGAAGGCGCCGGGGAACGACTGCAGATATTTCTGTGCGCCGTAGTCCTCGATCAGCACAATGTCGGGCAGCCCGTCCGTAGTGCCCGAAGCGAGCTGCGCCTGCAGCTTCTGCTCAAGGTCGGCCTTGGCAAAGTCGACAATGTTGAACGTGACGTCGGGATGCATGGCGGTATAGCGCTCGCCAGCTTCCTTCATGGTCGCGCCATTAAAATTGGGATCCCAGCACCAGACGGTGATTTCCAGTGCCGAAGCAGCGGTGACGCTGAGCATGCTGACACCGGTGAGTGCGACGGCGAGGGTCTTGCTCAGGTGAGATGCGATGCGAGTCATATTAGTCCTCCCTTTTAGTTTGCTCTTACGACGAGCGCTTTCTAAGCTATGCTACTGGTGCAAGGCGTCTATGCCAAAAGGTATGCAGAGTTGGCGGAAAGTAAGATGGCGGCGCGGGCGTACTACGAACCCGAAGCCAATGGGGTGGAGCGACTACCGACTGAGTTGCACATGTTTCATTCATCACCACTGGTGATGCGCGGAGCCCATTGGCACGCTCAGGTCGAGGTCAATTACATCGTGCGCGGTTGGGCGCACTATCGCATGAGCGGCCATGATGTCCGCTTCAATGCTGGGGATATGGCTCTGTTCTGGGGCGGGCTGCCCCACTGGCTCGACGATTCCTCGGACGATCTGATCTATGCCGGTGGGCACCTGCCGCTGGTGCATTTCTTCCGCCTCCGGCTCCCCCAGGACGTACAGTCAAAACTCATGCAGGGCGCTACCCTGGTGACCAAGGCAACCGATGCATCCGATGCGCTCAATTTTGCGCGATGGAACGATTATGCCCGCTCTGGCGACCTGATGAAGGCGGGTATGGCGGTGGACGAACTGCTGCTGCGCATTGAGCGTGTCCGCTTTGATCCTTACGAACTGATGCCCGGACCTGCTGATGTCGTCAGCGCCGTCGAGGGACTGGATCACCATTCCTCGCCCATCGTGGTGCGCATCTGTGACTTCATCGCCGACAATTTCCGCGAGGATATTGATTCTAGCGATATCGCCGCCGCAGCCGACATCCACCCCAAATACGCGATGAACGTGTTCAAGAAATCGACCGGGATGACGCTGAACGACTATGTCAATCTGATGCGGCTCAGCTACGCCCAGGCATTGCTGATGCAGGAAGACGCAAATGTGTTGCAGGTTGCCATGGATAGCGGCTTTGGTTCACTCAGTGCATTCAACAAGTCGTTCCGCAAGATTGCGGGCATGTCGCCCACCGATTTCCGGCGTGATGTGCGGTGCCGGCCCAGCGTCCCCGGCGTCATCCGCGCCCATTCCAGCGGTTCGGTAAACTAGGCTCGCATAATACGGCGCCCGCGGGCGCCGTTCTGCATTTCGTCGGCAGCGCGTTGCGCTACTCCGCAGGCTCGGTCTTGACCGCCTTGAGCTTGTCGATGCCCAGCACCTGCAAAGCCAGATGCTCGTAAAACGGCTCGGACTGTCCCGACCGCATCTTGCCCATAAAGTATTTCTCGAAACCGACCTTGGCCAGATGCACCCACTTGCCTTCCGAGGACCAGTTCACATTGCGCGGTGGCAATTGCGGCTGGGCGACGAAAGCAATGCCGGAATCCCCGAAATCGGCGAGACAGATGGCGTTCCAGGTCGGCACCGCATTGGGCTCTTCGTCGGCGATCAGTCGGGCAATGTTCTGCACCGTGGCCGTGACCATGGATTCGATCATGAACCCGGTCTTGGGCACACCGACGGGAACCGGCGTCTTGCCGACCGGCGGTATGGCAACGCAGACCCCCACCGAGAAAATCTCGGGGAAGGCGGGATTGCGCTGATATTTATCAGCCAGAATGAAGCCACGCGGATTGGTCAGCCCCTCAATGTCACGGACCGCCTCGACGCCGCGGAAGGCGGGCAACATCATTGAATAGGCGAACGGCAGTTCATGGGCCTGCTTGACTGAGCCATCCTCGGCGATTTCGGACACGCTGAGCTTGCCATCCTCGACCTTGTCGAGCTTGGCGTTGCAGATCCATTTGATATGGCCGTCGCGCATGGCGCTTTCGATCATGCCCTTGGTGTCGCCAACCCCGTCCAGTCCCAGATGACCGACATAGGGTTCCGAGGTGACAAAGGTCATCGGCACGCGATCCCGCACCTTGGCGTCGCGCAGTGCCTTTTCCAGAATGAAGGCGAACTCGTAGGCCGGGCCGAAGCACGACGCGCCCTGAACCGCGCCAATTACCACCGGACCAGGATTGGCCACCAGCGCATCAAAGGCCGGTTTGGCCTTCAATGCATGATCGATCTGGCAGACCGACTGGGTAAAGTGCTCCGGACCAAATCCGGGGATCTCGTCAAAGGCTAGTTCCGGACCTGTCGAAATGGTCAGATAGTCATAGCTGATCGACTGGCCATCAGTGAGTTCAACGCGCTTTTCGGCGGCATGCAGCCGCTTGGCGCCCTGCGGGTGAAAGTCGATATTGCGCTTGGCGAAAACCGGCGCCAGATCCACGGTTACCGCGTCCCGGTCGCGCCAACCTACAGCAACCCAGGGGTTTGACGGAACGAACGAGTATTCCGGCCCCTTGTTGATGACGCTGATCTGATGCTCTGACCCCAGCGCATCGCGCAGCTCATAGGCCATGATTGTGCCGCCGAGACCGGCGCCGAGTACGACGACATGTGCCATTGTATCCTCCTTAAACGAGCGTGAAGCTCGTGTGGTGGGCAGGCCACGCGCAGGCGGGCCATCCCGCTAATGTCCCAGCCTAACAAATCGCGAGGCGCACCCTTTTGACCTGCATCAAGGGTGTGAGCGTTTGGCCGGGCGCATCTGCGACCCCTTTTCGTTTGTGCAGGGCAGGCGGCACGGTTAGGACTCGGGACAGTCCTAACCATGGTGTGTCTGCAGTGTCCGACGAAAATGAACTGAATTCCTCGCTGCTCGGGCAGGCCCGCAAGCTGCAGTCGATCCTGCAATCCGCAGTCGATGGGATCATCACCATCGACGACCACGGCCACATCACCACCGTCAATCCGGCCGCAGCGCGGCTGTTTGGCTACAGTCCGGAAGAGTTTCTCGGCCGCAACGTGCATTTCCTGATGCCCGAGCCCTACCACGCCGAACATGACGGCTATCTGCACAATTACCGTACGACCGGCCATCGCCGGATCATCGGCATTGGCCGTGAGGTCAGTGGGCGACGCAGCGACGGCTCGCTCTTCCCCATGCATCTGGCGGTGAGCGAATTCGAGATGGATGGCCGTACTTATTTCACCGGCATCATCCACGACCTGTCTGCGCACAAGGCAACCGAACTGGCGCTGCGCCAGGCCCAGAAAATGGAAGCCATGGGACAGTTGACCGGGGGCATCGCCCACGATTTCAACAATCTGCTGACGGTGATCATCGGCAATCTCGAAATGCTTGAAGGCAAGCTGACCACTCCGCTGCAGCGCGAATTGACCACCGAAGCGCTTGATGCTGCCGATCTTGGCGCGCGCCTGACCACGCGCTTGCTGGCCTTTGCCCGCCGCTCTCACCTTGAGCCCGAGAGTATCAATCTCAACAGCTTCGTGCTCGGCCTGACAGACATGCTGCACCGCACATTGGGCGAGACGATTTATCTCTCCAATGCGCTGACCCCCAGCCTCTGGCCGGTGCGGGTCGACCCCTCACAGGTTGAAAGTGCCATCGTCAATCTGACCGTCAATGCCCGCGACGCCATGCCCGAGGGCGGACGGCTGGTCATCGAGACCAGCAATGCGGTGGTCGACGAGGAGATGGGCCAGCAGCTCGATGGTCTCTCTCCCGGTGATTATGTTCGCCTGACCGTTTCGGATTCGGGCGAGGGCATGAGCGAATCCGTGCGTGAACGGGCCTTCGAGCCCTTCTTCACCACCAAGGAACAGGGGCGCGGCACCGGGCTGGGGCTCTCCATGATCTACGGCTTTGCCAAGCAGTCTGGTGGACTGGCGACCATCGATAGCGGTCCGGGCAAGGGCACGATTGTCAGCATTTTCCTGCCCCGCCACCGGGTCGAGCCCGTGGTTGTCGCTGACTCCGAGCTGGAGGCGCTGGCTGGGGCAGGTCAGACCATACTGGCGGTTGAAGATGATGAGCGGGTGCGCAAGCTGACCGTGACCCGGTTGACGCAGCTGGGCTATACCGTCATTTCAGCAGCTAGCGGCGCCGAAGCCATCGAACTGCTCGCTTCGGGAAAGCTGGCCGATCTGCTGTTCTCGGACGTGGTGATGCCCGGCGGGATGAGTGGTTTCGAGCTGCGCGCCAAGGTGCAGGCGCTATATCCCAACATGCCGGTGCTGTTGACCTCTGGCTATGCCGAGGAGATGTCGCGGGACGCCCCCGAGCATGGCGAGAAACTGAAAATCCTGCGCAAGCCATACCGTCTGGCAGATCTGGCGGATGCCATCGACACAGCGCTCAAGAGCTAGCTCAGGCCTCGATTGAGTGCGGGGTGAAGCAATAGCCGGCGCCACGCACGGTCTTGATCAGCAGCGGTTCGCGGGCATTGACCTCGATCAGCTTGCGCAGTCGGGCGATCTGGTTGTCGATGCTGCGATCATTGGGCGCCCAGTCATGGCCCTTTAGCATGTCCATGATCTGGTCGCGACTGAGCACGCGATGCGGGTGGCGGGCGAACAGCGCCAGCAGATCGAATTCGCCACTGGTCAGGCGAATGGCTCCAGCGCTGCCTTGTAGCGAGCGGCGATCCATATCCAGCGCATAGCCATCAAACCGGATGCAGGCGGTCGGCGCGGCCGTTGCAGCACTTGCTGTCTCCCGCGGACCGCTGCGGCGCAGCACGGAGCGGACGCGTGCCAGCACTTCGCGCAAATGAAAGGGCTTGGCGATATAGTCATCGGCGCCGATCTCCAGCCCCACAATGCGGTCGATCATGTCGCCCTTGCCGGTGATCATGATGATGGGCAGATCCCAGTTCTGCCGCACCTGGCGGGCAATGGTCAGCCCATCGGTGCCGCCCAGATTGAGATCAAGCGTCATCAGATCGATCCCGGTGTCGAGCGCGGCATCGACGCCGCTCTGATCGGTGGCTTCGCTGACCCGGTAGCCCTCATCTTCAAAGCAACGCCGCAACATCCGGCGCACCTGATCGTCGTCATCCACCACCAGTATGTGGCTCTGATTGTCGCTCATGCCGGAAATGCACTCCTGGTCGGCCGGGCGGCTGCCCATGCTCCCCGTTACAATTGATTACAAAGGCCGCGTACGCAGCTTACACGCCGCCCCTCTTATAGCCCACGTCCACAGTGATTTGCGGGAATCGAGGATTCATCATGCAGCTTTCCACTATTGCGTCACCAGCTCAGACCCCGACCCCCTGGCCAGCCGAAGGCGGCAGCACAGGCGGCGTGCGGTTGCTGGCGCCTTATGACGCCCTTTTCCGGGAAGGCGATGAAACCACCGCATTTTATGAAGTTCTCAGTGGCGCAGTGCGCGCCTACAAGATTTTCCCCGATGGGCGCCGCCAGATCGTGGCGTTCGCCTTTCCCGGTGACATTGTCGGCTTCTGCCAGGGTGACACCTATCGCTTCGATTGCGATGCACTGACCACGACCCGGGTGCGCGTCATCCACAAGCAATCCCTGCTGCGCGCCATGCGCGAGCGCCCCGAACTGGCCGAAAAGCTGCTTGAAGTTGCCCGCGGCGAGGTTGAGACCCTGCAGGATCTGTCCTTGCTGCTATGCCGCAAGACCGCCATCGAGCGTATCGCCAGCTTCCTGCTGACCATGGCCCGCAAGGCGCCCGATCCAGTTGCGCAGCGTCTGGCCCTGCCCATGTGTCGCGCCGACATAGCTGACTATCTTGGCCTGACCATCGAGACCGTCAGCCGCAACATGACCCGCCTGCGCACCCTGCGCATCATCGATCTGCCCGATCGGGGCAGCTTTCAGGTGCGTAGCCTGGAACGCCTGCGCCAGCTTGCCGAATGCGACGGCACCGATCATTGATCTGGCAGAGTATGACCATGTCCGAGGCCCGTCGTCGCGCTGCCATCGGTATCTTCGCCACCACCGCTGATCTGGATGCTGTCGCGACGCGGCTGGCCAGCCAGGGGATCAGCCGCTGTGTATCCTGTCCCATTGCCCAGGCGGTTGCAGAAATGGGTCCCGGTCACGACCGACCCGCCCTCAGCGCGGCCACGCTGGGTGATCTGCGCTTGCGCTTTCCCAGCGCGGTGATGCTCCGCGTCGATCTCAAGGGGGCCAAGGAAGAGGCTCTGGTCGCCAAGACCCTGCTCGAAAGCGCGGCCCAGAGCGTGCAACTGCACGACCTTCAGTCCTGAGCCTTGGGCAGCGCGACCAACAAACCAAAAAACCCGCGGTCACTGACCGCGGGCTCTTTGTTTTTTGGCGCCGCTAGCACACTAGCGGTTGAGGATGATTTCCGGCCCCATCAGGGCATAGGGCACCATGGTCGAGAGCGCCGGCACATAGGTGACGATGATCAGGAAGATCAGCAGCACCACCACGAAGGGCAGGGCTGCCTTGACCACTTGCGCCAGACTCATCCCGGTAATGCCCGAGGTCACGAACAGGTTCAGCCCGATCGGTGGCGTCACCATGCCGATCTCCATGTTCACCACCATGATGATGCCCAGATGGATCGGATCGATCCCCAGTTCCATCGCGATGGGAAACACCACCGGCGCCACGATCAGCAACAGACCTGATGGCTCCATGAACTGCCCGCCGATCAACAGCAGGATGTTGACGGCAATCAGGAAGGTGAACCAGTTGAAGCCAGCGCCCAGCATCCATTCGGTGATGGTCTGCGGAATGCGCTCGGCCGTCAGGGTGTGCGCGAACAGCAGCGCATTGACGATGATGAACATCAACATCACGGTCGTCTTGGCGCTGTCGACCATGGCCTTGTTGGTGTCGCCATGGAAAAGGGCAGGCACGAAACGGCGCGCGATCAGCCCCAGATTGTAGCCCCAGACCGGCAGACCGGACAGGAAGGTCAGCGGGTTGGGCTGCTGACGTGCATAGGGGTAGGCCCCCAGCACGAAGACGGCCAGCGCGATGCCGATCTGCATGCGGGTGGTGGTATCCATGCCGCCCAGAAAGAAGAACGACGAGATCATCCACACCGCAAAGATCGCCAGCGCATAAACGCTGGCCTTGAAGCCCACCACCGTCTTGGCAGCGGACCCTTCCGGGATCCAGGCCAGACCCTTGAGCGGCCCCATATCGCGATAGACGAACAGCGCCACGAACACCGAGTACACCGCAGCAACCGACGCCGCTTCGGTGGGCGTAAAGGCGCCGCCATAGATGCCGCCAATGATGATGAAGATCAGGAACAGGCCCCAACCAGCATCCTTGCCGGCAGACACCACTTCACCAAAGCCGCGCCACGGCTCGCTGGGCAGATTGCGCCGACGGGCGACGACATAAATGGCGATCATCAGCATCAGTCCGGCCACCAGACCGGGCAGGATACCCGCCAGGAACATGCGCCCCACCGACACATTGGTCGCGGTGGCATAGACCACCATCACGATCGAGGGGGGAATGAGAATGCCCAGCGTGCCGGCATTGGCGATGATGCCGGCCGAAAACTCCTTGGAATAGCCAACCTGCCGCATCGCCGCGATGGCAATGGTGCCGATGGCCACCACGGTGGCGGGCGAGGAGCCCGACAGCGCCGCGAACATCATGCAGGCGAGCACCGAGGCCATCGCCAGACCGCCGCGGAAATGGCCAACACTGGCCACGGCAAGGCGAATGATGCGCCGCGCCACGCCGCCGGTCGACATGAAGGTCGAGGCCAGCACGAAGAACGGAATGGCCAGCAGGGTATAGTTCTGCGACGCCGAAAACAGCTGCAGCGCCACCGAGGACATGCTGTCGCTCGAAAACAGGGCAATGGTCAGAACGCTCGACAGGCCCAGAGCCACGGCGATGGGCACGCCCATGAACAGGAGCGTGATCACCATGATAAAAAGAATGATGGATTCCATGGTGTTAGTCCTTCACCGCGTCTTTGTTCTCGGCCACAAGGTCTTCTGCCTCGTGGCTGGCGATGATGTATTGGCGCTTGCCGGTGGCGATGTTGTAGGCCGCCTGCAGGCTGCGATAGGCAAACAGGGCCAGGCCCGTGGGCAGGATCAGATAGGCAATCCAGCGCTGCACGCGCTCTTGCAGGCCAAAGCTCTCCTGCGCCCATTCGGGATAGCGCAGGTCATCCAGACCAATGCCCACCTTGAACATCTTGGCCCAGTAATCGATGGCGCCACCCCGGGCATCAATGCCGAAGAACTGCAGCCAGTTGGCATATAGCAGGGTGAAGGCGTAGAGCACGCAGGCAAGGGCCGCGACCACTGCCATGATGCGCGACGCGCGCGCGGGCAGCAGGTTGAGCACGATGTCCACGCCCAGATGCGAATTGATCTTGATGGCGTAGCTCATGCCGAACAGGATCAGCCAGGCGAACAGGATGCGGGTGAATTCCAGCGCACCGCCCCAGCCTGTGGTGAAGCCATAGCGCATCACAACCTGGGTGAAGGTAACCAGGGTCAGCGCGGCCATCAGAATGGCCAGTGTCCCTTCTTCAAAGCGGGTAACGGCACTGGGCCACCGCCGCTCAATCAAAAACAGCGCCCCGATCAGCACTGCTATAATCACGACCATCTGCGTCATGCTGCCCCCAATAATGTCTGTGCGCCAAGGCGAGGTGGTCCGGGGCTCCAGGGAGCTCCGGACCAGTCGTCTTACATGGCGTTGGCAGCCTCGGCGGCGGCAATATTGTCGGCGCCGATATCGCCTTCAAACTCAGCCCAGACGGGCTTCATTGCAGCAATCCAGGCAGCGCGCTGCTCTTCGGTCAGTTCGCGAATGGTGCCACCGGCATCCAGAATGTTCTGGCGGTTCGCGGCTTCCTGCGCAGCAACCGAGTCGTTGGCCGCGATGGTGACTTCCTCGGCAATGGTCAGGAACTGGTCACGCACTTCGGCGTCCAGCGAATCCAGCCATTCGGTCGAGGTAACCAGCAGATAGGCCAGCAACTGATGGTTGGTCTCGGTGATACCATCCTGCACTTCGAAGAACTTCTGGGTGTAGATGTTGGACCAGGTGTTTTCCTGACCGTCGACGACCTTGGTCTGCAGCGCACCGTAAACTTCCGAGAAGGCCAGCTTCTGAGCCGAACCGCCCATGGCGTTGATCATGGCTTCGGCAACATCGGAGGTCTGGATGCGGAATTTCAGGCCGTTGCCGTCTTCAGGCATCAGCAGCGGCTTGTTGGCCGAAAACTGCTTGAGACCCGAGGACCAGTAACCCAGACCGGTATAGCCGACATCTTCAGTGGCCAGCAGCAGATCCTTGGCTGTATCGGTCGCAAAGAAGCGGCTCACGGCATCCAGATCGCCAAACAGGAAGGGCAGATCAAACAGGCGGTACTTGAGGGTATAGGCTTCGAACTTGGACAGCGAAGGGGCGGCCAGCTGCACGTCGCCGAGCAGCAGGGCTTCCATCACCTTGTCATCGTCAAACAGCGTGGAATTGGGGAACACTTCCATGCAGGCGACGCCGTTCATCTCTTCATTGACGCGGTCTGCAAACATTGTGGCCGCATCACCCTTGGGGTGACCGGTTGCTGCCACCACGTGGGCGAACTTGATGACCATTTCGCCATCATCGCATGCTGCCATTGCAGTCTGCGTGCCCAGCGCCATCGCGCCAAGGGTCAAGGCGGTTGCCAAAATTGTCTTCATTTGTCTCACTCCCAATCGAATGTCGTGGTGCCTTGCTGGCACCTATCCCCCAGCACTGCGCTGCTGCTGACACAAAGAACAACCGCCGACACAATGAAATTCGACGGAAATGTGTCACCTGCAGCGCCGAATGGGTGGATTTGGTAACATCAAGCATCTGGCATGGGGGGATTTGGGTACAAACCGAGGCATATGGCGGCGTCTGCCGGCGTATTGCCTGCTGCGGTCGTCCCGCACGCGTCCTGCAGTGACGGCAGCGAGCAAGGTTTTTTGTCCTGCATGCAGGTCGTCCACAGGTCGGAAACTTAATTTGGCTAGATTGGACCTTACCGAGCCGTTTGATTGGACAATTTGCGATGGATACGACCTGGCAGGCATTGATTGCCAATCTTGCTGTTGTCGCGCTCGTGACCTCCACCTGGTCGCAGCTGCAGATATGGCTCGATAGCCGCTCAGCGATGGTGCGCCGCGCTATATCGGGCCTGTTGATCGGCGGCGGTGCTGTGGTGAGCTTGGTCATGTCCATCCAGACAGGACCAGACGTGTTTTTCGATCTGCGCGCCGGGCTGATTGCTGTTGGCGCTTTCTTTGGTGGGCCGGTCGTGGCCACGATCTCGGTATTGATCGCCGGTGCCTATCGGCTCAGTCAGGGGGGCGAGTGGGCTATCATAGCGGTGATCAACATGGTGGTGACAGCCGCGGGGGCCCTGGGCCTTCGCAAGTGGAATGACTCGGCCACACCGCAGCCACACTTGGTGCTTCTGCTCGGTGTTCTGGTGGCCTTTCTTGTGTGGGCGACACTGACCTTCCTGCCTGCCAATGCGGTGAACGAGCCGATGCACGCGCTCGCCTTGCCCGTTGCCATGGTGAGTTTTCTGGCGACCACCCTGATGGGTTTTACGGTCTGGCAGGCCCGATCCGGGCTGTGGGAGCGCCGCATCCTGCAGGCTGCCCTATTGCAGGCGCCGGACTTTCAGTTCGTCAAGGATATCAAAAGCGCCTTTGTCGCCGCAAATCAGGCGGTGGTGCAGCACAACGGCTTCGACAATCCCGCGCAGCTTGTGGGCAAGACCGATTTCGATCTGGTCGAGCCTGCCCGCGCACAGGTCTTGTTCGAACAGGAACAGGACATCATCCGGACCGGTCGGTCGATTACCGATCTTGAGGAGACCACGGTCGGGCCGGACCAGGTCAGCCGCTCCTATCGCACATCCAAGGTGCCGCTGCGCGACGGCGACAACCGGATTATCGGCATTGCCGGCGTTACAGTTGAGACAACCGCGCAAAAGCGGATGGAGATGGAGCTCCGGTCCAGCGAGGAAAAATTCCGTATCGCCATGGAGCATGCCTCGATCGGCATGACCTTGCTCGAACCGAGCGGACGCTGGCTGGGCGTCAACAAGGCGCTGGCTGACCTGCTCGGCTACAGCCAGGACGAGTTGCTCGAACAGAACTTCCGCACGGTCACTCATCCTGACGATCTGGCCACCAGCGATCAATTGGTGCGCCAGCTATTGGACGGCGAGATCGAAACCTACACTATTGAAAAGCGCTATCTGCGCAAGAATGGCGATACGGTCTGGGCGCAGTTGAGTGCATCGGCCGTGCGCAATCCCGATGGCAGCGTGAAATATCTGGTGGCGCAGATTCAGGACATCACCGAGCGCCGCGAGGTGGAGCGGGTCAAAAATGAGCTGATCTCGACCGTCAGCCACGAACTGCGTACCCCGGTGACCGCCATCCGCGGCGCCCTGGGTCTGCTGGCCGGTACAATGGCCGCTGAACTGCCGCTCAAGGTGCGCAACCTGATCGACATCGCCAACAAGAACAGTGAGCGCCTTATCCTGCTGGTCAATGACATGCTCGACATCGACAAGATCGCCTCGGGCAAGATGCAGTTCGATATGCGGCGCGAGTTTGTGGCGCCCATGATCCTCAGCGCGATCGAAACCAACCAGCCCTATGCGGACCGTTTCGGCGTGCAGATCGGCACCAATGCCGGTGACGTCGATGCTCAGGTCAGGGTGGATCCGGCCCGGCTGCAGCAGGTTATGAGCAATCTGCTTTCCAATGCCGCAAAATTCTCGCCCGTGGGCGGGCAGGTTGAGGTAACCCTCAGTGCCGACGATCAGACCTGCCGGGTTGAGGTCACCGATCAGGGGCAGGGTGTCTCCAAGGACTTCGCACCGCTGATCTTCAGCAAGTTCTCGCAGGCCGATTCATCGGCTACGCGCACCAAATACGGCAGTGGGCTTGGCCTGCATATCAGCCGCGAGATCATCACCCAGATGGGAGGCGCCATCGGCTTCGACAGTGAACCCGACAAGGGCGCGACCTTCTGGATCGAACTGCCTCTGGCTGCCGAGTAGGGCGCGGCGTTCCGCATCGACTGAGCGCTGCATGGAACCGATCCTGGCGCGCTGGCTTTAGCTCCGTGCACTGATGCGCACGCGCAAGCCGGGGTAAGTCACGCTGAAAGCAGCGCAGATCTTGCCCTTTGGACATTCCCGCCCAAAGGACTGCAGCCACCATGCTCGACTGGATAACGCAGCACAGCGACATGCTGAGCCTGGCCACCAACATGACAATGGTGGTCATCTGGCTGGTTTATCTGCAGGTATTTCTGGCCGGCTTCCGTCGGCAGACACAGCCCAAGATCGTCATCAACCGCGCCGCAGGCTCAGGGCTGGATGCCGCCTGCTTTGTCAGCAATATGAGCTCGGATTCCATCTATCTTGAAAGCGTGCTGACCACGGTGCGTGCCGGCAGCGAAAATTGGGAACAATGCGTCACCGATTTCGAGGTCATCGATGAGCGCGAGCGGCCCAACGATCCGCGTCAACGCACCCATCAGGGCCCGCTGCATCCCGGCGACTATACCTCGATCGGCTCGTTCCAGAGCCTGATCGAAAGGGTAACGCGCACCCGCAAGGGACCAGCCCCCAAGGATCTGCTGGCGCGCGCCGAGCCAATCGAGATCGAGATCATGATCATCGCCGATCATTCCTCCGATGATCTGCTGATCGGTGCCAGGCGGACATTCTCCATCGTGCGCGATGATCAGGGCGTTACAATCTCGCCCGATACCGCTCACACCCGCCAGATCCGCTCGCGGCGTCAGCGCAAGGCCATCCAGCAAATCATCATGGACCAGACCTGATTCTCTTCTGGACTGCCTCTCGTGCGAGAGTGAGCGACGCGTGCCGCTCTTGCCGTTCACAAGCGCGTTTGCGTTTACGCGCCATTTACCATGTGGCGTGCTATCTGTGAGAGATCGGGCAAACCCATTGGAAAATGCCTTGATGCCAAATGTTTGCCCTTGATGTGCCACCGAAGCCGCGTAGCCAATCGTCTGGACCGACACGACCAGGAGCGCCTTCATGAGCCAGTCAATTCTGATATGCGACGACGACCAGCTTTTGATCGAGCTGATTGAGTTTCGCCTGCAAGGCAAGGGCTACACGGTTTTGACCGCCCATGACGGGGAAGAGGCGCTGGCCAAGATCCGTGCTGAAAAGCCCGATCTGGTCGTGCTCGACGCCATGATGCCCGGTATTGATGGCTTTGCGCTGCTGGTGCAGCTCAAGGACGAACCAAGCCTGTCCCATATTCCGGTGATCATGCTGACCGCGCGCAAGGGCGAGAAGGATATCGTCTCGGCGCTCGAAGCGGGCGCTGCGGACTATCTGGTCAAGCCGTTCATCCCCGATGAGCTATTGGCTCGCATCCAGAAATACCTGACCTGACGAGACCTAACCCATGATCCGCGTCGCTCTGCTGGCTGCCCCGATTGTTCTGCTCTGCGCATCGGCCCCGGCAGCCGCGCAAAGCGCCGCCACGCTCTACGAGCAGGGAACGCAGGCGCGTCTCGAGCAACGCTTTGATACAGCGATCAGCCTGCTGGAGCGGGCCGTGGCGCAGCAACCAGACAACACCGACGCGCTGGTACAACTGGGCTTTGCCTATCTCGGTGCGGGCCAGCCCGCTTTGGCAGAACCCGTGTTCGAACGTGTACTGGTGCTGGCCGAAGGCTATGAAGACGCCCGCTTCGGGCTGGCCCAGGCCCGATTTCGCCAGGGCGATCGGGCTGGCGCCCGGACGCTGGCCCAGCGCGTGGTGGAGCGCCAGCCTGACTATCGGGACGCGGCGGACCTGCTGGTGATCATCGACCAGGCGGTGGCCGATGATCGTCCGTGGCGGGTCGATGTCAGCACCGAATACAGCGAACTCAGCGCTGGCCGGGGCAACTGGATCGATGCTCTGGTCGGGCTGTCCTATCGCGCCAGCGAGCAGACCAGCCTGGCGCTGCAATTGCGCAACGCCAGCCGCAATGGCGTCAGCGATCAGCAGGCAACCTTGCGCATTGCTACGCAGGTCCAGCCCGGCATCGGGCTCTATGGTGGTCTCGCACTAGCCGCCAATGCCAGCTTCCTGCCCCATCTGTCAGTTGATGCTGGCGGCGATTGGCGTGTGCTGACAGGCGAGGCGGTGGGGGTGACCATCGGCGCCGATATCCGTCACGCCATCTATGATGCGAACCGCTCCACTACATTGGCGGTGCGTGCTGCCATCAGCCTGTTTGACGGCCGCCTGACGCTGACTCCGCAGTGGGTTCATACGCTTGAAGATAGTGGTGTTCAAAGTGACGGCTTCGTCCTGCGCGCCGATATGGCCGTTACCGACGCCGGCACGCTGTTTCTCGGCTACGCCAATGCGCCCGAAATTTCGGGAAACACGTTGCTCGACGTGCAGTCGGTATTTGGCGGTGTCACCGTGGCACTGAGCGATGCTGTGACCCTGCGGGCCAATGCCGCCAACGAGTTCCGGGCAGCCTACCAGCGCACCAGCATCGGGCTTGGCGCCAGCGTGAGGTTCTAGCCATGTTGCAGTCGATCTGGATCGGTACGGCAATCCTGGCACTCATCTCCATCGGGGTGATGATCGCGCTGATGGTGCGCCGCTGGTTCATCGATGCGGGCAAGGCCAATGATGCTGTCTTGCAGAAGCAACTGCGCCAGAGCCTGATGGAATTTACCGCCGCGCACGACGAAGACGCGCTGAGCGAGGCGCTGTCGCAGTTTCCCGCGCCGCTGGTGATTGAAGTCTGCTTCCAGTTTGTCGAAGTGCTGCGTGGCGATGATCGCGAGCAGATTGTGCGCGTGCTGGCCGCCGCCGGTTATCCTGACGAGATCCGGCGCCAATTGCTCAACGGGCAGGAGGCCCAGAAGCTCAGTGCCATCGAGCGGCTGACATCCTTTCCCTATCAGGATACCCGCAAGGCGTTGCTGGCCGCCCTGAACGACCGCAAACGCGAGGTCCGTATCGCCGCCAGCATCGCCCTGGCACGCCTTGATGCGCTGCCGCCCCTCGCCGAAACCATTGACAGGATCGGCTTCCGTGGCCAGCGTTCGCGCCGCCTGATCGAACTGTTTCGCTCGGTCCCCACTGATCGCAGTGATGAGCTGATTGCGCTGGCGACCAATCGTGATCTCCCTGATTTTGTCCGTGCTGCGGCCGTCGATGCGCTGGGGCACACCGGTCAGTTCGGCTATATTGCTGAAATTGAAGCTTTGCTCGCCGACCCCCACACCGAAGTACAGGCCGCCGTCATTCGCGCCCTGGGTCTGATCGGGCATCCACGCTCCGCCGATACCCTGCTGGCCGCGTTGGACAATCCCTCCTGGGAAGTGCGCCTTGAAGCCGCCTCCGCTGCTGGACGGCTTGGGCTGAGCGCTGCCAATGGTGGTTTGGCGCGACTGCTCAATGATGACGAGTGGATTGTCCGCTATACCGCGGCCAAGTCGCTCAGCGCTCTTGGTGATGAGGGGCAGCAAACTCTTGTTGCGCTGTCGCAGGGGCCGTCTTCAAGAACACAGAGAAGTGCCGCGGTGCTGCTGGCTGAGGAGAACCGCGCATGAACGAAGTCGATTTGATCGCATTGGCCATCACCATCGGGCGCGGCGCCGCCTGGGTGATCGTGTTCGTCGCGCTGGCGCAGTCTGCCATCTACGTGTTCCAGCTGATTGCTGCTGCCATTGCCCTGGCCAGCCGTCCGCCCGTGGCCCGTTCCGCAGTACTCTGGCACCGCTATAGTGAGGTCGCACCGCCTATTGCGCTGATCGTGCCGGCGTTCAACGAGCAGGCCAATGTGGTCGAAAGCGTGCGCTCGCTGATGGCGCTGGAATACCCGAACTACGAAGTGCTCGTCGTCAATGACGGCTCCAAGGACGACACGCTGCAATGCCTGATCGATGCCTTTGGGCTCGAGCCGGTTGAACGCGCTTATGAAGCGAAGCTTGAGCACGAGGAAATTCGCGGGATCTACAGCGCGCCGTCGTCTGACCGGCTGATCGTTGTCGACAAGTTCAATGGCGGCAAGGCCGACGCGCAAAATGCCGGCATCAACGTCTCGCGCGCGCCGCTGTTCTGCATCATCGACGGGGACTCCGTACTCGAAGCTGACGCGCTGATCCGCGCCGCCCAGCCCTACATCGAAGATCCCATCCGGACCGTGGCCGTGGGCGGCACGATCCGTATCGTCAACAACTCCGTGGTCGACAACGGGCGGGTGACCCAGATCAGGCTACCCAACAAGATCCTGCCGCTGTTTCAGGTGGTTGAGTATCTGCGCGCCTTTCTCATGGCGCGGCTGGCCTGGAGCCACATCAATACCCTGATGCTGGTGTCGGGCGCCTTTGGCATGTTCCGCCGTCGCGAGGCCGTTGCCGTGGGTGGCTATACCAAGGGGTCGGCTGGCGAAGACCTCGATATCGTCATCAAGCTGCATCGCTACATGATCGACAACAAGCGCCGCTATCGCATCGTCTTTATCCCCGAACCTGTGTGCTGGACCGAGGCGCCCGAAAGCCTGGCAGTTCTGAGCCGCCAGCGTGCGCGTTGGCAGCGCGGGGCGCTTGAGGCATTCTTCCGCTATCGCCACATGGCGCTGAACCCGCGCTATGGTCGCGTCGGCATACTGGGCTTCGGCCAAATGCTGATCGTCGATGTCCTCGGTCCCATCGCTGAGGTCATCGGCTATTTTCTGGTGCCACTCCTGTGGCTGCTCGGCGTGCTCGATACCGATTTCCTGCTGGCCTACACCGCCCTTGTCTTTGTGTTCGGCGTATTCGTCAGCGTGGCGTCGCTGGTACTGGAAGAAGTCGAAATTAGACGTTTTCCGAGGGCGCGCGACCTGGCGGTGCTGACAGCCGCAGCAGTTCTGGAGAATTTTGGCTATCGCCAGCTCAATAATTTCTGGCGCATCAAGGGCTATTGGCAATACATCCGCTCAGAAAATGACTGGGGCGAAATGACCCGTACCGGCTTCACGCCAAAGGACTGATGGCTCAGCCGGAATGGCGCTGCCCCTTGTGCCGTCGGACCCGGTACCCCACCTCTGGGGTCTGGACGACACACATAGGCAAGGGCAGGGACCATGAGCGACTTCAACGATCAGGTGATTGCAGACTTCAATGCCAATGGCGGCAAGCCGGGTGGCTATTTCAAAGATGCCCCTGTGCTGCTGCTGCATGCCATTGGGGCCAAGTCAGGGGTCGAGCGCACCCAGCCCCTGATGTTCCTGCCACAGGACGACAACCGCTGGTTCGTCTTTGCGTCCTATGCCGGCGGTCCCAAGGACCCATCCTGGTTTCACAATATCGTCGCTCAGCCGGAATTCGATATTTCCGTCGGTGATGGCACCACAATTGAGCGGCTCCCGGTTCGGGCGCGCGTCCTTGAGGGAGCAGAGCGCGATGCGACCTATGCCAGACAGGCGAGCCTGTTCCCCCAGTTCGCCGACTATGCGGAAAAGACCACACGCACCATTCCGGTGGTTGAACTGACCCGGCGCTGATCGGGCCTCAGTCCTCCCGGAAGTCCTTGCGGTCCAGCCCCAGCTTGACCATTTTTTCGTATAGCGATTTCCGCGATAGGCCGAGAACCTCGTAGACGGCCTTCAGGCTGCCATTCTGGGCGCGGAGTTCGTCGGCGATGGCCTGGCGTTCAAAGGCCTGGACCCGCTCGCGCAGCGTCGTTGCACTGGTGGCGGCACGTGCCTCCTCGACGCCATCAATGCCCAGAACATAGCGTTCGGCGGCATTGCGCAATTCGCGAACATTGCCCGGCCAGGGGCGAAGGCTAAGGCTGGACAGATAGCTGGTGGACAGGCTTGGCGCCGGCACGCGCAACTGCGTGGCAACGATCTGAACCAAATGGGCAAACAGGGCAGGGATGTCCTCGGCCCGGTCGGCCAGTGGCGGCAGGCGCAACGTGGCGATGTTGAGCCGATAGAGCAGATCCTTGCGAAAGCTCTCCTCATTGGCGGCCCGCTCCAGATCAACGCTGGAAGTTGCGATGAAGCGCGCATTGAGCGCGATCGGCTCGTGCGACCCCAACCGCGTCACGGCCCGCTCCTGTACAACGCGCAACAGCTTGGCCTGCAGATAGAGCGGCATGTTCTCGATATCGTCCAGGAAGATCGTGCCATTGCGGGCATGTTCGAACTTGCCCACCCGGGCCCGCATCGCGCCGGCAAAGGCCCCAACCTCATAGCCGAACAATTCGGCCTCCATCATCTCTGCGGGGATGGCTGCGCAATTGATGGCGACAAAGGGCCGGTCTTCATCTGACGACAGATCGTGGATGGCGCGCGCGGCCAACTCCTTGCCGGTCCCGGTGTCGCCCACGATCAGCACATCGGCTCGGGTGGGCGCGACGGCGCGGATCTGCTTGCGCACCGCCACCATGACCGGCGTCCGTCCCACCAGACGGGTCTCCAGATCATCGGAACGGTTGGCAACGCTGGAGCGCAGGGCGCGGTTTTCCAGCGTCAGCTGGCGCTTCTCCATTGCGCGGGTAATGGAATCAAGCAGGCGTTCGACCGAAAAGGGTTTTTCGATGAAATCATAGGCGCCATCGCGCATCGCATCGACCGCCAGATTGACGTCGCCATGCCCGGTCAGCAGCAGCACAGGCAGGTCGGGATCAATGGCGACCGCCTTGCGCAACAGGGTCATGCCGTCCATGCCGGGCATGCGGATATCGGTCACAAGAATGCCGTGCCAGCCGCGCGAGACCGAGGCGAGCGCTTCTTCCGCCGAGGCGGTCGTGCGTACCGGAAACCCGACCAGATCCAATGTCTGGCTGGTCGCCCGGCGCAGATCTTCTTCATCATCAACCAGCAGCACTTCGATGGGCAAACTCATTGCGCAGCCACCTGTTCACCCTCGCCCTGATCCAGACTGACCACAAAGCAGGCGCCACCATCCTCACTATTGTGAGCCGACAAGGTGCCGCCGAAATCCTTGATGATGTTGTAGGAGATCGACAAGCCCAGACCCAGGCCCTGACCCACCTCCTTGGTGGTAAAGAACGGATCAAAGATCTGGTCGAGGTCTTGCGTTTCAATGCCCGGTCCATTGTCGCGGACCGAGACCTGCACAGTGTTCTCGACCTGCGCAACGCTGATCGCAATTGTCGGGTCGGATTGGCCCTTCATGGCGTCGAGTGCGTTCAGGATCAGATTGACCATCACCTGCTGCAGCCGCACCGGTCCGCCCCGCACCAGCAAGCCCGCATCGTGCAGATCGGTGGTCACCGTCACGCTCTGCTCACGCAAGCGGGCCGACACCACGAGCAGCGCGTCTTCGATGACCTTGGCAATGGTGGTCGAGCCGAATGTCGGGTTGGGCTTGCGCGCAAAGTTGCGCAAATGCTTGGAAATTGCCGCCATCCGGTCGGTCAGCTCCGAAATACGGCCAATATTCTCCATCGCCTCGGATTGCCGGCCCCGTTGCAGATAGGTCAGCGCATTCTGCGCATAGGTTTTGACCGCCGAAAGCGGCTGGTTGATCTCGTGTGACAGCGCCGTCGACATCTGGCCGAGCGCGGCCATCTTGCCGGTCTGTACCAGTTCGGCCTGGGTCTTGCGCAACATCTCGACCGCCGCCTTGCGCTCCCCCACCTCATAGGCCAGCGAGGTATTGGTATCGAGCAGTTCGCGGGTTCTGTCGCGCACGATCCGTTCCAGCCGCAGGGCATTGGCACGCTGTGCCCTGGTACGGCGCACAATGGCAAAGTTGCGGTTGATCAGCATCTGCACGGCCAGCGTCAGACCCAGCGTCAGCGCCGCCGCCAGCCCGCCCCACAGGGCTGCCGCCAGCCGCATCGGTGCGGCCTGCAACAAGACGGTCAGCGTCCAGTTCAGCGGCGCCAGATAGCGCGAACGGGCCAGATAGCGGGTCGGTTCTTCGAGCATTGGATTGGCGCCACCACCCTCCACCGTATTGCGGAAATCGGGCCGCGGTGCCATCCGCCAGGCAGGGCGGTTGGAAATGATCACCATGCCTGAGGCGTCAGACGCCAGAATGGGATTGTTGATCAGCGACCAGTTGTCCTCGATGGTTTCAAGGTCGACATAGACTGCCACTGCGCCGATCACGGTGGTGCCCTGCCACATTGCCGAACTGAACACATAAGTGCGCCGGCCATCTGCCAGCACCCGTTCGTCGCGGCCCAGTCGCCCCTGCAGGGCGGCACGCATCAGATCTGAATCAGGGGCAATAACATCCGCCACCGAGGCCGAGGCCCGCGCCAGAACCGCGCCTGTGGGGCGCACAAACACCACGTCCAGTGCGCCTGAAATACCCGCTGCCTGCACGGCAATGCGCCGCGTCGCTGCCGTGTCCGCCCCCGGTTCGAACAGCGCCGCTGTGTCCGGACGGTGTCCCAGCATCACTGGCAGCATGCGGTACTTGTCGAGCGCACCGTTCAGCGCCTCGGCCTGCACATTGAGAATTTGCTGCGCCGCTGCGCCCAGTTGGCTCGCCTGCAGATCAGACGCCGTGCGACCACCGAAATAGGCCGCCGCGCCACACAGGCTCAGCCCGATCAGCGCATTGAGCGTGCTCAGCCGGATATAGCGTCGTGAGACGGCTGCGCCGTTGATCATGGCCACAACACGCGGGGCGCGTCCGGGCGCTTGGATCGGGTTTCAGGCAGCATTGCGGTTCCGGACAGTTTGCAGGTGTGGTCCGTTATCGCATCGCGGGCGGGCACCCGTCATGCAATTTTTTGCTGCTTCAATCCACGGGCAGGTTGAGCGGCGGCAGGATGTAGAGCCGCCAAGCCAGCAGCAGGGCGATAGTAAAGGTGATGGCCGAAAAGCCCACCACGCCTGGCCAGCCCCAATGGCTCCAGCCATAGCCGCCCAGCGTGCCGATGACGCTTGAGCCGGCATAATAGGCGAGAAGATAGATGGCGCTGCCCTGCGCCCGCGCATCCTGGGACCGGCGCGCCACCCAGGCGCTGGCGATCGAATGTGCGCCAAAAAACGAGAAGGTCATGATCGCCATGCCGGCCACAATGGCCCAGAGCGAACTCATCAGGGTGATCGCCAATCCCGTCAGCATCACCACAATCAGCGGCCAGAACACTTTGCGCCGCCCCAGTCGTCCGGCCAGCGAGCCCATCCAGGCCGAGCCCAACGTGCCCACCAGATAGACCACGAACACCAGTGCGATCTGGCCATGATCAAGATTGTAGGGTGGGGCGAGCAGACGGAAGCCGACATAGTTATAGATGGCGACAAAGCCGCCCATCATCAGGAACGAGCACAAAAACAACAGGGGCAGTGCCTTGTCGGAGAACACACTGGCGAAATTGGCGCCCAATTGGCGCACGCTCAGTGTTGTCGCGCGCGGGGTTTTGGGCGCGGGCAATAGCAGCAGGAAGACCAGCGCATTGATCAGGATCAGCACGCCCAGCGCCGTCAGCGCGGCACGCCAGCCGATCATCTCCGAGAGATATCCCACCATCAGCCGCCCGCTCATGCCACCCAGGGCCGAACCACCGACGAACAGCCCCATGCCCAGCCCCAGCGCCGAATTGGACATTTCTTCGGCCAGATAGACCATGGCGATGGCTGGCACCCCGCAAACCGCAATACCCAGCAGCGCGCGTGCCACAACCAGGCTGGTCCAGTCCACGCTGGCGGGCACTGCCAGTACCAGCACAGCCGTCGCCAGCATGGTAGCCAACATCAATCGCTTGCGGTTGAACCGGTTGCCCAGCCAGCCGATCAGCAACAGTGAGAGCGCCAGCGTGGCGGTCGTCGCCGACAGCGAGACCGAACTTGTCGCGGCATCGAGGCCAAATTCCACGGCAAAGACCGGTAGCAGCGGCTGCACCGAATAGACGGCGGCAAAGACGGAAAAAGCGGCCAGAAACAGCGCAGCAGAGGCGCGCCAATAGTCAGGGGAGCCGCGCTCGATCTTTACTCTGGCCAACGCAATCCCGATCCCTGAACCGTCCAGCAAGATGCGGTTCAAGAGACCCGGGCATGACGGGAATCCAACTGATCTGCCTCAAAGGCGGCCATCTTTGATCGAAGCTTTCGCGCGCGTCAAACCCGCACGTGATCACATTCGCCGCGATGGCTCAGGCCGGATCATCACGCTTTGACCACACCGGCATGTCGCTGGCGCCCAGCGTTGGGGCAGAATGCTCCAGTGCCAGCGGGCTGCGCGAGAATTTCAGCGGGCTGCGCAGGCCGGGTACGCCCTGTGGCGCAATGGCCAGCTCGCGCGCCTGCAATTGCGGGTCGTCCAGCGCATCTGCCACGGTATTGATTGGCCCGCACGGCACACCGGCAACACCCAGCGCGGCAATCAGGTCGGCGCGGCTGCGTTGTCTGGTGCGGGCATCGAGCAGGGCCGTCAGCGCGACACGGTTGGCCACGCGCGCCGGATTGGTCGCATACTCGGCGTCCTGGCTCAGTTCGGCCACGCCAAGCGCGCCGCACAGGCCGACAAACTGCCGGTCATTGCCGCAGGCGATGATCAGGTGGCCGACCGAAGCGGGGAACACCTGATAGGGCACGATATTGGGATGCGCATTGCCCAGCCGATGCGGCACCTCGCCCCCGATCATGTAGTTCATGGCCTGATTGGCCAGCACCGCAACGGCGGTATCGAGCAGCGCCAGATCGATATGCTGCCCCTTGCCCGAGCGTGCACGCTCGGCCAGCGCTGCCTGCACACCGATTACGCCATAAAGCCCGGTGAAGATATCGACCCAGGCCACCCCGACCTTTTGCGGTTCGCCGTCCGGCTCGCCGGTCAGATCCATGATGCCCGACATGCCCTGGATCAGAAAATCATAGCCGGGCTGGGCGGCGCGGGGGCCATTCTGGCCAAAGCCGGTGATCGAGGCATAGACCAGCCGCGGATTGCTCTGCGACACGCTCGCGTAATCGAGGCCATACTTGGCCAGACCGCCAACCTTGAAATTCTCGATCACCACATCGGCTTCAGCGATCAGCGCCTTGAGCCGCGCCAGATCGCCAGCCTTGGTCAGGTCGCACACCACCGAAGTCTTGCCGCGATTGGCCGCCTGAAAATAGGCCGCCACGCGTTCGGTGCCGCCCTTGCCATCATCACGGTCCATGAACGGCGGGCCCCAACTCCGGGTGTCGTCGCCCTCCGGGCTTTCGATCTTGATCACCTCGGCACCCAGATCGGCCAGTGTCTGGCCCAGCCATGGGCCGGCGAGAATGCGCGCCAGTTCCACGACACGCAGGCCGGCCAGAGGGGGAAGTTGATCAGGGGCGCTCACGGGCATCTCCACGACGTCAGATATTGATAGGCGCCTAGAAAAAGGCCTGCAGGCCTGTCTGGGCGCGACCCAGGATCAGGGCGTGGACATCATGGGTGCCCTCATAGGTGTTCACGCTTTCCAGATTTTGCGCGTGGCGCATCACATGGTTGCCCGCCAGGATGCCGTTGCCGCCATGCATGTCGCGGGCGATGCGGGCGATTTCGAGCGCCTTGCCGCAATTGTTGCGCTTGATGATCGAGAGCATTTCGGGCGCCATCTTGTCTTCGTCGAACAGCCGACCGACGCGCAGCGCCGCCTGCAGGCCAAGGGCGATCTCGGTCTGCATGTCGGCAAGCTTTTTCTGGAACAACTGCGTGCCCGCCAGCGGCTTGTTGAACTGCTTGCGATCCAGTCCGTACTGGCGAGCGCGCATCCAGCAATCCTCGGCGGCACCCATCACGCCCCAGGCAATGCCATAGCGCGCCCGGTTCAGACAGCCAAACGGGCCGCCCAGTCCTGATGTATTGGGCAGCAAGGCATCCTCGGAGACCTCGACATTCTCCATGATCACCTCGCCGGTGATCGAGGTGCGCATGCTCAGCTTGCCTTCGATCTTGGGCGTCGACAGTCCTTTCAGGCCGCGGTCCAGAATAAAGCCACGCACCTTGCCGTCATGGGCTTCCGACTTGGCCCAGATCACGAACACATCGGCAATCGGCGCGTTACCAATCCAGCGCTTGATACCGTTCAGGCGATAGCCGTCGGCCGTCTTGATCGCATGGGTAGTCATACCACCTGGGTCCGAGCCGGCTTCAGGCTCGGTCAGGCCAAAGCTGCCCATCCACTCGCCCGCTGCCAGCTTGGGCAGGTATTTCTGCCGCTGCTCTTCGGAGCCATAGGCATGGATGGGGTACATCACCAGCGAAGACTGCACGCTCATAATGGTGCGATAGCCGGAATCGACGCGTTCGAACTCGCGCGCTGCCAGCCCATAGGAGACGTAGTTCTCGCCCGCGCCGCCATATTCCTTGGGCAGGCTCAGGCCGAACAGACCAGCCTGGCCCATGCGGTGCAGCAGATCGCGATCGGTGACTTCGTCGAGATAGGCCTGGTCAGCCACCGGCAACAGCTCATTGGTCGCAAAGTCCCGCGCATGGTCGCGCACAGCGCGCTCAGCCGTGCTCAACTGATCTTCGAGCAGAAAGGGATCGGCCCAGTCAAAGCCAGCCGCGGCGGGTGCAGAAGATTTGGTGGATGCGTTCATGAGACCGGCTCGCTCTTGGAAATTCAGGTTCGGCTAGGGGGGCTATTTGACGGTCGAAAAGGCCGTCGGTGCCATGAACTGGTTGGACACCTTGGCGACGACTTCGCCGTATTTTTCGATATGGGCAGCGCGGGCGGCGACCCATTCAGGGTCCTTGGTGAAAGCCCCCCAGACGCGCTCGCGCTCTTCGAGCGATTCCCATGCCAGAAAGTAGGTCAAATCCTGATTGGACTCCCCCACAACGGTTGTGAAAAACCCGGCGGGGCGAATGCCCATGCGTTCCCACACACCCAGCGTGGTGTCTTCAAACCGCTTAAGCAGTGTCGGCAAATGGCCGGGAACACAGTGATAGACGCGCATTTCATAGATCATGACAAACTCCTGGTATGGTCGCGCCGCTCAAGGCTGGCCGCTGGTGTCGTGGGCGGTCCGCGCGATCACGGCGCTGCGGTCCGAATAGCGAACCGTGACCGTCATGCTACCCTCATTGAGCAGCCATTTGTTGATCGTGTAGCTGCGCAGTCCCGCCTTGTGGAATGGGTCGGCATTGGCGATGGCGCGCGCCTCGTCGATAGTGGCGGCGCGCAGGATGATCATGCCGGCATAGGGCACGTCCGAATTCTGCTGAAACAGGGGGCCGGCGCCGAACAGCTTGCCTTCGCGCTCCAGTTGCACCTGATAGTCCAGGTGTTCGGGCAGCATGGCTTGGATCTGCGGCGAGCGGGCCGGGGTGGTGGTGACCACAAACAGCTCCTGGCGGAGCATGGCGGCGGTCAGTTCATCCGGGGTCTTCTCGATCATGGGTTCAGGCTCCAATTGGGGTAACCCCGGGCGTGTGAAAGGGACCGGCCGAAACGGCCGATCCCCTGTTTTCTCTTAGTTCTTCTCGATGCCTGCAGCATCAACAACGGCAGTCCACACAGCGATCTGGTGTTCGATCATGCCGCGCATTTCTTCGCCCGAGTTTGGCTTGGGGAATGCGCCCAGAGCCACGATGCGGTCAGCAACTTCGGGATTGGCCAGAGCTGCATGCACGGCGCTGCGAACCTTTTCGACAATCGCGGGGTCAACGCCGGCAGGCATGCCCACGCCAGTCCACGACACGATGTCCAGGCCCGGTGCGACAGTGTTGGACAGCGATGGCACATCCGACATTGTTGGCCATGGATCCTTGGACGACACGGCCAGCAGGTCGAACTCGCCGCCTTCAGCCTGTGGTGCAACCACGGTGCCGGTATCGATCACGACATCAACTTCGCCGCCCAGCAGGGCAGTCGCAGCAGCCGCACCGCCCTTATAGGGGATGTGGATGAAGTCGGCGCCGGTTTCCATATCCATCAGCTCGCCGGTCAGATGCTGTGTCGAGCCCACACCGGAGTGACCAATCTTGAGCGTACCGGGTGCGGCCTTGGCCTGGGCGATCAGGTCTTCGATCGAGTCAAATGCACCAGCGCGCGCCGCCACAAAGAACGGGAACTGGCCAATGGTCGACACGAAGGTGAAGTCTTCGATCGGATCAAATGGCTGCTCATTGTAGAGCGCCGCGGACACGGCGTGACCGCCAACCATCAGCTGGATGGTGTAGCCGTCGGGCTCGGCCTTGGACACAAAGTCCGAGGCGACATTGCCGCCTGCACCTGGCTTGGATTCAACCACGACAGGCTGACCCAGCGTCTTGGACATGTCTTCGCCGATGATACGGGCCACGGTGTCGGCATTGCCGCCCGCGCCGAAGCCGATGATGAACCGGATCGAGCGTGATGGATAATCATCCTGTGCGAAGGCAGTACCTGCCATCATCGCCAAGATTGGCGCAGCCATTACCAGTTTTTTGAACATGTTAGTCCTCTCCCAATTGTGGACGGTCTTGGTGATATTGCGACTGGCCTCAGACCGATGAAAGGCCGGAATGTCTTCACGAATGGTTCGGCTTTCTGCGTGCCTTGATGCTCGAGAAGACGGTAAAACCGATGAGGGCGACGGCACACGCAACCAGCACACCGCTGATCGGGCGCGTCACGAAGATGCTGAAATCGCCGCTATAGAGCAGCATGCTGCGCCGGAAGTTCTCTTCCAGCATGGGGCCCAGAACGAAGCCGAGCAGCACTGGAGCAGGTTCGAAGCGGAACTGCTTCATGACGTAACCCATCAGGCCGAACACCAGCGTCAGCGCGACGTCGATGACACTGCTGCGCAGCGAATAGACACCCACGCAGATCAGCAGCACGATGACCGGGTACAGCCGGTAATAGGGGATGCTGAGCAGGCGGACCCAGATGCCGACCAGCGGCACATTGATCAGCAGCAGGATGATGTTGCCGACAAAGAAGCTGGCGATCACGCCCCAGAACAGGGTTGGCTCGTCCACGATCATGCGGGGGCCGGGAACAACACCGTTCAGGATCAGTGCGCCAATGATCAGCGCCATCACCGCATCACCGGGAATACCCAGGGTCAGGGTCGGGATGAAGCTGGTCTGTGCAGCAGCGTTGTTGGAGGCTTCGGGCGCCGCCAGGCCGGGCAAGTGCCCCGTGCCGAACTTCTCTGGCGTCTTTGAAACGCGGCGCTCCAGCGCATAGGCCATGAACGAGGAGATCGCGGCACCCGTGCCGGGCAGGGCGCCGAAAAAGGCGCCAACGCCCGATCCGCGCAGAATGGGGGCAGCCATCTCGCGCATTTCGGCACGGTTGGGGAAGATGTCGCGCAGCGTCAGATTGATATGCGGCTTGGGTGGCTCGGTCTTGCTGGCATTGCGGATGATCTCGGAAAGGCCGAACAGGCCCATCGCCAGCGATACCAGGCTAATGCCATCGGCTAGATCCGGCACGAACACGAAACGGTACTGGCCGGTATTGATATCGGAGCCCACCATGCCCAGCGCGATGCCCAGAATGGCCATGGCGAAGGCACGCAGATGCGAGCCCGAGCTGATCAGTGACGCAGCAACCAGACCAAGCGCTACCAGCATGGTGTATTCAGGCGCGCCAAACTGCAGCGCCAGGGCAGCCATGGGAATGGCGGCCAGCACCACAACGGCAACACCGAACATGCTGCCCAGAAACGATGAGATCGCCGTGGTGAGCAGGGCAAAGCCGGCCCGGCCACGTTGGGCCAGCGGATAGCCCTCAATGCAGGTCACCACCGAAGAAGGGGTACCCGGCAGGTTGAGCAGGATCGAGGCGATGGCCCCACCATATTGCGACCCGTAGTAGATGCCGGCCAGCAGGATCACCGAGGTGGTCGCGTCCAGATAGAACGTCACCGGCAGCAGCAGGGAAATGGCGGTAATCGCACCGACGCCGGGCAACACGCCGATCACCTGTCCGAGCAGCACACCGAAAAACGCGTACATCAGCACTTCTGGCTGCAGCACGATCGACAGGCCCATGAAGAATTGTTCAGCCATCGCCCTATCTCCCAAATGCCGAGATCGGCAGGCCAAGTGCCACAATGAACAGCAGCCAGCCACACAACGTAACCACGACTGAATAGACCAGCGTGCCCAAAATGGACGTGCGGCTATTGGCCTGCGTGGAGATGAGAACGGCACCGAACATGGCTGGCACCAGGCCGCCGCGCGTGATCACCGCACCAAAGACAATCACCGAGGCGGAGATCAGGATCAGTGCCCGCCAGTGGGGCGGGGCGCCCTTGCTCAGGCCGGTGTCGCGCAGATCGGCCAGCAGGACCGCGGCCCCCATGATCATCAGCCCGATGGCGATGACATGAGGCATGAAGCCTGGGCCCATCTGGCTGACACTGCCGGTCGGATAGGACCAGGATATGCCCAGCATGGCGGCGCCGAATACGATCACTGTGGCGCCGCTGATAAGGCGGCGCCAGAGTGATATTGTGGGCCGATCGGTGTCCTGCAACGTATTTCTCCTCCCAGAGAATTTGCCCGTGGCTATGAAGCGTCCTCGAGAGGGCGCGGTGCCGCGACCCCAAGTTGCTCAGCGAGGGCAGTCAGGCGTTTGTGGGTTCCTGCAGCCAGACGAATGCCGTCGCGCTGGCGCTGCTGTGCCGTCCTGAAGCCGCGTTCACCGGGCATCAGAATGGCATCAACGCCCGCAGCGCGAGGCAACTGGCGCAGATTGGTTGCCAGCCGGTCAATTTCATTGCGGAAGGCTGCGCCGTCGCCAAAGGCCGAAACCTTGATCGCCAGGGCCAGCCCGTTCATCCGCGCCGTGCCGCCTTCAAGCGCCGCAGCGATCACCGGATTGGCCACCAGAATGCTCGAAAGAACCTCGATCATCAGCGACAGACCCGAGCCTTTCGGCCCGCCCAGTGGCGTCAGCGTTTTGACGCTGGCGGGGTCTTCGGTGGCAAGGCCCTGATCGTCCAGGCCCCAATTGTCGGGTATTGATGTACCGGCATCCTTGGCCAGCATGATCTTGCCCAGCGCAGCGGTCGATGTGGACATGTCGAGCAGCAGCGGATCGCCGCCCGAGGGCGCCGCAATGGTCAGCGGATTGGTCGACACTCCCGAAACCTTGGCGCCGTGATAGGCCATCAAGGGGCCCGATGCGGTCATCACAATGCCCACATAGCCGCGCTGTGCGGCTTCGAGGGCATAATAACCGACCGCGCCGGCATGAGTGATATTGCGCGCCGAGCACCAGCCAATGCCCAGACCCGAAGCGATTTCGACCGCCTGGGTCATCGCCGCCACCATGGCGCTGGCGCCGGGTGCATTGCCCGCTTCAAGAATGGCGGTCGCGCCGTCACGCTGGATTACCAGCGGCTCAGCGACGGGGTTGATGATCCCCTGCTGCACCATTTCGAGATAGCGCGGAATGCGGAGCACGCCGTGCGAATCCGCACCGCGGGCATTGGCCCAGACCAGCACCTTGGCGGTCTGCTCGGCATGGCCGGGGGCAAACCCGCCCGCCGACAGCAGAGCCGCCGCAAAGTGTTCAAGATCCTGGGGGCTATAGCAGCTCATCAGGCACCCTTTGCCAGTGGCGTGGGGAAGTGCTTGTCGAGCCATGCCTGCACCAGCGAGCGGGTGTGGGGCGCGTCTTCATCCGATAGCGGGAAGTGCGATACACCGGTCGGGATCATCAGTTCGGCATTCTTGCCGGCCTTTTCGAACAGCCGGATCGACTGCTCCATCGGGGTGATCACGTCATTGGCGGTATGGAACAGCAGCAGCGGGCGCGGCGCGATATTGGCGACAACATCGTCGGCCCGGAAGGAGTACATGCTCAGCGCGGTTTCCACGGGCACTTCAAACTGCGCCTTGGGCGACAGGTTGGCGCGCAGCTCTTCGGGAATCGGCACCACATCGAAGCGCGAGACCCACAGGCTTTCGCCCGTCTCTTCCTTCTGCTTGCGGCCGCGATCGAGAATGTCGGTAAAGCGCGCCCACGCTTCGGGCGTTGGATGCTGACCGCGGAACTTGCGCTCGCCATCACCCCAGCCGCAGAACGAAACCACCGCTGCAATGCGTTCGTCGATGCCGCCGGCAAAGATGGCCACGGCAGCACCAAAGCTGTGCCCGGTCACGCCAATCCGTTCGGCATCAACCTCTTCGCGCTCGGCGATGAAGGTCAGGGCATTCTTGGTATCGGCAACCTGGTCAAAGCAGCGAACCTCGCCACGCGCGCCTTCGCTCTCGCCGCAACCGCGGAAATCGATGCGGAACGCACAATAGCCCATATCCTCGATCATCCGCGCGACAAGTTCGACATGCGACTTGTCCTTGGTGCCCACAAAGCCGTGCAGCACGATGAAGGTTGGCAGTTTCTGGCCCGGCTTGCGCCCTGCCGGAACGTGCAACACGCCCGACAGCTTGAGGCCGTCTGACATGAAACTCAGTGGGTATTCCATGGCATTTCCTTTCCGGTGGCGTGCGAGTGAGCCGGAGTTTGACTAGGCAATTGCCGCATCCTTTTGCGTTGCGACCTGAATAATGGCGTTCAGGCGTGTGAGGTGGGCGCTCAGGAAATCGCGCGTCACCTGATCAGTGACGGTGCCTGCGGCCACGTGGACCTTGCTCCTGGCCCCCGCGACCTGCACTTCGGGCTTGGCCATGATGACCATGTCCTGCGAGTGCAGAACGTGGCGCAGGCTTTCATGCACGCGTGCACCGCCCAGAATGCCGGGCGAAACGCTCCAGATTGCCACGGGCATGCCTTCAAGCGGATTGGGCTTGAGGCGGGAGACCCAGTCGATCGCATTCTTCAGGCCACCCGGGATCGACCAGTTATATTCCGGTGTCACGATGAGCAGGGCATCAATGCCTGCCAATGCATCGGCCAGCGCCGAAACGGCGGCTGGCATGCCTTCGTCAAGCACGTCCTGATTGAACAGGGGCAGGGTGCCCGGATTGGGCATCAGCACGACGTCGAGCCCTTCGGGCGCCAGATCAGTCGCCGAACGGGCGACAGCGCGCGATAGCGACGCCTTGCGCAGTGATCCTTCTAATACGCCAAGTGTTGGCATCGGTATTCCTTCAACAATAGTGGGGCGCGCCGCGGTCAGGCAGCAGGCTTGGCGTAGGGGAAGCTGTGGGCAAGCCAGGGCGCGGGGGCCGGTGTGCCCCACACATTCATCACGCGGACATTTTCCGGGCGCTTGAGCGCGGTAATGATATTGGGCTCGTAATTGTCGTCGTCCGCTACCATGGCCATGCCGCTGGCGAGCTCGACCATCGCGCCGCAGGCGTCGATGTAATAGGCATAGGTATTGTCACCCGGACGGTGACGCCCCGGACCCCAGATGAACTCCTTGCCGACGGTATCCAGACGATCACCCAGACGGCAGTAATCGCCAAATTCAGCCAGTTCGAACGAGTAGTGGTGTACGCCGGTAGGGCCGCGAACAATGCCCAGAATGTGGTGCAGCTGATTGCCGCCGCGCATCCAGCTCAGGCTGTCATCGACCATCTTCTCGGTCAGGCGCAGGCCCATGATCTGCTCAAGCTGCGTGCGGGTCTCGGCAGGTTCTGGCGAGGTCAGGTTGATATGGTCAAGCCGCACAGCGCCCACGCCGGCGCTATAGTGGCGGCGATCATAGATCTTGTCGGCAATCGGGGTGTGGATCTCGAAAGTGTGGCCCTGCGGCGTCACGAACACGATGCCCGCAGCACAGCAATCCAGAGTTGGCTTTTCCGAAATTAGTCGGCAACCGGCATCTGCCACGCGGCTGGCCGCTTCGGCGACTGCATCGGTCGAGACAGCTTCAAAGCCGATGGAACGGACCGAATTTTCGGCCGCCTTGTGCAGCACCAGTTCGGCCTGTCGGCCATTGGACGACAACCATGTCTGGTTGTCAGTGCGGCGGGTGACGTGCAGGCCGAGGATGTCGGTCGCTTCGCTAACCAGCTCATCCATAACCGTTACGTTCAGCTGGATATGGCCAATTGCATTTACCAGATAGCTCAAAACACCCTCCCGGTGGCGCAAACTCGAATTCTTGAAGCGGTGTAACATACACATTCCACACTCGCAATTATTTTCGAAACTTTGCCCATGATTGAAAGAAGGGCGTCGTTTCGGGCGACTTTGCGGGCTGCTGGTGTGGCCTGTTTGTGCCCTACGAGACCTCTACAGCCACGCGATTGGCGAGCAGGCCAAGTCCGTCGATCTCGACTTCCACCAGATCGCCGGGGGTAAGGAATTCCTGTGGCGTGCGCGTGGCGCCAAAGCCCTTGCAGGTGCCGGTCACGATGACGTCGCCAGGCTCCAGCGGGGTGAATGTGGAGATGTAGGAAATCAGATAGGGCACGTCGAAGATCATGCGCGATGTGTCTGTGCGCTGCTTTTCCACGCCATTGACGCGGGTCACCAGCGACAGCCCATCGGGCGGCAGCGACAAGGCGTCGCTGCTTACCATCCATGGCCCGAAGGCGCCCGTGCCGACAAAATTCTTGCCCGGCGTGAACTGGTGGCTGTGGCGCTGCCAGTCGCGTACGCTGCCATCATTGTAGATGGCGTAGCCCGCCACATGAGACTGCGCCTCTTCGCGGGCAATATGGCGTCCGCCCTTGCCGATGATCACCGCCAGTTCGCCCTCATAATCCAGCTTCTGCGAAGACCGTGGCTGGATCAGGGGGGCGCCATGGCCAATCTGGGAAGCGGGCAGCCGCAGGAACAGCACGGGATAATCGGGCTTGTCGTCACGATCCTGACCCGGTTCATAATAGTTGAGCGCCGCCATCACGATCTTGTCGGGATTGGGGATGACCGGCGCCAGTGTCACCGTTTCCAGTGCAACCGCTGCGGGCAGAGCGGCCAGCGACGCGGCATCCGGATACCCAGCAGCGATGTAGCTGCGTAAATCGGGGAACTGCGCGCCCAGATGCTGTCCCAGATCGACAATGCCGGATTCCCCCAGCATGCCCCAGGAGGAGATGCCGTCGTGGACAAAGGAAAGGTAGCGCATTCGAAATCCTCAAATGTTTCGAAAATAAAGCTATAATGGAATGGGCGTGAAGTGAAACCCATGTCGATGAGTTTGCTCGGATTTTTCCAGAGCGGCCCGCAAAACCCGTACCCTTCGTGGTTTTCGAAAATCTGATTGACGTTGAAAGTTTCGAAAATATGACTTATTCAGGTGGACCGTTTGCAGCCAGAGCTAAGGGGAATAGCCCTGACCGAGGATCTCAAAAGAGCCGGACGTCGTGAAACTCAGCGGATCGAGCCATCCGCCGGACGCGATATTGTGGCGCGTTTGCGCGATGACATTGTCAGCAATGTCTTTTTGCCGGATTCAAAGCTCAAATTCGCTGATCTGACCAAGCGCTATGAGGTCGGCATTGGCACCTTGCGCGAGGCACTTTCGCAACTGGTATCGGAGGGTTTCGTTACCGTTGAGGTCGGCAAGGGCTTCAAGGTCGCCCAGGTATCGCGCGAGGAACTCATCGAGGTCACGGACTATTATGTGGATCTCGAAAAGCGGGCTCTGGCCGATTCAATTGCCCATGGTGACGACGTGTGGGAAAGCCAGATCGTGGCGGCCCATCACCGGCTGAGCATCATTGAAAGCCTGCCCTGGTCACAGCGCATGGAGCGACACACCGAATGGGTGCAGCGCCATCGCGAATTCCATGAGTCACTGGTGGCTGCCTGTCAGGGGCGCTGGTTGTTTCGCCTGCGCACCATGATGTTCGATCAGCTTGATCGCTATCGGTTCCTGGCCAAGATGCAGCCCGAAGGCATGGGCAAGACCAAGTTCAAGGAACATGGTCTGATCATGCAGGCGGTCGTTGCGCGCGATGTCGCCAAGGCCACCCAGCTGATTGAGGATCATATCCGCGATACGACCAAGGCTGGCCTGAAAAACCTCTAGTCGAAGCTTACAGGCATGTGAGCCCCCGCATGCAGCGAGGGCTCTTTTTCTGGCGGCAGATTACCAGTCGAACTGCTTGGACAGCGACAACTTGAACGTGCGGCCCGAAGAGCGGTCCGGTGTCTGGTTGTCGCGGTAATCGGCGTTCAGCACATTGTCGATCGAGGCGCGAACCTCCGTGCCGGCCAGCACGCCCGATGTCGGCTTCCATGACGAGAACAGATCAAAGCTCATATAGCCCGGCGTGCTCTTGTCGCTGCCGCTTGCTGGGGTCACACCGGTTTCGGTAGCCGCGGCGAAAACCGCTTTGACACCATATTCAAGCCCGAACTCAGGCTCACGGCCGCCGACCGTCACCGCCAGCTTGTGAGCCGGGATCGAGGTGAGGGCATCGCCCGTGGTGTCGTCCGTGCCCACGGTGGCGCTATAGGCCACGCGACCGAACAGACGCTCGGATTCATAGGCGCCTTCAACTTCCACGCCATAGATCGTGGCTTCACCGATATTGCGATAATAGGTGTTGCCCGCAACAGCTGGCGATGACTCGATCATGTCCGTCAGATCGCTGTAAAAGCCCGTGATCTTGACGCTGGCCTGATCCCCATCCTGCACCAGCTCATAGCCCGACAGGGCAAAACCGGCCTCAAACGAGTTCGAGCTTTCCTTTTTCAGGTTCAGGCTCGGGCTCTTGCCCGGCGTGCGGCCCGTGGTGGAATACTGGTAGCGCTCGTCCAGTGTCGGCATGCGCTGGGTATGGGCGACAGAACCAAATACCGAGACATTGTCATTGATATCATAGAGCGCCGCCAGCTTGGGCGAGACCGCGAAATCATTGATGTCGTATTCCCCCTGCGTGGTGCGCTTGGGCGTCTGGAACGCGAAGTCGCCACGCACGCCGGCGATCAGGGTCAGCCGCTCGTCATAGATGGCTTCATCCTGCACAAACAGCCCGAGCCGCTTTTCCTGACCTTCGGGATGGGTGGTGATACCCGCGGTTCCGCCGCCGCGCGTGGAATTGGCGGTCCGCTCCTGAAACGAGCCCTGCACGCCATAGGTCAGGTAGTGCACCCAGGCGCCGGTATCGAATTCCGAGGTGTTCTCGATATTGGCCTGCCAGGTGCGATAGCCGTAATCAGCATCGCCAATGGCGCCCAGAAGGGTTGCTGAATTGCTCTGCGACACGGTCGTGTCCGAGAACGACAGATTGACCTTCAGATCGACCCATGGATTGTCGCTATCGGCGTTTTCGTAGGCCAGCACGGCCGTCTGGTCGAGCACCTTGCGATCGACATTGCCGAACATGGCCGAGGTGCCGGTCTGGGCATAGGCCTGATCTTCGGCATCGCTGCTCCAACGCTGATAGGACAGGCGCAGTACCTGTTCGTCATTGTCGCCGAAATGCGCGGTCCCCTTGATCAGCCCGGACAGTGACTGGAAGTCTGACCCTGACAGCGCTTCACCATTGGCCAGCGTGATCTCATCGGCGCGCCGCCAATTGCCTGCTGCCAGAACTTCAAACGTGTCACTGATCTGCTGCGCCAGTATGCCTGACACCAGCGTACCATTGCCGTTGGAGCTGTATTGCGTCTTGAGCCGCGCCGCGCCGGTCTTGTCATAGCCGATGAAGTCCGAGGCATCCTTGGTGGTGAAGTTGATCACCCCGCCCAGGGCGCCTGAACCGTACAGCGTTGACGAGGCAGGGCCACGCAGTACTTCGACCTGCTTGTACAACTCGGGGTCCGAGAAGAAAGAGCCCATACGGTACTGCTCATAGAACTTCTTGGCACCGTCAACATTGACCACGATGCGCGCTTCATCGCCCGAGGTCTCAGCTGTCCCGATGCCGCGAATGTTGAACGATTCACCCAGCACGCGCTCGGAGCCGATCAGGGTGACGCCCGGCACGGTGTCCAGCACATCGCCAATGCTGGTAGCCTGGGCGGCGTCGATATCGTCCTGATTGACCACCGTCACAGCCTGCGGCGTGTCGATCGCGATCTTGGGTGCGCCGGCACCGATGACCAGCCGCTCCAGAATTGTGATGTTCGTCGTATTCACGCCGACGGACTGCGCGGCAACCGCCTGCATTCCCACCACGCCCAATGCTGCGCCGCACATCAGTGCAGTCGCCTGTGACCTGACCAGCCCCATTCGTATTCTCCAGAATTCTAGTGTTTTTTGGATTGGCTGGCTGTTGGCTGGCTGCAGGGGAATGTGTCTTTTTTAATATGACTTGAACAATCACCTATTGCCTCCTCTAGATAACATGAGTAATAGAGTCAACAAATAGTGAGCCCCCGCGACACCCTGTCCCGGACACCGCAGACCCGAGTTGACGAGACATTTGTGACGACAAGAACCGCCCAGCCACTCCGTGCCGAACCCGCCGAATCTGAAGGGCAGGGGCACCGCATTTTCACGACCGCCGAGTTGTTTGGCGGCGATGACGAGATCGTCGTGCTGCACAACGGCGCGCCCTATCGCCTGCGGATCACCCGCCAGGACAAACTCATTCTGACCAAATAGGCCATGACAATGACCCAACTGCCTGCCGTCAAATCCCCAGCGCAAATTCGTGAGCTGCGTGCCCGACATCCTGAGATGCGCGAGCGTGATTTCGCCCGCATTCACGCCATTTCCGAGGCCGAACTGGTGGCAGCCCAGGTGGGCACCACTGCCATTCGCCTGCGCCCGGATGTCGATACTTTGCTCAACGGGCTGCAGGCCTGTGGCGAGGTCATGGCCTTGACCCGCAACGAAAGCGCCGTGCACGAAAAGATCGGGCCCGTCGAAAAAGTGGTGATCGGCGCGCGCGCGTCCATGGTTCTCGGTGAGCAGATCGACCTGCGTGTCTTCCCGTCGCGCTGGGCCTTCGGATTTGCGGTCGAAAAGGCAGGCGAGGCGGGCGCAGTGCGGCGCTCACTGCAGTTCTTTGACCCCCAGGGCATGGCCATCCACAAGGTGCATGCGCGCCCCGACACCAATACGGATGCCTGGAACGAACTGATCGACAAGCTGCGCCATGCCGAGCAGGACGATGCGATCTCGCTGGCAGCCCCCCAGACGCCTGAGCCCAAGGGCGAGCCGGGCAGCCTCGCCGAGCTGCGCGAGCGGTGGTCGGCCATGACTGATACCCATCAGTTCTTCGGCCTGCTTCAGGCGCTCAACCTGCCGCGTCTCGATGCGCTCGAAATGGTGGGGGATGACTACGCCTTCCAGCTCGACCATGCTTCTGTGGCATCCATGTTTGACGCTTCGGTCGCTGCAGAATTGCCCATCATGGCTTTTGTCGGCAATCCCGGCTGCATCCAGATCCACTCAGGCCCGGTCAAGACCATCAAGACCATGGGCCCCTGGCTCAACGTGATGGACGACACCTTCCATCTGCACCTGCGCCTCGACCAGATTGCCTCGGTCTGGGCCGTGCGCAAGCCCACCTCGGATGGTCACGTGAGCTCGGTGGAAGTTTATGACGCCGACCGCGAACTCATCATTCAGTTCTTCGGCAAACGCCAGGAGGGTCACGATGAACGGGCTGGCTGGCGCGCCATCGTAGAAGCCCTGCCGCTTTTTGATCAATCCAACGCTGCGTGAGATTTTCATGACCTTGTCTTTCCGCCATACCGGCATCATTGCTGCCACTCTCGCCACGCTCGTGCTGCCCACAGCCGCCCAGGATCTGCACGCGTTTCAAGACAGCTCCCGGCTGGTTTCCATTGGCGGCTCGCTGACCGAAATCATCTACGCGCTGGGTGAAGAGGATCGTCTGGTCGCCCGCGATCAGACCGCGCTTTATCCTGCCGCCGCCGCCGCACTCCCCGATGTCGGCTACATGCGACGCCTGGCGCCCGAGGGCGTGCTGTCGGTTGGCCCCACCGCCTTGCTGGTGGTTGAAGGCAGTGGCCCGCCCGAGGCGCTCGAAGTGCTGGTCGATGCCGGGGTTGAATACCAGACAGTGCCAGAGAGCTTCAGCGCCGAAGGAATCCTGACCAAGGTGCGTGCCGTGGGGCAGGCCCTTGATGTTACCGACAAGGCGGAGGCACTCGCCAGCGAACTGGACGCAGCGCTCAAGGCCGTTCAGGCCCGTACCGCCGATCTGACCGACCGCAAGCGCGTGCTGTTCGTGCTCTCGGTCGAAGGGGGCAAGATCCAGGCCTCGGGTACCGATACCGCCGCCAATGGCATTATCGAGCTGGCCGGGGCCCTCAACGCCATCACCGAATATCCCGGCTACAAGGCGCTGACCGAAGAGGCGATCATCGCCGCGGCGCCCGACGTCATCCTGATGATGGAGCGCGGCGAAGACCATAGCGCCATTGATGCCGATCTGTTCGGCAATCCGGCCATCGCCCTGACGCCCGCCGGGCGCGATCATGCCATCATCCGGCTTGAAGGCTCCTATCTGCTGGGCTTTGGTCCCCGCGCGCCGCAGGCCGTTACCGATCTCGTCGACGCGCTCTACGGCGAGTAGCGCAGGTGGCAATAGTGTCTTTTGCGCAGGTTGCGGCGCATGCGCCCGCGGGTGATCGCAGCAGTCTGGGCCGCATCACGGTTCTGGCGCTGATCGGGCTCTTGCTGGTCGCCATGGTCATTTCCATGACCACGGGCGCCTCCGGGGCCTCCACCCTGAACGTCATCGGCGCCTGGTTCGGCCAGGTGCCCGACAGCCAGACCCAGGCCGTGCGCGACTATGCGGTGATCTACAATATCCGCCTGCCGCGCATGTTGCTCGGCATGCTGATCGGCGCCGCACTGGCGGTATCCGGCCTGCTCATGCAGGGTCTGTTCCGCAACCCGCTCGCCGATCCCGGACTGGTCGGCGTGTCGGCCGGGGCAGGGCTCGGTGCTGTCAGCATTATTGTGCTGGGCACCACCGCCCTGGCGCCGCTGACCGCATTTCTGGGCATCTATACCCTGCAACTGGCGTCATTTGTCGGTGGCCTTGTCACCACCTTCATCCTCTATCGCGTGGCCACGCGCAGCGGGCAGACCGCCATTGCCACCATGCTGCTGGCCGGTATCGCCCTTGGCGCGCTGGCTGGCGCGGTGACGGGGGTGATGGTCTACATCGCCACCGACAGCCAGCTGCGCGACCTCACCTTCTGGGGTCTCGGTTCGCTCTCGGGTGCCAACTGGACCAAGATCATGGCCTCTGGCCCGATCATCATTGCCGCGCTCGCGGTTTCTGCTTTCCTCGCCAAGGGCCTCAATGCCCTGACGCTGGGCGAGGCGACAGCGGGCCATCTCGGCATTCCGGTCCAGCGTTTCAAGCGGGTTGTGGTGGTGACGGTTGCCGCCGCCACCGGCGCTTCTGTCGCGGTCAGCGGTGGCATCGGCTTTGTCGGCATCGTCGTGCCGCATCTGCTGCGCCTCGTGATCGGGCCCGACCACCGCTATCTGCTGCCCGCCACCGCGCTGCTGGGTGCTTCGTTCCTGTTGCTGGCCGATGCGGTCAGTCGCGTCATCGTGGCCCCGGCCGAGTTGCCCATCGGCATCGTCACCGCGGCCGTCGGTGGCCCGTTCTTCCTGTGGATCCTGCTGCGCAAACGCGCCGCCTTTGCCTGGTGACATGATGATTTCCGTCAACAAGATTTCTGTCGATATCGGCCCCCGGCGCATCCTCGAGGATGTCAGCTTCACCGCACGGCCCGGCCAGCTCACGGTGGTGATCGGCCCCAATGGGTCGGGAAAATCCACCCTGGTCAAGGCGCTGTGCCGCGATCACGCCTATGGTGGCTCGATCACGATCAATGGCCGTGACATGGCCTGCATGTCGCTGGCCACCGCAGCCACCCTGCGCGCGGTGCTGCCGCAATCGAGCAATCTGCCGTTCCCCTACACCGTGCGCGAAGTGGTCGCCATGGGGCTGACGGCAGGTCGCCCCGGCATCGCCTTGCCCGGCCTGCGCCATCTGCCCGATGATGCCTTGCAGCGCGTTGATCTCGCCGGCTTTGGCGGCCGCTTCTATGGCGAGCTTTCTGGCGGCGAACAGCAGCGCGTGCAACTGGCGCGGGTCATCTGCCAGGTCTGGAAACCCGTGCTCGACGGCGAGCCGCGCTACCTGTTTCTCGATGAGCCGGTCTCGAGCCTGGATATCAAGCACCAGCTGATGATCATGGATGTGGCACGCCAGTTCGCCAATGCCGGCGGCGGCGTCATTGCTATCCTGCACGATCTCAATTTGGCGGCCATGTATGCCGACAAGATCGTGGCGCTGCGTGATGGCCGGGTGGCGGGGATGGGCGACCCCGCCGCGGTGCTGCGTGACGATCTGATCGCCGCGGTATTCGATTGTCCCATGCGGGTCGGTGCGCTGCCCCCACACGCTGCCCCCTTCGTTTTGCCGCAGTCCGTGCAGCGCGCGGGCGAGCAGACTCTTTCCAGCAAGGTTGCCTGATGATCCGACTGTTTTACACCTGCCTGATTGGCGCGCTCACCCTCGTACCAGCACACGCGCAGCAAACGCCGCCACCAGCCGCGTTGACGCTCGAACTCAATGCGCTGCAGGCCAGTGACACCGCCTGCCGGGTGAGTTTTCTGGCCACCAATGGTCTGGACGGCACAATTGATCGGGCCGCGGTGGAAGTGGCCTTCTTCACCACTGATGGTGCCATTGACCGTATCGTCACGCTCGACTTTAAGGGCCTGACCCAGGGCAAGACCAAGGTGCTGCAGTTCGAACTGGCGGATCTGCCATGCACCGCGATTGGCCGGCTGCTGATCAACGATATTGCCGCCTGTGAAGGGCAGGCCATTGCTGCCACCGCGTGCCTTGCCGGGCTCGTTACGACCAGCCGGCCCGACATCACCTTTGGCATCTGAGGCAAAACACCATGACTGCTGCCCCCGCCCATGATTTTTCCATGTTCGCCCTGTTCATGCAGGCTGACTGGGTCGTCAAATCGGTGATGATCGGCCTGCTCATTGCCTCGATCTATGTCTGGGCCATCATCGCCAACCGTCTGGCGGCCTACCGTGCCGCCCGGCGCGACATGGCAGCCTTCGATCGGGCATTTGCGGGCGCGCCATCGCTGGCGGCCCTGCGGGCAGATTATGCCGGTGCCGATCCGGCCGGGCTCTCCGCGGTGTTTCTGGCGGCCATGGAGGAATGGGACAAGAGCCACGCCGCTCAGGCGGCCACCACCATGGGGCTGCAAAGTCGCCTCGAAATCGCCCTGGACCTAGCGGTCAGCGAACAGAGCGCCCAGCTCGAAAAGCGCCTTGGCTTCCTTGCTACCATTGGCAGCGCCGGGCCTTTTGTCGGGCTGTTCGGCACGGTCTGGGGCATCATGAATGCTTTCACCGCCATTGCCGCAGCCGAAAACACCAGCCTGGCGGTCGTCGCGCCCGGCATTGCCGAAGCGTTGCTGGCAACGGCGCTGGGGCTGTTGGCGGCTATTCCCGCCGTTGTCGCCTACAACAAGCTCAGCGCCGATTCCGGTAAGTTGATTGCCCGGCTAGAAGGCTTTGCGGATCGTCTTGTCGCGCTGATGTCGCGGCAGCTGGACGCCGGAAAGGCGCTCTGATGGGCATGGCACTGGGCAGCAAGGCCAGGCGCAGTCGGGGCCGGGCACCGATCAGCGACATCAACATCACCCCCATGGTCGATGTGATGCTGGTACTGCTGATTGTCTTTATGGTCGCCGCGCCCCTGATGACCACCGGCGTGCCAATTGATTTGCCGCAGAGCAAGGCGCAGGCAATGCCCTTGCAGTCAAAGCCCATCACCATCACCGTCGAGTCCGCCGGCGCACTGTCCATCGACGGTGAGCCCGTTACGTTCGATGCGCTGGTCACCACCATTGCCGGGCTCGCTGGCGACGGCACCGATGAACGGCTCTATGTGCGCGGCGACACCAACACGGCCTATGGCACCATCATGGAAGTGATGGGCGAACTGGCCGGTGCCGGCTACGCCCGCATCGGTCTGGTAACAGCACCCCAGAGGACGCCCTAGACCATGCGCTATGCCCTGTCTGGCTCAGCGCTGGTGCATGTCGGTATTTTCGGCGTCGCGCTGATCGGCTTTACCTGGCCACAACCCGATGACGCGCCAGCCCCCGGTGCGGTCACCATCGATATCGTGACCATGGCGACGGTCTCGACCAATCAAAACGCCACCATCGAGAGCACGGCCAGCAAGAATCTGGTGTCCTCGGGCACCCAGGCGGTGCAGAGCGCCGCTATCGAGCCCATTCCAACTCAAAGCCTGCAGCCGAACCAGCCGGAGCAGCCGGCTCCACAGCCCCAGGCCACCGAACCATTGCCCCCGGTCACCCCTGTCCCCGCCGCGACCGTTCTGGCCACGGCTTCAGCCTTGATCGAAACCCTCGACGTGGTCCCCTTGGTGTCCAGTGCGATGGCCAGCGAGCCGGTCACGCCTGCGCTCATGCCGGTGAGCGCAACGCTTGAGCCGGTCTCAACGGCTGACCTCAATGCCGCGCCCGTGCCCCACACGCTCAGCTTTGAGCGGCCGTCCGAACCCACACAGCGCCCCCGCCAACAGCCCAAACCACAGGCCGTGGCGGCCCGGAGCGCGGGCAATGGTGGCTCCAACAATGCCGATACCGCCGCGGGTAAGACCAGCGCCGGTCAGCAAGGTGGCACAGGCGGCGGTGGCAGCGCCGATATCGCCCCCTGGGAGCGTCAGGTCCGGCGGGCTCTGGCCAATGCCCAGCGCTATCCACGCAGCGCCAAGGGTGCCACCGGTGATGTCATGGTCCGCTTCAATGTCTCTGCTTCCGGTGCGCTCTCATCACTGCGCATCACCGCTTCCTCGGGCAATGCGGCGCTCGATCAGGCCGCGCTCGACGCAGTGACCCGCGCTGCGCCGTTCCCACCGCTGCCGCAGGGGCTCGGCGTCTCTCACCAGACGGTGCAGATACCCCTCGCTTTCAGGCGCAACTAGGGACAACTCAATGCTCCAGGACACGCCGTTCGCGCGAAATAACTGCTTAGTGCACATGTCCGGCAAAAAACGGGCTTGCCTCAAAACGCCACCTTCTCTATGTCTCCGCGCAGTCGGGGCGTAGCGCAGCCTGGTAGCGCATTTGTCTGGGGGACAAAGGGTCGTGGGTTCGAATCCCGCCGCTCCGACCATCACACTCTTTACGGCCGGTTTTATACCGCGCCCAGCTCGATCACGAAGGCTGGACCGTCGGAGTTTGCCTGATGCCTTTGACATCCCAGGATATTGAACCAGCGCTGCAGCTTTGGCCGGCCCTGAGCGGGGCGCGCACCGAGCTGGTCAATTACTCGGAAAACCACACCTTCAAGATCGACACGCTCGACAATCGCTGCTTCAGCCTGCGCATTCATCGCACCGGCTACCAGTCGGTGCAGTCGATCGAAAGCGAGCTGGCCTGGCTTCAGGCGTTGCGTCGGGATACCGATCTTCCCGTGCCCGAACCGGTTCCCAGCTCGGCTGGCAAGCTGCTGGAAAACTTTACTGGCCGCGACGGGACACAGCGCATGGCTGTGCTGTTCCGCCATATTCCCGGCATTGAGCCAACACCCGAGAGTAATCTTGGCGAATTGTTTGGTACGCTAGGAACTTATGCGGCGACCTTACATCAACACGTGACCCAGTGGGACCGCCCGGCCAGCTTTGAGCGCCAGAGTTGGCGAGCGGGCTCAATTCTCGATGTCGAAGGCACCTGGGGTGACTGGCGGGCCGCGCCCGGCATCAATGCCAGCAATCGCGCCGTACTGGACAGTCTGGACGCCGCGCTCTGGCAGCGTCTGGGCGATTATGGCATTGGTGCCGATCGTTACGGGTTGATCCATGCCGATATGCGGCTGGGCAATGTGCTGGTGGATGGCGACCACGTCGCGCTGATCGATTTCGACGATTGCGGTTTCTGCTGGTTCACCTACGATTTTGCCGCAGCCATCTCGTTTCATGAGACCAACCCGGCCATTCCTGCCCTAAAGGCCGCCTGGCTGGAACGCTATCAGGCCGTTCGGCCACTCTCGGCCGAAGACATTGCCTCGATCGATTCCATGATCATGCTGCGGCGTATGGCGCTGCTCGCATGGATCGGCTCACACGCCGAAACCAAGCTGGCTCAATTGCACATGCCCGGCTTTGCAGACGGCACCGCCGAATTGGCAGAACGTTATCTGCGCGGCGCCATCTGGCCGCAATAAGCTGCAGCCAACCCGTCAGTCTCAGGCGCGAACCTGCTGTTCGCGCAGGATGATGAACAGGCTGCTGCCGATGATAATCGCCGCGCCCAGATAGGCTGTCTCGGCGGGAACCTCGTCCCAGATCAACCAGCCCAGCAAGGTTGCCCAGAGCAGGGATGTATAGTCGAACGGCGCAACCACCGCCGCTGGCGCAAAGCGGAACGCCTGTGTCATCATGGTGATCCCGGCCGTGCCGAACACCGCAATGCCGATAAACAGCCAGATATGCTCGGCCATGGGTGTCACCCAGAAGAACGGCGTGATCAATGCGCTAAGCAGGGCGCCAGCGCCAACCAGATACAGCATCAGCGTCCACATGCTCTCGCGCGGGTCCACCCAGCGCGAACTGATCATCAACAGCGCGTAGAACAGCGCCGTGGCTAGCGGAAACAGCGAAGCAGCCTGAAAGGTCTCAGGGCCGGGGCGCACCACCACCAGTACGCCAACGAACCCCACCAGCACCGCCAGCCAGCGTCGCCAACCTACCTGTTCCTTGAGCACCAGCGCCGATAGCGCGGTGATGAAGGCGGGGGCGGTGAACACCAGAATGGTCGCTTCGGCCAGCTCCAGATAGCGCAGGCCGGAGAAGAACAGCACCGCCGCACACAGCCAGACGATCCCCCGTAGCAGATGCGCTGCGGGACGATGGGAGCGCAGGGCGTGGGCCCCACCCATCTTGAAGGCGATCAGCGCCGCAATCGGCAGGGCGATCAGATTGCGCAGGAACAGGATCTGGACGGGCGAGTAAAACTGCGTCAGCGTCTTGGCGATGGCGTCATTCACGCACAGGCACGCCACCCCGACACACATCAAGGCTATGCCCACGCTCGCTTGCGAGCGTACGCCAGTTGTCGTCGCTGTCATGCAGCCTCCTCGCGGCCGCACGCGCGACCGATTCCCGATCTCAACCTATCATGCGGAGGCGGCAAGTCAGGCCTAGATCAGCATTCTCTCGCGCGCCACGCTGCCCCGTGGGTCGTTCTTGATCGCGCTGGAAATGCCCAAGATCAGCCCGGCGATGAGATACCAGTGGCGCCAGTGATCGCTGTCGATAATCGCCGACTCTGCAACCAGCATGGTGAACGTTCCCATCAGCGGGATCATCATCAGCCGATAGGGGGAGGGGCGTGCCAGAGCGGCTGTGCCGCGCCACAATGTCAGAATGATCAGCAGGTAATACATCGCGCCGCCGCCCCAACCATATACGTGCATCACCGACACATAGACATTGTGCGGTTCTTCACGGATACGCAGATTGGCGAACTCGTGCGGCCCCAGCCCCAGCGGATTGTCCAGCGCCAGTTCGAACGCATAGGCCTGTCGGCCAAAGCGCCCCGTTGCGCCGGAATCATAGTTCTGTCCTGCCGCCCGGACTTCGAACAGCGACTGCACCGAGGGAATGCTGAGCAGCCCGGCCAGCGCCACCACCAGCATCGCTGCGCCCAGCAGCGACATGATCATGATGCGCACCTTGTCGCGTGCCGCCGCTTCAAGCACGAAGCACAGTCCCAGCACGATGATCGATGAAAACGCAAAATGCCCCCAGGCCGCGCGCGAGAAGCTCACGAACACGCCGACGAACAGCACCATGTAGATCGCCCCCGCCCAGAACTGCATGCGACCACGCCCCAGCAGCACACGCTGCAGCGCATACATGGCCGGCAGGATCAGGAAGGGGCCATAAACATTAGGATCGTTGAAAGTCGCCTTGGCGCGACCATAACGCAGAAAGATATCAGCGCCCGGTATCAGCCTCAGATAGGCCAGCGTGCCCACGATCGCGCAGATCACCGCTGCCGCCGTATAGGCGCGCATCACGATGCGCATGCGGCGCTCGGTGTCTCCGGCGACATAATTGGCGATGAAATAGCTGGTCAGCAGCAGGAAGATGGTGACGATCGAAAAGATCAGCGCGTCGCTGATCGGGGTGAAGCGCACTTGAAAACACGCCACCAGCGCGAATGGCGTAAAGGCCACCAGCAGCGCCAGCAGTCCAAAGGTTGAGCGGTAGATCCCCATGCCCGCCACAAAGGCCAGCGGTAGCACGACCAGAAACGTCAGCTCGTAGGGCGAGGGCTCAAACAGCACCAGCCCGCCGGTGAAGATCCAGATCCCCACCATCATGTCGAGCAGGCTCATGGCGCGGCCACGAACAAACGCCAGTCCCGCCCCGGCGGAGCCGGTCACGCCAGCGCCATCCATGGTGCCGCTCTGGGTCAATAGGCATTCTCGTTCTTGGAGACCAGCGACACCGGCGTCATCAGCACGATGTAGAGATCAAACAGGATCGACCAGTGCTCGATATAATACAGGTCGTGGTTCACGCGCTGCATGATCTTGTCGATGGTGTCGGTTTCCCCGCGCCAGCCATTGATCTGCGCCCAGCCGGTCATGCCGGGCTTGACGCGATGGCGGGCGAAATAGCCCTCCACAGCCTCGTAATATAGCTGATTGTCGGCCTTGGCCTGCAGCGCATGCGGGCGCGGGCCAACGATGGACAACTCGCCCTTGAGCACGTTGAACAGCTGCGGCAGCTCGTCGATCGAGGTCTTGCGGATGAACTTGCCGACCCGGGTGACGCGCGCGTCATTGCGGGTCACCTGCCGGGACGCGGTCAGATCAGCCATGTCATCGCGCATCGAGCGGAACTTGTAGATGCTGATCAGCTCATTGTTGAAGCCGTGTCGCTTCTGCCGGAAGAACACCGGCCCCTTGCTCTCGAGCTTGATCGCAATGGCTGTGACGATCATGACCGGCGACAGCAGCGCCAGCGCGGTGATCGCCACCAGCTTGTCGAACACCCATTTGAACACCAGGTTCCAGTCCGAAATCGGCCGGTCGGCCATGTCGAACACGGCGATGTCGCCAACATAGGAATAGGCCTTGTTGGTGAATTTGAGCTTGCTCATATGTGCCGATAGCCGAATGTCGACCGGCAGCACCCAGAGCTGGGTCAGCATGTCGAGCACGCGCTTTTCGGCCGATAACGGCATCGACACGATCACCAGATCAACCGAGGTGCGACGGGCAAATTCGATCAGGTCGGCGACCTTGCCCAGCTTGGGCACGCCCGCCACGCTCTCGGGCGAACGATTGTCGATGCGGTCATCGAACAGGCCCAGCAGCGAAATGTCGTTGCTGGCACTGGCACGCACCTGGTCGATCAGCGTTTCGGCATCGCTGCCGCCGCCAACAATAACCGTACGCCGCCGCAGTCGGCCCTGCTGGGTCCAGCGCATCACCATGGCGCGCAGCCCCATGCGATAGCCAATCAGCAGAACGGCGCCGCCGACAAACCAGCCCGCCAGCCAGACCCGCGAAAACAGGTCGCTTGCTTTGAAAAAGAAGATGCCCACGGCCAGTACCACCATCACGAGGGTCCATCCGCCCAGCACGCGGCTGAGCTGGTTGAAAATGGTGCGATAGGCCGTGATGCGATGGGCACGCGCCGCGTTGAACAGCACATTGGCCAACAGACATGCCGCCAGGATCACCGGGACATAAAATGTCGGCTGCCCCAGTTCCACGTAGAACGCGTAGATCCCATAGCCCAGCGTGGCCAGCAGCAGCGCTTCCACCACCTGGGCCACACCCACCACCACGGCGCCGGATATGATCCGTTCGGCCGGTGCGGCGATGATGGCCTCCGCCTGTGGCGAGAGTTCACGATCGGCATTGCCTGCCGCTTTTTGCTTATTTGCATGTTCAAGCAGAGCCTGCTTGGGGTCGACACGATACATGGGAACGCTACCAGTATGGGAATCTGGCGGCATTCTGTGCGCAAGGCGTTTAAAGTCAGTGAAGCTAAGCGCTTAAGCTGGGGCGGTCAGTTCAGCGTAAAGCGCCTCGATATCCCCAGCCATGCGCGCCAGCGAGAAGCGCTCGGCAATATACGCGGCGCGTTGCACCGCTTCCTGCCTTGTCGCCTCAGGGGCGTCCAGCGCGGCCTGCATTGCGCCTTGCAGCGCCACGGCATCGTTGGCCGCAATCAGGCTTGATGACGTGGGGCCGTAGATTTCGGGAATGCCGCCAACCCGTGTCGCGATCACCGGTAATTGCGCCGCCGCCGCTTCCAGCACGATATAGGGCAGGGACTCGGCCAGCGATGGCACCACGGCAATCCGCCCGCGGGCAAAGCTGGGCCGGGCAGGCTGCGCCCCGATCAGGCTGACGCGTGCCTCAAGGCCAAGCTGGTTGATCTGGGCGACAAGCGCATCGCGGCTGCTGCCATCACCGGCCATCACCAGAGTTGCCGGTGACCCGTCGGCCCGCCTTACGCCCGCGAGCGCTTCGATCAGAACGTGAATGCCCTTGAGGTCGCGCAATTCGCCAACGAACACGAAGTCGGCGGCGTCGGCATTGGCTGGTACTGGCACGAATTCATCAGCGGCCAACCCGTTGTGGATCACCCGCGTAGGGCAGGTGGGCGCACCGATCAGCCCGCCATAGGTCGCCTGCGCATAGGCACTTTCAAACACGATTGCCCCGGTCTGGCCCATCAGCCAGCGCTCGAGCATGTGGAACACCCGGCCTGATGCCGAGGACTTGTCAAAGTGCAGTACGCCGCCATGCGGTGTATAGATGGCCACAGCCTTGCTCCCGCCCAGACGGGCCAGCCGGGCATAAAAGCCGCCTTTGGCGCCATGGCCGTGCAGCACGTTGATGTCGAGTGATTTGGCCAGTTTACGCACCGCCAGCGGCGTGATCAGATCGCCCCGACCCAGCACGCGCGGCATATCAAAGCGATGGATGCCCAGCGCCACATGCGGCGCCAGTTCAGTCAGCCGGCTTTCGGTCTGCGCGTCATTGGCCAGACTGTCGACCACCAGACCAACACTGTGCCCATGGCCACTCAGTTCTCGGGTGAGGTCGGCGACGTGGCGAAACAAGCCGCCCACTGGCGCCCGCATCACCTGCAGAATGCGCAGCTTTCCAGCAGTCATTGGCATGCCCGTCAGAACCAGCGTTCTGTAATCACGATGGTGTCGCCGGGATAGATCGGGAAATCTAGGCTGACCGTACCCTTGACCATCTCGCCGCCCTGGCGGCGATACACCACGGCATTGCTGCGATTGGCGGTGTCTGTGAAACCGCCCGCTGTGCTGATCGCGGCGCGCACTGTCATGCCATAGACATAGGGGAACTGACCGGCAGCGCCGATTTCGCCTTGAATAAAGAACGGTCGGTATTCGGCGACTTCCACGGCTACGTCCGGGTTGCGCATATAGCCATTGGCCAATGCCGAAGCGATGCTGGCTGCTGCCATTTTGGTGGTGGTGCCGCGCACCTGAACCGGGCCAACCAGCGGGAACGCCACCGCGCCACTGTCGTCGACCTTGTAGGAGCCGGTGAGTTCGGCGTCGCCATAGACCGTGACCCTGACCGTGTCGCCGGTGTCGAGGTCATACGGGCCTCGGGTTTCCACCAGATAGGTTGCCGGGCGCGTCGTTGCGCATGCCGCCAGCGGCAGCATCAGAACAATGGTGAGCAGGGGTAACCAACGCATAACAATCCCGCGCGTTTTGAGATGCCTGCAGTCTGGCTTGCCATGGTTAATAAAGCCCTTCGCTGCGCGTGCATTTCGCGAAGTGCGAGTTGTTTAACCAAATGCTTACCACGCGGTGACATTAAATCAGGACATAGAACGAGGAACTTCCATGACCTATGAGTCACCAGCCGTGCGCGACGCGCGGATCGACGTTGCCGCAGTGCTTGGTGCTGTTGTGCGGCGTCTGCCGCGCATCATTCTGGTCACTCTGGTTCTTCTGGCAGTCACCTTCGCTGTGCTGTTGTTCGTGCCGCGTCTTTATGAGTCCTCTGCATCCATTCTGGTTGAAGCGCGCAGCAACGTGTATTCGCTTGCGTCCAACGAGGTGGCGCCTGTTTCCTCCGGCACCGATGCCGGGGTGGTATCCAGTCAGATCGAACTGATCCAGTCGCGCGACACGCTGCTCAAGGTGATCGACGAATTGGATCTCCGCTCGGTGCCCGAGTTCAATGGTTCCACCAATAGCGGGCTGTCGCCCATCAGCATCATCACCCAGCTCCTGGGTCGCAAGGCGACCCCGGTGAGCATTGATGAGACGGTGCTGAAAAATCTCAACAAGGCCCTGACCGTTGTTCAGGAGCGCGATTCCCGTCTGATCTCGGTGCTGGTGCGTTCGACCGATCCACAGCGCGCTGCCGATATCGCCAACGCCGTCGCCAATGCCCATGTCGCCCGTCGTGCCCAGCTCTCCCTGTCGGATACGGCCGAGGCCACCAGCTGGCTGCGCGCCGAGATCGAGCGTCTGCGCGGGGTAGTCAAAGAGGCCGAAACGGCTGTCGCCAGTTTCAAGGTCGACAATGATCTCTTCACTGGCAGCAATAATACCAGCCTGCTCGATCAGCAGCTCTCGGCTGTCGCCACCCAGATCAATGCCGCCCAGGAGCGCAAGAACACCGCTCTGTCGCGTGCTCAGATGATCCGCGGCATGCTTGAGCGCGGCCAGTCCATTGAGGGCGTGACCGATGTCCGCGATTCCGTGGTTATCCAGCGCCTGAGCGAAGATAAGGCCACCCTGCAGGCCGAGAAGGCCCAGCGTTCGGCAACCCTGCTGTCCAGTCACCCCACCATTCGGGCGCTGACCGCACAGATCAACGAGCTCGACAATCAGATCGCTCTGGAAGGCCGGCGCGTCGCCAATGCACTCGAAGCCGAAGCCCAGATCGAAGCGGATCTGGAAACCTCCCTCAAGGCTGACTTGACGAGCGCCAAGGTCTCCGCATCCACCGCGACGCAGGATACTGTGACCCTTGATGGGCTGCAGCGCGAGGCCAAGGCGCAGCGCGATTTGCTCGAAGGCTACCTGCAGCGCTATAACGAGGCATTCTCGCGCACCGAGACCAGTTCGGCATTGCCTGATGTGCGCGTCGTCAGTCTTGCTGCGCCATCGGTATCGCCTGCTTCGCCAAAGACTGCCCTGATCCTGATGGCGGTTGGCATTGTCGCCCTTGCTACCCAGATCGGCCTGATCGTCTTCACCGAACTGATGTCGGGGCGTGCAATCATTGAGGGCAGTGCGCCGGTTCGGGCGCAGGATGAACTCGACGAAGTGCCGTTCTCCGAAGCCGAGCTTGAGCCCGATCAGCAATTTGAGGTCCCGGCTGGGGATCAGTTGGATGATGCGGTTACTGACGAAGCCGCCGAGCCCGTCTTCGACCAGGAGGTCGTGGCTCATGCCGATGCTGTTGAGACCGTTGGGCCATTGGCTGCAATGGAGCCGGTTGCCACTGATGAATTCGGCGAGACAGCAGATTTGGTCGAGCCCGTCTGGCAGCAGCCTGTCTGGGATGAACCGGCGGCCGTCAACAAGCCTGCTTCAAGCCATGAAGACCTGATCCGTGCGCTGGCCGCTGAAGACGTTGTCGAAGTCGCACCGGCCAAGCCTGTTGTTGACGCCATGCCAGCAACGGCAGCTACCATTGCGCCCCCAGCCGATGAGGCCATTCCGGGCTTGATCAGCATGAGTGAGCTGACCGGCGATCTGGTGCTGGGCCGCTCCCATCTGGTGCTGCTGGCCGCGCATCGCTCGCACGGTGAATGTGAAGCCGTGGCCGAAGAGATTGTTGCTGACGCCCTGGCGCGCGGCCTGAGCGTAGCCCTGGTCGATGCCGGCAGTACCCGCATCGGCGATGACGTGGGACTGACGGATTTGAGCATGGATGTCGCCAGCTTCGGTGAAGTCGTGCACAAGTCTGCCGACAACAGCTTCGCCGAAATCCCCTGGGGTACAGGCCGCTCAATCGCACGCAAATCCAGCAAGCCCGCAACGCTGATCGAGGCCTTGGGCGACATTTATGAGGTCGTGGTGCTGCTCACGGGACGGGTTGGCATGAACTCAACCCTGCCCATGTTTGCCGGGCTCAACGGTCGCGTGGTGCTGGTGGCAGATGCCAAGGACGACAGCACTGCCGTCGCCGATACGCGCACGCAACTGATCGAAGCAGGCTTCGACACCGTTGAAGTTGCACAGGGGGCGACCCGCGTCGCCGCCTGATCGGAGCCTCTGATGTCCGCCAAGTATGCGGTTATCCGCACCATGTTCGAGCTGATCTGGCTGTCCGGATTGCCAGGTCTGCTGCGCAGGCTGTCGCAGTCGCGGGGGGTGATCTTCACCCTGCATCGCGTCTTGCCCGATACCCCGGCAGATTTCTCGCCTAACGCCATACTGCAGGTCGAGCCTAGCTTTCTTGAATATGTCATTGAACGCCTGCGCGATCTCGATATCGACATTGTCAGCATGGATGAGGCGCTGGAGCGCCTCGCGGCACCCAAAAAGGGGCGGCCCTTCGTCGTTCTGACATTCGACGATGCCTATAAGGACAACCTGAAATACGCGCTGCCCATCCTGCGGCGCCAGGAAGCCCCGTTCACCCTCTATGTTCCGACTGCACTGGTCGATGGGGTGGGCGAGCTTTGGTGGCAGGCCATTGAGGACATCATCAGCCGCCAACAGGCGATTGCCATGACGGTGGATGGCGAGACCGACTATGTCGACACCCGCACCACCAGCCAGAAGCAGGCGGCCTTTGACACGCTCTACTGGCAGATGCGCAAGATGCCCGAAGACGAGCGCATCGCGCTGCTGCGCAAATTCGCCGCCGCCTATGGCTATGATCTGGATCAGCAGTGCCGTGACCTGATCATGGACTGGCCCGAACTGCGCCATTTTGCCGGCGAGTCGCTGTGCACCATCGGTGCCCATACCGTCCATCATTACGAACTGGCCAAACTGCCGCTTGATCAGGCGCGCAACGAAATCAACAAATCGGCAGAAATCCTGCACGCCCAGTTCGGCCAGCGGCCGGCGCACTTCTCCTACCCCTTGGGCGGGCCGCTCTCGGCGGGGGCACGCGAGTTCGCACTGGCGCGGGAATCGGGTTTCTCATCGGCCGTCACCACACGGCCCGGCGGGCTCTACAAGCGTCATGCCCAGGACCCGTTCGCGCTGCCGCGCGTATCGCTCAACGGCTATTTCCAGTCGCGTCGCTATGTCGATGTCTTTGCGACGGGCGCGATCTTCTCGCTGATGGGCAAGCTGACCGGCTGATCAGGCGTCGGGCTTGGACATCCAGCGGATAATTGCCATGGCCGGATAGAGCCAGCCCATGCCTGCGACAATAAAGTACGGCATCAGGATCCAGATCGGCAGATCGGGCGGAAACGCCAGATAGACCGAGGTAAAGATCGACAGCCAGGCGATGATCGACCCCAAGATGAGGAAGACACCGATCAACTTGCGGTTACGCTGCGTCATGTGCGGCATCGCGCCTATTGCGAGGGAACTGCTAGCGGCATACCACTCTGACCCGTTGACCGACACCGGGAAAATGCCGTGACCACCGTCCACAATGCCGCACGCAGTCAGACCAATTACGCCAGTGACCGGCTTCGCCCGGTACGCATCTGGCTTTACGCCATGGCGGCCATGGTGCTGCTCATGGTGGTCGTCGGCGGCATTACCCGGCTTACCGAGTCCGGTCTGTCCATTACCAGCTGGAAGCCGATCTCGGGCACCATCCCGCCGCTCAATGATGCGCAGTGGCAGGCCGAGTTCGATGCCTATAAGCAGATCCCGCAATACGAAGTGAACAATAGCTGGATGAGCCTGGATGACTTCAAGGTCATCTTCTTCTGGGAATTCGTCCATCGCCTGCTCGGGCGCCTGCTTGGCGTGGCCTTCCTCATTCCGTTCGTGGTGTTCCTGGCGCAGAAGCGCTTCACCCCGCAACTGGCCTGGCCACTGTTCGGCCTGTTCGTGCTGGGCGGATTTCAGGGCGCCCTGGGCTGGTGGATGGTTTCCTCGGGCCTCAGCGAGTTGACCTCGGTCTCGCAATACCGCCTCGCCGCGCATCTGACCGCCGCCTCCTTGCTCTTTATTGCCCTGATCTACGTGCCGCGCTCACTTGAGCCGGGGCGCGTCACCGGGCTGGCGCCACAGCGCAATATGGGCTGGGCCGTCGTGCTGCTCGGCCTGATCATCCTGCAGATCGGGGCAGGGGCGTTTGTCGCCGGCCTCGACGCTGGCATGGGCTACAATACCTGGCCGCTGATGGATGGTGCGCTTGTCCCGCAGGGGCTGGGCGCCATGCAGCCGGGCTGGAAGAACCTGTTCGAGAACGCGCTGACCGTGCAGTTCATTCACCGCACCATCGCCTATGTCATCGTCGCTTACGTCGCGGTCATGCTCTATCAGCAGCGCGACGCCGGTGGCTTTGCCGGGGTGCATGGCTGGCTGCCGCGTCTGGCCATTCTGGTGCTGCTGCAGGTCGTGCTGGGCATTGGTACGCTACTCATGGCGGTGCCGATTTCGCTGGCCGTTGGCCATCAGGCCCTGGCCTTCATGCTGGCCGGCGTCATCATCGCCTATATCGCCGACATGCGCCGCGCCCACCGAACCGCATCTTGAACCCTGCATTTGATGCGGTAATATAATACCGTTGCTGCAAGTCATTGATTTTGATGCATAAAATCAAGGCTATTGACGGGATGCGGAATCCCCCATACACGGACCACCGAACGTGCCGCTTTCTCCACCGGAGAGAGCCGGTCACCCCAGAGATTTAGGGAATTCAAGCATGAGCACTTACTCGGCAAAACCGAGCGAGATCGAAAAGAAGTGGATCCTGATCGACGCCGAAGGCCTCGTCGTGGGTCGCGTTGCTTCGATCATTGCCTCGCGTCTGCGCGGCAAGCACAAGCCAACCTTCACCCCGCACATGGACATGGGCGACAACATCGTTGTCATCAATGCCGACAAGGTGAAGCTGACCGGTCGCAAGCTCGACCAGCACAAGTTCTACTGGCACACCGGTTTTGCCGGCGGCATCAAGGAACGTTCCGCCCGCGATCTGCTCGAGGGTCGTTTCCCTGAGCGCGTGCTTGAGAACGCCGTGCGTCGCATGATGCCTGGTGGTCCGCTGACCCGCGCGCAGCTGAAGAATCTCCGCGTCTATGCTGGCGCCGAGCATCCCCACGAAGCGCAGAACCCAGCCAAGCTGGATGTCGCTGCGATGAACTCCAAGAATGTGCGGGTGAAGTAATATGGCTGAAACCATCAACTCCCTCGAAGACCTCGGCACCACCACTGTCGCTCCTGCTGTCAACACTGCACCCGTGCATGAACAGAAGCTCGACGCACAGGGCCGTGCCTACGCAACCGGCAAGCGCAAGAACGCTGTTGCACGCGTTTGGATCAAGCCAGGCAAGGGCACTGTCACGGTCAATGGCCGCGAATTTGCCAAGTACTTTGCCCGTCCAGTGTTGCAGCTGATCGTCAAGCAGCCAATCGTGGCGACCGAGCGCACCGACCAGTACGACGTTGTCGTTACTGTTGCCGGCGGCGGTCTGTCCGGCCAGGCTGGCGCTGTACGTCACGGCATCTCCAAGGCGCTCAACTACTTTGAGCCAGCCCTGCGCCCAGTCCTCAAGAAGGGCGGCTTCCTGACTCGCGACAGCCGCGTTGTGGAACGCAAGAAGTACGGCAAGGCCAAGGCCCGCAAGTCCTTCCAGTTCTCCAAGCGCTAAGCTTGCGATTATCGAATTTGCAGAAAGGGCCGGGAAACCGGCCCTTTTTTCGTGTCTGTGGCCGGCCATGCCGTCTCCGATCGCGTCGGAGCCGCATTATTCTGACGGGCGCACGCTGACATTGTTGATGCCTTTGCCTATCTGAGCGTGATGAACAGCCTCGTTACCCGTTTCCACCTGCTTCTGGCCGCTGTCACCCTCGCCATTACCGGCGTGGCCCTGTTCCGCGTGCCCGCCGATTTCCTGTTCGTCGCCCGCTGGTCAGGGGGTACACCTCTCTGGCAATGGCCGCGCGATTTCGCGCTGGCGGTCGGACCGGGCTTGTCGGTGCTGCTGCTGGTGGTGTTTTTCGTCATGGGCCGGCTGTTCACCAAAAACCAGTTCGCCAAATCCCAGCACATCCTTGATCCGGCGCTCTCTCTGGTGCTGGCCATCATCACCACGACCCAGCTGGGCCTGCTGCTCAACGGCTTTGGCTCTGATCTTGATCTGATCCGCTTTACCGGGTTGGGGCTGGGGCTGACCCTGCTGCTGCTCGGCGTGGTGCTCTACGAAGCCGAACGGCATACCTATGCAGGCATGCGTATGCCTTGGCCGATTGCCGGCGATCGCGCCTGGACCATCGTGCATCGCGCCGCAGGCGGCGCGGTGTTTCTGGCCGGGGCAGGGCTCCTGGTCCTGGCCTGGTTCGACGCCGGTATCGGTCCGATGGTAATGGGGTTTGCTGTAGCCGTATTTGGTCCGGCACTGATCGCCGGTACGGCGACCATGCTGGTGCGCCGCTAGCGGTTTAGCTGACGCGCTTGAGCACGGGCTTTTTGACCTTTTTGGGCTTCTTGGCCTTGACCGTACGCGGCACATAATTGGCCATCACGCGTTCAATCACCTTGATTGCCTTGTCGGTACCCTCTTCGGCTTGCAGCTTTTCGGCGACATCGGTGGCATTGCGCCGGTATTCCGGATTGGTGCTCAGATCGCCCAGTGCGCCAGCCAGAATTTCCGATGTCAGCTTGCGAAGACGGACCGGCTTGGGCCCGCAGCCCAGCTCATAGACGCGGCGGCCCCAATAGGGTTGGTCCACCAATTGCGGAACGACAAATGTCGGACGGCCCAGATGCAGGCCTGCCGACGTTGTGCCCGCGCCGCCATGATGCACCACGGCCGACACATATTTGAACAGCTTGTCGTGCGGCGCCTTTTCGATGGCAAAGATGGTGTCGGGCAGATCCTTGGGATTGATGCCGCCCCAGCCGCGGGCAACCACGGCGCGGCCGCCCCACATCGCCACGGCTTCCTTGAGGATCTTGGTATTGCGCTCGGCCCCGAATGGCATCGAGCCAAAGCCGATATAGACCGGCGCCTCACCCTCGGAGAGGAATTTCTGGAATTCTGCCGAAGGCTGCCAGTCGGAGCGGTCCTTGAGTTGCCAGTACCCGGTGACGATGGCGCTTTTGGGCCAGTCGCGTGGGCGGGGTGAAACCACGGGCGAATAGGGATACAGCGTTACCAGCGAGGTGCCATCGGTATTGCGGAAGAAGCCACCCTTCTTGCGCGAATCCAGTCCCATCAGCTCGCGCCGCAGCTTGTTGCGCGGCAGGTTGTAATAGATCTGCTGCACCGTCATGGCGGTATAGCTCAGGCGGTTGAAGGCCGGGCCGAAATCGCCGCCATAATACATGCACAGCGGAAATTCGCTGGTCGAGTTGAGCGGCTGCAGCGCCACCATGATCGCCGGAATGCGCAGCGCTTCGGCAATGTCGATGCCAAAGCTGGTGTTCATGTTCAGGATCAGCATGTCGGCGCCCTGACACATCTGCCAGGCGTGGCGCGCCGCAGTGTCCACGATCTGTTGGCCCTGCCGCAACAGGGAAGGGCCATTGATGAGCATGGACTGGCTCATCGCATTCTCGAAGCGCTGTTGCGTCATGAACGACTGGATCGATGGTCCCAACGTGTGGAACTCGATGCCATAGCCTTCGACCATGCCCTGAAATTCTTCGGACGCACCCAGAACGACGGAGTAGCCGCGCTCTTTTAGCTCAATGGCCAGAGCAAGATAGGGTTGAACGTCGCCCTGCGTGCCGATCGTGACAAGGGCAATGCGCTTCAAGTGTCTAACCTCACCGTGTGGCAGCCATGGAGCCCAAGGTTGGCGTCCGGCGCGCCATTTACAAGTCCTCGACGAGGAATTATGAACGGCTCTATTGATAGCTCATTTCAATACAAAAATCGCATTCGAAGGGCAAGGGACATGCAGTCTCTGTACACTGTTGCAATGGTTGGAGCCTCGCTCGCCGGCAGTGCAGTGGCTGCGGCCGCCTTCATGGCGGCCGGCGCAAACGCCCGCTAGCTCTTCCCAAATGGCCCTGGCTGGGCCGGGAAGAGCCGAACACCACAAACGCCCCAGCGGGCATTTAACCCGATTACAACCATAATTCCGCGATAATCAGCCCCATAATGGGGTTTGGCGCTGTCGAGCGCGTCGCGGCCCACGACAGGTCCCCATGCGGACCCCAGAGGAAATCATGAGCGAAGAATTCCATCGCATCCGCCGTTTGCCCCCTTACGTGTTCGAGCATATCAACCCAATCAAGGCCAAGGCGCGCGCCGAAGGCGTCGACATTATCGACCTCGGCATGGGCAATCCCGACCTGCCCACACCCGATCATATCGTCAAGAAGCTGCAGGAAACCGTTCTCGATTCGCGGACCCATCGCTATTCGAGCTCCAAGGGCATCCCCGGCCTGCGCAAGGCCCAGGCCAGCTATTACGGCCGTCGTTTTGGCGTGAAGCTCAATCCGGATACCCAGGTGGTGGCCACGCTGGGTTCCAAGGAAGGCTTCGCCAACATGGCCCAGGCCATCACCGCCCCCGGCGATGTGGTGCTGGTCCCCAATCCAACCTATCCCATCCATTCCTTCGGCTTCATCATGAGCGGCGGCGTCGTGCGCTCCATGCCCGCTGATCCCAATGAAGACTTCATGCGCTCGCTGGACCGGGCCGTTCGGCACTCCATTCCCAAGCCGATCGCGCTGGTGCTGAACTACCCGGCCAACCCCACGGCCTATACCGCCACGCTCGATTTCTACGCCGAAGTGGTCAAGTACTGCCGCGACAATGAGATATTCATCCTCTCGGATCTGGCCTATTCCGAGATCTATTTTGATGATGTGCCGCCGCCATCGGTGCTGCAGGTGCCCGGCGCAATGGATATCGCCGTCGAGTTCACCTCCATGTCCAAGACCTATTCCATGCCCGGCTGGCGCGTGGGCTTCGCTGTAGGCAACGAACGGCTGATCGCGGCTCTGGCGCGCGTCAAATCCTATCTCGACTATGGTGCTTTTACCCCGGTTCAGGTGGCTGCAACCGCGGCCCTGAACGGCTCCGATGATGTGGTCGACGAGATCCGCAAGATCTACAAATTCCGCCGTGACGTCATGGTCGAGAGCTTTGCCCGCTCTGGCTGGAACATTCCGGTGCCCAAGGCCACCATGTTTGCCTGGGCGCCGATCCCACCACAGTTTGCCCATCTCGGCTCGCTCGAATTTGCTAAGCTGCTGATCAAGGAGACCGGTGTCGGTGTTGCTCCCGGTGTCGGCTTTGGTGAGTATGGCGATCAGTACATACGCCTCGCCTTTGTCGAGAACGAACAGCGCATCCGCCAGGCGGCCCGCAACGTCAAAAAGCTGCTGGGCTCAAAATCGGGTTCTGGCAACGTGGTACCGCTGGTCGGCTGATCACGGCAATTCTGCACTGAAAATCGGGCCATACCGTCACTGCAAGGGCGGTATGGCCCGCATCATATGGGGTTCTGGGCAAACTCCTATTGACGGCTAGGCATATTCCTATGCAGATGTCGCCACCATGAGTGATATCCAGTCTTTCCGCCAAGCCGTCGAAACTTTCATCTCCGCACGCGGCTGGACGCCGACCCGCTTCGGCCGCACCGTTGCCGGCGATCCGCTGTTCGTGTTCGATCTGCGCGAGGGCCGTGAGCCCCGTTCGGAAACCCGCACCCGCATTCTCAAGGCGATGCAGGAGTTCGGTGATGGCGAAGCACTGCCACCGCTGCGCGTTGGCGTGGCCGGGCTGGGCAATGTTGGCGCGACACTGGTCAGCATTCTGCAAAAGGATGGCGCCGAGCTCACCAAGAAGCTTGGCCGACAGTTGGTGGTCACCGCTGTTGCCGCCCGCTCGCGTTCGCGCGATCGCGGCATCGACATTACCGGCCTCGACTGGTTCGATGATCCGGTGGCGCTGGCCAAATCGGATGGCATTGACCTGTTTGTCGAACTGATCGGCGGCGAAGACGGTCCCGCACTGGCTTCGGTCAAGGCGGCGCTTGAAATCGGGCGCCCCGTGGTCACTGCCAATAAGGCATTGCTGGCCAAGCACGGTACCGAACTGGCCAAGCTGGCCGAGGAAACCGGCGCACAGCTGGGTTTTGAGGCTGCGGTCGCCGGCGGCATACCAGTCATCAAGACGCTGCGCGAAGGTCTGGGCTCTGCCCGCATCGCCAAGGTGTTCGGCATCATGAACGGCACCTGCAACTACATTCTGACGCGCATGGGCAATGAGGACATCTCCTTTGCCGATTGCCTCAAGGATGCGCAGGCGCTCGGCTATGCCGAAGCCGACCCGACCTTTGACGTGGAAGGCTATGACACCGCCCACAAGCTCGCCATTCTCGCCACGCTCTGCTTTGGCTATGAACTGGCCCCCGACAAGATCCGGGTTGAAGGCATTACCGGCATCACCCAGCACGACATTCAGGTCGCCGCCGACCTCGGCTACAAGATCAAGCTGCTGGGCATTGCCCAGCGCACCGACGACGGCATCGAGCAGCGCGTTCACCCCACCTTCGTACCCCGAGGCAGCGCCATTGCTGGCGTCGACGGCGTGATGAACGCAGTTGCCCTCGAAACCGATCACGTCCACGAATTGCTGCTTGCTGGCCCCGGCGCCGGTGGCCCGCCCACGGCATCCTCGGTGCTCTCCGACATTCTCGACATAGCCCGCGGCACCCGCGTGCCGCCGCTCGGCGTGCCGAGCGATGAACTGCTGCCCTATCGCGAGGCGGCCATGCGTGCCCATGATGGCGGCTACTACATCCGCCTCAGTGCCAAGGACGTGCCCGGCGCCCTGGCAGGTATCGCCACCCGCATGGGCGAGCGCGGCATTTCCATCGATAGCGTCATCCAGCGGTCTGATTTGAGTGCCAAAGCTGTAGCGCCGGATGGCTCGCCAACGCGTACCGTGGTGATGATAACTCAACAGACTTTAGAATCGGCGGTGCGTGAATCGCTTGCGCAGATCGCCTCTGACGGGTTTATCGTGGGTGAACCGCAATTGATCCGGATCGAACAACTCTGAGCCCCGCCGGGGCAATCAGGCCCCGGGAGGACATATGAAGCTCAGTAAGGTCGAGGGGACCAAGACCCCCGCCAATCTGCACCGCAGCCTGACCCTGGAACTGGTGCGCGTCACCGAACGCGCTGCCATCGCTGCTGCCGAATGGCGCGGCAAGGGCGACGAAAAAGCTGCCGATGATGCCGCTGTGCAGGCCATGAAGGCCGAACTCGACACCGTCGCCATCTCTGGCCGCATCGTCATAGGCGAGGGCGAGCAGCACGAATGCGACGATCTTTACATCGGCCAGGCCGTGGGTCTGGGCAGCGGTCCTGAAGTCGATATCGCCGTTGATCCGCTCGAAGGCGTGACGCTGTGCGCCAAGAATCAGCCCGATTCCATCGTTGTGCTCGCCATGGCTGAACGAGGCGGCCTGCTCAACGTCGCCCGCAACGTCTATATGCACAAGATCGCCATTGGCGCCGAATACCCCAGGGGCACCGTCAATATCGACTGGACGGCCACCGAGAACGTCAACGCGCTGGCCAAGGCCAAGGGCGTCCCGCTCAGCGAGATCACGGCCATCGTGCTCGATCGTCCGCGCCACGCGGCGCTGATCGAGGAACTGCGCGGTACCGGCGTCGCCGTCAAGCTGATCAGCGATGGCGACATTGCGGGCGTAATACATGCGGTCAGCACCGAGGATACCGGCATCGATATCTATCTCGGCTCCGGCGGCGCGCCTGAAGGCGTTCTGGCGGCTGCAGCACTGCGCTGTATAGGTGGCCAGATGCAGGGCAAGCTGATCCTGGACACCCCCGAAAAGCGCGCGCGGGCCGTCGAAATGGGCATTACCGACGCCAACCGTATCTATGACGTTACCGAACTGGCCGCTGGCGATGTGCTGGTGGCCGCGACCGGCGTCACCGATGGCACCTTGCTCGACGGCATCCGGCTGCGCCGCCATTCGGTGGAGACCAGCACGGTCGTCATGCGCTCCTGGAGTCAGACCGTGCGCTGGATCAAGGCGCGCCACGCCCGCTGAACACGCCATGCCTCTCCCCGCCCGGGAGAGGCCAAGCTTGCCCTTTCAACTCGCTCTCAAATCGCCTACCTCTGAGCCATGCTCGATGCGCCGCGCCCATTCCTCGACGTCTCCCGCTCGGTTACCGGCCGCGCCTGGATGGACCGACTGGATTCGGCCAGCACCCGCATTGCCACCGCCATCGCTCAGCGCACCGGCGTTTCTGAAATTCTCGCCCGGGTGATGGCCGCCCGTGGTGTGGCACTCGACGATGCTGAAAAGCACCTTGACCCCACCATACGCGGGCTGATGCCCGATCCATCGACGCTGACCGCCATGGATGCGCTGGCCGACCGGCTGGCCAAGGCGGTCGCCGACAATGAATCCGTCGCCCTGTTTGGCGACTATGATGTCGACGGCGCCTGCTCTTGCGCGCTGATGGCACGCTATCTGCGCCATTTCGGCATTGAACCGCAGGTCCACATCCCCGACCGCATCTTTGAAGGCTATGGCCCCAATATCGCGGCCATGGACAAGCTGATCGATGCCGGCGCCACCCTGATCATCACGCTCGACTGCGGCACCACCAGCGACAAGCCCATCGCCCATGCCCGTGAGCGTGGCGCCGATGTGCTGGTGATTGACCATCATCTGGCCGATCACGAGCTGCCCAACGCCACAGCCCTGGTCAATCCCAACCGGCCCGACGATATCTCCGGGCTCGGCTATCTCTGCGCTGCCGGCGTCACCTTCATGGTGTTGGTGGCGGTCAATCGCGTGCTGCGTCTGCGCGGCGATACCGGCCTGCCCGATCTGCTCAAGCTGCTCGACATCGTGGCGCTGGGCACGGTGTGCGATGTGGTGCCGCTGGTTGGCCTGAACCGTGCCTTTGTGGTGCGCGGCCTCGAAGTGGCCCGCCGCGGCGACAATCAGGGCATCGCTGCCCTGGCGCTGGCCTCGCGCATTTCGGGCCCGCTCAATCCCTATCATCTGGGCTTTATGATCGGTCCGCGCATCAATGCCGGCGGCCGCATCGGCAATGCCGCTCTGGGCACCGAATTGCTCACTGTTGATGATGAGCACCACGCGCTCTCCATTGCCGCCCGCCTTGATGAACTCAACGCCGAACGCCAGCGCATCGAGGTCGAAGCCGTCGAGGAAGCCGTCGCCGTCGCCGAAATGGAAATCGGCAGCGGGGAGGGCCCGCCGGTGCTGGTGCTGGCCTCGGCCAACTGGCATCCCGGCGTGGTCGGCCTGATCGCCTCGCGGCTCAAGGATCGTTTCGAACGACCCACCTTCGCCATCGCCCTACATGCCGATGGCACCGGGACCGGCTCGGGCCGCTCCATGCCCGGCGTTGACCTGGGCAGCGCCGTCATCGAGGCGGTCGATACCGGGCTGATCGTCAAGGGCGGCGGCCACGCCATGGCGGCGGGCATCACCATCAAGCCCGGCCAGTTGGGCCCGTTCCGCGCCTTTCTGGCCAGCACGCTCTCTGTTGACGTCGCCGCCGCCCGCGCCGCCACCGCGCTCAGGATCGACGCGGCGCTCACCGCGCGCGGCGCCAGCATTGATCTGGTCAAGGATCTCGAACGCGCCGGGCCCTATGGCTCAGGCAATCCAGGCCCGATCTTTGCCTTTCCCGCCCATCGCGCAAAATTCGCCCAGGTCGTGGGCAAGGGCGGCCATGTCAGCTTCACCCTGACCTCTGAAGATGGCGCGCGGCTCAAGGCCATTGCTTTCCGCGCCGCCAGCACTGCCATTGGGGATGCGTTGCTGCGCGGCAACGACGCGGCCATGCACTTTGCCGGCAGCCTGAGCATTGATCACTACCAGGGGCGCGAACAGGTCCAGTTTCGCCTGACCGATCTGGCTAAGCCCAAGGGTTGATTGAAATTTTTTCCTGATCCAATCCGTTACTGCCTGCGTAAGATATCCCACAGGCCCCGACGGAGACACGCCCGACTATGACCGCCACCAATATCGCCGTTATCGGCTCGGGAATCTCAGGACTTTCAGCGGCTTGGCTGCTTTCCCAGACTCAAAACGTTACCGTGTTCGAGCGCAATGCGCGCTTGGGCGGACACGCCAACACCGTTGCTGCACGCACCCCCGAGGGTGAGGTTGCCGTCGATACCGGCTTCATTGTCTACAACGAACAGAACTACCCCAATCTGACCGCCTTCTTTGATCACCTCGATGTGCCCACAGCGGCCTCATGGATGAGCTTTGCTGTCTCGATTGGCGAAGGTGCCCGCGAGTATTCCGGCGAATATCTCAATGGTCTGTTTGGCCAGCGCCGCAACATCATCCGCCCCCAGCATTGGCGGCTGGTCAGCGATATCATGCGCTTCTTCCGCAAGGCCGAGCAGCAGATCGCAACCTGTCAGGACGATCTGTCGATTGGCGAGTTTCTCGACCGGTTCGGCTATTCGCGCATCTTCATCCAGGATCACATCCTGCCCATCTCGGCGGCTATCTGGTCCACGCCATCGCGCGGCATGCTCGATTTCCCCGCCAAGACCTTCATCGAATTCTTCGCCAACCACTCGCTGCTGCAGGTCAATAATCGCCCGACCTGGCGCACCGTGCAGGGCGGCAGCCAGCAATATGTTCAGCGCATCGCCGCCCAGAACGCGTTTGGTACGGTGCTCAATGCCGACATTCGCTCGGTCGTCCGCCATGCCGATGGCATAAAACTGATTTTTGCCGATGGCAGCCGTCGCCCCTTTGATCAAGTGGTGTTTGCCTGTCACGCCGATGAGGCGCTGGCGCTGCTGGCCGATACCAGCGAGGCTGAGCGCAACGTGCTGGGCGCCTTCCGCTTTACCGACAACCATGCCGTGCTGCACACCGACAAGAGCTTCATGCCGCGCCGCAAGCATTTGTGGTCGTCCTGGAACTATCTGCGGGGCGGGCAGGGCGAGGATGGCCTCAGCCTGACCTATTGGATGAACAGCCTGCAGCCACTGCCCACCAAGACGGACCTGTTTGTCACGCTCAATCCCCACCGCGACTTTGCCCCCGGCACGGTGCAGTACGAGGCCGATTACCAGCATCCCCTGTTCGACGCGCGCGCCATCGCCGCGCAAAAGGATCTCTGGCAGGTGCAGGGCACCCAGCGCAGCTGGTTTGCCGGCGCCTGGATGGGCTATGGTTTCCACGAAGACGGCCTGCAGGCCGGGCTCGAAGTGGCCGAACGGATCGGCCCCATGCAGCGGCCCTGGCAGGTTGCCCAGCAGCGTGATCGCATCGCGCATAACTGGGTAGAGGGAGACCAGAGCCTGTGGGCAGCGCAATAGACCCCAGCGACGAACCGCACCGCCTCGGCGCCATCTATGTCGGCGACGTGGTGCACAAGCGTGCGCGCCCCAAGCGCCACGCGCTGCGCTATCGCGTTTTCTCCATGCTTGTCGATCTTGATAGACTTGAAGCGCTGGATGAGAAACTACGCTTCTTCTCATTGAATCGATTCAACCTTGTCTCGCTGGTTACTGGCGATTTCGGGCCGCGTGACGGCTCCTCCATTGCCGCCTTCATCCGCCGCAAGGCGGAGGCGGCGGGCGCCGGACCGATTGCCCGCATCCGCATGCTCGCCTATCCGCGCCTGCTCGGTTTCGCCTTCAATCCCATAACCGTCTATTATTGTGATGACGCAGATGGGGTCACGAAATTCCTCGCCTATGAGGTCAGCAACACCTTTGGCGAGCATCACTTCTATTCGGCCGCGGTGAGCGGTGAGGCGCCCGAAATCCACCACGAGGCCAAAAAGGCTTTTTTCGTTTCGCCCTTCAATACGCTTGAAGGCAGTTATCGTTTTTCAGTCCGCCCGCCAGATCAGGAAGTCTTTCTGGGGATCGCCCTGTCGACCCAGGAAGGGGGTATTTTGACCGCTTATTTCGCCGGCGAACGCCGCCCGCTGACCGACGCCACCTTGTTGAAACTGCTGTTTGCATATCCATTTATGACAGCTAAGGTGGTCGTGGGCATACACTGGGAAGCCCTGCTTCTATGGCTTAAAGGCATGCCTTTGACGCTAAAATTGCGGCGTCATCTCAAGCGCGGACACCAAGCTTAGTAGACAAGTTGGATCTCTGGGGCCAATGACCAAAACAGCAATAGACAATAGCAATACTGGCGCAACGCCGTGGACGCGGCTGGTTTCCTGGATGGTGGACCGCATTGGTGTCTCCCTGATCGGCAAACCGACCTACGGTGCCGTCACGGTGATTTTTCCCAATGGCCGCACCCGCACAATCGGCGATCCGGCAACGGGCGGCCACTCCGTTATGCGGATGAACAATTTCCGCGTGCTCAGCGAAGCCATGCAGCGCGGCACGGTCGGTTTTGCCTCGGCCTACATGAATGGCGATATCGAGGTCGATGACCTCACTGCGCTGTTCCGCTTCTTCCTGCAGAACCGCGATATGTTCGAGCAGGCCAATCCGGGCTTCTTCCGCAAGGCTGCCGGTGATCTGCATTATCACCTGTCGCGCCGCAACACGCTTGAGGGCTCCAAGAAGAACATCGCCGAGCACTACGATCTGGGCAATGATTTCTACGGCCAGTGGCTCGACCCCTCCATGACCTACTCCTCGGCCGTGTTCACTTCTGGTGATCAGAGCCTGGAGGAAGCCCAGCGCGAGAAATATCGCCGCGTCGCAGATATGGCGGGGGTTACCGAAGGCTCCTCCGTGCTGGAAATCGGCTGCGGCTGGGGCGGCTTCGCCGAAACCGTTGCCAAGGATTACAAGGCCAATCTGCGCGGCATCACGCTGTCGGCCGAGCAGCTCAAATATGGCAAGGAACGCCTGGCCAAGCAGGGGCTGGACGAATTCGCGACCCTGGTCTTTGAGGATTATCGCCATACCGAAGGCCAGTTTGATCATATCGGCTCGATCGAGATGATTGAGGCCGTTGGTGAAGACAATTGGGACAGCTATTTCCAGACAGTCCATGATCGTCTCAAGCCAGGTGGCACCGCCGCCATTCAGGCGATCACCATCAATGAAGCCGATTTTGAAGGCTACAAGAGCGGGCCCGACTTCATTCAGCGCTACATCTTCCCCGGCGGCATGCTGCTGACCAAGACGGTGATGCGCGAATTCGGCGAGAAATACGATCTCGTGCTGGAAAACGTCGACACTTTCCGGCTCTCCTATGCCAAGACACTGCGGCTTTGGCGCGAGCGTTTCCTCGAGCGCTGGCCGATGATTGCTCCGCTTGGCTATGACGAAGAGTTCAAGCGCAAATGGGTCTACTATCTCAGCTATTGCGAGGCTGGCTTTGCCGAGGGCTCTATCGACGTCGGCATCTATCAGTACCGCCGCCCAGAATAGGTAGCACACCACTGGATATAAAAAGGCCCGCACGAATGCGGGCCTTTTTGTTGCGCCAGATGGCGGTTTGCTAATCCTTGGGCAGCATCTTGCTGGTGAGCCAGAAAAACACCGGATAGGGCAGCCAGCGTACGGTCTTCATCAGCCAGACCATGCGTTTAGGGAAGGCGATCTCGAAACGGTCAGACTGGGTCAGCCCGTCCACGATCCGCTTCGCTGCCTCGTCGGTTTCCATCAGAAACGGCATGGGGAAGTCGTTCTTGTCGGTCAGCTCAGATTTGACAAAGCCCGGTGCAATCATCCGGACCTTGATATGGCGTGGCGCCAGTTCGGTGCGCATGGTCTCGAGCAGATTGATCAGGCCAGCCTTGGTCGAGGAATAGGCCGCCGAGCGCGGCAGACCAAAATAGCCCGCCACTGACGCAATCACCGAGAAATGGCCGCCACCCTGGCGCTCCATCTGCGCAATCACCGGATTGGCCATCCGCAGCACGCCCAGATAATTGGTATCCACAACCTTGGCGAACTTCTCATAATCATAATCGCCGACATCCATGGGCTGCCAGGCGGCGGCGCCAAAGATGAACAGGTCGATCCGGCCAAGTTCGGCGGCGATCCTGTGCACCGTCGCCTCAATGGCAGGGGTATCCGTCACGTCGAGCGGGTAGGGGCTGATGGTGGGGTGGCCCTTGGCCACTGCCGCCAGCTTGTCCTCGCGGCGGCCAGAGATGGCCACCGTCCAGCCGCGCTTGGCCAGCAGGGTCGCCACGGCTGCGCCAATGCCCGAGCCGCCCCCTATGATCCACGCAACGCCCGGTTGCATACTCATAGGCCAAACAGGGGCTGTAGGGCGCGCATCAGCCGGCCGCGGAAGGTCAGCTTGGCATCAACAGCCACAAGACAGATGCAGTCGTCACCGGGCTCGGCAATCGGCTGGTGCTCGACGTCTTCGTCATGATCGGCAATGTCACCCTTGGCGAACACGCCAAAACGGTCACGATAGGCACCTGACAGGATCAGGGTCAGTTCCTGCCCGCCATGGCCATGCTCGGGCACAGGGCGGCCAGCGCCCACGCGCAGCAGCATGAGCCGCGAGCGACCATCACTGCCCCAGGCCAGGTCTGCCGTGGCTACACCGGGGCCGGTCCACTTCCAGCGCACGCCACCGAGACCCTTGGGCAGATAGCGTTGCAGGGGCAGGGGCACGGCATCATCACTCTGGCGCTCATCATGCGGCGTTACGTCAATGCGGTCATCATCGCCAAGCGCATCCATCAGGCGGTCCAACGAGCCCTTGGCCATTTCGGCCTTGGGTTCGGCGTTCAGCAGCGCGCCACCAATGGTGTTGATATGGCGCAGCGATTCACGGCCGCCTTCGGACATGGCCAGATGCGTCGCGATCACGGCTGCATAGGGTTCGTCCAGCGTACCGGCGCTAAAGGCCATCAGCGTTGTAATGTCGGGGTGGTGGTTCACTGTCATTGTAGGTCCTCCAGCATGGGCCGGAGCCGTCCATAGGCGAGGCGAAGTCGCGATTTTACGGTACCCAGGGGAACGCCAATGGTTTCGGCGATCTGGGCGTGTGGCATGTCGTGGATGAAACTCAGGCGCACGACTTCCTGTTGTTCTGCTGGCAGGGCGGTCAGCGCCGCTGTGACGCGGTCGATCACCTGATTCTGTTCGGCCAATACGCTGCCATTGGGAGCGTCACTGGCCAGTTCGAGGTTTTCGAGGTCCTCATACGGCTTGTTCGATTGCCGCCGCAGTTGGTCGATCCGCAGATTGCGGGCAATGGTGAATATCCATGTGCTCGCCGCCCCCCGCTGGTTGGAATACAGGGCCGCCTTGCGCCAGACTGACACAAATGTTTCCTGCACCAGATCCTCGGCCAGCGCCTCGCCGGCGCCAAGCTTGAGCATCATTGATTTGATGCGTGGTCCAAAATGGTTGAACAGCGCCGCCAGGGCCGATCGGTCACGTGACTGCGCTACGCGCAGCAGCAGGCTTGTGGGATCGTCCATCTGTACCGCCCCGGGTTGGTACCCGGTCTTTGGTTGAGTCATGCTCAAGGCATACATCGTCTTCTCCACACCTGTCAGCCCTTCTACGGAGGCAGGTGGAAGCCGGATCAATCAAAAACGGTATGGCGCGCGCAAAACGCCGTGCGCCAGCCAGATCGCCGTGAACAGCGTGTGGCCGGAAGAGATAAATCGGGGAGGAGAAAGGTCCTGGTACGCCCACGGGGAATCGAACCCCGCTCTGCACCGTGAGAGGGTGCCGTCCTAACCGATAGACGATGGGCGCATACACAGAATCTGCGACATAATTTGCACCGTCCTCCTGAAAGAAGGAGTGGTACGCCCTAGGGGAATCGAACCCCTCTCTGCACCGTGAAAGGGTGCCGTCCTAACCGATAGACGAAGGGCGCTTAAGCGCTGCCGGTCGTATAATTGGGTCATTTCGGTTGTGCAACCCATTTGCGCACTCATTCGAACTTTTTTTAACAGCCCGAGAATGTGACCGGCCGATTATAGCCGCGTGGACGGTCCCGAACGTCCACATGAATGAACTGTCGGCCCGGATAGCAACCCAGCCCGCCAACGGCATTTGTCCGCATTGCGAACAGGATCATGTCCCGCTTGTCCACGCCCGGAATGTAGAAGTCCGCGGCCATACATTTGGTATGATAGGAATTGTCCGCGCCGCCAGCCGCCGCATTGTGGCTGCTGTCACGATAGCCCGAACTCATGATCACCTTGCGCCCGAAATGCCCCTCGAACTCCCAGATCAGGAATCGCAACTTCGGCGACAGGCACAGCGCATTGACTTCCTTGCTCGCGACATAGGTTCCCCAGTCATTGCGTTTGCTCGCGTAGCTTGAGCCACTGGAGCTGGCAAACATGGCCATGGGGACGCAGGCCGTCAGCGACAGGGCGCAGACAGCGATGGCGGCGATGGAACGAAGGGGGCTGAACATGGCGACTTCCGAGAAACCAGATTTGCTCTCGTGCGACGGGCAAAAGGCCTGTCACTGAAGTTTCTAAAATACGATCAGTTTCGCTAACCGCAGCCTAAGCAGCACGGTTAGCGAAACGTTAGTCATGCACGTCTCGATGCTAGCAGTGTGCTAGCCGATAGCGCTCAGCTGTTACCACGAACCCGTATTGGGCATGGACAGCCAGGGCTCCTGCGGCGGCAGGTCGCCGTCCTGGATAAGTTCGATCGAAATACCGTCCGGCGAGCGCACAAACGCCATGTGACCGTCGCGGGGCGGGCGGTTGATGACCACGCCCATATCGCTCAGATGTTGGCACAGCGCGTAGATATCTTTGACGCGATAGGCCAGGTGACCGAAATTTCGGCCGCCCGAATATTCCTCGGGGTCCCAGTTGTAGGTGAGCTCTACCTCGCCGCCGCTATCGCCAGGCGCGCGCAGAAAGATCAGCGTGAAGCGGCCCTTTTCATTGTCGGTGCGCTTGACCTCTTCAAGGCCCAAGCCGTTGCAGTAAAAGCGCAAACTGTCTTCAACATTGGTCACGCGAACCATTGTGTGCAGGTATTGCATGGTGTTTTCCTCCGAGCTGAATGCTGTTGCCACTGGCCTAGCAAGCGCGCTCCTGCGCCGCAACCGGAGCCGGCTACAACAAAATCCTAAGACATGCTTAACAAGTGGCGTTGAATCGGACAGACTGTGTCCAGTGTGGAGTACCTCGCAGCGGCGGGGCGAGTACAAAAGGGCTGTGGGACGATGGGGGCCAATTCTGGTGGCGACGGCGATGAGCCCTTGGGCTTGCCGCGAGAGACAAGTGCGATGACGCGCGGCGATACCGCGAACAGTTCTGCCGATGCCGGGCTTGATACCATTGAGATTGCCGGGGCCATCAAATGGTTCGACGCCGGCAAGGGATTTGGCTTCATCGTGCCCGACAATGGCATGCCCGATGTTCTGCTGCACGTGACCTGCCTGCGCCGCGATGGCTATCAAAGTGCCCATGAAGGTGCCCGGATCGTTGTTGAAGCGCTCAACCGGCCCGGCGGCCTGCAAGCCTTCCGTATCGTCTCGATGGACGAATCAACAGCCATACACCCCGCTCAGATGCCCGCGCCGCGGACTCATGTTGTGGTTGAGCCGACCTCGGGCATGGTTCGCCTTGAGGTCAAATGGTTCAACCGTATTCGCGGCTTTGGCTTCCTGTCTGCGGGCGAGGGCACCCCTGATATCTTCGTGCACATGGAAACCCTGCGCCGCTTCGGCATCACCGAATTGCGGCCCGGTCAGTTCGTTCTGGTGCGCTATGGCAATGGCCCCAAAGGCCTTATGGTCGCCGAAATTCGACCCGATGGTTGGGGCGACGCTCCGTCCTCGCACTAGGAACCAACCCATGACATTGATTGCCCAAGGCTTTGCCCCGGTGCTGCGACGCGCCGGTGCGTTGCTGGCTGTGTTGGCGGTAGCCGCCCCCCTGGCAGCCTGCAGCGACGAAGGCCGACTCGTGCTGCATACCTCGAGCGGTGAGCACGCTTTCAATGTTGAAGTCGTCGATACGCCCGAGACCCGTGCCAAAGGCCTGATGTTTGTTCAGGATCTGGCTGACGATGCCGGCATGCTGTTCGATTTCAAGCAGGAGCGCGAAGTCTCGTTCTGGATGCGCAACACCTTCATCCCGCTCGACATGATTTTCGTTGGCGCTGACGGTGTGGTCAAAACCATCCACGTCAACGCACGGCCACAGGATCCGACATCGATCCCGTCAAACGTGCCGGTGCAGTTCGTGCTGGAAATTCCGGGTGGGCGCTCGGTCGAACTTGGCCTTAAGCCCGGCGACATCATGGAGCATGAACGCGTCAGTGCGCCGCTCGATTAGAAGCGGTGGATGACCATGAAGTCGATGACGGCCCACAGATGCAGACTGGCGCCGCCGACCACGAACACATGCCATAATGCGTTCTGGAACTTGAGCTTTTCCCAAAGGTGGAAAATGATTCCGAGGGAATAGGTGACGCCACCGGCCAGCAGCAGCCACATGGTTGTGGGCGGCAGGGTCTGCGCCAGCGACTGGAACACCAGAATGCCACTCCAGCCAATGGCCAGATAGAGGGCAATGGCCAACCGGCCGAAATGCTCGGGTACAATCAGCTTGAGTGCGACGCCGATCAGCGAAGCCCCCCACACAAATGTCGTCATCAGCATGCCGGTCGTGGTCCCGCCCATGACGGCCAGAAACGGTGTGTAAGACCCCGCGATGAACAAAAAGATCGCTGCCTGGTCGAACCGCGCCAGCAGCTTTTTGATCGGTGATACCGGTGTGATGTTGTAGGCCAACGATACGCCCAGAACGGCCACCAGACTGCCGATGTAGATAAACAGGGCGGGGAGTTCGGGCGCTGCCTCGATGATCGAAAAGGCCAGCAGTATCGATCCCGCGGCAATGGCACCGACCAGACCCAGAATGTGCACGATGCCGTCGACAATCAGCTCGGCGGGCGTATAGGGCCGCTGGGCACGGCTCCACCACGAATAGGACGACACTGATTTCTGCATTTGCAAATTCTCCCTGTTCCGAGCTTCGCGCAGGGATGTGACCAGATTGTTGCCGGGGTCACTTTCAATGCCAGCATTTTGCGTGACATCGTAAAGCCTAGACCAACGTATCTGGTGAACAATCGGTTGCATGTCCAGTGCACGCTTGACGAGTAACCCTGTCGTTACCTACTCAGCGTGGGACAAGATCTGGAACAGACATGCCGCCCATCGCAATCCTCGTGGCCCTGGCCGACCCCACCCGCTGCCGCCTGATCGAACTGCTTCGCGACGGGCCGCAGCCCGTTCACGTGCTGGCCGCAGCCTTCAAAATCAGCCGTCCGGCGATTTCGCGTCATCTGCGCGTCCTCAAGCAGTCCGGACTGATCAGCGAAAACAAGTTCGGACGCGAGAACCGCTACGCCCTCCATCCCAAAAAACTGGCGCCGGTGCAACGTTGGCTGGGCAATCTGTTGCCGGATACCCCGGCGCCCACCGAGGCCCTGAGGGTCTCAAAGACAGCGCCAGCAGAGGTGCAGCCCGTTCAGGCTATTCCAGCGCCAGTAGCGGCTCCGGAGCCAGTTGCGGTCGTGTCTGAGCCCACACCGACCCCGGTTGCAGCCAAGCCCCCCAAAGCGGCCAAGGCCATCAAACCGAGCAAGGCTACGACCCCGGTTGATACGCCGGCAATCTCGCAGATGGGCTTTGATTTTTAGGATGCTTTGAGCGCACCGCGCGGCCTAGCCAATGTCCTGAGCCGGAAAGCTCAGTCGCCCCAGCAGACGCTGCGCAACCAGCAAACCGCTGCCAGCATCGCGCACAATGGCGGGCAGGGTAAGCCATTCCAGTGTCCAGGCCGCGCCCGAGCGTTCATTCTCATGCACCAGTGCCTGGTAGAGCGTGCCCAGATTGCCCGCACTGTGCCGCGCCAGACTCACCAGTATTTCGGCCTCCACCGGATTGTTCTTGTGCGCCATGGCTGAAGAGCCGCCGCCGCCGCTGATGGCTGCCTGGCCCACTTCGCTCTGCGTCATCAGGGCGATATCGGTGCCCAGCTTGCCCAGTGCGCCGCTGAGCCCGGCCAGTTCGGCGCCCAGCCGACACAGCGCAACGCGATTGCCATGCCAGGCCGGCGCGTCCGCCAGCCCCAGTAGTTCAGCCAGCCGCGCAGCGATGGCATCGCCTTTGCCCTCGAAACTGGCACGATTGCCGACCGGCCCGCCCAGTTGAACCGCCAGTGCGCGCTTGGCGGCAAAGGTCAGCCCGCTGCTACATTCATCAATAATCCGCTGCCAGCCCTGCAGTTTGTCGGCGAGCGTTATAGGCAGGGCCGCCTGCATCCGCGTATGCGCCATCAGGCGCTGACGACCAAACTGCACCGCCAGCCCGTCCAGTGTGCTGCTGATATGGCCCAGGCGCAGCTGCAACATCGGCACGATCTGGGCCAGTTGCAGCATCCACGCGGTATCGATGGCATCCTGACTGGTGGCGCCATAATGCAGATAGGACCGGCTGGCCTCGGGCAAACCGGCCCGCAATGCCTTGACCAGTGCCGGCACCACCACGCCATCCTTGGCCAGACCCGCCGCCAGCGCCGCCGTATCGAGCCGGACATTGGCCAGGCTGTCGCTGATCGCTCGGGCCGCTTGGTCCGGAACCAGCCCTTCGCTGGCGCTGGCACTGGCCAGCATGGCCTCAAAGTGCACGATTGCTGCCAGATGGGCATTGTCGTCGAGCAGGGCGTCCAGCTCGGGATCGGCAAACAGCGCTGTGTTTAGAAGGCTCATTCGTCTTGGCTGCCTTTATGCTTTGGCCTGAGCCTATACGCGTGCCAGCCCCAACGCGATCCCCTGACCAACGCCGATGCACATCGTGGCCAGTGCATGCTGTCCGCCGTTCAGCGATAGTTCCAGTGCTGCACTACCGGCAATGCGGGCACCGGACATCCCCAGCGGATGACCCAGCGCAATCGCGCCGCCATTGCGGTTTACGTGCTCGGCATCAGGCGCCACGCCCAGTTCGCGCAACACGGCAATCGCCTGGCTGGCAAAGGCCTCATTGAGCTCGATGACATCCATGTCGGCTGCCGTCAGTCCCAACCGGGCCAGCAGCTTCTGGCTGGCGGGGGCAGGGCCCATGCCCATGATGCGTGGAGGCACCCCGGCGGCCGCGCCGCCCAGAATGCGGGCAATTGGCGTCAGGCCGTGCCTTTTCGCAGCAGCTTCGCTGGCAATGATCAGGGCTGCGGCACCGTCATTGACGCCAGAGGCATTACCCGCCGTCACCGATCCGCCCGGGAACAGCGCGCGCAGCTTGCCCAGCGTTTCCATGCTGGTGCCGGCACGCGGGTGCTCATCGGTGTCCACGATCCTGGGATCGCCCTTGCGCTGCGCAATGGTGACCGGCACGATTTCCTGCGCCAGGCGGCCATTATCCTGTGCAGCGACCGCCCGGGCCTGTGACCGCACGGCGAACGCATCCTGATCCTCACGCGACACCTTGAAGTCCTGGGCAACGTTCTCGCCGGTTTCCGGCATGGAATCAGTGCCATACTGGGCGTTCATCGCTGGGTTCACGAAGCGCCAGCCAATCGTGGTGTCGTAGATTTCGGCATTGCGCGAAAAGGCGCCCTCGGCCTTGGGCAACACGAATGGCGCCCGACTCATCGATTCCACGCCACCGGCGATCATCAGTTCGGCCTCGCCAGCCTTGATGGCCCGCGCCGCGGTGATCACCGCATCCATGCCCGAGCCACACAACCGGTTCATCGTGGTGCCCGATACGGTTTCAGGCAGGCCAGCCAATAGAGTGCTCATGCGCGCCACATTGCGATTGTCTTCGCCGGCCTGGTTGGCGCAGCCAAAGATCACATCATCCACCGCTGCCCAGTCCACACCGCCATGACGCTCCATCAGGGCCTTGAGCGGCACCGCGCCCAGATCATCGGGTCGCACTGCAGACAGGGCGCCGCCAAAGCGGCCGATCGGGGTGCGCACATAGGCGCAGATATAGGCTTCGGTCATGCTAGGCTGCCTTTCCACCGGCATGGGCGATGCGGGTGCGCTCGTTCAGATCACGCAGTGTCGACAGTTCAAGCTCAGTGGGCTCGGGCGTTTCGCTCAGATTATCAGCAAAGCGCACGGTCCAGCCGCAGGTTTCCTGTACCATCTCGCGGGTTACACCCTTGTGCAGCGACACCACGGTGAATTCCTTGGTCTCCGGGTCGGGCTTCCAGATGGCCAGATCGGTAATCAGCAGGGTAGGGCCCTTTGTGGTGATGCCCAGCCGCTCACGGTGATCGCCGCCTTCGCCATGGCCAAAGGAGGTGAAGAAGTCGATCTTCTCAACCATCGAGCGTGTCGCCTGCTTGAGCGTGATGTAGATTTCACCACACGAGGTGGCGATCTCCGGCGCGCCGCCACCGCCGGGCAGGCGGACCTTTGGGTTATGATAGTCGCCGATGACGGTGGTGTTGATATTGCCGAACCTGTCGATCTGCGCGGCGCCGAGGAAGCCGATGGAAATACGGCCGCCCTGCAGCCAGTAGCGGAACATTTCCGGCACGGCCACGGTTGCCACCGCCGTCTCGCACAGTTCGCCATCGCCAATCGATAGCGGCAGCACCTCTGGCGCAGTGCCAATGGTGCCGCTTTCGTAGATCAGGGTGATCTCGGGGGCATGGGTCAGTCGGGCCACATTGCAGGCTGCCGACGGCGCGCCAATGCCCACAAAGCAGACATCCTTGTTGTCGAGGGCGCGAGCGGCAGCAATCGTCATCATTTCGGTGGGCGTGAACGCGGTCATCTTAAAGCCCTTTCACGCGGTCGGCGAACGCCTCGGGCGTCGCGTCGAGCACGTTGTCTTTCATCCAGGTGGCAAACAGCTCGCGATCGGCCGAGACCTTGTCCCATTCGAGATAGGCGGCATTGTCACGGTCGTAATAGCCCATGGTGTAGGAGGGATGGGCCCCGCCGGGCACCACGGCAATTGCTGTCACTGTCCAGTGCGGCAGAATGCACAGATTGGGGTGCATGCCTTCGAAGTCGTCGACGACTTCCTCAACGGTAACGATCACCCGCTTGGCGGCCAGCGCTGCTTCCTTCTGCACGCCCACAATGCCTTCGATCAGAACATCGCCTCGCCTGTTGGCTTTCTGGGCGTGGATCACCGTGACATCGGGGCGATGCGACGGTACCGCCGCCAGCTCTTCGCCGGTGAAGGGACAGGTAACCGAGCGGATGTCGGGATTGACCTTGGGCAGGTCTGCGCCCTTGTAGCCGCGGAACACCGCCATTGGCAGGCCGGCGGCACCCGCCTCATAGGCCTGCGCCATGGCCGAGTGGGAATGCTCGACGATCTGGATTGCGCGCGGGTAGTCGTTCTCAATGGCGTCCCGCATGCGACGCAACAGACCAACGCCGGGGTTGCCGGCATAGGAAAACACCACTTTGCGGGCCAGGCCCATCCCGATCATCTGGTCGTAGATGATGTCAGGCGTCATGCGTACTAGGGTGAGATCCTTGATGCCCTGGCGGATCGTCTCGTGCCCGGCAGCGACGGGGATGAGGTGGGTGAAGCCCTCAAAGGCGACGGTGTCGCCATCATGTAGATGGTCCCCGATAGCCTGTTGCAGGCTGACAAACTTGCTCATGAACGATCCTAAATATCGAAGAAGACAGTCTCGTTTTCACCCTGCAGGCGAATATCGAGCGTGTAGGTCGTCGCGCCATCAGCCTGGCTGGCCGTGGCGATCATGGTCTGGCGCCGTCGTGGGTCCAGCACCCTGTTCAGCACCGGATCAGCCTGGTTGGCTTCTGCCTCGTCAGCAAAGTACAACCGCGTCGCCAGACCGGTATTGATGCCGCGCGCCACGATCCAAAGCGACACGTGTGGTGCCTGCGCCACCCCATCAGGCCCAGCGACAAGGCCTGGCTTGATGGTCTCGAAGCGGAATGTGCCCGTGGCGTCGGTTGGCTGCCGACCCCAGCCGGTGAATGCCTTGTCCGGGCTATCCGAGGTCTGCGGATGATTGCCATCTGCATCGGCCTGCCAGAGTTCGACCACGGCATCGGTAACCGGAGCGTCGCTGCCATCCATCACCCTGCCGGTAATGGTAATGCGCTGGCCGGGCGTTTCCTTGGCCAGCATGGTAATCCCCGCATCGAGCGGAAAAACCCCGCCGATATCGCAGAAATTCGGTGTCAGGCCGATATGAACATAGGGCCCGGCGGTCTGCGACGGCGTTTCCTTGAGTTCTGGCAAACGGTTGATCATCACAGGCCCTCCTTGCGGTTTTCGAACAATGTTGCCCGACGACCGCGCAGCACGATGTCAAAGCGGTAGGCCAGAGCGTCCATTGGTGGCGTATTGTGGCGGTCAAGCTTGGCGGTGAGCTGGTCGATCGCCGCCTTGTCGCTGATCCCGCCGACGATCGGGCACTGCCAGATCATCGGGTCGCCCTCGAAATACATCTGGGTGATCAGGCGCTGCGCAAAGGCCGAGCCAAAGACCGAAAAATGGATGTGGGCAGGGCGCCAGTCATTGGGGCCGTTGGGCCATGGATAGGCGCCCGGCTTGACCGTGCGGAAGGTATAAAAGCCGTTCTCGTCGGTTAGCGCGCGGCCACAGCCGCCAAAGTTGGGATCAATGGCCGCCTGATAGCCTTCCTTGCGGTGGCGATAGCGCCCACCGGCATTGGCCTGCCAGAACTCGACCAGCACGCCGGGCTGTGGTCGTGCATTCTCATCGAGCACCTGACCATAAACGATCAGGCGCTGACCGATGGCTTCGGTGCCGTCCTGGCTGTAATTGCGGATCAGGTCGTTATCGAGCTTGCCGATCAGCCCGTGCCCGAAACGCGGCCCGGTCAGTTCGCTTTTGGTCGCATCAAGCGACAGCAACGGCTGGCGCGGTGCGCGGAATGTCGTGCTTTTATAGCCCGGTGTCGCGGCTGGCGGATGCCAGGCCAGATCGCGAGGGAACAGCCCGTCGGGGCCGTCTGGAAACAGATCACTCATTCTGCCGCTCCTTTTTCGTCTTGCCCCAAGCTCAGTTCGGCCTTGGCAACCTTGAAGGCGCTATTGGCCGCAGGCACGCCGGCATAGACCGCCACATGCAACAGGGCTTCCTTGATGTCATTGGCCGATGCCCCGGTATTGGCGGTGGCCCGCACATGCATGGCGAATTCCTCCTCATGCCCGCCCGCAGCGAGCAGTGCCAGGGTAATCAGCGAGCGCTCCCGCTTGGTCAGGCCGGGCCGCGACCATACCGATCCCCATGCACCTTCCATGATGAAGGTCTGGAAGTCGGTATCAAAATCGGTCTTTGCAGACTCGGCGCGGTCCACATGGCTGTTGCCCAGCACGGAGCGCCGCGTGGTCATGCCGGTTTCGGCCCGTTCGGATCGCTCACTCATGGGGCATTGTCTCCAAAAATTCGCCCAGCAGGTCTGCCAGGAGGTCAGGTTGTTCGATGGATGGGATGTGGCCGACGCCTTCGATGAGTGCGAACTGCGCACCGCTCACCTGATCCGCCAGTGCGCGCACGAGATCGGGCGGTGTCGATAGATCGTCGGCGCCAGCAACGACCAGGGTTGGCACTGCAATGGCTTGCGCCTGGGCCGACAGATCGGCGTCCCGGATGGCCGCGCAGGTCTCGGCGTAGCCTTGCGCCGGTGTACGCAACAGCAGATTGCGCCAGCCGGCCAGTTCATCCTGCCGCGTGGCGCGGAACCCGGGGCTGAACCAGCGCTCCATGACACTGTCGGCAATGCCGGATAGCCCGTCATTGCGGACCTGACCAATCCGGATATTCCACATATCGGGTGTGCCAATGCGCGAAGCCGTATCGCAAAGCACCAGCCCGGCAATCCGCTCGGGCTGTGCAGTAGCGCTGGCCAGGGCAACCATGCCCCCCACCGACACGCCGCAGATAACGAAGCGCTCAATGCCACAGTGGTTGGCCAGCGCGAGCAGGTCGGCAGCCAGGTCGCTGATGGCGTAGGGTTGGGGCGACAGATCGCTCATGCCGTGGCCGCGCTTGTCGTACACCACGCAGCGCCGCGTCGCAGATAACCGGTTGGTCACGCCGGCCCAGATGCGGTGATCGGTGCCAAGCGAATTGGCAAAGATCACAGGCAAGGCCGGACCGCTGCCGGATTCTTGATACCACGTGGTTATTTCATTGATCCGGGCAAACGGCACCGCAAAGCTCCCTTTGACACTATTTTGCGCGTTTGCGTCACAAATGGAAATGAGAAGATTTGGACAACGCATAACTTGACGTATATCAATCAGCGTAATCGCTCGAGGTGCCCATGTCGCTGAACCTGATTGATCCCCGTCTCAAGCTGCGCCATCTGCGCTGTTTTCTCGAAGTTGCCCGGCTTGGCGGCGTGGCCAAGGCCGCTAGTGCTTTAAACATGAGTCAGCCAGCTGCCACCAAGACCATTCAGGAATTGGAGGCGATTCTGGGGGTGGCCCTGTTCGATCGCAGCCGTCGTGCGTTGACCCTGACCAGCCTGGGCGAAATGTTCCGCCTCCACGCTGCCAACGGCATGGCCGCTCTTTACCAGGGCGTACAGGTGGCCGGGCAGGCAACGGCAACCGGCATGGTAAGGGTTGGTGCCTTGCCCACGGTTTCGACTGCTATTCTGCCGACCGCCCTGGCAACGTTGACCGCCGATGGCGTCGTCGTGCCCGCTCGGGTCATTACGGGCCCAAACGCCTATCTGATTGATCTGCTGCGCGCGGGCGAGATCGACTTCGTGGTCGGTCGTATGGCTGATCCGCACGACATCACGGGCCTCAGCTTTGAGCACCTGTATTCTGAACTGGTCTGCGCCGTGGTGCGCAAGGACCATCCTTTGACCCGTCAGTCAGCCCCCGTACTTTCGACTCTGGCCGATTATCCCTGGTTGATGCCGCCCCCGGATGCGGTGATCCGTCCGACGGTTGAACGTTTCCTGCGCGCCCATGACGTGCCGCTTGCTGAGACAGTGCTCGAAACTGTCTCGGACAGCTTTGCCCGCAACTATCTGCGGGCCACTGATGCCATCTGGTTCATTTCCGAAGGCGTCGTCGCGCCTGATTGTCGCGACGGCCTTCTGGCCATGTTGCCGTTTGCCATGCAGGAGACGCTGGGACCCGTCGGGTTGACCACTCGGGTCGATGTCACGTTGAGCCCGGCCGCGGCCAGTATCCTGACGGCCATTCGCCACACGGCGCGCACGCTGGCAGACGCCAGGCCTGCTCAGGGCCAGGCAGCGAAAGACCCGGCGGGACGTGCCGCGCGGCTTGCATAGTCATGGCGATACTGTCTGGGTGACATACCCGTCAGACGCTTGAAGAAGCGGCTGAAATAGGCGGGATCGTCAAACCCTAGCAGCGCCGCTACCCGATCAATTTGCAGTCCTGAGCTTTCCAGCATTTGCCGTGCCGCCGCGCAGACGCGGTCGTGAATCACCTCAAGCGGCGCCTTGCCAAGTGCGCGGCGCACAGCTGTATTCAGGCGGTCGGTCGATACCCCCATGGCGGCGGCATAGTCGGCCACCTTCCACTGGTCATTCAGATGCACTTCCACCAGTTGCAGGAAATGATCGACGATAAACCGGGGCAGGGGCCGTGCCTCATGCGAGACCAGTTCGCTCATTCGCCACAGCCCGATAAACACTGCCGCCAATAGATGCCGCACCATTTCGGGCGCGCCGGGCTTGCTCGCTCGCAACTCGCCTTCAATAGCCAGCAGGTGATCGGTCAGGCCCCGGGCCACATCAGGCTTGAGGGTGGTTCCCAATTGCGGGCGCAGCAGCATGTGGCGCAGATCATCGGCGATGCTGCCGGGCAGGGCGACATGACCCAGTGCCTGACCCGTGACGGCCAGCCACGCACCGCTTGATCCTGCCCGCATTGTCAGATGCGCTGATTGCCCCTCTGGTAGCCACACCAGACACGGGGCCCGCAGCGCCACGTCTTCGGAGCCAACCAGAATGCTGCCCGAGCCCGATATCATCACAAAACACCTGCTGCGCCGCCCGTGCAGCGTCCATTGCCCCACATCAAGCGCGGAGCGAACCGCTTGGGCTTCGAGTTCCTGAGTGATATCGCGGGTCGATTGCGGCATCCGTCAAAAGTACAAGTTTCTCCTCAAAAAGTCTATTCTTCTCTCTTCATGCTGCTCCTAAGCTCCACCTAGTCGATGGCATTGCGACCGAAGAGCCGGGTCATCGCATACGGGTTCCCTTTGGGTCCCACAGGAGGAGATATTCATGAACGTACTTTCGCGCAGGAGCGCCCTGCAAAGCTTTGGTCTGGTGGCCGCTCTCATGCTGAGCGCCAGTTCGCTGGCCGTTCAGGCCGAAGACCGCACCTCGGTCAAGATCGGTTATGCCGTGTCCTTGTCCGGTGCCAATGCTGGCGGTGCCGGCATCACCACAGTGCCCAACTACAAGCTGTGGATTCACGAGGTCAACGAAGCCGGCGGCCTTGAGATGCCCGATGGCTCGCGTCTGCCCATCGAAGTCATCGAATATGACGACCGTTCGGCATCTGAAGAAGTTGTCCGTGCCGTTGAGCGTCTGGCGACCCAGGACAAGGTCGATTTCATTCTGCCGCCCTGGGGCACGGGCTTCAACCTCGCCGTCGCACCGCTGTTTGACCGCTTCGGCTATCCCCAGCTTGCCGTTTCGGCCGTGACCGACAAGGCACCTGAATTCGTCGAGCGTTGGGACAAGAGCTTCTGGCTTCTCGGCGGTGGTGCCGATTACACCAAGGCGCTGGCTGAGGTTCTCACCAAAGCCCGCGATGAAGGCACCATCAACAACAAGATCGCCATGATCTCGGTCGCTGATGGCTTCGGTATCGATCTGGTGACGGCTGCACGTCCAGCCCTGACCGAGGCAGGTTTTGAGCTGGTTTATGACACCAGCTATCCGCCAACCACGTCAGATTTCTCGCCCATGCTCAATGAGTCGGCAGGCAGTGGCGCTGATACCTTCATCGCTTTCTCCTATCCGCCTGACACCTTCGCCATGACGGCGCAGGCACAGGTCGCCGACTTCAATCCCAAGGTCCTCTATATGGGCGTTGGTGTTGGCTTCCCCGCTTTTGGTGCCGCCAATGGCGCCAATGCCGAGGGCATTATGAGCCTGGGTGGTATTGATCCCAACGATGCGGCCAATGCCGACTATCGTGCCCGCCATGAAGCCTTTATCGGTGCAGCACCTGACCTCTGGGGCAGCGTGATCACCTATACCTCGCTGCAGATGCTCGAAGAGGCAATCAAGCGCGTCGGTCTGGATCGTGAGGCAGTGTCTGCCGAGCTCTCCAACGGCACCTTCGAAACCGTGCTCGGTGAGACCAAGCTGGAAGACAACCAGTTGCGTAACCTGTGGTGGACGGGTCAGTGGCAGAACGGCATGTTCGTCGGCATCGAGCCATCGGATCGCGCCGGTGCCAGCACACCCATGCTGCCCAAGGCACCTTGGGTCGCAGCACAGTAATATCGACTAACACGTGACCATGCAGGAGGCGGCGGCGTGATCGTAACCGCAATCATATCCGGGCTTGTGCTCGGAGGGACATATGCGCTTGTCGCAATGGGGCTGACGCTCCAGTACGGCATCTCGCGCATCATGAACCTCGCCTATGGCGAAACCATCATCATCGCCGCCTTCTGTGCCTATCTGCTGGTAAGCCAGCTCGGCATCAATCCTGTGCTCGGGCTGATTATCATCCTGCCCGGCGCATTCGCCTTCGGCTATCTGGTCTATGGCCTGATGATGCAGCCGCTGGTCAAACGCTCCGCCAAGAGCGGCACCCTGGAAGTGGACTCCATTCTGGCCACGTTCGGTCTGCTGTTTGTGCTGCAGGGCGTCATGCTGGTTGTCTTCGGTTCCAACTACACCAGCTACAGCTATCTCAATTTCGGCGTTCAGATCTTTGGCGCCACCATTGGTGCCAACCGACTGCTGGCCTTCGTGCTGGCGGTGGTGATCGGCGCCGCGCTCTACCTTGCCTTGACCCGCACCCGCTGGGGTACCGCCATTCGCGCCGTCGCTGTCGCGCCGCAATCGGCCCCGCTTGTCGGCATCGACGTCAATCGGACCGCCCGCTTTGCCTTCGCTCTGGGCGCCACACTGGCAGCGTCTGGCGGTGTGATGATTTCGATGTACCAGACCTTCACCGCATCCATGGGCGTGATTTTCACGATGAAGGCGCTGGTGGTGGTCATCATGGGCGGGCTGGGCAATCTGATGGGTGCGCTGGTCGCTGGTCTGTTGCTTGGTCTGGTCGAAACCCTGGTCGCTACCTATGTCGATCCCGGTCTTACCCTGGCCGCAACCTATGCAATTTTCCTGGCCGTGCTTCTGTGGCGCCCGTCGGGCCTGTTCGGAAAGGCTGCCAGCTAATGTCGCGTACTATTATCGGCTTCGGCGTGTCTCTTCTGGCGCTGATCGGTCTGGTCATCCTCCCCACGGTCATTGATGCCTATGGTGTCGGCCTGCTGCTCGGTCTGGCTGGCTATGTGACCCTGGCCACGGCATGGGCTCTGTTCTCGGGGCCAACCCGCTATGTCTCACTGGCCACGGTCGCTTTTTTCGGCATCGGCGCCTATACGGTCGCTGTCCTGTCCGAAACCTTGCCCTATCCGCTGGTCCTGCTAGTGGCAGCGCTGCTCGGTATGGTGGTTGCCGTGCTTGTCGGATTGGCGACGCTGCGCCTGGCGGGTGTCTATTTCGTGATCTTCACCTTCGGCCTGGCCGAACTGATCCGCCAGCTCGTCACCTGGTATGAGGTCAATGTCACCGGCACGCTGGGGCGCTATATCTTCCTGCCCTTCAGTGCCACCGACATCTATTGGCAACTGCTCGGCCTGGGTGCGGTGACGCTGCTGATCGGCTGGTGGATCGGCCGCTCGCGCATCGGGCTCGCACTCAAGGTCATCGGCGACGACGAAGTGGTTGCTGCCCATGCCGGCATCGATATCGCCCGCATCAAGCTGGCCCTGTTCACCGTCAGCGCCACCATCATGACCCTGGTCGGGGCCATCCAGGCGCCACGCTGGACCTATGTCGAGCCGTCCATCGTCTTCAACCCCACCATCTCGTTCCTGACGCTGATCATGGCGCTGCTGGGTGGGGCAACCCGTCTATGGGGTCCATTGCTGGGCGCTGTGCCGCTCTTTTTGATGTTCGAGTGGCTGTCGGCCAACTTCCCCAGCCATTATTCGATCATTCTGGGCTGCCTGTTCATCGTCATCGTCTTCGTCGTGCCGCGCGGCGTTCTGGCCTTCATCGAAGAGCATTCAGGCCGGTTCCGGAACCGCAAGCCCGAGGAGTCTGCAAAATGAGTGCTCTGGTCCGCGTAGAAAAACTGCGCAAGCAATTCGGTGGCCTGACAGCCGTCAACAATGTCGATTTCTCGGTGGCCGAAGGCGAAATCGTCGCGCTGCTGGGCCCAAACGGCTCCGGCAAGACCACAGTGATCAACATGATCTCCGGTGCTTTTGCACCCACTGCCGGTCGCATCATGTTCGATGAAGCCGATATTTCAGGCCTGCCACCCCATCGCATCGCCCATCATGGCGTGGCGCGTACCTTCCAGCTCGTGCGGGTGCTGCCATCATTGAGCGTCCGGCAGAACATCGTGGCGGCCGTAGCCTTCCGGCGCGATGCTGTCTGGGGGGAAGAGGCCGAAACCGAAGCCGAGAAACTGCTGGTCGATGTCGGTCTGGCTGGTCGCGGGCACGAAATGGCGCAGGATCTGACCTATATCGATCAGAAGCGCATGGAACTCGCCCGTGCTCTGGCAGCACGACCTCGTCTGCTGCTGCTTGATGAATGGCTTTCGGGCCTCAACCCCACTGAATTGCGGGTCGGCATTGATCTGATCGTGTCGCTGCGCGAGCGCGGCATGACGGTTCTGCTGGTCGAACACATCATGGAAGCTGTCCGCGCGCTGTGCTCGCGGGCGGTGGTGATGAACGTCGGCACCAAGATCGCTGATGGCCCCACCAACGACGTACTGGCCGACGAGCATGTAGTTCGTGCCTATCTTGGAGAAGGCCATGCTTGATATTGCCAATCTTTCTTTGCGCTATGGCCGCCATCTGGCGCTCGATGACGTCAGCGTCTCGGTGGGTGATCAGGAGACCGTGGTCATCCTGGGCGCCAACGGGGCCGGCAAGTCTTCGCTGCTCAAGGCTGTCTCGGGCATGGTCAAGACCAGCGGCCAGACAGCCATGTCGCTCGACGGCCTCTCATTGCTCAACATGCCACCCCACAAGGTTCCCGATGCCGGCATTGCCTTGGTGCCCGAAGGGCGCGGCATTTTCGGCGAGCTGACGGTCGATGAAAACCTCATGCTGGGCGCCCACCCGCAACGCGCACGCGGCGGTGAAGCCGCCCGTCTTGAGCTGATATTTGACCTGTTCCCCAAGCTGGCCGAGCGGCGTAAACAAATGGCCCGCACCATGTCCGGCGGCGAACAGCAAATGGTCGCCATTGGACGCGCGCTGATGAGCAATCCGCGTCTGCTGATGCTCGATGAGCCCAGTCTGGGTCTGGCACCAATTGTGGTCACTGAACTTTTCGCAGCCCTGCGCCGCATTCGCGAAACAGGCGTTGCCCTGCTGCTGGTCGAACAGAATGTCTCGATCAGCCTTGCCATCGCCGATCGCGGCTACCTCATGGAAGCGGGCCGTATCGTTGGCGAAAACACCGCATCGGCATTGATGACCGATCCTGCTGTCCAACAGGCGTTCCTTGGCGGCACCACCACAGATTTGAGTTGAAGGAGCACTATTATGGAACATCTCGGTCTGCTGATCGATAACCAGGACGTGGCGGCCACCGGCGGCGTCACATTCGCGCGCATGAATCCAATCTCGGGCGAGGTCGCTACCACCGCTGCCGCGGCTACACTGGACGACGTCAACCGTGCGGTGGATTCCGCCGCAGCGGCCTTCCCGGAATGGTCAAAGAGTTCGCCAAAGACGCGCCGTACCATCCTGCTCAAGGCGGCCGATCTGCTTGAGGGCAGGGGCGGCGATTTCGTTGACGCCATGGGCGCTGAAATTGGTGCCACGGCAGGCTGGGCCATGTTCAATGTTGGCCTGGCCGCCGATATGCTGCGCGAAGCGGCATCGCTGACCACCCAGATTCATGGCGACATCATTCCCACTAACCGGCCGGGTAGCATGGCGATGGCCATCCGCCAGCCCGCTGGTGTGGTCCTGGCCATGGCACCCTGGAACGCCCCGGTCATTCTTGGTGTCCGCTCGCTGGCCACCCCGCTGGCTTGCGGCAATACCGTGGTGATGAAGACTTCCGAGCTGTGCCCGCGCACCCATCGCCTCATCGTTGAGGTGCTGCACGAGGCCGGGCTGCCCAAGGGCGTGCTCAACGCCGTCTCAAACGCGCCTGATGATGCGCCTGAAGTGGTTGAAACACTGATCGCTCACCCCGCCATCCGCCGCGTGAACTTCACCGGCTCCACCCGGGTTGGCCGCATCATCGCCGAGACTGCGGGGCGTTTCCTCAAGCCCGCTCTGCTCGAGCTGGGCGGCAAGGCTCCCTTCGTCGTGCTCGACGATGCGGACCTGGATGAAGCGGTCAATGCTGCGGCCTTTGGCGCCTACATGAATCAGGGCCAGATCTGCATGTCGACCGAGCGCATCGTTGCCGATGAAAAGATCGCCGACGAGTTCGTTGCGCGACTGGCCGCCAAGGCCAAGACACTGGTGGCGGGTGATCCGCGCAAGGGCAACACCCCGCTGGGCTCGCTGGTCGACGCCGGCGCTGCCAAGCGCATTGATCAACTGGTAAAGGATGCCGTCGCCAAGGGCGCCGTTCTCGCTGCTGGCGGCACCGTTGATGGCACCATCATGGATGCCACCGTGCTCGACAAGGTCACGCCGGCCATGCGCATTTATGGCGAGGAATCCTTTGGTCCCGTGGTGACCGTGGTCCGGGCAGGTTCCATCGACGAGGCCGTCCGTATCGCCAACGACACAGAATACGGTCTGTCTGCCGCAGTCTTCGGTCAGGACACCAATCGTGCCATGGCCGTGGGTCAGCGCATTGAATCGGGCATCTGCCACATCAATGGTCCCACCGTGCATGACGAGGCGCAGATGCCCTTTGGCGGCGTGAAGTCGTCCGGCTATGGCCGTTTTGGCGGCAAATGGGGCATTGCCGAGTTCACCGAGTTGCGCTGGATGACCGTGCAGCAGTCCGGTCACATCCACTACCCATTCTGATCCCGACCAACTAACGGGCGCTTCGGCAACGGAGCGCCCCCTTTTTCTTGCACTGGAGGGTTCGATGAGCCTGCTAGCGGGTAAAACCTGCCTGATTACCGGCGGCGCTGGCAGCATTGGCCGTGCCACCGCACACCGGTTCTTGGCCGAGGGCGCGCGCCTGATCCTGTCCGATCTCAATCTGGTCGATCTCGAAACGGCCCGCGCAGAATTGCCACAAGGCGATATCGTGCTGATCGCCGCAGATGTATCGCAGGCCGGTGCCGTCGCCGATCTGGCGGCGCAGGTGACCGAACGATTTGGCGGGCTTGATGTCGTGCTGTCCAATGCGGGCAATTTCGGCACTGTCGCGCCGATTGCCGACTATCCCGATGCGGTCTTTGATCAGGTTCACGCCGTCCATGTACGCGGCGCCTATCTTGTCGCCAAACATCTGACCCCGCTGATGGCCAGCGGCGGCAGTCTGATCATAACCTCAAGCGTTGCCGGTGTTCGGGGCGATCCGGGAGTCTATGCCTATATTACCGCCAAGCATGCGCAGGTTGGGCTGATGCGGTGTCTGGCCAAGGAATTGGCGCCACGCGGCATCCGGGTGAACACTATCCATCCAGGGCCCGTGGACAATGGTTTCCAGCTGGCGGTGGAGCAGGGGCTTGGTGCCGAAATTGGTCGCGATGGCACCGCGTTTTTCAATGAGATGATCCCGATGGGTCGGCATGCAACGCCCGATGAAATCGCGCGCTCCATTCTTTACCTGGCATCGGATCTCTCCGGCTTTGTCACCGGCACCACCCATATGGTCGATGGCGGCATGAGCGTATGATGGCTGGCGGCACTGCTCCGGGTAGCGCCGCCAAGCATTCTAGCGAAACAGGCTGTCGACATAGTCCGCGCCAATACCGACCTTGTCGTAGTGTTCGCGGCACATCGCGATATAGTTGTGAACGTCGAAATAGCCGTTGGGCTCGCCGTCTTCATCCAGCCATATCAGCGGGCCGGTGACGGTGAAAAACACCTTCATGGGTTCCTCATGCTCGTAGGCCACCAGCGTGTGGCCCTCGCCGGGCGTCTCGTAGACGAAATCGCCCTTGGTGGCAGTCCAGTCGTGTTCCAGATAGCCCCATTTGCCCGATAGCGTCAGCGCGAACACCTCATGGGGGTGGTAGTGCCGATTGACCAGTCCGGCCTCCTTGGCCATCAGGATATCGCACCATTTGTTCTGCGTCGGCGAGATCCACAATGGGCGCGATGACACCGTATCGGTGAACGGCACATAATAGCGCTCATCATCGGTTGCCGCGTCCGGCAGATAGACCTCCGGCTTTGCGTCAGGCTGGAAGACCTTGGTGATCGGCTTGAGGTCCTTCCAGAACTCGGTTTTTGGTGCATCAGGCATGATTGCCTCCTCCCTGTTATTGTTAGCCAATGGTCCGGATATCGAGCAGGGCCAGTGATTTGGTGGTTTTGATGTGCGCCAATGCATCAGCCAGCCCCTGCACCAGTGCGTCAGCACTGTCGATCCGCCGCGCCCAGGCGCGACTGGCCTCGGCCACCTTGACGAAGTCGGGAATGGGCGACAGCCCGGTCAACGGCATCGCATTGGTTCTCGAGGCGTAGCCATCGGGATAGATGTCGAGCACCGAATGACGTACGGCCGCCCATTCGGCATTGTTCAGAATAATCACCAGCAGCGGCAGTTCGAGCGCTTCGGCGATCTGATGGCAAGCCACCGGATTGGCGAACATGTATGAGCCATCACCCATCGTGGCGACTACCAGCCTGTCGCGCTCGGCCAGTTGCATGCCCAGCGCCGCTGGGAACGACCAGCCAAGCCCACCGGCATGCGGCTCCTGATACCAGGCACGATGGTGGTTCAGCGTCATGGGCGGCATGGTGCAGCCACGCTCAGACAGCAGCACTGCATCGGCGCCAGCAATTGCGTCTGACACGGCTTTGGCGACAAAATCACTGGTCATCGCGCCATCGTCGCGCAATTTGGCCTTTTCCAGCGTCGCCGCGCGGCGCTCGGCGGCGATCTTGGCAACGCCTTCTCGGCGCATGGCGATCGCGGGGCCGACCTCTCGAGCGTCAAGAGCAGACTTGAGTGCCATAATGCCGTCCGAGACTTCCGAGACGATCGAAATGTCGGAGCGGAAATTGCGGATCGGCATGCGCGCCTTGAGCGGATCGGGGCCCAATTGCACAATGGTGGCCGATGCCTCCGGGCGATGCGCATGAGCTGACCACGGTGCCAGCGAATCGAGCACCAGCACCAAATCTGCATCCTCGATGAAGCCGGCAGGATCATTGCCAATAGACATTGGATGGTCCGTTGGCACCGCCAACTGCACCGCCCAGTACTGGCACACGGCAATGCCCCAGCGGTCGGCCAGTTTGCCCAGCGCGGCAAATGCATCTGCGCTGCCAGCGCCATGCTGGGCAAAGATCACCGGCTTGCGTGCTGTCGCGATTAACGCGGCGACGTGGTCGATCTGGCTGCGGTCCGGGGCAGGACGCACCGGCGACATCAGATTGGGCACGCCGACATCGTCAGGCCTGTAGGGCTCGCACAGCACCTCGCGGGGCAGGCTTACATAGACGGGCCCCTTGGGGGTCGAATTGGCGATGGCGTAAGCGCGGTCGACCAACTCGCCCACCTGCTCGGGAAAGCGCAACTCGTAGTCCCATTTGCTGGCTTCGCGTACCAGAGCGGCCTGATCACGCATCTCCTGTCCCCAGCCAATGGGCACGGTGCGGGCGCCGAACCGGTCGCGTTCGGTGACCGGTGTCCGGCCGGAAAACAGCAACACGGGAACATTCTCTACCGCCGCATTGATCGCCCCGGTAGCACAATTGGCCAGTCCGACATTGGTATGCGCCATCACGGCCTGACTGCGTCCGGTCGCCAGGTAATAGCCATGCGCCATGCCCATCGCCGCACTTTCATGCGGCATGGTCAGCGCCACCGGCAGAGGGATGCCTTTAGCCGCAGCCTCGGACAGGCCCTCAATGATCGGCGGGAAATCCGTGCCGGAATTGGCGAAGATGTAGTCCACACCCACAGCCTTCAGCCGTGCCAGCAAGGCCCCGCCCGCTGTCAAACTCAGATCGCCCGTCGCCAACTCAGCTTCCACTTCAATTATTGAAATATAAATTCCGATAAAAGCATCAGACGAAAGCGCCCTGCGGTCAATCTCTAGATATAAAATTATGCTGCATTTTTTAGGTCGATAACCCGAGGATGATCGAATGCGGTGCGTCGATAAAGAAAAAAATAAGATATATCAACGTTGTACGAGGATATAGTGTGGCTTCAACAGCGACGTGTATGATCCGCGATGCAACCTATGGCAAGCCGAATTATGGGATAACTCATTCCGCTCAGGTTATGTTTTGATGCGCATATATCATTTTACTTTCGCCAGTCGGTCGCCATTCTTCAGGCAGGGAAGATCGGCGACCGGAACGCGTTGGGCGAATCTGGTTGGCCGACACCCGCGCTGCGCAAAGCAGCACGAAATGGCCCGGACATGACGGGTCTTGGAGGAGCAAACATGGCAAACACATTCGCACGTCTCGCAGCGCTGGCCGGCGGCGTCATCCTGGCAACCACAGCATTGACGTCCGTCGCCTCTGCACAGGCCGAATTCGTTCTGAAACTGCATCACTTTCTTGGGCCAAAGGCCCCGGCACAGACCGCTATGCTGGAGCCATGGGCTCAGCGCATTGAAGAAGCGTCTGGTGGTCGCGTCGAAATCGAAATCTACCCGTCAATGTCGCTGGGCGGCACGCCGCCTGAGCTGATCCGTCAGGTGCGTGACGGCATTGTGGACATGGTATGGACACTCAATGGCTACTCGCCGGGCCTGTTCCCGCGCACCGAAGTGTTTGAGCTGCCCTTCGTGCACATCAATGATCCGATTGCGACCAATCTGGCGATCGCCTCGATGTTTGATGAGTACCTTGCCGAAGAGCATGTTGGCGTGAAGGTGCTCTTTAGCCACGTCCACGCAGGTCAGGCCCTTCAGATGGTCAAAAAGGAAATCCACTCTCCTGATGATCTGGCTGGTCTGACAATGCGCATTCCAACCCGTACCGGGGCATGGGTTGTCGAAGCCCTGGGTGCAAATCCGGTCTCCATGCCGGTGCCCGACCTGCCACAGGCGCTATCACGCGGCGTGGTGGATGGCGCTCTGATTCCCTGGGAGATCATTCCCGCCTTGCAGCTGCAGGATCTGACCGACTACCAGATCGAGCTGGCCGCCGAGACCCGCTTGGGCACGTCAGTATTCCAGGTGTCGATGAACCAGGATCGCTGGAACAGTCTGCCGGAAGATATTCAGCAGGTATTCCTCGACAATTCCGGCGAAGACTGGCTGCGCGAGGTCGGCTCAATCTGGCGCAATATCGACAATGGCGGCATCAAGGTCGCAACCGATGCCGGCAACCAGCACATCATGTTGACGCCACAGGAAAGCGCCGTCTTTGCAGAAAAGCTTGAGCCAGTCATCGACCGCTGGGTTGATGAAGTCTCGGGCCAGGGCATTGATGGCGATGCGCTTGTCGAGGCAGCCCGCGCTGCCGTCGCAGGCAACCTCTAGGAGCACACAATGGCAACGACCAATCCTCATCCCGCCAGTTTGCTGGTCCGGCGCGCTACCGCTATCTGGGCTCTGCTGGGTGGCGTGGTGATTGGCCTGGTCGTTGCCGCCAATGTGTGGAGTGTCGCCGGGGGCGCGCTGTTTTCGCGGCCTGTTCCCGGTGTCTATGAAATCGTTCAGGTGGGTGTGGCCATGGGCATGTTCATGTTCCTGCCGTACTGCCAGATCACCGGCGCCAATGTGAGCGCCGACATCTTCACTGCCAGACTGCGGGGGCGGGCTCAGGACAGCCTGGTCGCGCTGGGCTCGACCATCGCTTTGGCATTTGCCGCCTTCCTGCTCTGGCGCATGTATTACGGCCTGATCGACCTGCAGGAATACCGCGAAACCACCACCATCTATCAGTTCCCCATCTGGATTGCCTATGTGCCGGTCCTGATCTCCCTGGCGCTGCTGAGCCTGGCGGCGCTGGTGAACCTGATCGAAGCGGTCACCGGTACCACGCCGGAGCGCGAAGGCGCCGTCCACTAATTATTGTATCCGACCGGCCATTGATGCCGGTGCCTCGACTGTCAGGACATTTTGACCATGGGCTTTGAACTGCTAATCGGGCTGGGCGGCTTGGTTGCCCTTGTTGGGCTGATCGCCATCCGCGTTCCCGTCGCTTACGCCATGGCGACTGTCGGTATGGCCGGCATTTTTATGTTGTCCGGGCCAGCCATTCTGATGTCGCAGCTTAAGTCGCTCGGCTTCGGGGTTTTCTCCAATTACGACCTGTCGGTCGTGCCCATGTTCATCCTGATGGGGCAGGTGGCGTCCAAGGCTGGCCTTTCCCAGGCGCTGTTCCGCGCAGCCAATGCCTGGCTTGGGAGGCTGCCGGGCGGTGTTGCCATGGCGGCAATTGCCGCCTGTGCCGGGTTCGGTTCGGTCTGCGGCTCGTCGCTCGCTACCGCCTCCACCATGGGCCAGGTCGCGCTCCCCGAGTTGCGGCGCTATAAGTATTCCCCGGCCCTGGCCACAGGCACACTCGCCGCAGGTGGTGTGCTGGGCATCTTGATCCCGCCCTCTGTGGTGCTCGTGATCTACGCGGTGCTGGTTGAAGCCAACATCGTCACCATGTTTTCCGCCGCGCTGCTCCCTGGATTGATGGCGGTCCTGTTCTTCATGATCGTGATCGCGATCTATGTCTGGCTGGTCCCAGATGCCGGTCCCAAGGGTGAACCGGTCAGTCGCGCAGAACTATTGGGTGCCACGGCGGGTATTCTGCCGGTTCTGGGCATATTCGGTCTGGTGATCGGCGGTATCTATATGGGCCTGTTCACGCCCACACCGGCCGCTGCGATTGGCGTCTTCCTGGTTGTTGTCTATGGGGTTGCCCGCCGTATGGTCAGCTGGGGCGCCATGCGCGATGCCGTTCTGGAAACGGCCAAGGCATCGGGCATGATCTACATGATCGTGCTGGGCGCCGAACTGCTCAAGATTTTCATGTCGCGCGGCGGCGTCCCGCAGGCTGCGGCGGAAATGATGCTCAATTCCGGGCTTTCCGCCCACATGATCCTGATCATTCTGCTGCTGTCGTTGATCCTGCTCGGCTGCCTGATGGACTCGCTGTCCATGATCCTGCTGGTCATGCCGTTCTTCTGGCCCGTCGTTGCCCAGCTCGATTTCGGTATGAGCCCCGAAGACACCAAGATCTGGTTCGGCGTGCTGGCACTGATTGTGGTCGAACTCGGCCTGATAACGCCGCCAGTAGGCATGAATGTCTTTGTTATCAACGCCATGGCGCGCGACGTGCCAATGATGGAGACCTTTAAGGGCGCCATGCCGTTCTTTGCTGCTGAGGTCGTGCGCGTCGTCTTGCTGATCGCATTTCCCGCCATTGTCTTGTTCCTGCCCAACGCTCTGTCGTAATTAGGTGTCCGGCGCAGGCGTCGGGCACCCAAAGGGGCAAAGTGGCTATTCAACTCAACAACTCAGTGGCGCGGGCATTCGCCATTCTCAAACTCTTTTCTGAGACCCGACGCACCATCGCGGCGGCCGATCTGGTGCGTGAGCTCGATCTCAACGCCATTACTGCCCATCGTTTTCTCAAAACCCTGGAAGGCGAGGGGGCGCTGGTGGCGGCCAGCAAGGGCCGCTATCGGCTGGGCTATATGCTGGTTGATCTGGGGCGGCGCGCCGAGCGTGAGGATGATCTGGGCCCGCTCCTGCAACCCGTGCTCGACGGGCTTTCGGCGGACACGCAGGAAGCCAGCATGGCCACGCTCTATCAGGCAGGCATGGTGGTGTGCATCGCGCGTGGTCTGGCCCAGCGCAGCCTTTCGGTCGATATCCGCGTCGGTAGCCGGCTGGAAGCCTATTGCACCGCACATGGCAAACTCTGGCTGGCCCATATGACGCCCAGCGAGCGCAGCCGCTATCTCGATAGTGTCGAACGCCTGGCCAAAACTGGCGCAACCCTTACCAAACGCGATGAACTGTTGCGCGAACTCAAGGCTATCGCGGCACAAGGCTATGCCATTAATCGCGGTGAGCGCGAGGATGGCATTAGCGCCATTGCCGTGCCGGTTCTGGGTCGCGACGGCCAGATGGTCACCGCCCTCTCAAGTTTCGGCCCGACCTCGCGCCTCAGCGATGCCGTACTGAACCAGAGTTTGGCGACTTTGCAGCGCGCAGCGCTGGAGGTGAGTGAACGCCTCTACGGCAGGCCGACATAATTCTCGGCCAGGCTTTGCTGGGCCGCAACTGAGCCGCCGAGATAGTCGAACTCGGCGCGCTGAATGCGGCGGCCAAAATTGCCCGTCTCGGGGAAGGTGTGCAGCAGCGACGTCATCCACCAGCTGAACCGCTCGGCCTTCCAGATCCGCTGTAGGACGGTGGCCGAATAGCTATCCACGCCCGCCGCGGAGCCCTCGATGAACCGCTCGATCAATGCCTCGGCCAGCGCCTTGACGTCGCTCATCGCCAGATTGAGCCCCTTGGCGCCAGTCGGCGGCACGATGTGGGCCGCGTCACCTGCCAGAAACAGGCTGCCAAACCGCAGGGGCTCGGCAACAAAACTGCGCAACGGCGCCACCGATTTCTCGATCGATGGACCGGTCTTGAGGGCCTCTGCAGTGGCCGGGTTAATCCGGGCGCGCAGTTCATCCCAGAACCGCTCGTCGCTCCAGTTTTTGACATCCTCGTCGCCGGGCACCTGCACATAGTAGCGGCTGCGGGTGTTTGAGCGCATCGAGCACAACGCAAAGCCGCGCGCGTGGTGGGCGTAGATCAATTCCTCAGCGACTGGTGGTTGCTCTACCAGCACGCCCAGCCAGCCAAAGGGATAGACCCGTTCAAACGTGGTCACCGCGTTTTCTGGCACGCTAGCACGACACACGCCGTGATAACCGTCGCAGCCGGCAATGACATCGCATTCCAGCGTGTGGCTGACACCGTCCTTGGTGAAGGTTACCCGAGGCTTGGCGCCGTCAAAGTCATGAATGGCGACATCGTCTGCTTCATAAATGGTCTTGGAGCCGGTTCTCTGGCGTGCCGCCATCAAGTCGCGCGTCACCTCGGTCTGGCCATAGACCATGACGTGCTTGCCGATCAGCTTGTCGAAATTGATGTTCAGCATCTCGCCATCAAAGGCCAGATCAACGCCGGTGTGGATCAGGCCCTCCTCATGCATGCGGGCGCCGACGCCTGCCGCATCGAGCAGATCTATCGTGCCCTGTTCGAGCACACCCGCCCGGATACGCCCCAGCACATAGTCGGGGCTTTTGCGCTCAATGATCACCGCGTCAACGCCTGCCTGCTCCAGCAGACGACCCAGCATCAGCCCCGAGGGCCCGCCGCCAATGATTGCAACCTGTGTCCGCATGCCGTCCTCCGCCATCTTTGCGGGCAACAATGCGGGGCAGGGTTGTTTTGACCAATGGACAGGACCGGCAAAGACTTGGATAATCTGAACATGTCAGAAAGCGCTTCACCTGTCCCCGTTTATGCCCTGTACGGCGAAAGATCGGCGCTTCCATTCGCCGATCGTCTGCATTGGGAAACGCTTGCTGCCCGTTCGAGCTTGCACGATTTTCGCATTAGCCCCCACAGGCACGAGCAGCTGTTTCAGGTTCTGCAGCTGACCAATGGTAGCGCAGAGGTTACCCTTGAAAACGTGGTGAGCGCCATTGCGCCGCCTTGCGTGGTGATCGTGCCAGCCCTCAGCGTGCACGCCTATCGGTTTGAGCGTGACGTTGGCGGTACCGTGCTCACCCTGTTCCAGACCGATGTGCGCGCCATGCTCGACAGCCACCCGGAAACCGCTGGTGCCTTGGCCACCCCCGCCATTATCAGCGATGCCGATCCTGCCATTGCCCGGGCGTTGGAGGCGTTACAGCAAGAGGCGGGTCATGCCGATCAGGCGCGCGGGCTGGCGCTCTCGTCTCGTGTTGGCGTGGTGCTGGCCGAATTGGTGCGTGCCAGTCGGCGGGCACTGGCCACCAGCCAGCCCACGCCGCAGCCGGCGGTACGCCACGCCCAGGCATTCCAGCAATTGGTCGAACAGGAGTTCCGCAACCAGCGTTCGCTGGCGTTTTACGCCCAGGCGCTCGGCATTACCCCTGGTCATCTTAATCGCACGGCCAATGCCGTTCTGGGGGCATCTGCCATGGCAGTTGTCGAGCGCCGCATCATGCATGAGGCGCGCCACTATCTGGTCTTCACGGTCATGCCGGTCAAAGAGATCGCCTACGCCTTGGGATATGCCGACCCGGCCTATTTCAGTCGCGCGTTCCGGCGGTCAGTGGGCCAGCCACCAGAGCGGTACCGCAGCGCCAACACGCTTGCAGGCGGATAACGCGCACTCAACTCACCCCTGGCTGGCGTTCGCGCGTTTCGTGTTGCCACTCTGCCACGGCCATTTACCCTCGATCTCGACTTCCAGTGACAGGCTCAGGAAGGTGCGGATCAACACAATGCCTGCCAGCACACCCACGGTTTGCAGGCTGGGCTCAATTGCCACGGTGTTGATGATATCTGCCGCCACCAGCAGCTCGAGACCCAACAGGATTGCGCGGCCCAGCGTCGCTCGCAGTTCCCGATAGGCGGTTGGCCGGCGTGGATCGCGCAAAAAGCTGATCGCTGCCACAATGATGCCAATCACGATGACCAGCACCCCGCCAGCTTCGATGGTCAGCGTGGTCACCCCCAGTAGCTGCGAAAAAATCTCGTGCATGCCTCATCCTCTTCAACCAGGTTCAACCCGGCGCGCCGTGCGTGGTTGCGCCCGAACGGTATGGGCCCCGCAAATCGTGCGCAACCGCCCGCTGAAATGCATGGGCATGTCTGTGATGTTCGAAAAAGGTCTGGCGATCCCGGCAGGACTCGAACCTGCGACCAACAGCTTAGAAGGCTGCTGCTCTATCCAGCTGAGCTACGGGACCTGGACCAGACCGGTTTCATGTAGCGGATTCTGAGGCAAAGGGAAGACCGCAGCCCAATCCTATTGTTTTTGTACCGACGTGCTGGCCGACTCGATAGGGGCGGGCAGCGTGCTGCCGCGTACGATCAGCTCGGAGCTCAGAACGGTATGCTGGGGCACGCTGCGAGGCGGTTTGCCCTCGATCAGATCGATGAGTTCTTCGGCCGCCAGGCGCCCCAGCGCCTCGCGCGGTTGCCGCATGGTCGTTAGCGGCGGCCAGAAATGGGCCGAGACGGCCACATCGTCAAATCCCACCACAGACACATCGCGCGGGCATTCCAGGCCAAGCCGCCGAATGCCGGACAGGAAACCGATGGCTGACTCATCATTGGCCGCAAATACCGCGCTGGGCCGGTCCGACAGGGCCAGAAACCTCTCGGCAGCGGCCAGCCCATGTTCCATCTCAAAGCCACCTGTAAGAACCCAGTCGGGCCTTGTCGCCAGGCCACTCGCCGCCAACGCGGTGCGGAAACCCGCTTCGCGCTCCGCTGTCAGCACATTGCCTGCGGGTCCAAGAATATGACCGATGCGCGTGTGGCCCTGGGCAATGAGGTGGCGCGTGGCCACCCGCGCGGCATAGGCATTGTCGGTCCGTACCGTGTGGAATGGAGCACCAGGAATGGTCTCGCAAGCCATTACCAGCGGCACATTGGAGGGCTCGGCACTCAACACCAGCAATTGCGCCAGATCGACAGTGCCGTCGAGCAGCAGCAGTCCATCAGCCCGGTTGGAAAGGAAGTACTCGTGCAGCCGGCGACCTGATTCTGCCCCGGCGAACCGGTTCACCACCAGTACCCCGTAACCGCGTGTCGCGGCTTCGCGTTCGATAGCGTCCAGTATGGTTGAAAAGAACGTATTGCGGATGTCAGGCAGCGCCACCAGAATTGTTCTGGCTGTTCTTTGCCGCAGCGAGCGCGCCGCCTGGTTCAAAGTGTAACCGGTGACCTCGACAGCCTCTGAAACACGCGTGCGTGTTGCCTCGCTGACCTTGGCGGGCTGCGACAGGGCACGACTAACAGTTGCTGTAGACACTTTGGCAAAACGCGCAACATCTTGAATTGTAGGCGTTTTTCGAGAATTTGGCATACCTGGCAGCGCCCCCCATCGCTGTCGGTAACGCATTCTGTCTAAATCGATCTTGACAGGTCCGCAAGACGTGTATGAAACTCATGCAATCGATTGCAGAGATTTCGTTCAACCGAAAATGCAATCGATTACACGCAGTCAGCTCGGGATGTCTCACAAGAAGACAACCTTGCGGCTGACGGCTTCGCGGGAGCGCTTCGCTCCAAGTGATCGTTGGGAGGACAATCTATGAAGAAATTTGCAGTGGTCGCCACTATGGCAACCGCGCTTCTCGGCAGCACAGCTGTACATGCTGCTGACGTTGAAGTGATTCACTGGTGGACATCGGGCGGCGAACAGGCTGCTGTGTCCGTTTTTGCTCGTGAGTTTGACGCTCTGGGCGAAGACAAGTGGATCGATACCGCAATCGCCGGTGGTGAGAACGCTCGTTCCGCTACCCTGCAGCGCATTCTGGGTGGCGACGCCCCCGGTGCTGCTCAGTTCAATCCAGGTCGTCAGTATGAAGAACTGATCAGCGGCGGCATGCTGCTGGATCTGACCCCACTGGCCGAAGAAGAAAACTGGGCTGGTTTCATCCGTCCGGCCTCGATCGCCGAGGCTTGCCTGGTTGATGGTCACTGGTGGTGCGTTCCCGTCAATATCCACTCGTGGAACTGGGGTTGGGCTTCCATCCCGGCATTTGAAAATGCTGGTGTTGAGCTGCCAACCAGCTTTGAAGACTTCCTTGAGAAGGCTCCAAAGCTTGCTGAATCCGGCGTCATTCCATTCGCCATCGGTGGCGAAAGCTGGCAGATCAACGGCGCGTTCGGCGTGATCCAGACTGCTATGCTGGGCCTCGACGACCGTCAGAAGATCCTTGAAGGCAAGGACCTTGAGCTGGCCGCTTCGGTGATGCCAGACGTCTTCGCCAAGTTCCGCGAATTCAAGGAATTCTCGGATGAAGGTTCTGCCAACCGCAACTGGAACGACACGACCAACCTCGTCGTGACCGACCAGGCCGCAATGCAGATCATGGGCGACTGGGCTCGTGGTGAATTTGCTGTTGCTGGTGAAGTTGCCGGTACCGACTACGCCTGTCTGGCTCTGCCAATCGCCGCACCAACGGTTTCGACCGGTGGCGACATCTTCCTGTTCCCCAAGCAGGATGATCCAGACGTTGAAGCTGCTCAGCTGAAGATGGCCTCCATGATGGTCAATCCTCAGGTTCAGGCGCTGTTCAACAACGCCAAGGGCTCGATGCCAATCCGTGACGACGTCGACATGTCGCTGGCTGACGATTGCATGCAGCGTGGCCTTGAGATCATCAAGGATCCTGCCAACATCGCAACCGATGCCGGTCGCTGGTTGTCCAACGACACCACCGGTCAGATGAACGACCTTGTCGCTCAGTTCTGGGCTGATGACAGCATGACTGTCGAATCCGCTGTGGACTCGTATGTGAACATTCTCAAGACAGCAGAATAGTCACGATGCGTTGGCCGGAGGGCATATGCCCTCCGGCCTTTCTTATTTTTGCATGGCCTGAGCCACGCAAGGGGAGTCCCTGAATGTCCCAGTTCGCGCAAAGCAGCGAAACTGCGGTGCCTGGCAACGGCCACCACCCACGCAAAGCACGCCGAAGATTCAACCTGATGTCGATTGTTGGGACCATCCCGATGATCCTGACCGCAGTCGGCGTTTTTGTGATCTGCATCATCTTCTCGTTTATCTGGTCCTTCACCAACTCGAAGCTGTTTCCAAACTTCAACTTCGTTGGCTTTGACCAGTACACCCGCCTGTGGAGCTCCGACCGCTGGAACATCTCGGTGGGCAATCTGTTCACCTTCGGCATCTTCTCGATCATCGGTAACATGGTGTTCGGCTATCTGCTGGCTGTGTTCATGGACCAGCGGATCAAGCAGGAAGACATGTTCCGCTCGATCTTCCTGTACCCATTTGCCATGTCGCTGGTGGTGACCGGTCTGGTTTGGCAGTGGATGTTTGACCCCAATCTGGGCATTCAGTCGGCCGTTCAGAAACTGGGCTGGACTGATTTTCAGTTCGCGCCTCTCACCAGTCAGGCAACTGCCATTTATGGTGTCGTTCTGGGCGGTATCTGGAACGGCGTCGGCGTGACCATGGCCATTCTGCTGGCCGGTTTGCGCGGCGTGGATGCCGAAATCTGGAAAGCTGCCAAGATTGACGGCATTCCGGCCTGGCGCACCTATCTGTTCATCGTCTTGCCGATGATGCGTGGCGCCATTCTGACGGCCTTCATCCTGCAGTGTACCGGTGTGGTGCGCGTGTACGATATCGTCATCGCCATGACGCAGGGCGGTCCGGGTATCGCGACCCAGATGCCGGCCATCTACGTTATTCAGCACATTACCGACCGCGCCAATGTGGGGCAGGGCATGGCTGCAGCCAGCACGATGCTGCTGCCGGTCATCGCCGTGATTGCTCTGCAGTTTGCATTGCAGTGGAATGCCAAGCGCAAGAGGAACAAGGCATGACGTCCGAAACTATGTCCGTGTCGAACGGCACGAAGGGCGCCATCGAGCCACGTGGCGCCAAGCCCAAAAAGCTCACCGCCGCGCGTATTGGCGTCTACGCTTTCCTCGTCATCTCGGCACTCTTCTTCCTGATGCCGCTCTATGTGATGATCGTGACTTCGCTCAAGGGCCTGCCGGAAATCCGGCTGGGGCTGCTGTTCAACCTGCCGCAGGAAATCACCTTCGAGCCTTGGCTCAAGGCCTGGGATACCGCCTGTACGGGCCGTGACTGTAATGGTCTCAAGCCCGGTTTCATCAACTCGCTCAAGATCACGCTGATCTCCGTACCGATTTCGATCGTGGTCGCCATGCTCAATGGCTATGCGCTCAGCTTCTGGAAGTACAAGGGCTCCGAGCTATTGTTCGGCATCCTGATCTTCGGCGCCTTCGTGCCCTATCAGGTGGTGATCTATCCTTTGATCATCGGTCTGCGCGAAGTCGGCCTGTTCGGTACACTGCCGGGCATCGTGATCGTGCACACCATCTTCGGCATGCCCATCCTGACACTGTTGTTCCGCAATTTCTTTGCATCGCTCCCCCCGGAGCTGTTCAAGGCGGCACGCGTTGACGGGGCAGGGTTCTGGCAGATTTTCTTCCAGATCATGCTGCCAATGTCGGTGCCAATCGCCATCGTGGCTGTGATCTTGCAGACCACCGGCATTTGGAACGACTTCCTCTTCGGTACCGTGTTCGCCGGCCGAGAGAACATGCCAATGACAGTTCAGCTCAACAACATCGTCACCACTACGACCGGTGTTCGCGAATACAACGTCAACATGGCAGCGACCATCCTGACCGCTGCCGTGCCACTGACTGTCTATTTCATCTCGGGTAAATGGTTCGTCCGCGGCATCGCCGCCGGTGCGGTGAAGGGTTAAACAGATGCAACACAGTGTTTCCATCCGGGATCTGTCGCTCAATTTCGGTAGTGTGAAGGTGCTCGAGCACCTCGATCTCGATATCGCTCAGGGCGAGTTCATCGTCCTGCTCGGCCCATCGGGTTGTGGCAAGTCGACCTTGCTCAACTGCGTAGCTGGTCTGCTCGATGTTTCCGACGGTCAGATCTTCATCGGTGGCAAGAACGTCACTTGGGAAGAGCCCAAGGACCGCGGCATCGGCATGGTGTTCCAGTCCTATGCGCTTTATCCGCAGATGACCGTTGAGCGAAATCTCAGCTTTGGTCTGCGCGTGGCGGGCATGAAGAAGGAAGAGATTGATCAGCGCGTCGCCCGCGCCGCCGAAATTCTCCAGATTGGCCCGCTGCTGCAGCGCAAGCCGGTCGAACTGTCCGGCGGTCAGCGTCAGCGCGTGGCCATCGGCCGTGCCCTGGTGCGTGATGTGGATGTGTTCCTGTTCGACGAACCCTTGTCGAACCTGGACGCCAAGCTGCGCTCCGATCTGCGCGTCGAGATCAAGCGGCTGCATCAGCGGCTCAAGAACACCATGATCTACGTGACCCACGATCAGATCGAGGCCTTGACGCTGGCTGACCGTATCGCCGTCATGAAAAATGGGGTGATCCAGCAGCTCAGCGACCCACACACCATCTACAACAAGCCGGTCAATCTATACGTGGCCGGGTTCATCGGCTCGCCGCAGATGAACATGTTCCAGGGCTCGCTTGACGGCAACAAGTTCGTCGTCAACGAAGACGGCACTGAAATTCCGGTGTCGACCTATGAGTTCACCACGCCCGTGACCGGCAAGACCAAGGCTGTGCTGGGCGTGCGTCCGGAACACATCATGCTGGGCGAAGAAGCCAAGGGCATGCCGTTCACGACTGAGATCGAGATCGAGATTGTCGAGCCCATGGGGTCCGACACCTTGGCCTGGACCAAGATCGCCGGTCATCAGGTCACCTTCCGTTGCAACAGCGACGTGGTGCTCAAGACCGGTCAGAAAGTCACCATCGGTTTCGATCCGGGCCGCGGCTCGATCTTCGACACCAACACGACCAACCGGCTCTAGGCCCGGTTGATATCAAACTGCGGTGGCGCCCTCCGGCGCCCCGCTTTCGGTACGCCGAACCATTTGGTCAATGTTACTTTTGCGGTAGTTGACCTGCCCTTCGCGGGCGACAAGATCACACGACATGGCTAGCTACTGGTACACCCAGTCTACTCGCCACACCCAATTCCAACGTTATAATGAGGCCAAAATGACCGAATTGTCATTCCAGCTCTATAGTGCCCGCAACTACCCATCGCTTGAAGAATTCCTCGGCAAGCTCGCCGCGCTCGGCTACACGCAGGTCGAGGGCTTTGGTGGTCTGTATGGCGATGCCGCCGGCCTCGCTGCCAATCTGAAAAAGCATGGCCTGATCATGCCAACCGGCCATTTTGGCCTGGGTCAGCTGCAGGACACCGATACCGCGCTCAAGACTGCCGAGACGCTGGGCATCAAGACACTGATCTGTCCGGCCATTCCGCAGGAAGAGCGCAGCCAGGACGAAGCCAAGTGGGTTGCTCTGGGCGAGACCCTTGCCGGTCTGGGCGAAACCTTCAACAAGGCCGGTTACGGCTTTGGCTGGCACAACCACGACTTCGAATTCAACGCGACTGCATCGGGCCGTCTGCCGATGGATATCATCCTTGAGACCGCGTCCAAGATCGAATGGGAAGCTGACGTCGCCTGGATCGCCCGTGGCAAGGCCAATCCCGTCGACTGGTTCGACAAGTATGGCGACCGCATCACCGCGGTTCACGTCAAGGACATCGCGCCTGCGGGCGAATGCCTGGACGAGGACGGCTGGGCCGATGTTGGCCACGGCGTGATGAACTGGGACGATCTGATAACCAAGGTGACCAGCAAGACCAAGGCAAAATACTTTGTCGCCGAACATGACAAGCCGTCCGATCCCGTGCGCTTTGCGACACGGTCGATCGAGACCGCCAAGAAGTGGAAGTAACGCAAAATGGCTAAGACCTTTGGCGTCGGCATTATGGGTGCCGGCAATATCTCCGCCGCCTATCTGCGCCTTGCACCCCTGTTCAAGGGGCTCGAAGTGCGCGCCGTGGCCGATATCATTCCCGAAGCCGCGCAGAAGCGTGCCGAGGAATTCGGTGTCGCTGCCCAGACCCCAGACGAACTGCTCAAGAACAGTGAGCTCGACGTCATCGTCAATCTGACGATTCCGGCGACCCACTATTCGGTGTCGACCGACATCATCTCGGCCGGCAAGCATGCCTATTCCGAAAAGCCTTTTGTGCTGACACTCGAAGAAGGCACTGCGCTGAAAAAGGCGGCTGCCGAGCGCAATCTCAAGGTGGGCAGTGCGCCCGACACCTTCCTGGGTGGCGCCCATCAGCAGGCGCGTCAAATCATCGATTCCGGTCAGCTCGGCAAGATCATGAGCGGCACCACCCACGTGATGAGCCGTGGTATGGAGCATTGGCATCCCAACCCCGATTTCTTCTTCCAGGTCGGTGCTGGTCCCATCCTCGATATCGGTCCTTACTACGTGACCGAGCTGATTCATCTGCTCGGCCCGGTCAAGCGCCTCTCGGCCTTCACCAACATGGCCCGCACGGAGCGCGAAGTGACCGCCGAGGGCCCGCAAAAGGGCACCTTCGTCAAGGTCGGCACGCCAACCACCATCCACGGTGTGCTCGAATTCGTTTCCGGCGCCATCATCACCATCGGCGCAAGCTGGGACGTGGCAGCGCATGGTCACCACAATATCGAGCTCTATGGCACCGATGGGTCGATCTTCGTGCCCGATCCGAACTTCTTCGGTGGCGATCTGGTGACCACCGATGTCGCCGGCACCCGCACCACTGAGACACCCTGGGATCACCCCTTCGGCGTCAACAATCAGGATCTCGACAAGCCAACGCCACGGGCAAATTATCGCACCGCAGGTCTGGCCGACATGATGGCCTCGATCGATGGTGGCTACACCGCCCGGTGCGGTCTTGATGTCGCCCTGCATGCAGTGGACGTGATGACCAGCCTGCTCAAGGCCGGCGAAAGCGGTCAGGTTCTGACCCTGAGCACCACTTGCGAGCGCCCAATGGCCCTCACGCCAGAGGATGCCCAGGCCCTACTGAAGTAATGAGGTGCGTACCTCATTGACAGGACATCTGGTCCCGTCGACACTACCCCAGTCATTTTGAGCAGGCGGCGGCACCCCGCCGCCTGTTCGCACAAAGCGGCTCAAGACCAAGACGCGAAAGCGTCATCAGAGGAGAAAATCATGCGCACCATCAAGGGTCCCGCAATCTTTCTGGCGCAGTTCGCCGGCGACGCTGCTCCGTTCAATTCCTTCGACGCCATTTGCGGCTGGGCCGCCGGGCATGGCTATAAGGGCGTGCAGATCCCGACCTGGGTCGGCAGCCTGATCGATCTGGAAAAGGCCGCCACGTCCAAGACCTATTGTGATGAGCTCAAGGGCACCGCTGCCAGGCACGGCATCGAGATCACCGAACTATCCACCCATCTGCAGGGTCAGCTGGTCGCCGCGCACCCGGTCTATGACACCATGCTTGATGGCTTTGCCCCGCCGGCGCTGCACGGCAATCCCAAGGCCCGCCAGGAATGGGCCGTCCAGCAGCTGCATTGGGCCGCCAAGGCTTCGCAAAATCTCGGCCTCACCGAGCATGCGACCTTCTCGGGCGCACTGGCCTGGCCGTTCCTCTATCCATTCCCGCAGCGCCCGGCCGGCCTGATCGAAGAAGCCTTTGATGAACTGGCTCGCCGCTGGACCCCGATCCTCAACGCCTTTGATGAGAACGGCGTCGATCTCTGCTACGAAATTCACCCTGGCGAAGATCTGCATGACGGCGTCAGCTACGAGATGTTCCTCGAGCGCGTGAACAATCACCCGCGCGCCAATCTGCTCTATGATCCGAGCCATTTCGTGCTGCAGCAGCTCGATTATCTCGACTACATCGACATCTATCACGAGCGCATCAAGATGTTCCACGTCAAGGATGCCGAGTTCAATCCGACCGGGCGTCAGGGGGTCTATGGCGGCTATCAGAGCTGGATCGACCGGGCAGGGCGCTTCCGCTCGCTGGGCGACGGTCAGGTCGATTTTGCCGCCATCTTCTCCAAGATGGCGCAATATGATTTCGCAGGTTGGGCGGTTCTGGAATGGGAATGCGCCATCAAACACCCAGAAGACGGCGCGCGCGAGGGTGCCGAGTTCATCAAGAACCACATCATCCACGTCACCGAACACGCGTTCGACGATTTTGCCTCGGCCGGTACCGATCTGGCGGCCAACCGCAAAATCCTCGGTCTGAGCTAGGGAGTACGACAAATGGCTGAAAACGGCGCAAAGCGCATTCGCCTGGGCATGGTCGGCGGCGGTACGGGAGCCTTTATTGGCTACGTGCACCGCGTGGCTGCCCGCATTGATGGCGATTACGAACTGGTGGCCGGCGCTCTGTCGTCGCGCCCCGAAACTGCCTTGGAATCCGGGCGCAATCTCGGCCTGGCCGAAGATCGCATCTACACCTCCTACGAGGAAATGGCCAAGGCCGAGGCCGCGCGGCCAGACGGCATTGAGGCTGTCTCGATCGTCACGCCCAACCACATGCATTTTGGCCCGGCCAAGGCTTTCCTTGAGGCCGGCATTCACGTGATTTGCGACAAGCCGATTACCTCCACCATTGATGACGCGCGCAAGCTGGCCGAAATTCAGCCCAAGAACGGTGCCCGCTTCCTGCTGACCCATAATTACACGGGTTACCCGCTCATGCGGCAGGCGCGCGAGCTGGTCGAATCCGGCGCGCTGGGCACGATCAGGGTCATTCAGGTCGAATATCCCCAGGACTGGCTGACCGAAGCCACCACCGACGATAACAAACAGGCCTCATGGCGCACCGATCCTGCCCGCTCCGGCGCTGGCGGGGCCATTGGTGACATTGGCACCCATGCCTACAATCTCGCGCGCTTTGTCACGGGCCTGAAGACAGATTCGGTCTCGGCCGATCTCACCAGCTTCGTAGAAGGCCGTCAGCTCGACGACAATGTCCACATCATGCTGCGCTTTGAGGGCGGTGCGAAGGGCATGCTGTGGGCCAGTCAGGTGGCTGTGGGCTGCGAGAATGGCCTGCAATTGCGCGTCTATGGCGACAAGGGCGGCATTGAGTGGCGTCAGGACAATCCCAATTACATGTGGTTCACCGAATTCGGCAAACCCAAGCAATTGCTGACCCGCGGCGGCGCCATCTCTGGCAATGCGGCTTCCACCATGAATGTGCGCATCCCCTCGGGCCATCCCGAAGGCTATCTCGAAGCCTTCGCCACGCTCTACAGCCAGTTCGCAGCGGTCATTCGTGGCGAAGGCGACGCTTTTGAAGGACTACTGCCAACGCTGGCCGATGGCGTTGAAGGCATGCAGTTCATCACAGCCTCGGTTCAGTCGAGCAAGAACGACGGCAAGTGGACCAGGCTCAGCGACGTCTGAGCCGCACGTAGCTGTTGATCAATCTGTCACCCCGGCTTCGGTCGGGGTGATTGTATCTTGCGCCTATTGAATGCGCTCTACCGAATAGCCGGCCGCGCTGAGCAGGTCGAGCACATTACCGTCGCCAACCAGGTGGCCCGCGCCCACGACCACCAGATTCTGCTCATCATTGGCGAGCATGCGCTCGAGCGGCGTCATCCAGTTGCGGTTGCGCTCATAGAGCAGTCGTTCGACAAACGCGTCTTCAAACCCGTCCATTTCGACCTCAACCAGCTTGAGCAGGCCTTCAGGCGTGCCTGATACCCAATAGCCCACCATCTTGTTCATGACTTTGGACATGTCGTCCATTTGCTCGAGCGTGGCTGCCAGCATGGCGATCTGCTCATCCTCAGGTGCGCGGGCGAACACGTCGAGCTGTTGATCCCCGGTTTCGAGAAACACCATGCGCTCGGCGGCCAGTTCGGGCTCCAGTACAAACTCCACCCCCTGCGCGCCAAAGCCATTTGCCGTCAACGCGCCGACAGAAATGGTATTGGCGGCCATCCAGGGGCGCATTGCCAGAACCGTGCCCACAGGCATGTTCATACGCGCCATCTGTGCCCGTAGCTGTTCTTCGAGCGCTGCGTCGATCACGTCGGTCAGCAGGGTGCCGTCGACATAGATGCCTTGGGCAAAGGCCTTGGCGCCCATCTCGGCAATGGCTTGGGGGCGAATGTCGGTCTCGAACACCACCTTGTCGGCTTCGGCGAATGTCGCGTCAAACAATGGCGTCCGCCATGCAGTACCTTCGGGCAGGATGTGGAAGGAGCCAAAGAACCACAGGGCACTGTCCCCATCGCGCACTTCCCACAGCGCCGGACTGGCCTGCGCGGGCGCAGCCAGACCCATGATCAACAGGGCGGGGAGCAGGCAGGTGCATCTGAACATGGTGGCAATCTCCTTGAGATCACTAGTCTGCCAGATCAGCCCGTGCGCACCAAAGCCCAATAGGTCTCATCGTGTGCAAACAGGAAAACAAAATGCGCCACAATCACTTGCGGCGCATGCTGAACTTAATTTCTCAAGTCGAACTTAGTGTGTCCAGGGTGTCTTGCGGTCAGCGCGGAAATTGTCGGGATAGCTGGAGCGCTTCGGTGTGCTGTCATGCGCAGGCTGCACCGAATAGGCGATGCCATTCTTCTGCGCATAAGCCTCAGCGTCTTCCTGAGTCTCGAAAGTCAGGCGAACCTGCTGCTTGGTATCGGTGGATGTGGTGTAACCCATCAGTGGGTCGATCGACCGCTGCGCGGCCAATTCGTGAACCAGAACCCACTGCTTGGATTTGCCTCTGCCCGATTGCATGGCGTTGGGGGCCGGGCGGTAGATACGGGCGGTCATGCAAAGTCCTCAACACGATGCGGCGCCAAAAGGCGAAATGTGATGGTCGGAGTACAAAGATTCGAACTTTGGACCCCTGGTTCCCAAAACCAGTGCTCTACCAGGCTGAGCTACACTCCGAAATCACCGCCGTCACCTAACCTGTTCCGCAGCGGAGAGCAAGCGTCTCTGCAACAACTTTCTCGCATTGACGGAAACTTCCCACACGTTCAATAGATTGGCATGTCAAAACTGACCCGCCGCTGGCCTTTTGGCCTCTCGTCCCGGACCTGGCCAGATCGCGCAATGGCAGTCATTCTGGTGCTTTTTGTGCTGGTATTCGTCGATGCTTGGGCGTCGCAGAGCGCGCAGGCCTGGCCCGACGTGTGGCGCGCACCATTTGCCTTTGTCACAGATTTTGGTCTCTCCGATTGGGTCCTTATCCCCTCGCTGCTGATTTTTGTTGTCACTTTTATCGCCCTGCGGCTGCCGCTGGGGCGGTATCGCGCCGCGATTCACGAACTCAGCCTGCTTTCGGGATTCGTTTTTGTCGGTGTTGGGCTGCCCGGGCTCTTCGTCAATCTGCTCAAGCGGCTGATCGGTCGCGCCCGCCCGGATCACTTTCTGGATCTGGGGGCGTTTCACTTCCAGCCCATCTTTAATGACTGGAGCTTTCAGAGCTTCCCCTCGGGTCATACCACCACTGCCATCGGCACGGCGCTGGTTGTCGGCTTCATGATGCCGCGCCTGTTCCGCGTGATTCTGTTCATCGCGCTGATGACCGGGCTCTCGCGCGTGGTCATTGGCATGCACTACCCCACCGATGTGGTCGGCGGCTTTGTCGTGGGTACGCTCGGCGCGTACGCCGTGCGTAATGGTTTTGCCAGGCGCCGCTGGTTGTTCAACGCCCGCAGCGACGGCTCGGTACGGTTCCGCGGGGTGCCCAATCTGCGCCGCCTGTTTCGCGGACGGCTTCAGCGTGCCGCTGAATAGCGAGCGATCGCATCGGCCAGGTCGGCCTTGAGATCGTCGATGCCTTCAAGCCCGATATGCAGCCGGAACAGATTGCCCTCGGCCGTCCACGGCTTGGCGGTACGATTGGCGCCCAGGCGCACCGGCAGGCACAGGCTCTCATAACCGCCCCACGAAAAGCCCATCGTGAAAATCTCGAGCTTGTCCACGAACGCTGCGACCGATGCACGCGGGGCAGGGGCCAGCAACACGCTGAACAGGCTGCCCGAGCCGGTGAAATCACGTTTGAACAGGGCGTGATCAGGGTGGCTGGACAAACCGGGGTGCAGCACCTGTACGACTTCGGGCTGTGCTTCCAGCCAGCTGGCGATCTCCAGAGCCCGGCTGTGATGCTCCTTCATGCGGATCGCCAGGGTGCGCAGACCGCGCGCCACCAGATAGGCATCGTCGCCCGACGTGAAGAACCCCAGTAGGGCGCGCGTTGATTCGACCTCGGCCCAGGCCGCCTCGGTCGTTGAAATGGTGCCAGCAAAGGCATCCGAATGTCCCACGAACATTTTGGTGCCGGCATGCACCACCAGATCCGCCCCCAGTGCCAGCGGTTGGTGATAGAGCGGGCTGGCCCAGCTGTTATCCACGATCAGTCGCGCGCCATTGGCATGAGCGGCTGCGGCAATGGCGGGAATGTCCTGCACTTCAAACGTCAGCGAGCCGGGGCTTTCTGCCAGAATGGCCGTGGTGTTGGGCTGCATCAGCGCGCTGATTCCCGCGCCTATGCGCGGATCGTAATAGCGTGCCGTCACGCCCATGCGCTTCAGAAAGCCGTCGGCAAAGCTGCGGCCGGGCTCATAGGCGCTGTCGGAGATCAGCACATCGTCGCCTGCCTTGACGCAGCTGAGCACCGCTATGGTGATGGCTGCCAGGCCCGACGGGACCAGACGCGTGCGATAGGCCCCCTCAAGCTCGGTAATGACGGCTTCCACGCTCTGGGTAGTTGGATTGCCGGCGCGGCCATACAGAAAGCGCTGTTTCTGCCCCACCATGTCGTCCAGCGTTTTGAACAGCACGGTCGAGCCGCGATACACCGGGGTATTCACAAAACCGAACTGATCGTCAGGTTCCCGACCGTGATGGGTCAGGATGGTTTCAACAGAACGACGCTCGGAATTGCCGCTTTTCTTCTCACTCATGCTGGGCTCGATGCTCAATATACAGTCAACTGAAAAAAGGTGTCCAAATAAGTGACAGGCATGCTGTCCAAAGCCACCTCTACCCTTGACGTGTGCGTCAATTGGCGATTGCATACCTATCAGCATCACAACCGCTCTTGAAAGAGTGGAGGTGCCACCGGGGAATTGGGTGCTGCCCATCAACCCCGGGACACAAGGTCAGGAAAAAAGGCAATAACAATGCAAAAAACGCTCGTAACAATCGCGCTCGCGGCCTCGCTTGGTCTCGGTGCGACCGCTGCTCAGGCAGCGACTCTCGACGAGGTAATGGCGAAGGATTACATCCAGTGCGGTGTGACCGGTGGCGTCCCCGGTTTCTCTTCGCCAGATGCCAGCAACGTTTGGACCGGCCTAGAAGTTGACTTCTGCCGCGCTGTGGCAGCCGCCATCTTCAACGATGCCGACAAGGTTCGTTATACCCCACTGACCAGCCAGGAGCGCTTCGCAGCTCTCTCCGCCGGTGAAATCGACATTCTCTCGCGCACCACGACCTGGACCATGAGCCGCGATACCGATCTGGGTATCAGCTTCCTGGGCACCATGTACTACGACGGCCAGGCCTTTATGGTCCGCAAGGCTGACGGCATCAACTCGGCTCTCGAGCTGTCCGGCGCGGCTATCTGCCTTGAATCGGGCACCACCACCGAGCTGAACGCAGCTGACTATTTTGCTGCCAACGGCATGGAATTCAACACCGTCGTGTTCGTTGATCAGGACGAAGTTGTGAAGGCCTACGAAGACGGCCGTTGCGACGTGTACACCACGGACGGTTCCGCACTGGCTGCTGAACGTTCCAAGTTCGCTGTTCCTGAAGATCACCTGATCCTGCCAGAAATCATCTCCAAGGAACCCCTTGGTCCGGTTGTGCGTCAGGGCGACGATCAGTGGTTCAAGATCAACCGCTGGACCTACTACGCACTGCTCGAAGCTGAAGAGCTGGGCGTGACCCAGGCCAATGTTGACGAGATGCTCGGTTCCGACAACCCAGCCATCAAGCGCCTGCTGGGCGTTGAGGGTGACTTCGGTACCCCGATCGGTCTGTCCAAGGACTGGGCATACCGCATCATCAAGTCGATCGGTAACTACGGTGAATCCTTTGACCGTAACGTTGGTCCCTCGACTGCAATTGGCCTTGAGCGCGGTCTGAACGCTCTGTGGACCAAGGGTGGCCTGCAGTACGCTCCACCGATCCGCTAACCAGAACCACATCTCCGGCGCATCCCCAGGGGTGCGCCGGTTTTGGTTTGAACCACGACCTCGCGATCTGGACTGCACCGGCCAAATGGCTGGTGAATTGACCGTGGCGTAAGCCGGGCCGGCGAAGCCTTGTCTGGTCGCATGCGCAATGCGTCTGGTTCACAGCAAAGGAATGCATGCCCAATGGCGATGCAAGACAATACCAGTGGGACTGCCCCGCGCAGTTCGCTGCTGAATGACCCGGTCTTCCGCGGCATTCTTTATCAGGTGATCGTCGCCCTTCTGGTGATCGGGTTTTTTGGCTGGCTGGTGATGAACACCGCCGCAAACCTTGCCGCCCAGAACAAGACCACCGGTTTCGACTTCCTGTTCAGAACGGCTGGTTTCGACATCAGCTTCACCCTGTTCCCTTGGAGCCGAACATCCTTCTACTGGCAGGCCTTTCTGGCCGGTTTGCTCAACACGCTGCTTGTTGCCGTGGTGGGCATTTTCTTTGCCACTATCCTGGGCTTTACCCTGGGTATTGCGCGCCTGTCATCGAACTGGCTGATCTCGCGCTTCGCCACCATCTATGTGGAAACCATTCGCAACATCCCGCTGCTGCTGCAGTTGTTCTTCTGGTACTTCGCCGTTCTAAAGGCGATGCCGGCAGTGCGCGAATCCTTCCACTTGCCGCTGGACATCTTCGTCAACCAGCGTGGCTTGATGGTGCCGCGGCCGCTGATCGATCATGAATTCACCTGGGTGCTCGTGGCCATTGCCGTTTCGGTGATCGCCGCAATCGCCATTGCGCGCTGGGCCATGAGTGTCCGCACGCTGACAGGCTCCTATCCGCAGGCCATCATTCTCGCGGCCCGGGTTGCCAATGCGCTGGTAACCTTCGGCGTGGGTTATGTAGCCGCGCTGCTGCTGGTGGGCATGGCGCCCGACATGGGCTCCGCACCCGTCATTGCGCTGATTGTCGCCCTGGTCCTTACGGCGGTAACCTTCACGCCCTATGCGCTCTACGTGAAGCCGGTTCTGGCCTTCATGATCGCAACCGTGGTGGTCGGCTTCCTTGTTGGTGGCATGTTCCCCGCATTGCCAGCTGCCGTCGTTACCATTGGTAGCGTGTTGGCAGGTGTCGGCTTTGGCTGGGTCCAGCTAGAAGGGGCCGATCGGGCTGCTGAAGGCAAGTTCCCCATCGCTTTGCCGCTACTGGTGGCGATCGGCATTCCGGTGCTGGTGTACTGGCTCACCGGTGCCTCGCTGCAGTTTGAAATCCCCGAACTCAATCGCTTCAACTTCAAGGGCGGCATCCAACTGCCACCTGAATTCGTGGCGCTCGTGTTCGGCCTGACCATCTACACCGCCTCTTTCATCGCCGAAAACGTCCGTGGCGGTATCCAGGCCGTCAGCCACGGTCAGACCGAAGCTGCGCAATCGCTCGGGCTCAAGGAAGGTGACCGGCTGCGCCTGGTGATCGTGCCCCAGGCCATGCGCGTGATCGTGCCGCCGCTGACCAGCCAATACCTCAACCTGACCAAGAACTCCTCTCTGGGTGCCGCTATCGGCTATCCTGAGCTGGTCAACGTCTTTACGGGCACAACGCTCAACCAGACGGGCAAGGCCATTGAGGTGATTGCACTGACCATGGCGGTCTATCTCACCTTCTCGCTGCTGACCTCAGCATTCATGAACTGGTACAACGCCCGAGTGGCCTTGGTGGAGCGGTAGAACCATGACAACCTCCACGAGCTATGTGCGCGACGAATTCTCGCCCGAACGTCCGGCCCCCGGCCAGACTGGCGGCCTGATCCTCTGGCTCCGCACCAATCTGTTCGCAACACCAAGCGATGCCCTGCTGACCATTCTGGGCATGGTGTTTCTGTTCTGGGCGGTACCACCGCTCTACAACTTCATCATCGGGCATGCCGTCATGCCCGGTGGCACCGTTGAGGATTGTCGCGTTGAAGGAGCAGGGGCCTGCTGGGCTTACATCTATGCGCGCTTCAACTTCTTCATCTACGGCTTCTATCCCATCGATCAGTACTGGCGTCCCAACATCGTCTTCGTGATGCTGGCTGCGCTGATCATCCCGCTGGCCATTCCGGCAGCACCGTTCAAGCGTCTGAACGCCGCGCTGTTCTTCGTGGTCTTCCCGGTGGTCACATTCTACCTGCTCAATGGTGGCGTGTTTGGCCTGCGCGAAGTGCCAACCGAGCAGTGGGGCGGCCTGATGGTCACCCTGATCATCTCGCTGGTGGGCATCATCTGCTCGATCCCGATCGGCATTCTGCTGGCCCTGGGCCGACAGTCCGACCTGCCCATCATCAAGACGCTCAGCGTGATGTTCATCGAACTCTGGCGCGCTGTGCCCCTGATCACCGTGCTGTTCATGGCTTCGATCATGTTGCCGCTGTTCATGCCGACAGGCACCACGGTGGACAAACTGCTTCGCGCCCTGGTCGGCGTCACCTTGTTCTCCTCGGCCTATATGGCTGAAGTGGTGCGTGGTGGCCTGCAGGCGCTGCCGCGCGGGCAGTATGAAGCCGGGGCCTCGCTGGGCCTGAGCTACTGGAAAAGGACCTATTTCATCATCCTGCCCCAGGCGCTCAAGCACGTCATTCCGGGCATCGTGAATAACTTTATCGCCCTGTTCAAGGACACCTCGCTGGTGTCCATCGTCGGCATTTTCGATCTGCTCAATACCGTGCAGTCGGCCAGTTCCGACATTGACTGGGCATCGCCCACTCAGGCTGTGACCGGCTATGTGTTTGCCGCATTCATGTTCTGGATTTTCTGTTTCGCCATGTCCCGCTATTCGCTCTGGATGGAGCACCGGCTGAACACTGGGCACAAGAGGTAACTATTATGAGTGAAGTATCCCCATCGACCCAAGAGCACACCACTGCCGGGATGAAGATCTCCGAAACCGATGTGGCCGTCGAAGTCGTCGACATGCACAAATGGTATGGTGATTTCCACGTCCTGCGTGACATCAACCTCAAGGTCATGCGTGGCGAACGCATCGTCATTGCCGGCCCGTCGGGCTCGGGCAAGTCGACGCTGATCCGCTGCATGAACCGGCTCGAGGAGCACCAAGAAGGCCATATCATCGTCAATGGCACCGAACTGACCGCTGACCTCAAGCGCATCGACGAGGTGCGTCGCGAAGTGGGCATGGTGTTCCAGCACTTCAACCTGTTCCCGCATCTGACCATCCTGCAGAACCTCACACTGGCCCCGATCTGGGTACGTGGCGTTCCCAAGGGCGAGGCCGAGTCCATGGCCATGCATTATCTGGAGCGGGTGAAGATCCCCGAGCAGGCCAACAAGTTCCCCGGTCAGCTCTCCGGCGGCCAGCAGCAGCGTGTGGCCATCGCGCGTTCGCTCTGCATGCAGCCGCGCATCATGCTGTTCGATGAGCCCACCTCGGCGCTGGATCCAGAAATGGTCAAGGAAGTGCTCGAAGTGATGATCAGCCTGGCCGAAGAAGGCATGACCATGCTGTGCGTGACCCATGAAATGGGCTTTGCCCGTCAGGTCGCCAACCGTGTGATCTTCATGGATCAGGGACAGATCATCGAGCAGAACGAGCCGGAGCAGTTCTTCTCCAATCCCCAGCACGAGCGGACCAAGCTGTTCCTCAGCCAGATCCTGCACTAATCGTCTGATCAGCAATGCCCTGGCCAAATGGTCAGGGCATTTCGCCTTGCTTGGCTTGACCCTGCCTCCTCGCCTGCCAATATGCGCAGGCGAGTGAAGGGAACCACTGATTGCCCCTATTTTTTCTGCGTTTGCCAGCGTTTCTGGCCATGCTTGGCTCCCTGCTGGCCATGGCGTCTGCGCCCGTTTCGGCCCAGACCCTCGACGCTGTGCGCGAGCGCGGTTTCCTGATTTGCGGTGCCACCAATGCGTTGCCAGGCTTTGCCCAGAAAGACGCTGAAGGGCGCTGGTCCGGCTTTGATGTCGATCTCTGCCGCGCCATTGCCGCGGCCGTGTTCGGTGATCCCGATCTGATCGAATTCCGCTCCCTGCGTGGCGAGACCCGTTTTGCGCCGCTGCAGACCGAGGCCGTCGACGTCCTCACCCGCAATGGCCCCTGGACCGAGCGGCGCGACACCATTTATGGCGCCAGCTTTGTGGGCACCGCATTTTTCGATGGTCAGGCCTTTCTCGTCCCGCAATCGCTGGGTCTGGTGTCGGCCTTTGAGCTCGATAATGTCAGCATCTGCGTGATCGATGGCGGCGACGACCTTGAGCGCATCCAGGAATTCTTCTTTGCCAATCAGGCTACCTATACCGAAGTGCCCTATGAGGACATTGACGATCTGGCGCTGGCCTATCGCACCGGTCTCTGCCAGATCATCTCGGCGCCGGGGCGCCAATTGCAGGCCATACGCCGTGCTTTACCCGATCCCAATGCCCATCGCATCCTGCCCGAGCGAATTTCCAAGGACCTGCTGGGCCCGGTCGTTCGCTCTGGTGATCAGCAATGGTTCAACATCGTCAAGTGGACGCTGTTCGCGCTGATCAACGCCGAGGAAGTGGGGATTACCGGTCTGAACACCGAATCCCTGGCCGCCTCGCACACGCCCGTCATCCGGCGCATCCTCGGTGTCGAGGGCGATTTCGGCACCCCGCTGGGCCTTGAGCCTACCTTCATGGCCGATGCCATTCGTGCCGTCGGCAACTATTCAGAGCTCTATGACCGCCATTTCGGTCCCCAGACCGGCGCTGCCCTGCTGCGAGGACAGAACTCGCTCTGGAGCAATGGAGGCCTGCTCTATGCCCCACCAGTGCGCTGATGCTGGAGACGGCGCGCTGTGTCCTGCGCGCGCCAGATGAAGCCGACTTGGCCTTTGTGGCCGCGCTCTACCAGGATGCCGATGTCCGGGCTTATCTCGGTGGCGCTCTAGAACCGCACGCAGCCATTGTGGCGGCGCAGCGGCTCATGATGTCTAGGGCTGACAACCACCTCTGGGTCGCGCGGATTGTCAGCGAACAGCTCCTTTGCGGCGTGGTGATACTGGGTCCCCATGTCGACCGCCGGAAGATGGAAATTTCCTACATGTTCGCGCAGCAGGCATGGGGGCGGGGGCTGGCACATGAGTGCGTGGCTACCGTGCTTTCTCACGCCCATGGCGCACTGGGCATACCGGCTGTGCTGGCGGAAACGCAACGGAACAACGGACCTTCCCGTCGGCTGCTTGAGCGTTGCGGAATGCACCATATTGCTAGTCTGCAGCGCTTCGGTGCCACCCAGCTACTTTATCAAAGCAGCCCTATTCCGCGAACAACAGGCTGACGCGGCGGTTCTGTTTGCCCTTCTTCTCGATCTTGCCCAGCTTGAGCGGGCCGATTTCTGCCGTCGAGCGGACATGCGTGCCGCCACAGGGCTGCAGGTCGACATCGCCGATCCGGATGAGCCGCACGCGGCCCTGACCCATGGGCGGCTTGACGTTCATGGTCTTGACCAGATCGGGATTGGCCGCCATTTCGGCGTCGGTAATCCACTCCTGGCTAACCCCATGATCGCCAGCCACCATGGCGTTGAGCGCTTCTTCGAGTGCGAAAAGATCTTCGGGTACCGCTGGCATGTCAAAGTCCAGCCGGCCCTTTTCTTCGCCGATTGAGCCGCCGGTCACCGGGAAAGCGAACACCACCGAGAGCAGATGCAGTGCGGTGTGCATTCGCATCAGCTTGTGGCGCCGAACCCAGTCCAGCCTTGCCGTGACCACCTCGCCAATGGCGGGCAACGTCGCGCCCTCGACCGGCACGTGCACAATGCTGGTCTTGTCGCCGTCGGGGTGAATGGTGGTGTCGATCTCGACCACGGAACCGTCTGCGCGCTCGATCCGGCCGCTATCCCCCGGCTGACCACCGGAAGCGGCATAGAAAACGGTCTGATCGAGCACCACGCCATTCTCGGGCGTTATGGCAATCACGGTGGCGTCCACTGACTGCGCATAGCTGTCATCGCGGAACAGGAATTGGGTCATGGTCAAACTCTTACAATACGGGGGATAGCAGGCGGGCGGCCTGGGTCAGGAAGCGCATCGGCCAGGAGCGTTTGGTGACCTCTTCCATCGTCACTTCTCGACAGTTCTTGAAGTCTTCCACCAGCATGGCCTCCACATCGCTGATGGCTTTGGGATCGGTCAACCACATGGTGATTTCGAAATTGATCGCGAATGACCTGTTGTCGAAATTGACACTGCCCACCGTGGCGATCTGATCGTCCATCAGCAGCACCTTCTGGTGCAGGAAGCCGTCCGTGTAGCGCTGAATGGTGATGCCGTGCTGGATCATCGCATCGGCATGGGCGATGCTGGCGGCCCAGACCAGCTTGTGGTCAGGCTCATTGGGCAACATGATCCGCACATCCACGCCGCGCAGCTTGGCGGCATAAAGCGCTGTTCGGATGTCGGTATCGGGCACAAAATAGGGGCTGACGATCCACAGCCGCTCGCGTGCGCGGCCAATTACATCGGTAAAGGCGATCGCGCATTCTTCCAGCCGGTCGGCCGGCCCGGTACCCATCACCAGCACCGATTGCTTGCCCGGCGTGGCCACCGTATCGGGCGGCGCAGACGGCAACTCTTCGCCTGTGGCCCATTGCCAGTCTTCGCGGAACAGCAGGGCGCAGCCTAGCGCGGCCGGCCCGGAAACCCGCACATGGGTGTCGCGCCAGCGACCAAATTTGGGGTCTTCGCCAAGATACTCCACCCCGACATTGTGCCCGCCCACCCAGGCATGGTCGCCGTCGGCCACCACGATCTTGCGGTGATTGCGGTAGTTGATCCGCGTTGGCCCGTATAGCCGCAGGAATTTATGGCGCTGGTTGAACCCGGCCACCTTCACGCCGGCTTCGCGCAATTGGGTGCGGTAGCGCCGGGGCATACCGGTGCTGCCTACATCATCATAGAGCAGATAGACCTTCACCCCGGCATTGGCGCGCTCGATCAACCGCTCGGCCAGTTCCTTGCCCAGCGCGTCGTCGCGCACAATGTAGAACTGAACCAGCAGATAGTGCTTGGCCGCCGCGATGCCGGCAAAAATGGAATCAAATGTCGCGCGTCCATCCACCAGCAATTCCACATCATTGCCGGTCAGGAACGGCACCTCGGACACCTTGGTCTGCACCGGCCACAGTGCCCCGGTGTCATGATCGATCAGGGCCAGATCCTTGGCCCGCAGGGGGCGGGCGGCGCGCCCATTGCGAATACGGTCGGTCGCATAATCGTCAAACGCCTTCCAGCCGAACACCAGATAGAAGAACGCGGTTGGAAAGGGCAGCAGCGCCAGCGCCAGGATCCAGGCGATCGAGCCCTGTGAGGTACGCGAAATCATGATCTCCCGCACCGCGCAGACAAAGGCCAGCAGGTAGATCGCCGCCATGATGGCCGCCACGATATGCAGATCGGCGATTATCGCCCGCAGAAAATCGTCAAAACCCACCAAGATACACCCGCCCCAGATTCGTGGACGCGCACTCTAACAGTCTCGTCCACCCCGACAATGCGCGCGCATTGACAACGGTTCAACCCGGCGCGATCCTCAATGCGGCTCGTGCAGCCAGCCGCTCGTGCCCCTTGGGGACGGTGAATGCACGATTTATGATTGGTTTGACCCTTTTTGACGGGCAAGCCGTCAGTAATGCGAGCGCTGACCTTGATTTGCCCGGTTGTGAAGGATCGGACCGTGAACAGTTTCATGGATGCAAAACTTATGGCCAAACTCCTGCGTCAGGGGTTGGCCGAACGCGGCGTCGAGTTGGGCCATAGTGCCTGCCTCGAACTGGTCGCCCGCCAGTTTGGCGTGGCCGACTGGAATATCCTCAGTGCCCGAATCGACGCGGCTTCAGGTGATAGCCTGCTGCTGCCCGAAGCCTGGCATCTCAGCGGCAGGAGCCCCGGCAAATACCGGGCAGGGCTTGATCCGGAGCAGACCGGGATTGTCTTGATTGCCAGCCGCCCCGAATTCGCTGATCTGCTGGGCGAAGATGATTTCTGTACCCTTATGCAGACTGTCGATGCCGCTGACTTTCGCGGGCAACGGCTGCGGCTGCGGGCCCAGATCAAGGCGCAGGCCGCTGATGGCGTAACCATCTGGTTTCGCATTGATGGGCCCAACGGCTTGCTGGCCTTCGACAATCTTGAGCGCAGCCAGACCGATGGCCCGCTGACCGGTAGCAGTGACTGGACCGAGCGGACCATTGTGCTTGAGGTCCCCCAGGATGCCGTCAGCCTCAACTATGGCGTCTATCTCAAGGGGCGCGGGCTCGGCTGGGCACGTGGCTTTGACCTTGAGCCCGTCGATCAGACCGTGCCGTTGAACCCGCGGATCGACCGCAAACTGCGTGCACCGACCAATCTGGGCTTTTCGGCGCGCGGCTGATCTCCAGCAGGCCCGCCTAAGCCGGGTCTGCTTCCATTACGCTGGAGATGTCGATCGACGTGCGACCCTCCAGCCATTTGGGCACAGGCAACTCTTTGCCGTGCAGGAATTCGGGGTTGAAGATCTTGCTGGCATAGCGATTGCCGTAATCGCACAGGATCGTCACGATCGTCTTGCCCGGCCCCAGATCGCGGGCCATGCGCACGGCGCCGGCAATGTTGATCGCGCTCGACCCGCCCAGGCACAGCCCTTCATGCTCAAGCAGGTCGAAGATGTAGGGCAGGGCCTCGGCATCGGATATCTGATAGGGGTTGTCCACCGTCAGGCCTTCCAGATTGGCCGTGATACGGCCCTGGCCAATGCCTTCGGTGATCGAATTGCCCGACGATTTCAGCTCGCCATGCGCGTAATAGTTGAAGAGCGCGGCGCCCTCAGGGTCAGCCAGACCGATCTTCACATCTTCACTGCGTGCACGCAGCGCTTCGGCAACGCCAGCCAGCGTGCCGCCCGAGCCCACGGCGCAGATAAAGCCATCGATACGGCCATTGGTCTGCTGCCAGATTTCCGGCCCGGTGGTTTCGGCATGGGCGCGCCGATTGGCTGTGTTGTCGAACTGGTTGGCCCACACCGCGCCCTCGGGCAGTTCGGCATTGAGCTTTTCGGCCAGACGCTGCGATACCTTGATGTAATTGTTCGGGTTCTTGTACGGCTTCGCCGGCACTTCGATCAATTCGGCGCCATACAGACGCAGCGCGTCCTTTTTTTCCTGGCTCTGGGTTTCGGGAATCACGATCACCGATTTGAAACCCAGCGAATTGGCCACCAGCGTCAGGCCGATGCCGGTATTGCCCGCCGTGCCTTCCACAATCGTGCCGCCGGGCTTGAGCGCGCCGGATTTGACAGCGTCATGGATGATGAACAGCGCCGCCCGATCCTTGACCGACTGGCCCGGATTGAGAAACTCCGCCTTGCCCCAGATATCGCATCCCGTCAGCGTCGAAACGCGATTGAGACGGATCAACGGCGTATTGCCGATAGCGGAGATGAGGTCTGTATGCTTGGCCATGGCGCAATCTACTGAGGCTGGGAAACCACGAACCTAGGGCCGCCCGGCACCGCCTGCAAGTGATAACGGCCTGTTCAGGCAGAGCTTTCCGCGCAGCGCTTTGGCCGCGCAATGGCAGTGCGCCTGCAGCCAGTCAGCGCAATTTCATTCCGCTACAGCGCGCTGGCTGCCTGCAATGCCCGCTCGCGCGATGCCTTCAGATCAACGATCGGTGCCGGGTAGGTTGTGCCGATCTGCACGTGAGCCGCCTTGAGCACCTCAGCGGGGGCCTGCCAGGGCGTGTGCACCCACTTGTCGGGCATGGCTGCCAGCTCGGGCACCCAGCGCCGCACATAGGCGCCCTCGGCGTCAAACCGACCGCCTTGCGTGACCGGATTGAAAATTCGGAAATACGGAGCCGCGTCCAGCCCGCTGCCCGCCACCCATTGCCAACTCGCCGGATTGCTGGCGACATCGCCGTCGACCAGACAGTCCCAGAACCAATTTTCACCCTGCCGCCAGTCGATCAACAGGTTCTTGCTCAGCAGCGAAGCCACCAGCATGCGCACGCGGTTGTGCATATAGCCGGTCTCCCAAAGCTCACGCATGCCCGCGTCGATCATCGGCAGGCCGGTCTGCCCGCGCTGCCAGGCGCGCAGATCATCGGCCGCGTCGCGCCAGGCCATGCCCCCATATTTGGCCTGCATGGGCTCCTTGGCAATGTCGCAGCGATGATAGAGCTGGTGATAGCTGAAATCGCGCCAGGCCAGTTCGGAGAGAAACTTGTCAATCGCGCCGGCATTCTCCGGGGCGATATCAGCGGCCATGTTTGCGGCCTGCCAGATCTGGCGTGGGCTGATCTCGCCAAACCGCAAATGCGGCGAGAGATTGGACGTCGCATCGCTGTCGGGCAGATCACGCTCATTGGGATAGCGGCCGACCCGATAATCCAGGAAGTCAGCCAGCGTGCGCCGGGCAGCCTTCTCGCCAACATACCAGTGACCGGACAGCTTTGCTGCCCAGTGCGGTTCTGCGTAGCCGTCATCCACTGCCCGCACGGACCGCGCCTTGCCTGCCGCGGGGGTGTCCAATGGCTGCTCGATGTGACGCTGTTTGAGGGTTTTCCAGAACGGGGTGAACACAGAATAGGGTTTGCCTTGCCCCGTCGCGATCTCCCAGGGCTCGATCAGCACATTGGCGCCGAAAGATTCCACGGCTACGCCCTCGGCGCGCAGCTGTTCCTTGATCGCGGTATCCACGGCACGCTCGCCAGCTGCATAGCGCCGGTTCCAGAACACACCGGATGCGTTTTCCTGGTTGGCGAGTGCCACCACGATGACGTTGGGATCACCCTGATGGACCTGCAGCTCGATGCCGAGTGCGGCCAGATCGACCTCCAGTGCGTTAAGGCTTTGATGCAGCCACCATCGTGCCGCCGCGCCCGGTGGGCGCACGCCGATGGTCTCTTCATGGATGTAGAGAGCGATAACGCGCTCGCCCGAGCGCTGCGCCGCCGCAAGGGCGGGATTGTCAGCCACGCGAAGATCGTTGCGCAACCAGGCAATAGTCGTGCTGTTCATAGTCTGCCTCCGCGCTTGTTACGCGCGGAGGGTACGGCTGGTTCAGCCTATGTGCGCTTATTCCATCACTTCGGCGAGATGCTCGAGCGCCGCATTCCAAGCTTCGATCGAAAAGATCCGCGATTCCGGGTCGGCATGAGCCAGGCCGCGTTCGATCAGCGTAATCTGCGTCTGGTCCGCACCAATTGCCTTGAAGGCAATATCGAGCACGAAGATCAGATCGTCCTCATCGTCTTCCTCGTCCTTGTGAACCCAGCTCATCACCAGCTTTTCGTTCTCGACGAACGCCAGGATTTCGCCGCTGACCGTATGGTCTTCGGGGTCTTCATCATCGCCAAAGGTGGTGAACTTGTATTCGCCGCCCTCAAAGGCATCCAGCTCGGCTTCGTCGGCCTGCCACTGCTCGATCAGTGCCGGGTCGGTCCACGCCTTGAACACATCATCGATATGGGCGTCGATGGTCCGGGTCAGCGAAATCTGGCTTTCACCGTCAATGTCCATGCCATTGCTCATGCGAGCACCTCTTTATTGCTGTGTCGTCCCGCTGCGGGAACGTCGAAAATTGAAGATATAGATGATGTTGTCCGGCGCGGCGATAGCCCCGCGCACGGCCGCGAGCAACCGATCGGTAAACCAGATTGGCAATGTGGGGGGATTGCTCGTGACGAGCGAGAAACGAATGGCTCCGCGGGTAGGATTCGAACCTACGACCAATCGGTTAACAGCCGATTGCTCTACCACTGAGCTACCGCGGAACACCTTCGTTGACCTTCTTGCGAAGGGCGAGGTCCATGTACCGAACTTGATTTGGTTTGCCAAGCCCCAATTGGCGACTGTGTGAAATTGTTGCGATGCCAATCTCAGTTCAGCGCGATCCGCTGCAGCGCCAGCAGGTCCCCAATGGTGTTGATATTGGCAAAGGGATTGCCGTCGCTGGCGTCGGCCCAGTCCACCTTTTGCGCGCCCAGCACCCGCTGCAACGCCTTTAGACTGGGCGGTGCGCCCGCTTGCACGATATCCCGAGGCAGCGCCTGCAGGGCTTCCAGCCGCCAGATCGAATTGGGTGGATAAAAATCTTCGCCCCACGCCGCATAGGCGCAAGGTGCCGCGGCAAGCCCCGCGATTAGGCGGGGGACAAAATCGGTAGGCAGGAAAGGGCTATCCACAGCCGCCGAAACCAGCAGTCCCTGCGTCACCCCTGATTCTGCCAGATGCGCCACCGCAGCGGCCAATCCGGCCAGAGGGCCGGCACAGGGGGCATCAAGATCGGATACCGCGCAGGCATGGTTGGGCAGGGCGATGGCACGTTCCGCTGGCCCCGTCGCCACCAGAATCGGCTCAACGACCTGCCCCAACGCCGCGCGGACCCGGTCAATCTGCCGCACACCGCCCACGCGCAGATCGCCCTTGCGCACGCCGCCCAGCCTTTGCCCGTCACCGCCAGCGATGATCAGCGCATACACAGCTGTCATGACCCGCGTCCCTGATCAGTCGGCTTGAGCCCGAAACGCAGCAGCACCAGCATGCCAATGCCGCCCACCAGCCCCCAGAACGGAGCACCCACGCCGATAATGGTGATTCCCGATGCGGTGGTCACAAAGGTGAAGATCGCCGGCAGTCGCGTTTCCTCATGCGCCAGCGCGCCCGCCAGCGCACCCGTCAGGCTAGACAGCAGAGCCAGTCCTGCCACTGCCTGGATAAGCAGCGGCGGCGACGCCGCGATGAAGGCCGCCGCCAGGCTGGCCCCCGGCGCCAGCAGCAGATAGGTCGCCCCTGTCGCAATCGGCGCCGGCCAGCGCTTGGCCTTGTCCGGATGCGCTTCCGGTCCGGCGCAGATCGCCGCCGTGATCGCCGCTAGATTGGTCGCATGGCCGCCAAAGAACGCTGTCGCCGCGCTGGCTAGCCCCGTCGCCACAAATAGCGGCGCTGGCGACAGCACGAAGCCATTGGCCTGCATCACGGCCAGCCCCGGAAGGTTCTGCGAAGCCATTGTCACAACATAGATCGGCAGCCCGATGCGAATAATCGCGTCCAGCGTGAACACCGGCATTACCGGCACCAGCGCGGGCCAGCTCCCATCCAGGGCACCCGGCGGCAAATTGGTCGTGCTCGCCAGCAGAACACCGGTCACCAGCACGGCAATCGGCACCGCATAGCGGCGCGCAAAGCGCAGGGCGATCACCCACGCCAACAGCACGGGTAGGGCCAGCAACGGCATTTCGGCCACCGCGGTGATGGGTGCCAGACACAGCGTCAGCAACATGCCCGCCAGCATGGCATTGGCGATGGGCGCGGGAATTGCTGCCATCAGCCGCGCCAGCGGTTTGATCAGTCCCGTCAGAAAGATCAGCACTGCGGCCACCAGAAACGCCCCGGCCACGGCGGGGAAACCGCCCACCGGTTCGCCCACGGTCAACAGGAAGGCCATGCCCGGCGTCGTCCAGGCGAAGCTGACCGGCACCCGTAAGCGGGCGCTGACCACAATATTGAGAATGCCCATGGCGATGCATACGCTCATCAGACCCGATCCGGCCTGTTGCGGCGATGCACCTGCAGCCGTCAGCGCTGCCAGCACCAGTGTAAACGTACTGGCATACCCTACAATGGCCGCCAGCGCGCCAGCCATCAATGGCTGGAAATATTCGCGACGACGTCCCGCCGATCCCTGCACTGTCTGGCTCACCCGACTCTCCACTCTGCCTGGCGCCACCCTAGGGGACGCCAGGCGGAGCCGGGAAGTCCAATCCGCGCCAAACAGTCTTGTCGGCCGTGGCCGTTTCAACAAATAGTGGATATGCAGCTTGCCGTGATGCGGTCATGGTCCGATCCTGGCGTCGACGTTGAACACCTCGCGCAACAGGGTCTCGGTCAGCACTTCTTGGGGCGTTCCGCTCGCTACCACGCGGCCCTTGTCCATCACCGCCAGCAGATCACAGAACATCGCCGCATGGTTGAGATCATGCAGCGCCACAATGCTGGTGACGGGCAGGGCGGCGACCAGGCGCAGAATTTCAATCTGGTGTTGGATATCGAGGTGATTGGTTGGCTCGTCGAGGATTATCTCGGTCGGCGCCTGCGCCAGACCACGGGCAATATGCACACGCTGACGCTCGCCCCCGAAAGGGTCTGCCAGAACTGCCCACGGCGCGTACTCAAAACAACGCGGTTGAAAGGCTGCGAGGCGGCCGCGCCTGCCAGGATCGTGCGATCCGCGCCACCGCGCGCCCCGCTGGCCAGAATGACCACGAACAGAAAGGCCGCCAACGCGCCCGCAAAGCGCCACCCGAAAGCGTAACTGCACCTGCACCAATGCCCGGCACGATCACCGAGATGACGCCCGTTGAAGCGCGGCCGAGATGCCCAGCACATAAGGTTCGGCCAGCGGATTGCGCAGCAGCGATTGCAGGATTGCGCCATAAGCACCAGACCGGCCCCACACAGCGACGCGACCAGGGCGCTGCTGAGCCGAAAATCCCAGATGACGCGCTCATGGATCTTGTCGAGCGGCGGCCCGGTCCCGCCCAACCTGTTGGTAATGGCGTGCAAGGTCGTGGCCGGCGGAAACGGAAAAAGGCGCATCGCAGCTTGTGCAATGCGCCTCCGATAAGATCAGTATCGACCTTGGATCAGATACCCAGACGATCCTTGAGGGCATACCACCACGAACCCAGGGTCGAGTATTGCGCCCGGAACATCCGGCCGCCGGGGAAGGGGATCCATGGCAGTTTGGCAAAGGTATCAAAGCGCGTCAGGTCGCCCCGCACCGCTTCGCCCAGAATGCGGCCAAACAGGTGCGAGCCCGTAATCCCGTGCCCGCTATAGCCATGGGCGAAATACACCTTGTCGCCCAGCCGGCCCAATTGCGGCACGCGTGAGAACGACAGCGCGAAATTGCCGCTCCAGGCATAGTCGATCTTGATGTCGGCCAGTTGCGGGAATACCTTGTCCATGTTCGGACGAAGCTTGGCGATGACATCTGCGGGATCGGTGCCGCCATACACAATGCCGCCACCAAAGATCAGGCGGTGGTCGGCGCTGAGCCGGAAATAGTCCAGGATATAGCGCACATCTTCCACGCACATCCCGGTCGGCAGCAGCGCTTCAGCGCGTTCCTTGCCCAGTGGCGCGGTGGCCATCATCTGGGTGGAAACAGGCATCACACGCGCGGTCAGTTCGGGGACGACATTGCCCAGATAGGCATTGCCGCACACCAGCACGGCATTGGCTGTCACCTTGCCAAGCGCGGTGGTTACCACGGCCTTGTCGGGGCCCTGATCGACCTTGGTCACCGGTGAGTTTTCGTAGATCACCCCGCCTAGGCTTTCCAGCGCCTTGGCTTCGCCCAGCGCCAGATTGAGCGGATGCATGTGACCACCGGAATGGTCGATCATGCCGCCTTCATACACTGTGCTGCCGATGTGGCGCCTGATGGCATCCTTGTCGAGCATTTCATGATCGTCCATGCCATGCTTGCGCCAGAGCGCCTGCTTGGCTTCCAGATCGCGCATATGGGCGGGCGTGTAGGCGGCATAGATGTTGCCGCGGCGCAGATCGCAGTCGATGCCATAGCGTTCGACCCAGTCATAGATAATGCCCGCGCCTTCCTGCACCATGCCGCCCACGAAATTGGCGGTCTGTTCGCCATAGCGCCGACCAATGGTGTCCAGACTTGCATTCAGCCCATTGACCACCTGACCGCCATTGCGGCCCGAGGCACCCCAGCCGACGCTGGCGCCTTCGACCACGACGACTTTGAAGCCCTGTTCGGCCAGATGCAGGGCGGCCGACAGTCCCGAATAACCTGCGCCCACCACACAGATATCGGCCTGCACATCGCCTTCAAGCTGCACGGGCGTGCGCGTGATGGCGCGCGATGCGGCGTAATAGCTCGGCGGGTAACTGCCATCGCCGGCATAGCTCTTTGGTGCCATCACACGATCTCCAGATAGGCGCTGAACTCGAGGTCGGTGACCTGCGAGGCAAAGCCGGCAATTTCCTGACGTTTGCAGGCAACGAACATTGAATGCAGCATCGGATCGAAAATGCGCTGGATCATGTCGCCGTCTTCAAAGGCGTTAACCGCCGAGGCCCAGTCTGCGGGTAGCTTAGGCAGGCGTTCCGAATAGGCCCGGCCCTTGAAGGGCTTGGGTGGCTTCATTTCATCTTCGATACCCACCAGGGCAGCGCCCAGAATGCCGGCCAGCACCAGATAGGGATTGGCATCAGCGCCCGAGACGCGGTGCTCGATGCGGCGGGCCTTGGGGTTGCCGCCCGGAATGCGTACCGCGGTGGTGCGGTTCTCATAGCCCCACGACACTGCGCTGGGCGCGTGGGTGTCGGGGCGCAGGCGGCGATAGGAGTTGAAGTGCGGCGCAAACAGCAGGGTGGATTCCGCCATGCCCGACAGCAGCCCACCCACAGCGTGCAGCATCACGTCCGAGCCTTCTTCGCTGCCATCATCGAACACGTTGTTGCCAGCCGTATCATTAAGGCTGAAATGCACGTGGAAGCCATTGCCCGAGCGGCCGCCATAAGGCTTGGCCATGAAGGTGGCGACCAGATTGTGCTTGCGCGCCACACCCTTGACGATGCGCTTGAACAGCACGGCGTCGTCGGCGGCCTTGAGCGCATCGGCGCTGTGCAGCAGGTTGATTTCGAACTGCCCGATACCGTTTTCCGCCACGGCCGTATCGGCGGGCACGTTCTGCTGTTCGCACTGCAGATAGACGTCGCGGAAGAACTCGCCGAAATCTTCCAGTTCGTCGAGCGACAGGATCGCGTCCGAATCCAGGCGTTTGCCGGTATAGGGCGAGATCGGCGGTCGGGCGCTGTCGGCCTCGGGGTCCACCAGATAGAATTCGAGTTCGGTTGCCACCACGGGGGTCAGCCCGTGTTCGGCAAAGCGCCGCACTACACTGGCCAGTGCCTGACGCGGATCGCCCAGAAACGGCGTGCGCGCATCCTGAAACAGCCAGAGCGGGATCATCGCACTGGGACGGGTCGTCCAGTTGATCGGCAGCGCGCCGCGCCCGGTAGGGCTGCAGATGCCGTCGGCGTCACCACTGGAAAACACCATGGGATTGCCCACAATATCCTCGCCCCACACGTCCACCCCGACGATGGAGAGCGGCATGCGGATGCCGTTATCGGCAATGCGTCGCGCCTGATCGATGGGAATGCGCTTGCCGCGCATAATGCCATTAAGGTCGCAGACCGCTGTGTGAAGCACCTCAATCTGCGGATTCGCATCGAGCCAGCTGACGATGTCTGCGTTTTCGTTCGTTTCGTTACTCATATCTGTCCGACGCGATTTTTGTATGTCATAGCGGTAATCTAGCAGGTGCTTCAGCGTTTAGGGAGGCCTCTGCGCGGGGATCAGATTGGATATCGGCCATGGTTGAGCGTCGTCCTGTTATTGGCGTTATTGCCTGCGGTCGGCCCGTCGAGGGTGAGCCCGCCCAGGCGGTCAAACACCGTTATCTTGAAGGGGTGGAACGGTTTGCCGATGCGGTCCCGCTGATCATCCCCTCAAATCAGTCCGCCCAGAACGCCGCCGACATTGTCGCGCGCCTAGATGCGGTCCTGCTCACGGGCAGCAATTCCAACATCGATCCACGCCATTACGGTTCCGAATCGGCGGCTCAGACGCCAGTCGATTCCACCCGTGATACGCTGAGTACAGCGCTCATCCACGCCGCGATCGCTGCGGGCAAGCCGGTGTTTGGCATTTGCCGCGGTCTGCAGGAAATCAACGTCGCCCTGGGCGGCTCGCTGCGCGACATGCGCGGCACAGGCGATGCGCCGACCCACCATGCGCCCGACGATGTTAGCCTCGACACCATGTTCGGCCATTCCCACCCCATTACGGTGATGGCTGACACGCCGCTGGCGCAGGCCACCGGCGGCGATGGCCTTGAGGTCAACAGCGTGCATTTTCAGACCATTGACCGCCTCGCGCCGGGCCTTGCCGTCAACGCCACTGGTCCCGGCGATATAATTGAGGCGGTCGCCAGCACGGCCACGCCAGCGCCCGTATTTGCCGTACAATGGCACCCTGAATGGCGTCCACAGGACCGCCCTCACGATTTGGCTTTCTGGCGCTATGTCGGTCAGACAGCCCGTACCCATTATCAGCCGGCAGCAGCCGCGGAGCAGACGAAATGAGCGCATTTGAAACCCGGCTATTTATCGGCGGCGAGTTTGTCCAGGGGCAGGGGCCTGTCGAGATTGCCTTCGAGCCCGCCCGCGGCACCCCGCTGGCCGAAGTGGCCTCCGCCACCCCGGCCCAGATCGACGCTGCCATTGCCGCGGCCAATGGCGCCTACAAGAGCTGGTCACGTTCCACGCCCAAGCTGCGCAGCGCCGCGCTCTGGCGCATTGCCGATCTGATCGAAGAACGCGCCGATGTCCTCGCCAATGTTGAATCGCGCAATGCCGGCAAGCCGCTGCGCTTCGTCAAGGCTGGTGAACTGGCCAATGTCGCCGACGTCTTCCGCTTTTACGCCACGGCGGTGCGCAACATGCCGGCGCCCGCGGCGGGCAATTTCCGCTCGCCCGCGCTGACCAGCCTGATCCGCCGCGATCCCATCGGTGTCGTTGCCCAGATCGCGCCCTGGAATTATCCGCTGCTGATGTCGGCCTGGAAGATCGCCCCCGCCATTGCAGCGGGCAATGCGGTGGTCATCAAACCCAGCGAGATGACCCCGCTGAGCCTGCTTGAACTCGCCCGGATCTTTGCTGAAGTGCTGCCCGCCGGCGTGGTCAACGTCATCTGTGGCAATGGCCCCGATGTTGGCCAGCACCTGATCTCCCACGATACCGTCCGCATGATCTCGCTGACCGGCGATGTCCGCACCGGTCGCGCCGTGCTGCAGGCCGCCGCCGGCCCAATGATCAAGCGCACCCATCTCGAACTGGGCGGCAAGGCCCCGGTAATCGTGTGTGAAGACGCCGATCTCGACAAGCTGGTCGTGACCTTGCGCGAAGCCAGCTTCTACAATGCCGGTCAGGATTGCACCGCCGCCTGCCGCATCTTCGCCCATGCCAATATCGCAAAGGCGCTCACCGATAAGCTCGAAACCATGATCGGCTCGCTGGTTTATGGCCGCCCCGAGCGCGACGATGTCGAGTTTGGTCCGGTGATCAGCGCCCGCCAGCTGGAGCGTATTGATGGCTTTGTCAGCCGCGCCCGCAGTGCGGGTGCCGATGTGATCCAGGGTGCCGCCGCTGAAACCGAGGGCTATTTCTTCGCTCCGACGCTGGTCGCCGCGCCGATTGATGCCGAGATCGTGCAAAAGGAAGTGTTCGGCCCCGTGCTCTCCGTCACGCCGTTTGACGATGCCGACACCGCGCTGGGCTGGGCCAATGCGTCCGAATACGGACTAGGCTCATCGGTCTGGTCGCGCGACACCGCGACGGCCATGGGGCTGGCCAACGCGCTTGAGTATGGCGTCACCTGGATCAATACCCACGGCGTCATGGCCACCGAAATGCCCCATGGTGGCGTCAAGAACTCCGGCTATGGCTCAGATCTCTCCATGCAGTCCCTGATCGACTACACCCAGATCCGCCATTTGATGATTGGCTAAGGCACGCCACAGGGCAGGGGCGCGCCTAATCATGCGCGCCGCTGCCAGCCTGAATGGCCAGTCGGCACCATCACGCCGCTTTTAGAGTTCGCTTCTGAACCATTGCCCAAACCCTGTAAGCTTCCAGCGCACCCAGCGGGCCAAAATGCACCAGCGTGGGAGCAACGCCGCCCCAATCATGGAGCGAAGCCCAGTGCAACAGCGTCAGCACCGCTGCGCCATAAACGAAGCGTTGCAGGTTTTTCCAGCGTGAACCGAGCCTGCGGATCCAGCCATCCGTGGACGTAATTGCCAGCGGCACAAAGATCAGGAAGGCCAGCCAGCCCGTCCAGATGTAGAAATTGGCGATCTCGGCGCCCGTGAAGGCGACTGCCCCTTCGTCGATCAGGTAGAGCAATGTGTGCAGCGCGGCGTAACCAAAGGCGGCGACCCCGATATGACGCCGACGTTTGCGCAGCCAGCGCGGCCAGCGGGCGCCCTTGAACAGCATGGTCAGCGGTGTGATCATCATGGCGATGATCATGAACCGTGCGGCGAATTCGCCGCTGGGGTGCAGGACCTCACCCACTGCTCCCGGTTCATTGGCGGCGAGTCCGGCAAGCATGGGAATGGCTGGCAGGCTCAGGATCGCCCAGAAAGTGTAGGGGTGATTGAAAAACGATTTCACGAGGCTCATCTCAGTGCTCCACATTCACGATTGGGCTGACTTCAGCGCAGCGAAGTAGTCGTCCCAACTCTGGTGTGGCCGGCCGGCTGCGGCTGCGAAATCACTGGGATTGTCTGACGCGCCGTTCTGGATCCCCTGATATATGCCGGCGATGACCGTGCCGATGAACGTGCCGAGTTCGGCGATGCGGTCGGCCTTGAATGCCTCGAACGACATGGGGCGATAGACCAGTTCAGTGCCGAAGGCCTGGTTCAGATAAGCGGCTAATTCGGTTTGCCTCAGCAGCGCGCCGTGCAGGTTGTAGGTGTGGCCGTTGTGTTCGGACCCGGCGAGCATGCGGGCATAGGCAAATGCCAACTCCGGACGTGTCGTGTAGCCGCAGCGGCCGTCGCCTGCGCAATTGGCGATCTCGCCTGCCTTGCTGTAGCTCTCGATATACTCGACATCGGGCTCGATATAGATGCCATTGCGGCCGATGACCCAGTCGAGGCCGCTGTCACGAATATCAGCCTCGGTCTGGCGATTGCTCTGGATAATGGGAGAAAAAGCCGTTCCCACCTCCGCGCCCTGTACGCTGGTATAGACGATCTTTTTGACCCCGGCGGCCTTGGCGGCGTTGATGACGTTGCGGTGCTGGCCGATCCGGTCTTCCGGCGCGGCCATGCCCGAGACCAGCAATAGGGTGTCGACCCCGCTCAGTGAGACGCCAAGCTGATCGGCATTGTCATAATCGCCGGGGCGGACCTCGATGCCCAACCCATTGGCCTTTTCCGGGCTGCGGGCCAGGCCCACAATGGTCTCGCCTGTGTTCATGGTAATGAGGGCACTGACGATTGCCGCGCCAAGCTGGCCCGAAACGGCGGTTACTGCGATGGTCATGCGGATGGTTTCCAGATGTTGGCTTCAGGTCAGGCGGCGTGTCAGGCAGATCGCTGCCAGGTCATGGACAGGTTCTCGCGGAAGGCGAAGCGCACAAGGTGATCGCCGATTACCTGTTCAAGCCGGGCGATGGCATCGGTCTCGCCGGTGACCGAGAGCACCAGCGAGGTGTCCTGGGCGCGCAGCGAACACGTGCCGAAGGGCAAGGCGATCTCGCCGACCTCCGCTGTGAAGGTGACGGGAACCTTGTGACCGAAGTGCTTGCAGAGCTGTTGCAGATAGCCGCTGGCGCGGCTCGATGAAATTGTTGCCGTACTTGTTGCCATGGCTATCTCCCGATTGCGTCCGTCCTAGATAGACGACGCCTGGCTTTTCGATTAGCACTGGAATTGCGAAACGATTATTCCAGGAATTAGAAAGATGATCGAAGACTACCGCAGCCTTGCCGTCTTCGTCGCCATTGCCGAGGCTGGTAGTCTGAGTGCTGCGGGCCGCCGACTGAAGCTCTCTACCTCGGTTGTCAGCCATCACCTGTCCCGGCTCGAAGCAAAGCTGGGTATCACGCTGTTCTTCCGGTCGACCCGGTCGATGTCGCTCAGCCCGGAGGGAAGGGCTGCGCTTGAGCCGGCCCGCCGCATGGTCGCGGCCGGTGAAGAGGCGCTCGATGTTCTCAGCGCCGACAGCGACGAGCCGGTCGGCGCACTGCGCATCACCATGCCGGCCTGGGGTGAGCGCATGCGTTTGCGGCAGACCTTGTGGGATTTCGCGCGGCGGCACCCTATGGTGGCAATCTCGCTGCACAGCAGCGACGCACCGGCCGATCTGGTCAAGGACGGCTTTGACCTGGCAATTCGTCTGGGGACATTGACCGACAGCAGCCTCAAGAGTCGACGCATCGGTAATTTCCAGCGCGTTCTGGTCGCTGCGCCCGACTACTTGGCCACGCGGGGCGCAATCCTGACGCCCGAGGCCCTGGCGGCCTGCGATTTTATCGCCGTGACCATGCTACCAGACGTGATGACCTTTGTGTGCGACGGTGAAACCATCGCCTTTCTGCCAGAGCGCGTTCGCCTGGAAGTAGACACCATCGCATCAGCCAAATCGGCGATACTGGCGGGCCTTGGCATTCAGCATCTTCCCCTTGGCGAAGTCGAAGACGAGATCGCGTCCGGTCGACTGGTCCGGGTCATGCCGCATTGGAGTCTGCCCGATCTGGGTGTCTACGCTGTATGGCCGGACGTCGGACCACAAAAGGCTCTGACCCGCCGCCTGATCGACTTCTTCCTCGATACCATGGCGCCCCACCAACCATGACTTTTCTCAACACTGGTGCCCATTGAAGCAGATCACTCAAGCAGTAACCTACTGAGCCGCACGGCCAAACGTGGTCTGACACATATCGCCTGGAGCATGGCGGCTGGCCACCGGTCCCGCTACGCGACATCGCTGCGGCCCAGCAGGCCTTTGGCGAAAAGGGCGATATCGGCAAGATCGTGCTCAACATGGCGGGCGTTGGATATTCAACAGCCTAGACGAGTTCCGTGCAAATGGTTGCCTGAGCGTGCAGTGTCCGATGCACGGGGCATTTGTCGGCGATCGCCAGAATAGCACTACGCTGTTCGGCTGTCAGATCGCCCTCCAGCCGGATTATACGGCGGAACACGTCCACCTTTGACTGATCCTTCTCGCAATTGGCGCTGTCATTCTGGTGGCAATGATCATGGGTGACGTCGCACGAGACATGTACGAGAGGAATGCCCTTGCGTTTGGCGTACAGGCGGATGGTCATTGTCGTGCAGGCGCCAAGTCCGGCCGCCAGCAATTGATAGGGGCTGGGACCAAGATCGGTGCCTCCCACCGATACAGGCTCGTCAGCCACGAGCTGGTGTCGGCCAGAAATTACGATGTCCTGCCGAAAACCGGACGCTTCTGCCTCGGACACCCGAACCGTGCCTTCTGTCGCATTTGGCAATATGGGGTCTGGCGCGAGCTCGAGATAGCGTTGCGACCATGAGGCGATGATCTCGGCCACATACTCGGCATCCGCTTCGCGGGATAGAAAGTGGTCGGCGCCATCAAGCGAGATGAAGCTCTTTGGATGTCTGGCAGCGCCGAAAATATGGCTCGCATTGTCGATGCCGACCACTGCGTCCTGCGGCGCGTGCAACACCAGTAGCGCAGCATTCAGACGCGGCAGCGCCTGATCCAGCGCCGCTTGCGAAACGTCGTCCAGAAAGCCCTTCCGTATCTCAAAAGGCCGCCCAGCCAGCTCCACCACCGCGCTGCCGTTCCGGCGTATTTCGTCGAGCTTCCCGTCAAAATTGTGAATCACATGCGCCGGATCGGCGGGCGCGCCGATGCTGACAACCGCACCAACGCTCGCCAGTTCGGCCGCGGCTTTGAGGACTGCAGCGCCGCCCAGGGAATGTCCCACAAGCAATTGCACTTCCAGATCACGCGTTTTCATGAACTCTGCTGCAGCCAGCAGGTCAGCCACGTTTGAGCTGAAATGGGTATTGGCAAATTCGCCCCCCGAATGTCCCAGCCCGGTGAAGTCGAAACGCAGCACCGCAATTCCAAGCGCCGCCAACCGACCCGCAATACGTCTGACTGCGGCGATGTCCTTTGAGCAGGTGAAACAGTGCGCCAGTATCGCCGCCGCCCGCACGGGGCCGTCTGGCCGATCAAGCCTTGCAGCAAGATCATCGCCAGCGTGACCCTTGAACGTAAACTTCTCACTGCTCATTGCGATCTACCTTGGGTTATCCTGGTTGCCGCGGCTCTGCGGTCGCTGGTGGGCCTTGGGCCCGTTTTTGCGGACAAGCGGCGTCGCGTCAGTCTGGCTATCACGGCGCTGGTCTGATGGAGCTTATGTCTGTCTTGGTCGGCAACTGGGCTCTTGATCTGGCTTGTCTGTCCGGGTCACGAGTCCAACTGGTCGGGCGATGGCGTGAGCCGGAGCAATTCGCGGGAATACTCGTGTTGTGGGTCTTCAAAGAACGGCTCGGCCGGGCCGAACTCAACCAATTCGCCGGCCTTGAGCACCGCGACGCTGTCCGCCATCTGCCGGACCACCGCCATGTTGTGGCTGATGAACAGGATGGTCAGCGCAAAGCGTTCCTGCAAATCCTTGAGCAGGTTGAGGATCTGCGCCTGGATTGAAACGTCCAGCGCGGATGTTGGCTCATCGCAGATCAGGAATTCAGGACGCGCCAGCAGGGCACGGGCGATGGCAATGCGCTGGCGTTGCCCCCCAGAGAACTGGTGCGGATAGCGCCACATTACGTCCTGAGGTAGGCCCACCAGTTCGAGAATGGAGGCGACCAGCTGCAACTGCTGCGGCCTGTCAGTGGCGATGCGATAGAGCTGCAACGGCTCGGTCAGGATGTCCGCCACCTGCCGCCGATTGTTCAGCGACGAATAGGGGTCTTGAAAGATCATCTGCATCGACCGGCGCGACGGGTGATCGCGGCGGCGGTGGCGCCCGTCAGGCAGGGCCTCGCCCAACAAGGTCATGTTGCCTGCGGTCGGCATGACGAGGCCAACGACGCTCTTGGCCAATGTAGACTTGCCACTGCCACTTTCGCCGATCAGCCCCAATACCTCGCCGCGGCGAACCGTAAGGCTCACGTTTTTCAGTGCTTGCACGCTCTTGGTTCGCCGGCGGAACAGCGCGCCCTCGCCACCAAAGGTCACGCTGAGATCATCAATATTCAAGGCATCGCCGGCCTGCGCATCGCCTGTTGTCGGGCGTTGCGATAGCCAGTCTGCGGCAAACTCGGCGCTGGCACCGGCGGCAATGCGGCCCTTGGGGCGGGTCAGCTTCGCATCCGCGATGATCTCGGGTTCGATGGTGACAAAGCGGTGCAGTTTCTTGCCGAGCCGCGGAATAGAGGCCATCAACTGGCGGGTATAATCTGCCTCGGGCTGCGCAAGCACCTGCCGTGTGTCGCCAGATTCAATCAGCCGGCCATTGCGCAACACGCTGACGCGGTCGCACACCTGCGAAATGACGCCGATATCATGGGTGATCAGCAGCACGCCGATCTTTCGCTTGGTGGCTAGATCCCGGATCAGGTCAAGCACCAGAGACTGCACCGCGACATCAAGGGCGGTGGTGGGTTCGTCGGCGATGATCAGGTTCGGATTGCTGCACAGGGCCAGCGCGATCACGACACGCTGCCGCATGCCACCAGAGAACTGGTGCGGATAAGCCTTGATGCGTGTGGCCGGGTCGGCGATGCCGGTTTCCGCCAGCAGGTCGATGGCGCGTGCCCGGGCGGCATCCAGACCGATATCCTCATGGGCCAGGATGGTCTCGACCAATTGCTGTTCGATGGTCATCAGCGGGTTCAGGCTGGTTTGAGGGTCTTGAAAGATCATCGAAATGCGCTTGCCACGCATGCTGTGGCGCTCGCGCGGCGAGAGCGCCGTCAGTTCCTGGCCATCAAATTCAATAGAGCCGGCGGAAACGTAGCCCGGCTCGGGGAGCAGGCCGATAATGGCCGCGCCGATGGTGGATTTCCCGGCGCCGGATTCCCCGACCAGCCCATGGATTTCGCCCGCGGCAATACGCAGATCAATTGCCTCGATGGCGGTCCTGCTGCCAAAGCGATCCGGAAAGACGACGCTGAGCCCTTTGACGTCAAGCATTAGCGGAGCCTCGGATTGAAGACATCGCGCAGGAAGTCCCCCAGCACGTTGATTGAAATGACCAGCGCGACGAGGAAAATGGTCGGCGTCCACAGGATCCACCATTCGCCCGACAACATGAACTGCATGCCGATGCGGATCAGTGTGCCCAGCGAGGGGGAATCGGTGGGCAGGCCAATGCCCAGGAAGGAAAGCGTCGCTTCAAGCAGGATGGCCGCAGCCAGATCAACCGTCATGATCACCAGCAAGGGCCCCACAATATTGGGCAATATCTGCACGAACATCACCCGCAGCGGATGCTGGCCCATGATGACGGCGGCACTCACATAGTCCTTGTTGCGCTCGACAAAGGTCGAGGCACGGGCGGTGCGGGCAAAGTTCACCCATAGCGACAGGGCAATGGCCAGAACGATGACAAATACCCGCAGATCGTCGTGCTGTTCGCGCGGCAACAATCCGCGCGAGACGCCGTCAACCAGCAGCGCTGTCAGAATGGCGGGCAGGGCGAGCTGGATATCGGCAATGCGCATGACCACGGCGTCAAAGCGGCCGCCGAAATAGCCCGCTGCGAGGCCCACTGACACCCCGATAATGGCCGCCAGTGCCATTGCGGTAAAACCGATGAACAGTGACAGCCGGGCTCCATAAAGAATGGCCGAGACCATGTCGCGTCCCTGATCGTCAGTGCCCAGCACGAAGCGGGCGGTACCGCCATCCTGCCACGTAGGCGGCAGCAGCCCGTCGATCAGGCTGAAGCTGGCCAGATCATAGGGATCGGTTGTCACCAGCCAGGGGGCCAGTGCCGCACCGGCCACGATAAGAACCGTGAGCACTGCCGCGATGATCGCCATGGGATTGCGCAAGAACAGATAGAGCGCTTCGTGGTCGCGAATGAACTGGCCGATCATAGAGCCGCCCTGACCCGGATGCGTGGATCAATCGCGAAATAGAGCACGTCGACAGCAAGATTGATCAACACGAACACCAGCGCCACCACGACCAGATACACCGCCATGACCGGGATATCGACATAGCGGATGGATTCAAGGAACAGCAGACCCATGCCGGGCCACTGAAACACACTCTCGGTAACAATAGAAAATGCGATGACGCCGCCAAACTGCAGACCGACAATGGTGACCACCGGGATCATGGTGTTACCCAAAGCGTGGCGAAACAGCAGGCTGCGATAGGGAATGCCGCGCGCCGTGGCAAAGCGGATGAAGTCGGTGCGCATCACCTCCATCATCTCCGAGCGCACCAGACGCATGGTCAAGGTTAGCTGATACAGCCCCAGCGTGATCGCCGGCAGCACCAGTGAGCGCCAGCCATCCAGCGTGAACAGGTTGGAGCGCCACCAGCCGATCTCAACGGTTTCGCCCCGGCCAAACGTCGGCAGCCAGCCCAGATAGACGCCGAACAGGAAGATCAGCACGATGCCGATAACGAAGGTCGGAATGGAGACACCGATCAATGTAGTGATCAGCAACGCTTGGCTACCCGCGCTATTGGGACGAACCGCCGCATAGATTCCGGCAGGAATGCCCACCAGCAGCGATACCAGCAGCGCGACTGTGCCCAGTTCGATTGTGGCAGGTAGTCGGCTGATCAGCATCTCGCCGATCGGTTGCCTTGTGCGGAACGAGAAGCCGAAATTGCCGGTGGCGATGTCACCGACAAAGCGCATGAATTGCATGGGGAAGGGGTCATTCAGCCCCAGTTCCTGCCGGATTCGCGCCTGATCAACCAGCGAGGTTTCAGCGCCCACCATCTGCGCGACGGGGTCGCCCGCAAAGCGAAACAGAAAGAACGCCAGAAACGCCACAACGACCATCACAATGGCCGCCTGGAACGCGCGTTGCAGCAAGAAACCGATCATCGAGGGATACCCATTTTGCGCCGGGGCGGTTGGGCCCCGGCGCAGCTTCGATGGTTTGTCTTAGTTGACTGTCACCCAGCGCAACATGAAGAAATTGTCCGGACGCTGGACCAGATCGATATTCTGCTTGGCCGCCCAGATCAGAGGCTCGGTGTAGAGCGGGATGTAGGCGATGTCCTGTTGCAGGATCTGCGCCACTTCATCGAGCATGGTCTGACGGGCGGTCGGATCGATTTCCTGCTGGATCAGCGGCAGCAGTTCATCGACGCGCGGATTGGAATAGCCACCAAAATTCCACGAGCCGAGCTTTTTTTCATCATCAGGCGTCGCAGCGAGGAAGCGGATCGGGTGTTCGGCGTCGAACGTGCCGGGCGACCAGCCGAGCAGGTACATGTCGTAATTGCCGGCGCGCAGTTCGTCCCAGTAATTGCGGACGGGCATGGCGGTGACGCTGGCATCCAGCCCGACGCGGGCAAACATGGAGGCCACGGCGCGGCAGACGGCCTCGTCATTGATGTAGCGGTCATTGGGGCACATCAGGCCAAACGAGAATCCATCAGCATAGCCTGCCTCGGTCAGCAGGGATTTGGCTGCAGCATCGTCAAATGCGAGGCGATCCGCATTGGCGTTGGAGTAGCCACTCAGGCCTGCTGGCAGCAACTGGCTGACTGCTTCGGCCTTGCCGCGCATGATGACGCGATTGATGGTGTCGACATCAATGGCCTGATAGGCGGCCTGACGGACGCGGGCATCAAGGAACGGGTTCGCGCCCTCGACATCGTTGGAATAGCTCAGCGTATCCTTGTTATGGCCGAAGCCGAGCACGATGACGCGGGTTTCCAGACCTTCAAAGATCTTGAAACCGTCACGGGATTCCACCTGTTCCGTGTCCTGCAGCGGGATGGGAGAGATCATGTCGATCTCACCTGACAGCAGCGCTGCCAGCCCAGTCGCCGGATTGCCGATCGGCGTAAAGATCGCTTCGGTGATATTGTGCTCGACGTCACCCCACCAGTCGGGATTGGGCACCAGACGCGTTTCAATGCCGGGGTCGCGGGCGCTCAACGCGAAGGGGCCGGTGCCATTGGTATTGCGCGTGGCGTAATTTTCAGCGTCGCGGGCAGGGCGTTCGGCCGCATTGGCCTGTGCCCAGTCGCGATCAAGAATCATGAAATTGGCAATTGAATCGGGAAACAGCGGATTTGGCGCCGATGTCAGAAACTCAATCGTATGATCATCTACGACGCGCACTTCAGAGACCGGCGCGAACCAGGAGCGCACGTCTGACTCTTCGGAGGCGGCGCGTTCATAGGAAAACAGCACGTCGTCCGCGGTAAAAGCCGCGCCGTCCTGGAAGGTCACACCATCACGGAGTATGAAGCGCCAGCCAGCGCCCTCAGGCAGAGCTTCCCAGCTTGTCGCCAGTGATGGCTCGATCGCCATATCTTTGCCGCGCCGCACCAGGCCTTCATAGATATTGTTCAGAAACGAGGTCACCGGCGCTGCATTGACGGCGTGCGGGTCCATCGTTTGCGGGTCGGTATTGCTGGCCCAGCGAAAAGTTTCAGCCAATGTCGGGGAAGCCGCTGCGCCCGATAGCGCCATGGCTAAGGCCGCAAAGGCCAGCGTTCTTGAATACTTGTGACGCATTATCCGTCTCCTCAAAGTCGCCGTGGTATCCCCAAAGGGCGGTGGTGGATTCGTTTCTAGCAGCCAACCCCAGACAAGGTCAGGCGTTCACGCCGTCGTGACCTCGGATTGGCGCAGTGATCTAAACTGACCTGGCATCGCCCAAACGCGACTGCTTGGCGCTGATGATACTGTGCCCGTGCGCCTCTATGGGCTGGATTGTGCATGGCAGCCAGTCCGCGCTTTACCCCCCCATTGCCACGGCCGGGGGAAGGCAGTGCTTACCTATTGTCCCGGTGAACCTGAACTGGGCCAGCCGCTAGCTGGCCGCAGGCAGATGACAATTTCATTTCCGCCCGCGAATGTGAATATGATCGTTGTCTAGGCCAGCCGCTCCAGGAGCGCTGGTTCGACCTCAAATTCTAGTGGTCGGCCGCCGATGAAACGCTCAATTTCGTCCACCACGAGCTCCCCCAGCCGTAACCTCTCGCGCCCAATGGCGCCGGCGACGTGTGGTGTCAGGAAGACGTTTGGCAAATCATAAAGTGGCGAATTGGGGACGGGCACTTCGGGGTAGGTTACGTCGATCACGGCATGAATTCGGCCGGTCTGGAGCTCCGCGATGAGCGCCGCTTCATCCACTAGTGCGCCGCGCGCGGTGTTGATGAAGGTCGTCCCGTCTCGCATAAGTCGCAACTGGTCGGCGCCTATCATTCCACGTGTTTCGGGCAGCAGGGGAGCATGCAATGAAACCACGTCGGCACGCGCCAAGAGTGTGTCCAGATCGACCAGTTCGGCGCCAGCAAGGACAGGATCGTCCGCCTGCACAAACGGATCGTTTATGAGCACCTTAACGTCCAGTGCGGTCAGAAAGCCCGCAACCTTTCGGCCGATGCGAGAAGCACCAACTAGTCCGACGGTGCGATGATAGTTGCCGATCGGTTCATCCATCATCGCCGTGCTGTTGGCGCGATTGCGGTCCGCCCGATAGCGGTCGCGCATTTCAAACATTCGCTTGTTGGCAAGAATGATCATTGCCAATGTGAACTCGGCCACCGGTACCGCATTCGCGTCGGCCGCATTGGTTACGGTGATCCCGGCAGCATAGACAGCTTGATCTATGATGAGCTTTACCGACCCAGCGGAGTGGGCAATCAAGCGCAGACGAGGCGCTGCCTTGATCATTTCGGGCGCAATCTTGGGGCAGCCCCAGCCTGTGATCAAGACGTCGATCTGTGCCAATACCGCTTGAGACGAAGTGCTGGAAAACTCTGAGAGCGGTTCTTCCCGTACGATATCACAACACGCTTCCAGACGTTACAATGCCTCAGCATCGAACACAAACTTGGTCTTGTCCGCGGCGGCGGCAAAGGCAATTTTCGGTCGCATCAAAACCGCTCCGACAATGGATTTCCAGTTACATGGCGACGGCGGATTATGGCGCTCTCATCGACGTCACTGGCAGTCGCTCAACCAGACACACAGAACTCCGCACGCGCCATGACTGTGAGGTCATAGCAAGGATTTCGTTGTTACGGTTTTGAGGCCGGACAGCGATGGCGCTGACCAGATCAGTTTATCCGCGCGCCGGTTGCCGCATCGAAAAGATGAACGTTCTGGATGTCGGGTTTGACCGTGATCGTCGTTCCCGGTTGAGCCTGAACGCGTTCTCTGAAGACACCGATCACCTGTTGCTCGCCAAGCATCATCGTAACCTGGGTTTCAGATCCCGTCGGCTCCACTAGCAACACAGTGGCCGTCACGCCATCTGGTGTCAGTTCGAAATGCTCTGGGCGGATGCCGTAGACAACCTCCCTCCCATCTACCCCAGCGGGCAACGGCAAGGTTATGCCGGGGGCGACCAGACCGCCGGAGCTCACAGTGCCACCGATGAAATTCATTGACGGCGAGCCAATGAACCCGGCAACAAACTGATTGACTGGATGATCGTAGAGGTCGAGCGGAGCACCGATCTGCTCCACCTTGCCGGCATTCATCACCACGATCTTGTCGGCCATGGTCATGGCTTCGACCTGATCATGGGTCACGTAGACAGTGGTGATCCCGAGGCGCTGGTGCAGGCTCTTGATCTCGCCGCGCATCACCACACGCAGCTTGGCGTCCAGATTGGACAGGGGTTCGTCAAACAGGAACACCTGCGGGTTGCGGACGATAGCACGGCCCATCGCCACACGCTGACGTTGCCCGCCCGACAGCTGGCGTGGGTAGCGCGCCAGATAGGGCGTCAGACCCAGAATGTCGGCGGCCCATTTTACCCGTTCCGCGATCTGCTGCTTGGTGCCACCGCGATGCTCAAGCGAGAAGCCCATATTGGTCTCGACCGTCATATGCGGATAGAGCGCATAATTCTGGAACACCATGGCAATGTCGCGGTCCTTGGGATCAAGGTCGTTGACCACGCGGTCGCCGATTGAGACGTCGCCGCTGCTGATCGTCTCAAGCCCGGCGATCATGCGCAGCAAGGTGGATTTACCGCACCCCGAGGGGCCAACCAGCACGACAAACTCGCCATCGGCGATATCGACGTCGATACCATGCAGCACGGCGACTTCGCCGTAGGACTTCTTGATGGAATTAAGGGTTACCGGAGCCATTTGATTATCCTTGTCAGCCTTTGAGGCCAGTGTGGGCCAGGCCCTCGACGAATTGCTTCTGGGCGACGATGAACACCAGCAGAACCGGGATGGCGGTCATTGTCGCAGCGGCGAGCTGGATGTTCCACATGGCCCCGCCATAGGCGTCAGTGAACTGGGTCAGCGCTTGGGGCAGGGTGAACATGCTGCTTGAGGACAGAAACACGATGGGTTCGAGATAAAGGTTCCAGCTATGCAGGAAGGTGAAGATCGCCACGGCACCCAGAGCGGGCTTTGCCAGCGGAAGGGCGATGAGCCAGAAAATCTTGAACCGACCCAATCCATCCACCCGCGCAGCCTCTTCAAGCTCACCCGGCAGGGCGATGAAGAACTGGCGCATCACGAACGTGGCGAAGACTGACGGTGCCCCAAAGATCGGGACCAGGATCAGCGGCCAGTGTGTATTGATCATTCCCCATTTCAGAAAAATCTGAAACAGCGGCACGATGGTGACCTCCGAAGGGATCAGCAAACCGAGCAGAACGACCATGAAGATGGCGTTCGAAAACGGGAAGCGGATCCGGGCGAAGGCATAGCCGGCCATCGAAGAGATCACCATTGTTCCCACCGTAACGATGGCAGCGATGTATGCCGAGTTCCAGTATTGCTGGGTGAAAGGTTGCAGCTCGAACACTTGCCGGTAAGTGCTGAAATCGAACTGCCGAGGCCACAAATCCGGTGGGAAGGCAAACACGTCGCTGATCGGTTTGACCGAGGAGGTGACCATCCACCAGGTCGGAAAGACGAAGGGGATGAGCAGCACGCACATCACGCCGTACAGGCCAACCTGGAACCGGGGGGAGAGATCAGTTTTCATAGAATACGATCCTCTTGCGAAGCTGCCACTGGACGAAGGTCAGGATGGCAACGATGGCAAACAGCAGGATCGACAGCGTCGAGCCATAGCCGAAGAAGTGAAACTGGAAGGCCTGCTGGTAGAGGTAGTAGACCAGAACCGTTGTGCTCATGCCCGGCCCGCCCTGCGTCAGAACGGCAATCTGGGCGAATACCTGCAGCGATCCAACGATGGTGATGATCGAGGTCAGCATGATGGTTGGAGAGATCATTGGCAGCGTTATGCGCCTGAACTGCTTGAACACGCTGGCGCCGTCGACGCGCGCGGCTTCATAGAGTTCCTTTGGCACACCCTGGAGTGCGGCGAGGAACAGGATCATGTTCAGCCCCACATTCTTGAAGACCTGCACAACGATCACCGAAATCATGGCAGTGGTCGGGTTCCGCAGCCAGTTGGGCCCCTCAACGCCAATCATCGCAAGAAGCCCGTTAATGCCGCCATTGTTCTGCAGCAGAAAACTCCACACGATGGTCCAGGCGACCAGCGACACCACCACAGGAGAGAAAAACAGGGTGCGGAAGATCACCATGCCCTTGAGCTTCTGATCCAGCAGCACGGCCAGCAGGAGCGCCAGCGTCATGTTCAGGATGACAAGACCGACCGAAAAGATGGCCGAAGCCAGCAACACTTGGGGCAGGGATTTGTCGTTGAGCAGGGTTTGATAATTCTCGGCACCAACGAATCTGAAGGTGCTCGCCAGCACGTTCCACTCGTGCAGTGAATACCAGAACACCAGGCCCAGCGGGATCAGCACGAAAATGCAGATACCGATCAGCTGTGGTGCGATGAAAATGTACCCGGCTGCCGCATCGCGGCGCTCAATGGTCCAGAAACTGCGTCGTTGTGGAGGATCATTGTTGGCAAGGGTCATGGATTGCTCCGCACTTTGGATCTTGTTCGCGACGATGGGCGCGGGGACTTTTGAAAGCGCTGCTCGATGGCCGTGCGGTATGGGGAGGCCGAGGCCCCCCCAACCTGTTTAACGGGCGAGCAGTGGGCTGATGCTGTCGCAAACCGACTGCATCACGGTCGCGACATCTGCATCGGCCTGCCACAGGGAATCCAGTTCAGCGCGGATGAGCTGCTGGATCTGCGCATAATTGGTGTGGCTGGGCAGCACATTGCCGGTCGAAATCCCTTGCACGACGACAGTTTCGATCTGTTCGGCGCTCAGCAGGGGGTTGGTGGTGGCCAGAGTATCTGCGTTGAGCAGGCTGGCACGGGCAGGGGGGAAGAACTGCGCGAGCTTCTGGCTGTTCTCGGGGTTGGTCATGTAGGCAATGAACTCAACCGCCACCTCTGTGTTGGGACGATTGGCGAAGGCGCCAACGCCCGCCTGTCCAAATACGGCGTAGGTGCCAGCAGGGCCAGCTGGCAACGGCACCAGATCCCAGTCAAACGGGTTTTCCTTGGGCAGCAGCGACGCGCGGCTGATCTGGGTGGTCGTCATGCCGGTTTCGCCAGCAAAGAAATCGATGTCTTCGCCTGGGCCGGGGATGGCGTTCTGCACGAAGATCGCATTGTGAATGGCGGTCATCGCGTCAACCATTGGCGCTTCGGTGAAGGTGCAGGTCTTGCCATCTTCAGACCAGGGCGATGCGCCCCAGCCATCCCAGACCGCCGCCAGATTGCGCCAGGTCTGATAATTGAAGTCGCGCAGCACCAGACCGGCCTTGCCGCTATTGCCGACGGCCGACGCCGTGGCAAAGGCATTATCCCATGTCCATTCACCAGCCGCGATGAGCTCGGCAGGCGTCTTGGCACCCGCTGCCTGAATGACGTCGTTATTGACGAAAATGCCCAGCGGTGAGGTGGAGAACGGATAGGCGAACAATTCGCCCTCGCTGGCCCAAAGCGCGGTAGCGGTTTCGGTCACGTCAGCCAGATCGTACCCCTCGGTTGCTGACAGCGTGGCAGTCAGTGGTGCCAGCGTTCCGGACTTCAGGAAGTCGGGCGCATCTGACTCAAGGATCCATGCAAGATCAGGCGGATTGCCGCCAGCAATCTGGGTGGTCAGTGTCGTGGTGTAGCTGGCAAAAGGCAGCGACTCGAACGCCACGTTGACGCCCGGATGGGTTTCCTTGAAGCCGGCAGCAATGTCGTTGAACATTGCCAGATGCGCTTCGTTAGAGCTCCAGATGGTCATGCGCAGATCGACTGCATCCTGCGCCCATACAACGCCGTTCCATGCGAGCGGTATTGTCAGGCCAGCCAGTGCAACCGTGGATTTCAGAATAGTGAACTTGGACAACTTTTCCTCCTGTTGTTGTTAGTAACCGCGCACGTCAGGCCAGTGGATCTCGATCCCCTCGCCATGGAGCCGGGTTTGGAATGTCTCGAGCTGGGCGTCGTTTTCCTGCACCTGATGCGGTGTGAGCCCGTTATTGAGACAGTGTGCTGCCAGCAGGCCGGCGACCTCGCCAATGTTCCACTCCACTGGATGCAGCCGGTAGCAGCCATTAGTGATGTGGGTGGTGCCGATGTTCTTGCTGGCCGGCAGCAGGTTCTTCACGCGTTGCGGCAACAGCGCCCCAAGCGGAATTTCGAAGGGCGCGGATTCGACGTCGACATAGTTGTCGCCACCGGTCGAGGGATGCAGGTCAATGCGGTACATGCCGATGCCCACACTGTCGCGGTACTGTCGCGATAAGGCATTGCCATGAATGGCCATCGAGACATCCTGCTCGACGATGGTGGTGACCGCGCGGATACGTCGGCTCTCGCGAATATAGGGGGCCATGGCCAGGCCGTGATCGGTCCCGGTGACATCGCCGCGAAGCCGAAGGCCAGGAAAACCCGTTCCGCCATCGACGCGCGGTGCTTCGGTCTGCAACCAGTACAGCACGGAGTAGGAAAGCGCCGCGGCGCCAGCCAGATGTCTGGCCTTTTCCTCTTCACTAACGTCGATGATGCTGCCTTCCATGTAGTCGATCATCGGCCAGTTCACGAGGCAGACATCCGACACATAGGCGCCCGGCACGAAGTTGCGGCTGGCCGCGATCCGGCGGAAGGTCCACAGATTGCCATCGCCAGGATTGCGGCGCTGATCGGCGTCAACCAGCAGCGGATCGTCATCTGGATTGGGTGTGAACGAGCGTTCGGTAATTTCGAGCGTACGTGGATTGGGGCCCTTGAAGCCGAGCAGTGGGCCGCCCCAGAAGCTAGGCTGGTATTGGCGCCAGAAGTCGTAATTGGCTGGCTTGTCGATGGTGTGATCGCCATCAACATGATCGATGGCGAAGCATACCGAGACCGCCTGCACATTGTCGGGCTGCGCGGTTTCGGGCGCACTCGGCTCGCCGGTCTCGCTGCGGCTTTCAAAGCCTGTGACATATTCCGTGCCGGTCATTGGCAGCAGATCGCCAAGCTCCGTGGCGTCGATGACATAGGGTGCCGAAGCGGTCATCTCCGCCCCGGTGTCACGATGGCGCAGCGTCACCGAACGCACAGTGTCCCCTGCAACTTCGGCCGCAACAGGACGATAGGGTTGCAGCAGGGTAAGACGACCGCCGCCGATATAGGGCATCAGCATGGCATTGATGACGGCCACCCCGACGCGGGGCTCAGCACACAGCCTGCTGACAAAGCCGGCACCGGGATTGAGGTCGCCCCAGGCGCGGCTCGCTGCCGTCAGCGGATAATTGTCGCGATAGAACTGACGAATGCCATTGCGCAGCTGACGATAGGTGCGCGTGACGCCAAACTGCTCCACCCAGCTATGCTCATCGGGCGGAACGGCCTGACTGGTGAGCTGGCCACCAAGCCAGTCGAATTCTTCGGTCAGTATGACGCTGCGGCCATTGCGCAAAGCGCCGAGCGCCGCGGCGACGCCGCCAAGGCCGCCACCGACAATAAGGATATCTGCACTGAGTTCTTTTGGGGTCATGGTCTCGTCTTAGTTTTTGGTCGGAAGGGCAGGGCCGAGGGTTTCCCCCTCGACGGGCTCGCAGGGCAACAGGATCTGCTCGATTGGGGCATCGTCCTCGACCCGGCGCACCAGCATTTGCGTGGCGGCGCGCGCCATCGCCTCGCGGGGGATTGAGTAAGATGTGAAACGGCGTCCGGTATGTGCGGCGCGGATATGATTGCCCAGCACCACGATGGAGAGCGTGCCGGGAACATCAATGCCACGCTCACGCGCGACGGCATCAACCTGGATGGCGTCGGCAAGTTCGGTGAAGAACACGGCTGTGGCGCCGCTCGCGATCAGAAAGTCCAGGTTCTTCGCCCCGTCCTGACCAACCTCTTCAATGTGTGCAACCAGATGCAACCCGGCAATGGCGCCAGAGAAACCGGCCCAACGGTCAATGATCGACTCTGCGCCACCAGAGGGGCCAACATAGGCAATGCGCGTGTGCCCGAGCTCGCGGGCACGATCAACCAGCGCGGCAGTGCCGGACGCATAATCGCCACCCACATAGGGAACCGGACCACCAGCATCATCGCGTCGGCCAACAGCGACAAAGGGGTAATCGCCGGCCACCAGACGCTCAAGTTCTCTATGGTCGAATTCGCGGCCCAGTATCAGACAGCCATCGGCAAGCCGCAGCCGGGTATTGCTGCCGAAGATCTTTCGTTCGGTGCCACTGGCGGCGCCGGTCAGCAGCAGCAGATCATAGCCGAGATCCTGTGCAGCTTCTTCGATGCCAAGCAGGAAGGGCGTGAAGAAGTCGGCCTGAGCACTTGGAAAAGCTGGCTCGTAAGTGAACACACCAAGGATACGGTTGAGGCCCTTGGCCATCTTGCGAGCGACGGGGTCTGCAACATAGCCGGTTTCGCGGATCGCCTTGTGGACACGGTCGCGGGTTTCTTGCGGAATACGGCCTTCAGCACTCGCCGCGCCATTGAGCACCAGGGACACGGTTGCCTGGCTTACGCCAGCCAAACGGGCAATGTCGCGTTGTGTAAGGCGCTTGTTCGCAGCCACGTTCCGTCCCCCTTAAGGTGCTAATGCGTATTAGCTGATAATGCGTATTAGCGCGATGCCATGCGCCTCTGTCAAGACGGAAATTTGGATTCCGGCTGGAAGAGAAACTGGGACTATCGGCTGCGTCACGCCAGCGGCGCGTCTGCTCTTATGGGGAAATATCTGCTGCGCGAGGTCGTGCTGCCTCAAACACCATCGCTCGCTGGGAGCCCGGCGCTGCGTGCCGATCCTGCGCATTTTACAACATACGAGAAATTCAAACACACTTGCGATACAAATTTTTACAAGTTATGAGGTGTGCGGATGCCCCCATCGGTCGAGGGGTAGGGAGAAGAAATATGAAGCTAACAAGCAAACTGATGTTCGGCAGCGCCGTGGTCGCACTTTCGGGCCTTCTTGCCCTTGGTGCACAGGCCGCTGAGTGGCGCGGCTGGAACATCCACGTGCCTGATTATCCCGTATCGATTGCCATGGATTCGTTCATTGCCGATGTCGCCGAAAAAACCGGTGGCGAAATCACAGGCAAGGTGTTCCACGCTGGCGTGCTCGGCGATCAGCCGGACGCCATTGAGCAGACGCGTCTGGGTATCATGGATTTCGGCGTCTTCAGCCTCGGGCCAATGGGGCCGGCTGTTCCCGAAACCAACGTAGTTTCGCTGCCTTTCATCTTCAAGAATATCGACCAGATGTATCGCCTGATGGATGGCGAGGTCGGCGACGCGATCGACAAGGGTCTGCAGGACAAGGGCATTGTGGCGCTAGGCTGGTATGATGCGGGCGCCCGCTCGTTCTACAACTCGCAGCATCCGATCAACACGCCTGACGACGTTAAGGGCATGAAGATCCGCGTCATGAGTAACGACCTGTTTGTCGGCATGGTCGAATCCATGGGTGGCAATGCCACGCCAATGGCGTTCGGCGAAGTCTATCAGTCGCTGCAGACCGGCGTGGTTGATGGCGCTGAAAACAATCCGCCATCCTATGAGTCCACCAACCACTTTGAAGTGGCCAAATACTACTCGATGTCCGAGCACCTGATCATTCCTGAATGCCTGTGCATGAGCAAGAAGAGCTGGGATGCGTTGACTCCAGAACAGCAGGAAATCGTGCACACGGCCGGTCGCGCCAGTGCGGAATACCAGCGCGAATTGTGGCAGGCCCGCGAAGCGGCCAGCATGGAAGTGGTGCGTGCCGGTGGCACGGAAATCAACACTATCGCCGACAAGGCCCCCTTCCAGGCAGCTATGGCCAGCGTCTACGACAAATTCCTGGCTGACAATCCGGACCTGACCGACCTGGTCAACATGATCCGCAACGCCGACTGACAAGACTGAGCGACCCGCGCAAGCGGGTCGCATTCACAGGCGGCAAAGGGGGATGGCTGTGGCCAATTCTGGTTCGGTTCGCGTTGGCATCGATTGGACGATGACCGCGCTGAGCAATGTTTGTATCGCGCTGGCGTCGCTGGCGCTGATTGTTCTGATCTCGACGTTCGGCTGGCTGGTTTTTGGCCGCTACGTTCTCAACGTCACCCCGACCTGGGTGGAGCAACTGGCCCTGCTGCTGATCTGTTACATCACCTTTCTGGGGGCGGCGGCTGGCGTGTTCGAAGACAGCCATCTGGGTGTGACTTTTATCCGCGAAGCGTTTGGCGATCGCGTCGAGGCCACCCTGGTTCTGTTGGGCGATGTGGTGCTGGCGGGCTTCGGACTGGTGATGCTGCTGGCCAGTATCGAACTGGTCCAGTTTGGGTGGTCGACCAAGCTTCCCATGCTCAACATCCCCGAAAGCTACCGCACCTTGCCCTCGGCAATCTGTGGCGGGCTGATCTTTCTTTTCGCCGGAATGCGCGCCGGTCTGAGGGTCTATGACCACTTTGCGCCTGCTATGGCGAAGGGACACAATTGAAATGGGCTTGGTAATTCTCCTGGGCGTGTTCGCCCTCGCTGTCGGGGTCGGCATACCGGTGGCATTTGCGATGGGTATCGCAGCGGCAACTACCTTCCTGTTCGAGGGCTTCCCGCTGCTGATCACCTTCCAGCGCGCCGTTTCGGGCATCTCGGTCTTCTCGCTGCTGGCGATCCCGTTCTTCGTGTTTGCCGGTGAATTGATGCTGCATGGCGGGCTGGCCAAGCGGCTGGTGGATTTCGCCTCGGCGCTGGTCGGGCGGGTGCGCGGCGGGCTGGCCAACGTCAACATTTTCTCCAGCATGCTGTTCGGCGGCATTTCCGGCTCTGCGGTAGCCGATATCTCCGCACTGGGCTCGATCCTGATTCCCGTGATGAAGGAGAAGGGCTATTCGCCAGACTATGCGGTCAATGTGACCGTGACCTCCTCGATTGCGGGCATCGTCATTCCGCCCAGCCACAATATGATCATCTATGCCATCGCGGCCGGCGGCGGGATCTCGATATCGCAGCTGTTTCTGGCTGGCGTGGTGCCAGGCATCCTGATGTGCGTCTGCCTGGCAATTGCCGCCTACGCCATCGCCGTCAAGAACAACTACCCCTCCGAGCCATTCCCCGGCTGGCGGGTTCTGGGGCTGACGGCGGTTGCCGCGCTGCCGGGCCTGTTCACCGCTGTCATCATCGTTGGTGGCACGCTTTCGGGCATCTTCACCGTCACCGAATCCGGGGCATTCGGCGCCATTTATGCCCTGGTGCTGACGGGGGTGGTCTATCGCACGCTGAGCATGCGCGGCTTCATTACGGCGGTGGTTTCTTCGATCAAGACGACCGCGATGGTGATGATCCTGATCGCCTTTGCCAGTTCGTTTGCCTATCTGCTGGCGCTCTATCAGGTGCCCGCTTTGCTCAGTAACGCGCTCACCACCATTTCGGACAACCCGATTATCATCCTGCTGATGATCAATGTGATCCTGCTCATCCTGGGCATGATCATGGACATGGCCGCGCTGATCCTGATCTGCACCCCGATCTTTCTGCCCATCGCCAAGGGTATTGGCATGGACCCCACCCAGTTCGGCATCATGCTGCTGATCAATTTGGGGCTGGGCCTGTGCACGCCGCCGGTCGGAACCTGTCTGTTCGTTGGCTGCGCCGTCGGCAAGGTCAAGATCGAGGACTGCGTTCGAACCATTTGGCCGTTCTATCTCGCCATTCTGGCGGCGTTGCTGCTGGTCACCTATGTGCCCGCCGTGTCGCTCACACTGCCGGCGCTGCTCAAGTAGGCAACGCCGGCCACCCTCAATTGAGCGGGCCAGCGCAAACAGATGCGCGGGCCACTCCAGATAAACTGCGGAGAAAACCCATGAGCCTTTCCCCCGAGACACGTGCCAAGCTGATGAAGGTCAGCACGGCAACCTTGACGACGGCGATGTTCAAGCGCGGCTTCAAGAATATCTTCATTCAGGACGTCCAGCGCCTGAACGCTGGTCCCAACATGGTCGGCGAGGCCTATACGCTTCGCTACATTCCGGCCCGTGAAGATCTCGATGGCATAGAATCATTCGCCGATCCCGCACACGCGCAGCGCAAGGGCGTCGAAGAGTGCCCTGAGGGGGCCGTGTTCGTCATCGACTCTCGTCAGGACGCCAGCGCTGCTTCGGCAGGGTGCATCCTGGTGACGCGACTGATGAAGCTGGGCTGCGCGGGCGTCGTGACCGATGGCGGATTCCGCGACAGCCCCGAAATTGCTGCGCTTTCCATGCCCAGCTATCATAGCCGTCCAAGCGCCCCGACGAACCTGACCAAGCACCACGCGGTTGCCATCAATGACCCGATCGCATGTGGCGGGGTTTCAGTGTTCCCTGGCGACGTTCTGGTCGGTGATAATGAGGGTGTCGTGTGCCTGCCTGCCCATTTGGCCGATGAAGTGGCTGATGAAGCGGTCGAAATGACAGTGTTTGAAGACTATGTGTTGGAAATGGTACAGGGTGGTGCCTCGGTTATCGGCCTGTACCCGCCGACCAACCCAGCGACAAAAACTGAATTCTCCGCCTGGAGAACAGCCAATGGGCGATGATGGAACAGACTAGCCAGCCGAGCGAACCAGCAGCGCGAACAGGTGAGCCCAAACTCGCCGATCAGGTGTATGAGAAGATACTGACCTCGATCATCACCGGGGACTTTCCGGCGGGCGAGAAATTGCCCACGGAAATGGAGCTGTGCAGCCGATATGGCATTTCCCGGCCGATTCTGCGCCAGGCCCTGCGCCAGCTCAAGGCCGACGAACTGGTGGTTTCGCGCCAGGGGTCTGGTTCCTTCGTCAAAAGACGCCCCGATGGCGTAGTGCTAAACTTCGCGCCTGTCGGCTCCATCGCCGATATTCAGCGCACGTTCGAATTCCGCGCTGCCATCGAGGCTGAGGCGGCAGCACTGGCGGCTGAACGGCACGACCAGAAAGATCTCGAACGCATCCGTGCAGCCCTGGCCGCGCTTGATGAGTGTGTCAGGACGGGGCAGGTTGGTGGCGCCGCCGACGAAGAGTTCCACATGGCGGTCTGCTCTGCGTCGGGAAACCACTACTTCGAAAATGCCCGCACCTCGATGAAGGCGCAGATCGTTCTGGCCATGACGCTGAACCGCCAGCTATCGCTCGCCAGCCCCGAGCAGCGTCTTGCCAAGGTGCAGACGGAACACGTCCGGATATTCAAGGCGATCACCGATCGCAATGCGCCGGCCGCCTATTCAGCAATGCGCGATCACATCGAGAGCGCCCGGCGTCGTATCTTTGATGGCGGCGTGCCGGTGGCCAAGGACTGGGCCGGGGCCAATAGCCAACGCTGAGGCATCTTCGGCAGCATCGCTGCCAAAGATGTCCAAATTTTACAAATCTACAGGAAGTCGTCGCGTCGAGGCGTGAAGGCGTCGATCAGATTGCCTGCTTCAAGCGCGACGCAGGAGTGCACTGCGTTGGAGGGGATCAGCAGGCCATCGCCTGGATTGAGAATCCGCGTCTCGCCGGCAACGGTGAACTCAAACTTTCCACTGGCAACGTAAGTCGTCTGCACATGCGGGTGATTATGCGCTAATCCCTTGCCGTCCTTGGCAAATCGAAACTCGACGAGCATCAGTTCCTCGTTCTGCGCCAGGATTCGCCGCTCTGCGCCCGGGCCCGAAACCACCCAGGTGGCCTCCGCAAGTGTGTCCACGATCATCGTTCAAAACTCCCTGTAACTGGCATTTGTGCCTCGTATTCTACGGGTTGGTGCTGCCAAATTCATCCCCAAAACTGCGGCTGGACACCGTAGGGCAGGGAAGTGAATTGCCGTTCAACGACATATTTGTAAAAATTTGGTATTGCAACACCGGGGGTGCTTAGATACTAGTGGGCTTACAAATATGGAAGACAGGTGACGAGCATGTTGGCTGATCAGATCAAGGAGGTGCCTTTTGAAACGCTTGAGCGCCTGCTTGCTGACGTGCAGCTCGATCCTGATCAGGGGTTGGTCGGTCAGATCTATGCCACCCTGTGGGACCTGATCGTTTCGGTCCGTCTACGGCCCGGCTGCATGATCTCCGAAAATGAGCTCGGCTATGCGCTCAAGGCCAGCAAGACGCCTGTTCGTGAGGCGCTGATCCGGCTGGAATATTCGGGGTTGGTTGAGATCGTGCCCAAGAGCGGCACCTACGTCACGCCAATCCGTATCAACCGCTATATTGAGGCGTCATTTGTCCGCCTGCAGCTGGAAATTGGCGCCGTTCGTCGCGCCGCAATGCGCAATCACGACGTGACCAACCTGGTGCAGCTTGAAGCCATCATGACTCAGCAGGCCACGGCTGTTGCCAGCGATGATTACGAGCGCTTCTTCGATCTCGACCAGAAGCTGCACGAGACTTTTTTCACCATGGCCGGCATCCCCGGCGTCTGGGAAACCGTCAAGCTGACCCAGGGCGATGTCAATCGCATCCGTCATCTCAAGCGCATCTACAATATCCGGCGCGGCCCGCTGGTGATCGAGCAGCATCGCGCCATCGTTGCGGCCATCCGCTCGGGCGCACCCGATGCGGCCGAGGCCGCCATAGCCGAGCATCTGGGCAGTCTCGAGCGAGAGATCGACGAACTCGCCGCTCGCCCCGAACTGCTCGAATACATCGAAGCACTCAATACCAACAACGCGCGAATGCGCGCCGTTCGACGCGCCTGAACTGAGCCGCGTCCCTGAGGAGGATAGAACGTGTCTGGAGTTTCACTTACCGGTATCGTCAAGCGTTATGGCAGCCTCGAGGTGGTGCATGGCATCGACCTTGAAGTCGCGCCGCGCGAGTTCGTTGTGCTGGTCGGGCCATCCGGCTGCGGCAAGTCCACCACGCTGCGCATGATTGCTGGTCTCGAGGAGATTTCAGATGGCGATCTGACCATCGATGAGCGGCACGTGAACAGCGTTGCACCAAAGGATCGCGACGTCGCGATGGTGTTCCAGAACTACGCGCTCTACCCCCACCTTAACGTGGCTGAAAACATCGCATTTGGTCTGCGTATCCGGCGCGAGAAGAAGGAAGCGGTCGACGCGGCAATCAAGGAAGTCAGCACCATTCTTGGTCTGACGGAATACCTTGAGCGCCGGCCCGCAGATTTGTCCGGTGGACAGCGCCAGCGTGTCGCCATGGGGCGGGCCATCGTGCGGCGCCCCAAGGTTTTTCTGTTCGACGAACCGCTGTCGAACCTGGACGCCAAGCTGCGCACCCAGATGCGCGCCGAGATCAAGCGGCTGCACAAGCGTCTGGGCGCCACCAGCATTTATGTCACCCATGATCAGGTCGAAGCCATGACCCTGGCCGACCGCATCGTCATCATGAACGAGGGCAATATCGAGCAGGTTGGCTCGCCCATGGAACTGTTCCGCAACCCCGCCAACGTGTTTGTCGCAGCCTTCCTGGGTTCGCCGCCGATGAATCTGATCAAGGCCACGATCGTGGAGGCGGGCGACAAGCCTGTCGCCGAAGTGGGCGGCCAGAAAATCACCTTGGCGCCGCTCCCAGACCTGGCCGACAGCGTCGGGCGCGAAGTCGTGCTGGGCATCCGTCCCGAATATGTGACCATTGTCGATGACAATGCACCCGGCATCCTGCGCATTGCGGTTGAGCTTGTCGAAACCCTGGGTTCCGAGGCGTTGATCCACGCCTCTTTTGCCGGCGAGCCCTTCGTCATCCGCGCCGAGACCATGGGGCAGCGTGAGATCAACGAGACTGTCCCCGGCTTCACCATTGAGCCCCATCTGATCCGCGTGTTCGATGCCGCCACAGGTCTGGCGCTGGCCGGGCAGGATCACGCGCCATGAGCATCGACCCACAGGTTCAAGGCACCAAGACCGAAACGCTTGTGGTTGAGGCGCGCGAAGCGCAGCGCCGTCGCCGTCCGGGCAGGGTGCAGCGCATTGGCGATCATATCCGGCGGGAATGGCAGCTCTATGCCATGCTGATCCCCACCATCCTGTGGCTGATCATCTTTCTCTATAAGCCGATGTACGGCCTGCAGATCGCGTTCAAGGATTACAGCGTCTTCCGCGGTGTTGCGGCCAGTCCCTGGGTCTGGTTCGAGCACTTCGAGACACTGTTCAGCAATGACCAGTTCATCCGGGCACTCAAGAACACCGTTATCATCAGCTTTTACAGCCTGCTGTTTGGCTTTCCCGTGCCGATCATTCTGGCCGTGATGTTCAACGAAGTTCTGCACCAGACCTTCAAGAAGACCCTGCAGACGGTGGTTTACCTGCCGCACTTCATCTCCTCGGTGATCATTGCCGGCATCGTCATAACGGCCTTCGCGCCATCAGCGGGCATCGTCAACACCGTGCTGGGTTGGTTCGGCGTCAGCTCGGTCTACTTCCTGACCAAGCCCGAATGGTTCCGGCCGATTTTTGTGGGCACCACCATCTGGCAGGAGGCCGGCTTCCAGTCGATCGTCTATCTGGCCGCCATCGCCGGGGTTTCGCCGACCCTCTACGAGAGCGCCGTGGTCGATGGTGCGTCCCGCTGGCAGATGATCTGGAAGATCACCATCCCCTCGATCATGCCCACCATCATCATCATGCTGATTATCCGCATCGGCAACATGCTCGAAGTCTCCTTCGAGATGATCATCCTGCTTTACCAGCCGGCGACCTACGAGACTGCCGACGTGGTCAACACCTTCATCTACCGCCAGGGCATTCAGGGCGGACAGTACGATCTCGCTGCCGCCGCCGGCCTGTTCAATGCCGTTGTCGCCTTCGTCCTGGTGATGACCGCCAACACCATCTCAAAACGCTACTCACGCACGTCGCTCTGGTGATCGGAGACAAGCCATGACCAACATGAATCTGTACTCGCGCGGCGACAAGCTCTTCGTCATCCTGAACATGGTGCTGATCACCATCTTCGCGCTGTCGGCCCTGTATCCGTTCATCTACATCACCTCGCTGTCGCTGAGCACCGGCTTTGAGGCACGGGCGGGCAATGTGATCCTGACGCCAGTCGGTTTCACGCTCGAAGCTTACAAGCGTGTGCTGTCCGAGCCCGAGTTCTGGACCTCGTACAAGAACACCTTCATCTACACGATCGGCGGCACGCTGATGAGCCTGGTGTTCATCATCCCCGGTGCCTACGCCCTGTCGCGGCCGCAGCTATGGGGTCGGCGGTTCTGGAACCTGATGGTGGCCTTCACCATGTGGTTCAACGCCGGCATGATCCCGTTCTTTCTGAACATGCGCGATCTGGGACTGCTCGACAGCTATTTCGGCATCATCATCGGTTTTGCGGTCAACGGCTTCAACATCATCCTGCTGCGCAACTTCTTTGAAGGTATCCCGCAGAGCTTTGAAGAAGCGGCCCGGATGGACGGTGCCAACGAGTTTCAGGTTCTCTGGAAGGTCTACATGCCACTGAGCAAACCGGCCATCGCTACGGTCGCACTGTTCTGCATCGTCTCACGCTGGAACGGCTTCTTCTGGGCAATGATCCTGCTTCAGGACCAGGACAAGATTCCGCTGCAGGTCTATCTGCGCCACGTCATCGTCGAGCTGTCCGACGATGAAGCTTTCGCCAACACGCTGCTGACCTCGGCCTATTCGTTCGAGACCGTCAGTGCGGCGATCATCGTCTGCTCGATCATCCCGATCCTGCTCATCTACCCCTTCCTCCAGAAATACTTCAGCAAGGGCATCCTGCTGGGCGGAGTGAAGGAATGACCCAACGTCGCATCAAGGAGGAAAACATGCGAACTCTACCCGTGACTTTGTCGCTGCTCATGCTCGGATCGACCGCGCTGACCGCCCCCGCGCTGGCCCAGGATCTGCGGATCGTCGAAGATCCGCTCGAACTGACCATCCACATGCACTGGCCGCGTGCCCAGGGCTATGGTGTGGGGGGCGATACGACCCAGATATATCCTGTCGAACTGGCCGCTCGCGAGATGACCGGCATTTCGCTGGTCGACCAGACCGCCGGCAAGAATACCACTGACGCTGCCGAAGCGATGAACCTGCTGCTGGCTCAAGGCAACATGCCCGACATCGTCGGTGGCAACCTGATCCAGCAACCCGTCAATCAGTACGGCCCGGAAGGCGCCTTCCTGCCGCTCAACGATCTGGTCAAGGAGCATGCCCCCCATATCCAGGCTTTCTGGGATAGCCACCCCGGCCTGATGGAAGCCATTTCTGCCTATGACGGCAACTACTACTACATCCCTTACCTGCCTGACGGTGAGTTTGGCCGGGCCTGGTACATTCGTCAGGATTGGCTCGACAAGCTGGGGCTGGAGCAGCCCCAGACCGTAGACGAATATCACGACGTCCTCGTTGCCTTCCGCGATCAGGATCCCAACGGCAACGGCAAGAAGGATGAGATTCCCTATTTCGCCCGCCAGTGGGAAGAAGTGAACCGCCTGCTCACGCTGTGGGATGCCCGCTCATCGGGCTCGGACACCTATCACGATTTCTACGTCAACGGTGATGGCAAGCTCGTCCATCCCTACGCGCAGGAAGCCTATCGGGTTGGCCTTGGCCATATCGCCGACTGGTATGCTGAAGGCCTGATCGACGCGGAAATCTTTACCCGCGGTTCCTCCTCGCGCGACTACCTGCTGTCCGAAAATCTTGGTGGCTCGACCCATGACTGGTTCGCCTCGACCTCGGGCTACAATGCCGCTCTGGCCGACAAGATCGACGGCTTCAACTTCATTCCTTTCCTGCCCCCGGCTTCGGCTGCAGGTGTGCGGATGGAAGAGCACCGTCGCATCCCGATCAAGCCTGATGGCTGGGCCATCAGCTACATGAACGAGCATCCGATCGAGACCATCAAGTACTTCGATTTCTTCTTCACTGAAGAGGGACGCAATCTGTCCAACTTCGGCGTCGAAGGCGAGACCTGGAACATGATCGACGGCCAGCCGGTCTATACCGACGCCGTGCTCAACAGCGATAGCCCGGTCAACAGCCAGATGTATCTGGTTGGGGCGCAGATCTATCGCGGCTACTGGCAGGATTACCGCTACGAGGACCAGTGGACCTCCGAAGCTGCCCGCGAAGGTATTGCGCTTTACCAGGCAAATGATCTGCTGATCGACCAGTTCCTGGGCGTCGCCTTCAATCAGGAAGAGCAGGCGGTCTACGACAAGTACTGGCCCTCGCTGCGCACCTACATGCTTGAGCGCCAGCAGGCCTGGATCCTGGGCAGCGGCGACGTCGATGCCGACTGGGATGACTACATCGCGACCCTCAACCGCATGGGCTACGACCAGGTGATTGAGGTCATGAACTCGGCCTATGCACGCCAATACGGCGGCTAGCAGCGGCCGTCCCGGCTCGCCATCCTCCCAGGTGGCGAGCCGGTCCTCTTTTCCATTTGCAAGGACACTGTGTCGATGAGCCCCGCCACGCCGCGTTCCCACGAAACCTATCTTGATCAACCGGCCGCGGCTGCGCTCACCACGCAATACTGGCCGGACCAGAAATCCGTGCTGACTGAAAATCCGCCACGCTTCAGCTGGCTACCCGTGGTCGATAGTGGCGCGCGCTACACTCTGCAGGTGTCGACCGATGAGCGTTTCCCCGCCAAGGCGACGCACGAGTTCAAACCCATTCCGCTGAACTTCTTCACGCCAGACGCCGCGTTGGAGCCGGGCCACTATTTCTGGCGTTACGCGACTTGCAACGCCGATAGCGGCGCCCTTGATTCCGACTGGAGCACGGTCCGCCAGTTCGATCTGGGCGCGGATCTGCCCGAGACGCCGCTGGCCGACCGCGCCACGCGCTATGCGCACTGCAATATGAGCCATCCCCGCTTGTGGCTGAACCCACAGAGCCTGCAGCAGTTTTCCCAGGCTGTATCCGACGACCCCGAACACGGCGCCTGGCAGCGCTTCTTCGACGCTTCGGTGACGCCCTGGCTGGAGCGCGACATCATCGCCGAGCCGCCTCCCTATCCGAGCAATAAGCGCACGCCGGCCGTCTGGCGCGCCACCTATATCCAGTGTCAGGAACTGATCTATGCCATTCGCCATCTGGCGATTGGCGGCAAGGTCACCAGTGATCAGGCCATGCTGGATCGCGCCAAACAATGGCTGCTTGCCGTGGCCGCCTGGGACCCGGCTGGGACGACCTCGCGCACCTATACCGATGAGTGGGCGTTCCGGGTCACCGTTGCGCTGGCCTGGGGGTATGACTGGCTGCACGATCAGCTCAGCGAAGACGAGCGTACTACGGTGCGGCAGGCGCTGCTGACCCGCACGCGCGAAGTCGCTGAGCACGTCATGCGCCACGCCAATATCCACGTATTCCCCTATGACAGCCATGCCGTGCGCTCGCTCTCGGCTGTGCTGGTACCTGCCTGTATCGCCCTGCTGGGCGAGGAACCCGAGGCCGAAGACTGGCTCAACTACACGGTCGAATTTCTCTCCACGCTCTATTCGCCCTGGGGCGACAGCGACGGTGGCTGGGCCGAAGGTCCACATTACTGGATGACCGGCATGGCCTATCTGATCGAGGCAGCCAATCTGCTGCGCTCGTTCATGGGTTTTGACCTCTACAAGCGCCCCTTCTTCCAGAAGACCGGCGACTTCCCGCTCTACACCAAGGCGCCTGACACACGGCGGGCCACCTTTGGCGACGACTCCACCATGGGTGATCTGCCCTGTCTCAAGATTGGCTACAATCTGCGCCAGTTCGCCGGCGTCACGGGCAATGGCGCCTATCAGTGGTTCTTCGAGGAGATCAACCGCAACGATCCCGGCACGGAGATGGAATTCTACAATTACGGCTGGTGGGATCTCAATTTCGATGAGCTGGTCTATCGCCACGACTTCCCGATGGTGCAAGCGGTCGCGCCGTCCGAGCAGGAAAAGCTGAAATGGTTCAGGGGCATTGGCTGGGCCGCCATTCAGCTGCGCGAGGATAATCCCGACGAGCACATCCATTTCGTGATGAAGAGCAGCCCCTATGGTTCGATCAGCCACAGCCATGGTGATCAGAACGCCTTCGTCATGGCGGCCTATGGCGAGGATCTGGCGATCCAGAGCGGCTATTACGTCGCCTTCAACAGCTCCATGCACAAGACCTGGCGCCGCCAGACCCGCTCCAAGAATGCCATTCTGATCAATGGTCAGGGCCAGTATGCCGGGGCCGACAAGTCAATTGCCCTGCGCTCGACCGGGCAGTTGACCCATGCCGAAGATCGCGGTGACCACATCTATATTCGCGGCGACGCGACCCCCGCCTATGCAACCTTGTCCCCCCAGGTCACCAGCGTCGCCCGCGAAGTCTACTTCATCCACGACTCCTATTTTCTGGTCGTCGACAGTGTCGACGCGTCCGAACCGGTCGCGCTGGACTGGCTGCTGCATGCCAACAGCAAGATGCAGGTGGGCACCGATACCTTCCGCTACAGCGGTGACAAGGCCGGGTTTTACGGCCAGTTCGTCTGGTCTTCGGCGGGCATGCCCAAGCTGGCGCAGGAAACCGGTTATGACGGTGTCGACCCCAGCGAAATCGAGGGTCTGCCTGTAAGCTCCCATATCAGGGCGAGCTTCGCGCCGTCGCGCCATCACCGCATCGCCACGCTGCTGGTTCCCTACAAATTGACCCAGCCCAAGCGGGTTTTCCACTTCCTGGATGACCAGGGATACAACGCCGACTTCTACTTCACCGATGAGGCGCAACGCACCTTCAAGGTGGTCGTCCAGAAGTCATTCGAAGCCTGAAATCATACGTCAACGTTAGGAATACGAGCATGAACATGGATGGAAAAATCGCCATCGTCACCGGCGGTGGTCGCGACATTGGCCGCGCCTGCGTGATGCGTCTGGCACAGGCCGGCGCCGCTGTTGCCATCAACTACTACAAGAGCGATGCAGGGGCGAAATCCGCCGTTGAGGAGATTATCGCTGCAGGCGGCCGGGCGTTTGCGCTGCAGGGTGACATGACAGTGCAGGCCGATGTCGACGCGCTTATCGCCCGCACGGTCAAGGAATTCGGCAAGATCGATATCCTTGCCCACATCACTGGCGGTATTCTGGCGCGCAAAACCATTGCAGAAATGGATGTCGAGCACTGGAACAATGTAATGGACCTCAACGTGACCTCGCTGCTGCGCGTGGTCAAAGCCTCGGCGCCGCATATGGGCGCTGGCAGCACGATCGTCACCATGGCGTCGCAGGCCGGGCGCGACGGGGCAGGGGGTGGCGCACTGGCTTATGGCGCATCCAAGGGCGCGGTCATGACCATGACGCGCGGCATGGCCAAGGAACTGGCCCCCGATATTCGGGTCAACTCGGTCTGTCCGGGCATGATCGACACCGACTTCCACAACATCTTCACCAAGCCTGAAGTCCGCACCAAGGTGGCTGCCGCCACCCCGCTCAAGCGCGAGGGAACCTCTGAAGAAGTAGCCAATCTCGTGGCCTTCCTGGCCTCCGACGAGTCTTCGTTCATGACGGGCGTTTGCGTCGACATCAATGGCGGCCAGGTGTTTTCCTGATCGTCCGCGAGCGCGCCGATCCCTCCTGCGCGCTCGCCCCCCAACCCCAAAACCACGTCACGGAAGAGGCGCGGCCCCTCTTCGCACGCTGCACTTTCAGGTGAACAGATGACTCCTAAGTTGAAGGTCTTGATTGCTGGCACGGGCTTCGCTGCACAGGGGCACGCTGACGCGTTTCGTGCCGCTGGCGCCGAAATTGTCGGCATTGTTGGCCGAACGGCGGGCGTGGTCTCCGAAGTCGCTGGCAAACTGGCCATCCCCTATTCGGGCACCAGTTGGCAGGAAGCGCTGAACGCCTGCCAGCCGGACATCGTTTCTATCGCCACGCCCGGCGGCGCTCATTACGAACCGATCAAACAGGCCATCGCCGCCGGGTGTCACGTTTTCAGCGACAAGCCGCTGACGGCCAGCGGTGAAACGGCGGTCGAGCTGTACCAGCTTGCTCAGCAGAACAACGTCAAAACCGCCTACGCCGCCAGCTTCCGCTATGCGCCCAGTGTCCTGCATGCCCGTCAACTGGTTGCCGCTGGCGCTATTGGCGAACCCACCGAAATTGAGTGCATCTCGCACTTCAATCTGGAGCGGGATATTCCCTTTGGCTGGTCGCATCGCCAGGAAGATGGCGGTGGTCGTCTCAACAACAATTTCACCCACACGCTCTCCATCGTGACATCCGTCGTCGGCGATAAGATCGTCTCGATCATCGGTGATGTGCGCGACGATCTGGGCAAGGCGCCCATTGTCGAGGGCGTGCACAATTTCGCAACGCGGCGAAATTTCATCCCGAAGGATATCACCGATCCCGCGCTGAGGTGGGGCCAGAGCAATGTAGAATGGTCTTATACCGTGATGGCAAAGGTGCTGAGCCCGCTGGCCGACAAGCCGGTATCGGTCCTGTTCAAACATGGCGGCCTGGTGCCACGCTTCCATGAAGATCACATCGTCTTCTACGGCACACAGGGGGCAATCTATATCAAGGGCCACTACGGCAGCGGCCAGCTCTACCTGTGGGGCGAGGACAAGCAGTGGCAGGAAATCGCGCTGCCCCAATCCATTGGCGATGCCGTGCCGAACGTCGACGGCGAAACCGAGCAGTGCTGGCACTATTTGGCCCGCGAATTTGTCAAAGACATCGGCGGCGAGACGGTCGAGCCTTATCCGACCTTCCGTGAAGGCAGTCAGTATCAGCAACTGATTGATCTGATCCGCAACAACGAGAACTGGACGGATGTGTCCCACCTGTCCTGATTTTGTGCCACCGCAACGGAGAGTGTCGCCATGAAGATTACCGGTGCCAAAGTGTTCGTCGGCGGTCCCGCCAAGAACTATGTCACGCTCAAGATCATCACCGACCAGGGCATCTACGGTCTGGGTGACGCTACTCTGAACAATCGCGAAACCCTGCCTGCTGCCTATCTTCAGGACTATCTGATCCCCAATCTGATCGGCATGGATCCGCGCAATAGCGAAGACATCTGGCAGTTTTTCTATCGCGGCGCCTATTTTCGCCGCGGCCCGATCGCCATGGCTGCTTTCGGCGCCATCGACATGGCGCTGTGGGACATCAAGGCCAAACTGGCCGGCATGCCGCTTTATCAGCTGTTTGGTGGCAAGAGCCGCGAAGGCGCGCTGGTCTATGCCCACGCTACGGGCGCCGATCTCGAAGACCTGATGGATTCCATCGCCTACTACGTCGAGCAGGGCTACAAGGCCGTCCGCGTTCAATGCGGCATTCCCGGCATGCCGACCACGGGCTACGGCGTCTCCGAGACCAAGGGGGACACCAGGAACTACATTACCGATTTCAGCGGTATCCGGCCCAAAGTGCAGATCTGGGACACCGATCGCTACATGCGCTATATGCCTGGTGCGCTGGCTCAGATCCGCGAGCGCTTCGGCCCGGACCTCAAGATATTGCACGACGTGCATCAGCGCCTGCTACCCCGTGAAGCCGCAGAATTTGCCAAGGCAGTCGAGCCGGTGAACCTGTTCTGGCTTGAAGACCCCACCCCGGCCGAGGATCAGGACGCGCTCAAACTGCTGCGCCAGCATTCCACCGTGCCTGTCGCCATCGGGGAAGTCTTCAATTCGATCTGGGACTGCAACAAGCTTATCGAGAATGAGTTGATCGACTTCATTCGTATTGCGGTTAGCTATGCGGGTGGCATCACCCACGTTAAGCGCATCGTCGACCTTGCCGGAATGCACCATGTGCGCACCGGCTTCCACGGCGCACCGAGTCATTCACCGCTCTGCATGGCGGCCCAGGCCCACCTCAATGCATGGGCGCCCAATTTCGGCATTCAGGAGTATCTCGTGCTCGGCACACCCGAATGCGACGCCTTGTTCCCCTCCGAACACCGCATGGAAAACGGCATGTTTCATGTCAGTGATGCCCCTGGTCTGGGTGTCGATTTCAATGAGCAGCAGGCTGAGCGCTACAGCTACAATCCCGGTAGCCATCCGGTCGTTCGCCTCGAAGACGGCACGCTCTGGAACTACTAGCGCGAATTTGCCTGATGGCTCGAGACACCCACATCGAGACCACAATCCTGATTGCCCAGACCCGCCAGCCGTCCACCAGCCCCAAGTTTTTTTGAGAGTCGAGATGTCCGATACGCCAGCAAGACCAAAACTTGTCTTTGCCATGAACCAGGGCCTGGTGCCGCGCATCTTTGGCGCCGAACAATGGGTCCGGCTGCAGGCCGTTGCCGATGTGCTCTCGCCGGTCTCCTATACCGACTTCAATACGCCGGAGGCTGCCGAACTCCTCAAGCAGGCCGAGATAATAGTGGGTGCCTGGGGCGCTCCAGCTCTGGACCAGGACCTTTTGGAAAAGGCGCCAAACCTGCGGCTGGTCGCCTATGCCGCCGCTTCGATACGCGCGATCACAACCCCCGCATTCTGGCGCGCCGGCATTCCCATTACCTCGGCGGTAGCGGCGATGGCCGTTCCCGTTGCTGAATTCACCTATGCGGCCATCATCATGACCGGCAAGGACGTCATCAACATCCGCGATATTAACCGCCAGCAGCGCGGCGCGCAGGGCTTTGGCTCGCGTATCGGACTGGATGTTTCCCATCTCGGCAATTACGGCCGTCGCATTGGTATTGTCGGGGCTTCCAGAATTGGGCGTCTGGTCATCGCGATGCTGGTTCGCTCGGGATATGCTGTGGCTGTGTACGATCCGTTCGCCAGCCCTGCCGATGTGGAGAAGATGGGCGCCCAGGCGATGGGGCTCGACCAATTGCTGGAATGGTCGCACACGGTTTCCCTGCACGCGCCCATTCTGCCTGAAACACGTCACATGATCGGCGCCCGCGAACTGGGTCTGATGCGCGACAATGCCGTCCTGATCAACACCGCCCGCGGCTGGCTGGTCGATCATGATGCCTTGCTTGCCGAGCTCCAGAGAGGTCGCATCCGGGCATGGATCGATACGCCCGATCCCGAGCCATTTCCGCCCGACAGCCCCTTTTATGACCTGCCCAATCTGGTGCTCACACCTCATATCGCTGGTACCATGGGCAATGAACTGCACAGTTTGGCAGAAGCTGCGATCAACGAGATTGAACGCTTTGTGGCGGGCCTGCCACCACTTGACCCGGTTCTGGAACAATCACTCGACAGGATAGCCTGATGGTGTTGGTCAATTGTTTTTCGACCCTGGGTTGCCCGCAACGCACCCTCAGACAGTCTATCGAGCTTGCGCAGGCCCACGACATTCCCATGGTCGAGGTGAGGACCCTGTCGGGCAGCAATGACCTGACTCAAAATCTTGCCAGCGAATTCGGCCAGCCCGCGGATTTGACAGCCTGTTTGGGCGATGCAGATATAAAAGTTCCGGTGATGGGTAGCTCCCACCGACTATTCGACGAGACCTTCGACTTTGCGCCGCTCCAGAATCTGGCACAATGGGCCGACGCCGCCGGGGTGCGTTTCCTGCGCGTCTTCGATGGCAAGGGTGAGACACTTGATAGCGAAATGCTCGACCTGGCCCAGGCGCGCTTCGAGCATTGGGAGGCTCTGCGCGCAGCGCAGGGTATCAAGGCGCAACTGCTGATCGAAACCCACGGCGTGCTCTGTGCCAACCAGGCGCTCGAAGCGTTCTGCAATCGCCTTCGGGATGCCCCGATTCTCTGGGATACCCATCACACCTGGGCTGCTGGAAACGCACTTGCGCAGACCCGCGAGATTATCGGTGCGCGACTGGCGCATCTGCACGTCAAGGACAGCCTGTTGCGCGCCGGCAAACGCCAATACGTGCTCCCCGGAACTGGTAGTTTTCCCGCTGCCGACCTGGCTAGGGTGCTGACCGAATTCCCGCCCGTATCAGCTGCCGTCAGCCTTGAATGGGAAAAACACTGGCACCCTGAAATCCCCGATCTTGAATCAGCTCTCACATACGCAAGGCCGTGGCTGTGAATGCCGCCCCACCCAAGGAGTGTACTGGGGACGCCACCCATTACCCGATGACGTCTTGGGGTGCGTCCCGGGGAACCGGTCGGGCTCTGGGTACTAATTCGCGTGGTCTGCTTTCGGGGGCGTCTGCCAGGGGTCGAGCGCGCAACAGATTTCAGCGAACCGGCACGGTTTCTGACGGGCGAGTTTCAGAAAATTCATCCTCCGTTAGCTGGGGTCTTGCATAAGGAGTTGCTGTCCAATAGGTACAGCCTTCGTGAGGCCACGTGGCGGAGTGGTTACGCAGCGGATTGCAAATCCGCGTACTCCGGTTCAATTCCGGACGTGGCCTCCAGTTTTCCCCAGCACATAGCACCCATGCGCCGCTCATTTTGTCGCGCCGCACCATCGCGCCTTGCCAAGAGTGCAGGGGTGGGGATATTCACGTCCAGCATATGACGCGGCATGGACGGACGACATTGATGACACAGTTTGAGCAGTTGCGCGCAAGGATGGTCGACAACCAGTTGCGCACCAGTGGTGTGACCGAATGGGCGCTTCTGGCCGAGATGGGCAAGCTGCCCCGCGAGCGCTTCGTGCCTGCCGATCGTCAGTCTGTTGCCTATATCGACGATATTCACTGGCTGGGGCAGGGACCCGAGCGCCGTTTCATGATGGCGCCGGCCACGCTCGCCAAGCTGCTGCAGCTCGCAGAGCTGTCCGATGACGATGCCGTGCTCGATATCGGCGCCGGCACCGGCTATGGCACCGCCGTCATGGCAGGGCTGGCCGCATCAGTGACCGGTCTGGAAGCCAATGCCGAGCTGGCCAAGATCGCCAGCCGCAATCTTGAGGAACTCGGGATCGACAATGCCACCATCATTGCTGGCGATATCTCCTGGATCGGCCGCGGCAAGTTCGATGTCATCGTTGTGCAGGGGGCGCTCGACAGCGTGCCAGACGCCATGCTGGCGGCGCTCAATGATGGCGGTCGCCTGATTGCGCTGATCCGCACGGGCGGCGTCGCCGTAGCCAATGTGTTTGTGAAATCCGGCAAGTCCATCACCGCGCGCGGTGAGTTCAACGCCACGCTGCCACTGCTCGATCAGGCCCAGCCTGATGTCGAATTCGTCTTTTAGTACACAGTTTCTCTATTGATGCGTGAGACAATCACGCTGTTGCCACTCAGGCACTATGCGCGAGCTTTCGCACATTAAACTTCGGTAGGGATTGCCGTAGCAGGTTGTGAACCCCACCTGCGATGCATAAAGTTTGAGGGTTATTGGAGAGGCGGGCCATGAGTTTTCGCGGGAAATTGGTCGCAAGTGTGCTGGCTTTGGCTGTGAGTGCGTTTGCGGTTGGTGGTGCACAGGCACAATCAATCGCGCAGGCGTTGACCGCCGCCTATGATCATGCGCCGGACCTCAAGGCAGCCTTGCTCAATGCCAAGGCGAGCGCGGAAAACATCGCACTGGCCGAGTCAGCCAAGCGTCCCACCATCGGGGCTTCCATCAGCGGCAATTACAATTGGAGCATCATCAATGATAACTTCAATGATGGTACCTCGCTGACAACTGGCCTGTCCTACAACCAGACCATTTTCGACAACTATCAGACCGAAGCCAAGATCGAAGCGGCGCGCGCCGGTGCCGATGCTGCCGAATATCAGATCCGCAGCACCGAGCAGACAGTTCTGCTCGAAGTCATCCAGGCCTATATGGCTGTCTATAGCGGTCGCCAGCTGGTCGCCCTGCGCCAGGAAAACCGCAATTTCTACTCTGCCCAGCTGCAGTCCTCGCGCGATCGCCTTGATGTTGGCGAAGGCACCCGGATCGATGTCGCCCAGGCCGAAGCCCGCCTCGCACAGGGCGATGCCGCCTATCGTGCCGCCGTCAACAGCCTCGAAGTCAGCCAGGCGACATTCCAGCGTTATGTTGGTGTGGCGCCGCAGAACCTCGACGCTTCGCACAATTTCGCCCGCCTGATCCCCAACAGCCTGCCCACCGCGATTGCCGAGGCCGAAGTCGGTCATCCGGCCATCATGATGGCCAAGGCCGCCATCCGCGCCGCGCAGGCCACCAGCGATGGGGCACAGGCTGCCTTTGGCCCCAAGGCCACCATCAATGGCTCCGTCGGCACCAAGGCAACCGGTCCCACCAAGGGCGCGACGGACGGCATCAGTGGCACCATTGGCTTCCAGATCACCGTGCCGATCTATGCTGGTGGCTCCATTGGCGCCAGCGTGCGCAAGGCCAATATCGAGCAGATCAAGTCCGAAGTGGACGCCATGTCCGCCTATGACAAGATCCGCGAGGCGGTGATCTCGGCCTGGGCCGGCATCCAGAGTGCCGATGCGCAGATCCAGGCCGCCAATGCCGCGGTTTCCGCTGGTCGCACTGTGGTCGATGGCGTCATTCAGGAACGCGATCTGGGCACCCGTACCACGCTCGACGTGCTCAATGCGCAGGCCGAACTGACCAGCGCCCGCGAAACCCTGATCAACGCCTCATCCAACAAGGTCATCGCCACCTTCTCGCTGCTGGCGGCCATGGGCCACCTGACCGCCGCTGATCTCGGGCTCAATGTCGAGATCAAGTCGGCCGTGCGCTACACCCAGGCTGTCGACGATGTCTGGGCCGAACTGCGCAGTGTTTCCGAGTAACGCACCCACATTGGCGTCCATCCTTGGTGGCCGGGCTCTGCCCGGCCACAAGTTTTAGTGGAAGACCACTTGTATGGTCGCCGTGATGATTCCTAATTTTTGCAGTCCGGTCTAAGGTGTTGTTCACGAATCAGGATTCGGCCGCGTTGGCGGAGGCCTAATTTTTCCGGTTCGAGCGCATGAGTAAGAGGCACCTATGAACAAGCCGGCACACAAAGAACCCTCGATGGACGAGATTCTGTCGTCCATTCGGCAGATCATAGCGGATGATGATGCAGCGGGGGTGCCGCGCCGACCTTCCATTCAGGCGGCCGAGGATCCCATGGAGGCCGCACCGGCCAGTCCGGCAGCCGCAGGCGCCGACGACCGTGACCTCAGCGACATGCTCGACGATATCGAGCCGTTGACCCTCAGCGCCACCCAGATAGTCGATGAAGCCGAAGCAGAGGACGATATCGCCGGCTTCAGTTTCGATTCGATCCTGGCCGATACCCCGGTCGATGAAGAAAGCGAACCCGAAGCGGCTGGTGCTCCCGGTCTTGTTGACCCGGAAGACATCAGCTTTGCACCTGCTGCCGAGGATGATGACGACGATCTGCCATCGTTCGATCCCCCCGAGCCACCGCCAAAGCCCGCTGCCGAAGTGGTCGCCGCGCCTGCGCCCAAGCCGGCTCCAAAGCCAGCGCCTGAGCCTGTTGCCGAGGAAGAATTCGATATTCCCGCGTTCAATCCAGAGCCCGAGGCCGCAGCCGATCTGGACATGCCGTCCTTCAATCCTGAGCCCGAAATGGCCAGCGAAGCACCGGCCCCCCAACCATCGATCGCCCAGGCCGCGCCTATGCCGGATGCCACGCTTTCCAGCGACATGGCCAGCCAGCTGCTCGAGCCCACCACTCAGGCTGCCGTGCGCAGCTCGATGACCAAGCTCAATGGTCTGGGGCTGGGCAATGCCGGCGCCACCATCGAATCCCTGATGCGCGACATGCTGCGCCCCATGCTCAAGGAATGGCTGGATGAAAATCTGCCCGCCGTTGTCGAGCGCATGGTGGAAAAGGAAATCGCCCGCGTTTCGCGCGGCGAATAGCCTGTCAAAGACATCTCTGAGGGTCCTGCATGCGCGATACGGTTGACCCCGCATCGCGCATTTGCTTGAAGTCAGCCCAACCTTTTGTCCGACCCGTCAGGTCTTTCTCCAATGAGAAGCGCCGCTTGGCGGGTTGCTGCTGTTGCGAGTGACCAATGCTTGAAAAGTCCTATGAGCCCGGCGCGGTCGAAAACCGCGTCTATGCCGACTGGCTGAAGGCCGATGCCTTTGCTGCCGGGGCAGGGGCCGCGCCCGGTGCCGAGACCTTCACCATTGTCATCCCGCCACCCAATGTGACCGGCTCGCTGCATATCGGGCACGCGCTCAACAACACCATTCAGGACATTCTGGTCCGCTTCAATCGCATGCTCAAAAAGGACGTGCTCTGGCAGCCCGGCACCGACCATGCCGGCATCGCCACCCAGATGATCGTCGAGCGCCAGCTGATGGAGCGTCAGCAGCCCGGCCGCCGCGAGATGGGCCGCGAGAAATTCGTCGAGCGCGTCTGGGAGTGGAAGTCCGAGAGCGGCGGCACGATCATGAACCAGCTCAAGCGCTTGGGCGCTTCGGCTGACTTTTCGCGTGAACGCTTCACCATGGGTGAAAACGGCGCGCCGGACGATCAGATGGTCCGCGCCGTCACCAAGGTGTTTGTCGAGCTGCACAGCCGTGGCCTGATCTATCGCGCCAAGCGTCTGGTCAACTGGCATCCTGGTCTGGAGACGGCCATTTCCGATCTTGAAGTCGAGAACATCGAGATCAAGGGCCATATGTGGCACCTGCGCTATCCGCTGGCCGATGGCGTAACCTACCAGTTCCCGACCGTGGACGAAGAGGGCAATGTCACCGGGCACGAAACCCGCGATTACATCATCGTGGCCACCACCCGTCCCGAGACCATGCTGGGCGATAGCGGCATTGCCGTGCACCCTGAAGACGAGCGCTACGCCGCCCTGGTCGGCAAGTTTGTCGATCTGCCGCTGGTTGGCCGCCGTATTCCCATCGTCGCCGATGAATATGCCGATCCCGAACTGGGCACCGGTGCGGTCAAGATCACCCCGGCCCACGATTTCAACGATTTCGAGGTTGGTGTTCGCAATGATCTTGAACAGATCAACGTCTTCACCACAGCCGGCAACATTATTGATGCCGAATTCGTGCCCGAAAAATACCGCGGGCTTGAGCGCTTCGCAGCACGCAAGGCGATCGTCGATGATCTGAGCGCACTGGCTGAGGACAATGAGACCCGCGGCCTTGATCATATCGAAGCCAAGAAGATCATGGTGCCGCATGACGAGAAGACCAAGCTGGTCGTCATCGAGCCCTTCCTGACCGACCAGTGGTGGGTCAAGGCCGACGTGCTGGCTAAGCCAGCTTTGGCGGCTGTACGCGAGGGTCGCACCAAGTTCGTGCCCCAGCAGTATGAAAACACCTATTTCGCCTGGCTCGAAAACATCAAGCCATGGTGCATTTCGCGCCAGCTGTGGTGGGGTCACCAGATCCCGGCCTGGTATGGCCCCGATCAGGAAGCGTTCGTCGCCTCCTCGGCCGAAGAAGCACAGGCTCTGGCCGACGCTCATTACGGCAAGCCGGTTGAACTGCGCCGCGATGAAGACGTTCTCGACACCTGGTTCTCCTCGGCGCTGTGGCCGTTCTCGACCCTGGGCTGGCCCGATGATACGGCCGAACTGCGCCGTTATTATCCCACCGACGTGCTGGTCACCGGCTTTGACATCATCTTCTTCTGGGTCGCCCGCATGATGATGATGGGCCTCGAATTCCTCGATGAAGAGCCCTTCCACACCGTTTACATGCATGCCCTGGTCCGTGACGAAAAGGGCCAGAAGATGAGCAAGACCAAGGGGAACGTTATCGATCCCCTGGCGCTGATCGATCAGTATGGTGCCGATGCCACGCGCTTCACCCTCGCGGCCATGGCTGCGCAGGGCCGCGATCTCAAGCTCTCCATGAGCCGGGTCGAGGGTTACCGCAACTTCGTCACCAAGATCTGGAACGCGGCGCGCTTCCTGGAGATGAACGAATGCCGTCGCGTCGAGGGGTATGATCCCAGGGCCAACAAGCTGCCACTCAATCGCTGGATCGTCGGGGCCACTGCGCGCGGTGCCGCCGCCGTCACCCAGGGCATTGTAGACTACAAGTTCAACGAAGCCGCCAATGCGGCCTATGACTTTGTCTGGGGCACCTTCTGCGATTGGTATGTCGAGTTCGCCAAGCCCGTCTTCATGGGCGAGGACGAAGCGGCCAAGGCTGAAACCCGCGCCACGGCAGCCTGGGCGCTCGATCAGATTCTGACCATCCTGCACCCATTCATGCCCTTCGTCACCGAAGAGCTCTGGGCTGAAACGGGCAAGTTCGGTGCACCGCGTGAATCCATGCTGATCCTGACCCAGTGGCCTGATCTGGCTGGCTTGGAAGATGCCGAAGCCGATGCCGATCTGACCTGGCTGATCGATGTTATCACCAATGTCCGTTCGGTGCGCAGCGAGATGAACGTGCCCGCCAGCGCCAAGCTGCCGCTTGTGGTGGTGGGTGCCAATGAGACGACCCTGCGTCGCCTCGTGGCTGGCACCTCGCTGATCACCCGTCTGGCACGCCTCGAAGAGATCACGCCAAAGTCTGATGTGCCCGGCGAATCGGCGCAGTTCGTGGTTGGCGAAGCCACCTGGGCACTGCCCCTGGCCGAGTTCATCGACATCCCCACCGAGAAGGCCCGCCTGTCCAAGGAAGTGACCAAGCTCGATGGCGAAGTCGCCCAGATCGACAAGAAACTGGGCAATGAGCAGTTTGTCGCCAAGGCGCCCGAAGAGGTGATCGAGGAGCAAAAGGCCCGGCGTGAAGCCGCCATAGAGCGGCGTCACCACATTGCCGAGGCACTCAAGCGCCTCAGCTAGGCACCCGATCACCAGTGCAATGCACGGACGGCCAGCCCCCAGGAAAGGGGCTGGCCGTTGCCATTTTTCGCGGTTTTGCTTGCGGTCCAGCCGCCAGCCCGAAACTATGGGGCAATGGGGGAGAGCCATATGAACGATGTCAGCCGCCGAAGCTTCATGCGCATTGCCGCCGCGGCAGGCATGGCGGGCACGGCCCCAATACGGGCTATGGCGCAGAGCGCGCCTGCAAGGACCGATTACGACATCATCGTCATCGGGGCCGGCATGGCGGGTCTGGCGGCGGCGCACGAGCTGATGGCCCAGGGCTATGATGTTCTCGTGCTTGAGGCGCGCGACCGCATTGGCGGCCGCATCCACACCGATTGGCAACTGGGCGCGCCCTTCGAATGGGGTGCCGGCTGGATACACGGCCCCGATGGCAATCCGGTCAGCCAGTTGCTGGCCGATGTCGATGGCACCACCTTTGTAACCGATGATGACTCCCTGGAGGTCTATACCGCGCAGGGCGACGATGTCGGCGATGAACATATCGATGGGCTTGATGCACGCGCCGAACACGCGGCCGCCCTGATCGAGGACGATCTTGACGATGACACCACGCTGGCCCAGGCCCTTGATCGTGTGTCGCCGGGCCTGCTCGAAGATCCGGTGTTCCGCTGGTACGTCACCGCGGCCATTGAATTTGACGCCGGCGGCCCGGTCGAGCAGCTATCTGCCTTCTACTTCTCGGCTGATGAGAATTTTGACGGCGAGGATGTCATTCCGCTCAGCGGCTATGACTCGATCCTTGCCCCACTCAGCACCGGCTTTGACATAGCCCTAAATGCTGCTGTTCGCGCCGTGGCCTATGAAGAAGATGATGGCGCAACGGTCTATGTCGGCGACACCGCCTACGAGGCTGATTACGTCATCTGTACCGCGCCGCTTGGTGTGCTCAAGGCGGTTGCCATTGCCTTTGATCCGCCCCTGCCCAAGAGGCTTGCGCAGGCCATTGAGCGTATGCCCATGGGAACCGTCACCAAGCTGGCCCTGCAATTTGCCGAGCCGTTCTGGCCGACAGATGTCCAGTATTTCGGCGTTCTCAACGAGGTGAAGGGGCGTTGGCCCTATATCCTGAACTACCGCACCTTTTCAGACCAGAACATCCTGTTGCCGCTCAGCTTCGGCAATTACGCCTTTGCCGCCGATGCCATGACCGATGCCGAAATGGTGGCGGACGCCATGGACGTGCTGCGTGAGGTCTTTGGGGAGACCATCCCCGAACCCGTCGCCCACATTGCCACCCATTGGTCCACCGATCCGCATGCCCTTGGCGCCTATAGCTATGCCGGCTTTGGCAGCACGCCCGAAGATTTCGAATCCTTCAAGACGCCCGTATCCCAAACCCTGTTCTTTGCCGGCGAACATACCGATTTCGCTTATCACGCCACGGTTCATGGCGCGCTGCTATCGGGTCGCCGTGCCGCGGCTCGATTGCTGGAGATCGACGCCTGAGCGGAATCACTGACGGGCCGCGCTATGTGACGATTCAGCAACAGCGGGTCTGAATCGAAATTATCAGGCCAACTCGCAACCATTTGGCGATGTTTGTCGCCACAATCTCACCCTAAACAAGCTTGGCTTGGACATCTGGGGCGGATGGCCAATCGCGCGCAAGACAGTGTCTGCGCACGCATTGTTACCGCCCCGTCAGGTTCAAGAGATTTGGCACAATTGCCGGTGATCGCGTGAAAACGCAGTTTTGCCAGCGGTTTGGCATACAGTGGGAGGTTAGACTTCGACGTGACCAACGCTATAGCTGCCGCGCAGCTGACACCAATGCCCTATGCAGATGATGCCAATTCCATCCTTGTGATGGGCGCGGCTTCAATGCGGTCACAAACGAAGTTTAACAGTTTCCTAACAGCGCTTTCCCCGCGCAGCGTCACGCGGGTACGCCAGTCGATCCACCCAGCTTTGGCCGTTAGGCTCGACACCCCACAACAGCGCCCGGATGTCCGGGTTCGCGAGAAGAACGCAGCCCGCTTCGGTGTGGGCAAAAGGAGTACGATGCGGGCCATTAGGGAAAAATCCCTGATTTCCGTGACGATTGCAGCCGTTTTGGCCTTCTCGGCCTCAATCCTGCCCGTGCACGCACAAACCGCGGCCGATGCTGCGCTGAACATGGCCAACATGCTCGATGGGGCAGGTGGCGGTGTGTCCAGCGGCGAGTTGATCGCGGCCCTGCAGAATGCCGCTGATGCCGGCCAGCCCATGGCCATGTGGCAGCTCGGCACCATGTATGAAAATGGCGAAGGCGTTGCCCGCGATCCGGTCAAGGCATTTGGTTATTTCGCCCAGATCGCCAATCAGCACGCCGATGCCGCGCCCAAGGGCGTTGAAGCCGATATCGTCGCGCGCTCTTTCGTCAAGGTTGGCGATTACTACAAGCAGGGTCTGCCAGACGCTGGCATTCCCGCCGACGCCAATCGCTCCCACGCGCTCTTGCTGCACGCCGCCAGCTATTTCGGCGATGCCGATGCGCAGTATCGCGTCGGCCTGCTTTACATGCAGGAAGAGGAAATGGGCGTGAATCCGTTGCAAAGCGCGCGCTGGTTCTCACTGGCGGCCCGCAAGGGGCATTGCCCTGCCCAGGCCCAGCTCGGCGATTTGCTGTTCAATGGCGTTGAGGGCATCGAAGCCCAGCCGGTGGAAGGCCTGATGTGGCTGACCATTTCCCACCAGCGCTGCAGCGGCACGGCCGATGCAGGCTGGGTGGATGAAAAGCTCAACCACGCCATTTCGCTCTCGACCGCTGATGAACAGGCCGAAGCCAATGCTCTGGCTCAGTCCATCGCCCCGCAATTTGCTGGTTTCTGAGCCGCCCGCGGCGCCAGGCCTCGGGTTTGATCAGAAGCTGAACTGGCCTTCGACAGGGACGTGATCGCTGGGTTTTTCCCAGCCGCGCACATCCTTGTGCACCCGTACATCATCAAGCCGGTCTGCCGCCTGTGGCGAGAGCATCAGATGGTCGATGCGGATGCCCGCATTGCGCCGCCACGCCCCAGCCTGAAAGTCCCAGAACGTATAGGCTTCCTCAGATGTGGTGGCCCGCAGCGCGTCGGTCATGCCCATATTGGACAGCGTCCGGAACCGCTCCAGGCTTTCGGGGCGATACAGTGCATCGCCCCACCACGCCTTGGGATCATGCGCGTCAATCGGCGCCGGGATCAGGTTGAAATCGCCCAGCAGGATGAATGGTTCTTCGAGCAGCAGGCGCTCAGCCACATAGGCCTCAAGCCGGCGCATCCACGCCAGCTTGTAGGGGAATTTCTCGCTCTCGACCGGATTGCCGTTCGGCAGATAGATGCCGCACACGCGGATCGCACCGCTTTCGACCGAAAACACGCCTTCGATCAGCCGCGCCTGCTCGTCGCTGTCATCGCCCGGCAGGCCACGCGTGACCTCGTCAAACGGCAGCAGCGACAGGATGGCCACGCCATTCCAGCTCTTCTGGCCATGGGTTTCGACATTGTAGCCCAGCGCCTCGATCTCGGCGCGCGGGAAGCCCTCATCGACCGATTTTATCTCCTGCAACACCACGATGTCCGGCTTTTCCTGGCTCAGCCAGGTGACCAGCAATTCGAGTCGGGCCTTGATGCCGTTAATGTTCCAGGTAGCGATGCGCATGAGAAGTCTCCGTTGCCTGAAAACTAGCCCTCCAACGGGCAGGGGGCAACACTAGAGCGCACCATAAATCGCGTCATACACTGCATCCCGATAGGCCCCGTCGCTGCCCTCCAGCCCGGTATTGCTCATCGACACCACGCTGAGCCCATTGGCCTGATCAACGAACCAGTGGTGCCCGTATATCCCGCCCCAGCGATTGGTGCCGGGCGCCACGGGCAGCCCCGCCGCCCTGGCGTCGGCAACCCAGGCCCCGAAATAGCTGAACTGCAGCCCCGGGCTCACCGCATGCGTCAGTTGCGGGGTCTGGTTGGCCATGCCCATGGCGACGGTATCGCGCTGCAGGATCGGCCCGCCGCCGCTGCGCAGGCATTCCAGCAGCCTCATGAAATCAGGGCCCGTACCGGCAGCGCCACCACCCCCCGATTGAAACGCCTGCGCGTCGAAAATCCGCCCCGGATCATAGGTGGTCACCCCGCCCCAATTATTGGCAACGCTATGCGGATCGCCCATCAGCACCGCGCCCTCTGTCCCATCGGCATAGGCCGCCGCCAGCCGGCTTGTGTCGCGCACGCCAAACCGCGTGTCGTCCATTTGTAACGGGCCGGTTACGTACCGGGTGATGGCGTCTTCGAGCGTGCCGCCCACCAATTGCCCCGCGATCACGCCCAGCACGTCGATCGAGGGCCCATAGGCCCACCCCGTGCCCGGCGCAAACAACAGCTCCTGCGCCGCAAGCCGCGCCACGATTGTTTCGCGCCCCAGGTGCCAGCGATTGACCCCCGCAGCTGTTTCCGCCGGCGTCAACAGCGGCCCGCTGGCCAGTCCGGCGCTGTGCGTCAGCAAATGGTGGATGGTGATCTCCGGTACGCTGCCATCGGCCAGCGCCGGCTTGAAATCGGGCAGATAGACCGTCACCGCGTCATCAAGCCGGATCTTGCCCGCTTCCATCAGCGCCAGAATGGTCGCGGCGACGATGGGCTTGGTCACCGATGACAGGCGAAAGATCGTGTCGCGCGACATGGCGCGTCCGGCCTCGCGATCGGCCAGACCATGCGCCTTTTCGTAGAGCGGGCGGCCATCCTTGCGCACCAGCAGGACGCTGCCGACAATGCGTTTCTCGCTGATGGCCGTATCGACCACCGCGTCCAGCGCCTGCTCAAGCTTCATCAAATTTCCTCCCGCTTTGACGGGAGCTTAGCCGCTTCGCGCGGCCAAAGGCTAGACCGCGAAACTGGTCCCGCAGCCGCAGGATGCCACCGCATTGGGGTTGCGGATCTGGAACGCCTGGCCAATCAGATCATCGACGAAATCGATCTCCGAACCGCCCATGAATTCCAGGCTCATGGAATCGATCAGCACCACCGCGTCGCCCTTTTGCAGAACGGTGTCGTCGCTTCCGGGCTTTTCCTGTACGAGATTGTATTCATACTGGAATCCGGAGCATCCGCCGCCGGCCACCGAAATGCGCAGCACCGTCCCTTCGGCTTCCTTGGACAGGATGCGCGACACGCGCTTGGCGGCGCTGTCGGTCAGGACGACTTGGGTGGGAGCAAGAGCGGTTTCGGTCATAATCAGTTCCGTGCCGTTTCGTAATGTCATAACGGTCACGCTAAAATAGGAACTCTGCACCGGAATGAAAAGGGCCAAAAGATTGGGCGACCATCACTGATGAGCGATACTGCTGCTTACGCTTCCAAACCTGAACTTTCTTTGGGTCGCATTGATGGCGCTGGTCCCAGCCCGACCCGCAGCGAGTTTCAGCGCGATCGCGACCGCATCATCCATTCCACCGCGTTCCGGCGGCTGCAGCACAAGACCCAGGTCTTTTTCGAGCATGATGGCAATCATTTCCGCAATCGGCTGACCCACACGCTTGAGGTCAGCCAGATGGCGCGCTCCATGGCCCGGGCGCTGCATCTCAATGAAGACCTCGCCGAAGCCATTGCCCTGTCGCACGACCTGGGCCACACCCCTTTCGGCCATGCCGGCGAGCGCGCTCTACACGCCACCATGGCGCCCTATGGTGGCTTTGATCACAATATCCAGGCCATGCGCGTCGTCACCCGGTTGGAGAACCGCTATGCCGAGCATGACGGGCTCAACCTCACCTGGGAGACGCTCGAGGGCATCCTCAAGCACAATGGTCCGCTGACCAATCCCGATGGCACACCCTTTGGCAAATATGCCCAGGAGGGTTTGCCCGCCGGCTATGACGATATTCCCGCCGTCGCCGATCTGCGCCTGTCCAGCTTTGCCTCGCTTGAAGCCCAGACCGCCGCGATTGCCGACGATATCGCCTATAATGCCCATGATATTGACGATGCACTGCGCGCCGGCTTGCTCACTCTGGCCGATCTGCTCGATGTGCCCTTTGCCGGCCCCATCGTGCACGAAGTGCTCGATCGCTACCCCGATGTGGCCCCCAAGCGGCAGGCCCATGAAGTGCAGCGCCGCCTGATCACCCGCAGTATCGAGGATGTTATCAGCACCACTGCAGCCAATATCCGCACCGCTGGCGTCACCTCCGCTGAAGACGTGCGCATGGCGGGCAAGACGCTGGTGGCGTTCTCGCCCGCCATTGCCAAGGCGGTTGCCGGTCTCAAGACATTCCTGTTCCAGCGCGTCTATCGCCATGAATCGGTAATGGTGTCGGTGCGTCAGAGCGAAAAACTCGTCTCCGACATCTTTGCGCACTATATGGAAACCCGCGACATGCCGGGGCGCTGGGGCGTTGCGGCGCAGGCTGCTGTCAGCGATTCCGCACTGGCACGCGTGGTGGCCGATTTCATTGCCGGCATGACCGATCCCTATGCGCTCGATGAGTATGCCCGGCTGTTTGACGCTCGCCCGGATTTCCGTTAACCCCGGCCCACTTCAATAGTCAGGTCTATCATGGACGTTTTCGCTCTGTTTTCCGCGCGTGTCGCCAATGCGATGCATGTTCTCTACCCCGAGATTGGTGCCGATCTGCTCGCCCGTATCGTGGTTGAGCCACCGCGCGACGCGGCCCATGGTGATCTCTCCACCAATGCGGCCATGGTCGTGGCCAAGCCGCTGGGCAAGAACCCGCGCGAAGTGGCCACCGCTCTGGTCGATCACTTCAGGCACGATAGCGACGTCACCAGCGTTGAGGTGGCCGGCCCCGGCTTCATCAACTTCCGGCTCGATGCGCCGGTCTGGCATCAGGTGCTGCGCGCCATTTCCCAGCAGGGCGCCGATTACGGCCGCTCCACGCTCGGCGGCGGCGCGGCGGTCAATATCGAATATGTTTCGGCCAATCCGACCGGGCCCATGCATGTGGGCCACACCCGTGGCGCCGTCTTTGGCGACACCCTGTCCTCGCTCATGGCCTATTCGGGCTATGAGGTGACCCGCGAATATTACATCAACGACGCTGGCAGCCAGATCGACACGCTGGCCCGTTCTACCATGCTGCGCTACCGCGAGGCTCTGGGCGAGACCATCGAGATCCCGCCCGGTCTCTATCCCGGTGATTATCTTGTGCCCGTCGGCGAGGCACTCAAGGTCGAGTTTGGCGACAGCCTGCTGGCCAAGCCCGAAGCCGAAGCGCTGGCCATCGTCAGGGAGCGGGTGCTTGTTGCCATGCTCGAGCTGATCAAGGCAGATCTGGCACTGCTGGGCATCCATCACGACGTGTTCTTCTCGGAGCGCCAGCTACACGGGCAGGGGGGCGATATCGACCTCACCCTGCAGTGGCTGCGTGAAAAGGACATGATCTATCAAGGGCGTCTCGAAGCGCCCAAGGGCAAGACGCCCGAGGAATGGGAAGATCGCGAGCAGACGCTGTTCCGCGCCACCGATTTTGGCGACGACACTGACCGCGCGCTGATCAAGTCCGACGGCTCCTATACCTATTTTGCCGCCGACATCGCCTATCACCGCAACAAGTTCCTGCGCGGCTTCAACCACATGATCAATGTGCTTGGCGCCGACCATTCCGGCTATGTCAAACGCCTGCAGGCCGCTACCAAGGCTGTCTCGCTGAACGCCGCTGATATGGATGTTCGTATCTGCCAGCTGGTGCGCCTGCTCAAGAACGGCGAACCCTTCAAGATGTCCAAACGCTCCGGCGATTTGGTCACGCTGGCCGATGTGGTTGAGGAAGTTGGCGCCGACGCGACTCGCTTCATGCTGATGTATCGGCGCAATGACGCGTCCATGGATTTCGATTTTGCCCTGGTAAAAGAGCAGACCAAGGACAATCCCGTATTCTACGTCCAGTACGCTCACGCCCGCGCTTATTCGATCTTCAAGACCGCGACCCGCGACCTGCCGGCGCTCGATACATCACCCGCAGCGCTCGCCGCTGCCGAGATCGAACGTATTGTCACGCCTGAAGAACTCGACCTGGTTCGGGTGCTCGCCGCCTGGCCGCGCACTGTCACTGCAGCCGCTATTGCGCATGAACCGCACCGTATTGCATTCTACGTGCATGAGTTGGCTGCGGCGTTCCATGGCTTCTGGGCGAAGGGCAAGGATGACCCGCAGTTACGTTTTGTTAACTCTGACGACCCAAAGCTGACTTTAGCCCGACTCGCCTTGGTCGACGCTGTCCGTCAGGTCATCGTCAACGCGTTGGGAATTCTGGGGGTCTCCGCACCGACGGAGCTTTCATAATTCGGGCGTAATACTGTGTTGAGTCGCGCAAATTAGCCCGCTTTGGGCGCCGTTGCAGGAACCTAGAGGCGCTGCTTTATGCTAGCGAAATCGTAGCGAATGGCCGGACAATCCGAAGCCGCAGACGACCTGATCGCGGAACTCGCAAAGCTGATGGCGCAGGATGCGCAGGATGACCGTCAGGGACCAGTCTCTGGTTCGCCGGCTCAGCCCGCTCCCGTCATGCCCGTGCGTATTCCCGGCGATAGCGACCCCAAGGCTGCAGCCAAGGGGCCGGCAGAGTTTCTGCGCTCATTTTCCGCGACGGCTGCTGAACCCGCAAAGCCCCGGAATGCCGCCAGTGTGGCGCCAGATCAGCCATCGTCACCTCAGCCAGTCGCGACACCTGCTGAGCCCGAACATGTGCCGTTCCACTTCGACTTCGATTTCCGTTCCGAGGATATGCCTGCCACCGGCGTCGAGGATGCTCCAGCCCAGCCTGCCGCACCCGAGCAGGCGGCCCCGGCGCCGCACACTGACGAACATGACAGTATTGCCGATCTGATTTCAGCCGAGCTGGCAGCCGATCCCGGTCCTGCGCCGCAGCCGCAACCGGCCGAGCCTGCGCCAGCAGTTCCCACTGCGGCGCCTGCACCAAGCACGGGCCCCGCATTGATGAGTGCCTCTGTCGCCGCCAGCCTGGGTGGTCAGAGCCGCGAGAGCATCGGCGCACCGCGCACCGATAATGATCGCTTCAAGGTGCCACCAGTATTCGGTCTGGGCTCCTCAGCAGGCCGCACCGCGCCAGCAGCCAATCCTGCACCCGTTGCCGCACCAGCGCCCAAGGCCGAGCCGGTCCAGGCCCATCAGGTGCTGCCACAATCTGCCGAGCCCGCTGTTGTTGCGCCACCGGCGCCGTCTGCTGATGATGCTGTCGGCCTCGACCCGATCGACGAAATCGAAAGCCTGATTGGTCGGGCAATGCGGGTCGAATTTGATCTGCCCGAAGATGATGCGCAGGCCAATCCAGCCCCGGCACCCGAGCCGGAGGCCATTGCGGTCGCGCCCGTCGCTGCGCCGGTTGAACCGGCTGCCAAGCCAGCAAGGCCGGTACCAAGTCCGGCATTGCGCAGCCTGGCCACGCCGACGCCGTCGGTTGACCATGCCCAGGATATGTCAGCGGCCGATCAGACCATTTTTGCAGCCGCGCAAGCCACGGGTGCCAAGGTCGGCTGGGTCAACGCCCCCGAAACTGAAGAATTTGAGTCCGAAGCCTATGCAGCTGCTCCGCGGCAGCGTGCTGGTGCGGGCATTTCGCGCGCCCTCGCTGGGCCGTTGGTCGCCATCACACTGCTTCTGGCCGCTGGCTTTGGCCTGTACTGGGTTCTGGGTTTGGGCGGTCGCGAAGAAGGTCCGGCACCGCTGCTGGTGGCTGATGAGAGCCCGGTCAAGGAAGTGGCGCCTGCCGCTTCAGCCGAGGATGATGCTGGCGCGCAGTCCATTGTCTTTAACGAGATGGATGGCGTCTCCGCTGGCGCAGACGAGCAATTGGTCTCGCGCGATCAGGCCGACGTCAACGAGGTCACGCAGGTGGCTGCGGTACCGACCGATTTGAGCGAAGAGGGACTGGCAAACCGCAAGGTACGCACGGTCAAGGTTCGTCCCGATGGCACCATTGTCAGCGGCGACGATAGTGTGGCTGGCAGTGCCATTCTGCCCGTTGACCGACCCAATGTGCCAGCAGTCCCCGGCGCTGAAACAGCAACGCCTGAGCTTCTGGCTAATGTCGAACCCGCCACACCGACACCAGCCGAAACAGCACCTGCGGCTACAGTAACACCGGTTGAACCCGGCTCGACCGTCCCTGCTGTTGATACCCAGGGCAATCCGATTGCCGGCAAGACCGCTGTCGTGCCCCGCATCCGTCCTCCCGGCCTGACCCTGCCGGTGGCCACACAGGCCACAGCCGTGCAGGCAACACCGATTGCTCCGGCGGCTGAACCTTCCCTGAGCATTCCCGGTGCCACCGAGGTTCCCGCTCTGGCAGACACGGCGCCCGCCTATGTGCAGTTGGCCTCGCAGCGCAGCGAAGCCGATGCCCGCCAGTCGGCCCAGAACATGGTCACCCGTTATGGCCCGCTGTTTGGTGGAGCCAATCTGGAAGTCCAGCGTGTAGATCTGGGCGTCAAGGGCATCTACTACCGCGTGCGCGTGCCGGCCAACTCGATTGAACAGGCCAATATGATCTGCACCAACGTCAAGGCAGCGGGCGGCGACTGCTTCACCCTTTAGGGGTGTTGCGGCGCCCCTGCCACGCTTGACGCTCGCCCGGTCAGCGGCCAAGGATGACGCGATGTTTCCGCAGCCCGGCATGCTTTGATGACCACCGCCCAGACCGACTGGTTTGATACGCCGGCCCCGCCTGCTGATGACGACGTCATGTATGTCGATGTCGATGGCTATGAGGGGCCGCTTGACCTCTTGCTCGATCTGGCCCGCCGCCAGAAGGTGGACCTTGCCTCCATCTCTGTTCTGGCGCTGGCTAAGCAATATCTGCGCTTCATCGAAAAGGTGCGCGAGAAGCGCATTGAGGTCGCTGCCGACTATCTGGTGATGGCCGCCTGGCTGGCCTACCTCAAAAGCCGCCTGATGGTGCCGCAAAGCGCTTCTGATGATGAGCCCTCCGGCGAGATGCTCGCCGCCATGCTGCAGTTCCGTCTCAAGCGTCTTGAGGCCATGCGTGCCGCTGCCAGCCAGTTGATGAACCGTCCCCGTCTGGGTTTTCAGGTCTATGCGCGCGGCATGCCCGAACCCATCGAGATCAAGACCCGCAGCCTGTGGGAAGCCTCGCTCTACGATCTGCTCAAGGCCTATTCCACCCAGCGTGAAAAGGGCGTGGTAACCGATTACGCGCCCATCCAGCGCACGGTCTGGTCACTGCAGGACGCCCGCGATATCCTCCAGCGCCTGATCGGTGATAGTTTTGACTGGGTGCCGATGGATACCTATCTGATCGACTATCTGGCCACGCCCGCCGAACGCGCCACCATTCGCGCCTCGACCTTTGCTTCCAGTCTCGAACTGGTGCGCCAGGGCCAGATCGATATCCGGCAGACCCAGACCTTTGGGCCGCTTTTTGTCCGACGTCACCGGGGCGAGGACACGTGAACGACCATCCAGACGAACCCAGCCAGGTCAACGAGCGCAATTTACGCGTGCTCGAAGCGGTACTTTTCGCCTCTGTTGAGCCGCTCGATGTGCACAGTCTGTTAGCCTATGTGGGGGAAGGCGCCGACATTGCTAACCTGCTCATCACCCTGCAGCAGCGCTATGCCGGTCGCGGCGTCAATCTGGTGCAGCGCGGCGACAAATGGGCCTTCCGCACCGCCGAAGATCTTGGGTTTCTGCTGCGTCGTGAGGAAAACGAAACCCGCCCGCTTTCCCGCGCCGCGCTCGAAACCCTCTCCATCATCGCCTACCACCAGCCCACAACCCGGGCGGAGATCGAGGAGGTCCGCGGTGTCGCCACGGGCAAGGGCACCATTGATTTGTTGATGGAGGCCGGCTGGATCCGCATGCGCGGCCGGCGCCGGACCCCCGGGCGCCCGGTAACCTACGGTACCACCGACGCTTTTCTCGATCACTTCGGGCTCGAAAGCCTGAGCGATCTTCCGGGCCTCGACGAGCTCAAGGGCGCCGGCCTGTTGTCGGGGCGTTTGCCGTCCACCATGCAGATCCCGCTTCCCTTTGACGGCGCACTGCGCGATGACGAGGATCCACTGGACCCCGACGATCTCGACGGCGAGGACGAAAACGCCTGATGACTGAAGAACTTGCAGGCTGGGGAACGCGCGGCACCACTGGTGTCAGCTTCGCCGCCACCCTCGAATTTGATGCCGTTGACGTCCGCCTTGGGGGCAGGGCGGTGCTCAACCAGTTCAGCCTCACCATGCGCCCCGGCGAGATCGTCTGCCTGCTCGGCGAATCGGGCTCCGGCAAGTCTACCGCGCTGCGCGTAGCCGCCGGCATCCAGCCAATTCACGCCGGTGCCGTCCGCATTAACGGCGAAACCGTCTCTGCGCCCGGCATCACCGTGCCAGCGGATCGACGTGGTGTTGGCCTGATGTTTCAAGATTTTGCGCTGTTTCCGCACCTGACGGTGCTGCAGAACGTTCTGTTTGGCCTGCGCCGCCTGGGGCGTGATGCCGCACTGGGGCAAGCCCGCGCTGCACTGCGCCGCGTCGGTCTGGGCGATCGTGAAGCAGATTATCCCCACATGCTTTCAGGTGGCCAGCAGCAGCGTCTGGCCCTGGCACGCAGCGTCGCCCCGCGTCCCGGCGTGCTACTGCTCGACGAGCCATTCTCCAGCCTGGACGCCCGACTGCGTGAAACCGTGCGCGAGGAAACTCTGGCCGTTCTGCGCGAAACCAATGTTACCAGCCTGATCGTCACCCATGATCCCGAAGAGGCCATGGTGTTGGGCGACCGCGTCGCGCTGCTGCGCCAGGGCCGCATCGCCCAGATCGGTACAGCGGCCGAAATCTACCGCAATCCGGTGGATTTGAGCGCCGCGCGCTTCTTTTCGCCGCTCAGCGAAATTGAGTGCGTGGTGCAAAATGAACAGGTCCAGACGCCGCTGGGCGACGTCGCCACGCCCGGCCTGATCGACGGCAGTCATGTCACCATCGCCATCCGGCCCGCCGGAGGTGCGCGTATTCGCCAGTCGGGGCCGGGCACCCCGGGTCGCATCACCAGCAAGCGCGATGCAATCGGCGAGGACATCTGCGAAGTCAAAGTCGCCGGCCTCGACATCCCATTGGGTGTTCGCCAGCCCGCCAGTGCCGCATTAGCCGTCGGTCACGACGTCTTCGTGACCCTTAACCCGGAACACGTTCTTGTGTTTCCCCGCGTTTGAACCTATTTCTGGCCTATATCTTCGCGTGTAACGCGTTCTGAAAAAGTTTTAGGGAGTTGAAAATGCACGCGCCAGGAATTTGGGGTATTCTCGTTGTTGCCGTCGTCGTGATCCTGCTGTTTGGTCGCGGCAAGATCTCCGGCATGATGGGTGAAGTTGCCTCGGGCATCAAAGCCTTCCAGAAGGGCATGAAGGATGACGACGACAAGCCTGTTGAGCGTGTCGCGACGACCACTGAGACTGCTCAGCCTGAAAAAAAGGACGTCTAGGACGTTCCTGACCGTCGCGCCTTTGCTTTGAGGAATAAAGACTATGCTCGGCTTGGGCTGGACAGAGATGCTGGTGATCGGCGTCATGGCGTTGATTGTGATCGGGCCGAAAGACCTGCCAGTGGTGATGAACCGCATTGGCAAGGTCGCGGGTCAGATCAGGCGTATGGGTACTGAGTTCCAGCGCGAGATCAACAAGACCACGGGGCTGGACGAGGTGCGCAATCTACGCAACTCGATCACCGCGCCGCTTAAAAAGACGTCTGATGAAATCCGCAAGGAATTCAACGCGATGACGCCGACTGGCGCCAAGCCGTCCGGCGTCATCAAGCCAGCCGATCCCGATGCGGAAAGCGTCGTTGACGAGATCAAGGCCAAGGCTGGCATGAGCGAGCCCGCCAAGCCAAAGACAGCCGACGAAATTGCCAGGGAAGCCGGTTTCAAGCCTGCCGGCCCGGCGCCCAAGACCTCTTCGGCAACCTTTGGCAAGCCAGCCGCCAAGGCCGATAAGCCTGCGGCGGCCGCTGACAAGCCTGCAGCAAAGCCAAAAGCGGCCCGCAAGGCCCCCGCCAAGGCCAAGGCAGCGCCGACCAGCCCTGTGACCAGCGGTGACCTGCCAGCTGTTGCTGACACCGCCGCCGACGTTAAAAAGCCGACACCCGCCAGGAAGCCCGCTGCCAAGAAGGCGGCGCCGGTAGCTAAAAAGACTGCGCCAGCTAAGGCTGCCGCGACCGGGGCTGACGCCGACGTCACCCCCGCCAAGTCGGCGCTGAAAAAGCGCGCTCCGGCCAAATCCAGGGCTGCCGCAACGCCCAAGGCCGCACCGAAAACCGCCGCCAAGGCCGGGGACGAATAGACCATGGCCGATCCCAAGCAGATTGAAGACAAGAGCGCCGAAACCCCGGACGAACTCGCAGGCAGCGAAGCGCCTTTGCTCGAGCATCTGGTCGAACTGCGCAAGCGGCTGATCTATTCGGCCATCGCGATCGTGGTGTTGATGGCATTCTGTTTCATCTTCGCCAGCACCATCTACGAGTGGCTGCTGATCCCCTATAAGCGCTCCGTACCGGGCGCCAATCTGATCTTCACGGCGCCGCAGGAGCTGTTCTTCACCTATCTCAATGTCGCCCTGTTCGGCGCCATTTTCCTGGGCTTCCCCTTTGTTGCCAGCCAGATTTACATGTTCGTGGCGCCCGGCCTCTACAAGCATGAACGCAAGGCGTTTATCCCTTATCTTGTAGCGACTCCGATCTTCTTCCTCGCCGGTGCGGCGCTGGTTTATCTGGTCGTGCTGCCCATGGCATTGCACTTCTTTGCCGGTATGCAGACCGACGATATCGAGATGCTGACGAGCGTCAGCGAATATCTCGGTCTGGCCATGCTGCTCATTCTGGCGTTCGGAATCTGTTTCCAACTGCCTGTCGTGCTGACGCTGCTGGCGCAGATCGATCTGGTCAATGTTGAACTGCTCAAGAAGGGCCGTCGCTACGCTATCGTGGCAATCGTGACCTTTGCTGCCTTCATCACCCCGCCCGATCCGATCTCCCAGCTTGGCCTTGCCCTGCCTATGTACCTGCTCTACGAACTCTCGATCTTGTCCGTACGGATGGTCGAGCGCCGCCGTGCCGCGGCTTTGGCCGAGCAGGAAGCGGAAACCTCCGGCTCATCGTCCGAATAGACCCTCAGCCTGTCCGGGGCCGGGGGGGTAGTATCCCTCGTGGCCTCGCAGGCGCGCCACGAGCCAGCTTTTAGCCTGTACCAATCAGAGGCGGGCGGTGCCCGTAACAGCCATGTTCGATATCAAGTGGATCAGAGCCAACGCCGAAGCCTTCGACGCTGCCGTATCACGGCGCAAAGGAGGCTCTGCCAGTGCGTCTGAACTGCTCGCCATCGATGATCGGCGGCGCGAGATTATCCAGCGTCTCAATGAAGCCCAGGAACAGCGCAATGCGCTGTCCAAGCAGATTGGTCAGGCCAAGGCGCAAAAAGACGAAGCCAAGGCTCAGGCACTGATGGCAGAGGTAGCCCAGCTCAAGGAATTCATCCCGCAGGGTGAAGCCGATGAGCGCGCCGTGGAGCGCGAACTGCACGATGCCCTCGCCGTCATTCCCAATCTGGTGTTCGACGACGTGCCCGATGGCGCCGATGAAACCGACAATGTCGAGTATTTTGGTGCCAATGGCACGGCCGAAACGGCCGCAAGGCAGCGCGCGCCAAAGCCCAGCTTCAGCTTCACGCCCAAGGAGCATTACGAGGTTGGCGTCGCCGCGCGCGACATGGACTTTGAAGCTGCGGCCAAACTCTCGGGTAGCCGGTTTGTCGTGCTCAAGGGCCAGATCGCCCGACTTGAACGCGCCCTGGGCCAGTTCATGCTCGACCTGCACACCACCCAGCATGGGTATATTGAAGTCCAGCCGCCACTGTTGGTGCGCGACGAAGCGCTGTTCGGCACCAACCAGCTGCCCAAGTTTGAAGACGATCTGTTCTTCACCCCGCATGGCGACTCGCGCCTTGCCCTGATCCCTACTGCCGAAGTGCCGCTGACCAATCTGGTGCGCGAAGCGATCCTGTCCGAAGACGAACTGCCGCTGCGCATGACGGCGCTGACCCCGTGCTTCCGTTCCGAAGCCGGATCTGCCGGTCGCGATACGCGCGGCATGCTACGCCAGCACCAGTTCAACAAGGTCGAGATGGTCTCCATCACCACCCCGGAAACCTCGATTGAGGAGCATGAGCGCATGCTGGGCTGTGCAGAAGCCGTGCTGCAAAAGCTCGGCCTGCATTACAGGGTCATGGACCTGTGCACCGGTGATGTCGGTTTCGGCGCCAAGCGCACCTACGATCTAGAAGTGTGGCTGCCGGGCCAGAATGCCTATCGCGAGATTTCGTCGGTTTCGGTGTGTGGTGACTTCCAGGCACGCCGTATGGACGCTCGCTATCGTCCCGCTGGTGAGAAGCAGGCGCCGCGCTTTGTCCATACCCTGAATGGCTCGGGTACTGCTGTTGGCCGCTGCCTGATTGCCGTACTGGAAAACTACCAGCAGGAAGATGGCACTGTTCGCGTGCCGGACGTGCTGCAGCCCTATATGGGCGGTCTGACCGCGATTGGTGGCCAGTAATGGGCCTGCGCATCCTCATCACCAATGACGACGGTGTGGATGCGCCCGGCATCGCCATCATGGCCGACATCGCGCGGGCGCTCAGTGACGACGTCTGGATTGTTGCCCCGGATGGCAATCAGTCAGGGGCGGGGCACCGGCTCAGCTTTGGCCACGAACTGACAATCGACCAGCGCGATGCCCGCACCTTTGCCGTGGTCGGCGGGTCGCCCGCCGACTGCGTGGTGGCCGGCATGACCCATCTGCTGGGTGACCGGCCCGCCGATGTGGTGCTCTCTGGGGTCAATGCGGGGCAGAACCTTGGTGACATCGTCAATTGCTCGGGCACCGCAGCGGGAGCCCGTGAGGGCGCCATGCAGGGCGCTATCGGCATCGCCATGAGTCAGGGGGTCGATTACGAGATCAGTCGCGATGTCGACTGGTCCAATGCCAAGGCACATGGTCTGGCTGCTGCCCGCGCGGTCATTGCTGCCGCACAAGGGCGGGAGCACTACTACAACGTCAACTTCCCGTTCTGTGACCCCGCCACCACCAAGGGCATCGCCGTAGTGCCGCTGCAGCGCTTCTCACGGTCGCCGTTCAGCTATTATCCCAGCGACAATGCCGGCAAGTTCTTCGTTGCCATTCCACAGACTCCATTGCCGCTCGATCGCGGCGCCGATTTTGAAACCATGCGCCGGGACGGCTATGTCACCGTCACGCCGCTTCTGCTGCAGCAGACGGATATGGGGCTGGCCGAGCGCCTCAATGGCACGCTGACACTGTAGCGCAAAGCGCGGGTTGGCGGGCGATTTGCACAGGCCCGCATTCTTAACCTTACTCAATCCGGAATCGATGCTGTTCGATTTTGCTCAAATCGCATCGGCCTTAAACTCGTCTTTACCTTACCGGCCTAGTCTCAAATTCGTGTTGAGTACCTGCGTACGAGTAAGCTGATGAGTATCCGCGTATCCCGTCGGGCACCCAAGGGTGCCGTTGCGATGGCTGGCCTTCTGGTTGCTGCCGTTGCCCTGTCCGGGTGTTCCAGTCTGGGTAGTCGCGCCTTTGGCGACCCCACCACGACTGGCGCGCTCCCGCAGGCCGCTCCCCAATCATTTAATCAGCCCATGCCGGCCAGCCTTGGCGCGCCGCAGAACATGGTGGCTGACGCCCAGTTCCTGCCACCGGCCAATGTCGGTGGTTCAATGGGGCAGTCCGGAACGGTTCAGCCGCTCTGGGGTCAGCCGACACAACCCGCATTCAGCCAGCCGATCACGCCCATGGCGAGCGGCGGTGCTGCGCCTACCGTTCAGTCGCAAAATCTACCAGTTCTGAGTTCTTCGCCCCAGGGATCCGTTCCAGCCATGCAAGCACAGCCCGCCGTCGCTTCGGCTACCATGCCGTCTCCCGCTGCCCTTGGCAGCATGCCGACCAATAATTCGGTGCCAACGCTGGCTGCGGTGACGCCATCAGCGCCGGCTACCAGTGGGACCTTTACCCACACCATCGCCAGCGGTGAATCGCTCTATACGATTGCCCGCCGCTATGAGGTGACGACCCAGTCGCTGGTTCAGGCCAATAGCCTGGAATCACCCGACAAGATCGTCGTTGGTCAGAAGGTGATCATCCCGGGTCGCGCCGATCTGCTCTCCACCAAGGCTCCCGTCGCCAGGACGGCGTCGGTCAGCGAGACAATCGCCCCTGTTCCGGCCCAGCAGACCCTGCCACAGGCTGCGCCCAATACATTGCAGGCCACCGCGGCCCCGGCTGCCGCTCCTGCTCCAGTTGCGGCCCCTGCCACGGCTGAACCCGTCAAGGTTGCTGCAGCACCTGCCGCAGAACCAGTCATGTCCGGCAGTGACAAGTTCCGCTGGCCCGTCAGTGGCCGTGTGCTGGTCGATTTCGCTGCTTCCAAGGGCACCGGCATCAATATTGAAGCCGCAGAGGGTGCCTCGATCAAGGCCGCCGAAAACGGCACCGTCATCTATGTCGGTTCGGGCGTTGAGGGGTATGGCAATCTGATCCTGATCCGCCACCCCAATGGCTACGTCTCAGCCTACGCTCATCTCGGTTCAATGAATGTTGCCAAGGGCACCAATGTCAGCCGCGGTGATACCATCGGCGCTGCCGGCAAGACCGGCTCGGTGACCAAGCCGCAGCTGCACTTTGAGCTGCGCAAGGGTGCGACACCGGTCGATCCGGTTCCGCTGCTCGCCAGCTAGGCACTGATCGTCAGACAATACAAAGCCCCCGCAATTGCGGGGGCTTTTGCTTTAGGTGGCGGATTTGCCCATTTCACCAGCCAGTGTGCGGACAAGTTGAATGGCGACGCGACCCGATCGCGCGCCGCGTGTTGCGGCCCACTCAATGGCCCTTGCGCGCAAGGTTTCCTCGTCCAGTTCCAGACCGTAATGGGCCGCATAGGCATGCACCATGGTCAGGAAGGTCGGCTGATCGCAATTGTGGAACCCCAGCCACAGACCGAAGCGGTCCGATAGCGACACCTTCTCTTCGACGGCCTCGCCGGGATTGATGGCCGTCGAACGCTCGTTTTCGATCATGTCCCGTGGCATCAGATGGCGCCGGTTCGATGTGGCGTAGAACAGGGCATTGCTCGGCCGCCCCTCCAGTCCGCCATCAAGAATGGTCTTGAGCGATTTGTAGCTGGTTTCGCCGGTATCAAAGCTCAGATCGTCGCAGAAGACGATGAAACGCGCGCGCTCATTGGCGATGCGGCGCATCAGGACGGGCAGGGTCTCAAGGTCTTCCCGCGCAATCTCGATCAGCACCAGTCGTTCAAATCCATCCTCGCTTCGTTCGCTGATGTCGCCGTGAATCGCTTTGACCAGCGAGCTCTTGCCCATGCCGCGTGCGCCCCATAGCAGCGCATTGTTGGCGCCGTGACCGCGCGCAAACTGTTCGGTATTGCGCAGCAAGATGTCCTGCACTGCGTCAATGCCCTTGAGCATGGCCAAAGGTACGCGACTGACCTGCGGTACGGCCAGCAATTCTCCCGAATCGCCATCCCAGTGATAGGCATTGGCCGTGCCCAGGGCAGGGGCCTGTGGTGTTTTATCGGGCGCCAGCGCCTGCAATGCCTGGGCAATCGCATCTAGTTTGGCACTGATTTCGGCCAGGTGGTCTTTGCTCTTCAACGCTGTCTATCCTCAAGCTCGGCGCGGCAATTTGCGGCGTCCGGAATGCCTTTGCAATCACTGGGTCGCAAATGTATAGTCCGCCCGATTTTGACCGGGGCGCAAGTGCAACCAGCCCCACATGCGTCCAGTGCCTCGCGCAGCGCTGTGGATTGACTGGCGCAGTCCCTCCCAAACCAAGAAAAACTCAAGGAACTCGCTATGTTTGTAACGCCCGCTTACGCCCAGGCAGCCGGCGCCGCCGGTACCGGTGGCATCGGTGACATCTTCATTCAGTTGATGCCGATTCTGCTCCTGGTCGTGATCTTCTGGTTCCTGATCTTCCGCCCACAGCAGAAGCGTCTGAAAGCCCAGCAGGCCATGTTGGCAGCGATCCGTCGCGGCGACACCGTGGTCACCACCGGCGGTATCATCGGCAAGGTCACCAAGGCTGTTGATGGCGAAGATCTTGAAGTCGAGATCGCCTCGGGCGTGAAGGTCAAGATCGTGCGCGGCATGGTCTCTGATGTCCGCTCCAAGGCTGAGCCGGTCAACGACAACAAGCCAGCCTGATAACAGGCTCCCGAATGTTGCCGGAGCCTAAGGGCTCCGGCTTTTTTCCTTCCAGGACGACTTAAATGCAGTTCTCGCCGGTCCGTACCGCCATCATCATTGCTGTCACTCTGCTGGGCTTCTTCTTCGCCCTGCCGAGCTTTTTGCCGCAAACCGTGCGGGACGCATGGCCGAGCTGGCTGCCGTCGCAGACCATCGTCCTGGGCCTTGATTTGCAGGGCGGCTCGCATCTGCTGCTGGAGGTCAATCAGGATGGCATTGTCACAGAGCGCCTGGCGGACCTTCGCCGCGACGCCCGCAGCATTCTGGCCAATGACAATGGCATCGGCAATCTGATCACCACCGACGAGGTCTCGCGCTCGATTTCGATCGAACTGACCGACCCGACACAGGCTGACACTGCGCTGACCGCGCTGGCAGGCCTGCAGAATTCGGTCGGGGGTACGTTGTTCTCGACCTCCGGCGTCCAGGAACTGACCATCGAGCCCGCTGCTGACGGGCGGATCACCGTGGCGCTGACCCAGGAGGGTATCGACGACCGCATGTCCGCTCTGGTCGCGCAGTCGATCGAAGTTATCCGCAATCGTATTGACGAGCTGGGCACAACCGAGCCGACCATTCAGCGTCAGGGCAATAATCGTGTTCTGGTGCAGGTCCCGGGCTTTGGCGACTCCACGCGTCTCAAGGACATTATTTCGCGCACTGCGCGCCTGACTTTCCACATGGTCTATCCCGGCATGACAGCCGCGCAGGCCGATGCCCAGGGTCTGCCTGCCGGCACCATGATCCTGCCCAGCCAGGATGGCGGCAGCGAACTGCTCTATGAAGACATCGCCCTTGGTGGCGAATCCCTGGTGGACGCGCAGCCCAGCTATGACCAGCAGCGCGCCATGCCCGTCGTGAGTTTCCGCTTCGACACCCGCGGCGCCATTGCCTTCGGCCAGATCACCTCGAACAATGTCGGCCAGCGTTTCGCTATCGTGCTCGACAACCAGGTTATCACTGCCCCTGTGATCCAGTCGCCCATTACCGGTGGTTCGGGCCAGATCAGCGGCAGCTTCACCACCGCTACCGCCAACGACCTTGCCGTGCTGCTGCGTGGTGGTGCTTTGCCCGCCAGCCTCGATATCGTTGAAGAGCGCTCGGTCAGTGCCGGTCTTGGCGCGGATTCTATCCGTGCAGGTGTCACCGCCGGTATCATCGGCGCGATCGCAGTGATCGTCTTTATGGTCATCGCCTATGGTCTGTTCGGTGTGTTTGCCGACATTGCAGTGATGCTCAATGTCGTGCTGATCCTGGCTGCTCTGTCCATGCTTGGTGCAACCCTCACGCTGCCCGGCATCGCCGGTATCGTTCTGACCATCGGTATGGCGGTTGACGCCAATGTGCTGATCTTCGAGCGCATACGTGAGGAACTGGCTGCCGGACGGAGCAAGATTTCCGCCATTGAAGCGGGCTTCCAGCGCGCCATGGCCACCATTCTGGATGCCAACATTACCACGCTGATTGCTGCCGTGGTTCTGTTCTACCTCGGCTCGGGCCCGGTTCAGGGCTTCGCCGTCACGCTGGCTCTGGGTATTCTGACGACTTTGTTCACCGCTTATATGGTGACCCTGTTCATCGTTGGTCGCTGGTACAATTGGGCTCGCCCCAAGACCCTGCGCATTCAGCTGGTGCGCCTGATCCCGGACGGCACCAAGATCTCCTTCATGGGCATTCGCAAATACGCGATTGCCTTCTCGATCATCACCTCGATCCTGTCGCTGGGCTGGTTTGGCTATCACGGCCTCAATCTCGGCATTGATTTCCGCGGCGGTTCCGCCATGGAAATCCAGGCCACCGACGGCACAGCCGAACCCGGTGCGATCCGCGAAGCGCTCTCGGCGCTCGATCTTGGTGAAATCCAGGTGCAGGGCTTTGGTGAGACCGACCGGCTTCTGGTGCGCGTTCAGACCCAGGACGGCGGCGCATCTGCCCAGCAGGATGCTGTCAATTTGGTGCAGCAGACCATCGAGGATGCTGGCTACGTGACTCGCGGTACTGAAACCGTTGGCCCCACGGTTTCGAGCGAACTGGCCATCACCGGGGCCATCGGCCTTGGTGTCGCGCTGCTCGGCATTCTGGTCTATCTCTGGTTCCGCTTCGAGTGGCAGTTCGCGGTTGGTGCGATCATCTCGACGGGTCACGACGTGATCCTTACCATCGGCCTGTTCGCCTTTGTCGGGCTGGAGTTCAACGCGTCCAGTATCGCCGCGATCCTGACCATTGTCGGTTACTCACTCAACGATACCGTCGTGATTTACGACCGCATCCGCGAATACCGCATGAAGTACAAGAAGATCGGCTTGCCCGAGATCATCGATATCTCGATCAACTCGACCCTGCCGCGTACCATCCTGACAGCATCGACCACCTTCATCGCGCTGATGGCTTTGGTGGTGTTTGGTGGCGATGTGATCCGCAGCTTCACCATCTCGATGGCTTGGGGCGTGCTGGTCGGTACCTATTCGTCGATCTTCATCGCCGCACCGATCCTGATCTATCTCGGTGTTACCACCCGTCTGGATCAGGCTGGCGACAAGGATGGCACGGAGTTGACCGATCCCACGGATGGCGCGGCGGTCTGAGGCTCTCATGACCGAAACCACCCCCGGCCACTTTCCCGATCAGGTCGGCATCGACGCCTATGGCAATAGCGGGTTCCGCTTTGCCGAGATGTCGCACCGTGGCTCGTTGCTCTGCCTGCCCACCGGCATGCTCGGCTGGAGTGTCGCTACCCCGGCCGATATCACGCTGGACAGCCTGGCACCGGTATTGGCCGCCGCTGACGACATCGATGTACTCATGATTGGTCTGGGACACGACATCACCGGACTGTCGCCCGATGTTCGGGCGGCACTGCGCGAGCAGGGTATCATCGTCGAGGCCATTACAACCGGCAGCGCCGTACGCACCTATAATGTCTTGTTGGCCGAGCATCGTGCCGTGGCGGCCGCGTTGATTGCGGTCGACAAGGTCCGGTGAGATGAGTGCTGAGAGCTTTGTTCACGCAGCGGACGCCCTGCGCAGCGGGGATCGTGACCGCTACCTTTCGACACTGGTGCTGACTGGTGCACATCGCGACGCCGTCACCGCGCTCTACGCCTTTAACGCCGATGTCGCCTCCACGCGCGAGCGCGTGTCGGATCCGGCGCCTGGCGAAATCCGGCTGCAATGGTGGAGTGATGCGCTCGATGGCGAGGGCCACGGGGCGGTTCGGCAAAATCCGGTAGCTGATGCGCTGCTCGATACCATTGCCCGCTACAACATACCCGCCGGCACGCTGTTGCGTCTGCTGGGGGCGCGACGTTTCGATCTATATGATGACCCGATGCCTGATCTTGAGAGCTTTGAGGGTTATGCTGGGGAGACGGTATCCACGCTGTATCAACTGGCCGCCATGATCCTCAATGATGGCGAGACCATCGAGACCGGCGACGCGGCGGGGCATCTTGGCGTCGCTCATGCGATGATCGGTCATCTGCGTGGTTTTGGCCACTTCGCCGCTCAGGGGCGCATCATGCTGCCCTGGACCATTTTCGCGGCCAATGGCGTGCAGGAAGGCGAGATATTCGCTGGCACGGACAGCGAGGGGCTTTCAGAGGCGCTGGGCCAGATTTCTGAACTGGCTTCTGGCCATCTGATCAAGGCCGAGACGGCCATTGCGAATTTGCCGGCCCATCTCAAGCCAGCCTTCGCGCCAATTGCAGTGCTCAAGGCGCAGTATCGGCTTCTCGAGCAACGCTCGCGGGCGCCGTTTGCGGCCGCACCAGACGACGCAGATTGGCGCAAGATTACCCGACTGGCCTGGTGGGCTTGGCGCAACCGCTAAAGGCGCTCATTGCCGAATGCGACGAAGTCGCCGGACAGACGACCTGCTACGGCGCCCTCATAATCAAGTTCTGCATCAACGCTGATCCGCGCCACGCCGCGACGCGCCAACAGGCGCGAGAAGCGGTCCCAATCGGCATCTGGTGGTAGTGCCGAGCGCGCCGTGAAGTCTCCGGCAATGGGGGCCAGATAATCTATCGTGTTGCGTTGGATGACAACGCGACTTGGTCGACCCGCAGCTGTCAGGCGCAAGTGCAGCAGACACCAGGCTGAGAGGATCGCTACGGCCGAGGCACTGCCACCGAACACCGTGTCCCGGTGGTTGATATTGGGTGCCAGCGGCGCGCCCAGCGTCACGCTCGTATCGGCAATCGCAACCACCCGCACCGCCATCGCCCGAGAAAGCGGGATATGATCGTGCAGATAGGTTTCGAGCTCTGCCGGTGTCATACCCAGGCTTTCAGATCCTCAAGCGCCCGCGAGGTGATCGCCCTGCGCTTTGCCTGCGTCTTTTCCGGCCCGCGCCAACGGGTGACGCCTTCCGGTTTGGTAACCGTGACCGGTGGGAACAGACCGAAATTGACGTTCATTGGCTGGAAGCTGCGCGCGCCACTATAACTCTCGGACTCGATGTGTCCGCCGGTGATGTGGGCAACCAGAGCGCCCAATGCAGTGGTATTTGGCGGCGTGGCCATGGTCTCACCACGCGCTTCAGCTGCCGCGAGGCGACCGGTGATCAGCCCTACTGCGGCACTTTCTACATAGCCCTCAACGCCGGTGACCTGACCCGCGAAACGAATTCGGGGATCAGCTTTCAGTTTCAGGTCCGGTCCTAGAACTTTGGGCGAATTGAGGAAGGTATTGCGATGCAGCCCCCCCAGACGCGCAAACTGCGCATTCTCGAGGCCCGGGATCATGCGAAGGATTTCCGCCTGAACGCCGTAGCGCATCTTGGTCTGGAACCCCACCATGTTCCATAGCGTGCCCAGTGCATTGTCCTGACGCAGCTGCACGATGGCATAGCTCTTGACCAGCGGGTCGCGCGGATTGGTCAACCCGACCGGTTTCATCGGGCCGTGCCGCAGTGTTTCCTCGCCGCGTTCTGCCATCACTTCAATCGGCAGGCAGCCATCGAAATAGGGGACCTTTTCCCAGTCCTTGAATTCATGCAGCGGAGCAGTCTTTAGCGCCTCGACAAAGGCGTAGTACTGCTCCTTGTTCATCGGACAGTTCAGATAGTCGGCACCCGTGCCGCCCGGACCGGCCTTGTCGTAGCGCGACTGCGCCCAGACTATGTCCATATTGATGCTGTCGAAATGCACAATCGGCGCGATGGCGTCAAAGAAGGCCAGCGCATCTTCACCCGTCTTGGCCAGAATCGCATCCGCCATCGCCGGTGAGGTAAGTGGGCCGGTCGCAATGATCACATTGCGCCAGTCTTCGGGCGGCATGCCGGCCACTTCTTCGCGCGCCATGGTGATGTTGGGGTGGTTTTCGATAGCCTCGGTGACCGCGGCAGAAAAGCCGTGCCGATCAACGCCCAATGCGCCGCCAGCAGGGATCTGGTGCTTGTCGGCACACGCCATGATTACCGAATTGCAGCGCCGCATCTCTTCGTGCAGCAAGCCGACGGCGTTGTGCTCATGGTCGTCAGAGCGGAAGCTATTGGAACAGACCAGCTCGGCCAGGCTGTCGGTCTGGTGCGCGTCCGTGCCGCGCACGGGTCGCATTTCATGCAGAATGACCTGTGCGCCAGCCTCCGCTGCCTGCCATGCTGCTTCCGAGCCGGCAAGACCGCCGCCGATGATATGAATAGGTTCTGATGTGGACATGAGCGCCAGATAGCAAGCGCCGTTGAACTGCGCAACACAGACCTGTGGTCTGACCCGGGTGCAGTGTTACGGTCCCATGCAGGGGGACGCTGTTGATGGCCAGAAAGCTGGTACTTTGGGGGCGCAGAAGCTCGTGCAATGTCCAGAAAGTGATCTGGGCGCTCGAAGAACTGCAACTGCTCTATGTGCATGTAGAACTTGGTGGCGAGCATGGCGGTCTCGACGATCCCGCCTATCGCGCGCTCAACCCCAATGGTCTGGTGCCCACGCTTCAGGATGGCGAGCTGGCGATATGGGAAAGCCATGCCATCGTGCGTTATCTGGCCGCGGCTTATGGCAATGACGGGATCTGGCCACCAGATCCCGCCCGACGGGCCATTGTGGACCAATGGACCGACTGGACTGCCACGACCCTCCAGCCCGCCTGGATCAAGCTGTTCTGGCTTGTCGTACGCACCCCGCAGACCGATCACGACGTATCTTCCATTGTGGCGGCCTATGCCGAGACGGTCGCCGCCATGCTGCAACTGGACAACCATCTCGCCGCCAATGCGTTCATTGCCGGTAACAGGCTGAGCTATGCCGACATCGTGGCCGGCGTTGCGCTGTTTCGCTGGTTCACAATGGACATCGATCGCCCCTCCATGCCCGGCATTGAACACTGGTACGCGCGCCTGCAGCAACGGCCCGGCTTTCGCCAGGCCGTCATGGTCAGTTATGAGGAATTGATTGGTCGGCTCGCCTATTAGGCGGCGCGGCTCTCGTGTTTGCCTTCGAGAATCTCTTCGCCAATCTTGTCACAGAAGGCAGGCAGATCGTCAGGCTTGCGGCTGGTGATCAGCCCCTTGTCGACAACAACCTCGCTGTCTTCCCACAGACCACCTGCATTGATCACGTCGGTTTTAATCGATGGATATGAGGTCACCTTGCGACCCGACACCACACCGGCTTCGATCAGCAGCCAAGGGGCGTGGCACACGGCGGCAACGACTTTCTTCTGTTCCCAGAAAGCTTTGATCAGTTCTATTGCCTTGGGTTCGACGCGCAACAGGTCGGGGTTGATCTGTCCGCCAGGCAGCACGATGGCGTCGTAATCGTCGGCCGAAGCATTCGAGAGCGCCTTGTCGACTGGCACGCTATCGCCCCAGTCGGTCTTGTCCCAGCCCTTGATCTCGCCGGTCTCTGGCGAAATCACATGCACAGTGGCACCTGCGTCGCGCAGCGTGTTCAGCGGCACTTCCAGCTCGGATTGTTCAAAGCCGTTGGTGGCGAGGATGGCGATGTTTTTCCCGGTAAGGTTCTGCATGGGTCACTCCTGTTCGTTGTCGGGCTCAACGGGTCAGGATTGCAGGAGTTCCAGCCCTTTCAGGCTTGTGATCACGCTATCGCGGACAACAAAACACCCGCATCTCAAAGAGAAGCGGGTGTTCGGTTTGGGTCGACTTGGAGGTTTGAAATCGACGACTTAGAGCGAGCTGACATGATCACGTGCAACGCGATTGATATCGGTGCGCGAGATGCCCAGATCGTTGAGCTGGCGGTTGTCGAGAGCGGCGAGTTCACGAACGGTCTGCTGGTAAGCGGCCCATTTCTTGAAGGTATTGCGAATGTTCATTTGGAAGTCTCCTTGGTTTACGAGCTTATATTTAGGGCAGTGCCACCAGAATGAGCAGTGGGATAATGGTCAAATGAGCTATGCGTTCTGTGCGGGGCTGGGCAAATTGTGGTTACCAAAACTCTAACCCGTGCAAAACATTGATGGCCGCCGGCTGGCGTCTTGGCGGCCATCGCAAATTCGGTGGCTCGAAAAAGCCTAGCGATCAAACAGCGACCGGGTCATTTTCGAAAAGTCGGGACCTGAGATCCCCAGTAGATCGGCATCACGCGTTGAGGGAACGTCCATTTCCCGCAACGTCTGCTTGATGTCGACCAGGCGCTTGACGCGCCAGACGGCTCTCACAAACATCGGCGTATTCCCTTTTGGCTGTCTTGTAGACAGGCCCAAGATGGGGTGATTTGGACGGAAGCGCCATGTCGTAAACGTCAACTGCATCATGCAGAGAGCGCATATCAATTTCACAAATTTGTCGTGCTGGTGCCACTTTGGCGTCAGGCCATGCGGCGGCTCGGCCCGGTGGAGGACACACCGCGTCCAGCCACCAGAGAAACCTATCGGCTAACAGACTGCTAGCACTGACATGCACTTACCTGCGTTTTTGGCCTACTCGGCAGCCTCGGTCGCGAAATGCGGCCGACGACCGATCACCTCCTTGAGGAAGTGCCCGGTATGCGAACGCGCATTGGCCGCCACATCCTCGGGCGTACCTACTGCCACAATCTCGCCACCGCCATCGCCGCCCTCTGGTCCCAGATCGATGACCCAGTCGGCGGTCTTGATGACTTCAAGATTGTGCTCGATCACCACAACGGTATTGCCGCCCTCAACCAACTCGTGCAGCACCTCGAGCAGCTTGGCCACATCGTGGAAATGCAGACCCGTGGTCGGCTCATCGAGCATATAGAGTGTGCGACCGGTGGCGCGCTTGGACAATTCCTTGGACAGCTTGACGCGCTGCGCCTCACCACCCGAAAGCGTGGTGGCTGGCTGGCCGATCTTGACGTATCCCAGCCCCACCCGCTGCAGCGTGGCAAACTTGTCGCGAATCGTCGGCACCGCCGAGAAGAAATCGACGCCTTCGTCGATCGTCATGTCCAGGATGTCAGAGATCGACTTGCCCTTGAACTGCACTTCAAGCGTTTCGCGGTTGTAGCGCTTGCCCTTGCATACGTCGCAGGTGACGTAGACGTCGGGCAGGAAGTGCATCTCGATCTTGAGCACGCCATCGCCCTGGCATTTCTCGCAGCGCCCGCCCTTGACGTTGAAGCTGAACCGGCCCGGACCATAGCCACGTGTCTTGGCTTCGGGGAGACCGGCAAACCACTCGCGCAGCGGCGTGAAGGCGCCGGTATAGGTTGCTGGATTGGAGCGCGGCGTGCGGCCAATCGGCGACTGGTCGATATCGATGACCTTGTCGAGGAATTCGAGGCCCGTCAGGGATTCGTGCGGGGCAGGCACCACGCGGGCGCCATTCAGCCGGCGCGCAATGGCCTGATACATGGTGTCGATCATCAGGGTGGACTTGCCGCCGCCCGACACACCGGTAATAGCCACGAACATGCCCAGCGGCACATCCACCGAAACGTTTTTAAGGTTATTGCCCGTCGCGCCCTTGATGCTGAGCGCCTTGCCCGGCTTGCCGGTGCGGCGCTCGGCTGGCATGGCAATGCCCATGCGGCCCGACAGATATTTGCCGGTCAGCGAATCGGGGTGATTGAGGATGTCCTGCGGCGTGCCTTCAGCCACGATATGGCCGCCATGCACACCCGCGCCGGGGCCGATGTCGACGACATAGTCCGCCGTCATGATGGCATCTTCGTCATGTTCGACCACGATGACCGTATTGCCGATATCACGCAGCCGCTGCAGGGTTTCAAGCAGTCGGGCATTGTCGCGCTGATGCAGACCGATCGAGGGCTCATCAAGCACATAGAGCACGCCGGTCAGGCCCGAGCCGATCTGACTGGCCAGACGGATGCGCTGGCTCTCGCCGCCCGACAGCGTTCCCGAATTGCGGGCCATGGTCAGATAGTCCAGTCCCACATCGATCAGGAAGTTCAGGCGCTCACGAATCTCTTTGAGAATGCGCTCGCCGATCAGCTTCTGATTGTCGGTAAAGCGCTCGGGCAGGGCCTCGAACCACTCCGCCGCGCTGCGGATCGACTTCTCAGTGACCTGACCGACATGCAGCCCGTCAATCTTGACTGCCAGCGATTCCGGCTTCAGGCGATAGCCGCCACAGGCCACGCAGGGCTTGGCGGACATGTACTTCTCGATCTCTTCGCGCATGCCGGCGCTCTCGGTTTCCCGATAACGACGCTCGAGATTGCCGATCACGCCTTCAAAAACCTTGCTGGTCTTGTACTGGCGCAAACCGTCCTCATAGACGAAATCAATCTTGGTCTTGCCCGTGCCGTAGAGCACGGCGTGCTGCACATCGAAGGGCAGCTCGTTCCACGCGGTGCCGATCGATGCGCCAAAGTGCTTGGCGACGGCGCTCAGTGTCTGCTTGTAATAGGGTGCGCTGGTCTTGGACCAAGGCAGAATGGCGCCATCGCGCAGCGACAGCGTTGGATCGGGCACGATCTGATCGGAGTCGATCTTCTGCTCGGTGCCCAGGCCATCACAGACCGGGCAGGCGCCAAACGGGTTGTTGAACGAGAACAGGCGTGGCTCGATCTCGGCAATGGTGAAGCCGGAAACAGGGCAGGCGAACTTTTCCGAAAAAGTCTGCTGGCGCGGCGTGCCATCCTCGTTCTTCTCGTCGGCAAACTCGATCAGTGCAATGCCATCGGCCAGCTTGAGCGCGGTTTCAAAGCTTTCGGCCAGTCGTCCGGCGATATCGGGTCCGATGACCAGACGGTCGATGACCACTTCAATGTCGTGCTTGAGCTTTTTGTCGAGCGCCGGGGCGTCTTCGATCTCGTGGTATTCGCCATCAATCTTGACGCGCTGGAAGCCCTTGCGCATCAGGTCGGCGAGTTCCTTCTTGTATTCACCCTTGCGACCGCGGGCGATGGGCGCCAGCAGGTAGAGCCTTGTGCCTTCGGCCAGTTCAAGGGTCTTGTCGACCATCTGGGTAACGGTCTGGCTTTCAATGGGCAGGCCGGTGGCGGGCGAGTAGGGCACGCCGACGCGCGCGAACAGCAGGCGCAGATAATCATAGATTTCGGTGACCGTGCCCACGGTAGAACGCGGGTTGCGGCTGGTGGTCTTTTGCTCGATGGAGATTGCGGGGCTCAGCCCCTCAATATGCTCGACATCGGGCTTCTGCATCATCTCGAGGAACTGCCGGGCATAGGCCGACAGTGATTCCACGTAACGGCGCTGCCCTTCGGCATAGATGGTGTCGAACGCCAGCGACGATTTACCTGACCCCGACAGGCCCGTCATGACGATCAGGCTGTCGCGTGGCAGCTTCACGTCGATCCCCTTGAGATTGTGTTCGCGGGCACCGCGTACGATGATCTCTCGGTTCAGGCTGGGCTTTGGCGTCATCATTGTAGTCCATGGCTCGGTGCGCCAGAGTGGCTGCACAGCGGTCAAACGGTCATTCGGCAGGGCGGGAAGAACAGGAAAATAGGCGCGGCAGGCCCTTGCCGCAAGCCGGCCTCACGCATGGCGGCCCGGCACCACATTCACCTTAGCGTGTCCGCTCACCCTTGCCACGTCGCATATCGCAATCGGAACATAAACGGAACGCAACAGATTCGGTCAAGTTCGACTGTTTTGCATCCGCCCAGTTATGGAACACGCCACTGCGCGCACCGTTCCAAACTGCAACGCGCCAGGTGCCCGATTGGATCGCATTGGTTTGATACAATGCTGCTGACAGGATGTGTCAGCAGCAGTCAGCGCGAGCGAGGGCAATCGGTTCCCCTAGGGGCGCCAGCACGTGTTAGGCTGACGTTCGGGCCTGCAATACTGCGGGCCTCTCCCGAGACAGATCGGACTTTTATGCACATCCCCGTATGGACGAAACCTGCGCTTTACGGCGCGGCAGCCGGCGCCATTGCCCTTGCCATTGTTGGCTTTAACTGGGGCGGTTGGGTCACTGGCGGTAGCGCCCAAGAGATGGCATCGACCCAGTCGGCCTCCGACGTCGCGACAGCGCTGACCCCTTATTGCGTGCAGCAGTCGACGTCGGCAGCCAATCGCGTCACCGTTCTGGCCGACCTCAAGGAAGCCTCGACCTATTCGCGCCGCGGCATCATCGAGAAGTCGGGCTGGGCGACACCGCTTGGCGCAGAAGACCCCAATCGCGATCTGGCCAATGCCTGCGCACTGGCGCTCGCCGACGCCTGATCCTGCCCAGTCCAGCGCCTCGAGGCACACAACCTCGGGGCGCTTGACAAATTCGGCGCCCGGAACATAATGTGAACATATGCCGAGCACGACCGGTGCAGCGCCTTTCTTATGTGTTTAAAACACGCTGTTCCCGCGCGCGCCCGGTCAAGTGAAGCGCTATAACCACCTATCTCTGCAGCCCTTGATCAATAAGCCCACGCGCTGGGTGGGTAGGGTCTGCACAACCGTAAGTAAGCGCCCCGCAACCAGGCAGTCCGGGGCTGAATTGAAAAAGGAATGAGCGATGGCAGGCAGTGTCAACAAGGTGATCCTGGTCGGCAATCTCGGCGCGGATCCAGAGGTCCGCAATCTCCCCAGCGGTGGCAAGGTGGTCAATCTGTCCATCGCCACCTCGGAGAACTGGAAAGACAAGAACACCGGCGAGCGCCGTGAGAAGACCGAATGGCACCGCGTGGTGATCTTTTCGGAAGGTCTGGCGCGCGTCGCCGAAAGCTATCTGCGCAAGGGCTCCAAGGTCTATATCGAAGGCCAGTTGCAGACCCGCAAATGGCAGGATCAGTCCGGTCAGGACAAATACTCCACCGAGATCGTGCTGCAGGGCTTCAACTCGACCATGACCCTGCTTGACGGTCGTGGCGATGGCGATAATGCAGGTGGCGGCGATGGCGGCGGTTTCCGCGGCGCCCGCGACAACAATAATGGTGGCGGCGGCGGCGGTGCGCGTCGGCCCCAGGCCAATGCTCCGGCTTTCGAGCCCGGCGGCATGGACGACGATATCCCGTTCTAAGGCGCGAACGCGTCGATACCGGAATGCTCAAAGGGGTTGCGCAAGCAGCCCCTTTTTTGTGGCCTGATAGATGCGGTCAGTGCTTGTGGGTGCGGCTTGTATTGCGTCCGGCAGCCTTGGCGGCATAGAGGGCGGTATCTGCATCATGGAACAGATCGTCGGCCGTGCCGCGACGGTGGCATGCCACCCCGACCGATGCGCTCAGCGCGATGGCGTGACCATTATGCTCATAGGGCTGACCCACGGCCTTCACGATACGATCGCCAAGCGCCGAGATTTCGCTCTCGGTCTGCTTGGGGCCCATCAGTACGGCGAATTCATCCCCGCCAATGCGAGCCAGCAGGCTGGCCTGGTCACAACACGCCGTCAAACGCCTTGCAGCTTCCCGCAGGCATTGATCGCCCAGCGCATGGCCGAAGCTGTCATTGATCTGCTTGAAACCGTCCAGATCCACCAGCAGCAGGCCGCCAATCGGCGCAACCGCCAGATTACCGAGCCGGGTCTGAAACTGACTGCGATTGGCCAGCCCGGTCATCACATCGGTTTCGGCCAGATAGCGGGTCTTGTCCGCCAGCAGCTTTTCCTCGGTAATGTCCTGCTTCATTCCGAAGATACGGACGGCGACGCCATCGCGGGCTTCCACATTGCCGGTCAGGCGCATCCAGCGGCGAGCGCCACTGGCGGTGATGATTTCCGCATCGACCGTGAAATCACTGCAATTGGCGATGGCTTGGGCGCGCGCGGCCTCCATCGTCTGCCGGGATTGGTCCGTATAGTGCCGTAGCGTGACGTCACGGCTCAGCTCGCTGCCGCGTGGCAACTCGAACAGGTCGTAGACGCTGTCCGTCCAGTTCAGGGATTCATCGGCGAGGTCGCAGGACCAGATGCCGATCTTGGCAGTCTGTGAGGCGCGTTCGAACTGGTTCTGTTCAAGCGCGAGTTGAGCCTTGTGCTGCGCGATCTGGCGGGCCAGCCGGTTAATGGTGGCGTCGCTGGTGACCTCGATGGCCAACCCGGCAAGCCGATGCGCCATGGCCTCGCTGCGGGGGCGGGCATCGCTCAGGCTGAGCAGTAGCTTGATCTTGTCGTCGCCCGTTGGCAGCACCATGCCGGCATAAAAGCCCAGCGCGGCAGGGCTACCCTGGCTGCGGGCGATATCGGCGACGATCAGCGGGCCGTCACTGGCCGCGGCGCGCTTCATCCAGGGGCCGAGAAGTCTAGTATCCGGGCTGGCACCACTGGCGGCCAGCAGCCGAAACCCATCGGTTTCAATGCGGGAGAGGGTGACGCTGTCGATATCGAGCAGTGCACATAGCCGCGACAGCACCGCCAACACCGGATCGGTGGCAGTCTTTTCGGTTGTGCGCGGGCGCCGGATAGTCGTGGCGGCAAGGCTGCTCAAATTACGCGACCCAAATACTCGGTTGTCGCGCTTATTCTAGTCGATCGCCGGTTAAGACTTTCTGCAACTGGGATGAGCCGGGCGCATTGCGCCCAGCGCGCCGGCGTCTGGATTATTTGGTGAAGGGAACCTCGGCGCGCAGGCTGTCGCCATTCTCGACATAGATCACATCGAACACCACCTTGATGGCGTCGGACTGCAGATTGATCTGTGCTGAAATGGCCAGTTCCTTGCCATCTTCATCCTCGTCGCGTTCCTGCAGATTGAAGATCAGATTGCTGCCGCGCTTCTGCCCCACAGCGACGCCGCGGAAGGTGGCGTTTGAACTCATCACGGCTTCATAGCGCTTGCTGGCCGCGATATAGGCCATGGTGCCCGCCACGGTCAGCTGGGTGCCCGCCAGGCTGCAACGGCCGCTGTAATTGACCTTGTCCTGATTGCCCTGCTTGAGCGAAAGACGGCAGACCACCGTTTCGACATTGGCGCCGGTCAGCGTGCCCCGGCCACGCCATTCCCCGATATAGGTTTGCAGCAACGCCACCTCGGCGGGGCCGGCAAAGGCGGGGGCTGCGCCACCCATCACCAGCAGACCCGTCAACGCGGCGCCGCGCGCCAGCCGTCCGAAACACTTCATCGCCTTAGGCCTCCAAGAAAATCATGCCCCCCGGCAGATTTATTGCATGATCGGGATGGCACCCCAGAATCAAGCCGGGGCAATCTAGCCGTGCCCGGCAAACTCTTACAAGCGCGCTCATGGTTCAGGACGGACCGGATAGGGGCCGCGCCCGGTCAGTGTGTCGCCGGTGGGATCATCGGGTGTGGGATCATGGTCGGCGGTGCGCACGCGGATCCGGCCCAGTGGCGCAAAGAACTTTGCCCCTGCCACCAGAATGGCCGGCAGCATGAACAGATCGCCGATCAGCGCCAGCGCCAGTGACAGCACGAACAGCGTACCGAACAGCGCCACCTGCGGCAGCTCGGAAAATGCCACGATGATGGTGCCCACGCACAGGATAACCGTGGTCGCCACGATGGCCCCGCCGATGCGCTCCATGGTGTTTTTGACCGAGCCGAGATGGTCGCGATGTTCCTCGCGCCGCCCATGCACATAGTGGCTGAGGAAATGGATGGTGTCGTTGACCGCGATGCCAAAGGCGATGGTCAGTGCGATCACCGTGGTCAGCTGCAGCCCCGAGCCACTCAGCCAGAGATAGGCCTCGGTGCCCAGAATCGGGAACATGTTGGGCACGATCGACGCCACGGCCACCCGCATCGAGCCAAAGGCGAAGCCGATCAGGAAGATGTTGATGACCACGCTGATCGACAGCGAGATCTGCAGCGAGCGCACGATGTCGTCGGTGGCAAATGTGGTCAGTACGCGAAAGCCGCCAATCTCGGCGTCGGCAATGCCCGCATCGGCCAGCTTGTCATCGATCCGCGCCACCATCTGTTTGAGCGCATCGCTCTCGATAATGGTCGCCATGAAGCCGGTCACCAGCCCCTGCGTGCCGTCTTCGGTAATGAAGCGCCGCTTCATGAATGGTCCCACCGCGTCGAACACGTCCTCACGGCTGAAGCCGTTATCGGTGTAGTTGGACATGCTGGCGATCGAGATCACCTTGTTCTCGCCCAGCTCGCCCTCGATGATCTCATGCACGGTGCGCAGGGTCTCGAAATCGCGCGTGCTCAGATTGGGATCATTGTCGGCCAGCGGCACCCGCACATAAAGCGGGGCGACGCCACCAACGCCCTGATCGATCTCTTCGGCTGCGCTCATTGCATCGGAGCCGCGCGCCATGAAATCCTGCAGCGAGAACCGTGGCTGGATCAGGAAATAGGGCACAAACAGCAGCCCCACCAGCACCACTGACAGCACGGTAATCGGCCGCCCCAATTTCGTTGCCAGCTTCCAGGCCACGGGCACGGGCGCGTTCAGCGCGAAGCTGGGGGTGCGCGGCAGCTTGAACCCCAGCTGCAACGCCATCTTGAGCAGCAGCGGCATCACCGTCATCAGGCACAGAAACACGATGCAGCAGCCCATCGCCCCGGCAATGGCAAACTCCTGCACGCCCTGACCGGGCGAGAAATATAGCGAAACGAACGCCACCAGCGTGGTCAGCGTGGTCAGCGCCGTCGCCGGACCCACCAGCTTGAGCGTGGCATCGACCGCCTTGTGCGGCTCCATGCCGTCGCGCCAATAGGCCAGCCAGTTGAAGATGAAGAACATCGACTCCGCGAACGCCATCACGATTACCAGCGTGGTCACGATGATGGTCAAAAACGAGAACGAGCCGAACATCATGATCACCGAGCCCATCGACCACATCACGGCCACAAAGGGCGTGGCAGCCACCAACAGCGCGCCCGTCAGCGAACGTAGGGCGAGCAGGGCAATCAGCGCGCCCAGCGCAAAGCCGTAGACGGTGAATTTGATCTGGTCGTCGACAGCCGCATTGAGCATTTCCGAGGTCCAGATCGGCGGCCCGGTCAGCTCGATCTGCAGATCATCGCCCTCATAATAGGACAGCATCTCCCGCAGGCTGACGAGCATGGCCTTGGTGCCATCCCCTTTGGTCATGGCCTGATTGGGGAACATGATCAGCACCATTCCGGTCAGGTCCGGCGTGATCAGATTGCGCATCATCGGATCATTCTGCTGCAGATCGCTGAGCGCGCGGGCCACCTGGGCAAAATCGGTCATGCCCTCGGGCACGGCAGGCACAGAACCGCCCTCGCCACTGGGCTTGCGCAGCGTGAACGGCGACATACTGCCGACGGCGAATTCGTTCAGCTCAAGATCAAAGGCGAGCTCGCGCACTTTTTCCAGCGTCGCGGGGTCGGTCAGGCTGGGCGAGTTGACCAGCACATAGATGTCGTTTTCGAAGGTGCCGAAGGTCTCGGACAGGCGCTCATAGGCATCATAGTAATGGCCCGAATGCGCATAGACCCGCATCAGGTCGCCATCAACATTGGCGCGCGGCAATTGCGTGAAGCACAGAATGGTGAAGGCCAGCGCGATCAGCGCCATGATGCGGGGAAAGCGAAGTGTGGTCAGGCCGACATGTTCAAATCCAAAACCGATCGAACGGTCATACGCGATCCGCCTCCACAGGCGGTTGACCCAACTTTCCTCACGCACCGAATCTGACTCCCCCCAGGCAAGGATTCAACCGTGCGCGATTCCGTGGGGTTTGTCAGCAAAGCGTCAGACCAGGGCAGGGGGCGCGTACAGGGCGCCCCCGACGGAGTGGTGACCCCAGCATGGCTGCGGGGCCGAATGGTCCTACAGACCCAGCGCGGCGCGGTTGGCCGCGAGGAACTCGGCAAACGCCTGCGGCTTGTGACCCGCAAAACGCTCAACGGCATCGGTGGTGACACCCTGATGACCCGACCGCGCATCCTTCTGGAAGCCGATCAACATGTCGGCGAGGAATGCAGGCACACCGGCTGCGACCATGCCCGCCTGCAGGTCGGCGTCTGGCAAGGCGATGCTGGTGACGGGCTTGCCGCTCAGTTTGGCATAGAGCGCAGCGCGTTCAACATTGGTAACGGGTGCGGGACCGGTCACGTCCTGAATGGTGGAGCCTTCAGCGCTCAACAGGGCGCCCGCCGCCGTTGCAGCAGCGTCGGCACGGGCTACATAGGACACGCCGCGATCGCCAATCAGTCCAAACAACTGGCCCGACTGGATCACCTGCGCGGCATCCATGAAATTGTTCTCCGCATACATGTTGTTGCGCAGCACGGTGAATTCGATGCCGCTATTGACCAGTTCGACTTCGCTCCAGAAATGCTCGATCACCGCGCCGCCATCGGCGTTGGGCCGGGGCGCTGGCGCTGATGTATAGACGATGTGCTTGACGCCAGCGGACTTGGCACCGGCAATGGCGGCCTTGTGATGGTCAAGACGACCACCAATTGCATCGGTGCTCACGATCAGCAGCCGATCAACACCGGTCAGCGCAGCAGCAATGGTCTCGGGCTTGCCGAAATCGAGCGCACGCACCTCGGCACCCTTGGCCGCCAGATCGGCCAGCTTGGATGGATCGCGTGTACCGGCGACGACCTTGGTTGCGCCGCGAGCAAGCAGGTTTTCGACGGCAAGGCGGCCGAGATTGCCCGAAGCGCCGGTAACCAGAAGGGTCTGGTCTTTAAACTTTGTCATGTCTGTCTCTCCATTTTGGGTAGTTCGCATCTCCTTGCAGCGCATGCCGATGGAGAGTAAGTATCGAACGGAGAGTGCTATCTAGTAGACCTTGAACCAGTTGGTAAGGAGGCACCTTGTTGGAACAACGGCACCGTGAGGTAACCACCATGAACAGCGAACAGGATCAGTTCAGTGCCATTATGGATGGCTGGAACAGCAATGCCGGTCAGCCTGTGGGGAACTGCCCGGTGCGCGGCGTGCTCGACAAGATCAGCGATAAATGGAGCATGCTGTTGGTCATGACGCTGGCCAGCGGGCCCAAGCGCTTCAATCAGTTGCGGCGCGATATCCCTGATATATCTCAGAAAATGCTGACCCAAACACTGCGCGAACTGCAGCGCGACGGCATGGTATCGCGCAAGGTGTATGACACCAAGCCGCCTGCGGTGGAGTATAGCCTGACCCCCCTGGGTCACTCGATCATCGTCCCGTTCGGGCATTTGATCCGCTGGGCCAACGACAACCATCCCCACATTGACCAGGCGCGCGCTGTCTTTGATACGCCCTCAGACCCCGCGTGAGTGCGACCCCGTCATTGTCAAATCCCCGGTAATTGCGCGGCAATTCCTTTACCATCAGCATCACCAGGCTGCGATTGTGCATTTGTGATCGGGCGCTGTAACGGTTTGGCAAGCGCGCTGGTCGATCCTGCATCTTGAATAAGTTGCGGAGTATGCGTTGTGAGAATCGTTCTGTTTTTGCTGATGTGCTTTGCTGCTGCGCCGGTTTTCGCCGATGATTGGCAGGTGAACAGGGTGCGCGGTGAAGTCACCCAGCAGATCGGCGGGACCTGGCGTCAGGTCAGTCGCGGTGAAATCATCCCTACCAATCGATATGTCCGTACGTCCGAGAATGGTCGGGTCGGGCTGATCCGTGGTCGCGAAACTATCGAACTGGAAGCCAATACCCAGATCCGCATCAAGGATGCAGGCGCCGATCTGATGACAACGGTTCTGCAGGATTTCGGTGTTGTCTCCATCGAGGCAGAGCGCCGCAACGTCCAGCATTTTTCAGTACAGACCCCGTTTCTGGCAGCCGTCGTCAAGGGCACGCGCTTCACCGTACGTTCGGACAATAGCGGGGCCACCGTTGAGGTCGATCGCGGCGTGGTGCAGGTGCAGGACACCGTCAACGATCTGGTTGTCGATGTTCGCCCCGGTCAGGATGCAACCGTGACCAAGCAGGCGCCACTGCTGGTGGAAGGCCGCGGGGCCGTGGCTGTTTTCAGTTTTTCCGGTAAGCCGGTCATCAACGGCACAACGACCGAAGCCACGGCTGAAAACGTTGAAGCTGCAGTGCAGGCCAGCAAGAGCAACAATGCTGGCGGCAATGGCAATGGCAACGCGTTCGGCTTGACCAAGGACAACGGTAACAACAGTGCCAACGGCAATTCCAGCAATGCTGGCGGCAATGGCAACGGCAATAGCGGCAACAGCAATGCTGGCGGCAACGGCAACGGCAATAGCGGCAACAGCAATGCCGGTGGCAACGGCAATAGCAATGCCGGCGGCAATGGTAACGGTAACGGCAATAGCGCTGACAATGACGACGACGATAGCGCCAAGACCAACAATGCGGGCGGCAACGGCAAGGGCAATGCCAATGGCCTCAACAAGTAATGGGCGGCACGTGCTGACGACGGCGCGCTGATGCGGGCCGTCGTGCGGCTCATCAGTGTACTTGTGCTTGTCGGCGCCGTTCTGGCGTCGGCATGGCTGGGTGCGTTCGAGCCGCCGGACCAGGAACTGCAGGGGCAGCGCTTCGCCGGCACGTCACGTGCGCCCAGCGGCGACATGGTGTTTGTTGAAATCGACGCCACCAGCCTGCAGGCGGTGGGTGTCTGGCCCTGGCCACGTACTGTCCATGCAGCGCTGCTTGACCGGCTGATTGAACTGGGCGCGCTCGAAGTTGTTTTCGATATCGACTTCAGCGCCGCCTCCACACCCCAGGCAGACGGCGCGTTTGAAGCGGCGCTGACCCGCGCGGGTGGTTATGCCTATCTTGCCGCTTTCCAGCAGACCGGCACCAAAGGCGAAATCGTGCTGAGCCGACCACTGCCACGCTTTGAAGCGCAGGCTCCGGCCGTCCTCGTCAATGTCGATGGTGACGGGACAGCGCTGCTCGAATCTGTGCCCTCGGCAATCCAGTCCATTCCCGCGCTGGCCTATGCGCTGGTGCCGCAGGCCGGTCCAGCCGCGCCGTCGATCACCATCGACTACGGCATCGACCTGAGCGCCGTCCCCAGCGTTTCGGCGATCTCGGTGCTCGAAGGAACGGTCGATCCGGCCATTCTGCGCGACAAGCAGGTCGTGATCGGTGCGAGCGCCATCGAACTGCGCGACTTCTTCCGTGTGCCTCGCTTCGGCGTGCTCTCGGGCGCTGTGGTTCAGATCGCCGCCACCGAAACACTCAAGGCCGACAGGGCGCTGAGCGATCTGGGGTTTGTTCCCGCTGCATTGGCCGGCCTGTTGATCACCGCGCTGGTGATGCTGATGCGCAAACGCTTTACCGTGCCACAGCGGGCGCTGGTGGTCTTGATTGCGAGCCTGGGCCTCGAACTGGCCGCGTGGCAGGCATTGTCTCAGGCCGCCATCGTAATCGACACCATGGTCTTTCACGCCATGGTAAGTGGCACGCTGGCCATATGCTTTCTCGATGAGCGCGCCCGACGCTGGCGCCAGAGCCGTCGGCAACAGGCGCAACTGGCCTATCTGGCCCGCCACGATGAGCCCAGCGGCGCCCTGTCGCGCCACGCCATGCTCGAAGCGCTTTCCGCGACGCCTGACGACGGGCTGAACCGCACCTTGATCGCTGTCAGATTGCTGCGTCTGGATGCCCTCAATGCCAGTCTTGGCAACGAGGTCTATGACATGGTCGCCCGCGAAGTTACCGCGCGTCTGCACGAATTGACCGATACGCTGCCCGCCCGTCTTGATAGCGACATCTTTGCTTTTTCGGTGCGCCACGGCCGCTTTGGTGGCACCATGATCCCCTCGATTGCCATGGTGACCTCGGTGCTCGAAGCGCCCTATGATATCGCCGGCCACACCATCATGCTCGAGACCGTCTTTGGCAGCGCCAATCAGGCTGACGCTGATGGCGAGGAACTGCTGCAGCAGGCCGAAATAGCCTTGGCCGTGGCCCAGACCGCACAAGCGCGCCTAGTACGCTACGAGCCCGAACACGGCCAGAAGATCCGCGACCGCCGTCTGCTCGATCTCGCGCTGCGGCAGGCCCTGAAGCGCGATGAATTCTACCTGCTGTATCAGCCCCAGATTGATCTCAAGAGCGGCGAGATGGTGGGGCTTGAAGCCTTGCTGCGCTGGCGCCACCCCGAGCTGGGTATTGTCTCGCCAGCCGATTTTATCCCGCTTGCCGAGGAAACCGGCCTGATCGTGCAGATCGGCGAATGGATTCTGCACGAAGCCTGCCGTCAGGTCGCCCAATGGCGCTGGCAGGGGCGCATTTCGATCAACGTCTCGGCGGTGCAGTTCCAGCAGGGCAATCTGGTCGCCGCCGTGCACAATGCTCTGGTGGCCTCGGGCCTGCCGCCACACCGGCTGGATATCGAGATCACCGAATCCATGAACATTGCCAGCGACCCGGCCAATCTCGAAATCCTGCACCAGCTCTCGGACATGGGTGTCAGGATCGCGATGGATGACTTTGGCACGGGTTACTCGTCGCTGAGCTATCTGCACAGCCTGCCCATCCACAAGATCAAGATCGACCAGTCCTTCGTGCGCAATCTGCCCAATGCCCAGAGCGAGGTGATCATCGAGACCACCATCATCATGGCGCAGCGTCTGGGCAAGACGGTGATCGCTGAAGGTGTCGAGACGAAACAGCAGCGCGACTATCTGGCCTCTGTCGGCTGTGACGTCGGCCAGGGCTACCTTTTCGGACGCCCCAGCTTCGCCATCGAACTGGCCCTGGACCAGACCTCGGCGGCCTAGCCAACTATCACCGAGACGCAGACTTGCCGGAGGCGGTTGCCCGAACGGGCCGTGCTGGCTAGGTTCCGCCAGCAGAACAGGGGGATTCATGCGCTCGACAGCATTCATAGGCTTTTTTACGCTCGTCTTGGCGGTGCCGGCCGCGGCGCAGAACCTGCCGGTCATTGATGATCTGGTCGCCCCCTATATTGGCAGCGATACCCCCGGCATGACGGTGCTGGTGACCGGGCAGGGCGCTGTGCAGCATATGGCGGGCTATGGCCATGCCGATCTGGACACCAAGGCTCCCATGACGCCCGACAGCGTGTTTGATCTGGCCTCGGTCTCCAAGCAGTTTACCGGCACGGCGGCGAAGTTGCTGATCGAGGACGATCTGTTCAACCGCGCTACCGAAATCAGCGAATTTCTGCCTGACTTTGCCCATTATGGCGCCGGACAACGGCCCGTGGTGGTGGGCGACCTGATCTATCACCTCAGCGGCCTGCCAGATTATCTCGACGAAACCCTGTTCGACTATCGGGCCGATACCAGCAATGCCCAGATCATCGCCTGGCTGGCACAGGCCGGCCCAGCCCACCCCCCCGGCACCCGGTTCGACTATTCCAATAGCGGTTACGTCACCCTCGGCAGTCTGGTCGCGGCGGCGGCTGAAATGGAAACGCTGGAGGCGGTGCTGCACGACCGCGTCTGGTCGCCCCTGGGCATGGCCAAGACCCGGCTCGGCGCACCGGTCGAGCCGACCGCTGCCGTTACCGGCTATGCCGGCAGCGATGGCGATTTCGAACCGTCGCAATTCATGACCGTGGCCGAGGGGGATGGCAGCGTCTACACTTCGATCGCTGATCTGGCCCGCTATGAGAAGGCGTTGGCCACCGGCTCACTGCTGGGCACGGCGGCAACGGCCGAGCTGTTCGTCGACGGTCAGCTCGATGACGGGACGGCCATAGGCTTGCTCGAGGAAGAAGGCTACGGCTTTGGCTGGAGCGTTATGAGCGGGCAGGGCGATGCCATCGCCTATCACAGCGGGAGCTGGATGGGCACGGCGACTGTCTATCTGCGCAATCTGGATACCGGCACCAGCGTCGTCATTCTCGCCAATGGCGAGGATTTCGATCCGGTTGATCTGGCTTTCGAAATCGCTGAGGCCGTCGACGGCTAATCGCCCACCCGCACCCATTGGTTGTCGCTGGTGACGCGGCAATCCCCGCTCATCCCCATCAACGCGGCCGCTTCGGCAGGCAGCGCGATGGTGACCGTCACATTGTGGTCGATGCGATCCTTGGACGTCACCGTCAGCCGCCACGCCATGCCGCTGCCCTTGCCCGGGCCGCCGGGGATCTGGGCGAAAACATCGCTCATGATATCGGCCTGCCAGCTATCCTCCCCCGCTATGCGCCAGTTGACCGCTGAAATGCCACTAGCCGCGAGGGTTTTGGTCAGCTCAAGCTGATCGGGATGAAACGGCACGCCGAACGTCAACTGGCGCGGCGTACTGAGTTCGGCCGGCATATGACCGGGCAAGCCGGGGCCGAACATCGACGCCAAAATCGCCGGGCACCCTTCCGGTCGGGTTTCGCCAAGTCTGGCCTGCCACAGACCCGAACGCGGCTGTACGCCATCAAACAGCGCGATTTCCTCATTGCCCTGGCCGCCACAGGCGCGATCGATCGCCGCGCGCGACTGGTTCGACCAGTACATGCCCTTTTTCTGATCGACCACCAGAATGGTATCCTTGTTGGTCGGCAGGGGCTCCGGGACCGAGCCGACCAGCGCGTCAACCTGCGATTCTGAGAGATAGAAATCGGCACCATTGCCGGTGCATTTGGCAATGACAGGGTTGAACTGGGCGACGGCCGCGCTGGCGGATACCAGGCTGATGACGAACGCACCGAGGGCGAGCAGTTTCATGGCGATACTCCAGAGGGGCGCGATGGCGCATGGTCAGCGCGCGAGAGGGGGGACTAGTTGGCCGGGATACGGTTGGGCGCCAGCCTGTCGAGCAGGCTTTCGACCTCGTCCGCCGACAGCGGTGCGGCGGCGGCCGGGGCTGCGTGGATCAGGCTGGCCTGCAGTGCACCCATCGCCATGAAGGCCGCCGGATCATTGGGCGCGGCGTCATTGCGAAACAGACAGAGTTCGCCCGCGCCCGTGGTCTGGCACGGCCCATTGTCCGCGATCCACTGGCGCGGATTGAGATAGAGCGCATTCATATTGCCCCCCGCCTCATAGAACTCGACATAGGGATGCTCAAGCTGCTCTCCGGCAGCCTGTGCGCCGGCGCTTGCGGGCGTCATGTCCGGGCTGGTCGCGACCCATCCGGCGGGCAGGGTGAAGGACAGACCGCTGGCCGCATCCGTGTGTGGACAGTTCTGATCCCCCAGGCAGCTATAGGCATAGTCGGCCCACGGCGTGCCATCTGCCCCATCGTCGGGCCCATGGCCGTCAGCCATGTCGGGCGTGGTTGTCGGCGACAGGGTCTCGTCGGGCAGAATGGTGAAGCGGTTATCGCCGTCAGCGCTGATCGTCACCGTGCCGGTGAACACCATGTCAGTTGCATCGCCGCGTACCGAATAGACCCCGGGCTCGAAATTGCCCGAGACGGGACCCGTCGCGAACTCGTTCATGGCCCAGGCGTCCATGCTCACTGCCTGACCTTCAAGGGGCACTGCCGACCATTGCACCGGTGTCCCGGCGAAGTCGGCAGGCACGTCAAAGGTGGCCGCCACCAACAGGCTGGTCGGTACGTCCGGAGCATCTGGATCAACGCTTAGCTCGATCTGATGCAGTACTTTGCGCCCACCTGCGCCTTCGGAAATATAGCGGATCCAGTACGCCCCGGCGTCAGATGGCGCCGAAAGCTCGCGCGGGCCGGGGCCTTCGCCGCCGATATAGGCATACTTAAGTTCGCCATAGGTCTCGGTGTAGCCGGCGGGGACAATGTCGATATAGTCCTGACTGCTGCCCGGTCCTGCCCAGGCGACCGAAAACCCGGTATCGGGTCGCACTGCAGCGGGTGCCCGCAGGTCGATCGTGCCTTCAACAACGCTCAATGGCACCGACACCCCGATCCGCCGCTCGCCCGTTCCCTCCACAATATAGAGAACGCTATAAGTGCCCGGTTCATTGGGTGTCACCATCTCGAGCGGGTTGGTGTCGCCGGTATAGGCGTAGGTGATATCGGCTGCCTCGGTGCTGGCTTCCGTCCGGATCGCAAGGTAGTCGAGCGGCCCATTGGGACCTTTCCAATCTACGGCGATCGCCGATCCTGCCTGAATGGGGCCCGGGGGCAGGCTGATGGCAAACTCGGAATCTGTCACCGTCAGGGGCGCCGTTGCAATCACCTCGCGGCCGTTCGGGCCCTGCCAGATGTAGCGGATGAGATAATCTCCCTGATCAGCAGGTACGATCAGCTTGGCCGGTGACCCATCCTTTGTGTAGGCGTAGTTGCGACTGCCGCTGGTGGCGGCCGTCTCGGTCGCAGGGACGATTTCCAGATAGTCCTCCACGGCGTCCGGCCCGGTCCAGTCGACATTGATTTCAGTGGTGATTGCCGCTGCCTCGGGGCCGTCAAGGCTTGCCTTCGGCGTCGGGACTGGGGCCTGTTTGGCGGCGCGGCCGTCGGACAGCACGGTCTGGCTCAGCGCATCGATCAGGGCATCGGCATTGCGAGCCTCAAAGTAGCGTCCGCCTGTGTTCTCGGCCAGACAGGCAACCTGGGCGCCTTCTTCCTGCGAGAGCCCGAAGCCGATGACATGGGTGGTAAAGTCCAGACCATTGGCTTCAAGCTCCATCCCCAGGGCGCATGGGTCCGCCTGACAGGTCTCGATGCCGTCCGTGACCAGCACAACGGTGGCCGCTTCTTCGCCGTAGCGCAGGGATTCGGCCGCAATCAGAACGGCCTGTGACAGAGGCGTCTTGCCCAAGAAGCGCATGCCATTGACCTTGTCCGTGATCAGTCCGCCGGTACCCGCTGCTGGTTCAACGACCAGTTCGATGTCGCCGCAATCGCCTTTGCGTCGATGCCCGTACGCCAATAGACCGATCTCCTGCTCGGCAGGGATCTGAGCCAATACCTTGCCCACGGTCTCGCGGGCGATATCAAGCTTTGGTCGGCCGTCGATCTGTCCCCACATCGAGCCCGAGCCATCCATGACAATGACCGTGCGGGGGCTCTCCTGTGCCTGGGGAGCTTGTGCGCACAGGCCCATCGCTGCCGCGAGCAATACCGCAAATACTCTTTTCATGGTCGCACTCCCTGAGCGCCAGAGATGGTCTGTGCAGGCGACGTGCCGCCAACCCAGCTTTGGGCCTTCTCGCCAATGGATTTGAATTTCCGGGACAGCCCGTTGAGCCGGTCACGCCAGGCAGGATCAGGCGTCTGGCCATCGGTAAGCGTGAAGAAGGCCTGCAGCATGCAGCAGATCGCCAGCGGCTCGATCAGGGCGGCCTTGACGGCCCAGGCGAACAGCAGCGCAAACACCAAGCCACCCGCGCTCCAACTGCCGGGGATCAGATAGACAACCAGCGCCGCGGGCGCCAGCATCACCAGAAACACCAGGAATGAGAGCACATAGACTACCACCGCGATAAACGCCGCGTTCTTGATCATCTGCCGGTGGTTCTGCCCGTACAGCACCAGCGCCTCTTCTGCTGCCGCCCATGGATTGTCCGCGCGGGTGCGCATAGCATGGGCCAGGATCACCTCATCAACAAAGCCCACAGCGACCTTGAGGAAGGCGCGGAACATGCCCACCAGCGGCTGCAGACCAGGTATGGGCAGGAAGTTGGCAATGCCTTGCATCAAGCCTGTGACAGCCGCAATCACGCCTTTGATCAGTTGATCCAGGCCAAACAGGACACTCGATTGCACGAAACGCTCGCGTACGACATCGGCCCCATAGGCGATTTGCCCCTGACCCTCGGGTAGCGCGCGGCCGTCGATCAGTTCCACCAGAACGGCAATGTGACCCGCCTTGACCACATACAGAATGTACTCACGGGCCAGATAAACCGCACCAGCCGTGGCGCCAAACCCGATGATGCCGCCCCAGAACGACGAGGAGATCTGGAAATCCTGATCTCCAAAGGCACCGACCCCGTAGCCGATGCCGGCGCCCGTACCGGTGATCAGGACATAGGCGACCGCAATGCCGAAATAGACCGCCATGCGGAACAGCACATAGGGCGCGGTACGCGCCATCAGGCCAATGGACTTGGAAATACTGAAATCCCACATCGGGTTACATCTCGCTTCTGTTGCACCGGCCCACGCGCAAGCGCGGCGAACCGATCCGACAATAGGGATGCGCAATCCATTATGCTTGGGGTGAACGGCACACCATGCAGGGTGGGCGGCACTAGCTCTGCGTCCAGCGTGCCAAAGCTGCCTAGACGGCGGTGCGGGCCCGCAGTTCAGAGGGCGTGTGGCCGAAATTGCGTTTGAACTGGGCGTTGAACCAGCTCAGGTCGCCAAAACCCACATCAAGCGCAATTTGGCTGATGCTCTGACCCACATGGCGGGGATCACTCAACCGGCGATAGGCAGCCAGCAGGCGGCGCTTGCAGACATGATCCTGGAAGCTGGTGTCCTGGCTGGCAAACAGGCTGCGCAGATAGCGCTCGGAAATTCCGTGACGTCCCGCGATCCAGCCCGGAGACAGCCGGGGAGAGCTGAGATTGTCTTCTATATCGCTCTTGATAAGCGTTAATCGGGCAGCCTTGACGCCCCCATGATGTCCCTCAACGCCGTGAGCGGTCTCGCCCTCAAGGGCCATCAGGGCCAGATCGTGCACATGGCTGGCGCAGATCAACGCCTGGTCGGGCGGCAACTCGCCCAGTTCCTCGTGCAACATCCGCGCATAGCGGGCGAAAAGGCGCCATTGCGGTGTCAGGGCAGCCCCGTTGCGCATTAGCGCATTGAGCCCCTTGGTGGCCGGTGCCAGCACGCCGCGCGGTATCGATACATAAAAGACGTCCGTCCGGTCCCCATGAAAGCTCACCTCGCCGGGGACTTCGTTGGGATCGACATAAATCATGCCGGGAGCACATTCGATCGACTGCCCGCCGACCTGTTGCATGGTGAACCCGCCCTGCAGCGGCAGGTGCACCATCACATTGTCCTGCGCGTCCGCCGCCAGTTGCACGGTGCGGTTGGCATTGCACGATGAATGTGCCCCATGTCCCGTAACCAGGGTAGGTAGCACCCCAATACTGGTTTCTGACTGAAATCCGGCCGGATCAGCTGGTGTAAAGTCGAGCCGACAAATGGCGGCTACAGCTTCCTTGAAGGCATCAACGCGCACGGCAGGATCAAAATCGCCGGCTCTCAGGCTAACAGTCTGAACAGGGCGCATGCTTCTCCCTCGCAAGCGGTGTGTGCCGATATTGTTAGCCTGCAACGTCGCGTAATCAAAGCGTGTCGCGTCATTGCTGACGTGCCCGGAAACCGCGCAAAAGGTGTCCACAGCTTCCCTGTGACCTAAATTAGCATTTGCGCCCGGAATCGCCTATCAATCGGGGAACAAAACCAACATAGAATCACCCCAGTGACCGATACGACAGACAACGGAACTGGCGCGCTGCCGCCCTCCGATATTTCGATGATCTCCATCACTGACGAGATGCGGAAGTCTTATCTCGATTACGCCATGAGCGTGATCGTGAGCCGCGCTCTCCCAGATGTGCGCGATGGGCTCAAGCCTGTGCATCGCCGCATCCTGTTTTCGATGAGCGAGAACGGCTACGAGTACAACAAGCCATACCGTAAATCGGCGCGTGTCGTGGGCGACGTGATTGGTAAGTACCATCCCCATGGCGACACGGCGGTCTATATGGCCCTGGTGCGCATGGCGCAGAACTTCTCCATGGGCGAAATGCTGGTCGAAGGGCAGGGCAATTTCGGTTCTGTCGACGGCGATATGCCTGCTGCCATGCGTTACACCGAAGTGCGCATGCAAAAGATCACCAATTCCCTGCTCGATGACCTCGACAAGGACACGGTCGATTTCCGCGACAACTATGATGGCTCCGAGCATGAGCCCACGGTTCTGCCAGCGCGCTATCCCAACATGCTGGTCAATGGCGGCGGCGGTATCGCGGTGGGTATGGCCACCAATATCCCGACCCATAATCTGGGCGAGACAATCGACGCCGCACTGCTGCTGCTCGACAATGAATCGGTGACTTTCGACGAATTGCTCGAAGTCATGCCCGGTCCTGATTTCCCCACCGCGGGTATCATCCTGGGCCGTGCCGGCATCCGCTCGGCTTACGAGACTGGTCGTGGCTCGGTCATGATGCGCGGCCGCGTCGCCATCGAAGAGGTTCGCAAGGAGCGCGAAGCGCTCATCATCACCGAGATTCCCTATCAGGTGAACAAGGCCTCGATGGTCGAAAAGATTGCCGAACTGGTGCGCGACAAGCGTATCGAAGGCATTGCCGATATGCGCGACGAGTCCGATCGCAACGGCATGCGCGTGGTGGTAGAGATTAAGCGCGACGCGCTGCCCGAAGTGGTGCTCAATCAGCTCTATCGCTTCACGCCGCTGCAATCCTCTTTTGGCTGCAACTTTGTGGCGCTCAATGGTGGCAAGCCACAGCTGATGAACCTGCGCGAAATGCTGCAGGCCTTCATCGACTTCCGTCATCAGGTGGTTACCCGTCGCGCCCGCTTCCTGCTCAACAAGGCCCGCGATCGCGCCCACATTCTGGTGGGCCTGGCTGTTGCCGTGGCCAATATCGATGAAGTCATCGCCCTGATCCGCACCGCGCCCGATCCGGCGACCGCGCGTGAGCAGTTGATGACCCGCCGCTGGCCCGCACAGGATGTGGCGCCGCTGATCGCGCTGATCGATGATCCCCGCCACCGCATCAATGATGACGGCACCTTCAATCTGTCCGAAGAACAGGCCCGCGCCATTCTCGAACTGCGTCTGGCCCGTTTGACGGCGCTGGGCCGTGACGAAATCGGCGAAGAGCTCAACGGCCTGGGTGGGCAGATCGAGGACTATCTCGATATTCTGCGCAGCCGTGAGCGCGTGGTCGAGATCATTCGCAACGAACTGCTCGAGATCAAGGAACAGTTCGCGACCCCACGCCGCACGGAAATCTCCGAGGCGCTGGGCGACTTTGACGACGAAGATCTGATTGCCCGCGAAGACATGGTCGTGACCGTGTCTCATGAGGGTTACATCAAGCGCGTGCCGCTCTCGACCTACCGGGCCCAGGCCCGCGGCGGCAAGGGCCGTTCGGGCATGGCCACGCGCGACGAGGATTTCGTCGCCCGCCTGTTCGTGGCCAATACCCATACGCCCGTGCTGTTCTTCACCAGCCGCGGCATTGCCTACAAGCTCAAGGTCTGGCGCCTGCCATTGGCGCAGGCCAATGCCAAGGGCAAGGCGTTGATCAACATCCTGCCGCTTGAGCAGGGTGAACGGCTGACCACCATCATGCCATTGCCCGAGGACGAGACCAGCTGGGCAAATCTGGACATCATGTTCGCCACCACGCGCGGCACGGTCCGCCGCAACTCGCTGGCCGACTTCATTGAAGTACGCCAGAACGGCAAGATCGCCATGAAGCTCGATGAGGGCGACCAGATCGTCGGCGTCGAGACGGCAACGATCAATGATGACGTGCTGCTGACTACCGCCATGGGCCAGGCGATCCGCTTCCGCACCGATGATGTGCGCCTGTTCAAGGGGCGCGATTCCATGGGTGTACGCGGCATCAATCTGGCCAAGGATGACGTCGTTATCTCGATGGCCGTGATCAACCACTCCGACGCGACCGCCGAAGAGCGGGCCGCCTATCTCAAGATGAGCCGTGCGGTGCGCGGTGAAGAGCAGGCCGAAGATGCCGGTTCGGACGAGGCGGATGTGGTTGCCGGCGATCTGCCGCAGGAACGCTACGCCCAGATGAGCGCCATTGAGCAGTTCATCCTGACCATCTCCGAGAACGGCTATGGCAAGCGCACCTCGAGCCACGAATACCGGATCACCGGCCGCGGCGGTAAGGGCATTGTGGCCATGGCGGTCAACAAGCGGAACGGTAATCTGGTGTCCAGCTTCCCCGTGGAAGACGAAGACCAGATCATGCTGATCAGCGATGGCGGCCAGACCATTCGTCTGCCCGTCGGCGGTGACAAGCCGATCCGCATCGTCAGCCGTGGCAGCCAGGGCGTGATCGTGTTCGATACGGCCGCTGATGAAAAGGTGATGTCGGTCGAGCATATCCGCGAGCCCGAAGCGGTCGAGGAAGAAGAGGGCAACGAGGGTGCCCAGGCTATCGAGGGGACTGAAGGCACCACGCCGCCTGAGACACCCGATGCGCCCGAGGCACCAGACGCCCCTGAGACACCGACCGAAGACTGATCGCGGCGATCATTGAATAGGTGAAGGGGGCGCTGCGGCGCCCCTTGTCATGTCAGATGAAGCGGCCTTCGTTCAGGTCCGGACCGCCATTGGAGAGCCGACCGCTATTACCCATCCGCACGCCGGCGGGAATGGTCGAGCGGGTGCGCTGCCGGGGCCGGGCAGCGTTGTTCTCGGCATAATCCTGCTGGCCATCAGAGGGCTGGAAGGCCCAGTACAGCAGCACCAGCGAGCCCAGCGGCACAAAGCTGAGCAGAAACCACGCGCCCGATTTGCCGATATCGTGCAGGCGCCGCACCTGGACCGTGACGGCGGGCAGGATATGGATCAGCACCATGAACAACGTGTAGGGCATCTGCGTCAGGCTACGGCCAAAGCCGCCGTGCATCTTGTAGTCGATGGCCATGCCGGCACAGACCAGCAGCAGCTGAAACAGGAAGAACAGAAAATATTGTGCGCGGCTACTGCGGCCCCAGAACTCGAAATAGCGCAGCATTCCGTCCAGATATGAGCCCATCCGCGTCCCCCGATGGCTGTCCACTGGCGCTGCTTTTAGGCCCTGTGCATGTGTAATGCGTACCCAAACCCGCTAAAATGCCACCCATCTCCGTAACCGCGTTGCCTTGCCAAATCACGCACCCAATGGCTTGTTCGCAGCAGGGGGGAATTCCAATGCAAAGTACTGAGTGTGCCTGAGAAACCGTCGAGTGCCGGTTACCGGTCGCTGCTGCGCCTGAAAATGCCGCGGCGCTTGGCGCTGGCCTGCGTGCCCGCCGATTTCTCCGACTGGCTGGACTATGCCGCCGTAGTGGCGCTGCTGGTTTATGGCTGGGGGCAGGGGCCCGTCATGCTGGCCGTGTTTGCCCTGGCCCTGAGCCTGCCCTATGTCATTGTCGGGCCCTTGCTGGCGGTGCTGGTCGACCGTGCGCCCCTGCGCGGCGTGCTGTTTGCCACCAATCTGGGGCGCGCGCTGGCCACCTTCGCCTTTGCCTTTACCGGCGACACCTGGGTGTTGCTCGGGCTGGTGTTTGTGCGGGGCTGCATCGACAGCGCCTTTACGCCGGCCCGTCAGGCCACCATTCAGGCGACCACGCCCACCGAGTTGCTGGGCCACGCCCAGGGTCTGCATCAGGCCATCAACCAGACCTCCAAGATTGCCGGCCCGGCCATTGGCGGCGCCTTGCTGGCTTTCTGGCCAGCGCAGAGCGTGTTCCTGTTCAACGGCGCGCTGTCGTTGTTTGCGGCGATCATCATTCTGGGCGTGTCCGTACCCGAGCGCGTAGCCACAAGCAGCACAACCCAGACATTTGCCATGCGGTCCATGGCCGGATTCGCCGAATTCAGACGCAGCCGTCGCCTGCGCATCGCGCTGATCTTCTCGGCCAGCGCCTACTTCTCGTTCTTTCTCTATGACGCGCTGATCGCACTGCTGGCCGAGGGCTTTGGCTTTGACGCGACGGCCTTTGGCCTGTCGATCTCCGCCTCGGGTCTGGGCGGACTGCTCGGCGCCTTGCTGGCCGGTCGCATTGCAGGCAACCACCCCATGCGTTCGATGTCATTGGCGGCGGTGACCTCCGGGCTGGCGACGGGCATAATCGCCATCACCGCCATGCTTGGACTGGCCATCCAACTGCCCGCTTTCCTGCTGGCGCTGGGCTTCATGGGCGGCGCAACAGCGTTCATGCTGGTGCCCTATCGCACTATCGTTCAGGCCGAAGCGCCGCCTGACCGCATCGCCCGTGTCTTTGCCAGCGGGGAGGCGGTGATTGTCACCACCATGCTGTCAGCCCCGCTGATCGGCAGTGCCATCGCCACACGCTGGGGCACGCCTTCGGCATTTTTTACCGGCGGTGTCTTGTTGATCCTGTTGGGAGGCGCAACGTTGATCGCCAATCGTCGGCCTGCGCAGAGTTGATGCGTCCAGCCTGACCTCTCAGGACTGCACTGCCTCATAGGCGGCGAAAAGATCACTCACCAGCACGCCGTTGATCCGCATCTCGGTCAGGTTGGCTGCCTCGATGCTGGCGCCGGTAAGATTGGCGTCGCTGATGGTCACCCCGGACAGATTGGCATCAGTAACGCTGCAGCCGGAGAGATTGACATTGGTCAGGCTCGCGCCCCCCATATTGACGTCATCAAACCGCGCGCCGCTCAGATTGGTGTCGACAAAACTGGTGCCGCTCATCACTGCATAGAAGGTCGCGCCCGCCAGATCGACGCCATCAAAATGGCATCCGGCCATATTGGCACGCTCATAGCGTTTGCCTTGCAGTTGCGGGCCGTCAAACGGGTCTGAACCGGTCTCGTTGCTCATTGCTGGCTCCAGCCAAAAGGGGGGCTGCACGCATAATGCCACGCCATGACCCGCCTTGCCATGACTCTTCCTGCATGACAAAACCGCTGTAACAACAAGGGGGAGCGGGCGTGAGCAGACTGGTAGGGTTCTATCCGGGGTCATTTGACCCGCTGACCAATGGCCATCTCGATGTCATCGAGCGTGCCTGCAAGCTGGTCGACACGCTGGTGGTTGCCGTCGGAATTAATCCGGGCAAGAAAAATCCGCTCTTTGTGCATGAGGATCGTCTGCAGATTCTCGATCAGGTGCTGGGGCCGGTTGGCAAGCGCACCGATACCGAATTCAAGATCGTCGATTTCAGCGGCCTGATGGTCAACGCGGCGCGTGAACACGGTGCAAAGCTGATCATTCGCGGCCTGCGCGATACCACCGACTATAATTATGAAATGCAGATGGTGGGCATGAACGCGCAGATGGCGCCCGACCTGCAGACCGTCTTCCTGCCTTCAAGTCCTCCCGTTCGGCATATCTCGGCCACATTGGTGCGTCAGATCGCTGAGATGGGCGGCGATATTTCCGCCTTCGTCCCGCAAATCGTTCTCAAGGCCTTGAACTCGAAATGACCGCAATCACCCGTCGCCTGTTTGGTGCCCTCGTAATCGGTGCCTCCGCCCTGGCTGCTGCTCCGGCTTTCGCCCAGTCCGGCACTCCCCACATGATCCTGACGCTCGAAGACGGCACCGTCGATATCGAGCTGATGCCCGAGATCGCGCCAAACCACGTCGAGCGCATCGTTACCCTGACCGAACAGGGCTTTTATGATGGCATCGTGTTTCACCGCGTGATCGATGGCTTCATGGCCCAGACCGGCGATCCAACCGGCACCGGCATGGGCGGCTCGGAACTGCCTGACGTCGATGCTGAGTTCAATGCTGAAAGCTTCCAGCCCGGCGCTGTCGGCGCGGCCCGCTCGCAGGATCCCAACTCGTTCAATTCGCAGTTCTTCATCGTGACTGCTGATGCCAGCTTCCTTGATGGCCAGTACACCGTGTTCGGCAAGGTCGTCAGCGGCATGGACGCCGTCAACGCCCTCGAAAAGGGTCCGCAGTCACAGAACGGTCAGGTCGAAAACCCCGACAAGATCGTTTCTGCAAAGATCGAATACAAGTAGCTTCTAGAGTAGCACCGCCTCGTCAGCGCTGCTGGCTCCACCCCGCCTGGCCTCCCCCACCAAGGGGGCGTGCCATGTGGTGGGTAGACCTCGACAGTGCCCCACGCTCGATCGGCACCTCCCCCGTGGTGGGGGAGGCCGGGAGGGGGTGACTTCGGTGGGCATCCCCGCTGCGTCGACTGCCGCTGCCTCTGGTGGCGGCCAGCACGGCGTTTCTTGAGCGCGCAGTGGTTGCACATGCGCCGCTTTGGCCTTACATCCGGCCCACAAATTCCAACTGAAAGTTGCACACCAATGGCTGAATACGCGGACCCCGAAAACACCCTCGTCATCGAAACCACTCAGGGCGAAGTCGTTATCGCCATGCGTCCAGACCTGGCGCCAAACCATGTCGAGCACATCAAGAAGCTGGTGCGTGAAGGCTTCTACGATGGCATCGTGTTTCACCGCGTCATCGAAGGCTTCATGGCCCAGACCGGTTGCCCGCAGGGCCGTGGTACCGGCAGCTCGAAATACCCGGATCTGAAGCAGGAATTCAACGCCGAGCCGCATGTTCGTGGCACTGCCTCGATGGCCCGTGCCCAGAGCCCGGACAGCGCCAACTCGCAGTTCTTCATCTGCTTCGGCGACACCCCGTTCCTGAACAAGCAGTACACGGTCTGGGGCCAGGTCATTGAAGGCATGGACAATGTCGACAAGATCAAGCGCGGCGAGCCCGTCATCAACCCGGACAAGATGGTCTCGGTTAAAGTGGCAGCCGATATTGCTGCCTAAGGCGACATGGCTGGCCCTTGTGGCCAGCCTCACCCTGGCCGCCCCCGTGGCGGCCAGCGGCGGCATCTGGTGCGAGGGCGATAACGTCTTTGCCGAAATCGGCACCGGACGCTTGCCAGTGCTGCACATTGTCGGCGCCCATGCCGAAGCGGGCGAGGTGGCCTATTCCACGGGTCCCGAGCGGGGCGACGGCAAGCCCTTTGTGGTCGGACAGGCCTTTGGTGACGACACCGGCATCATGATCGATTTTGTCGATCCCAATTTTCAGGACATCGTGGTCAGTATCCGCCTGCGTTACGAGGGCGGCGATGCCGATTGGCCCCTTATGGGCACCATGGTGCTGGATAGTACCAGCCATGCCATACGGTGCGGCGCGGACTGATCTGCGCCCTCACTTCAGACCGCACCTACCCCAGCTGAGCTGTGAAGAAGGACGTTCGCTTGCGTATGGACACCATTCTGTGGGCGCTTTTGGGCGTCGTTGCGGGGGCATGCATCGCCACCCAGGCACCAATCAACGCGCAACTCGGTCGCAATCTTGGCGTCCCGATCGCCGCTGCAGGTGTTTCCTTCGTGGCGGGCGCCGTGCTGCTGTGGACGCTGGCGGTTATCTATAGCCGCAGCAGCGGCATTGCCATCAACTTCGCCGCACCGGCACCGTGGACATTCGTGGCCGGTGGCGTGCTCGGCGCCATCTATGTGTTCTCCAACATCATGCTGACCCCGATGATCGGCGCAGCCGCTGTCATGGCGCTTTCGGTGGCCGGGCAATTGATCGGCGGTTTGGCGCTGGATCGCATCGGTTTCATGGGCATGGCGGTGCGCGAGCTGACACTGGGGCGGGTAACCGGCGCGATATTGCTGCTGGTGGGCGCCATGATGATCCGCCTGCTCTAAGCACAGGTTTGAGTTTCGGCCGCCAAACGGCCATGCTAGGGGACGGCCCATGCTAGTTTCAGACTTCGATTTCGAGCTGCCCGAAGAGCTCATCGCCCTACACCCAGTCGAGCCCCGCGATAGCGCGCGCCTATTGCTGGTCGATCCAGCCAATGGCCTCAGCGATTTGCATATTCCCGACCTGCTGACCCAGCTCAAGGCGGGCGATGTGCTGGTGGTCAACGACACCCGCGTGCTGCCCGCCGAACTGCGCGGCAGCCGGGTGCGCGGCGAGTATCGCGCCAATGTCTCGTTCAACCTGCACAAGCGCGTCGACGCCCATACCTGGAAGGCGTTTGCCCGTCCGGCCAAGAAACTGGCTATTGATGACCGGCTTGAGCTGGGCAATGGCCAGGCTGACGCGCTGACAGCCAAGGTCTCGGCGCGAGGCGACACCGGCGAAGTCACCCTGACCTTCGATCTGGGCGGGGCAGCACTCGACGAAGCCATCAAATCACACGGCGCCATGCCGCTGCCGCCCTATATCGGGCTCAAGCGCGGCCTCCAAGAGCGCGACAAGACCGACTACCAGACCGTCTACGCCACCGAAGACGGCGCGGTTGCCGCGCCCACGGCTGGGCTGCATTTCACCGATGAGCTGCTGGCAAAGATCGAGGCCATGGGCGTCACCATTGAGCGGGTGACGCTGCATGTCGGGGCAGGGACATTCCTGCCCATGAAGGCCGACAATACCGACGACCACGTCATGCATGCCGAATGGGGCGAGATCGACGCCGACACGGTGGCGCGCATCAATGCCGCCCGCGCCGCCGGTGGCCGGGTCGTTGCTGTGGGTACCACCAGCCTGCGCCTGCTCGAAAGCGCAGCCCGGGCGACAGGAACCCTGGCGCCGTTCAGCGGCGACACCGACATCTTCATCACGCCGGGCTTTAAGTTCGCTGCCGTCGACGTGCTGATGACCAATTTCCACCTGCCCAAATCCACCCTGTTCATGCTGGTCAGCGCCTTTGCCGGGTTCGGGACGATGAAGACGGCCTATGCCCACGCGATAGCCAACGGTTACCGGTTCTATTCGTACGGGGACTCCTCGCTGCTGCTGCGCGCTGAGTAGCAACGCACACCTAGACCAAACTCACCCCTGCGGCTTTCCCTTTCAAGCGGGAGGTGAACTTGTTGGGGTGGTTGGATTGTGTCCATGGCACCACGCGGCATCTCCCCCTTGATTGGGGGAGGCTGGGAGGGGAGCGGTAACCAGCCGCAGCCGTTTCCATGGTGCCCGCACACCGCCAGTTGTGTGCTCGCGGCCAACCCGCTAGAACCCGCGCCATGAGCACGACCAGCAAACAAGTCACCTTTACCCTTTCAGCCACCGATGGTCTGGCGCGGCGCGGCCGCATCGACACGCCACGGGGCGATATCCAGACGCCGGCCTTCATGCCTGTGGGCACGGCAGGCACCGTCAAGGCCATGTATCCCGAGCAGGTGCGCGAGACTGGCGCCGATATCCTGCTGGGCAATACCTATCACCTGATGCTGCGCCCGGGCGCCGAACGCGTCGCCAGCCAGGGTGGCCTGCATGATTTCATGGATTGGCAGCGCCCCATCCTGACCGATAGCGGCGGCTTTCAGGTCATGTCGCTGGCGCAGTTGCGCAAGCTGACCGAAAAGGGCGTGACCTTCAAATCCCATATTGATGGCTCCAGCCACGAACTGACGCCCGAGCGCTCCATCGAGATCCAGACCCTGCTCGACAGCGATATCATCATGCAGCTCGATGAGTGCATAAAGCTGCCTGCCGAGCGCAAGGAGATCGAGCGCGCCATGGAGCTCTCGCTGCGCTGGGCCGACCGCTCCAAGACCGCCTTCAACAATCAGCAGAACCGCGCGCTGTTCGGCATTGTCCAGGGCGGCGACGACGCCGATCTGCGCCTGCGCTCAGCCCAGGGGCTCAAATCCATCGGTTTTGACGGCTATGCCGTGGGCGGTCTGGCTGTCGGTGAACCGCAGGATGTGATGTTCCGCGTGCTGGAACAGATCACCCCCGAATTGCCGACCGATCGCCCGCGCTATCTGATGGGTGTCGGCAAGCCCGACGATATTCTGGGCGCCATTGGCCGGGGCATCGACATGTTCGACTGCGTCCACCCCACGCGCGCCGGTCGCCACGGCCATGTCTATAGCCGCTTTGGCGTCATCAATCTGAAAAACGCCCGGCATAGGGATGACCACCGGCCCATCGATGAGGCCTCGCCCAACCCCAATTGCCGCCGCTGGAGCCGTGCCTATCTGCACCATCTCGTTAAGACAGAAGAGATTTTGGGCGCGATGATCCTTTCCCAGATCAATCTGGCCTATTATCAAGAACTCGTGCAGGGCTGCCGCGGTGCAATCGAAGGCGGCCGATTTACTGATTTTGCGGCGGAGACGCGTGCGGCCTGGGCCGCGGGCGACCTGCCGGTTCTCTGATTTCCTGAAAGGGTTCTTCGACATGGCTAAAGCTGGACGCAAGGCGAGTTTTTCGAACCTGAGCAAACACCGCAAGCGGCTCGAAGAGCAGCCCATGCGCGTGCAGTTCGCTGTCGACCCGAACCGCTTCAAGCGCTTTTCGGTTACCGGCGCGGGCATTCTGCTCGACTATTCCAAGAACCGCATCGACGAAGACACCATGGCTGCGCTGTTCGATCTGGCGCGCGCTGCCGGTGTCGAGGAACGCCGTGACCAGATGTGCGAAGGCGAGCACATCAACATCACCGAAGACCGCGCCGTGATGCACATGGCGCTGCGCTATCAGGGCGACAAGCCCGTGCCGGTCGATGGCAAGGACGTCATGCCAGATGTGCGCGCCGTGCTGGCCGCCATTGAGAGCTACACCGACGATATCCGCAGCGGCGCCATTCGCGGCCATGGCGGCGCCCAGTTTACCGATATCGTCAATATCGGCATTGGCGGCTCCGACCTCGGTCCCGCCATGGTGACGCTGGCGCTCGAGCCCTATACCCGCGCCGATCTGCGCGCCCATTACGTCTCCAATGTCGATGGCGCCCATATTCACGACATTCTCAAGCGTCTCGATCCCAAGACGACGCTGTTCATCGTCGCGTCCAAGACCTTCACCACCGACGAAACCATGACCAATGCCGGCTCGGCACGCGACTGGATCGCCGATACGCTGGGCGAAGAAGCTGTGCCGAACCATTTTGCGGCCGTCTCGACCAATATCCCCGCATGCGCCAAGTTTGGCATCCGCGAAGACCGCATCTTCGGCTTCTGGGACTGGGTCGGTGGCCGCTATTCGGTGTGGTCAGCCATTGGTCTGCCTATCGCACTGGCCGTCGGATATGAGAACTTCGCCAAGTTCCTTCAGGGTGCAGATGAGATGGACCGACATTTCCTGTCGGCCCCGCTCGAGGAAAACCTGCCCGTCATCATGGCCGTGCTCGGCGTCTGGTATCGTAGTGTCTGGGGTTTCTCGACCCATGCCGTGCTGCCGTATGACCAGCGCATGAGCCGCTTTGCGGCCTATCTGCAGCAGCAGGACATGGAATCGAATGGCAAGTCCGTCACGCTGGCGGGCAAGCCCGTGGGCTGGTCGACCGGCCCCATCGTCTGGGGCGAACCAGGCACCAATGGTCAGCACGCTTTCTATCAGCTGATCCATCAGGGCACCGACGTCATTCCCTGCGATTTCCTGATTGCCGCCCGGCCGCATGAAAACCTGCCGCCGCACCACGACAAGCTGGTCGCCAATGTGCTGGCGCAGTCCGAAGCGCTGATGCTGGGCAAGACCGCCGATGAAGTGGTCGGCGAACTCAAGGCGCAGGGGCTGGGCAAGGCCGAGATCAAGGCATTGACCCCGCACAAGGTGTTCCCCGGCAACCGGCCGTCCAACACGTTGTTCTATGAGCAGTTGACGCCCGAGACCCTGGGCTCGCTCGTCGCGCTCTACGAGCACAAGGTGTTCACCCAGGGCGTGATCTGGAACGTCAATTCCTATGACCAGTGGGGCGTTGAGCTTGGCAAGCAGTTGGCCAAGGCCTTGCTGCCAAAGGTCGAGGGTAGCCAGAGCGGGGAAGGGCACGACGCTTCCACCCAGGGCCTGCTGTCCTACTACCTCGCCAATAAGGGCTGATGGCTTGATCATATCCACCGATGAGCAGTTCGAGCGCCTCAAGGCGATCGGACGCATTTGCGCGCTGACCCGAGACGCCATGGCCCAGGCCATGCGTCCGGGCATGACCACATTGGAACTCGACGAGATCGGCCGCGCCTTGCTGGCCGAGCATGGTGCCCGTTCGGCGCCTGAGGTCACCTATAATTTCCCCGGCGCCACTTGTATTTCAGTCAATGAGGAAATTGCCCATGGCATTCCCGGCGACCGGGTGCTGGCAGCGGGTGACCTGATCAATATCGATGTGTCAGCGGAAAAGGACGGCGTTTTTGCAGATACCGGTGCCTCGTTCATCATCCCGCCTGAAGCCAGCCAGCTCACCACGCTGTGCCGCGATGGCAAAAAGGCGATGTGGGCCGGCATTCGGGCGGTCAAAGCGGGTGCGCCGCTGGGCGATATCGGCAATGCCATCGGCAAGTTTGCCAAGAAGAATGGCTATACGCTGATCCGTAATCTGGCCAGTCACGGCGTGGGCGACAGCCTGCACGATGCGCCCGAGGAAATAGCTACCTGGCCCGACAAGTCCGAACGTCGGCGCATGACCGATGGGATGGTGTTCACCATCGAGCCGTTCCTGTCGCTGGGTGGCCGTCTGGCTGACCAGAAATCGGCCGATGATGAGTGGACCCTGATCAGCAACCCACCCGCGCCCTGCGTGCAATATGAGCACACGGTGATCGCCACGCCGCGCGGCGCCATTGTGGTCACGCTGAACAGTTGATTCGGAATGCGAACCTATTCGCCTAAGAAGCTGTTTTGATTCGCTAAAGCCAGACCAGCAGCAATGGTCCGAGCAGGATCATGCCGGCGGCGACGATGAAGCGAAGATTGCCCAGCGGGCGCAGATTCGGCACGCTGAGCCAGGACGACAGCACCAGAAAACCCAGCAGCGCGATAAATACCGGACTGAGCGGTCCGAGTTGGATCGCGGCGCCTTCTGTCAGCTGCAGATAGATCATGTGACCGACCACAAACCCCAGCAGCGCGGTCACCACCACGGTCACCGCCTTGGCGGTGATCAACAGTGCCATGTCGATGGTATGGGCGTTCAACACCAGCGCCAGCCCGGTTGCGGTGACATGAACCGCCGCCAGGGTCGGCAAAATCTGGTTGCGGGCCAGCAATGGCACCATTTCGGGCGGTGCACTCAGGGGCACCGCACCGATCATCGGCAGGTTGGCACCGTACTGGGCCAGCAGGTAGATGACATAGAGCATCACCAGCGTGCTGGCAGCAAAGGTCACCAGCGTCGCCGCGAGCACCTTGAGCAGATCGATGATATCCTGAGACACAACAGCGGCCTTATCAGTCAAGAAAAGAGGTCTTGGTACGCCGGGTGGGGGTCGAACCCACGACCATTCGATTAAAAGTCGAATGCTCTACCACTGAGCTACCGGCGCTCACCAAGATTGACGCCGCTGGCGTCGCGGCGGAACATAGCCACGTTCCCAACGCTGTCAACCGCAATCGCGCCGCTAATCAATAGCTCAGCGGAGTTCCCACAAATGGCATGGGCAGACACGAAATCGAAATCCGCTCCAGACGGCTGCAAAGCGCGGTCGCTTCGGACAGTTCGGTAATCGGGCCGACCACGATACGTTTGTTGTCGCTATTGGCTTCATCCACCAGCAGGGGCGATAGGCCAAACAGCAATGGCCCCAACTTCATGGACAGATCATTCCAGGTTTGTGGCGCCTGCTCGAACGGCACCGAGGTGCCCAGAGCAATGCCGAAATCAATTTCATTCGGTATGGCGGCACTGGCTGTTTGCACCGGTGCGGGCAGGGGTTGTTCCTGACCCTGTGTGGGCGCGGCTTCAGCCATGGGCTGCTGGCGGATCAGTACCGAGCCGCCATCGGCGTCATAGATCAGCGCTTCGCCAATCGAGGCGGTCAGCGATGAGCGGTCGATCTTGGCGCCCGCCGGCAGGGCCTCAAGCAGACGGGGCAGGCTGACTTCGAGTGCACCGACGCGCTGGCGCACCGCATTGCCCTGCTGCTCTTCAAGCGCAAAGCGATTGGCCAGAACTGTATTGTCACGCTTGAGCTGCAGACTGGCTTCGCGCAGATCGGCAACCTGCAAGCGCAGCTGGTCGATCGACGCGCCTTCAATGCGGGTCTTGTGCAGCCCGCCCAGAATGCTTGATGGAATAACCGCGGATACATTTGCGCCCAGCACCGCAATGGCGCCAAATACCAGCGCAACGATGCCCCAGGTGGTTACATCCGATTGCCGGAACTGTTCCGATGCCTTGGCCAATGTCAAAAACCTCGAGGGCGCAATCGAATCAGGTATTGCGCAATGAAAGAACCATGAGGCCCTGATTAGCGGTTCGCCAACTCTTGGCTGCCATAAATCTGTGAAAATGCGCACGAATAGAGAATGCGAAGCGGAGAAACGCCATGACGGAACTATTGTCGATCATTCTGGCTGCCGGTGAAGGCACGCGAATGCGCTCGAGCACACCCAAGGTTCTGCATCAGGTGGGCGGACTGCCCATGATCGGTCATGTGCTGCGCACCGCCCAGTCGGCTGGAGCGTCCAGCATCGCTCTGGTGGTCGGGGCCTCCAGCGAGCGCGTGCGGGCTTCCGCCATGGCCGCTGCGCCCGATGCACTGGTGTCCGAACAGCATGAGCGGCTGGGCACGGGCCATGCCGTGCGACAGGCTCAGGCGGCCTACGCCACCGCCAAGGGCAATGTCATCGTGCTTTATGCCGACAACCCGCTGGTGTCGCCCAAAACCCTGGCCGAGATCGCCAAACGTCTTGATGACGGTGCCGACATCGTCGTCGTGGCCTATCGTCCGGCCGATCCGACTAATCTGGGGCGCCTGCTGACCCTGGATGGTCGCCTGGTGGCTATTCGGGAGCACAAGGATGCCAGCGAGGACGAGCGCAAGATCGATCTGTGCAATTCGGGCATTATGGGTTTCAAGGCCGACGCCTTGCGCGGCGTCATCGATCGTATCGGCAATGCCAATGCCAAGGGCGAATACTATCTCACCGACGCGGTCGAACTGGCCAATGCCGATGGTCGCCGCGTCGAATATGTCGAGGCCGACCCTGCCGAAGTGGTTGGCGTTGATGATCGCTCCAAGCTGGCGCAGGCCGAGGCAACCTTCCAGGAACTGCGCCGCGCCGACTTCATGGCCGCTGGCGTGACCCTGCATGATCCCAAAAGCGTCTGGTTCTCCTACGACACCGAAATTGCCCAGGACGTCACCATCGAGCCCAATGTGGTGTTTGGCCCCGGCGTGAAAATCGACACTGGTGCGGTCATTCACGCCTTCAGCCATCTCGAAGGCGCCCATGTCGGTGCCAATGCGTCGGTGGGTCCCTTCGCGCGGCTGCGGCCCGGCGCCAATCTGGGCGAGGGCGCCAAGATCGGCAATTTCGTCGAGGTCAAGAAGGCCGATATCGGCAAGGGCGCCAAGGTCAGCCACCTCAGCTATATCGGCGATGCCAGCATTGGCAGCGATGTGAACATCGGCGCCGGTGTCATCACCGTCAATTACGATGGCTACAACAAGCACCAGACCGTTATCGGCAACAACGCCTTTATCGGCTCCAACACGTCGCTGATCGCTCCGGTCAATGTGGGTCCAGGCGCTCTGGTAGGGAGTGGTAGTGTGATTACCGACGATGTAGAAGCAGACGCCCTGGCGCTCGCACGCGGCCGTCAGGTCAACAAGCCCGGTCGCGCCAAGGATATCTTTGCCGCAGCCAAGGCCGAAAAACTCAACAAGAAGGGCCTTTAGCCATGTGCGGTATCGTTGGTATTGTTGGCAATCAACCGGTTGCCGAACGCCTCGTGGATGCGCTCAAGCGCCTGGAATATCGCGGCTATGACAGCGCCGGCGTTGCCACGCTGGCTGAAGGCGACATCGCCCGCCGCCGCGCCGAGGGCAAGCTGGGCAATCTGGCCCAGAAACTGGCGGCCGAACCATTGGCGGGCACGATCGGCATTGGCCATACCCGCTGGGCCACCCATGGTGCCCCCACCGAGCTCAATGCCCACCCACACACCACCGATCGCGTTGGTGTGGTGCATAACGGCATTATCGAAAACTACCGCGACATGCTGATCGATCTGGCCAAGGATGGCTATCAGCCCACCACCCAGACCGATACCGAAGCCGTGGCGCTCTGGGTGTCGCGCGAACTGGCCAGGGGCGCTCAGCCCGAACAGGCCGTGTCCAATACGCTCAAAAAGCTGCGCGGCGCCTTCGCTCTGGCCTTCATGTTCCGCGACGATGAGGGGCTGCTGATCGCGGCCCGACACGGCGCGCCGCTGGCCATCGGCTATGGCAATGGCGAAATGTATCTGGGCTCCGACGCCATGGCGCTGGCCCCGTTCACCTCCCGCCTGAGCTATCTCGAAGATGGCGACTGGGCCGTGATCACCCATACCGGCGCGACCATTCGCGACGCCAAGGACGCCATTGTCGAACGCGATGTGCAGATCTCGCAGACCTCGGCGCTGATGGTCGACAAGGGTAATCACCGCCACTTCATGGCCAAGGAAATCTACGAGCAGCCCGAAACCATTGGCCACACGCTCAGCCATTATGTGGACATGGGCACCGAACAGGTCTCGGTCCGCGAGCAGATGCCGTTCGACTTCGCCGATCTCAGCCGCCTGACCATTAGCGCCTGCGGCACGGCCTTTCTGGCCGGCGCTGTGGCCAAATACTGGTTCGAACGCTATGCGCGGCTGCCGGTCGATATCGATGTGGCCTCCGAATTCCGCTATCGCGAGCCGCCGCTCGAAAAGAACGGCCTGTCGCTGTTCATCTCCCAGTCCGGAGAAACAGCGGACACGCTGGCAGCCCTGCGTTACTGCGCCAGCCAGGGCCAGCATGTCGCCTCTCTGGTCAATACCGTGGAATCCACCATTGCCCGGGAATCACACGTGGTGTTTCCCATTCTCTGCGGCCCCGAAATCGGCGTGGCGTCGACCAAGGCGCTGACCGCTCAGCTGACCGCCCTGGCCAGCCTGGCGATTGCGGCGGGCCGGGCCCGTGGCGTGCTCAGTGCCGAGCAGGAAACCGAGCTGGTGCGCGCGCTGATCAGCCTGCCCACAGCGGTATCCGAAGCGCTGGGCACCGAAGACCAGATCATGGATATTGCCAAGCGCTTGAGCAAAGCCAAGGACGTGCTCTATCTCGGTCGCGGCCCGATGTTCCCCATCGCCATGGAAGGCGCGCTCAAGCTCAAGGAAATCAGCTACATCCACGCCGAAGGTTATGCAGCCGGTGAACTCAAGCATGGCCCCATCGCCCTTGTGGATGAAGCCATGCCGGTCATCGTGGTCGCGCCCTCCGACGAGCTGGTCGACAAGACGCTGTCCAATATGCAGGAAGTGGCCGCACGCGGCGGCAAGATCATCCTGATCACCGACCCCGAGGGCGCGCAGACTGTCGGGCAAGGCGTTGCAGACGTCATCCTGATCCCGCATGTGTCGAGCTTTGTGGCGCCGATCCTGGCCACCATCCCGGTGCAGTTGCTCGCCTATCACACGGCGGTCTTTATGGGCACCGACGTCGATCAGCCGCGTAATCTGGCCAAGTCGGTTACCGTGGAATAGGGGGCTGACTGCCCCCTTACAGCAGGCTCTGGACACGATCTATGCCCCGGCCGGACTGCATCTGACGGCCGGGCCATTGGCCGAGCCCGAGAGTGCCCAATACTACGCGTTTCGCCTGGCGCTGAACGGCGCCAGCGTCGTCTATCGCGCTGCCAGAACCACGCCGACCAAGATTGGCCAGTTTGTCACCCTCTGGCACCGCCCCGATCCCGCCGGACCTATTGCACCGCTCGACAGCGCCAGTGATATCGCACTGGCGATTATCGCGGTCTCGGACGGGGCGCAGCAGGGCCAATTCGTCTTCGACAGGGCGACTTTGCTGCAGCGCAGGATCATGTCGCGCGCGGGGGTGGGCGGCAAGCGTGCCATACGGGTCTATCCACCCTGGACCAGGCCAATTGCCAGAGATGCCATTGCTACCCAGAACTGGCAGACGCGGTATTTCCTGCCGCTTGATGGCAGCGACACGGTTGCGCTGGTCCGGCAGCTTTGCGCCGCTATCCTGCCCGGATCAGCGGAATAGCCAGATCCTTGCGGAACAGGTAGAGCGCAGTGCGCGCAGCCTCCCCGTCGGGACCGGTCAGGCTGGGGTTACGCGAGAGCAGCGCCTTGGCGTCGTCATGGGCGAAATCGAGCAGGTGCCGGTGCACATCTGGCACGGCCAGGCGATAGCCGGGCATGCCCGATTGCCGCGTACCCAGCACATCGCCCTGACCACGCAGTTCCAGATCGCGCTCGGCAATCACGAACCCGTCCTCGGTGGATTTGATGGTATCCAGACGGGCTTGGGCGGTTTCGCTCAGGTTACCCTTGAACAGCAGCAGGCAGGATGAGCGGGCGGACCCGCGTCCGACACGACCGCGCAACTGGTGCAACTGTGCCAGCCCGAAGCGCTCGGCATGTTCGATGATCATGATCGAGGCATTGGGCACATCCACGCCCACTTCGATTACCGTGGTGGCCACCAACAGCTTGAGTTCATTGGCAGCAAAGCGCGCCATAACCTCCTGCTTGGCGGTCGCACTCATCCGGCCATGCACCAGGGCGACCTGATCGCCGAACACCTTTTGCAGTTCGGCGAAACGGTCTTCGGCAGCGACCACGTCAAGATGCTCGCTTTCCTCGACCAGCGGGCAGACCCAGAATGCCTGCGCACCTTCATGCAGCCGCGCCTGCAGCCGGGCGATCACCCGATCATATTCGCCAATCGAAAGCACGGCAGTATCGATTGGCTGCCGCCCCTTGGGCTTTTCGCGCAGGATGCTGACTTCCATATCGCCAAAATGGGTCAGCACCAGGGTGCGGGGGATGGGCGTGGCAGTCATCACCAGCAGATCGGTGTGCTTGCCCTTGCCCGACAGGGCAAGGCGCTGATGCACCCCGAAGCGATGCTGTTCATCCACCACGGTCAGACCGAGGTTGTGAAACTCCACGCCGGATTGAAACAAGGCGTGCGTGCCCACCACGATATTGGTTTGGCCATCGGCAATGCCGACCAGCTTGGCCCGCCGCTCGGCAGCCTTCATCTTGCCGGTGAGCAGCTCGCATCCCAACCCGGCAGCGTCGCAGAGCGGCTTGAGAGTCTTGAAGTGCTGCGCCGCCAGCAGTTCTGTGGGCGCCATCATCGCCGACTGGGCACCGCTCTCGACCATGGCGGCCATGGCCATCAACGCCACCACGGTCTTGCCGGCACCCACATCGCCCTGCAGCAGTCGCGACATACGATCCGGTGAGGCCAGATCGGCCCGGATTTCATTAATGGCGGTCTTTTGCCCATCCGTCAGCGCGAACGGCAGCAGGGCGCTGACCCGGTCTGTGACCTCCCCGGTAAACTCACGACTGATACCGCGATCTGCCACCATGGTGGAGCGGATCAACTGCAGCGTCAGCTGACCCACGAAATATTCGTCATAGGCCAGCCGCTGGCGGGCAGGGGACCACAGCTCCGCCTCGCCTGGCGCGTCGGGCAGGTGCACCATGCGCATGGCGTCAACAAAGCTGGGCCATTTGCGCTGATCCAGCGTCGCCCCATCAATCCATTCGGGAATGGCCGGGACGCTTTCGATCACCTGACGCACCAGCTTGGCCAGCGCCTTGGAGCTCAGCCCCTGGGTCAGCGGATAGACCGGCTCGACCAGCGGCAGGGTGGCGAATTTTTCCGGCTCTACGATGTAGTCGGGGTGGGTGATCTGCTTTTCGCCATTGAAGAAGCCGATCGTGCCCGACACATAGCGCTCTTCGCCGACGGGCAGAGCCTTTTCCACCCAGCCGCCCTGCGCCCGAAAGAATACCAGCTGCATCTCGCCGGTTTCGTCATGGGCATATACCCGATGAGGCACATGCGGCTTGCCGCGCGGCGGCGGTTGATGCCGGTCTATATGCAGCAGCAGCGTCACGATCTGGTTCAGGCCCGCATCGACGATCCCCACCTGACGCCGGCGATCCACCACGCCCGAGGGCATGTGCATCAGGATGTCCAGGGCAATGGCCTCCTGCCCGTCGGGCGCGCCGAAGAACTTGGTCAGCAGGGCAGCCAGCTTGTCGCCGACACCCTTGATCGAGTGCAGCGAACGAAACAGTGGCGATAAACTATCGGGGCGAGACACGCGGGTGATTCTCCTGCCCGCAGGGTACAGCTCAGCCGTGCGTGATTGAAGCTTCTGTCCGGCCCCGACCACAAGCAGCTGAGCCGATGCCGCGATCCGCCCTTAGAACCGTTCGAGGTCCTGCACCGACCACCAGCTGATCACCACGACACCCAGGTCCAGCACCCACACCTGCCGCGTTCTTTCAGCCCAGCGCATTTGCCAGCGTGGCTTGATCTTCAACACACCACCGCGCGTTCTAAAACTCATCCAGGCCATTGCCGCTCTCCACCAGCGCCCGAGATCAGCTGATTAGGCAACCAAATGGCCGCGCGCGGTAGCCGCCAATCGAGCGTGGCAGCCATCCGCTGACCGAAGACCGGACGCCATAAATATCTGGCATGCGCGACAATTCACCGGGGTGAGGGTCCTGTGGAATCACCGGGGTGAGGGTCCTGTGGAAGTTACAATTGTCGGGATTTGCGCAGGACTTGATTAGCGCGAATAGGCCAGTGGTGCGGGGATGTCCGGGAGGCTCCATGGAACGCGCATTTGGCTGGCTATTGGCGATGGGCTACCCTCGACAGGGCGTCGACTGGCTGCGTCGGCATCGCCTGTGGGTGATCCTTGTTCTGGCTGTTCTGGCCTGGTTGCCGGTGATTGGTCTGGTCTGGCTGTTCTTTTCTCTTCTGTCCTGAGCCAATGCAGCATCGCCCTGCGACGATGTAAGGGCTGACATCGTTCGGCAATGGGCGTACACAGCAAACCCAATCAACCACCTTTCAGGATCATGGCGCGTCAAATGACTGCCGGTGAAGACATTGCCATGCGCCGCAAGAAGCTGCGCTATCGTGCCTGGCACAGGGGCACGCGCGAAATGGACCTCGTTCTGGGCCCGTTTGCCGACGCCCATACCGAGGCCATGAATGAAGTCCAGCTTGATCAGCTTGAAGCGCTGATGAGCGAGGAGGATCCGCCGCTCCTGACCTGGGTGATGGGGCAGGTCGAGCCACCTGAGCACATTGATCGCGACTTCCTGGCTCAGGTCATAGCCGACCATCACGCGCGGCTGGCCAAATGAACGACGTCGTGCAGCAAAAGCCCACACGCACCATCGCCAATGTGCCGGACGGCATGCAGCCAATGGTGCTGGCGCGCTTGATCCAGCAGCGCATCGAGGCAGCCCCGGACGATGCCGCCAGTATCGTCTTTGTGGCCCGCGATGGCCGGCGCCTGCAGCGCATGGCCGATATTCTCAGCGCCATGCTGCCCGGCCATCCGGTGCTGACGCTGCCCGCCTGGGACAGTCTGCCCTATGACCGCGTCTCGCCCAACAATGTGACCATCGCCGCGCGCATGAGCACGCTGGCGGCGTTGACCACAGGCAGCAAGGGCGCCGTGGTGCTCACAGCGGTCAATGCCCTGATCCAGCGCCTGCCGCCACGCGACGTTGTTGAGACCATGTCGTTCTCGGCCGCCGCCGGGCGCATTGTCGACAGCGAAAAGCTGATCGCCTGGGCCGCCAATAACGGCTATCTGCGCGTCCCCACCGTGCGCGAAAGCGGCGAATTTGCCGTACGCGGCGGGCTGGTCGACCTGTTTCCCGCCAGCGCCGAAGCCCCGTTGCGCTTTGATTTTTTCGGCAGCCAGCTGGAATCGATCCGCACCTTTGATCCCGATAGCCAGCGCACCACGGGCACGCTGAAATCCATCGCGCTGACGCCGATGAGCGAAGTGGTCCTGACCGAAGAGACCATTCGCCGCTTCCGCCAGAAATACACCGCAGCCTTTGGCGGCAATACGGTCGACGATTCGCTCTATGCCTCGGTCAGCGGGGGCGCGCGCTATTCCGGCACCGAGCATTGGTTGCCCTTCTTTTACGACCACCTCGATACGCTGGCCCAATATGTCGGCGATGCGCCCTTCGTCTTCGATGAGCAGGCCGCCGAAGCCTATGGCGACCGTGTCGAACAGATCCGCGACTATTACGATGCCCGCGAATCGGCGCGCCTGCTGCCGACAGTGGCGGGGGCAGGGGCACCCTATAAGCCGATCAAGCCAGAGCTGCTCTACGCGGTAGATGAACACCCCTATGCACTGGCCGGGGCGTCGGTCATCCAGCTTTCCCAGTTCATGGCGCCCGATACCAAGGCCAATGACGACGCGGGCGGCCATATTGCGCCAAGCTTTGCCGCTGAACGTCAGGCCACCGACACCAATCTGTTCCAGTCGGTCGTTGATCGCCTGCTGGCCGAGCGCAAGGCCGGACGCCGCACCATTGTGGCGTGTTGGAGCACGGGCACGCGCGACCGCATGGTGCAGGTGCTCAAGGATCACGGCCTGACCAATCCGCGCATGGCGGAAAACTGGCGCGATGCAGAAACCACCAGCGCAGCGACCACGTCGCTGGTTGTGCTGCCACTTGAAAGCGGCTTTGAAACCAAAGATTTGCTCGTGCTTTCCGAGCAGGATATTCTGGGTGAGCGCATCCTGCGGCCCCAGCGCAAGAAAAAGGCCAGCGACGCCCTGACCGAAGCCGCGAGCCTGGCCGCCGGCGATCTGGTGGTGCACGTCGATCACGGTATCGGCCGCTTCCTTGGCCTCAAGGTCATCGAGGCCGGCGGCGCACCCCACGAATGCGTCGAACTCGAATATGGTGGTGACACCAAGCTCTATTTGCCGGTTGAGAACATTGAGCTGCTGACCCGCTACGGCTCCGACGAAGGCAATACCACGCTCGACAAGCTCGGTGGCGTCGCCTGGCAGGCCAAGAAGGGCAAGCTCAAGCAGCGCATCCGCGAAATGGCGGAACAGCTGATCAAGATCGCTGCCGCCCGCCAACTGACACGCGCCGACGTGGTCGAGATCAATCCCGGCGCTTATGACGAATTTGCCGCCCGTTTCCCCTATGAGGAAACCGAAGACCAGATGGCCGCCATCGAGGCGGTGTTTGATGATGTGACCTCGGGCCGCGTCATGGATCGCCTGGTGTGTGGCGATGTGGGCTTTGGCAAGACCGAAGTGGCTCTGCGCGCCGCCTTCGCCGTGGCGTTGAGCGGCAAGCAGGTTGCCGTCGTCGTGCCGACCACGCTGCTGTCACGCCAGCACTTCAAGACCTTCTCGGAGCGCTTCGCCGGGCTACCCGTACGCGTGCGCCAGGCCTCCCGCATGGTCGGGAGCGCTGAGCTCAAATCCACCAAGGAAGGCATTGCCGACGGTCAGGTCGATATCGTGGTGGGCACCCATGCCCTGCTGTCCAAGACCATCAAGTTCAAGGATCTGGGCCTGCTCATCATCGATGAGGAGCAGCACTTTGGCGTTGGCCACAAGGAGCGCCTCAAGGAGCTCAAGGCCAATGTCCATGTGCTGACCCTGACTGCCACGCCAATCCCGCGCACCCTGCAGCTGGCATTGACCGGCGTGCGTGATCTCAGCCTGCTGGCGACCCCGCCGGTCGACCGTCTGGCCATCCGCACCTTCATTTCCCCCTTTGACGCCCTGTCGGTGCGCGAAGCGCTGCTGCGTGAAAAATACCGCGGCGGCCAGAGCTTCTATGTCGTGCCGCGCATTCGCGATCAGGTTGAAATCGCCGAGTTCCTCAAGGACCACGTGCCCGAAGTCTCCTATGTCGTGGCCAATGGCCAGATGGCGCCGGGCGAGCTCGACGACATCATGAACGCCTTCTACGACAACAAGTTCGACGTGCTGGTGGCCACCACCATCGTTGAATCCGGGCTCGACATTCCCAACGCCAATACGCTGATCGTGCATCGCGCCGACCATTTCGGTCTGGCCCAGCTCTATCAGATCCGCGGCCGCATCGGGCGGGCCAAGGCCCGTGCCTATGCGCTGTTCACCGTGCCCGCCGACCGCAAGCTAACCGACACCGCTGAACGCCGTCTGGGCGTGCTGCAATCGCTTGAAAGCCTGGGCGCCGGCTTCCAGCTGGCCAGTCACGACCTCGATATTCGTGGCGCCGGCAATCTGCTGGGCGACGAGCAGTCCGGTCACATCCGCGAAGTGGGCTTCGAGCTCTATCAGTCCATGCTCGAAGAAGCCGTGGCCAACCTCAAATCCGGCGAGGGCGATTACGAGGACACCAATGAGTGGAGCCCGCAGATCTCGCTGGGCATGCCGGTCATGATTCCCGAGAGCTATGTGCCCGATCTGCAATTGCGCATGCAGCTCTATCGCCGCCTCGGCGATCTGACCGATATCCGCGATATCGATGCCGCCGGTGCCGAACTCATCGATCGCTTCGGGCCACTGCCCGAGGAGGTTGAAGCGCTGCTCAAGGTGATTCTGGTCAAGGCGTTGTGCCGTCAGGCCAATGTCGAAAAAGTCGATGCCGGTCCCAAGGGCGCGGTCATCACCCTGCGCAATAACGAGTTCGCCAATCCGGCCGGTTTGGTCAGGATGGTCAGCGATCCGGCAAGCCAGGTGCGCATTAAACCCGATCAGAAACTCGTGTTCGCTCGCAACTGGCCCACGCCAAATGACCGACTCAAGGGTGCCGCCGGTATTCTGTCGCGCCTAGCAAAACTGGCAGAAACCGCTTCTTAGGCCACCCGCATCAACCCTGTCTGGTCATATTGCTTTGGTATGGGCTATTGGTCATGTTATTGCCCGAATTCAGCACTTGAAGGACAGTTCATATCTCAAGGTGGCGCTAAGTCACCGGGACTGCCAAGGAAGCCAAGGAAATTCTATGAACTTCAGGAAACCTCTCGTCGCCGGTTTTGCGGTGGCTGCGCTCATGCTGTCCCCGTTGTCGGCTTTCGCACAAGAAGCAACGCCCGCTCCGGACGCAGCTGCTACCGAGACCCCCGCCGTCGCTGACGACGCCGTGGCCGCTGCAACCGCAGGCGCTGGCGTACCGTCCACCAACTGGCTTAAGGTCTGCGATCCGCTCGAAGACGGCCAGAAGGCCTGCATCATGCGCCAGGTTGTCCTGGCCAATGGTCAGTTCCTCGGCTCGTTCCTGCTGCGCGATGATCCGGGTCAGGAGAGCCGTCTGCTGGCTGTGGCCGCCGTGCCACTCGGCGTGCTGCTGCCATTCGGCCTGACATGGCAGATTGACGGCTCCAAGCCCGTCCGCGTGCCCTACATGCTGTGCGACCCTACCTCGTGCGCCACCCAGCTGGTGATCAACGAGCAGTATGTGAACTCGCTCAAGAAGGGCAGCACGCTCAAGCTGACCGCCAAGAACCGCCAGAATCAGGATCTTACCATCGAGATCGATCTGGCTGGCTTCACCGCCACCTATGACGGCGAAACCGCGATCACCTTTGACGAGTTCCGCAAGGAAACCTCCGGCGAGAACGCCCTTGAGCAGGTCCTGCAGGACCGCGCCGAAGAGCTGCGCCAGCAGCTTGAGACGCCAGCCGCCGACGCGCCAGCAGAGCCCGCTGCTCAGTAAGCTGATCGTATCAGCAATGTTTTTGAAAGGGGCGCGGGCAACCGCGCCCTTTTTGTTGGCTAGCGCCGACCCATGCCCACATCGAACGCCTGCCGCCGCAGATTGGGCGCGAGCTTGAGCGCCCACAATCCGCCGGCGCGCAGCGCCTGTGCTGGAACCATGTCGGCGAGCAGGGAGCGGAACAGCGTGTCCACCACGCCGCCGGTCTGTGCCAGATCAGTGGTGCGCCGTCTGGCATAATCGACACTGAGTTGATCGGCCCAGTCAGCCTGATCGCGATCAGCGCCGTCCAGCACGGCAGCCAGATCAGCCACGTCGCGTAGGCCCAGATTGAGCCCTTGTGCCCCGATGGGCGGGAAGGCATGCGCCGACTCGCCGACCAGCACCACGCCATCCTGGCCCGCTCTGTTAACGCTCAGCGTGCTTAGCGGGAACACAAAGGACGGCGTCGCCATGGCGATAGTGCCAAACAGTCGCTGGGACTTTTCGGCAAAGATCGCCAGTAGGGCCTCGGTGCCACCAGCCTGCGCTTCGGCCAGCACCGCGGCATCATCGATCCACACCAGATTGGCGCGATTGCCGCCCGCTGGAACCAGGGTGAATGGCCCCTTGGGATAGTGAAACTCGATTGAGGTGCCACCAATCGGGCGGCCCAGATCAAGATCGCACACCAGGGCCGACTGGTCGAACTGGCGTTCGCTCGCGCGCAGGCCAGCTGCACTGCGCACCAGTGACTTCTTGCCATCGGCGCCTACCACCAGCGGCACGCGCAGGGGGGGGGCATCGCTCAGCGTCACTGTCCAGCCAGCGGCGTCCCGGTCGAGCGCCTTGGCGCCCACGGCGCGGGTCTCCAGTGTCTTCAGGCTTGCCGCAACGGCGTGAAAGCGCTCCAGCAGGGTGCGGTTGGCAAAATTCCAGCCAAAGGCTTCCAGCCCGGCTTCGCCCGCATCAAACAGTGTCTCGGGTGCCCGGATCAGCCGCCCTGTGGCGTCGATGATGCGGATCTGGGTCAGGGCATGGCCCAATGCTGCCGGCGTTTCGATCAGACCGGCCCTGCGCAGATAATCCACGCTGGGCATCATCAGGGCCGATGTGCGCCGATCCGGCGGTGCGCTCGGCGCCAGATGGATTGTGCGCAATCCGGCCTTGGCGACCGCGATAGCCGCAGCCACGCCGGCCAGGCCACCGCCCACCACGATGGCATCGGCGTCGAACCCGCTCATCTGGCGTCTGCCAGGCGCTTGGCGTGGCCGCTTGGCACAATCAGGCTACCGGCATAGGAGCCCACCAGCATGGCCAGCAGGAACAGCCACAGACCATCGGGCACAAAGGCGATCAGCGAAATTGCCGGGCCCGGGCAGATGCCCGCCATGCCCCAGCCAATGCCGAACATCACGGCACCACCGATCAGCCGCTTATCGATGCGGTCATATTCGGGCTCGTGAAATTGCAGATCAAACAGCGGCGCCTGCCGCCCGCGGCTGAACCGCACCGCAATGAACATCACCACGATGGCCGGCACGATCACAAACGCCAGACTCGGGTCCCAGCCACCCGAAGGGATGGCGGTAACATCGAGAAACCGCAGCACCTTGTTGGCGTCAACCATCTGCGAGACATACAGACCCGCGCCAAACAGGGCGCCGCTCACAGCTGCGGTTGCGAGATAAGGGAGTTTAAGGGCGCGCATCAGACGACTCCCGTCACAGCGACAGTGACCATGGCCACGCCGAAAAACACCAGAACGGCCACCAGCGAGCGTCGCGACAACCGCGCCAGTCCGCACACACCGTGCCCCGAAGTACAGCCATTGCCGATTTTGGTGCCGATGCCGGTCAGTAGACCCGCGATGACGAGCCAGACCGGTGTAGCGATGCCCCAGCCATCTGGCGCTTCGACCAGTGCTGCGGGAACCGAGCCACCCATGCCCACCTGTGGGAACAGCTTGGCGACCACGAAAGTGGAGCCCACCATGGCAACCAGAAATACCAGCCGCCAGACCACGGTCTGCGCTGGCGGCAGCAATTGCCCGAAAATACCGGAGATGCCGGCGATGCGGCCATTGCCCAACCACAGCACGGCTGTGGCCAGACCGATCAGGCTGCCACCGATAACGGCGGTCAGCGGCGTAAACGATTCCATGAAGTTCTCTTCTCAACTCGATTGCCCACCAGAGTATCATTGCCAGGTGGGCTGATGCCAGCGATGCGGCGACCGCTTTGTGCTGCGCAACGCCGCAGGTGGAGGAAAACTCTGCTGCAAAGGCTTTTGCCCGCGCCAATCCCGGCCTAAACAGGATCAACTCAGACTTTCCGTGTGTGGTGCCTTTGCTGGGAGGCCACACCCAATCAAGGACCCTGCCATGACCAAAGCCATTCTCGTTCATCAAACCGGCGGGCCAGAAGTGCTGAGCTTTGAAGATCATGCCGTCGGCGCGCCGGGCGCCGGGCAGGTGGCCCTGCGCCAGACCGCCATCGGGCTCAATTTCATCGACACTTATCAGCGCGCCGGGCTCTATCCGGTGCAACTGCCCTTCGTGGCCGGCAATGAAGCTGTCGGCGTGGTGACCGCACTGGGCGACGGCGTCACCGATTTCAAGATTGGCGACCGCGTTGCCTATCAGGGCCTGGTCGGGGCCTATGCCCAGGAACGTCTGGTCACTGCGGACCGACTGGTGCCGATCCCAGATGCCGTCGATGATCAGACTGCAGCCGCCATCCTGCTCAAGGGACTGACGGCCTATTACCTGCTGTTCAAGACCTGGGCCGTGGCCAGGGACGAGACCATCCTCTGGCATGCGGCGGCAGGCGGCACCGGGCTGATCGCCACGCAATGGGCCAAGGCGCTGGGCGCCACCGTCATCGGTACCGCCGGCAGCGACGACAAGACCGCGCTGGCCAGCGCGCATGGCTGCGATCACGTCATCAACTACACCACCGAGGATTTCGCTGAGCGCGTCCGCGAGATCACTGATGGACGCGGCGTCGACGTGGTCTATGACGGCGTTGGCAAGGCCACCTTCGAGAAGTCGCTGGACTGCCTGCGACCGCGCGGCCTGCTGGCCAGCTTCGGCAATGCTTCGGGTGTGGTGGCCATCCCCGATATCACCGTGCTGGCGCGCAAGGGCTCGCTCTACGTCACCCGGCCGACCGGCGCGCACTATTTCAGCCAGCGCGCCGAGCTGCTCGAGGGCGCCAAGGCGCTGTTCGATGCGGTCGCCAGTGGCGCCATCAAGGTGCAGGTCAATCACAGCTTCCCACTGGCGCAGGCCGCCGATGCCCATCGCGCCCTTGAAAGCCGTCAAACCACAGGCTCGGTCGTTCTGATCCCCTGACACTCTGGACAGCCCGCCACTCTGCCGCTAAAGGCTCACTCGTCGGGTGGGTGGCAGAGTGGTCGATTGCTCCGGTCTTGAAAACCGGCGGGCGTGCAAGCGTCCCGGGGGTTCGAATCCCTCCCCACCCGCCATGCTCTCCAGCAATCTGAAATCACGCTGCGCCGCCGGTTCTGCAAGCTTGAGCGCCGAGCCATGTCGACCTGGCTGGTGGTTGCAACGTTGACACCAAAAATCTTCAAACTCAGCAGCAGCACCAGTTCTCGGACCTCTTTCCGCTCGTGCCAGATTGCGTAAGGTGCTGGAAAGGCGCTGAATTCTAGCGGGAAATGCTAGTTGTTGCGGGGGAGTATGAGGTTTTTTCGGCTATTGGTGCGGCTGTTTTCGGTAGGGAGACCCGCGCCAACACGGCAAATACGTCGTCGGCGCCGGTCGCCTTGGCACGTGCGCTGGCCGAGTGTTCTCACCCAAACCAAGGAGTCAGCCTCACGCAGCGACCGCCATTCAGGGGCGTTGTTGGGTGATTGACGGAGATACGATCGTGATTGGCAAGTCTCGCGTGCGACTCGCCGGCATCGATGCGCCAGAACTCGATCACCCTTGGGGAAAGCAATCGAAATGGGCTCTGGTCCAACTGTGTAAGGGCCAGACGGTAACCGCCGTGCTTAAGCCAGAGCTTTCGTATGATCGTTTGGTCGCAGAATGCTTCCTGCCTGACGGACGCGACCTCGCGGCCGAATTGGTTAGCAGCGGCTTGGCCCTGGATTGGCCTAAGTTTTCCGGTGGCAAGTATCGACATCTGGAGCCGCCGGGCGCACGGCGCAAGCTGTGGCTAGCCCATGCGCGTCAGAGTGGGGAGCTTTGGCCGCGCAGAGATTTCCAACGCTTGCTGCTGCATCACAAGCGCAGCAATTGCAGATGCTGGCAGATTATTAGGTTCTAGCTGCGATCAGCAGCTGCACCGTGCGTTCGTCTGGACCGGTTTGCCACAATCATGTATCCGTTGCCGCGAGCGGTCGCTGGCGCCATAACGGGCGCCGCTACGCCGCGTTTGCACGATAGGAAGAGCTGTGAGCCGCAAGGAATTTGAAGCCTCGAAGATGCGCCGCCTCAAGCGGATCGCCGGGCGCCATGGCCTAACCATCCTGACGGCTGAAAAGCTGACGGCCAAGATGGGCAAGGGCGGTCACGCCATCCGCGAGGACGAAAGCTTCAAGATCATTTTCGGGGACAAGCCGCTGCCGTTTTCAGCGACATTCGAGCAGATCGAGCATTATGTCGAAGAACTCGAAGCGGGCGAAGAGTAAGCTTTCCTGACCTTTCTGGCAATCGGCGTGTTCCAGCCAGCGGGCAAATTTCATTATTTATTCTGTAACAGGAATCGCGTCACACTCGCTCCATTGGCTACCTTTGGAGGCGCGTTCTTGTGTTTACTCTGATCAACGCCGACGTAGAAGACGACGACGCCGAAATCACTGACCCTCAGGAAATTGCAGAATTGTTCGCTGCCATTGCCACTGTTGCCATTGAGGCAATCGGTGCAGGGCAGGCTCGGCAGCTGTTTGACGCTGTCATCGAACAGGACGGCAGGGACCCGAACTAGAGCCGGACGACGAACCTGACCCGGCAGGTCAATCTGGCCGCTATCGCCATGCGATACCGGCACCTTCAAACGGTCTTCCGAGTGGGGCAAGGCGCCTGCACTTATGGACCGGATTGACTGACCCGGGCTGGTCCGACAGGAATAGCCGCATGTTGCGCCCAGGAGGCAGCCTCATGACTGGCTCGCCCGTCATCGAAACATTCCCGACGCCGACCATCGTAACGCTGGGTGATAGCGCTCTGCTGGTGCGCTTTGGCACGGCACTGACTGAATCGGCCAACCGGGCAGCGATTGCGCTGGCGACCCAACTCAACCGCGAGCCGCTCGCCGGCGTGCTCGAAGTCGTGCCCAACCTGGTCTCGGTGCTGTTGCGCTATGACCCGCTGCAATCGCGCCGCGCTGACATTGTGGGCGAGCTTCGCCTGCGCCTGTTCGCGCTGGACCCCGCGGCTGTGTCCGCCAGTCGTGACTGGACCATTTCCGTGCATTTTGATGGCCCCGACCTCGATAGTGTGGCGGCTGATCTGGGCCTGAGCAGCGCCGAATTCATTGCCGCGCACAATGCCCGGCCTGTGCGCGTGCTGGCGACGGGTTTCGCCCCGGGCTTTGTCTATTGCGGCATGCATCCCGATAATCTGGTGGTGCCGCGCCGCACCGAAGTGCGGCCCATGGTGCCGCCGGGCACCGTGCTGTTCGCGGCCGGACAGACCGCCATCACCGCCACCGAACTGCCCACCGGCTGGCACATTATTGGCTCCACCGATTTCAACAATTTCGATCCGGCCGCTGCCGCACCCACGCAATTGGCGCCCGGCGATCAGCTGCATTTTGTGGTGGCTTCATGAGTGCGATTTTGGCGATTACCCGCGCGGGACCTCTGCTCACGGTGCAGGATGCAGGCCGCTTTGGCCACCTGGCCGATGGCATCAGCGCCTCGGGCCCCATGGATGCCATGGCCTATCAACTGGCCGGCGCGCTGGCCGGCGCCGATCATGCCGGGCTCGAAATCACCATGGCGGGAATGGCGCTGAAACTGCAGTCCGGGCGTTGCCGGATCGGTCTGGCGGGCGGGCTCTTTGTGGCTCGTCACAATGAGCATATCCTCGACTGGCCTGGTAGCGTGGTGCTGGAAACCGGCGATGAACTGACCATCACCCCGGGTGCGGCTGGCAATTACGGTTATCTGCGCTTTGACGGGGAACTGGGTCTGCCGCCAGTCATGGGCAGCCGCGCCACCAGCAGCCGTGCGCGCCTTGGGGGGCTCAGCGGGCGTCCCTTGCAGGTTGGCGATGTTCTCGAACTGCATGGCGCCAGCGGCGCCGCGCCCGGTCCCGTCGCCTTGCCCGAGCCGCAGGACGGGCCAATCCGTTTTGTCTGGGGCCTGCATGCCGACCTGTTCGCCACAGAAATCCGCCAGCGCTTCGCCAGCACGCCCTTTGGCATTTCGCGTCGCCTTGATCGCATGGGCGTGCGGCTGGATGAACCCGCGGGTGTCTTTGCCGACGCCACCAGCCTCTCACTGGTTTCCGATGCCATCGTGCCCGGTGACATCCAGATCCTGGGCGATGGCACACCCATCGTGCTGATGCGCGACCACCAGCCCACCGGGGGCTATCCACGCATTGGCACCATCATCACAGCCGATCTGGATCGCTTTGCCCAATTGCGCCCCGAGAGTACGGTCGAATTCGCCCCGGTCAGTGTCGACCACGCGCACCAGCTCCTGCGGAACCGCCAACCATGATCTCGATCGACCTCAATGCTGATCTGGGCGAAGGCACCGGCCATGACGATGATCTGCTCGAGATCGTGTCGAGCGCCTCAATTGCCTGTGGCGGCCATGCGGGCGACGCCCCGACCATTCGCCACATTCTCAAGGTCTGTCAGGCGCGCGGCGTGCGTGCCGGGGCCCATCCGGGGTATGTCGACCCCAAGCGCTTCGGTCGGTTTCGTCTGGTCATGCCGCTCGACAAATTGCTCGGTCAGATCCGCGAGCAGCTGTTTCTCGTGCGCTTTATCGCCGACGAGGTCGGCTATCCGCTCTCTTACGTCAAATTGCATGGTGCGCTGGCCAATCAGACAGCCGAGGAACTGGCTTTCGCCGTGGGCATTTTCGCCACCATTCAGGGCATGGCGCCGTCCATGGCCGCACTGGCGCTCGACAATAGCCAGCAGGTGCGGGCGGCCCGGGCTGTCGGCATGCCCCTGATCCGCGAAGCCTATGCCGACCGCGCCTATACCCCTGATGGGCTGTTGGTGCCCCGCAGCCAGGAGGGCGCGGTAATCCATGATGTCGATGCCGTCATTGCCCGTTGCTTGCGCCTGGCCAAGGCCGGCGAACTGGTGGCTATCGATGGCACGGTGATGCAATCGGCGGCGCGCTCGATCTGCCTGCATGGCGATACGCCGGGCGCTGTCGATCTGGCGCGCGAAGTGCGCGACGCGCTGGAGGGCGACGGCATCACCATCGCCGCCAATGCGCCGGAAATGCCGAAGGATTAGAAATTACCCTGGGCCTCTTAACGGGGAGAGGTGAGATCGGCGGAATGCCTTTAGTCAAAAGACCCAGGGTAGGGCGGATCGGTGCGGGGACCGAAAACGGGTCGGCCTAGATGGCCAGGTATTCCTGGCGCAGCTCGGCATTGTCGAGCACTTCTTTGGCGGTGCCGGAAAAGGCCACTTCACCAGTGTCGAGAATGACGGCACGGTCGGCCAGCTTGAGCGCGGCCACTGCATTCTGCTCCACGATGATGGTGGTGATGCCCAGCGGCTTGATCGAATGCAGGATGCGCTCGATCTCGTGCACGATCACCGGCGCCAGCCCTTCATAGGGCTCGTCGAGCAGCAGCAGCTTGAGGTTGCGCGCTAGTGCCCGGGCGATGGCCAGCATTTGCTGCTCGCCGCCTGAGAGGGTGACGCCCTCCTGCTTGCGGCGTTCCGCCAGCCGCGGAAAGCTCTCGTAGATCTGATCGAGGCCCCAGCCTGTGCCGGGGGCGACCTGGGCCAGGAAGATGTTTTCTTCCACCGTGAGCCCCGAAATGATGCGCCGGTCTTCGGGCACGAGCTGGATGCCGGCCTGGGCGGCCTGATAGCTCTTCATCTGGTGGATGGGGTCGCCATCAAGCCAGATTTCGCCCTGCCGCATCTGTGGATCATCGGTGCGGGCAATGGTGCGCAATGTCGAGGATTTGCCTGCGCCATTGCGGCCCAGCAGCGCGAGGATTTCACCCTTGCGAATGTCGAGCGATACGCCTTGCACGATATAGCTTTCGCCATAATAGGCGTGCACGTCGCGCACCGAAAAGAAGGGCTTGGCGGCCTCGGTCGCTGCAGCCTGGCTGCCGCTGCCGATCTGGGTATCCATAGCCATGGTACTCATTCCGTTTCCCCTCCGAGATAGGCTTCCTGCACTTTGGGATTGCCACGCACCTGATCGGGCGTGCCATCGGCAATGATGCGGCCCTGCGCCAGCACCGAGATCTTGTCGGCCAGCGAGAACACCACATGCATGTCGTGTTCGATGATGACCTTGGTCATGCCGCGGCTCTTGATCTTCTTGAGCAATTCGATCGTGGTGTTGGTGTCATGTCGGCTCATGCCCGCAGTCGGCTCGTCCAGCAGCAGCAGGCGCGGGTGCTGGATCAGGCACATGGCCAGCTCCATCCGGCGCTTGTCACCTCGACTTAGACTGCCCGCATGATCCTCGCGGCTGCTCAGCATGCCCACATCTTCGAGCATGTGTTCGGCTTCCTCGCGGATCTTCTTTTCATAGGCCAGCGAGCCCATCATGTTCAGCTTGAACGCGCCATCGCGCTTGGCCAAGGCGGGGATCATCACATTGTGCAACACCGACAGGTCGGCGAAGATTTCCGGCGTCTGGAACACCCGGGCAATGCCCAGCTGGTTGATCTGATAGGGCTTGCGTCCGGTCAGCACGGTCCCGTCGAACACCACCTGGCCGCTGGTTGGCGCCAGCTTGCCGATGATGACGTTGAGCAGGGTGGATTTGCCGGCCCCGTTGGGGCCGATAATCGCATGCGTCTGGCCTTCTTCGACTTCCAGATCGATATCGGCCAGGGCATGCAGCCCCCCGAAGCGTTTGTGCACGTCAGCAACATGCAGGACGACATTGGCTACACTCATCTAACGCGTCCTACTCTGCTGGTTGGGTTTGTTGGGATTTCGCACCGGGCTTGTCCGACGGCCGTATTGCCGCAGCAATCCGGCGGACGCCTTCCATGATCCCCCCGGGCAGGAAGATAACGATGAGAACGAACACCAGACCCAGGGTCAGGTGCCAGCCTTCGCCGACAAACTTGCTGGTGATCTTGACCATCACCTCGCCAAACCCTTCGGGCAGGAAGCTATAGAAATTGGTCAGGATCTGCTCGTTCAGTGCCGACAGGATGTTCTCGAAATACTTGATCATCCAGGCCCCGATAGCGGGCCCTACCAGTGTCCCGGCGCCGCCCAGAATGGTCATCAGCACCACTTCGCCCGAGGCCGTCCACTGCATGCGTTCGGCACCAGCCAGCGGATCGGTAATGGCCAGAAGGCCACCGGCCAGACCGGCATACATGCCCGAGATCACGAACGCTGCCAGCGTATAGGGCCGCGTGTTGAAGCCGGTATAGTTCATCCGGACCTGGTTGGACTTGATGCCTTTGAGCATCATGCCGAAGGGCGAGCCCGTTATGCGCTGGGCGATGAAGAAGGTTACGATCAGGAACGCGGCGCAGAAGTAGAACGCCGTGTAGCCGGTCAGCGGCATACCCAGAATGGTCGGCGAGGGCAGGCCGGGAGCAGCCTCGAAGAACATCCGGTCGATGAAACGGCTATCGTTCAGGCTCAGCTGCAGACCCGTTTCACCATTGGTGATCGGTGTGAACACCGAATAGGCCAGATTGTAGCTCATCTGCGCGAAGGCCAGCGTCAGGATCGAGAAGTAGATGCCAGACCGCCGCAGGCTGACAAAACCGATCATCAGCGCGAACACGCCTGAAATGATGATGGCAAACAGCAAGGCGGGCAGGGCGTCCATGGTCAGCAGCTTGAATGACCAGACCGCAGCATAGGAACCCACGCCAAAGAAGGCGGCGTGGCCGAAGCTGAGATAGCCGGTCAACCCGAACAGGATGTTGAAGCCAACCGCCAGGATCGCGAAGATCGCGAAGCGATTGAGCAGATCGGGATAGGCAGCGCCAAAGGGCTGCAGCCAGATCGGCATGGTGAGCACTGCGGCACTGAAGCCGAGCAGCAGGAACAGATCTTTGCGAGGCATGGCTAGCATGTCAGGCCTCCATCACACCGCGGCGACCCATCAGGCCACGCGGACGAACCAAAAGAATAACAACGGCAACCAGATAGATGATCACCTGATCGATGCCGGGCAGGAAATCCTTGACCTGCGTCATCGAGGCGAAGGACTGCACGATGCCCAGCAGGAAGCCTGCGGCGACCGCGCCGGTGAGTGAGCCCATGCCCCCCACCACAACGACCACGAAGCTGAGCACCAGGAAGTCCATGCCCAGATGGTAGTTTGGCGGGAGCAGCGGCGTGTACATCGCGCCAGCCATGCCGGCCACGACGGCCGCCAGACCAAAGACAATGGTGAAGCGGCGGTCGATATTGATACCCAGCAGGCCCACGGTTTCGCGATCGGCCATGCCGGCGCGTACCACCATGCCGAATGTGGTGAACTGCAGGAAGGCGAACACCCCGCCAATCACCACGGCGGCGAACAGGAAGTAGATCAGGCGCCAGGTCGGGTAGGTGATCACATTGGCCTGCATGCCCAACCAGGCGCCGATATCACTGGCGCCCTGCACAGCTTCGGGCATGGGCTGGGGAATGGGATTGGCGCCAAAGATCGACTTGATGATTTCCTGGGCCACGATGGCCAGACCGAACGTCACCAGAATCTGATCGGCGTGTGGGCGCTTGTAGAAATGTTTGATGATGCCGCGCTCGAGCGCGATGCCGATCACCAGCATCACCGGAATGGTGAGCAGGATCGAGAATGGAACTGAATAGTCCACCAGAACGGCGCCGAAATCACCGAACCATGTCTGCACCAGCGGCGCGCGGATTTCGAGTGGCGCCCCCCAGGGTGAGAGCTTTTCGGGGTCGAGCGTGACCGATTCCAGCGTAATCAGCTGTCGAAACAGCACTGCACAGAAGGCGCCAAGCATGAACAGCGCGCCATGCGCAAAATTGACGACACCAAGGGTGCCAAAAACCAGCGTCAGACCCAATGCGATCAACGCATAGGCCCCGCCTTTATCCAGCCCGTTCAGGAACTGTAGAAAAATCGCATCAAACATTGTGTGCTCCGAGCTGAAAACTTAGGCGAGGTCCGCCCCGTTCAACGGGGCGGACCAAGTAATCAGCAGATAGGGGCTGGCTCGGCAGGGCCGAGATCGCCGCCAAAGATCGCTGGATCGTAATCAACCGCATCGCGGCCAACGACCTGAACGACTTCGAGCACGTCGTACTCGCTGGTTGGGTTTTCGCTACCCTTCACCACGAGCACGTCCTTCATGCACTGGTGATCTTCGGCGCGGTACAGCGTGCGGCCATTGCCCATGCCGTCGAACTCATGGCCTTCAAGGGCCTTGATGACTTCAGGCGGATAGAACGTACCGGCGCGTTCGCAGGCATCTGCATACAGCAGCGTCTGCACGTAGCAGGTGTGAGCCGCCTGCGATGGTGGGGCGCCATACTCGGCGCCGAACGACTTGGTGAAGGCCACGGTCCCTGGATCCTGCAGGTTCCAGTGCCAGTTGGAGGTGCCGTAAATGCCCTTGATATTGGGGCCGGCGCCCTTGGCCATCAGCTCGGAGATCAGTGGAACCACGATCTCGAACTTCTTGCCGTTGACTTCGCGCTCACGCATGCCGAACTGCACGGCCTGGGTCAGCGAGTTGACCATGTCGTTGCCGTAGTGGTTCAGAACCAGCACGTCAGCGCCCGAATTGAGCACAGGCGTCAGGAACTGCGAGAAGTCGCCAGCACCAAGCGGGGTGCGAACGGCAGCAGTGGTTTCCCAGCCGAGCGCCTCGGTGGCGTTCTTCATCGACTCTTCCTGGGTCCAGCCCCAGGTGTAGTCAGCGGTCAGATGGTAGGCCTTGCGGTCATTGCCATATTCCTGGCCGAGCACGGGGCCCAGAGCCACACCGGACTGGTAAGCGTTAAAGAAGTGGCGGAAGCCGTAGCGACGCTTGTCCTTGCCCGTGGTGTCATTGGAGTGGGTCAGGCCGGCCATGAAAATGATGCCCATTTCCTGGCACAGGCCCTGAACGGCAACAGCCACACCCGAAGACGAGCCACCCGTGATCATCAGCGCGCCATCACGCTCGATCATGCGGGTCGCACCGGCACGGGCCACGTCAGCCTTGGTCTGGCTGTCCGAGGTCACATAAGCGACCTTCTTGCCCAGAATACCCTTGCCGGTCAGAGCTGTTGGGGTCAGCACATTGAGCAGACCGCCATCGCCTTCACCGTTCAGATGTTTGACGGCCAGCTGGTATGCGCGCAGTTCGTCTGCGCCTTCTTCAGCATAGGCACCGGTCAGCGGCACGTTCAGACCAATAGTGACAGTGTCACCTGTTGGATTGTTGCAGAATTCCTGGGCCCAGGCGCCCTTGGTGAACATCATGGGCGCAACGCCCGCGCCAACAACGCCGGCAACGCCGGTTTGCAGCACCTTACGGCGGCTAAGGCCGCGCTTCAAAAGTGTCATTGATTTCCTCCTTTTGGCGCGGGGCAGTCGATACATAGCCGACAGCTCACCGCCCCGTGAGTATTCACTCTGGAGAAAACGACGGCAATAGGTCGTTGTAATTGTTGAGATATTCTGTAAATTATTGATCTTACGGACTGTGGCAATTGTCAATTCGTTGACAGGACGTCGAAATGGGGAGGGCCGTTCAATGCGCGCGCCAATCGGTTTTCGTATCAGCAACAGACGGAAATCACTGAGGATTTCCCAGGCCGCACTGGCGCGACTGGTCGGGATTTCGGCCAGCTATCTGAACCTGATTGAAAACAACAAGCGCGACATTGGCGGGGCGTTGCTCAACCGTGTCGCCACCCAATTGGACATTGATGTCGACGAATTGGCCGGACGGACCGAGCAAAAGCTGCTGCAGGACCTTGAAGAGGCCTTTGCCGACCCGGTGGTTGAGTCGCTGCCCTTCCGTCCCGATGAGCGCCGCGATCTGGTGGCGCAATACCCCGCCAGCGCTGCGGCACTGGCGCGCCTGCATCGCGCCTATACGGACGCCGTCTCGAACGCCGACGCCTATGCGGACCGCCTGCGCTCCGATCCGCTACTGAGCCAGTTGCTGCACCAGATCCTGTCAGGCGTCACCGCCATTCGCTCCAGCGCCGAAATCCTTGATGATGTGCCTGACCTTGATGAAGCCGAACGGCAGCGCTTCCTGGGGGCCATTAGTCGCGAAACCCTTACCCTGTCCGATGTGTCGCGCAATCTCATCGGCCAGTTTGATACCTCCAGCGAAATCAGCCGCAATGTCTCGCCCGCCCGCGAAATCGACGATCTCATCATTGAGCGCCAGAACCATTTCCCCGGCCTTGAAACCGTAGCCGATGCGTTACGCGCCGAGATCGAGCGGGCAGGGCCCTTCAACGTTGCCACGCTCACCGATTTGCTGCGCAAGAAGTTCGCTGTAACCGTTGCCTTTGGTGGTTTGCCCGATGAGCCCGATTTTCCCGGCCAGTACCGTTTTGACATCCTGACCCGCCGCATGTGGTTCCAGGGCACCGCGACCCTGGCCACAAGGCAGTTTCAACTGGCCCGGCTTTATGGCGAGCTGGCGGCTGGCGATGCGCTGGCCGAAACGCTCGATAGCGCCGTGCTCTCGACGCCCACCGCCCGGCGGCTGGCGGCCCGCGCCGTCGGCTCCTATCTGGCGGGCGCCATGGTGTTCCCCTATCAGCGCATGCTGGCCGACGCAGAATCGAGTGCCTATGACATCGACCATCTCCGGCAGGTCTATAATGCCAGTTTCGAACAGGTGGCCCATCGTCTGGTGACCCTGCGCCGTCCAGGCGAAGAGGGGGTGCCCTTTGGCTTTCTGCGCTCGGACCCTGCCGGTCGGCTCACCAAGCATTTCCCGCTGCCCGGTCTGCTGTTGCCCAATAGCGGTCATGCCTGCCCTCTCTGGGCGATTTACGGCGCCTTCAGGGTCCCCGACGCGCCCTTGCGCCAGGTTGTGCGCTTCTCTGATGGCTCGCGCTATCTGTTCCTGGCGCGCACCGTGCAGCGCCGCACGGCGGCCTTCCGCGAGCAGATTGTCTCGTCCTCGGTCATGCTGGCCTGTGATGTGCTGCATGCCGATCGCACCATCTATGCATCGGGGCTCGACCTGAGCGATCTGTCCGCCGATATCCCGGTCGGTCCCAGCTGCCGCCTGTGCACCCGGCGCGACTGTGCCAGCCGTCAGGAAGAGACCCTGTCGCCCGATGCCGGGGCCTCGCGCACCCGCGCGCCATTGCTGCCAACGGTATTTGCGCTTGGCGATCAGGACTGATTGCGCTTAAGTGAGGGCACATGGGCGGAGGGGAGACCGCGCATGTTTCAGGGGGGAATTTGGCGATCGATATTCTCATTGCCGAGGACGAACCGAGCATATTGGAATCGCTCGACTTCATCCTGCGCCGCGCGGGCTTTTCCATCAGCGCGGTCACCGACGGCGACGCTGTCATTGATGCTGTGCGCCGACTGCAGCCGCGTATGCTGGTGCTCGATGTGATGCTGCCCAAGCGCAGCGGCTTCGACGTGCTCAAGCAGATCCGCGCCAATGTCGAATTGCGCGGCATGCCCGTGCTCATCCTGACGGCCAAGGGCCAGCAGCAGGATCGGCGCACCGCCGAGGAACTGGGCGCTGACGGCTTCGTCACCAAGCCCTACGCCAATGCCGATGTGGTCGGCGCGGTGCGGCAATTGCTGGGTGGGCATGGCGGAGCGGCGTAAACTCATTGCCAGCATGCTGGTGCTCACCATTTTCGGCGCCCTGCTGCTGGTGCCGCCGCTAGTCTATGTCTTTAATCAGCCCATCACCCATTTCGGCGTGCCGCAGGTGGTCATCTACCTGTTTGTGGTCTGGCTGCTGCTGATCATGGGTACGGCGATGCTGACCCATCTCCTGCCGTCCGAAACCGGTGACACCACAAACGGGCCGGAGGCCGATTGATGCTTTCGGCCGATTTCGTCATCGCCACCGCTATCGGCTATGTCGGCCTGCTCTTCGTGCTGGCGTTTTTCGGCGATAGGCGGGCCCGCGCGCACAAGAAGTCGTTCCTGCATTCCCCGGCGGTCTATACGCTGTCCATCTCGGTCTATTGCACCAGCTGGACGTTCTATGGCGCGGTCGGTAACGCCGCGCGCAGTGGCCTTGAATTCCTCACCATCTATCTGGGACCCACACTGGTTTTTGTCGGCTGGTGGTTCCTGCTGCGCCGGCTGGTGCGCATCAGCCACAATCAGCGCATCACCTCGCTGGCCGATCTGCTGTCCTCGCGCTTTGGCAAGTCCAACCGGCTGGCTGTGCTGGTCACCTGCATCGCCGTGATCGGCATCGCCCCCTATATCGCGCTGCAGCTCAAGGCCGTGACGTCCTCTATCCAGACTGTCGCCGGGGCGTCCGAATTCGGGCAGGGCAGTCTGGCTGGCATTGACGATGTTGGTCTGGCCTTCGGCATTGCCGCCGCCATGGCGGTTTTCACCATCCTGTTTGGTACGCGCCATGTCGACGCCAAGGAACAGCACCACGGCGTTGTCGCGGCTATCGCCTTTGAGGCCGTGGTCAAGCTCACCGCCTTGCTCGCCGTAGGGGTTTTTGTGGTCTATGCCGGTGGCGGCTTTGAAGGCATTTTCAGCCGCGCTGCAGAGATGGGCGTGGGGCCACAGGACGGCAATAGCTTTGACGATCGCTGGTTGACCACGCTCGCCCTGTCGGTCGCCGCCATTGTCTGTCTGCCGCGCCAGTTTCAGGTGACCGTGGTCGAAAACTCCGACGAGAACCATCTGCGCGTCGCCAGCTGGGCCTTCCCCGCCTACATGCTGCTGATGAGCCTGTTCATCCTGCCCATCGCCATGTTCGGGCTGACCTCCATGCCCGAGGGCTCCAATCCGGACATGTTCGCGCTCACCCTGCCCATGGCAGCCGGACAGGACGCGCTGGCGCTGTTTGCCTTTATCGGCGGCTTCTCTTCGGCCACCTCGATGATCATCCTGGAATCCATCGCGCTCTCGATCATGGTCTCCAACCATATCGTGATGCCGCTGGTGCTGCGCTTCAGCTCGGGCGAACCCAGCGGCGACGGGCAGGGCGTCAGCCGCTCGCTGCTGGTCGCGCGGCGCTTCTCCATCGTGCTGATCCTGTCGCTGGGCTTTTTCTACTTCTTTTTCACCCGCGACTCCAACGCGCTGGCGCCTATCGGCCTGATCTCCTTCACCGCCATTGCCCAGTTCTTCCCCGCCGTGCTGGCGGCGCTGTTCTGGCGCGATGCCTCGCTCAAGGCAGCCACGGCCGCCATTGCGGCCGGTTTCGTCGTTTGGGTCTGGTGCAGCTTCCTGCCTTCGTTCGAGTCGGTGTCTCCGCAGGTTGCCATGTTGCTCGACAATGGCCCCTGGGGCATTGCCTGGCTGCGCCCCGAAGCGCTGTTCGGACTTGATGGTCTTGATCCGCTCAGCCATGCCGCGTTCTGGAGCCTGACCATCAATGTGCTGACCCTGACCGTGGTGTCGCTGCTGACCACCCAGTCGGCGCTCGAACGGATCCAGGCCACACTGTTTGTCGATGTTTTCCGCCGAGGCCACGTCGCGCAGGGCAATTTCGTGCGCGGCTCGGCCACCGCCAATGATTTGTTCTTTGTCGCCGAGCGCGTGCTGGGCGAGCGGCGAGCCGCCGCGCTGTTCGAGACGGCTGCGCGCGAGAGCGGCGTTGATCCCGACCGGCTTGAGCCCTCGTCGGAATTCATCGGCCGGCTTGAGCGCGAACTGGCGGGCTCCATCGGCGCCGCATCGGCCCACGTCATGCTGTCCAAGGTGGTGTCGGGCTCCGACGTTTCGCTCGAAGAAGTGATGCAGATGGCTGACGAGACTCAGCAGGTCATCGAGTATTCCCAGCAATTGGAGAAGACCTCGGCCGAACTGCGCTCCACTGCGCAAAAGCTCGAGGACGCCAATGTCCAGTTGCGCGAGCTCGACAGCCAGAAGGACGAATTTCTCAGCCAGGTCAGCCATGAGGTGCGTACACCCATGACCTCGATCCGCTCCTTCTCCGAAATCCTGCTTGAGCCCGACGGCATTGATGAAGGTCAGCGTCATCACTTCGTCTCCACCATTCATCAGGAAAGCCTGCGCCTGACCAAGCTGCTCGATGAGATCCTTGATCTCTCCGCGCTCGAGCGCGGCGAACGGGCCTGGGACAATGTGCCCACCGATGCCGAAGATGCATTGGACCGCGCACTGCGCGTCTGCGACGCCCTGTTGCGACAGCGCGGCATGCGGGTTGAACTGGGCGAGCGCGCCCGCCCGACCATGGTTGAGGGCGACGCAGACCGGCTATGTCAGGTCTTCATCAATCTGGTGTCCAACGCCGTCAAATATAACGATGCCGAACACCCCGTTGTGCGCGTCACCTCAGCGGTCAAGGCGGGCAGCTATGTGGTCGAGATCGCCGATAACGGCCCCGGCATTCCCAAGGGCGAACGCACACTGATCTTTGAAAAATTCTCGCGCGGCGAGCATGGTTCCAGCGATCAGAGTGGTGCCGGGCTGGGCCTGGCGATTTCGCGCCAGATCGTGGCCCGCATGAACGGCACGCTCGAATTGGTGCAGGGCCCGTTGCCGGGCGCCTGCTTCCGCGTGCGGCTCGACGTTATCCGCTAATAATTGCCGGGATCGGGAATGTTCAGGATGTGCCCGCACGCCTTGCAGTGCACCGCGTCCGGATCGTGATTCTGCAGGCCGCATTGCGGGCAGGGGAAGTGCACCTTATTGGGCCGGAAGATCGACTGCGCCAGCTTCACGAACAGCGAGATGCCAACGATCATGATGCTGATCGAGGCCAGCTTGCCCCAGGTGCCGGGCAGGGTAATATCGCCAAACCCGGTGGTGGTAACGGTGGCCACGGTGAAATAGAGCGCGTCGACATAGCCGGCAATGCCTTCGGCGCCGCGATTGGCGAAGGCCGTATAGACAAAGCCGGTCACCACAAACAGGAACACCAGCAGGTTGATCACCGCCTGGATCGTCTCGCGATATTCGGCATAGCCGCGCCGGTTCAGCGGGCGCCAGAAGGTACTGCTGCGCGTCATCGTCCATAGCCGCAGGATCCGCAGGAAGCCCAGGTTGAAGAACCAGGTCGGGGCCAGCAGCGTCACCAGAATGAAGACATCGAGGATCACCGGTACCTGTCGCAACCAGCGTTTGATGTCGGTCGACGCCAGCGCGCGCGCCGTCAGGTCCACCGCCAGCAACAGCGCGATGGAGTAGTCGATCCACAGAAACGAGTCGTTCTCGCGCAGCAGTGGCGAGGCGATGAAGAATACGATGATCGCCAGATCGACAACCAGCACCGAAAACTGAAACCGTTGCGCTTTGGAAGACTGGCTGTGGTAGAGCAGCCGCAGCTTGGATCGCAGCCGCGAATAACCACTGTGCCGGTCTTCGTCCTCGCCTGCCGGCTTGTCTTTATCGCTGTGCATACCCAACTCACTTGTCATCCTGCTACCACAGGCACAAGTAAACTCTTCCCGTTAGCGTTCCGACAATCAAGGTGTCTCTCCATGACGATCGCCGTTTATGATCTGACCGTGCCAGTCTTTACCCGCATGCTGAACAATCTGCTGGTGGTCATGGACAAGGCCGAGGCCAATGCCACCGAGCGCAAGTTCGACACATCGGTGCTGGCCCAGGCCCGCCTGGCGCCCGACATGATTGCCTTCAGCGGCCAGGTTCTGATCGCCACCGATCACGTCAAAGGCTGCATCTCACGTCTGGCTGGTCGCGAAATTCCGGTCTGGCCCGATACCGAAAAGACCTTCGAGGAACTCCGCGCCCGCATCGCCAAGGCGCTCGATCTGCTGGCCTCAACTCGGCCAGAGGACCTTGCCGACAGCGACACGCGTGAAGTCGTGCTCAAGCTTGGTGGCAACGATATGCCCCTGAGCGGATTGGACTATCTCACCAAGTTCGCCATGCCCAATTTCTACTTTCACGTCACCACGGCCTACGCCATCCTGCGGGCCAATGGGGCGCCGATTGGCAAGCGCGACTACATTGCCGGGGCCGATTCGCGCGCCTGACGGCACGCAAAGCGCTTGAAAAGCGGCGCTTTGTGTTGCCCAAGCCAATCCGAGGCGCTATTTGCAGCGACCAAGGTCCGTTCCGGCCCGGCATGAGGCAGCAATGAAACTGGCATTCGTCATACCCGCCTATAATGAAGAGGCGCTGATCGGCAAATGCCTGGAATCAGTGGTGGCCGAGATCGCGCGCGCGGGCGTCGACGCCGAAATCATCGTGGTCAACAATGCCTCGACTGACCGGACCGGCGAGATTGCCCGCGGCTTTCCCACGGTCCGGGTCGTCGATGAGCCCAAAAAGGGTCTGGTCAACGCCCGCGATGCCGGCTTTGCCGCCAGTGAAGGCTTTGATCTGGTCGCCAATATCGACAGCGATACCATTGTGCCTGTCGGTTGGCTTGATACCGTGTTCAGCGAATTCCAGCGCGATCCCAAGCTGGTCTGCCTCAGCGGCCCCTATGTCTATTACGACATGAGCCCCTGGAGCCGGTTCCTGGTAAACATGTTCTATGGCCTGACCTATCTGATCTACATTCTCAACCGCTACATCCTGCGCGTTGGTTCGGTGGTGCAGGGTGGCAATTTCGTCTTCAAGCGCGCCGCCTGGGCACAGGTAGGCGGCTATGATCGCTCCATCGACTTCTTCGGCGAGGATACCGATGTGGCGGTTCGGCTCTCCAAGGTCGGTGGCGTCAAATGGACATTCGGGCTCAAGATGAAGACCTCGGGTCGTCGGCTGGAAAAGGAAGGCGTGTTTCGCACTGCGGGCACCTATACGCTCAACTTTTTCTGGGTGACCTTTCGCGGCAAGCCCGTCACCAAAGACTATACCGACATCCGCCCCGACTAGCGGCAAACTGGGTCTGGGCGTGACCGCGTTGGTCACACGCTGTTAAGTTTCCCAAGCGACACAGAATCATCAGATGCTGTCCCTGCGCTAGACTGGCGCAGCCGCATGGCGCGGCGGGGTCGGGTCCACCATGATTATCCCCAACCAGCTACCCCAGATCGTAACGGCCGCGCGCGGCGGGGCCTTGCAGGCGCTTGCGCTGCAGGCTGGTCAGGTCCTCGATGGTCGCGTCTTGGGGCCTGCTCCCAATGGCGGCACGCAGGTGCAGATCGAGGGCAAGCTGCTCAATCTGGTTCTGCCACAGGCCGCCAAGGCCGGCGATACCCTTCGTTTTGAAGTTCAGGGCAGTGGCGCACAGGTGCGCCTGGCGCTGCAGGTCGCAGCAGGCAAGCAGGCTTTGCCGGCACCGATCGCCAATGCGCCCACGCCCGCATCAGCTCAGCCAGCGGGTCCTGCGCCCGCCAGCGCGACTGCCCAGCCACCAGCGGGCGCTCCCCAGACAGCGGCAAGTTCCCCGCCGCCCGCTGCCTCAACCCCACCAGGTCAGGCAACCCAGCCAGCAGCCACAGCCCCCGCCAGCCCACCCGCTGCCGCCACGGCATCTGCGCCAACCGCCGCACCGGCTGGCATCTCGGTGCCACAATCAGCGCCGGCCACCACCCCAGCGGCACCCGCAGCTAGCCAGACCACGCCCACAGCAGCCACTTCTGCCGGGACACCAGCCCCAGCCGCAACAGGAACAGCGCCGCCGGCCGCCGCGCCAATTGCTGCCGGAAGCATACGCCCGGCCTCGCCTTACGCGGCCTCGACGCCCACCAGCCCAACTGCCAATGCTGCCACGTCCGGGCCCGCTACGGCCGCAGCGTCCGCCGCTCGCGTCACAACCGCGACACCGGTGGTCAACACCACGCCCACAGCCACCCCAGCGGCTGCGCCCAATATGCCCAGCACGCCACAGGCGGCATTGGCGCAGATGGTGCAGGCGGCCCTGCCACAGCAGAACAGCATTGCCAGCCTGACCGCGGCCTTGACCAATATCGCCGGCAAGGTGGCCTTGCCCGAGCCCGTTGCTCGCGCGGCCCAGCAGGTCCTAGCCAATCAGGTCAATCTTGATGGTGGCAAGCTCAATGGCGCGGCTCTGCAAAAAGCCTTCATGAATTCAGGCACCTTTCAGGAGGCCGGTCTGGCCCGCCCCGGCGCGCCATTGCTGGCCCCGCAGGCCGACATGAAAGCGGCCATGCTGGCCCTGCGACAGACCCTGACCACCTGGCTGGGGCAGCAGACCCCGCTGGTCGCCCCGGTCTCCCAGATTTCCCCACCGCTGCGCGGTCAGATCCCCCGCGTCAAAGCGCTCGAAATCCAGCCGGTCGATCCCGCCGAGGGCGCCGAAACTGTCGGCAAACACCTGCTGGAGCGCACCGAGTCGGCGCTGTCGCGGGTGCGCCTGCACCAGCACGCTTCCCTGCCTGATCCCACCATCAAAGGGGCCGATTGGAGCGTTGATCTGCCCGTGGTGATCGGCGGACAGCAGACCCTGCTGCAATTGGCGATCCACCGCGATGAACACAGTGCCAGCGAAGAGGCCAGCGAACGCGGCTGGCAGATGCGCTTTGCCATCAACCTGCTCGGCTTGGGGGAGGTTGGCGCCCAGGTCTCGTTGCGCGGCAGTGCCACCGGTGTCATGCTCTGGGCCGAGGAGCGCTCTACCTCTCAAGCGCTGGAAGCTGACATCAACACGCTGCGCGACACGCTGGTGGAGGCAGGGCTGGAGCCCGGCGCCGTCATCGTGAGGCACGGCGCACCACCGGCACCACCAAAACCAGCCAGCGCCGGCCATATCGTGGATTCGCGCCGATGAGCGACGACCCCAAACAGGCCCCCGAGCGCTCGCTCGCTGTCGCGCTGCAATACGAGAAGGGCACACGCGAGGCCCCCCGTGTGGTGGCCAAGGGGCATGGCGTCGTCGCCGAACGCATTGTCGACCTGGCTCGGGAAAACGGGGTGATCATTGAGACCAACCCCGTGCTGGCCCAGGCCCTGAGCGGCATCGAGATCGACGATACCATTCCCCATGAGCTTTATGAGGCCGTGGCCGTGGTGATCGGCTACGTCCTGCGCACCAGCACAAAGCTCTGATTGGCCCAGCGCTATTGTACCGCGCCCGATGCTCCCCATGTGTAAGGCAGACGCAGCAATCACGGAGCCACCTTATGCCCAATCAGCAAGACCACGACATTATCGACGGCCTGTTCGATCGCATAGAGAATGTTGCCCGTACCGGCGCGCCTCGCGATGCTGATGCCGAACTCCAGATCCAGCAGCGACTGCGCGAATTTCCGCCTGCGCCATACTATCTCGCCCAGACCGTGGTGATGCAGGAGCAGGCGCTACGGCAGGCCGAGCAGCGCATTGCCGAACTGGAGGCACAGCGCCCGCGCGGGCCATGGGACCCGCAAGGGGCTGGCCGTGACCAGCGCGCCGGGCAGGGTGGCTTTCTGGCAGGCGCCGCCGAAACAGCACTCGGCGTGGCCGGCGGCATGTTTCTGTTCAACGCCATTGGCGGCCTGTTTTCAGGCAGCGCCCATGCCGGGGAAGCCGATGTCAGCAATGCTGATATCGACGCCGGCGGCGATGATTTCGGGGATGGCGGCTTTGATATCGGCGGCGATTTCTAGCGCCGCCGTCACCAATTAGTATTTTTCGTAGAACTCGTTGCCGCCCGCTTCGAGCACGTAATGCATGTTGTTGTAGGGAAAACGCAGGCCCGCGGTATGGAAATGCTGCGCACTGCGGACCCCGGCATGACGCGCCCCATTGATCACCTGATCGGCCATCTGTGAGGCCAGTACGGCGCCGCTATCGGTCATCTTGCGGGTCAGCAAGCCCTGCGCGAACTGGTTCTTTTGACCCACCACGCCACAGATCGATTTGGGATAGCGCGTGTCATCGACCCGGTTCATCACCACCGTCCCCACGGCCAGCATGCCTTCGGCGCTGGAGCGGTTGGATTCGAAATACATCGCGCGCATCATGCATTCCTTGGCGCTCAGCTGGGCCGTGCCAAAGCCGATAGCGAACAGGCTGCAGCCACCCAGACCGGTGCCAACCACAACCAGAGCCATGGCCCGCAAGGCAGTCGCGCGTAATTTTCCCATGGTCCGTCTCTCTTGGTCGATCAGTGCAGTCGACAGAGAAAATGCCCCAACAGGCTTAAGGAAGGTCTGAGCCGGACGGTTAGCAAATCGCTAACGCCCGGCAGCGGCTCAGCGGCGCGTGAATACCAGCGCCGACAGCAGGGCAATTGTGCCCAGAGCCAGAACGACCGGTACCGGGTTTTCGCGCACGGCTTCGCCGGTTGCATTTGCCTGCTTGCTGACCTGGCGTGCAACCGCACGACCCTGATGCTGAACTTCGCGCGCGATCGCCACGGCATTGTGCTGCAGGTCGCTCATCGAATGGTCGCTATAGGAGTGCACGGAATGGGAGAGCTGATCGACCTGCTTGCGCAGGGCGGCAATCTGATGGGTCAGATTGTCCGAAATCGCCTCGCCGGTGTTTTCGGCCTTCTGCAATGCACGTGAAGTTGCCGTTGCCATTGAAATGCTCCGTTTGTCGGTGATGTCATCTCAACTCTGGCTGAGCATGGAAGTTCCGCCCGGGGCGCAGATCATCGGCGCAAGAGCCTATTGGCGCCACAGAACTGCAGAAAGGCCCTTGGAGTTGACCCGCGCGCGCACTACATCAGACACACATCTTTGCCGACCCGAGGGGACCTTAATGGTCAAGAGCCGCGCCAGGCTGGACCGCCAGTTCGACCGCATTCAACGCCAGATTCCCCAATCATCGGGCATTCTGGCACATTTGCGTCGGCCCGGTGCGCGCTGGTTCCGCATTCCACTGGGCATTGTGCTGGTTCTGGGCGGCATTTTCAGCTTTTTGCCGGTGCTCGGCATCTGGATGCTGCCGCTGGGCCTTTTGCTGCTGGCACTTGATCTGGCCTTCCTGCAGGGCCCGGTCAACACGGCCATCCTGCGCGGCATGCGCAAATGGAGCATTTGGCGCCGTGCCCGGCGCGACAAGAAGGCCGGCAAGCTCTAGATTCGACCCGTTGCCATTTCGACCTCGATCAGATCCACGGCCGCCGCCAGCTTCTCATCAATGATGTGCAGATATTGCGTCCAGTCATCGACATGGGCGAGTTCGGCTGCACCATCCGAGATGCCGCGCAGCGCCACCAGCGGCACGCCAAACGCCTGACAGGCGCGCAGCACTGCATAGGTTTCCATATCCACCATATCGGCATCGACCCCAACATAGGCCGCGCCAGACACGATATTGGCGCCGGTCGATAGCGTTGCCCCGTCCAGCCCCGCAATGCGCGGCGATAATGGCTGCACTGGCGCCAGCTCCAGAAACGGCGTCTGGCCCTTGGGGATGCCCAGCGCAGAGGCGTCCATATCGCGATAGCTCACCGATACGGCCTGAAACACGCCGCATTGCGGCAATACGCGCGACCCGGCTGATCCCAGCGACACCACCAGACGCGGCAGGGGGCGTGCCTCAGCCAGCGCCCGGGTGACGGTCACCGCCGCTTCAACCGGACCGACCCCGGTCATCAAGGGTTTGATTTTGGCTTGCAGGTGCGGGCCGTACTCGGCCTGCGCAGCCATGACATAGAGGATGCTCATACTTGCGAATCTAGCATAGCCGATCGCCTTGCCAAGCCGCTTCGTTACCGCTTCGGTAAGGCGTGCGTGATATTTGTGATAAATTGAGGCGTGGCCGCACCGGCACGGCGCCAGAGAGCAGAGGACACAGTGCGTTTCGCGGTAATCGAGGGTAGCAGAGAATGGACCGAGCCAGCCTGGCAGGGTTCGCAGTCTCCGTCGGTGTCAGTTTTGGTCGAGGATGTTGAGGCAGAAGCCCGCCGACGCCTCCGAGCGATCAAGCTCCATGAATGGCGCACACGTGAATTCATCACCGGGCAACCAATGCCCGAAGATGTCCGCCACTATGCCCTGCAGGTCGAATTCGCTGCCACGGCCATATCCCGCTTGTCGCCGATCCCGCAGGACTTCGACAGTGACGTCTACTGGCCGCGCTTCTGGAGCGTCTGACCTTCAACGCATGAACCCGGCCGCAGCGTCTCCCTCCGAAACGCCATGACCGGGCATTGTGTCCCCAAAAAGGGGGACACAATCTTTGTGCTGCAGCGACTACTGCGGCAGATAGGCGTTGGTAAAATAGCGGCTGTAATCAGGCGCACTTTCCAGCGTTGCGCCATCGCCATCCACCAGCATCCCGATGTTCAGCAGATAGTCGCCCAGCGCCGCCATCTTCGCGCCATCCATGGTGCCGATTACCCCGTCGGCGCCCACCAGATAATCGCCATCAATCAGGCTGCCCAGCGACGCCCGTACAAGGGTCGCATCGGTCAGCATGTCATTGCTGGCGGCAATGATGATGTCGGTGGCCTCATCGGGGTGCTCGGTCGCATAGGCATAGCCGCGTTGTGTGGCCGCCAGAAATGCCTTCGCTTCATCGGGATGCGCATCGAGATAGGCCTGGCTGGAGCCCAGCATGGTCGTGTGCTGATCCGGCACGCCGTAATCGGCATAGACAAATGCCCGCTGCGCATCGCCATCCAGTTCGGCCTTGATGCCTTCCCAGGTATAGACCTCCAGCGTGAAGTCCACGGCGCCATTGGCCAGCGCCTCATAGGCCGAGGTGCCCAGTGTCACGTTCTCGAAGTCGCCCGTGCCGCCATCGGCGCGGATCATCGAACCGATCAGGGCATTCTCCCAATTGGTGCCAAACCCGCCATAGGTCAGCCCGTCCAGATCGCGCGGGCTCTGAATGTCGCTGCGCTCGTCATTGAACACCAGCCGCCCGGTTTCGTGCTGCACCACTGCATAAACCCCGATCAGGTCAGCGCCGGCGGTGTGCTGGGTAAACAGGCTCAGCGGGCCGATAATGCCGAAATCGGCAATCTGGTTGGCCACCAGCGTGCCAGCCGAGGTGTCGGTATAGGGCAGGATGTCCACCGCCAGCCCGGCCTCTTCGTAAAAGCCCTTGGCCTGGGCAACATAGAGCCCGATGTGATTGGTGTTGGGCGTCCAGTCCAGCGCTACCTTGACGGGGGTGGCCTGCGCCAGCGCCGGTGTAACGAGACCCAGCGCCAGGGTGGCGATGATCAGATGACGGCAGTCAAACATGGTCGGTTCCTTTGTTCGGAAGTCGAGTTGAGCAGGGTGTGCAGCAGGTCCGCCTCGATGGCACTGGCCTGAGCAGAGGCCAGATCCAGTCGCGGGCGGGGGAGGGATACGGAAATTTCGGTGAGCACCCGGGCGGGGCGATCGGTCAGCACGTAGATACGGTCCGACAGGAAAACCGCCTCGCGCACATCATGGGTAATCAGCAACGTGGTCCAGCTGTGGCGCTCCCACATGGTCTGCAGCCAACGCTGCATACCCGCACGGGTCAGCGCGTCCAGCGCGCCAAAGGGTTCATCGAGCAGCAGCATGTCGCGCTCTTGCACTACTGTGCGCAGTAGCGCCGCGCGTTGCCGCATGCCGCCCGAAAGCTGGGCGGGCCAATGCTGCTCGAACCCGGCCAGGCCAAATTCGGGAAACAGCGTCATCACCCGCTCACGCGCTGCGCTGCGCGACATGCCCTGAACTTCCAGGCCCAGCGTGGTGTTGTCGATGATCCGCCGCCACGGCATCAGCGCGTCATGCTGGGGCATGAAGGCGAAGGGGCGCCGTTCTGCCAATAGCGGCGCGCCGTCAAAGGCGACGCTGCCGGCATCGGGTGCCAGCCCCCCGGTCAGCAGCTTGAAAATGGTCGACTTGCCGGCCCCTGACGGCCCCAGAATGGAGACGAACTCACCCTTGCGGACATGCAGTGAGATCTCGTCCAGTACTGCCAGCCCATCAAAGCGCTTGGCGATACCGCGCAGTTCCAGGCGTGGCGCGCTCATGGTTTTGCCCCTTGGCTCAACCGCGCCCAGGGCATGGCGAGGCGCTGGATCAGCACCGTCACCCCGAACAGCATCAGCGTCAGGCTGGCGCTGACCAGCACCGCAGCCAGCACCAGATCGGGACGGAAATTGTTCTTGGAATTCAGGATGTAGATGCCCAGCCCTCTGGCGGCCCCGGCATATTCGGCAAAGATGGCGCCCACCACCGCATAGGTGATCGAGATGCGCAGCCCGGCGAAGAAATAGGGCAGGGCCGTCGGCAGCCGCGCCAGCACGAAGATGCGGCCCCGCCCCGCACCCATCGAGGCCAGCAGCGCGGTGATGTCTCGGTCAGTGGCAGCATAGCCCTGAACCAGCGCTACCAGCATCGGAAAGAAGGTGACCAGCGCCACCAGCATGATCTTGGGCGCCAGACCGAAGCCGAACCACAGCACGATCAGCGGGGCGATCGCCACCAGCGGCAGGGTCTGGCTGATGATGAACACCGGAAACAGCGCCCGGCGCAGCGGCTCGAAGAAGTCGATCAGCACCGAAAACACAAAGGCGGCCAGCAGTGAGCAGGCGAACCCCGCCAGCGTTGCAGTCAGTGTGGGCACTGTATTGTCCCACAGCGCCTGACGATGCTGCACTGCCTGGGTCACCACACGCGAAGGCGGCGGCAGCGTCGTCGGCGCGATATCGGCAAACTGGGCGTAAAGCTCCCAGGCCACGATGATGGCGCCCACCGAGATAACGGCTGGGGCAACGCGGCCCAGGGCGCGCGCATATTCTGCGTTTTTGGACATAACTGATCCTGATGGAGGCGCGCTATGGCGCAGACAGAACGGAACCGGCTTAGCGCGGCGTCGGACTGTTGGCCGAGGCTGTCAGGTCAATCGTCACGTGACCCTGCGGCGGCCCGAAGCTGCAGATCGCGGCCTCCAGCGCGGCTAACACTGCCCCGGCATCGCCCCCTAGTCGGGTGCAGAAATTCTTGGGCCGATCCAGCACGCCGGACTGCTTGAGGAAGTCGATGCAGCCATAGATTTCATCCATGTGATCGTCAGTGCCCATCACATAGAGCGAGAACTGCGCGGCGATCTCACAGGCCAGATCGGGTGCCTGCAGCACCGCCTGCAGCGCATGGGCCTGCCGTTCCGCAAGCGGTGCAAGCGGCCCATCAAGCTGCGGTGAATCGCAACGGCTGTCATGGGGCTCGCCCGGACAACCGCGCGAAATAGTGGCGGACAGCGTGCAATGCACACCGGTCTTGGCCGCTGCCACGAACATGTCGCGCATCGCCGGGATCACCGCCTCGGGCGGGCCCACCAATAGCGTCGAGAGATCGTCGGTCTCGATGCGCAACTGCTCACGATAGGGATCGAGCGCACCCAATGCGCTCATGATCACGCCGACGAAATTGTCGGTCATGGGGTATAGGGAAATTTGTGCGCCGAAATACATAGCCCGCCTCGCTCCGCTGGTATTACCCAGATCAGCTTGAAGGGTTTACAGGCATGTCGCCCGCGTCTCAGCCCCGGCTATACGGAGCACCCCTGTGGATGGCGAGCAGACAATCCGATTTCGATGGCAAACGCAAGAGGGTTTCTAAATCGCTGGTGCTGCTGTGGAAAAAGCCACAGCAGTCAGAATCGGCAGAGTCTAGTTGGACAGGAAGCGATGGATCCCGGGTGTGGCCAGAAGGTCCCGCGTCACCCCGCCAACGAGCCATTCCCGCAGCCGGCTATGGCCGTAGGCGCCACTGACGATCAGGTCCGCGCCAGCTGTTTTCGCTGCCTTGGTGATCGCGTTCGCCGCCCCGTCCTCATCAGGCAGCACGTCGCCGCGTACCTTGACCTCATGGCTCTCCAGCCAGGCAACGGCATCCAGCATGCTTTCGCGCTCCGGCCCCAGATTGCCTTCGTCGATCACCACGACCTGCACGTCGCTGGCGGCCTTGAGCAGCGGCAGAGCATCCACGATAGCCCGACGCGCTTCCTTGGTATCCTTCCAGGCGACAACGATCTTGTCGGCCTTGAGCTTGCTTGCGCCTTGCGCCACCAGCAGAACCGGGCGTCCGGCACCGAGCAGTACCTCGCCAATATCAATACTGCGGAAGCCATCATCACGTGCCTCACCAGCCGAGCCGATGATGATCAGATCCGCCTTGCGGGCCACATCGATCAACCCGATCGCGGGTTGTTGCACGCGCCCGGCAAAGTCGGTCTTGATGCTGGCCGGCACCAGCGCCTTGAATTTGTCGCGCACATCCTTGATCGAGGCCTCGATCTCGTTGAGCTGCTCTGTATAGAGCACGCCTGCCACGTCGCCGGCGCCCATGCTGGCCACAACGGGCGGCTGGGCGGCGACAAAGCCGGTCAGGCTCGCCTTGTGGTGCCGCGCCAGATCAACAGCGAGTGCGACCAGATCCGCATCGACCGCATCGATGGTCAGGCCGACTACGATATTGCGAATTTCCATCTCAGATCTCCCATGGCGAATGGGGGCATCTTAGCCTTGCCTCAGGCACTTGCCTTGATCCGGATCAAATGCCGGCGCGATGCCCGGCTTCAGTCATAAATGTAAAGCGTAACCTGATGGCTACGCTTAGTCCTCGTGCTCAGGCATGGATTTGAGCTGATCCTTGGTCCAGCCGGTTACTGCATGCACCTTGCCGTTTTCGTCGCGCATGAATTCCAGCTGTCCCAGCCCAACCACAACGTGCTTGGCACCCAGTCCCAGAAAGCCACCGACATCCACAATCACCTGACAGGCCGCGCCACTGCCATGCAGATGCGAGACATGGCCCACAGATTCGTCATCGGCGCCGTAAATTGTCGCGCCCTGCAGTGTCTCTGGAGTCAGTTCGTGACTGCTCAGGGGAGTATGCTGGGAGTGATCCATGGCTCGAAAATCCTTGTTTGTTGACGCTGCTAACCCAACGCCCCGATGCCCCAAGCGTTCCTTGGGTCAGCTCGCGTCCGGCTTGATCAGCCGGGCCATGCTCCAGGCGCCATAGGTCGACACCAGAAACGGCACGCAATAGGTCAGCACGATCTTGAAGACGCTGACGCCCTGACCGCTCATCATGGCATCGCCCTGATTGATCAAATTGAGCACCGAGCCCACGATAAAAGCAACCAGCAGGGATTTTCGGAGCACCTGCGGGCTCAGCGCGCGTTGCAGAGGGGTGGCGTGGCTGGGCGGCGAACGGGTCACGCAGATCTCCACTGGCGGACCCGGCTTGGGTCAGAACGGACTTATACACCCAGCTCGGCGGCGCGCGCCTTCAGATCGATCGCGCATTCGGATACCACCTCAAGCGACCGGTCCTGCAGGGTTTGTGTCCCTTCAGGCGGCGTGTGTACGCCAAGCACGGCATCACGTTGGGTGATCAGAGCCGCAATTTCGTCGTGGTACAAGCCCACAATCGCCGTCAGCCAGCGATTGGCCAGATAGGACGGCCGCGCCATCTGCATGTCGAACCGCTCCAGCAGCGCAATGGTAGTGTCCGCATCGGCCCACACATCATCGACCACCCACTGATTGACCGTAAACAGCCGGATCGCCGTGCCATAGGCATCCACCCCCACAGCGACCAGATGGTGAATGGGCCCCTCACTGCCCGCCGGGCGGATGAAGCAGTGAAAATGCCCGTGCTCGCCAGCGTCCCAAGCCGTGTCGTGGCAGTGATAGTACCACTGCGCACCACTCTCACGATCAAACACGTCACCGGGAGGGTAATGGGTCCAGGTCACGGGCGCTGCGCCGCGCAGCGTGTCGAGCAGAACATTGTCGCCGGACTTGGCGAGAACGGTTTCGCAGAACACCGCTTCCTGAGCTGCCCGGCGCAACGCGTCCATACGCGCCGCCTACTGCCCGGCCGCCGCGCAAGGCGCCGCTGCTGCACACGGCGCCGCCGCAGGTGCCGGTGCTGCCGAACACGGTGCTACGGCCGCACAAGGGCTTGCTGCTGAACAGGGTGCCGCTGCGGGCGCTGCCGAACAGGGCGCAGCCGCCGGTGCCGCAGAGCAGGGTGCCGCGGCCGAACATGGGCTCGCGGCCGAGCACGGCGATGCCGCTGGGGCTGCCGAACACGGCGCCGCGGAACACGGTGCCGCTGAACACGGAGCGGCCGAGCATGGCGCCGCACTTTGCGCTGCTGCGGCTATGGCCGCCGGTGCCGCCACGCGATGAGCCACGTGATCTGCCGCAACGGCGCCAGTGGCCGCAACCAGTGCCGCGCCAAACAGAAGTGTATTGCGATTGCTCATGAGCGTTTGAACCCGTCCATACCAAAGAGGGGGCGTGCAAACACGCCGGCAAAGCTACCCGCAAAGGCGGCAGCGAACCACAACCAGCCATGCAGGCTGCCCGAGGCAATGCCCGAGAACAGCGCGCCGATATTGCAGCCAAACGACAGCCGGGCGCCATAGCCCATCAGCAGGCCGCCCAGCGCAGCCGCCACCAGCGAGAGCAGGGGTACTGCAACCTTGGGGGCGAACTTGCCGGCCAGCCCTGCCGCCAGCGCGGCGCCCAGAATGATGCCGAAATTCATCACCGAAGTGGTGTCGGCCAGCACCGAATCGTTGAGCGCCTGCGCCTGCGCAGGCCAGGTCCAGAATTCCCAGCTGGCGACCGGCACGCCGACCGCCTGGGCAATCTTGGCGCCCCACAGGCCAAAGCCATAGGTGATCGACCACGGATGACCAGCCACCACCAGGGTCGCCAGATTCAGCCCCGCCAGCGCCAGCCCGGCGCCAACCAGTGGCCAGGGACCATGCAGCAGGCGTTCAAGCCCCTTGCGCGCCGGACGCGGTGCCGCTTCCAGACTCCCGTGCCGGGCGCGTTCAACCAGCGCAGTCACCCCGGCCACTGCCGCCAGGGCAACCAGTGTCACTGCAATGCCGCCGGGCACGCCCAGCACCGTTCCCAGACTGGTGGGGGGCAGTGAGGGCAAGGTCAGCCAATAGGGCAGGTGTGCCGTGCCGGCGACCGCCCCGATGATGAAGAATACCAGCGTCACCAGCATGCGGGCGCTGCCGCCGCCCACCGTGAACAGCGTGCCCGAGCCACAGCCGCCACCCAGTTGCATGCCCAGACCAAACATCGCCGCGCCCACCAGCACCGAAACACCGACCGGTGCGGTCGCGCCGACCAGCGGCTGGCCGAAAACATTGCCCATGGCCAACAGGGGCAGGAAGGCGACTGCGGTAACACCGATCATCAGCATCTGGGCGCGCATGGCCCGGCCACGGCGTTCCACCACCATGCGGCGCCAGCCGCCGGTGAACCCGAACGAGGCATGATACAGCGTGGCGCCCAGCAGGCCGCCAATCAGGAACAGCAGCGACTGACGGGGATCAATCAGCTGGCCGATAACCTGCGCGGCAATCACCATGGCCAACGCCACGACGAGCACGACGCCCTTGTCGACGTTCAGGCCGCCGGCTGCCGGTGCAGGGCCCGGACTGGTTGCAGAAATCTGACTCATGGCGCGCACGCCCCCTTGGAAAACCTGTTCGACTAATGGAGGCCCAAACGCACAATGTCCAGAACCGGAGCTCTGGACATTGTTGGTATCGTTCAGGGCAAGTCGCGATTAGATGCCGTTGGCAACCGGGCGCGATTCATCGGCAGTCCACTCGGCCAGCGAGCCGTCATACATACGGGTGTTCTTGTTACCCTGCACTTCGGACAGACCGAACCAGACAACCGAAGCCCAGTGACCGGTATTGCAGAAGGCAATGTTGGCTTCTTCAGCGCCGAGGCCAACGCCCGAAGCGAGCTGGGCGACCGTCTCTGCACTCACATAGGAGGCGCCGTCAGCGTCATAGAGCTGGCCATTGTCGATATTGACTGCACCGGGAATGGTGCCGGCAACGCGGGCAACCGGGCTCTTGCTCTCGCCGCGATACTGCGCGACCGGACGACCGTCGACCAGCTTGGTGCCGTTGGCGATAGCCGCTTCCACGTCTGCCGTGGTGGCCAGCAGATGCTGCTGGAAATCAGCGTTGAAGGTGGTGGGCTCGAGCACGGTGGCAACGTCGGTCACTTCGCCGCCGGCTGCATCCCAGGCGCGGGCGCCGCCATCCAGGATCGACACGGCGTCATGGCCGAGAACCTTGAACGTCCAGTACACGCGGGTTGCGCCACCAAATTCCGACGAATTGTCGCCATTCGGCACGATAACAACGTGGTCGTCATTGCTGATACCCAGGCTGCTGATCAGGGCCGAGGTGGCTTCCACGCCAGGGAACTGGCCGGGAATGCCCTGGATTTCATTGCGCCAGCCAGCGCTGCCATATGGTGCCGAGATGGCGCCGGGGATATGTGCGGTGTCGTAAGGCTGTACGTTCTCAACGGGATTGCGCACGTCCAGCACGACCAGGCTTTCATTGCCCAGATGCTCTTCCAGCCAGTTTGCATCAACCAGCGGCGCATCGGTGAGGCGCTCGGCCTGGACGGATGTTGCCATGCTGGCAACGCTCAAAACCGCAGCGGCGGCAAACAGTGCAAAACGCATGCTCGATACTCCATATTCCTAGATTGCGCGCACTCTAGTGCACCCGCCCCGCTGGTGTCTGGCTATGGCTTGGCCAATTTCGGGCGTCTTGCGGATTTTCATGCCTCGATCGGTGATGGCATGAGCATCGCATTCTCGCCAACGCCATCCCTTGCACCGCGCAGCAATATACATTAGATAGTGCTAATATAAATAAACGCTGAGGTGCACCATGGACTGGCTCGACAGCCTGCCGCTCACTCCCTTGATCCTGCTGGCGCTGACACTGGGTCTGGCGCCCTTCCTGCCAGAGCCTCATCTGGTCGAAAAGATACGCATGCTGTTCAACGGCACGCTGACCAGGCCAATGGACATTTTCGACATGGCGCTGCATGGCGTGCCCTGGCTGCTGCTCGCGGCCAAGCTGGTGCGCATGCAAGTGGTCAGCTAGCCTCAACCCACGCCTTCAGGACCAAACGCCATGAGCCAATCCAGTCACGTTGTCTGCACCGCCTGCGGTGCGATCAACCGCGTCTCTACCGACAAGAATGCCGCCGCCGGCAAGTGCGGCAAGTGCGCAACCGCGCTGTTTGATGGCACCCCGGCAGACATGTCGGCCAGCAAGCTCGAACGCCAGATCGCCAAGACCGACATTCCCGTGCTGGTCGATGTCTGGGCGCCCTGGTGCGGCCCGTGCCGGGTCATGAGCCCGCAATTTGCCGAAGCCGCCCGCAAGGCCGAACCGGGCATGCGGTTCCTCAAACTCAATTCCGATGAAGCCCCGGAGCTGTCCACGCGTCTGGCCATTCGCGGTATTCCCACCATGCTGCTGTTTGAAAACGGCAAGGAAGTGGCCCGCGTTTCGGGCGCTATGTCGTCCAGCGATATCCTCAAATGGGCCGAGGGTGCGCGCACCAGATAGTCTGGGTCAAAGCTGGCGGCTATTGTCCTGCATGCCGCTCAGGCCCAGATCGACAATGGCAATATTGAGCAGGCGGGCCATTGAGGCATAAGCGCCTTCGCTGTCGCGATGGCGGATGCGCTCGATCACCTCGCCATGATTGGCCAGGGACGCGCCGGGCTCACGGGCCCGCTCCACGGTCAACCGGAACGAATAGGCCAGTGCAGCCCCAATGGTGTTGGACAACTGCTGGAACACGATATTGCCACTGGCCCGTAGCAAGGCGGTGTGAAAATCGATGTCGGCCTGATTGAAGGTGCTGAAGTCTTGGCTCTGCTTGGCCTTGCTCATGCGGGCAAAGGCATCTTCCATTGGCGCCAGATCTGCTGCGGTGGCGCGCAGGGCTGCAAAGCGTGCCGCGGCCGGCTCGATCACTTGACGCGCCTCGATCAGACTGAGCACAAGTTCGGCGCTGGGCTGCACTTCGATCGACCAGGCCAGCAGATCCGGATCGAGCAGGTTCCACTCATGGCGCGACCGGACGACCGTGCCGATACGCGGTCTGGTGGTCACCATGCCCTTGCTGTCGAGCACCTTGATCGCTTCACGCACGGCGCTGCGGCTCACCTTGAAATCAGCGCACATATCGGGCTCGGGCGGCAACACGTCGCCGGGCTGGAATGCACCGCCAAGCAGGCGCTGCGCCAGCGTCTTGACCACGTGCCGATGCACGCGCGGCTTCACCAGTGTTCGCGCCAGTGGGTCGTCCGTCATGGCGCGCTACTCATGATAGAGCACCGAGCGTCCACCATCGATGGCAATCGAGGTGGCATTGATGAAGGGGGCTTCGTCGCTCGCCAGAAACACCGCCGTCATGGCGACTTCCTCGGGCGTGCCGATGCGCTTGGGCGGATGCAGATCATAGGTGCGTTGCCGTTCGGCCGCCGGATCGGGGAAGCTGGCCCAGTAGTCAATCGCCAACTGCGTCTCGATATAGCCCGGCGCAATCGCGTTTACCCGTATATTGCGAGCGGCATATTCGATCCCCAGCGCCCGCGTCAGGCCCAGCAAACCATGCTTGGCCACGGGGTAGGGGAAGCTGCCCGGAATAATGCTGGTACTGTGCGAGGAGGAGATGTTGACGATGCTGCCAGCCTGATTGGCGAGCATTGTGGGTAGGACGGCCCGGCACAGGCGCCAGACCCCCTCGAGATCCACCGCCATGCAGCGCGCCCATTCCGCGTCGCTGGTTTCCAGCGGTTCGTGAAAGACGTTGATCCCGGCATTATTGACCAGAATGTCGATGCGGCCATACTTGGCCACCACGGCGGCGACCAGCTGATCCACCAACGCCTGATCGGTTACATCGCTCGGCACGAACCAGGCGCCCAGCCGGGTGGCCGTAGCGCTGCCGGTTTCGGCATCCTGTTCGGCAATCACCACCTCGGCACCTTCGCGCACGAAGGCCTCGGCGATGGCCGCGCCAATGCCGCGCCCCGCGCCGGTGATGATTGCTATCTTGTCTTTCAGGCGCATGATCTACCAGTCCACCAGCGTGCCATCGGCGAGCACGGCGTTCTGGGTGTGCATCACCTCCTGCACAAACGGATGCTTGGCGCAGGCATCTTCGTCAACCGTGATCCCCAGGCCCGGTGCCTCGGGCACTTGCCAATAGCCATCCACCCGCTTGATCGGTCCCTGCACGACGTCGAAATACCAAGGCACAGCCCCAACCATTTCTTCCTGAATGACGTGATTGGGTGTCGACACCGCAAAGTGCAGCGCCGCGACACCGGCAATCGGCCCCAGCGGATTGTGTGGTGCCACTCCAATGCCCAGGGCTTCGGCCCGCGCGGCAATTTTCTTGGCTTCCATCAACCCGCCGCAATGGCAGATATCGGGTTGCACAATGTCGATGGCCTGGCTGGCGAACAGCGCGTCGAACTCGGTCCGCTCAATCAGCCGCTCGCCGGTAGCCAGTGGCACCGAACTACGGCCTGCCAGCTTGGCCAGATTGGCAAAATCGCCGGGCGGGACCGGTTCTTCGACAAACATCGGGCGGCCGGGCGCCAGCGCCTCGATATAGGCCAGCGCTGCACCCGCTGACGCGGGGCGGCCATGGAAGTCCACCATGATCTCGATGCTGTCGCCAACCGCTTCGCGCATCGCCTGCATCATGCGGCCCACCTTGTCCACCTCGGGCAGGGGCGCGTGATAATGGGTATAGGGAATGAACACGGCCTTGAATGCCTTGTAGCCAAGGTCGACCACTTCGCGTGCGCGCTCCACCAATGGTTCAACATCGTTGGTCTCGTAAACCGCGCGCATGTCGCCCATCCCCAGATGGGTATAGACGCCAACCTTGTCGCGCACCTTGCCACCCAGCAGGCGCCAGACTGGCACATTCAGATGCTTGCCCAGAATGTCCCACAGCGCCAGCTCGATCCCCGATACCGCACTCATGCCGATAGCACCCAGCCGCCAGAAGCTCTGCTTGGTCATGGCCCGATAGGCCTGCTCGATATCGCGCGGATCGCGGCCGATCAGCAGCGGCGCCAAATCCTCGATCGCGCCGACCACAGCGCGGGTTTTCCATTCCAGCGTGGCCTCGCCCCAGCCAAACAGGCCCGGCTCGTCGGTCTCGACCTTCACAAAAACCCAATTGCGCATCTCGGCATTGACCACGCGGGTATTGATGGCAGTTATCTTCACGGGACCAGCCTCATACATCAGATGATTAAACACTATGAGGCGCCTATGGCTTGGTCAAGGCGCCATCTCGGGTTGACACTGCGTTCAAACATCAGATTATTAAACTGGATGGGCGTGGACGTGTTGAGTCAGTGCCGGCGTCCGAAACACCGTCACGACCAGTCAGGGACTACCATGCTGTTTTCCATTCCCCTTCAAGGCCAATGGTCATTTGCTCTGGATCCCGACAATCGGGGTGAACGCGAATGCTGGTTTGCCAAGGCGCTGGACGACACCATCGCTTTGCCCGGCAGTGTCGACGAGGCGCAAAAGACCCCGCTGACCACCGGTGGCACCATGGCCCATCTCAGCCGCCGTCATCCTTATGTCGGCAAGGCCTGGTACGCCCGCAGCTTTACCGTGCCTGAAGGTTGCGACGATCATTTCTATCATCTGGCGCTCGAGCGTCCGCACGGCGAGGTCAATGTCTGGCTCGATGGCTACAAGCTGGGGCGCGATGAGAGCCTGTCGACCGCTGTTCGCATGCTGATCGGCAAACTCGCCCCCGGCGAGCACAGCCTGGTCATGATGATCGACAATGAGCGCTTTGAAGCCGTGGGCGAGGCGATCATTCGCGATAGTGCCCTGATGGGCGCCGTGGCCCATTCAACCACCGAGCACACCCAGACAAACTGGAATGGGGTCGTTGGCTATCTGCGCATCGAAGCGGCCCGTGCCTCGATCGCCCGTCTGGACGTTCATGCGCTTAGTCGTGACATCAGCATCGACATCGAACTCGATGCCTTTGACGCCGACAATCGCTGGCCCACTTTCTTCTCCGGTGAGCATCGCGACGAACTCTTGGTCGAAATCGCCCTGAGCGGGCAAACTGTGAGGCTCATTGCCAACAGTCTGCTGACAGTTTCGAGCGGTTTCACCACCAGATCGGTGGCGTTTTCGCTGCCCGAAACCGCTGCCCTCTGGGATGAATTCAACCCGGTCCTGCACACCGCCACCGTCATCTGGAAACGCGATGGCATCGAACTCGACCGCCGCCAAACCCGCTTCGGCATTCGCGAATTCGCCCGCGCAGGCCGCAGCCTGACGCTCAATGGCCGTCCGGTTTTCCTGCGCGGCACGCTTGATTGCGCCATCTTCCCCCTTACCGGATACCCGCCCACCGACACAGCCGGCTGGCGAAAAATTTTTGAAACCGCAAAGGCTTACGGCCTCAACCACATCCGCTATCATTCCTGGTGCCCACCCGAAGCAGCCTTTGGTGTCGCCGACGAGATGGGCATGCTGCTCCATGTCGAGACCCCGGTCTGGCCGGTGCTTGGTGCCGATCCCGCGCTGGACCGCTACATCCACGCCGAAGCCGAACGCATCATGCGCGACTACGGTAATCACCCCAGCTTTGTCATGTTCTGCGTCGGCAATGAAGTGAATGGCGCCGGCACACACGCCTTCCTCGAACGCTTCATCGCTGGTTGGAAATCACGAGACAATAGAAGGGTTTACACCGGTGGCTCCGGTTGGCCCACGGTCGAACGCGCCGACTATCTGACTAAGCCCGAGCCGCGCAATCAGCGCTGGGGCGAAAATCTCGACGGCCGCCTCAACGCCCGTCCGCTCGAGACCATGACCGACTGGTCCGAATGGCGCGACAGCATCCCGCAACCTTTGGTCAGCCACGAGATTGGCCAGTGGTGCGTCTTCCCTGATCTGACCGAAATCGACAAATACACCGGCGTCCTCGAAGCACGCAATTTTGAGCGCGTGCGCGAAGACTTGGCCGCCAAGGGCTTGTTGCCATTGACAAAAGATTACCTGATGGCCAGCGGCGCGCTGCAGACCCAGCTCTACAAGGAAGAAGTGGAAGCGGCGCTGCGCACCGACGGATTCGCTGGCGTTCAACTGCTCGGGCTGCAGGATTTTCCGGGGCAGGGCACCGCACTGGTTGGCGTCGTTGACGCCTTCTGGGATGAAAAGCCCTATGTCACGCCGGCCCGATTCCGGGAGTTCTGCGCCCCCATCGTCCCGCTCCTCCGCGCCACCCGCTTTGTCGTGACCCAGGGCGAAGATTTTGTCGCTAGGCTGCAACTGGCGCAGTTCGGCCCCCATGATCTGCCCAGCGCAGAACTGAACTGGTCCGTCAGGGCCGAGGACGGGCAAACCTTGCGCATGGGGTTGATCACCGCCGCAGATATCACCGCTGGCGCCCTGCATACACTGGGCGAAGTTATCATCGCCACCGCAGATTTGCCCACTTCCGCCCGTTACGAACTGGTCGTCAGTCTGACAGGTACCCAATACCGCAATCGCTGGTCGCTCTGGGTCATGCCTCCCGCCGCAGCCGTGCCCGACCTACCAATCGTGACAAGCCTCGACGCGGCTGCGCTGGCGCGCATCAGCGCCGGCGAGACCATGGTGCTGGCACCATCACCAGACACCCTCAAGCCCAACGCGGTCATGGGCCATACGGCGGCCTTCTGGAATACGCTGTGGACCGAGGGACAGGAACCGCACACCCTGGGTCTGCTGATCGAAAACACCCATCCGGTCTTCCGTGACTTCCCCACACAGTCTCACACCGACTGGCATTGGTGGGAGATGACGTTTCACCGTCGCGCCTTCGACGTGGCCGGGATCGATTTTGCGCCAATCGTCCGGGTGATCGACGACTGGAACACCAATCGCGATCTGTTGCTACTGGCCGAGGCGCGCATCGGAGCGGGGCGCCTGATCCTGTGTGCGCCCGATCTGGTCGATGATCTGGACACCCGACCGGTTGCCCGCGCCTTTCGCAATGCGCTTGCGCATTATCTTAGCGGACCGGGCCACCCCGCCACCCGGCTCGACGCAGACACGGTTGGCCAATGGTGGCAGAAGATCAGTCAGTGACACTTTGAGAAGCCCGGTGTGCTGCCACGACTTGCGCCAGACCGCAGAGTGACGGAAAACAGCTGCATGGCGCAGTAGGGACGATTGGGGACGGTGTGAAGCGAGAACCGGGCAGAAAAGTCGGCATCAAGGACATCGCCGACAGCGCCGATGTTGCTGTTTCGACGGTGTCCCATGTGCTCAATGGCACCGCGCCGATATCAGAGGAAGTTCGCAACCGCGTCATTGAGGCAGCTGGCGCACTGGGTTATCTCGCCAAACGCCGCGACAAGGCGACCATCGCGGTTCTGCGCACCATCATGCTGGCGGTGCCCAGCGATACGCTGCCCCATAACGAGCACAACTACTATTCCTGGACTTTGCTCAGCACACTGATGCGCGAATGCGAGCGTCGGTCGATCCGTGTGATCCCCATGGAGGTGGACAAGCCATCGGTCAGCGGCGCGCGACTGGTCGAACAGGCTCGGGCGGCCGCTGTGGACGGTATCCTGCTGCTCAACGAGGACCGCGCCGATCTGCTGCACGACATTGCCCGTTCTGGCATCCCCGCCGTGCTGATGAATGGCGAAGACCATGAAATGCAGATCGACAGTGTCACACCAGGCAATCGCTTCGGGGCACGATACGCCACCAACTGGCTGATCGAGCAGGGCCATCGCAACATCCTGCACCTCACATGGGAAGGCCGCAGCACGATCCGGCGTCGGCGTGACGGCTTTCTCGATGCCTTCCGTACCAACGGATTGTCGCTCGAAACTGCCTATGTGCAGCAGGCAGAGGGCTATCTCCCTGACATGGGCGCTGCGGCCATTGATCGCTGGATTGCCAAGCACGAGGGCATGGGTGGCGTAACCGCGATTTTCTGTGCTGCGGACAATCTGGCGCTGGGCGCCATGGCGGCGCTGCGCCGGGCAGGGGTCTCCATGCCCCATGATGTCTCGGTGGTGGGCTTTGACGGCGTGGCGCTTGGCGAACTGACCTCGCCCGCCCTCTCCACGGTCAGCGTACCGCTCGACCACATGGGCATTGCCGCCCTGCATTTGCTCGAACAACGTATCGTCAATGCCGCTGGCGCACCGCCAGCGCACCGACTTGAACTGGGCTGCCGACTGACAATTCGCGGTAGCGTTCGGCGACTCGACTAGCTCTTGGGTAGCGGACCAAACAGGTTCTCCAGCATGCTCTGCCGTGCCAGTTCGAGAGCCCCCAGCAGTCCAGCGCGTCCGCCCGCGTCGCTGCGGCGGATCTGCACGGGGCGTATCCAGCTCTGGGCCAAACGGGTCTGCACCCTGTCGATAAATTCCTGCCGCGCGCCAATGCTGCCGCCCAGCACAACGACCTGGGCATCAACGAGCGATAGTAGGCAGACCAGCCCGCGCGCCACCGTTTCGGCCGAGCTGTCCAGAGCGGCGCACGCAGCAACGTCCTCTGCGGCAGCCGCATCGAAGATATCGCGCACGCTGTGCTCGGAGGCGCCACCGGCTGCACGATAGAGGCGTCGAATGCCCGCTTCACCGACGCGGTTTTCTAGCGCTGGCAACCCCGCCATTTCAAGTTGCCAAAGCGGCATGTAGCCAATCTCCCCAGCGCCGCCAAATGCCCCCCGCAGCAAGTGGCCGTTGATAAGCAGGGCGCCACCAATGCCGGTACCCAGCGCAACAAACGCCACATTGTCCTCTCCCTGAGCGCAGCCATGGGCGAGTTCGGCAACCAGCGCCAAGTTCACGTCATTGTCCAGATGCACCGCGCAACCCAAAGCCAAGGACAGCGGCTCCAGCAGCGCCACTCCCTCGAGCCCCGGCAAATTGCCGGCCATGCTCAGACTGCCTTGTACAGGGTCAACAGCTGCGGGAAGGCCAATTGCCGTGTGCCGCACGTGTGCACGGGGCAAACCGGCGTCTGCGCACATGGCGTTGGCCATGGTGGCTATCTGGTCAACCAATGCCGCGGCACCGTTTCGCGTTGTTGGCACCGCGCGTTCAGCAAGAATATTTCCGCGCATGTCGCAAAGCGCACCGGCCAGTTTGGTGCCGCCGACATCAAAGCCCAGCGCCAGCGCCGCAGTGTTGCGCAAGGTGTAGAATTGTTGCGAACGCCCCGGCATACCATTGCTCGATCCGGCAACCTGAACCATGCCGCGAATTTCCAGATTCGCTAGTAGGTCCGAAATAGCGATCCGCGGGAGACCGATTTTTCGCGATAGTTCCGGGCGCTGGAGGCCAGGTGAATCCATCAGCGCCTCGACCAGAACACGTAAGTAACCGGTTTGGGAATTTGTCTGAATGCGGGCATCGGTCAGAACCATCGTCACACGCTTTCCTCTAGGCTGTTGAATTCACTACCTATCTTCGACCGCGTTTGGTGGATTGCCGAGGTTCCCCCGCCTTCCATTTCATCTCGTGCAAATTGTTTCATATTGCATCGCGGTCAAACTGTCGCAAAGATAGCTCATGTAACAGCAAGACGGCCCAGAATACGCGAGAAAATTGCGATCGGGAGTGCTGCTACAGGAGGATGGGAGGATTCGATGAAAACATTTTCGTGCGTTGCATCCTGTCACTTCTGCTGAGGATCACTGGTCGCCAAGTAACCGGTTGGTGCATTGGGGCCGCTAATGAGAGGGAAGAAGTCAATGAACGCAAAGAAATGGATCGCGTCATTCGCGATCACGGCGCTATCGACCACCGCGCTGACAACCGCAGCCTGGGCTTTTCAGGAAGCCCCGATGCTCACCGAGATGGTTGAGGCGGGCAATCTGCCAGCCGTCGATGAACGCCTGCCAACAGATCCGACTGTCGTGAACGCACTTGAAGTGGGCGAATACGGCGGCGTTTGGCGTCGCGCCTATAGCGGTCCTGGCGACCGTTGGGGGCCCACCAAGCTCATGGAAGAGCGGGTGTTGAAATGGACCGCCGATGAGAATGGCACCGCTGTTCTGACGCCCGGCTATATCGAGAGCTATTCGGTCAATGAGGATTCGACTGAATTCACCTTCACTCTGCTCGAAGGCTTGAAGTGGTCGGACGGCGCGCCAGTGACCACCGATGACGTAGCCTTTTGGTACAATGACGTTTTTATGAACCCCAAGCTGGTTCCCACGATCGATCCAACCTTCGCGCCAGGTGGCGTGCCGCTTGAGCTCGATATCGCCGATGAGCGTACTTTCACCATCAAGTTCGCCCAGCCATATGTGTATTTCCTGCAGATTCTGGCCAAGGATTCGACTGGCGAACCAAGCCTGGATCGTCCCAGCTTCCTGTTTCCCAAGCACTATCTGAGCCAGTTCAACGACAAGTATGCCAGCGAGGAAGAGCTCGCTGCAGCCGCTGACAAGTACAACGTCGCAGCCTGGACCGATCTTTGGGGTTCCAAGGGTGCGTTGACGGGCTGGTGGAACAATCCAGATCTGCCCGTGATCACCGCCTGGAAGATTGAGACCCCGGCGCCGGCTGAAACCGTCGTCATGGTTCGAAACCCCTACTATTATGCGGTTGACCAGGAGGGGAACCAGCTTCCCTATATCGACCGCATCGAGCATCGCCTGTTTCAGGATCCGGAAACGCTCAACCTGATGGTGGCGCAGGGCCAGATCGATATGCAGGCCCGCTATATGAGCCTGGACAACTACACCTTCTACAAGGAAAACGAAGAGCGCGGCGGTTATCACATCGTCCCTGGGCTGGACTCCAATGTCTGGTCGCTTGTTCCCAATATGAACAGCAAGGACGAAGTGCTGCGCGGTCTGTTCGAGACCGAAGCTGTGCGGCATGCCATGTCTGTTGCGGTTGATCGCGAGCTGATCAACGAACTGACCCAGTCCGCACTGGCCAAGCCTTTGCAGACCGCGCCCGTGACCGGCTCGCCCTATCACAGCGACGAGTTGTCCCAGCACTGGGTTGAATACGACCCAGACCTGGCCAACGAACTGCTTGATGAGGCTGGTCTGAGCGAACGCGACAGCGCCGATTTCCGTCTGCGTCCTGATGGTCAGCGTTTCAGTCTGGTTGTCGAAGCCAATGACGCGGTGCATGCCAAGACGCTCGAATTGCTGGCAGAAAACTTCGCCGATATCGGCATCGAATTCCTGCCACGCGTCATTGATCGCACCCAGTGGGACAACAACCGCGCCAATAACGATTTCCAGATGCATTGGATTCCGTTTGATCGACTGACCTACGTTCCTGCCGATCCGCGTCGCATTATGGGTTCGGACGGCTACGCCAACCAGAGCTTCAAATACTACAATACCAACGGCGTCGAAGGCATGGAGCCCACTGCAGAGATGCAGGAAATCTACGATCTGTGGGATCAGGCATCGCAGTCTGCGTCGGTTGAAGTGGCTGATGGCTACGTCAAGCAGATGGCCGAGATATTTGCCACGCAGGGTTGGGTAATCGGTGTCTATGGTGAGGGCACGGTGGTCAACATCGTCTCCAACAAGATGCACAACGTGCAGCCAAACCTGGTGCAGGACGACATCTTCCGCGGTGTGGGTCTGGCCCGTACCCAGCAGTTCTGGCTTGAACAGGAATAGCTACACATAGTGTCCGGGGCGGGTCCGCCCGTCCCGGATCGCTGCTGGCACCGCATACCCATGCGCGCGCCTGCTCCTGGAGAAACACACCATGCTCGCCTTCATCGGACACCGCGCCCTCTTGGCGATTCCGACGCTGATCTTCATCTCGTTCATATCCTTCGTGATCATCCAGTTGCCGCCGGGGGATTATGTCACCGCCTATGCCGCGCAATTGCGCCATGCCGGTGAGTATATCTCGCCGCTTCAGGAAGCTGCCATGCGCGAGCAGTTCGGTCTCAATGACCCACTGATCGTGCAGTATTGGCGCTGGATCAGCGATATCGTGCTGCGCGGTGATTTTGGCTATTCGCTCGAATGGAATGCGCCGGTATCGACCCTGATCTGGGATCGTCTGATGCTGACCCTGGCCATCTCTTCGGCCAGCCTGGTGCTGACCTGGGCCATCGCAATCCCTGTCGGTGTGTATTCAGCGACGCGGCAATATTCGCTGCTCGACCACCTGTTCACGGTGTTCGGCTTTCTGGGCAAGGGTATCCCGGACTTCCTGCTCGCCCTTATCTTGATGTGGTTAAGCTTCGCCTATCTGAACCTCGACGTGGGTGGCCTGTTCTCGCCCGAGTACCAGAACGCCCCTTGGAGCCTGGGCAAGTTGGGCAATCTGCTCACCCATTTATGGATTCCGCTGGTGGTGCTGGCTACGGGCGGCGCAGCAGGTTTGATCCGCGTTATGCGCGCCAATATGCTCGACGAGCTCGGTAAACCCTATGTCGAGACTGCCTATGCGCAGGGCCTGAGCGAAGCTCGTGTCGTCTGGACCTATCCGGTCCGTGTGGCGCTTAACCCATTCATTTCGACAGTGGGCTGGGCATTGCCCGCGCTGTTTTCGGGCGACGTGATCACCGCCGTAGTGCTCAACCTGCCTACTACCGGCCCCTTGCTGCTGCAGGCCCTCAAGATGCAGGACATGTATCTCGCAGGCAGCTTCATCCTCATTCTCAGCGTCTTCACCGTCGTGGGCACGCTGATCTCCGACATCCTTCTGGCGTGGTTCGATCCACGTATCCGTAACGCGTGAGGGTTCAGCCATGACAGAGCAGACAATCAACACTGCCGCGGATGCCCCCAAGGACCGCAAAGAAGATCTCTACACGGCCACGCCGGCCCAGCTGATCTGGCGGCGCTTTTCCAAGCACGCCCTGGCCGTGATCTCGATGTGGTTCCTGGCGATCCTGGCGCTATGCGCAGTGTTCGCCGATATGGTGGCACCCTATGCACCATTTGAGGTGCAACGCTTGCGCACGCTAGCGCCGCCAACGGCCATTCACCTGTTCGACGATGGACAGTTCGTCGGCCCGTTCGTCTATGGCTGGTCGCGCGAACGCGATCTTGAAACGGCGCGGGTGAAATACGCGGTCGATACCGACAAGGTTCTACCGATTCAGCTTTTCTATCAGGGCGATGACTACAATTTTTTCGGCCTGTTCAAATCCAATGTGCACTTGTTCGGAGTGGACGACCGCCGCGAGCAGATCAATCTGCTCGGCACCGACGATCTGGGACGCGATGTCTTTTCGCGCCTGATGCACGGCGGTCGGGTCACCTTGTCGGCTGGTCTGATCGGCGTCATCTTTGCCTTTGTGCTCGGGCTGACACTGGGCTCGATCTCCGGATATTTCGGCGGGTGGATCGACACCTCAATCCAGCGCCTGATGGAGCTGATCCGCTCGGTCCCCACCATCCCACTCTGGATGGGGCTGGCTGCGGCCTTGCCTATCGCCTGGGACCCCATCATCGTCTATGTGCTCATCACGCTCATTCTGGCGCTGATCGGCTGGACCCATCTGGCTCGCGTGGTCCGTGGACAGTTCCTGGCCATTCGAAACGAAGATTTTGTGATGGCCGCGCGCCTGGCTGGCGCCACCGAAACCCGCATCATCACTCGGCACATGCTGCCCTCGATGACCTCCTACATCATCGCGGCCCTGACACTGGCGGTCCCGGAGATGATCCTTGGTGAAACCGCGCTGAGCTTCCTCGGCCTGGGTCTTCGCCCGCCCGTTGTTAGTTGGGGCGTGCTGCTGCAGGACGCGCAAAACCTGCGCTCCATCTCGCTGGCGCCTTGGCTTCTCTCGCCCGGTGGGGCGGTTGTGCTGACCGTGCTTGCCTTCAATTTCCTCGGCGATGGCCTGCGCGATGCGGCCGACCCCTATGGGCAGTGATCCTATGACCAAGCAAAACATGCCCGCAGAACGACTGCTCGACGTTGAGAACGTGCAGGTTCATTTTCCCATGCGCGAAGGGCTGGTGAAGGCCGTCGACGGCGTCTCCTACCACGTCAACAAGGGCGAAGTGCTCGGCATCGTTGGCGAAAGCGGGTCCGGCAAGTCCATCACCGCCCGTGCCATCATGCGCCTCTTGCCCAAGCGGGCTGTTGACGCCGGTGGTCGGGTGCAGATGCGCCTGAACACGGGCGAAGATCTTGAACTGTCATCGTTCAAGCGCAATAGCCGCGCCATCCGGCAGGTGCGTGGCAAACATGTTGGCATGATCTTTCAGGAGCCCATGACGGCGCTGTCGCCTGTGCACACCATCGGCGCGCAGATCATGCGCACGGTGCAACTGCATATGGGGCTAAGCCGAGCGGCCGCCCGCGAGCGAGCTATCGATCTCCTGGCAAAGGTGCAGATGCCGCGCCCGACCGAACTGGTCGATGCCTTTCCGCATCAATTGTCGGGTGGCATGCGTCAGCGCGCCATGATTGCGTTGGCCATTTCGTGCAATCCCAGCCTGTTGATTGCCGACGAACCAACGACCGCGCTGGACGTGACCACCGAAGCCCAGATTCTCGAGCTGCTCAAGCAATTGCAGTCCGAACTGGGCATGGCGATCATTTTCATCACCCACAATTTCGGCGTGGTTGCTGATATCGCCGACCGCGTGTCGGTGATGTATCTGGGCCGTATTGTCGAAACGGCGACAGTGGACGACATTTTCTACGCGCCCAAGCATCCCTATACTCAGGCGCTGCTGCGTTCCATTCCACGCCTTGGTGTCAACCAGGGACGGCGGCTCCCCACCATTCCGGGCATGGTGCCCGATCCCTTCAGCGTGCCGAGCGGCTGCTCGTTCAATCCACGCTGTAGCCACGCCATAACCGGCCTGTGCGATACGCAGACGCCGCCCGAAAAGCGTTTTGGCAATCAGATGTCGCGCTGCCATATCGCCGACCAGTTTGCCCAGGAGCCAACCCATGTCTGACGCTCCAATCAATGTACCTGAAATGCCTGATGACGTGCTGATTTCGGTCCGCAATCTCAAGAAATACTTCCCGATCACGGCCGGCTGGCTGAAAAAACAGGTTGGGCAGATCAAGGCGATCGACGATGTATCGCTCGATATCCGCAAGGGCGAGACCTTCGGTCTGGTGGGGGAATCCGGTTCGGGTAAATCCACCGTCGCCCGGTTGATGCTGCGCGCCTATTCGCTGACGGATGGGCAGATCCTGTTCCGCGGTGCTGATGGGTCCGTGACCGACCTGTCGAGCCTGACCGATCGTCAGATGCGCACCATGCGGCGCGAAATGCAGATGATCTTCCAGGATCCATACTCATCGCTCAATCCCCGCATGACGCTGCTCGAGCTGGTGGGTGAACCACTCAAGATCCACGGCGTCGGCACGCCAGCGGAAATTCGCGACCGCGTCTCCGAATTGCTGCAGGTGGTCGGTCTGCGGCCCGAATACATCAACCGCTATCCCCACGCCTTTTCCGGCGGGCAGCGCCAGCGTATCGGTATCGCCCGTGCGTTGGCGCTCAACCCCAGCTTTATTGCTGCAGACGAGGCGGTATCGGCGCTGGACGTGTCTGTTGCTGCCCAGAACATCAATCTCTTGCAGGACCTGCAGGAGAAGTTCGGGCTGACCTATCTGTTCATCACCCATGATCTGGGCATGGTTGAGCACATCTCGGATCGGGTCGGCGTGATGTATCTGGGACGCTTGATGGAGACTGCACCGACCGACAAGCTCTTTGCCAAGCCGCTGCATCCCTATACCGAAGCACTGATGGCCGCTGTGCCGCAGCCCGATCCTCGCGGCAACAGGACGCGCAAGCGTGTCCCTCTGAAGGGCGAGATTGCCAATGCGGCCAATCCGCCGAGCGGTTGCAGCTTCCACCCGCGCTGCCCTTACGCGCAGCCCAAATGCAGCGCCGAAGTCCCCGCGCTCCGCAGCGTTGCCGGTGACCGGCAGGTGCGCTGCCACTTTGCCGAAGAATTATCGCTGATCGGGGTGACCGCATGAGTTCTGGTTTATCGGCGCCCGATGCCGAACTGGCGGGCCGGTATGCGCCGCAGTTGATGCTGGATCGCGCTGAACCCTATCAGCCGGTGGCGTTCGGCTACACGGTGTTTCGCGCACCAGAAGCTTCGCCATCGTCAAAATTCCGCGTTGAACCTGACGGTGCTTTGGCAATCGAATACGCCATCTATTACGACTGGGACATTGGCCATCTCTATGATCTGGAGCATGTCTGGGTGCATGTCGGCCTCGATGGGGCAATTGCCAAGGTCGAGGCATCCTCACATGGCGGCCGATTGATCATGGATGCCGGGGCAGGGCAGGCCGAAATGCTGGACGGTCGTCCGGTGGTGTATGTCGAGGCCGGCAAGCATGCCCATTGGGCCATGGCCCGGCAGATGCCCGTGGTGGATCGCCGGCAACTGTCGGCGCTCTGCGGGGCACTTGCCGGCCTTGAGGGCGTTCACCTCGGTAACCCCTTCGCCAAGAGCGGCCTATATCAGGCCAGTGAGCGCGATCACCGGCTGGCTCGCCTGAAAATGCGCCATGATGCGTTCGTGCCCAGCCATGATTATGTCCCGGTGCAAAGCCGGCCTGAACTGATGTCATGGTCACAATTGGCCGATCTAATCCCCCAACGGATCAAGCAGATCATGGCCGGACTTGCCGCCAGAAATGATCATTTTGGCGCCATTTTTCTCGATTGTGGCGACACGCTGGTCGATGAGCGCAGCGAAGTTAAGACGCCCGGCAGTGATGTAGTACTCAGTGGCGACCTTATTCCCGGCGCCGGCGATATGGTGCGGGCGCTCAAGGCAGCCGGGCACAAGCTGGTCCTTGTAGCCGATGGCCCCAGACAGACCTTCGTCAATCTGCTGAGCCAGCACGATTTGTGGGGCCTGTTCGACGCTCAGGTAATTTCCGAGGATGTCGGGGTCCTCAAGCCCGATGCGCGCATGTTCGACGCTGCGTTGACGGCCGCGGGACTGACACGGGCAGACGCCTGGCGCTGCGTGATGGTCGGCAACAACCTGTCGCGCGATATCAAGGGCGCCAACGCCTTGGGGATCACCTCGATTTTTATGTCATGGTCGACCCTTCGGGCACATACACCCGCTGACCGCGATGAGGTGCCCGATTACAGGGTTACCTCCCCGGCACAATTGCCGGGCCTGATCGATCAACTGGAGCCGCTGCTGCGGTTCCGCGAACCGACCCCATCGTCGGACTGACACCTAGACCAAGGCCCACCCATGTCGACGCCATTGCTGTCCATCGCTCGAGGCGACAGCCTCACTGCTTGGGAACTTTCTCCGGTCGAGGCGCACTATTTCCCCGGCGAGCCGGCGCCCGCAAACGACCCGCAAAACTACAAGTACGTCAACGGCTTCGTCGACGTAGGGGACCTTCCTTGCCGCGTTGCGACCTGGAAAGACGCGGCGAGCCGCGCAGTTGTTTTGCGGACCGACTGGCCGGTCGAGGCGCTGTACCTGCCAGGCAATAACCGACGGGTAGAGTTCAGCCAGTTCCGTCATCGCCCCACCAGGCTCGCGCGTTGGTGCCGTACCCGCATCGCAGCGCCACAAAATCGCTATTACTCATTCCGCTTGCACACGCGCGGCGGGGTGCACATCTGGGTTGACGGCGAGCTGGCAGGACGGTTTGAACCGTTCACCCGCAATACTGACCAGCAGACCGTTGTTCACCTGCCGATCAGGGCAGCTGGTAGCGAAGTCGTTGTCCTGACGGAGGATATGGCCGAGCGCGACACCAACTGGTTCTTCGAACTCGTGCTGCTCGACAACGTCACGCTTGATATCTTCCTGCCCGGCGCCAAGCTGGGCGCTGATATAGAAGCACTCAAGGCATTGTCTAGCCAGGTGAGGACACGCGGCGACGTGGTCGAAGCCACCGACGAGGTCACACTGGTTTTTGATACGCCGGTGGCCATCGCCGTAGACATTCACGCTCGACTGGCGTCCACCTCGCATACCCGCGCTACATTCCTTGATCAGAGCTTTCACTTGCCCGCAGGCGCCACCGAACTGACATTGTGCAAGGGAGGCGACCTTCCTCAGGGCTATCACGATCTGGCGCTGACCTTTACGGCAGGTGACAGTAATGTGGACCGCAGCATTGGCTGCGCAGTCCTGCACGATGTGACGCCCAAAAAACTTGCAGGTGATCTGGCTAGCCGCAAGCAGCAGGCGCTGGAACATGCGGTTCGCTTTGGCGAAATGCGGATGGGCACGGCGGTTGCGCTGCTGGAGACGGGCCGGGTCGACGACCCGCGGATCCGTCCCATTATCGAAGAGACACTGCTGGCCATGGAGGAGCGGCGCGACTGTTCCGACTTCGTCGCGGTGCCGCTGTTATGGGCCTGGATACGACATGGGTCGGCCTTGCCCGGCGATCTTGCGGAGCGGATCTGCCTCACCTTCACTCAATTCCGCTATTGGGTCGACGAGCCCGGCAATGATGCGATGTGGTTCTGGAGCGAGAACCACGCCTTGTGCTTTCATGTTGCACAGCTCCTTGCTGGTCAGAGTTTCCCTGAAGAGGTCTTTGTCACTTCGGGGCGGAAGGGCGCAGAGCAAGCCGCCCTGGCCACGGAACGGTTGAATTTATGGTTCGACGCAGTCGAAGACGATGGCTTGGCCGAGTGGAATTCGGCCGCTTATTATCCGGTCGACTTCATCGGTCTGCTGACGCTTGCTGAGTTAGGTCCCGCGTCAATCGCCGCGCGCGCATCGGCGCTTTGTGACCGCATCTTCACCATGATAGCCCTGCACACCCTCGCCGGGGTCCCGGCAGGGTCAATGGGACGCGCTTACGACAAGGAGTTGCGCGCCGGGCCATTGACGGAGTTGGCGCCGTTTGCGGCCGTCGCGTTCGGGCAGGGCTGGCTCAACAAGGGCGTGGCCTCGCTGCCGTTGTTCGCTGCCAGCCGATATCAGCCGCCCTCGAGCATTGCCACCTACGTAGAGCCTGCGCAGGGGCAAGTTGTCAGTGCGCGCTATTTCCAGGGCTATGGGCCAGCGGCCTTGCTTAACCTCTACAAGACCAGACACATCCAGCTCTCGACCAATAGCGGCGCCAACGCAGGCGGCTATGGCCACCAGCAGCACGTGCTCGATCTGCGCTTTGCCGGCCACCCCATGGCCCGCAGCTGGCTAAACCACCCCGGTGAAGACGATCCGTGGGGGCAGCAGCGCCCGTCTTACTGGGCAGGCAATGGCGCTCTGCCACGTGTCGGGCAGCATGAAAACGTTGCTCTGGTCCACTATCGCCTAGGGCAAGGCGAACGGTTGCAGTTCTCCCATGTGTACGCCGCACGTTCCGGGCTGACCCACGCCCTGTCGGGCAATACGCTAATCCTGCAGGGCGGCGAGGGCCTTGTCGCCTACAAGGCAACCGGGCCGCTTGAGGCGATCGAAGCGGGGCCGGGGCAGGGCATTGAATATCGCTGCCATGGTGCGCAGCATGGCTGGGCCATTATTGTTGCTCAAGGCCAGTCGCTGCAGGCTTTCACCCGCTATGTTGAGCAATGTCAGCTGACCTTTGAAGGAGCCGATGTCCTTGTGCTGCGACGCCCCTCGGCTTCAGAACTGGTGCTTTACTGGCAACAGGGTCTGTTGATCGATCAAGTCGCTCAGACTTTGCCCAATTCCGGCGCTGAGCCAGAAATTGCCGTCACCCAACTTCGTGTTCAGGAATAGTCTGATGCGTATCGAGAAACTCGACCACCTCCTGAGCCGTCTGCAGCAGAAGATTTTCTCCCCCATGGATGTGGCGCTGCCGCTACGGTTCCGGCGCGGTCAGCCCGAAGAGCGGGCGGAGATTGTTACCCAGGATCCGAACGCCTGGGTGCAGGTCGAGCCTTCTCTGGTCTGGGGTGAGCCGGAGAGCTACTTCTGGTTCGCGACGTCGGTCGAACTGCCGGACGCGGCCAAGGATCGCCGTGTCTACCTCAAGGTGGATGCACAGTTCGGCAACACCCGCGGTCGTTCTGATCCCCAATGCCTGGTCCGCGTTAACGGCAAGATCGCCCAGGGCGCCGATGGCAATCACCGCGAACTGCTGCTGACGACAGAGGGTAAACCTGGAGAGCGCTTCGACATCCTGCTCGAAGCCGGCACGATCGAAGACCGGCGCCAGCATGGCATGGCCATGTCATTAATGCTGCACGACCCGCTGGTTGAACAGGTGTTCTACGACCTCAGCGTCCCACTCAATGTGGCGCGGCTGCTTACCGCCGATGACGCGCGGCGACACTTCATCCTCAACACGATTGACGACGCGCTCAAGGCGATTGATTTCCGCCCCGGCGATGCCGCGCGGTTTGCAGCATCCTTGCGGCAGGCCGAACAGTTGGCCAAGGCCATCTATGAGGCCGATGATTTTGAGAACAAGCCGACTGTCACCGTGACCGGCCACACCCATATCGATGTCGCCTGGCTCTGGCGCATTCGCGAAACGCGGCAGAAAATGGCACGCTCCATGGCGACCGCACTGGCGCTGATGGAGCAATATCCCGACTACCAGTTCATGTACAATCAGGGCGTCCTGCTCGACTATCTGTCAGAGGATTATCCCGAGCTGTTCGACCGGCTGCAGGCGCAGGTAGAGGGCGGGCGCTTCGAGATCGAAGGCGCGCTGTGGCTGGAGCCCGACGCCAACATCACCAATGGCGAGTCTTTTGCCCGGCATATCCTGCACGGGGTGGCCTATCACGAGCAGACCTTTGGCGTGACGCCCAGGATCTTCTGGCTTCCCGATACATTCGGCTATTCAGCAGCGCTGCCGCAGATGATGAAACTCTCCGATGTCGATGTTTTTGTCACCCATAAGCTGAGCTGGAATGACACCAACCGCATGCCCAATGAGACGTTCCACTGGGAAGGCATTGATGGCAGCACCGTTGCCGCTTATTTCCTGACGACGCAGCCCTACACGGCCAATGGTTTTGGCACTACCTACTGCCCGGACCTCAAGCCCACCCATGTGATGGGCACGTGGCGGCGCCACAGCCAGCAGGATCTCAACAGCGAACTGTTCCTGGTTTACGGCCATGGGGACGGGGGCGGCGGCCCCACACGCGAAATGCTGGAGAACATCCGGCGTATGGAGAAGGGTATTCCGGGCTGCCCGGCCGTCCGGCACGAACCCATGCGCCCCTATTTCGAGCGCCTGCTCGCCCGCATGAATGCGCATCGCGATGATTTTCCGACCTGGGTGGGCGAACTTTATCTCGAATACCATCGCGGCACACTGACTTCGGTTGCCAAGAACAAGCGCTATAACCGTTTGGCCGAACAGGCCCTGCGCGAACTCGAAGTGCTCGCTGTGCTGGCGGAGCGGAAACTGGACCGGCCATACCCGGCTGCGGAACTGCACGATTTGTGGCGCATCGTTCTGCTCAACCAGTTCCACGATATTCTGCCCGGCACCTCCATCGGCGCCGTGTTCGAGGATAGCGATCGCGACTATGCCCGCTTCTTCAGCCAGGCAGAGGCAATGCGAACCGACCTGACGGCGCGCCTGACCCGACAGGACAAGCATGGCATTTTCAACGTGCTGGGTCGGCCGCGCGACGGGCTGCTTGAGATAGCCGCTGATCAGCCGCAGCTGGTAACCCTAGACGGTCAACAGCGCGCTACGCAGCGCATCTGCCATGCCGATGGCAGCATCAGCCAGGGCGTGCCGGTTCAAGGTCTGGCGCCCACCAGTGTTACTCCGGTCGTGCTCGTGCCGGGCACGGCCGCCGCCGGGCTGACTGACTTGAGGGTGTCGGAACGACATCTGGAAAATGCTCTGATTTCGGTCCGTCTGGACGACAAGGGCCGCATCGTGTCGCTGTTCGACAAGCGTAGTCAGCGTGAGACCATCATCGCTGGCAGCCTCGCTAACCGGCTGCAGGCCTTTCGCGATACCCCGGTCGAATATGACGCCTGGGACATCGATGAGAGCTTTGAGGATCAGATCTGGGAGATCGACAATCTGGTTTCTTCGGAAATCGTCGAGACCGGTCCCTACCGCGCAGCGCTACGTCTTGAATGGCACTATGAAACCTCCCGAATTGTGCAGATCGTGTCGCTGGAAAGCGGCAGCGAACGTCTTGATATTGAAAGTTTCATCGACTGGCATGAACACGACACCCTGATAAAGGCCGCATTCCCACTCGATCTGGTGGCGCGCGAAAGCACCGCCGAAATTCAGTTTGGGCATGTGCGTCGTCCCACCCATCGCAATACATCCTGGGATCAGGCGCGCTTTGAAACCGTGATGCATCGCTGGATGGATATGTCCGAACCTGACTTAGGCGTCGCTTTCTTCAATGACTGCAAATATGGCTATGACGTTCGCGGCAGCACGGTGCGCCTGACCCTGTTGAAGTCACCCACCTATCCCTGGGCCCAGGCCGATCAGGGGGAACACCGCTTTAGCTATGCGCTGTTCGTGCATCACGGCCTGCTGGCTAGCGACATACCGGCCCGAGCCGAGGCCTACAATCTGCCACTCAGGCTTGTCGCCGGTAGCGCTGAGGCTACCAGCAACATGCAGCCACTTGTTCAGGTCGATGGTTCTGGCGTTACACTTGAAGCCATAAAGAAAAGCGAGACTGGCGACGCCATCATCGCCCGTCTATGGGAAACCCATGGCCGGCAGGGCGAGGCAGTTGTTCACCTGCCAATCGGGACGCAATCGGTCGAGATCGTCAATCTGCTCGAGCGCGCGCCTGAGCCTGTGTCCATCGAAAGTGAAACCGTCCGGTTACGCTTGGCGCCGTTTCAGATCGTGACCCTGCGCCTGACCATGGCGGATGCGCCATGATCCCGCCCATTCCAGAAACCTTGCCGCCGCTGGCCAGTCACATCGATGGTGTCTGGCTCAAGGGCGACTGGCACATGCACTCGCGCCACAGCAAGGATTCCTCGAACAATCCTCAAGCCAAGATCATCGGCTTTGCCGAGAAGATGGGATTTGACTATTTGGCGATCACGGATCACGACGTTCATGTGCAGGGCGCCGTCGCGCAGCATACCTGGGCAGATCCCGAATTCAGATCCGACACCGTCCTGCTGTTCTACGGTGCCGAGCTCACCGCCTGCCGCGGGCACATCAATATTCTTTCCGCTGAGCCCTATGATCACCAACGCGTTTTCGATCACCGCGATGACCGTGACTGGAACATCCTCAAGCTCAAGCAGGAGCTGGCAATCCACATGTCGGCGAACCATCCCAGCACCAAGAACCACTACGGCTACTCTTTCGATCTCGCCGACTCTGTGGAGATATGGAACACCAGCGTCTGGCCCAAGAATGTGCCCGGCGTGCGGATCTGGGACGACATGCTGAAGTCAGGGCGGATGCTGGGCGCGCGCGGCGGTAGCGATAGCCATCATGGCGTCCCCGACACCCCTGAACAGATTACCCCGCTGAGCATTGAAGCCACCGGCAATTATGTCGGGACCCCAACCACCTGGGTCTTTGCCAGGTCACGCAGCAAACAGGCGCTGCTCGAGGCTTTGGTTGCAGGGCGGGCTTCAGTCAGCTCCAACCCCTATAATCCGCGTGTCGAACTCTGGGCCGATCATGATGGCGACGGCGTGATGGACATGATGATGGGCGATAACGTCAAACCCACCGGGCGGCCAGTGACGTTTGAAGTGCGGCTGGTTGGCGGCGGCATTTCGGGTGCCTGTTACAAGGTGCGGGTGATCAAAAATCGCGACGATTTCGGTAGCTTCATCACCGACGCCGATACGCGTTCGGTGCAGTTTATCGATACGCCGGCGACCGGAGAACGAAATTACTACCGGGTGGAAATCGAAGGCCCACAGGCCCCATACCCCGAAGTGCCAAACTCCATGGCCCAGAGCCAGAATATGGTCGCCCTCTCAAATCCGCTGTATTTCAACTATGACCCAAGCTTTTAGGCATGCCCATGGCGCATTGAAACTACGTCTTTCATAGGCCTATTGGGGGCACAAGGATGCCCATCGGGCTGGTGTCGGGGCGTTGTGGCGCCGACCAGGAGCAAGCGAATAGGCGTTGTATGGTAATGAGCAGCCAACGAGTGCGGTTTTTGGCAGCAGGTTCAGCGTGTTCGTCTTTGCTCAGATTTGTCGTTGGGCGTTTGGGAGTGACCATTAGCTTTCACAATTTGTGAAAGTGATATCCGCACGGGCGACGGTAAAAATCCTTTGGCAGCAGCGTCAATGCATAATGCTTGTCAGGAGTTTTCGTTAAAGGCCTGTATAAAGCGTGCAACAACCTCTGGGTTGGCATTAGCTGCCTGCTGTGGACGGACAAGGCTGTGCTCGGGCTCAATCATCGTTTGGGACTGTTGCTTGTTTCGTTTGGTGATCGCCAAGATAGCTGCCGTAAACAGAATTGCCGCGGCAGCGACGGTGAGAGTGAGCAGGCTGGCCCAATTTGTGAGTTGATTGTCCATGACGCGAACATATGCCCAACCATCTGGCGATCAACTAAACTTGCAAATTAAGCTTACCATTGCTGGACCACGTTGCGCCGATTTATCTTGGTGTAATGCCGCCCGACCGCATTTCGTGCGAGCAAATTGCATGGATTGCTGGGTTTGAGGGAGCAGCTGACCGACACTCTGCCAAGCTACCCGCACCCTAGTATTTGGCGCCCCGCGTCCTCAGTATTCTTCGGGCTTGCGTTCTCACTTGGCGAACGCGGCGCATGCGCTCAATTCCCGCATTTGGACTGGGCTCGTTGATATCGAGCGATAGAAGCCATTCATCCAAGCGCAACTTGAGATACCTTTGGCCTGCCTTGGACGCTGTTATCGAGATCGGGGCGACGGGGCACACAGAAGCGAAGGTTCCTACTGAGAGACCGCAGTAAGAGGCGGCCATTTGCTGGCTCATAGCCGCCGGCCAACCGGGCAGTTCTGACGGCTCAAATTTGATGGTCACCGCTTGCTCTCCTCTCCATTGATGCCGTCTACGTTCTGTTCGTTGCAGTCAGCCTCTCCCTAGGCTACTGGCGCAAAGGCACGAACTTGATGTCCACGCGCAGCCGCCAAAACAAGGCTATCAGTTGAAATACAGTCATTCACAATAAAGATCGCCAAAGCATGATCTGAGGCCGTGACACTGGATCAGTGCACTATCGGTGAAACTGCCACTTATTCGCGGTGATAGTCGAGCAAATATCACCGCCGGCATGACGGAGACAAGAAAACCATAATGTAGGGACTTGTGGTGCCGACAACAGGGTTCGAACCCGTGACCCCCTGATTACAAATCAGGTGCTCTACCAACTGAGCTATATCGGCACGGGCCGTCGTTTAGCATCGAAGTGCTTGCTCTGCAATGGGGCAGGGCGAGCATTATTGCCCTAAGAATACTTGGCTGTCGTCGATACCGCAGCGATGCGCTCAAACACGACCAAATTCGTCCTCAATGCGAATGATGTCGTCTTCACCCAGGTAGGATCCCGTCTGCACTTCGATCAACTCGAGCTCGATCTTTCCAGGGTTAGCAAGGCGGTGGGTACAGCCAAGTGGTAAGTAGATCGACTGGTTTTCACTTAGTGTTGTCACCACTCCGTCGATTGTCACATCGGCTGTGCCTCGAACCACAATCCAATGTTCTGCACGATGATGATGCTTCTGCAGGCTCAGTTTTTTACCAGGTTTGACGAAGAGCCGTTTAACCTGGAAACGATCGCCCGCCAATATTGAGGAATACCCACCCCAAGGGCGGTATGCTGTCTTATGGATTTCTGTGAGACCTGATGTTTTTTTGTCGGCGCGAAGCACTTTGACCATTGCTCCGACCTTCTGTGCCTCTGACAACTTTCCAACATAGATAGCGTCATTACTTGCTATGACAGCGACATTGTCCAGGCCATCAACAGCCACATGTGCGTGGTCGGTTACAACGAGTGAGTTGGAAACGTCATTCATCGTAACGTTGCCCTGACTTGCATTGTTGTTGGCATCTTTCGAACTGGCTTTCCAAACTGCATCCCAACTTCCCAAGTCAGACCAGCCGAAGTTGACTGGTGTCACCATCGCAAGCTTGGTCTTCTCAAAGATGGCGTAGTCAACCGATATGTTGGGAGCTTGTGAAAAGCTTGCCTCGTCAAGACGTACGAAATCCAGATCAGATTTGGCCGTTGTCACAGAGGCCTCAGCTGCAGAGAAAGTTTCAGGAGCCAGACTTGCGCACTCGCGCATAAAGGCGCCCGCCCCGAGCATGAACATCCCTGAATTCCAGAAGTATCCGCCTTCTGCTAGCATTTGCTGGGCACGCTTTAGGTCAGGCTTCTCGACAAAAGCATCAATTGGTTTCGCGCCGTCACCCGGGGAAGCATTTGCTTTGATATAGCCGTAGCCAGTCTCAGCATGTGTAGGCAGAAGGCCAAATGTGACCAAACTGCCGTTTCGGGCAGCGTGTGCCGCATGCTGAATGGCGTGGCGGTAGCCTTCATCAATGGACACATCATGGTCGGAGGGTAAAACGAGCATGATTGCTTCTGGGCCAAAGCTGGCACTCACAAAGGCCGCTGCCGCGGCAATGGCGACGGCGGTATTGCGTGCGAGCGGCTCGAGAAGTGTAGCGTGCAGTGCCAGTTCGAGTTCTGCGGCCTGTTCCGCTACAATGAATCGGTAGTCTGCATTGGTAATTACCACCGGCGGTGCGTAGACCGACTGGTCGTTGACGCGCTGCAGCGTCTGCTGGAACAAGCTGACGTCGCCGACCAGAGACAGGAACTGTTTTGGGCGTGCAGCTCGAGACATCGGCCAGAGCCGAGTGCCCTGTCCACCCGCCAGAATGACTGGAACGATCAAATCCGACATCAATTAAATCCCCGGCTCAATTAACAATTAGATGCGACGTCAATTACCATTCAAAGTAATTTTATTGAAGTCGGGCGTGCCGAAAAACACAATACTGATTAATGCCCCAACGCGCTGTGAAACTGTCTTAATAGGCAGATTTGCATCTGGTGCATGGCTCGCCGATGAGAACGGAATTGAGCGGAGGCAGGCCAACCGAGGTTGAAGCTGGTTCCATAAACTTTTTTTCTCCTCAGCGGTGTTCGCACGCACTTTCCTGCGCATTTACGAAATGCGCGCAGTGTTCAATGGCGGGTAACGCAAGTCGTTGAGTTTATTGTGCCTTTCGGCCCAAAGCGGCGTCGCTTTCAGGCCATTTCGCCTTGATCGAAAAATCCATGCAGCCTACCAACTGGCCGTGTTCAGGCTACTCGTGGCGGCCTGTCGATTGGAGTTGATAGCGTTGCTAACTGGTGCACAAACCCATTTGCAGTCTCTCGAGGCTGAGAGCATTGAGATTTTGCGGGAGGTTGCCTCGAGTTTTGAGCGGCCGGTGATGATGTATTCGATCGGCAAGGATTCCAGCGTTTTGCTGCATCTGGCGCGCAAGGCGTTTTATCCCTCCAAGATCCCGTTTCCGCTGCTGCATGTGAACACGACCTGGAAGTTCGCCGAGATGATCGCGTTTCGCGATGCGATGGCGGACAAGCATGGCTTCGAGCTGATCAGCCATACCAATCCCGAGGGTCTGGCGGCCAATATCAATCCGTTCGAGCATGGCTCCTCGCGCTATACAGACATCATGAAGACCCAGGCGCTGCGTCAGGCGCTCAACGCCGGGCAGTATGATGCGGCGATTGGCGGGGCGCGGCGCGACGAGGAGAAGAGCCGGGCCAAGGAGCGCATCTTCTCGCACCGCAATGCCAGCCATGCCTGGGACCCCAAGAACCAGCGGCCCGAGCTGTGGCGGGTGTTCAACACGCGGCTGAACCCCGGCGAGAGCATGCGGGTGTTCCCGATCAGCAACTGGACCGAGCTGGACGTGTGGACCTACATCTATGCCGAGGGGATCGAACTGCCCTCGCTGTATTTTGCCAAGCCCCGCCCTGTGGTGGAGCGCTCGGGCACGCTGATCATGGTCGATGATGCGCGCATGCCGCTGGAGCCGGGCGAGACTGCGCGCATGGAAATGGTGCGGTTCCGCACGCTGGGCTGCTATCCGCTGACCGGGGCTATCCGCTCCGATGCGGCCGATCTGGCCTCGATCATCATGGAGATGCAGGCCAGCCGGACCTCGGAGCGCGAAGGGCGGCTGATCGACAGCGACAGCGTGGGTTCGATGGAAAAGAAGAAGCAGGAAGGGTATTTCTGATGGATATCTCAGTGACACCCGATACCGATATCGCCCTGTGGCTGCGCCAGCAGACCGACAAGTCGATGCTGCGCTTTCTGACCTGCGGCAGCGTTGACGATGGCAAGTCCACGCTGATCGGGCGGCTGCTCTATGACAGCCAGCTGATCCTGGATGACCAGTTGGCGAGCCTGAAAAAGGAAAGCCATAACCGCCATGTGGGCGATGAGGGGATCGACTTCTCGCTGCTGGTGGACGGGCTGACCGCCGAGCGCGAGCAGGGCATCACCATTGACGTGGCCTATCGGTTCTTTTCCACCGACAAGCGCAAGTTCATCGTCGCCGATACGCCGGGCCATGAGCAATATACCCGCAATATGGCGACCGGGGCGTCCAATGCCGATCTGGCGCTGGTGTTGATCGATGCGCGCAAGGGCGTGCTGACCCAGACCCGCCGACACAGCTTCATCCTGTCGCTGATCGGGGTCAAGCATGTGGTGCTGGTGGTCAACAAGATCGATCTGGTCGATTACGATCAGGGCGTGTTTGAGCGTATTGTTGCTGAATATCGCGCCTTTGCCGCGCCGCTGGGGTTCAAGACGCTGGAGGCCATTCCGGTCTCGGCGCTGCGCGGCGACAACATGCTGAGCCAAAGCCCGCGCACGCCCTGGTATGATGGCGCAGCGCTGGTGCCCTATCTTGAAGCCATTGATGTCAGCGAAGACCGCAGCGCCCAGCAGTTCCGCTTTCCGGTGCAATGGGTCAACCGGCCCAATCTGGATTTCCGCGGCTTTTCGGGAACGGTGGCGTCAGGCGCCATTGCCGTGGGCGATGAGGTGCTGATTGCCTCCTCGCGCAAACCGGCCGTGGTCAGTCGCATCGTTACCATGGATGGTGATCTGGACCATGCCCAGGCGGGGCAGGCGGTGACGCTGGTGCTTGATCGCGAGGTCGATATCTCGCGCGGCGATGTGCTGTCGCGTCCCGGCGAGACGCCGGAATATTCCAACCAGTTCCAGGCCCGCGTGGTGTGGATGGCCGAGGAATCGGCGTTTGTAGGGCGCTCCTATCTGCTCAAGGTGGGCGCGCAGATGGTGCCGGCCACCATTACCGATCTCAAATTCCGCACCAATGTGAACACGCTCGAGCAGACCGCAGCGACCAAGGTCGACCTCAATGAAGTGGCCACGCTGACCATTGCCACGGACAAGCCCATCGCCTTTGACAGCTATGCCAGCAATGGGTTGACCGGCGGGTTCATTCTGGTGGACCGGCTGACCAATGCGACGCTGGGGGCCGGGACCATCGATTTTGGTCTGCGCCGGGCGCAGAACCTGACCTATCAGTCGTTCGATGTGAACCGCGATGTGCGCGCTGCCATGAAGGGGCAGACCGCCCGCATCGTCTGGTTTACCGGACTGTCGGGCTCGGGCAAGTCCTCGATCGCCAATCTGCTGGAAAAGCGGCTGACCGCCGAAGGCCGCCACGCCTATATTCTGGATGGCGACAATGTGCGGCACGGGCTGAACCGGGATCTGGGCTTTACCGAAGCGGCGCGCGTGGAAAACATCCGCCGCGTGGCCGAAGTGGCCCGGCTGATGGCCGATGCCGGCCTGATCGTGCTGGTCTCGTTCATCTCGCCGTTCCGCAATGAACGGCGGCTGGCGCGCGAGATTGCCGGCGATATCGACTTTGTCGAGGTCTATGTCGACACGCCCATCGAGGTGTGCGAAGCGCGCGATCCCAAGGGCCTGTACAAGCGCGCCCGCGCCGGCGAAATCGCCAATTTCACCGGCATTGACAGCCCGTTCGAAGAACCCACCCAGCCCGAACTGATCCTGCACGGCGCCGAACACGAACCCACAATCCTAGCTGATCAGCTCCACGACTGGCTAAGCGGAAATGGATAGAATAACAGGGAAGGGAACGGCTGTTTGGAAAACCCTTCGGCTGGTCTTTGCTCATGATTTCATGTCTGAGGCAGCCTCTTACCGGGCAACGCGGGCGTTTGAGCCTGAGAAATGGCATCAAGGCTAAAAGCGAAGTAAGTGGTTTTCGCTTGTAGGCTGGCGGGAAATTCAGGCCTTAAAAAGCGTCATAGCGTGAACAGCACGAGAGGGGGTCGAAGAGCAGACGATCCATTAGCGATCAACATCTTCTCGATTTACTGCGCTATTCCTATTCTTGCTGCATCCAACCCCCACTGCAGGGCGCTATCAGCTTGGGCGGATGTGCAGGCCTCGACGTAGCATCGTAACTCTGGTGCGTTGCCCGAAGCGCGGTAGTGGACCATGGTGTCGTCTGAGAGGAAGAACTGAAGTCCATCGATCGCTTCCATCCGCACGATTGATCCACGCGCTGCAAAAAAAGCTGTTGCTGACTGTGGAACCATCAACTGCTCCAACAACGCGCTGCTCTTTTGGCTCGAGAAATTTTCCAATCGCCCACTCAGTGCGACGCGCAATGGCAATTGTTTGACCAAGTCTGAAATTGAGCATGATTGTTCTGCTGCCAAAGCAAAAACCCCAATCAATGGCAAGATGGCGTCACGCGTCATAAGGGCGGTCAGTTGGGTTTCGCCGTCAGTGGCGAGATCAGTTCCCAAAAGCGTCCCTCCATTGGCTTCGAAGCCAAAGACACGGCGTCCGCCGCTCGCCAACGCTTTCTCCATCCCTTCGATGACGAAGGGTGAACCTACTTTTGTACGGATCACAGTTGGGAACAGGGCACTCGCTTCGATGGCGGTGTTGGAGGTGACTGGCGTTACCACTGTGTCAGCTTTAAAGAACTGAGCCGCCAACAGTCCCAAAACATCGCCACGAACGAACTCCCCCTGATTGTCCATGAAGAGTGGTCGATCCGCGTCCCCGTCTGCAGATATAATCGCATCAAGGCGGTGTTGCTCGAGCCAACCTGTTAAGGGGGCAAATACCGCATCGGTAAATGCCTCAGTGTCAACGGCCACAAAGTCGTCGACGCGCCCGAGCCTAACGATCTCGGCTCCATAAGCCGCAAAGACTTTTGCTAAAGCTTCTCTTCCCGCGCTCGAGTGCTCGTAAACGCCAACTCGCCAGCCCTTCAACGCGTCAGCGCGCAACAATCCGTTGTATCTATTCAGATAGCGATCAAAAGCCGCAGCGGTATTATCCAGCGTGGATGCGGAAATGTCAGAAAATCGGAAGTCCCCTAATTGCCGTATAATACCGGTTTCGTCCTCCTTGCTGATCTCTCGGGCGGCACGGTAAAACTTCAGCCCGTTGCGATCAGCAGGAATATGACTGCCAGTAATCATGAGGCTTGGGGAGCCTGCCGCCATAGCATGTAAGGCAAGTGCGGGCGCTGGCAATACGCCACAATCAACAACTTCAATACCCAAGGCTGATGCGGCATTTGCGCAGTCTGCAAGTATGGTTGAACTGCTCGAACGCAGGTCTCGACCAAGATACAAAGTATCAGCAGCTTCGCCAATCTGGTCCAGATGGCGCAAGAACGCAGTCGTATAGCGTCGCGCCTCTGTTCCGATGAGGTCTGTAGCCAGGCCTCGCAATCCACTGGTGCCAAATTTGAGGCTGGTCATGTGTTCCACGGCCCATATTCATTGATGCACAGGTACTTACCAAAGAGCCCAAGATGCGCAAAGAGCGATATCCAGATGTAGACTTTGATTGCTCACACGCCAGGTAGAACCATCTGCGCGGTGCCAGTGGTTTCGATATTTGTCCTTATCAGACATTGGCCCGATTTTCGCTCACGACAAAACACGCCAGTTGCCGGGCAACCGGCGGTGTTGAGGCGCCGAATCGGTCAGTGCCAGTGGGTTATGTTTTTCAAGAGTTGCCGTCTTGACTGGGGGCAGCAGAGTGCCTCAAAGACTATTTGCGCTGGATCGCGCCCACATCGATTTTTGATGCTCGCTCAGCCGATTGAACGGCAAATCACGACAGGACTACTGCAAAAATGTCGACGCGCCAAGACTTTGCGACCTCGTTCATGCAGTGTTAACCATTCGTACATTTAGTTGCAGCGGCGCGCCAGCCGGATCTTGACGTTATCGGGCACCCCTCCCATCTTCAAACCCAGAGGCACCACAAGGTGCTTTTTTAACAGGTGGCGCTCGCCAGAGCGGCTACCGGTTTCCGCTGTAACGGAACCCGGCAGCCTGACCACCACAACCTGCTTAGAGGTTACAATGGCTGCGTCCATTCTTGACGCCTGCGCATGCGCAGGCAAGAACGTTTCTCCTGTCTTCAACACAATCGACCCCACGGGCCCCGGCATTGATGCCCCTGGCCTCGTCAAACACTGGGCTGTCACCTTTGACGTTCAGGTGCGTGTGCTTGGTCTTGTCCTCGAAACCGGCTCATCCACCATCGAAGAGTTGATCGCGGTATTGCCGGGCCATCCGGCGCCCGTCGAAGCCATCATGGCCATGGTCGAGGCGGGCTTTTTTGTCTGCGAAGCAGGCAAGGTCACACCCCACACTCGTATCAACCTGCCGTCACGCCTCCCGGGAAACGGGGCGGGGGGCGGCACCCCACCAGAATCTGGTGCTGGTGCACCCGGCGGGAATGACCGCAATGTCGTCTCGATTCGTTCTTCCGTCGTCTATGCGGGCGGCACCGGTTTTGTTCCCGAAATATTCATTGTCAATGTCGCCGACCGGCGCGATCTACCGCATGACATCAACGGGCCTGCCGTTTACTGTGCGTTGCGTGACACATGGGCCTATACCGGCAAAACCGGGGAGGGCCGCCAACGTCTTCAAGCGCCCCATCTCAAGGGTTATGAGCGGGTCGTCGTAATCCGTGATGCTGCGGGCCGTATGAGTGAGCGCCAAGCGGGTGTTGCCGAACGCATTTTGGGCCTCATCGTTGGCTCGCTCCCCGGCTATAAGCGCGCCCACCCGTTGCCCAATGGCGATCATGGCTCATTCCCCGAATATTGCCAGCTGCGTCTTTTCGTTGCTCAAGCGCTCTGTCTCGCCCGAGACTCAGGCTTTGGCTTTAAGGATGTACCGATCCTGCACATGGTCATGGGTGCCGAGGGTGATCCCAAGCGTGCCGCCTATGTGGACCCCAAGCAAATCGACGGCACGCGCTATCACCTCTTTGCAGTTGGCATCAACGCCCAGGCCACCGAGTTTGAGGGGGAATGGATTGTCCATGCCGGCTCCGAAGTCCGTTCTCGCGTCACCCCGTCCGCCGGTTCGGTTGTCAACACGCTGCGTCATGAATGGCGCTTTTCCGGCATTCTGGCTGAAGACAATGGGCGCTACCGTCTGACCGAACCGGTGTCCTTTGACTCGGGCAGCGGCGCCGCCAATTTCCTTGTCGGCTGCAAGGGTCCCAATCTTGCCGGTTGGACCCGCCACGCGCCAGACGAGCCCGACTGTCCCGCGCCCGCAGTTTAGCGGCGCCTCGGTCAGTCACCCTTTCATTTCTTTTACTTTGCAATGGGGCTCCCTCCGGAAGCCCCGCGGAGACCCCATGCGTAAACTCGCTCAAAAATTCGTCAACATGGACACGCCGCTACACGACGTGTCCGATATTTCAGCAATCCTGGCCAAGCTTGCGCTGGGCCAGTTGATAGGCAAAAAACTCGACAAGACGTTGCGTCAACAGGCTTGCACCGTCGTTTTGCTCGAGGTGCCAAGCGAAGTCTGGGCCACTTGCCTGCGTCGCCAGCTTAGCCTCGACTACGCCGATGTGGTCGCACAGGTTTATCGCGACGGTAAGCGCAGCATTCAAAGCAGCGAGGACGATACTCTTATTACGACGCAGCGTGGCGGCGGTGCGGTCATCGCTATCTCTACGGACGTTGAAAGTTTGGTGCCATTGTCGCTACGTTTGGCCGCCGACGTCACACTTAGTTTTGAGCGCCTGACGCTGCTCTCCCTGCGCAAAGCAATTGCCGAGATTACGGGCTGCAAAGTCCGCGGCGTGCGGGAAGAGGATACCGCGCTCGATTTGCCCGACTTATGCGCTGCCTTGCGCCCAAGGTCCAAGCCTGCCGATTGCCTGCGCCGCTTGCGCCGCGCCGCCTTGGGCCATCAGGCAGCCTTTGCCCAGGACGTGAACACGCCACCGGTAACGTCGCTTCCCCTGAATGCTGAGACGCGGGAATGGTCAAACGATATGCTGGTTCGTTTGCAGCAACTCAAGACCGGCGCGTTGACGAGCCGTGATGCCCCTTTCACGCTTCTTGCAGGACCTCCAGGGACCGGCAAGACGCTTATCGCCAAAGCGGTTGCCCGAAGCGCCGGGTGGCGCTTTGTCGGCACCAGCGTATCGGCCTGGTTTGAGAAGTCGGATGGCAATCTGGGTGGCGTCACACGGGCCGCGGCCGAATTCTTTCAGCAAGTGGCAATGCACCCTCATACCATCGGATTCATGGATGAGCTGGACGCCTTGCCTGATCGCAGCTCACTCGACCCTGAGCATCGGCAATGGTGGACCTCGCTCATCACCGGCGTGCTGCTCAAGATAGATGCGTTGCGGCGATGCTCAAATCCGGTGGTTTTGCTCGCGGCAAGTAATTACCCGCTGCGCATAGATGGTGCCATGCTCCGCCCCGGTCGCATCGGCGAAAAAGTCATGGTCTACCCGCCGCGCACCCGGCCAGAAATCGCTGCGCTCTTTCAGTACTACGCCGGCGAAAATCTCTCTACTTCTCAGCTTCAACGCGTGACAGATTTTGCATTTGCCCTGGGGTTGCCAACGCCCGCCAGCATTGAGGCATGGGTGGGTATTGCCAAAGCACGCGCCATGGCAGCGGATCGCGAAATCACAGGGGACGACGTCGAACGCGCCATTGTCGGTCAAGATGGTCGTCGCCCCGCCGATCTTTATCGGGTTGCGATCCATGAAGCCGGCCATGCCATCGTCGCGTACGTCCTGGGTATTCCGGTGAACGCAGTTTCCATCGTCATGCGTGGTGACTCGGGCGGCTCGATGGTGAGTGATCTTAGCGCATTTCATATGGACCGGACTAATGTCGAGGACCTTGTGACCACTGCTCTGGCTGGTCGCGCCGCCGATATCGAAGTGCGTGGAAATTGCGATGCTACGGCAAGCAATGACTTGGTGATGGCGACACAGCTGCTTTTTGACGCTCAGTTTCGTTTCGGCCTGTTCGATCAACTTCTCGCCTTTGGCGTGGATGCGTCGCGCCTTCATGAACTCGACCATGCCAGCCGCACGAGCCTTGAAAATCGTCTGCAGCAATTGATGCAGCGTTCCCGCGCCCTGGTTGCCGATAACCGGGCCGCAATTGAACGGTTGGCCCAGCGGCTTTTGGAAAACCGCGTCGTATCGGGTGAAGAGGTTCGCCAGATTGTGGGCGTCGCCAAGGATCATGATGCTGGCGCTCCAACGAAAAAGCGACTGCCATGAGCGAGTGGCATAAGGCGTTGGAGCGCCTCGAGGGGGCCTATAGCGACCATACTCTTCGGGGTTATGCGATGGATATGCAGCAGTTCCAAGCCTGGTGTATTGCCCATGATCATACACCGCTTCCTGCCAGTGCGGAAACACTGGTGGCGTATGTGAACGAGGAGAGACAGCGTCTGCTGCCCTCCACCCTGGGCCGGCGGCTTTGCCCGTATTCATCGCCTGTTGCGACATGCCGATCCCAGCAAGGATGAGTATGTGAGGTTTGCCGTTCGGCGTGCTCGGCGCAAGAAGCCATCACGTCCAAGTTAGGCGCTGGGTGTTACTGCCCAGCTGCGAGATCGACTGATTGATCGATGTTCCGACGATCTTATCGGGCTACGCGATGAAATCTTGGTGCGGGTCGGGTTCGACACGCTGTGCCGGCGCGCCGAATTGGTCGGGCTTCGTGTCGAGGATCTTATGGAGAACGAGCGGGGTAGTATATCGGTCCTGGTCCGTCGGGCGAAAAATGACCAAACGGGTGAGGGCAGGGTGGCGCCTTTATCCTCCAGGACAACAGAGCGCGTGCATCACTGGTTGAAGGTGAGCAGGATCGATGACGGGGCTTTGCTGCGGCCAATCTATCAAAACAATGTTCTTCGCCGATTCCTTGATCCGGTGGTGGTCTCTCGGGTGCTCAAGAAGCTGATGCGGCGCTGGGAACAGGACGCTGAATTGGCGAAAAGGGTTTCTGGCCATTCGCTGCGGGTGGGGGCAGCTCAGCAGCTGACCATGGATGGACATGGTGCTATTCAAGTCATGCGAGCAGGTGGCTGGCGCTCGATGAATGTGGTCGCCAGATACATCGAGAACGTCGACTTGGACCTTTGGGCATAGCGATCAATGGACTGCATGTGAGGCGTCCGCAAACACACCTCCATGCATTCGTCATTCCCTCGCTCTCTGCGCGCAATCGATTCGATCATCGTTTTCATGCAGCTACGTCGCTCGTGAGGCTGCGCTTCAAAACGGTGGTGACCGGACGCCCCGATGAACCCCATCCCGAGCGGTCCAATCGACTTCAACAGACTCGAAATCGAGAAGTCCGCCATGTGACGGGCCAAAGCCCTTCCACGATAGATTGGCCGGATCAGTGGACCGTCTTCGATCCCGGCGGCGGCGATCCAATCCATCAGGGCACTTGCGGTCGCTTCGGACAACGTGACCACGCGGCCATCACCGTTCTGGTCCGCCTTGCCCCGACGGATGAGGAGAGCCAGTTGACCGTGCCGGTTCTCGACCACATCCTCGGTTCTGAGGGCAGCAAGTTCGGACCGTCGGCAAAGCCCCTCAAAGCCCAGAGCGACCAGCGTCTTGTCGCGTTTGCCCGCAAGCGAGTCCGGGCAGGCTGACAGAGGTGATGTGGTGGACGGCCCCTACACCGAATTTTGTGGCAGGATGTGGCCGCTGTTTTGAATCGGTCACATGAGGAGAACCGTCCATGGAAGCGATTACGACGATCGGGCTGGATCTAGCGAAGAACGTGTTTCAGGTGCATTGCGTTGGCGTCACGGGGAACGTCATTGTTCGCCGACAGTTGCGTCGCAGCGAGGTTCTTCGGTTTTTTGGTAAAATCTCTCCCTGTTTAGTTGGAATCGAGGCCTGCAGTACGGCCCATCATTGGGGCAGAGAGCTCGTGAAGCTAGGCCACATCGTCAGGCTGATGCCACCGGCTTATGTGAAGCCCTACGTGAAGCGTGGCAAGACAGATGCCGCTGACGCCGAAGCGATCGCCGAAGCAGTGACCCGCCCGACGATGCGGTTTGTTGCCATCAAATCGGTTGATCAGCAGGGGGTCTTGATGCTGCACAAGGTTCGCGACCTTCTGGTTCGCCAGCAGACGATGCTCATCAATGCTTTGCGGGGCCATCTTGCCGAATTTGGCATTATCGCACCTCGAGGCCCCGGTGGGGTAAAGGTGGTCATCGCCGCTTGGCAAGCGATACAGGATAGCCTGCCACAAGCGGCCAAGAGAGCCTTGCAAGGCTTAACCGATGAGCTTGGCACCATCAAAACCGAGATCAAGAAGATCGAGGCGGAAATCATTGATTTTGGCATCACAGCAACGAGGCTAGCCAGCGTCTTGCGACCATCCCTGGTGTCGGGCCTATAACGGCCAGCGCTATTGCGGCAACGGTCCCCGACGCGACGCTGTTCAAATCATCGCGCCAGTTTGCAGCCTGGCTCGGTTTGACGCCAAAATCTCACAGCAGTGGCGGCAAGGAGCGACTAATCGGTATCAGCAAGCAGGCCGATAGCTATATTCGACGGCTTCTCGTGATTGGTGCGACCGCCGTCACCCGGTTTGTCCGACAGGGGCATGCCGTCAAGGTCTGGGCCAGCAAGCTGCTCGAACGCAAACCGACAAGTGTTGTAACCGTGGCGCTGGCCAACAAGATGGCGCGCATCGCCTGGGCATTGCTGACCCGAAAGCAATCTTACGTGGCGGCAGCCGCGTAGACGTCTATCCATTGCCAAGCATGTTTTGGTAGTGGTGTGCATGAGGACTGAGTAGTGATGACGAACCGGTCGAACCGGGGATTGGAAGAACCCTTCCGAGCCAAGCGCCTCGTGCGCGTAGAGGTGATTGGGATCCAATCTGCGGACTTCATCAAGGCCCGCGGCCATTTGTGTGCGCCGCATCTGGAGGCCGGACACATGGCTGCACCCGACCGCGCCCGAACCATACTTTTTCTCTTGCAAAACCGGGGCCGTCCACACATGGCTCGGTTTGTCTGAACAGTTATCTGGGCTTCGCAAAATGGATTTGGCCTTGGTTATGCCGCTGCCAGGATTGGCATCAGCGCATTGAAGTAGGCTTCGTCCGGGGTCATCCGGTCAAGGCTCGAGTGCGGTCGCCAGCCATTGTAGAAGGCCAGATGCTTGCCGATCGAGGTTCGCGCATCCGAGACGGTGTCATTGGCGCGCAGGTAAACCTCCTCGCACTTGATGGACCGCCAGAGCCGCTCGACAAAGACGTTGTCGCGCCGTGCCCCTCTGCCGTCCATGCTGATGGCGATGCCATTGTCGCGCAGCAGGCCGGTGAAGGCCATGCTGGTAAATTGGCTGCTGTGATCGCTGTTGAAGATTTCGGGGGCGCCGTATTTACCCAAGGCCTCCTCAACCTCGATGCAGAAGCTCACGTCCATGCTGATCGAGAGCCGCCAGGCCACTACTCGACGGCTAAACCAGTCCACGACGGCCGTCAGGTAGACGAAGCCGCGCGCCATCGGGATATAAGTGATGTCGATTTCCCAGACCTGATTGGGCCGCGTTACCGCCAGCCTGCGCAGCAGGTAGGGATAGACCTTGTGGCCTGGCGCAGGCTTGCTGGTATTGGGTCGGCGGCAAATCGCCTCAATGCCCATCCGCTTCATCAGCGTGCTCACATGCTGTCGACCAACAGCAAACCCTTCCCGACCCAGCAGATCGCGCAGCATGCGGGCGCCGGCGAACGGGTAATCCAGGTGCAGTTCATCGATCTGGCGCATCAGTGCCAGATCGCCGGGCGAGACCGGACGTGGCAGGTAATAGACGCTGCTTCGGCTGATATTGAGCACCCGCGCCTGCCGGATCACCGATAGTTCATGCTCGCGATCAATCATCAATTTGCGCTCAGCAGGCCGGCTTTGCTGAGCGCTCCTTCCAAAACGCCTTCAAGAATGCGCGTGGTCGCGCTAGGGCTGTGATCAGCCATAGTATACTCCTGTCCTATGCAGGGGTTGCTCTGGTCGGGCCGCTTCGGTGTTGGTAGCACCGGGGCGGCCGCTTCATTGCAGCATCTCGCCCAACCCGACACGAGGCCATGATTAGCCTCGATGGGTGTATACTGGTACAAACGGAGAACATGGCGATTTTTTGCTGTGCCAAGGTTAAAACTGGCATTTGAGTAAAATGCCGGGTTTGTTTGACCGGCAAGAAGGAAGGGGCCAGGGATGCTGCGCACCATCGCATTGGAAACACGAGGCGCCGTCTTTGCGCTGGGACTCCTCTTAACCTGCCTCATCGCGCTCGGGCATCTCGACTGGCAAGACCCGCTCATCATGATCCTGGGCAATATTCGGGTGCACATCACGGCACTTCTGGTGTTCATAGCCCTGGCCCTAATGGTCGCCGGCGCACGCATTCGGGGCGTCCTACTTCTGGGGGGCGCGGTCTTTGTTCTGGCCCTTGTCTATCGCGATCTTGCGCCATCTTCGCGATTGATGGCGACGGCCGAACCCGACCTCAAGATAATTGCCTTCAATATGCTGGGCTCCAACACCGAGAACGGTCCATCCATCGCCGACTATCTGTTGCAGTCGCATGCCGACCTGGTGCTACTCAACGAGTCCGGCCCGGTCGTGCCATTTCTCGAGGCTCTTGCAGCCCGCTACCCGTTTCAACTGGGTTGCGGTGGGGAGGGCGAGGGAAAATGCGGCGATGTGCTTATGCTCTCGCGCCTAGACCTAAAGGAGCCTAGGATCACAAGGTTGACGGGTGCCTCCGGGCATCAGACCGTGATCGCCCGTGTCGAAATCGACGGCGCGCCGCTCAATGTGATCGCCACTCAGTTGTTGCGTCCCTACTTTGGCGAGCAACAGATCGGCGAGTTCAATGCGCTGAGGCGCCTTCTGGATGGGCTCGAGGGAAAAACGCTTGTTGCTGGTGACTTCAACGCTGCGGCTTGGTTCGGCCCTTTCTCCGACCTGCTCGACGCGACCGGGATCAAGCGCGCCGCTTTCGAGCCGGGAACCTGGCCGGTGGAGCTGGGCGACCTCGGCGCATCTATCGATCATGTTCTGGTCTCGGGCAATGCCGCGTTCACCGCGATCTCGGCCATGCCCGACCACTTTGGATCCAACCATAGAGGACTGGTCGCAGAGATTGCGCTCACGCCAGAACGACAATAGTGCGGCTCAGGGCGTTTGGACGGCGTGCGCGACGGGATCAATCCGTTCGACCATGGCTCCTCGCGCTATACCGACATCATGAAGACCGCGGCGCTGCGTCAGGCGCTAAATACCGGCAAATATGACGCGGCGATCGGCGGGGCGCGGCGCGACGAGGAAAAGATCCAGGCCAAGGAGCGGGTCTTCTCGCACCGCAATGCCACCATGCCTGGGACCCCAAGAACCAGCGCCCTGAGCTATGGCGGACCTTCAATACGCGGCTCAATCCGGGCGAAAGCATACGGGTGTTCCCGATCTCGAACTGGACCGAACTGGATGTGTGGACCTATATCTATGACCAGGAGATCCCCATCGTACCGCTCTATTTTGCCAAGCGCCGGCCCGTGGTCGAGCGCTCGGGCCCGCTGGTGATGGTGGATGACGAGCGCATGCCGCTCAACCCTGGCGAAGTGCCGCGCGAGGAAATGGTGCGGTTCCGCACCCTTGGCTGTTACCCCCTGACCGGCGCGATCCGCTCGGACGCGGCCGATGTGCCCTCGATCATCATGGAAATGCAGGCCAGCCGCACCTCGGAACGCGAGGGCAGGCTGATCGACAGCGGTTCCGTCGGGTCGATGGAAAAGAAGAAGCAGGAAGGGTATTTCTGATGAGCGCCTTGATGCCCAGTCCCAATAATGATCTCGACCTCTGGCTGGCGCAGCAGGCGGACAAGTCGCTGCTGCGCTTCCTGACCTGCGGCAGCGTCGACGATGGCAAGTCCACCCTGATCGGCCGGCTGCTCTATGACAGCCAGCTGGTGCTGGACGATCAATTGCGAGCCTCAAGAAGGAGAGCCACAACCGCCATGTGGGCGACGAGGGTATCGACTTCTCGCTTCTCGTGGATGGTCTCACTGCCGAGCGGGAGCAGGGGATCACCATCGACGTCGCCTATCGGTTCTTTTCCACCGACAAGCGCAAGTTCATCGTCGCCGATACGCCGGGCCATGCGCAATATACCCGCAACATGGCCACCGGCGCCTCCAATGCCGAGCTTGCTTTGGTGCTGGTAGATGCCCGCAAGGGCGTCTTCACCCAGACCCTGCGCCACAGTTTTATCTTGTCCTTGGTGGGCGTGAAGCATGTGGTGCTGGCGATCAACAAGATCGACCTGGTCGACTATGACCAGGCAGTGTTCGACGGAATGGAGGCGGAATACCGCGCCTTTGCCGAACCGCTGGGCTTCAAGACGCTGGCCACCATTCCGGTCTCGGCGCTGCGTGGGGCCAATATCCTTGCCCCCAGCGCCAGGACGCCCTGGTTCAAGGGCAGTGCCCTGGCGCCCTATCTCGAGACCATCGCGGTGGAAGAAGACCGCACCACAAGCCCGTTCCGGTTCCCAGTGCAATGGGTCAACCGTCCCAATCTCGATTTCCGCGGGTTCTCGGGGACCCTCGCGTCCGGCGAGATCGCTGTCGGCGACGAGGTGCTGGTCGCGGCCTCTCGCGCGCCTGCCGCGATCAAGCGCATCGTCACCATGGATGGCGACCTCGACCGTGACGCGGCCGGACAGGCCGTGACGCTGGTCTTGGACCGGGAAGTCGATATCTCGCGCGGCGATGTTGACGTTGCCCCCTGGGCCTAATCCAGTTTGAAGTAGGCTCTGGCCCCATCCGAAGGACCAGAGATGAAACGAACCAGGTTTACCGAAGAGCAGATCATCGGGATATTGAAAGAGCAGGAGGCTGGCGTGCCAGTTGCCGACCTGTGCCGCAAGCACGGCGTCAGCAATGCCAGCGTCTACAAGTGGAAGGCCAAGTATGGCGGCATGGACGTCAGCGAGGCCCGACGACTGAAGGCTCTTGAGGACGAGAACGCCCGGCTCAAGAAGCTGCTGGCCGACAGCATGCTCGATAATGCCGCGCTGAAAGATCTTCTTGGAAAAATGTATGACCTGCCCCGCCCGGGCAAGGATCGATTTCGTTCTGACGACGGCAGTCCGCCTAAATGTATCCGGCCTCTCGCGAGTGGACCGCTGTTGCGGTCAGGCCATGATGAGATCCGCGCGCATGGTTCTCAGAAAATGGTTCGTGCAGGAGCACGCTTTTTTACACAGAGCTTACAATGCGCTGATCGACTGTTTCGTCATCACTCTCCCGAGCCTCGCTTTCTTCAGGCCGGCGCCCTTAGGCGACAGCCGGATCTCGTCTGTCGTATATGGCGCCGGGCCGCACGATGATGGCCCACGCCATCCTCGCCATCTTTGCCGCCAGGGCGACGGTGACCTTGTTGACGTGCATCCTGCTTTCCAGAGCATCAAGCCAGTCGCCGATCCGGTCCTTGGTTCGATTCATATGAGTGATGCAGGATCGCGCGCCATGGACCAGAAGCTTCCTCACGTATCGGTTTCCCCGCTTGCTGATGCCCAACAACGTCGTCTTGCCGCCCGTTGAATGCTCTCTGGGCGTCAGCCCGAGCCAGGCGGCGAGTTCTCGAGCTCGTCGGAACTGACGGCCGTCGCCAACAGCCGCCAGCAATGCTGTCGCTGCCATCGGGCCAATGCCAGGTATTGTCATAAGCCGCCTGGCGCGGTCCTCGCGATCGGCCAGCGCTTCAATCTGCCTGGTGACAGAAGAGATGCGGTGATCGACATGGCCGATGTCGTCCAGAACTTCAGCAAGCATCTGTCGCATCGCCTGGCTGAGATCATTGCTGTCATCGGCAAGGATTCGCGGAAGATCGACACGGAAAGTGCCGATGCCTTGTCGCATTGCGATCCCATATTCCAGGCAGAATGCCCTGGCTTGATTGACCAGGCGGGTACGGCTGGAGACCAGCTGATCTCGCATCCGATGCAGAGCCTGCACATCGATCTGCTCAACGGTCCGCACTTGTGTGAAGCGCATTGTTGGTCTGGTCACAGCCTCGGGAATGGCTTCAGCATCGATGGTGTCGTTCTTCTGGGACTTCACGAATGGCTTTACGAACTGCGCCGGCACGATCCGAACCTCGTGTCCGAACGCCTGCAACTTGCGCGCGAACCACTGCGATCCAGGGCAGGCCTCCATCCCCACCAGGGTTGGCGCGGCGCGTTGGAAAAAGGCCAGCACCGTGTCTCGCCGGAACTTGGCGCGCTGAATAACGCCGCCTCGCGCATCCAGGCCCACAACGTGGAAAAGGTTCTTCCCGAGATCAACACCGAACACGGCAGCTTCCTTAGGTGCATTCCTGATCATTTTGCTTCCTCCATTGATCAAACATCAACAATGTCTCGGAGGGTGGGGCAGGTCATCCCATTAATGGTAGCGCCCGCCGCCGAGCGGGATGCTGTCGCCCATCTCCAGACTGCCTATGGGATGAGCGAGCGGCGGGCGTGCCGGGTGTTGGGATGTTGCCGGATGACGATGCGCTACCAGACGCTTCGAACCGATGACATCGTGCTGCGCGAGCGGATGAAGGCCATTGCCCATGAGCGGCGACGGTTCGGCTATCGGCGCCTTCACGTCCTGCTGCGGCGGGAAGGGTATCAGGTCAATCACAAGCGGCTGTTCCGGATCTACCGCGAAGAGAAGCTGATGGTGCGCCGCCGTGGTTGCCGCAAGCGCGCCATGGGAACCAGGGCGCCGATGTTGATCCCCTTGGCGCCCAACGATCGCTGGTCCCTAGACTTCGTCTCCGACCAGATGACAGATGGTCGGCGCTTCCGGGTGCTCACGGTAGTCGATGATTGCACACGCGAATGCCTGACCCTGGTTGCCGACACTTCGCTGTCTGGTCTGCGCGTTGCCAGAGAGCTGGAGACTCTCATGGCCAGCCGAGGACGACCCAAGATGATCGTCAGCGACAACGGGACTGAGTTCACGTCCAATGCCATCTTGGGCTTCGCTGACCGCATGAAGATCGACTGGCACTACATTGCCCGGGGCAAGCCGATCCAGAATGCCTTCATCGAGAGCTTCAACGGTCGGCTGCGGGACGTGCTGCTCAACGAGACCCTGTTCCCATCGCTCACCAACGTGCGGGCAACCGTGGCGTCATGGCGCGCCGACTACAATCTGCACCGGCCTCACTCGCGGCTGGGTTGGATGACGCCTGCCGAATATGCCGACACCTTCAACCCGCGACGGGACCTGCCGCTCCGCTCAATGACCAGCTCCGCGGCAGCTCCCGTCGCTCAACCCCGCCAGATCGGCCAAAACAACCGACAGAGTCTCCATCACGCTGGATAGAAGTTGGGGGCAACGTCACACCACCAGTGCGTCATCAGAAAAGAGGCCGGTCAGACAGTAAGAATTCGTAATAGGTTCGAGAACTGAACATCGTATTCGTGCTTCAGCGTGATATACCTATTACGCGCTGCTGAGGACGCAGTTTCTAGGTTGCGGGTAGTGAGATAGTTGATAGCGCAAGACGTAAACTTAAGAGCATCTTCAACTACAACACCGCCCTCCTTCCCCAAATCGTTTGAGATACAACCGCGCATATTTGAAATGCACGGGACTGCAGCAGCCATTGCCTCAAGCAACACAATTGGAGAAGCTTCATTTTTGTAACGCGTTGGGAAGATAAGATGCGTAATTTCTGAGAAGAATCGGATCTTGTCATTTCCATGAACTGGACCTTTGTAGTTGAAATCTTCACCAAGAATCCTCCGGGCTAAAGAAATCGCGTCTCGTGCCGCGTGGTCACCAGCTGGACCCGCAATCACTAGCCGAACCGGTAAACTCATTTCCCTTAGCCTGATTGCGAGCTCCACCACTTCCGAAATCCCCTTTTCGGCAGTCAGATTGCTCAAGTGCCCAAGCACAATCTTTGACCCACTATTCTCTGGGAGGGATAGGAGCTTCTTCTCCACTAGACCGGCATTGTTGAGGACGATTATCTTACCTACCTCTGGAGTGCTTAGGCGCATGTCAGCCGCCATTTTCTGTCCGAGAACAACGTGGACAGCATTCGGGCCGGCTATCCGCGCCAACAACACCATGCTCGACCTGCGGCGGAGAACATGGTCATATGAATGATGATGGATCACCAGCTTGCAGCCTAGGAAACGGGCCCTCGCCACAACAAACGAGGTCAACCACATTCCCGTATTGGAGTTAGCGGAAATGTAAATCACCCTATGCGATCTACGGCAGAAAACAGCTGCTCCGAAATGTACTCTCAGCTTGTTAATCACACCTATCCAACCAACACTTCTCGAAGTTGATAGGTTGTAACGTTCAAGTGTCACACCCGCATTTTCTAGTTCGTTGGCCAGACTCTCGGTGGCCCAAGACTGGCCGTGCACAGGCGGTGGAAATGGCCCGATGAACCCTATAGTGCTGATCAACAGGTAACCTCACATTCATACGGCAGGTCGAGAAAGCAGCGCAACAAAAACACTGTCATCAAAATCTGTAATTCAGCTTCTCGGCGAGCTCTCCGAGAACTACGCGCGCTCTAGCACACTTGGTACTATCCCAAGCCTTCCAATTCTCATGACTTGGGTTGACCGCCTTCGTGCCTCGGACTACTGGGTCCTCCACGCCGTAGTTGTGTGACTTCTCGTGAAAGCGTAACATCTCATCAGAATACTGCTCTCCGATTGCATGTAACGCTGCCGTGAGCGCCTTCTGCGGGTCCGCCGTTAGCTCCTCATACACCAGGCGTGTCCCGCGCTCACCTACCTCCAGCTCAAATCTAAGTAGCTTCTCTAACTTCTCCGCCACGTAGGCTAAGGCACCTTCGAAAATACTCTCATGCTCAACTAGCCTCCACCCTCTACTCTCAATCGAAAAGGCGATGTCATATGGATGTCTAATAATGAAAACGTAGTTCGCACGGGCACCAAACATTTTGTCGATGGACTCCAATCGATCAACATACTGAGGTGTCTTGTCGGCCCAACGCTCCTTACCATTCATTAGGCGGTAGGCCTCGTGGAGCTGGCTTGCACACCTGCCCAAGTAGTTCCAGATCTCTTCGCTGTTCAGGCCGAAGCCCTCAAATCCTTTCCTTGCCAGTTCATCCTCCCCTATCAAAGAAAAATTGGAGAAAAAATAACTTTCGGGGGGACAAGCGATGTTTGGGTGAGAGTTGAACATCCTCCTAACTAAAGTAGTTCCTGACCGGTGGAGCCCTGCCAAGAATATAGGGCTTTCACATCTCTTCGAACTATCCATCAACACCGGCTTCTCTTGAATGATCAAACGAGGCCGCCCCACATACGAAATCAGGCGGCGTGCATACCACTTTGCCTTGACCAATTTCATCATTTCTCTCCATCCAAGGACAGGTGATGTTGCACACCCTCAACAAATTTAACGACGTCACCGCGCATGGCGAAAGCAGCCGAGGAGCGCACCATTTCACTCCAAAGTTCTTCGTCGTTCGACAACATGCCCATGAAAAACGCCAGTCCCTTCGGGTTTTGGGCCTCCACGACGAAGCCGTTGACACCTGAACGCACCAACTCATCCCGAGCCCCGCAGTTGTCGGAGACCACCACTGGCACACCCAAAGCTTGAGCCTCGATCACGACAAGACCAAACTGCTCCTCAATACTTGGCAGAAGGAGCGCTAGAGATCTATTGAGCTGCTTGCAAACTTCAGCAGCTTGCACGAATCCGTGGAACACTACATCCTGACCTATCCCCAGACTGTTTGCATGCTCACGGAGCTCTCGCTCGAGTGGCCCATCACCGAAAATGTGCAGTTTTCTCGGGTCTACGTTCGCATTTCGGTACAGAACGTAAGCGTCCAAGAGCGTGTTCAGATTTTTTTTTGGTACAAGCCGGGCCACAACAATGAAGGACCGATGTTCGAAGGGAACCTCTTCCTCAACAGGGAGTTCCTTCGCTGCTGCTTTTATTCTTTGAATGGATAACGAGTCATATCCCGCTGATACCCTAGCTGCACGGAAGCCAAGAAACTGATAATACTCTTTGGACCGTCTCGCTGCAGCAAAAGCCCCTGTATAGGGTAAGTACATAAAAGTTTTCAGCACCTCCCGCCATAAGACCCTCTTGTAGTCATCAAACTTCGAATCGCCCATCGTTATGACATCGCAACGCGACAATCTTAGAATCCAAGCAAAGATAAACACGACCGGATTCTCGTAGTGGCAAAGAAAATAAGAACCGCGCCCTAGTCTCAGGCGTAATCTAAATAGCGCGAATACTGTCCCGATTATTCCTTGCTTCTTGTCGCAAGCTGTGAAAATACACAACGGCTCATCTGGATTTCTCCTTTCCCAAGAATATACGTCGCTACTGGCGTTCAACTCCAAACCCACTACACGCGACATCGGCGAGCTCTGTTGAACTGCAGCTAGCCGGTCCAAGTGCATTGGACCGAAGTTCTCCCAGAGAAAAACGATTAGAGGAGCGCCCGACGCGCGCTGTCTCATAATCCAATGCGCATTTCCTTTCAGCAAACTAGCACCTCAGTGTACAAGTAATACGAGGCCATCAAGACGATCGCCAAGGATCCTAGTGCGGTGGCAAACAACATACCCGCTGCTCCAAAATGAAGAGCCAGACAGTAGCCGAGCAAAAGCGACACTGTAACCGCCAGCAGGCTCGTATGAGCTAGTGCCCGCGTCATTCTTCGGGTCGCGAAGAAGAAAGGGGAAACGAGCGCTATACCGGCGTGGGAACATAGGAAAACTGAAAACGAAATCACCTCTACAAGAGTAATAGCATCAGCCTCGCGCTGAAGAACAAGATTCAGCACACCTGCGTTGTGAAGAATAGGGAGGATCAAAATGGCAGCTCCCCCTCCGCCCAGGAGGAGCGTGCACCATGTCCGTGCAGACCGTATCCATTGGGTGTCACCAGCGGCTCTGGCGTCGATGTATGCTGGAAGAAGAGGTCTGGTAATCAATGACAAAGGGTTCACTAGCCGGGCTACGACAAGGACAATAGTCGTGTACTTGGCGTAATCCACCTCACCGGACGCAATACCGAGAAGAATTCCGGACAAGAAAATCTTTAGATAATCAGCAACAGAATATACCAAAAAATCTAAGCTGGATATAAGCTGCGCCATCAAAGATTTTAATTTGAATCGGGGTCGCTCAATACTCCTTAAGGAGATGACAAGGTGGACTGCCGCTGCTATTTGAAAAATTGCCGGGACGCCGAAATATACAAAAGATACCCCGAGGGCGGTGTTGTACGGGACGAACAGTATAGCAAGGAATAGGAATATGTTAGCCAGTAACATCCACAGACTTGAAACGTGATCAGTCCTACTTGCAACCCGGAGAACTTCTGCCTGCTGAAAAAATCCATACGCCATCGTAAGTATGAGCACAACCGTCAGAAGCCAGCGAGTGCTGCTTGATCCGGATATCAGCACAAGGACAGCCGATATAACGAAAACAACCACTGTCGTGAAAATGTAGATGCCTAACGCTTCTGCTCGAGTTTTACTCACATCCGCACTTCCGCCTGATGAAAGCACCGAACTCAGGTCTCGCACTACTACTCTACCGACAGCACCGTAAAGAATTGTCATAAACGAGGAGGCACTCATAGCAATTAGAAACTGAGAGTATTCCTGAAGCGGGAGCGCGTTAGCGATCAAAGGAAGTCCCAGAACCACCACAAGGGCCCCCCCGAGTTTGGTAAACGAGCCAAATAGAATGGACCGCGCAAAAAGGAGGTTTCGCAACTTAGTCGGGCCCACCTTCATCGCGAATGCGCTTTTGAAGGTCCTTTTCGAATCGCGCTCTGGTGGAGAAGTTCGAGAACACTTTTCTGCCCAGATTTCTCACAGTTCGAAAACCTGAGTAGTATGCTCTTAGGGCGGGCGAGCGCTTTTCAGCGATCCAACCGTCAATCAGGTCGACCCGATCGGTACGGCCCGTCCGAAAACAAATGGCAGAACCAGCGATCCTCGCGAAATGTGCGTTACTTTGCCCGATCACTCCACCGCACAAGGAGAGCATTGCGATATTCTTGTATGCACTCAATGTTTCTTGCTTGGCTAGCTCCGGCCTTCGCATAAGCATTTTATGATTGGCATTGTTGTATCTGACCTCTTCTTCATCAAATATGAGGTCAACACCCATTGGTAACGAGATATCATGCGGTGCTGATGCAGTATCACTGGCAAGGTAGACCGCATCAAAGGACCATTTTTGGTGTAGTCGCGAAATACGCGCGTTTATTTCTTCAGCCGGAACGAAAGCCGACTCAACTTTTTTGTCGCCCCTCCGGTAATGGACACCCAGGGTATTTTCCGAAACTGACAAACGTTCTTTTTGCTGGGCGACGTATGCCGTCACTTCAGGAATTTGGTCCATCCATTCCAATACAGCACCTTCCAAAACGTTTGAGGAGATTTGCTCGATGCTCAGGCGGTCGCAAATCAGCCGAGCCTGCACGTCTCTTGAATGAGTAGCTTCATCAAACATCTGGAGGGGGTCAAAAACTACAACCGGCTCACTGTTCTGAGTGCGTGCAAGACTGACAAGCGGCCCTACTTCAAGGACGTCGGCACCGTTGCAGAAGTGCGTCATAGGTTCGAACGTTTGTAGATATGGGGGATCGGCGGCCTCAATAAATACTGCTTTGCGGGCTGTGGCCAGCGCTAGCAGCAGGCCGCACATCCGAGTAGTAATTTGCCCGCCGAGGCCAATCGGCAGCTGCCTGACAACTAACCAGGGACGTACAGATGTCTTTTGCAGGCGGTCTAACTCTAAAAATATCGCTTCCATGCTCATCTTGTGATGCCTTTGTAGGGACCTTCGTCGCGAACAATGTGTTGAGCAAAATGAGCGTAGACTACGGACATGACCAAAGGACCGATTACCCCTACCAGTGAGCCCCGCATTACTATGATCGCGAACCCGGCGACTAAGGCCGGCACTATTCTCGCTATATGCCCAGGAACATTGGCAACCCTGTCGTATGATCTATCGAGCATCTGCACTGCAGTGCCGAAAACAAGGCTTAGCACCACCAGCCCCCAAGTGCCAAAATCAACGTATAGCTCTGACGGGATTGGTGCAGAGAGATTTATAAACGGAAAGCTGGCGTATTGCGCGGCCTCTCCGCCCGTTCCGACACTCTTTTCAGGGAAGAGCTCCCGAGGAACGAAAAAGAGAAGTGCCGAAAGCAGCTGCAATCCGGATTTGACGCCAGTTCCTTCTACCATTTGCACAACACTGGTTGTCGATTGGAAGCCGTCGAAATCCCCACTCGTCGCGAGGTAATCGAATTGAGACCTATTGAAATACGCCGCGATATCGCCGCGGGCTAGCTCGCTCAGGATAGGAAACAAGGTGATCTGCCCAACCATTAACACGACAACCCCCAAGGCTTTGCTTTTTGGCGTCAGGCGAAAATGGACTACAACCGTACTGATAATGTACCCAGCTACGATGTATCGGGGCAGCGAAAGTATATTATTAGTAGCTAGAAATACTAAAATGGAAAATAGAAGTACAGAGGCGCTGGCAATATTCCGCCTGCTTCGTATGTTTATAGTTGCGTATAAAAATGTCAAAAATCCACATATTCTTGCAACGGATTGCTGTATCAGATCAGTAGCCGAAAGCTCCGCAAATACGTGTGAAAACTCACCTCGAGTAGTATGAAGTCGGTCGAAACCGAACAACGCGCCGGCTGTCACGGCTAGGGCGGCACTCAGTAATATCAAGAGCGGCATACGCGGCGGCCGATAGCCCAGAAAGTTCTCTCCGCGACTGACTGCACCTCGTTGGCCAAAATTTACGTTGGCGCCAATCAGATAAAATATGGAGAATAAAAAGACCACCATTGCTGACTTTTCAAGAATAGGTACACTATAGTTCGCATTGAAGAAAGGGAATCTCTTCTGATCCAAATGAAGAAGACCAGGAACAAGAAAGAATGAAACCATGTAGATTGAAACTAGGGTAGAGACTGGCCGCCCCGAGGGAGACATTACGTCCCGGATCAGAGCCGCAAGCCAGAGAATTAAGCACACGGAAATCAAAAGGATTGGGTTGCTGTACTCTCCTTGGTATGATTCACCGATAGAGATAAACAGAATTACAACAGAGATCACCAGAGTTGCGATGAAAGTATGGACTACGAGCCCGTGCTCCGTCCGCCTAGGACTTCTCGCTGTGCCGTTAAGATCAGAGGGCATCCTACCTTCACTCACGGCCAACATCCAAGTGCTCGGGTCTAACGCCCTCTACAGTATGATGTAGCTTTCTATGGAGTTCGCCCAGGATAACCTGCGCGTCCCAGTTCTGCTCCGCTCTTTGCCGACTGGCTCGCGACGCCCTTTCATAGAGGTCAGTATTCGTGAGGAGTTCTTCGATGGCCCCTGCGAATTTGCTCGGGCTCGAAGGGGGCACAGTGATACCACATCCCTCAACTTCGACAGCTAAGCTCGTGTTCTTCTCGGCCGTCGTCACTATTGGCCGTCCTGAAGCGAGCATGTTTGTCAGTTTCGATGGAAGTAGCAAATCGGCAGCTCCCGCCGTCTGCGGCATTAGGTGGATAGTTGCAAGTGCCAGCAGATCGTTTAGTTGCTCTCTTGGCTGTAGGTCGTGAAATTGGATATTTTTAAGGTCGGCGGCCCTCATCTCCATTTCTTTCCGACGAGGACCTTCTCCGCAGACAACGAAGGTCAAGTCGTCACGATGCTGCAGATTTCTGGCAGCTTCCACGATGAGTTCGACGCCCTGCTTATTGCCGATGTTGCCGGAATAGAGTGCGACATACGGCGTTAAGATCGCCCATCGTCGCCGGAACGTAGAGAAATGCTCCGCAGGTTTGATGCCCTCAAGGTCGGCCCAGTTGCGAAACTCGCTGATCTGAGTACTAGGAATGCCCTTAGCGATAAGCCTAAGGCACATCTGCGGTGATATGGTTGATACCGAATGAAACATACAAAGTATGATTCGTTCAAAATAAAGGGCAACTCCTTTGACCACACCACCACCAGTGAGTAAGTTCGTCGCAAAAGCAGCTTCGACTTCAAAGTCCTGCAAGTGAAGCCAAGACTTTGCACCGCAGATGAGGGCCGCCAAGCGGGCAACAGGAGCAGCAATTAGCGAAGGAGCAATCGTGATGACGATATGTGGCTTCCATGATAAAGCTTCCTTTATGGCTGGAAGCAAACTGGATAAAGCAAAACTGATGTGATGCAGTAAACGCTTTCCTCCAGTCGGGTTTCTAGGAATATAATGTGGCACCCAAGTGACTTTAACACCATTCTTTACCTGATGTGAGTAGCGTCCTGCTTTGAAGCCATCGATAGGTTGCCACGAAGGGTAGTAGGGATTTCCCGCCACTACTTTAACTTCGTTCCCCTCCGCAACAAGGTACTCTGCGAGGCCCGTGGTGTATACTGCAATCCCCACTTTCTCAGGAGAGTAGTTTAGGCCGACTATAAGGATCCTCACTGCTCCCTACGCTCCACAGCTGCATGGTTCTTACGGAACCACTGATAGGTAGCTGAGATCCCTTCACGTAGCTCGATCGTCGGGGACCAGCCAAGACTATGGATGCGCTCCGCGCTCATGAGCTTCCGGGGAGCTCCATCTGGCTTGGAAAGATCATGAACAATGGTGCCACCGAAGCCCACTATCTCGCAAACGAGCTCAGTTAGCTCGATAATTGTTACATCCTGGCTCGATCCTACGTTTACGTGCTCATCTCCTGAATATGTCTTCAACAGAAACACCAGCGCATCGGCGCAATCGTCGGCATGGAGGAATTCGCGCCGCGGTGCGCCCGTGCCCCAAACGGTAATACTGTCATCGCCACGCAATTTCGCCTCATGGGCCTTGCGGATCAGGGCCGGCATCACATGGCTTGAGTTCAGTTCGAAATTGTCGCCCGGCCCGTAGAGATTGGTCGGCATGGCGGAGATGAAGTCGCAGCCATGCTGCTTGCGATAGGCTTGGGCGAGCTTAATGCCGGCGATCTTGGCGATGGCGTACCATTCGTTAGTCGGCTCGAGCGGCCCGGTCAGCAGGGCATCCTCGGTGATCGGCTGCTCGGCCATTTTGGGATAGATGCAGCTCGAACCCAGGAACAGCATCTTTTGGACGCCGTTCTGGAAAGCCGATTGGGTGATGTTCGCCTCGATGATGAGATTATCGTAAAGAAAATCGGCCGGATAGGTGTCATTGGCAAGAATGCCGCCGACCTTTGCCGCTGCCATGACGATGGCATCCGGCTTTGCATCACGCATGAAGGCCTCGACCTCGGCCTGGCGCTTGAGGTCGACGACGTCGCGATCGGCGGTGATCACCTCGCAGCCTTCCGAAGCAAGTCGGCGCACGACGGCGCTTCCCACCATCCCGCGATGTCCGGCGACATAAACACACTTATTGGTCAGATCGAAGGTCATTCCGCTATTCCACGCTCACAGGAAGATCGAGACCGTGCTGCTTGAGCAGGGCGTGACGCCGCGCGGCCTTGTGGTCTTCGCGCACCATTTCCGCACACATCTCCTGGGCGGTGATTTCAGGGGTCCAGCCAAGCTTCTGTTTGGCCTTGCTCGGATCGCCCAAGAGGGTCTCTACTTCTGCAGGACGGAAATAGCGCGGATCGATACGCACGATCACGTCGCAGACCTTGAGGGCAGGGGCCAGGTCGCCCTCGATTGCCGCTACCGTCGCGATCTCGTCGACGCCGGACCCCGAGAATTCGAGCGTGATGCCGAGTTCCCTGGCTGTCCACTGGATGAACTCGCGCACGGAATACTGTACACCCGTCGCGATGACGAAATCCTCCGGTTTATCCTGCTGCAGCATCATCCACTGCATACGCACATAGTCCTTGGCATGGCCCCAGTCGCGCAGCGCGTCGATATTGCCCATATAGAGACAGGCTTCGAGCCCCATGGCGATATTGGAGAGGCCACGGGTGATCTTGCGCGTCACGAAGGTTTCGCCGCGGCGCGGCGACTCGTGGTTGAAGAGAATGCCGTTGCAGGCATAGATACCGTAGGATTCGCGATAGTTCACCGTGATCCAGTAGGCGTACATCTTGGCCACGGCATAGGGCGAGCGCGGATAGAAGGGTGTCGTCTCGCGCTGCGGGGTCTCCTGGACGAGGCCGAAGAGTTCCGAGGTCGAAGCTTGGTAGAACCGGGACTTCTTCTCGAGCCCGAGGAAGCGGATGGCCTCAAGCAGGCGCAAGGTGCCGATCGCGTCGACATCTGCGGTATATTCGGGCGCCTCGAAGCTGACCGCCACATGCGACTGAGCGCCGAGGTTATAGACCTCGTCCGGTTCGATATCGCGCATGAGGCGGGTGAGGTTCGAGGTGTCCGAGAGATCACCGTAATGGAGCTTGAATCGGCCGTTCTTGGAGTGCGGATCCTCGTAGATGTGGTCGACGCGCTGGGTGTTGATAAGCGAGGCCCGACGCTTGATGCCGTGGACCTCATAGCCCTTCTCAAGCAGCAGCTCGGCGAGATAGGAGCCGTCCTGGCCCGTGATACCGGTAATCAGCGCAACCTTGCCCGAACTCATGCAATAACCTCAAAACACGTTTCAGATCATTGACCCGCGTGCCGTCGAGGCCGCAAGTCGTCATGAAGCCAATGCTCCCACAGACAAGTCACAGTTACACGCAATTGCAGCGAACGAGAACCCGGTCATTTGTTAGTCGGGGCAGATGGTTAGCGAGCAAAGGGTAAGCAAATCCCTTCAACCGTTCAGGAATATTGACATTGCCGCAATTTTGCATGGGCACCATGCAATCTTCGCATGAAAGGATGAAGGAGTGCGTGCGCCGCTGCGCGGCGTCTCTCACGTGCGGAAAGGAAGATGGCGCACCCCATCCAAACGCAGGGTTCCACACTGCGTGTCGCACAACAATCCTTTTTGGACATTCCTCGGGGTATCAGACCCATGCGGCGCCTCATTCCCAACCTGCCTCATGCCCCTTTGTCGCCCATGGCACGGATCGATATCGATCACAACTTCGCTTGAGTGTTGCCGGGCGCCACGTGAAAGGCCGATCCAAGCCTACTTAAAGAATGGATGGGGCAGGACACATGTGCCCGCCCGATCCTGGCTCAAGCTCTTGTCGAAGTTCAGCTCCTGCTCAAGCAGTGTCGTCGGTCTTTTCGTGCTGCTTGCCTGGGAGCGAGCGGCTCATCGACGCAGCCGCGTTTGCCATGCCGTGGCGACCGGGGGAACGTGATCCGTGCTGTTTGGAAAGATTGAACGACACGCGCTTTTCCGCTTCTTCTGGCGCCGATGCCCCGTCGATTGCGTCACGGTTGAGCAAACCGCTCTCGGCCGCCATATTCTTTGACCCCGTTGCCTCCGCTGATGGCGGTGTCGTCGGATTTTCCGTGACATATTGAGAAGCGAGCATTTTGAGCGTTGCTTCATCGACCGTTCCATCGCGCACAAGGTCGATCGTGTCTTTTCCGCTTTTGACGCGGACCGTGCAGTTAAAATCACGTCCCAGCGTCACAAGTGTATCGAGGTCGGCGCGACCGCCAAAGCCGCCAGCCAAGCGATCCTCGCGGAAGCGAAGCGCCTTAGTCTGCTCGATCAGCTCGGCACTGGGGTGCGCCACGGCCAGAAAGGCGCGAACACCAAATTTAACCGGGCGTTTGTCTGCCTTGAACTTCTCATCGCGAGTTCGGAAAGCGGCCACCGCGGCTATGTCGCTGGCGTTATCCATGATCGTCAGCAAGGCGCCGCGCAATTCAGATGTGTCAAGGACGCAGGTCGCCAAGTCGATTTCCTTAGCTATCTGAGCAAGAGTGCCCGTCAGAGCGATCTCGTCTTTGATTGATGAGAGGCTGAGCTTGGCGCGTTTCTGCTCAAGCACTAGTGCACGGTCAGCCGGTGACTGAGCGGCGGTGAGGCGTGTTTGCTGCAGCTGGCGCTGCACCTCGGTGAACGTCTTGAGTTGTTCTGCTACCGTTTCTGAGGCAGTATTAAAGTGATCCGACATTGCGATGTCCTTTCGTCGCTAAGTGCCTGGACGATCGGTGCATCCGTCGTCCGCGATTTGAGGATCGTGCGGATCCTGGCAAGGCACAGCCCCGCGACGCACGTTTTTCGAATAAAATACTGAAGATAGTTTTTTTGATACTTGCTGAGAAATGTGAATGGGGTTCGCACTGTCCGTATAGGGGCGCATTTCTATGGCGATAGCTTTTGCACGAGTAACACAAATCCAGCGCTCGCTTGGTCACTCAACCATCCAGCGCTTGGCCTATCTCACCCGCACCCAGCTGGTTTCGCAGCGGACCGGCGAGATGTTCGACTATTCCGATAGGCAGGATGGTTTTTACACCAGCACGGTGCTGCCGCTCGGCTGCGAAAACCTTGGTGACGATGTCTACCGCTTGTGGGAACTCATGGAAACCGCGAGCACTCTGCCAAAGGCGGTGCTGGGCTTCGAGCTACTCTTGTCTTTGCCGATGCCGGCAGAATTTGAGCTGCAAGGAAGCTGCACTCTCGCTGAACAGTTCGTGCGTCAGGTCATCGTCGAAAAGCATGGATTAGCCGCCACTTTGGCTGTGCATACCCCGCATGACGCCGCAAAGAACCTGCATAGCGAAGACCTGTTGGACCAAGACGGCGATACAGATGAGTTCGCCCGCATCATGGCAATGGCCAGCGCCAATTTGCACTGCCATGTGCTGGTGTCGCCCCGTCAGCTCACGCCCCAAGGTGCTGCGAAAAAGCGCTATACGACGCTTGATCCGATCAACCGGAACGGAATTGCCTATGGCCGAAATTGGGGGCGGTTGTGGCATCTCTTTCAGAACCAGGCATTTGAGCGGGCAGGCTCGACCCTGCGCGTCACCCCGAACCCGCCGATCGCCCTGCGCCCTGTACCCATAACGGCGGTTCGACGTTGGCGCAGATCCAAGCGCACTGACGATCCGCAGATTGATGGTCGCGCGCTCCTGGTCAACACGACGCGGGAGCAGGAAAACCGCGAGGTGGTCGAATGCTTCGATGGCGCGGTCGCTTGTTTCAAAGCGCCGTTTACACGCGTCGAGCTCGAAACTTTTTACGCTAGGTATGTCTTGCCCGATCATGCCAAGGAGCTTGTTGAAGCCACGATCGGGCTGGGGCTTTGCGTCGAACTCGATATTGCTGACAGCGACGTAGAGTGGTTTGCCGGGGTCCACCTCGTTCAATCCGAACTCGCGGCGCTTGGCCGCGCTCTTATGTTGAGCGAGCGCTCAAGCTGTAAGCTGGATGTGAGCTACCACGTTCGCAAGGAGTTCAGCAGTGCTACGCGAACGGTGCTCGAGAAGCTCTTCGCCGGCAGCGATGTGGTAATTGTTGAGGCGCAAAGCAGGGCTGAACTGTTGGCACAGGACATTGCCGGCATTGCCAATCGCGCCGGCATTATTCCTGTCACGATTGCGACGCCTGCCGGCCACCCCGCGCCAAGGTCGGCGCTGGTCGAAATCAAAGACTTGAGTGAGCGGATGATTTCGCAAGCGATCATAATTATAGATGATCCCGATAGCATGGCGGCGGCCGAACTGTCGCTTGCGCTCGCATCCGCACTCGCTGGCAACAATAAAGTCGTTCTCCTCCGTCGCGGTGATAGTGACTGGCCGAGCCTTGAGCTGTTGGATGTCCTCTCACACCATGTGCAGGTGCTCAAATGGCAACCTATGTTTCAGGCCTCGCTGACCAACGGTAAATCCCTTTCAACCATGGGCAATCTCAGAACGGCAATCGTCCACAAGCCTCTGGGGCATTTTTCAGCCCTGCCATCCCAAGGCTGGCCACTCTTTTGCGTCGATGCCATGGGTGAGGTGAGCACTTCACCGTCTTCAGTGGCAGCCACAATGCAACTGCTGGCCACTTTTTACATGGACATCCATTGGCGCTATCCCGGTTACATGCCGGACACCGATGCCGCGGGCTTGTCAAAACGTCTCGACGCCTGGCTGCAAACGCACGCGAACGGCTTTGCAGCCATCGATGCCTCGCGAGAAGTAGAATGGGACGAGTTCGTCGTCGAAGACGCGGCGTTCGGGAAGGTGGAGCAAGGCGACAGGGAAGAGCCGGAGGAGTACGTCGAAATCGATGGCCCGCTGCTGGAGGAAGAGGTTTGCGATAACGTCACGGATGAGCCGTTCGAACACGAATGGGACGATTTCGAACCGGGTGCGGAAGAGAACGACTGACGTGTGCGCGCAACCAGCCCGATTTGTTTAGCGAAGTTCGTCTGAATTTACTGTTGTCTCGAAATGCACAAAAACCATCCATATCAGCGCGATTTCGCGCGGAGGTGGTGCACGGAGCGACCGAAAGCAAAAACACATATTGTATTAAGGAGAGAGTCCAGAGAGAGGCAGGTCAGTTGACAGTTCGATAGCTTGATGGGTTTTGTTGCCGTTTACCTTAGAATTCTGGTGCGGTTGCTCCCCAGACAGCGGTCAGTGCCTCTTAGCGCGGAGACGAAAAGCGCTATCAACACGCCAAATGCATATTTGAGCCATCGCTCGCTATGCTCATGCAGAGCTTTCACTAAGTTTTTCAAAGCGAAGACCATGGACTGCCATAGAATGCGTAGTGGGGGCCCACTGAGCATTGGATAGGTAAGGAGTAGTTTATGCGGTTCCAACATCCGTTTGTTGACGGCGAGCCCCTCTCAGCCGGTCAAACTCGCGATCCAGACCGATACGGACCTTTCTTCAATGGTCGTATTTCTTCAAGGAGGCGGGAACGCATAAAGACCGCCTACTTAGTATATCGCGGCGATACCGAGATCGGTTTGGTCTGGTCAATGCGGCAAGGCTACAGGCAAAGTTGAGACTGGTATTGGGTTGCACCAGGCCATGCGGGATCTCGGGCCTCCCGCCCAACGCTTGTCAGTGTGGTCTTAACGCTGCACGATCACCATCTCCAGGAGCAGCGCCGTGCAAAGCAGCGTGAAAAAGACGATTGCGATTTGGCCGAGGCGCTAGGCAGCGATTACGGCTTTTAGCTCAGTCAGTGCCTGTGATGTCTGACAATGACCAATTATCGAACGTCTGCCAAGTACCCAGGGCGGCGCTGGCACTCTATAACATTGTGAAGGTCGTCGCGGCAGTTGGAGCGGAACCCTTGTACGCAGCCGCACGCGGTGCGCATGAGCCGCCAGTGACTGGGATAACGAGCTGGTGGCCTCCACGCGCAAGATATTTGGCCGACAGCGGGCGCTTGCTTATGCTGACATTATCTGCGACGGCAATCGACATGATTGCAGCGGCTTTTCCCTTTCGTGATTGATGAGCGCTATTGCAGACTGGCATTTAACGATGCACCTACCCAGCAATCGCTGCCTAGTCTATGACGCCTTTATGACAAATCGCGCTTTGCAGATCTTCGCCTGGACCGTCCTCCTCGCCATCGCAGCGGCAACATTGTCGCCTATAGGTCTGCGACCCCATCTTCCCATGGGTGTAGATATCGAGCGTGTATTGGCCTTCTTTGTCGTCGGCCTACTATTCGCCCTGGCTTACCCCCGACATATTTGGTTTGCAGCGTTGGTGGTGCTGCTGGGGGCATTTGGATTGGAGCTTTTACAGGAACTCCGGGCAGATCGGCATGGCCGAGTTCATGACGCCTTGATCAAATCGGCAGGTGCGTCGATGGGGCTGGGGATCGGCTGGTTGGGCGCGCAAATCATGAACAGATGGAGGTTTTTGCGAGGGCGTTACCGATAGTTTTGAAACCATCTCGCCAAGCTTGGACTGTAAGGGTAGGGCGGGTTGTTGCCGCTCGGTTTCACCCGCCGTAATGCTGATCACACACCCAGCCATATCGGGTTTGATTGGTCGGCCAGTTTTTCAAGCGCGTTGGTCGTCGAGGTTTTCCGGTTATTGGGGATTTCGTGGTGCCAGTCGTTTTCGATATAAGCTCCCCATTCGAGCTTTTAGTGCTGGTCGCCAAATTCAGCCTCCTCGGGATTACCTGCTCAAGGCCAGGAGCAAGCCTAAGGATCCCGATCACGCCGAGGCCGCCAAGTCTCTTGATGAGTATGACCCCAATGTCATCGAGGAGTTGCCGATCAACTACGGTCTCGGCCGCACCGCCGCACGTCGCAACGCTGCCAAGGCACGCATCAACAAAGATCCATACGCTGAAATCTCCAGCCCCCGTACCTCACCGGGTGCATGCCGGCAAACAATCGGTAGTGCACAATTTAACGCGACGTCGCCTGTTTAGGCTGCGGTTTTGGCACCCCGCCAACGCGACTGATCGCTCGGTTGCAGGCACAATGTCTGATAAAACCGCTTGAGCGACATCACCTGAGTATTTGGCTAAACGACCTTTTGCTCAGAGCGGCAGCATCGAGAGTTATGATGCCAGCGGCGATCTATATCGCCAACCAATTTTAGCTGCCTTTTTCGCGTGATCCATTATTCCACCTGAGCACTCAGGTTTTGGATTGGATGACCACCGATGGCCACGAAACCATGACCAAGTCGAGCTCGTGTGCCTGCGTTGGCGTTGCTCGGGTGCGCGAACGGCTCTACCGCTGGGGTGCTTCAATGTTCAGCTATTTGAGCGCCCAGATCGAGATTGCGTAGTTCCTTGATGAAGCCGTCGCGGATATCGTCCCGGTCCAGGGCAAACAGCACATTGGCCGACAAAAAGCCGAGCTTTGAACCGCAGTCGAAGACCTTGCCTTCGTATTTTACCCCGGTGAAACGCTGCTCCTGCATCAGCACCTGCATGGCGTCGGTCAGCTGGATTTCTCCGCCAGCGCCCTTGGCCTGGTCGGCCAGCAGGTTAAAGATTTCCGGCTGCAGAATATAGCGACCCGAAATAAACAGGTTCGATGGCGCCTCTTCACGCTTGGGCTTTTCGACCATGCCATTGATGGTGAAGCCGGTATCGGGGCCCTCCCCGCGCACGACTACGCCATAGGAGGATACGTCTTCCCAGGCGCACTCCTCCACGCCAATAACATTGCCGCCATTCTGTTCGTCCTCATAGGCGTCGATCATCTGGCGCAGGACACCGGGCTGCGCGCGGAAGATCATGTCGGGCAGCAGAAGGGCAAAGGGGTTATTGCCGACGATTTCGCGGGCGCACCAGACAGCGTGGCCCAGACCCAGCGGTTCCTGCTGGCGGGTGAAGCTGCTGTGGCCGGCCGAAGGCAAATCCTTGCGGAGCTCGTCGAGAGCCTCGGTCTTGCCACGCGCTTCCAGCGTGGTTTCGAGCTCGAACTGGCGGTCGAAATGGTCTTCGATCACGCCCTTGTTGCGGCCGGTAACAAAGACAAAATGCTCAATGCCCGCTTCGCGCGCTTCATCGACCGCGTATTGAATGAGCGGCCGGTCCACAACGGTCAGCATCTCCTTGGGCATTGCCTTGGTGGCGGGCAGGAATCGGGTTCCGAGACCGGCTACCGGAAATACGGCCGTTCTGACGCGTTTGGACAAAGGTATCTCTCCGTGCTGATAATCATGAACTATGTTGCGCCAAGTATTACCGAAAAACGGAGCAGCGCAATAATCGAGCATTATTGAATCATGTTGTGGTTGGCGGGGGAGGAAGGGGAGGGCGTCGCCTTTGTTCTTTTCCCTACGATCAATGCTGGCCATTTTTCGTTGGGTAGCAAAGCAACGACGTGCATCGGTTCTCGACTGGATCGTCTGATCCTTAGAACTTCGCCATTCAAAACGAAGTGAAATTCCGACCTCATTCTATGCAGTGAGCGCTTGTCTGCCCTGCAGCTTAAGTGCGCTACAACGAGGTAAACTACCGGGAAGGGCTGTTTCCGGTAGTCTGCGGGCAACGGGTAATTGCGCTTCCGCACTTGCTCGTCACCTTACGGTAAACAAGGCCTCAACATCGACTTGACCGAATTCGGCTCCACAGCTATTAGCGAGTAACACCAGCAGTTTGTGCGCGGTGTAACTACAGGAATGTCAGATGCGTAAGCTGATCACGACTATTGCGGCGGCTGGTGTGCTCGGTATGGCAGCCATTTCAACTTCGACCGCTGCCCCCGTTGCGGGCTATGAAGGCCTTTACTCGACTGTGTTTGCATCGTGCACGATTCCAGCGGGAACGGTGCCGACCTGCGAAACAGCTATCAATGCTTATGCGGGCGCTCTGGCTTCAGCTGTCGATCTGGAAGTGGCCAATGCGTCGTTTATCGCCCTTCGCTCCGAAGTTTTTGCCGCGAACGCTGCAGATGAGGGGTTTCAGGCTGAAATCGATGCGCTGTTTGAACTCTTGCTGCCAGACTCTGGCGCTCTGGGCAATGCAGCGAGCCCACTTTAGGTAGATCGATGCAAGCGCACGCGTCAGAGGTATCTGACGTGTGCGTACGGTCAACTGGAGGCACTCGGCTAGACCATATGATCGGAGCACCAACCATCGTACGATCTAGAAGTCGAGCAGGATGGACAATAAGACCGGAATTCTTTGAATTCAACGGCAGCTGCTAGTCAATGTAACTGGTATCACTCATTACAGATGTTTTTTATCTGTAGTTTCAGGCAATTTGTGCAAATTTACCGGTCGCTGGAGCTGAAATTAACCCCCATTGCAGCTCTGCGGATTTTCAATATTGCCGTACACTCTAAATTAGCTATTCTTGTTTGGTGCCAAAAGTAGAGCTTATAGATTTTTAGGTGGGGTATTATGGGCAATCACGAATTCGCAAACATTGCCCAGTCGATCAAATCTCGTGATCAGGTAGCAGTGCCGCATTTTTCTGCCGTAGCCTTGCATCCAGTAAAATTTGCTGATGAATACAAAATTACCCTTCATAGTGGGCTGCCGCTCGCGATGAGGTGCGATATCCCGGTGCCACATGTTGAAAACCCGACCTATGGTTTTCAACTGCTGGTTAAACGGGTATTTGATCTGTTCGCGTCCGTGCTCGGTTTGGCTTTGCTTACTCCTCTCTTCTTGCTTGTTGCTGTTGCTATTCGCCTCGAAAGTCGGGGACCAGTTTTCTTTAAGCAGCCACGAGAAGGCCTGGATGGCGGCTCCTTTACGGCGTTTAAATTCCGCTCGATGCGCATACACGAATGCGACGAGACAGGTATCAATCACACGCGATCAGGCGATCCACGCATTACAAAAGTGGGTAGGTTCTTGCGGAGCACGAGCATTGATGAGCTGCCACAACTGATCAACGTAATAAGGGGGGACATGTCAATCGTGGGACCTCGACCGCATGTTCCTAATATGATGTCTTCCAATCAAACCTATCGGAATTTGGTCTCATACTACGATTATCGTCTTGCTATGAGGCCAGGGATAACGGGCTGGGCACAGGCAAATGGATATAGGGGCGACGCATCCGATCCTGCCTTAGCCCGGGCTCGCGTTGACCATGATCTTGCCTATATCCAAAATTTTTCCGTCTTGCTGGACTTGCGCATTATTGCCAAGACTGTGGTCCAGGAGTTTCTGCGCGGAACTGGTAGCTGAGCGGGAAAACCGCAAACTCCCCCGCGCCATTGCTGCAGTCACAACGCGTATGTGTTGCCCGGCCATGCAACGCCCTAATGGATCCGCATTCACTGTTCGGGCTGCACGATCATCTTTGCAGCCTTGAGCCATATTGGCGATCGGCTCGAGGTTTTGGTGCCGACAGCGGATTTGTTGTATTTCAGGTCCAGGTCAGTCGAAGCGCTTGGTAATTTTGACGGCAACGAGTGCGCAGACCGCCTGTTGGTCCGGGGAACATGTTGAAGAGTCTGATCCTGCAGGTCCTGCTCAACCTGGTAGGTGTCTGCGTAGAGGGCAAAATCTTGGACCACTCGAATTTGATACGGTTACTGGGATTTTCGCTGAGGACCAAACTCCTGATGGGAGTGCCGCCCGCCAAATCTGCAATTGCATGACCGAGACAGCAGGGCTCAAACGTGATGAAAACCGTCCGCTGGCAACTGCATAAGAAGGGGTGCATCCCCATGTCTGGGCAGTTGTGGCCGCCTGACTGGTTCTGCACCCACGCAGCGCACTACGATGGCGAGCGGAACGCCATCAAAGCCGGCAGAACGGGGCAGCAGACTTGGCCGGGCGAACCAGCCAAGGCAGCGTAGGAAGCACACCAGCGCGCGATAGACTCTGAAACATTGGTGACACGATACGATGTCGATCAGGCAGCAGCCCGCTGCCCGTAACCTCCTTCTCAGTGTTTGGTTACTAAAGCCATAGCTGCGTCGACAGGCGCTGTAGCTGGATCCGGGCTGCAGCAGTCACTTCGGTAATCTATCCAGATGGCCGGATGCTGCGATAGACCGTTGACCATCAGAACACCGGCAGCGAAATTTCGACCGGAAGCGCTTTCCTCTCAGAGAGCAAGAAAGCTTGGCTGGCCCAGCATACGCTTACCAGCCACATCCAAGAGCACAAGTCCAAGGGCATAGCGATGCCGATTGCGACACGCGCTGGCCAAAGCCGCCACGACCACGATCTGGGCAGGGACCGAGCACGTCCTCCCCATTAAAAGAACCCATTCTGCCGTTCACCCGCACAATCGGTATCACGCGGGCCGAAGCGAAACTCGCCCTGACCAATCTAGCCTACAACTTCGAGCGCCTCGTTTTCCAAGAAATGTGCGCCCCCACGGAATGAGTCTCCCCGATATCCAGTCGGTGACCCTATCGGGCACCTTTGACCGTCATACGTAGCACCAAACCCGCCCAAACGTAGGACTCAGCATGCCATCGTCACAGTGGCGGCATACGTACCCAGTTTTTCGGGGAGTTAGTTGGCCAGAAGCTAGGGCAACGCGTCGTTAGTATGCGGCAGTGTAATACTGCCCGTATTTTTGCTTGTAGCTGGATCTGGATTCATTTTGCTGATTAAGCACAGCTACAATTTCCGTCTCCGGGTTTTTTGAAGCGCGCAAGCTTTCGATCGCTCTCTTTGCGTCTGTCTGGGAAGTCGCAGCCCATCGCGCCACAAAGACAATGACGTCAGCAAATGGGGCGATATAAAGCCCATCCACTACCGGACCAACTGGTGGGGTGTCGATGATCACGACATCAAATGTTTTGCGTGCGGCCTCAATCAATCGTCCGAATGTGACGCCCGCCAGCAATTGGTCGGTCGGCAGCTGGTTCTGCCGGTCGCCCAGGATCACGTTAAGGCTTGGCAGTAGCGGGTCAGTGGCCATAATTTCTTTGATGACTTGATTGTCTTCGTCCGATGAGCCCAAAAACTCCTGTAAGCCTTTTGATGGGCTAAGATTTAGATGGCGATGTAGACTGGGCTTGCGAAGGTCGCAGTCAATCAAAAGTGTGCTTTGTCCGGTGAGGCTATAGGAGCGAGCCAAGGCCAGTGCCACTGTGCTTTTGCCGTCATTCGGCGCCGCTGAGCTGACCATGACCACCTGACATTTGGCGTGTTTGGATTGAGTGCCGTTGCGGATGCCCAGTGCTCGCGCACCAGGTTTGTCAAGTGTGAGCCGAATTCGCCTGATCGATTCAGCGTAGATGGAAAGTGGCTTGTCAATCAGCAGATCTGCATAGCTCTGATTGTCACCCTTGTTGTTCTGAAGCGGCACTGCTGATGCAAATCGGGTTTTAAGCACTGCTTCGATTTGCTCTTCGCTTGTAAAGCCACCAATCAAGTTTTCATACAAGAAGGCCAAGGCGACACCGAGGCCCAGACCGAACAGACCAGCCAAGACAATAATCAGCCTGCGATTGGGGAACGCAGGCGATTGGGGTGAGAGAGCAGGAGACACAATACGGCTGTCCGCAACTTGGAGATTGGCTTGGGTGTCCAGATCTTGAACACGAGACAGTAACGTTTGGTACTGGGCGCGAGCTATTTCGGAGCTTTGCTGCAAACTATAGATTTCAGTCAACACGTCTGCAGACAGATTTGTCCTAAGCACCTGACTTCGCAGATCTTGGCGAAGAGATTCTTCTCGTTGCTCAGAAAGCGATACCGTGCTTTGCAGGCTATCTACCTGAGAGCGTGCTTCATTTAGGAGGCTTTCGTTGATCTGAGCGAGTTGGTTGCGCAAGTCAGCAGCGGCGGGCGAATCTGAATCTGCATTAGCTAATGTAGCGCTAAGCTGTTCGCGTTGGGCTTGCAGACTGGATAGTGCATCAGACTGCAGTGTTGCGACCAGAGTTTGGAAATCCTCTTGTTCAAGGCTTGCCCGAGCAGCAGCGGCCAACGCAGAGTCGTTCTGCCGAGCTGCAGACAACGCTTCAATTTCGCGTTGAATCTGGGCGAGATTTGCGGACCCACTCTCTTTGCTGATCCGATCAATATTGCCTTCGATGAAACCGTCGAACGAGCTCTCGGAATCCACGATTGCCGCGCGGGCTTGATTCACCCTGGCGTTCAAGATGTCTCGAGATGCTAAGACGCTACCGATCTTAGAGTTCAGCTGCTCCGAGATATACGCATCGGCCAGAGCGTTAGCGAGGCGCGCGGAAGTCTCGGGATTTGTAGACTTTGCCTGCACTGAGATCAGGTATGTCAGTCCACGCCGCTGCACTTGCACTGCGTTGCGAAGTTTGGATAGCGTGCCATTGAGAGCATCTTCCCCTGTTGGCAGCTGCTGATCTGAAAGACGCAAGAAAGCCATTAGGCGCTCACGCCAGCCCAGAGAGGGACCAAATTCACTGTCAGCGACAAGCTGCTGAGATGAAACTACACGCAAAAGAATACTGTCCGAACGCAGTATTTCCACTTCACTGTCTATACGTGCGCTATCTGCACCGGCGCTGGAGAATTCGGATTGAGGGTCCAGTAGATTTTTACCACTTGGATCAACAAGAATAAGTGCCGAAGCGGAAAACACAGGCGTCAACGCAAACGCGCCAATGACTGCTGCTGCAACCACTGCGACCAGAGTGACAAGGATCAGGCGAAGCTGACGACGAAGCACGCCCAGCAAGCCGCGAAGGTCGATCTCAGATTCTTCCATTCACTTAGGTCCCAACTTCTTAGACGCGATTTCGGCGGACATTACACACCCTGTAGATTGGAATGGTTTAAACGCCAAGTGCCATGCACAAACACAGTTACACGCCCAATCCTAACCCATCAGGTACGTATAAATCGGATGGGTTCGGTAGGGGTTAACTTTGCAGCGGTAAGAACGCCAGTTGCGAAAGCACCAGTATCAACGCAGATGCGGCCTGGCTCAACAACGGGGTCAGCCCCTGGAGTGTGCCCATGCACAACTGTGCGCCCTTCGACCGCCGGGGCAGTCAGAAATTGCTCACGGATCCAGAGTGCGTCATCTTCAGATTGCTGATGTACGGGAACACCAGGCCGAAGACCAGCATGCACAAATACTGTCCCGGGAACCGACAACGTAAGAGGCAGTGTGCGCATGAGCTCGACATGTTCAGTGGGAATATGACTTGCAAGAAGGCTCTGTCGGTCTTTTTTAGAACGGGCCATTAATACGTTGGCATCAATACCATATGAAGCGAGTGTTTCAGTGCCCCCGAACTGCAGCCAACGGCTCTTGGGAGCGGGATTGTCGAGAAACTCCAGCATCATAATTTCGTGGTTTCCTGCCAAAGTTATCTTTCGAACGTCAGAGGGTAGGGGCGATAGCAGTTCATCCAACACGCCAGCTGAATTGGGTCCACGGTCGACATAGTCCCCCAGATACACAAGCCATTTTTCACCTGGAATATCGGCACAGTCCGCCAAAATACGTTTATGCAGAAGATGCAGCAGCGCAAGGCAACCATGCACATCACCAATAGCGTAGATAGCGCTCGGTAATGTTGGGGCAGAAAGATGTTGACGAGGCGGACAATGTGGCTTCGTCCCAAAAATAGACTGCAAAAAACCGTGCACTTGGGCCTGCTATTTGGTCACTTTAAGATTGACGGTAGATGCGGTTCCCGCTGCCAGAAGGGCCAAAAAAACGAATGTATTGGCCGGGATTTCCAGGCTGAAATCAACCAACGAATGAATAGCCCCGATAGCTATGACGCCCAATGCAATTGCCTGTGTTTCCAGGTTTCCACGCCTGCGAATTACTGCCGTAATTATCTTTATGGCAATCGCGCCGATCGCAATGATTGGGAGCGAGCCAAATATCAGACCAGCTTCTACCCATAGGGCCAAATAGGAATTGTGGGCCATGGACCACACCACATCCGAGCTGACTGGAGCCTGATGAACAATAGGGAAGGCAAGTTCAAAGGTGCCCCCGCCATAGCCCCAAAAAGGTCTTTCGCGCACCATCTCGAAAATTTGCCAATAGAGATCTGATCTGACGTCTGCACTGGATTCCAAACCGCCAAGTCGCTCTACTACCCGCGAGCCATACAACACAAACGCCAAGACGACGATTGCCAGAGCGGTTGGGATGGCAAGCGCAAGATGCGCCAGGCGCTTGGACCGCCGCACCGCTATCGTTGCGCTGATGGCTCCCCCAATGATCGTTACAAACAAGCCCATGCGTGAGCCAGTCGACAGCACGACCGTTACCAAAAAGAGATAGGCCAGACCGTACATTATTAAATTGCTGCGCACATTGCGCGGTCGGCCATCATTGACGTGATGCAAAGATGCATCTGCCATCAATTTGCCTATTCGTGCAGCCGCGAGCGCGCCGCCCATTGCCAGGAACGTCGCAAAGGAATTGCGGTTGACGAATGTGCTGGTGGCATAGCCCTGATAGGCCCACTTTTCGAGCCCCAGAATTGTGTCACCTGACTGAAGGCTGACCAGGCCAAAAACCCCGTAGGCAACCGTGATCACCAAGAGCACATCAAACATCAGGCTTCGCCGTGTTTCGTTGGCACACGCTTGCAAGACAAGGATAAAAAATAGCCCGTAAGTTAGTTGCCGGACCAACATAAGGGCCGTTGCATCCGGCGCGACGCTGATGGTGGATAGGGGCACAGACACCCCATCTCTTAATTGTAGCGGAACAAGGTCAAGCGGCAGGATTTGGACAACCAGCCACAAACAAAAAATACCCATGAGCAACACCTGTAGTCCAAATCGCTCAAAGCCGATCCTTAGGCCTTGCCAAATTGCGACCACGCCGATTGTGTAAATCAGCGCCCATGTTCCGATAATAAAGGCCAAAAGTCCCCAAAAGAAGCCCCTCGCACTTCCGAAGGGAATTGGAGCAAGCGCCACAACACCAAGCATGACCCAAAAAGTCACTTCGTTAAGCCGGCTCAATCGCGTAGTCGCCCGCTCGCCTTTTTCTGTGGCATTGGCAGAACTGATTTCGATCTGGCTCATCTGCCGCGCCCACTTGCATTGGCATACCGCCGAACATTGTTGACAAACCTGGTCTGGTTCTGTGCGGGCATGGTCTCAACGATCTGCGTAATTCGCTCTCGGAATTCGGGATTAGATACATAGCGTTGAGCAATTGTGCGAACGCCGCGATTACTAAGCACTAACATATGTAAGTCGGCATCGTTGGCGGCCATCATCGCATCATTTAGCCGAGAAAAATTGTCTTCGGCCAATGCAACACGTAGTTCACCGATCCATTGCTCAGTTGCCCCTACTCGCCATGACATCTCAAGACGCTTGTTAAAACCATCCCAATCCAGAAGCTCTGCGCTGGCCAGCGCACCAACATACCAGCCATACGCATTGCTGGGCGCACGCTCTACAATGTCGTCAGCCATCGATCGGCATTTAGGTGCAATCTGCGCCCGTTCTTCAGGGGAGCGATAGCGCATGGCCAACGATCGCAGCGCTTTTAGCGTGTTGGCGCAATCGAGTAGTGCCTGATTTTTACTGGCGATGGATAAGCCCTGCAAAGAGTGTGCATCCTGCATTGAGACCACTCGTTCAAGCGATGAAAACCCCAGCCCCATGGGCTGAACTTCTCGATACATGGCCCATGCGCCGCCAATGGCCGTCGAGATGCATACAGCAGAGACGGCCAAGAACATCGCGCTCTTTGCGACAAAGTGTTGAATTCTTCGAGCTCCCGTAGAAATGCCAAAACAGCACTCCCTAGCTTACAGCATGAAAAGTAAAGCGCGCCAACGGTATCGTTCACAACAGAGCTAACTGAAAAGGAGTTTGCACCCAACCACCGCCAAGACGGTACTCAATGTCCATCTTATGACGAGGTCAGGAATTTTGTGCGCAAAATGACTGGCGATCAGAATGCCTGGGATTGACCCCACCAATAGGGAGACCAGCATCGACCAATCGACATTGCCAATTGCCCAGTGTCCAATACCTGCCACCAGGGTCAGAGGGACCGCGTGAGCGATATCAGTGGCGACGATGCGCAAGATTGGCATTCGTGGGTAGATTATCATCAGCACCGCTACCCCGATAGCGCCCGCACCAATTGAAGCAATTGAGACCAGCACGCCAATCACGAAGCCAAATATTATGGTGCTGAAAACTCGCTCATGTCGGGGTCGGGCTTTGCCGCTTTGTCCAACAGAGAGTAGTCGGTCGCGAAAGAGAATAGTCGCCGCGGTGATCAAAAGCATGATGCCGAGAACTGTCGAGAGCCAGCGCGCTAGCCCCTCCATATCCAAGTCACTTGAAGAAAGTGCCCAAACACTGACCAAGGCCCCAGGGATACTGCCCAAGGCCAATAATGCGAGCACACCCCAATCTATGGATCTGCGTAACCCATGAATGGTCGATCCGGCAGTCTTGGTTGCGGCCGCAAACAACAGATCTGTGCCGATGGCTGTCGTTGGATGAACGCCAAACAACAGGATGAGCAAGGGCGTCATCAATGAGCCGCCGCCAACACCGGTCACCCCAACTATTGACCCAACCACAAAGCCAGCGAGTGAATATAACGGGTCAATAATTGGCATTGCCTATCATTTCTAAGCCTGACCAATTTGCGAACCATTATTTACCAGCACATTCGGAAAATCGCAAAAACAGAGCCGCTTTCAGGAAATTCCGCTGCTGCAAAGACTGTAGTTTCTGGTCGGGTCGGCATCCCGCTCAGACGCGGTTTTGCTGGTCAAACCGAATGCGGGCCTCAAAGCCATCTACCGCACCGATTGCCGGTGAAGCCAATGAAAGAGAGCCGCCGGTCTGCTCGATGACCGAGCAGACAATCGACAGCCCGATACCTGCTCCTGACGCTGCTGTGTGCCCACGTGTGAACGGTCGTCCCAGACTGGACAGCGTCTCGGGGGCGACAACCGGTCCCGCGTTGATGACACTGATCGTGCCATCTTTGGCGACGATAACGCTGATCTCGCTGTCCGGTGTGCCATGACGCACGGCGTTGTCGATCATATTGCGCAGCACCAACGCGAAGGCATCGGCATTGACCAAGCCTGTGGGGTCGGCACCAGGAGCAACTTCCAGCGAAAGCGGCGTGCCCATGGCCTGGAAGTCCCGGGTGATCAACGTGATAATCGGCAGCAGCGATACATGGACATCGCTGCGGGCGAAGCCCGCCTCAAGCCGCGCAAATTGCAGCAGCCGCTCCGCTAGCGAACTCAAACGGCGCAGCGCCCGCTCGATCTCAGCCGTCCGAAGGGCAGCGGGATGGTCGCGCAACTCCTGGGCCAGGACCTGGGTTTGCGCCAGGGCTCCGGCGATCGGCGTGCGCAATTCATGGGCGCTGCTGGCTGCAAATGCCCGTTCCGCGTCGAGCGCCTTTTGCAGTCTGTGCAGCAGGTTTGCAGTTTCAGCCACGATCGGCGCCAGCTCGGGCGGATAGCTATCGGGATCGAGGGGTTCGAGATTGTGCCGGCCACGCTCGGAAAGATCGCGGCGCAACCGCTCTAGCGGGGTCAGTGCCAGACGTAGCGCAAACCAGACACCCAATATGACCAGCGGCAGCAGCCCCGCTAGCGGGACAATCAGACCAAAGGTGCCGTCCATCAGCGCTTCACTGCGTTCGCTCTCACCTTCCAGCACCACAATGCCAACGCCGGAACGGCGGTCGGCATTTGCATAGATGCGACCCGCTCTTGTGTCGAAATAGCCATGTTCGCCCACGGGCGGAAGGATGTCATCGGGCAGATCGCCATCATTGAGCACGATTGCGCCTGCGCGGTTGCGGATGATGTAGCTGAAGTCGCCGACATCCTCGTCCACCGCTTCCACGGGACGTCGGCGTTCCCCGGGCTCGCGCAGATCGTGCAGGGCTAGCGGCAACAAGCGATCTGCGGATTCACGCAGCGCGTAGTCGTAAGCCTCATTGACCGCATGGTGCATGACCGTCGCCGAGATTGCAGCAGCGCCCAGCCACAGCAGCCCCGTCATCAGGGACAGCCCAATCGCCAATTGCCAGGTCAGAGAGCGCCGCTTCATACCGACACCTGATAGCCCAGCCCACGAATGGTCTGAACCAGATCACGCCCGAGCTTCTTGCGCAGGCGGCTTACATAGACTTCCACGGCATTGCTTTCGATTTCTGCGCCGAAGGCATAGAGCGATTCCTCAATCTCTCCCTTGCTCACAATGGCGCCAGGGCGACTGACCAAACGTTCCAGCACCGCCCATTCGCGCGCGCTTAAGGCCACACTCTCTCCCCGCACCAGTACCACGCGCCGTGCCTGATCGATTTCAACATCACCCAGAACCAGTTGCGTCGCAGTCTGTCCACCGTAGCGCCGAGAAACAGCGGCGATGCGAGCCATCATCTCACTGAGGTCGAACGGCTTGACCAGATAGTCGTCAGCCCCCGAATTAAGCCCCTCGATCCGCACGGCGATCTGATCCTGTGCAGTGGTGATGATGACCGGCAACTGGTCGCCGCCGCGCCGCAAGCGCCGAAGCAGGTCAAGCCCCCGCCCATCGGGCAGGTTGAGATCGAGCAGCATCAATTCATAGCTGGCGGTATCGAGAGCTGATTGCGCATCATCGAGCCGCTGCACCCAGTCCACGCCGTGACCGCCAGACGTCAGGTGGTCGCGAATGGCCGCACCTAGCACGTGGTCGTCTTCAACTAACAATATGCGCATGTCTGCCCCGAGCTTGATCGCCACATCAATACCCCAAACCTTACACGGGGCTGAACGCGGGCGGACTATGGCTTCAGTCTGGCGTCAGCTTGGCATGGCATTTGGTGTGCAGTCACTCAACACAGGCCAATGCCATGAAGAAATTTCTCGCCATCCTCCTGCTCGGCACCGCACTCGTCGCCCCTGTGGCGGCCTATGCTCGCGACGTCACCATTCAGGGACAGATGAGCAGTTATCGGGGACCCGAGGCCTATTTGGCCGTATATCTGGCCAAGCCCGATGGCAGCTATGACTCCACCCTCTACGTGGCCGGGCGCAAGTCCAGATACTATCGTGATCTCAGCGGTTGGGCGCGCCTCGCTGCGCGGGACGCAACACTGAGCCTGGATGGCATCACCGGTGCCAGCATCGGCAGCGGCAAAAGCTTTTCCATCAATCTGTCCCTGGCCGATGCGTTGATCGACGCCGGGTACACCATCCATATCGACAGCGCGGTGGAACATCAGGGATCAGCCGCCGACGATGTGGTGCTCGCCCTCGATAGCGGTCAGTCCGGCAGTGCCCAGTCCGGCCAGGGCTTCATTGGCTCTGCAAGCGTCAACATGTAGCGTGAGGTTTTTGCCATGCTCCGCTGTCTCCACTCCATTCCCGGGCTGCTCGCCGCACTGGTGGTCAGTTTCATGGCCATCACGGGTGCAGTCCTGTCGCTGCAGCCTCTGGTCGAGCGCGTCTTCGCGCCGGCGGGAAACGAGATGAGTGTTGCCACGCTCGTTGATCGTGTATTGGCGCATCAACCCCAGACCGAGAGCGTCGTTCGCTCAGCGTCGGGTGCAGTGACAGCCTATGTAGCCAATCTTGGCATTGGTATCGATCCCGTTACCGGTGCAAGTCTGGGCCCGGTCGAGCACTCGGCACTTTTCACTTTCTTCACAGAGCTGCATCGTTCGCTGTTTCTGGGCGATGGCGGTCGTGTGGTTGCCGGTGTGGCTGCGGTCGCCATGGTCATTCTGGCTACCAGCGGCATAGCGCTGCTGATCAACCGCATGGGTGGCTGGAAGCAACTCTTCGCAACCGCTCGCGGCACGCTCTCGCAGCGTTTACACGTCGAACTGGCGCGGCTGGCCGTCATCTGTCTGCTACTATCGGCAATGACTGGCGTCTACTTGACATTGGTCACGTTCGGCATAGTCAGCGACGGCGGGCAAGGCTTCGGATTTCCGCCCTACGGCAGCGGCGAGATGCCAGCCCCAATTGCCAGCCTTTCCGCTTTGCAGGAGGTACCGATCAGCGACCTGCGCTCGATAATTTTGCCAATGGCAGATGACACCCAGGATGTGTTCACAGTGACCACCAGCGCTGGCACGGGTTACGTGGATCAGGCCAGCGGCGCACTGCTAGACTTCACCCCCAATGCACCGATGCAGACGCTTTATGAGGCAATCTATACGCTGCACACGGGGCAGGGGTATTGGTGGCTCGGTGTGCTGCTTGGCCTAGCCAGCCTGGCCGTGCCGGTACTGATGATCACAGGCACGCTGATCTGGCTGCGCCGCCGCACCAGCATGCCACGCATGCCCTGCGACGCTGGATGGCGCAAGGCCGACACGGTGATCCTGGTGGGCAGCGAGAGCAATACCACCTGGTCATTTGCCGCCACCCTGCGGACAGCACTGGCAAAGAACGGGCATGCCGTGCATGTGGCGCCCATGAACGGCCTGCGCGCGTCCTATCCCAGCGCTAGCCGGGTACTGGTGCTTGCCGCCACTTATGGCAATGGCACAGCCCCGGCCAATGCCAATCGGTTCATTGAGCGGCTCGCCCGTTTCCAAGGCACCGGTATCGACTACGCCGTATTGGGCTTTGGTGATCGAAAGTTCAGGCACTTTTGCGCCTATGCCGAGACGGTGGAGCATGCCATGGCGGCGCACGGGCTCAAGCCGATCACGGGCTTTGAACCCATTGACCGCCAGTCTGCCCAGGCCTTTGGCCAATGGGGTCGCAGACTGGGCGCCGCCATGGGGGAGACTCTGGAGTTGCTGCATCAGCCGACCCAACCGAAAACCCAGTCCTACAAACTGATCGAACGGCACGACTACGGCATTGAGGTTCAGGCCCCCACGGTCTTGCTGCGCTTCGCGATTCCTGCGGCGCCGAGTTGGACGCAGGCCCTCAAAAGCCGCCTTGGACTGGATGGCTTTTTCGCTGGCGATCTGGCCGGGATCATGCCGCCCACGGACCCGATTCCGCGCTATTATTCCATCGCCTCGCGCTCTGCCGATGGCATTCTGGAAATCTGCGTGCGCAAGCTGCGGGGCGGGGTGTGCTCAGACTACCTGTTTGGATTGCGCCCCGGCGATAGTGTTGAGGCGTTTGTCCGCCCAAATCCGGATTTCCGCCCGGATACCGGATGCCAACCATTGATCCTGATCGGTGCAGGTGCCGGCGTGGCGCCGCTAGTTGGTTTCGTTAGAGCAAATAGTCGCCACCGGCCGGTTTATCTGTTCTCTGGCGGGCGCGACCCGTCCTCTGATTTCCTCTATCGCGAGGAACTGAAAGCGCAATTGGACGCCGGCCGTCTGACTCGTCTATTTGCGGTATTCTCCCGCGTGATGGGCGGGCGATACGTCCAGCATCGCCTGCTGGATGAGGCCGAGCAGTTGCGTAGTCTGGTGCGGCAAGGCGCACGCTTCATGGTGTGTGGCAGCGCAGCCATGGGGGACGGCGTACGTGCCTCGCTCGACAATGTGCTCGCGCCCCTCGACCTAAGCGTGGAGCGTCTGCAAAGTGCGGGTCGATATGCCGAAGATGTCTATTAGCATGAATGCGGCTACTGCAACGCAACCCCGAGTGGCGCTGAACGGGCCAGCTATGGGAACGCGGTGGTCTGCCATCGCCTATCCACCTAGTGGCATAGAACCGGCAGCGCTGCAGGCAGCCCTGGCTGCAGCCTGTGATCTTGTTGATACCCAGATGTCGACCTGGAAACCACGCTCCGATCTGATGCGCCTCAACGCTGCGCCTGTCGGACACTGGCATGCGATCCCTGACGCTCTGGCCAATGTTCTGGCGCTTGGTGAGGGCGTACGCCAGCAATCAGCCGGACGCTTCGATATGGCCGTGCTGGACGCTACCAATGCCTGGGGCTTCGGTCCCTCGGGGGAGACGGGCGCCCAAACCAGAATTGGCAACCCGCGCTTCAAATCGCAGCTCGAACTCGACATGCGAGGCCTGCGCGCCAGGCGCCTCGCGCCGGTCAGCTTTGATCTTTCCGGCATCGCCAAGGGCTTTGCGGTGGATCTGATGGCGCGGTGCATGGAAGACCATGGCGTAGCCAACTATCTGGTTTCGATAGATGGTGAACTGCAGGCCGGCGGTTATCGCGGCGATGGGCAACCCTGGTCCATCGCGTTGGAGGCCCCGGTGGCCGATAAACGGGAGATCGTCTCCCGCATATTGCTACACAATGGATCGCTGGCCACCTCGGGCAATTACCGGCATCGTCGCCTCGTGGCGGGGCGCTGGCTCAGTCACACCATGGATCCAGGTAAAGGACAGCCAGTCGAAAACGGTTTGCTGTCGGTTACCGTTCGTGCCCCCGATTGCGTCCTCGCCGATGCCTGGGCCACGGCCCTGATGGTAGCCGGCGAGACCGATGCTCCACGGCTCTGCGCCGCCAATGGCTTGGACGCTATATTGATAACCGCCAGCGCCGATGGCTTCGCGACCCAGGGCCTTGGCGCCTTCGCGCCAGCGAGCCGTGAATCCGCATCAATATAGAAAAAGCAGACGTCGCTTCTTCATATGCAGCTGACAGGGGACCGACCCCGATGTCGCTACGCCTCAGCGCTTCTCGCGCTTGCGCCAGATGGCGAACTCTTCGGCGAAATGTTCCTGCGTCCGGGGATAGAGACCAATGATCGGCGTGCCATTCTTGACCTTTTCGACGACAAAGTCCTCGTAGGCAGTCATCTCGACAGTCTCATCAGCGACTTCATCGGCAATGGCCTGAGGGATGACGATCACGGAATCGTCGTCGCCGACGATGATATCGCCGGGAAACACAGCAACGTCGCCGCATCCGATGGGGATATTGAGGTCCAGCGCTTCATGCAGCGTCAGGTTCGTAGGACTCGATGGGCGATTGTGATACGCCGCGATGTCCAGCTCACCAATAATCGCCGCATCGCGGAAACCGCCATCGGTGACCACCCCGGCAACGCCGCGCACCATCATGCGCGTGACCAGGATATCGCCGGCCGAGGCAGCGCGGGGATCCTTGCGGCTGTCCATCACCAGCACATGGCCGGCAGGACAGGTCTCGACGGCGACACGCTGCGGATGCTCGGGATTGCGGAATTCCACCAGCTGATTGCGATCTTCGCGGGCCGGAATATAGCGCAGCGTAAAGGCGGGGCCGACCATATTGCGCCGCTTGCGCCGCACAGGGTGCACGTCCTGAATGACCTGGTTGCGCAGGCCGCGCTTGTACAGGGCTGTGGCCAGCGTCGCCACGGATATGGTCGCGAGCTTTTCGCGCAGTGTCTCATCCATCTTGCAGGTATCCTTAGGTCAGCTTGTTCTGGGCAATAAAGGCGTCGAGCTGGGTTTGCTGCGCATTGGTTAGGGGCCAGGCCGAGGGTGGGCGTGTTGGTCCGCAGTCGCGTCCCAGTGCCAACAGAGCTGCCTTGACCCCGGTCACATTGGTGCCGTTCATTTCCTGCGCGCGGATATCCTCGAAGGCTTTCATGCCAGCGATCAGTTCATTGGCCAGTCCGTAATCCCCGGCCTCAAGCGCAGCATGAATGGCGAGAGAGCGTTCAGGCCAGACATTGATCAGTCCAGAGGTAAAGCCGCGTGCACCAACAGCGTACAGCGCTGGTGCCCAGACCTCGGCAAGTCCGCCAACCCAGACGATGGAGGGGTCGCACGCTGCCTTGGCCTCGGCCAGTTTGAGCGGATTTGGGGTGGCCCATTTGACGCCTTTGACGCCCGGTATGGCGCAAAGCTCGGTGATCGCCTTGGTCCCTATGGCGTCGTTGCGCAGATAGAGCATCATCGGCAGGCCACCCGACGCGTCGGCTATCCCCTTGAGATAATCCACGGTACCGCGGGGCGCGACAAAGGGATCCGGTGGCTGGTGTACCATCAGAGCTGCTGCGCCCGCCTGTGCGGACACTTTTGCCAGCGCCATGGCATCCCGAATGCCGCGTCCGATCCCTGCCAGCAGCGGCGCCCGCCCGTCAACCAACTCAGCAACTTCGCGCACCATGACCGAGGCTTCTTCGGTAGTCAGGGCATAGAACTCGCCCGTATTGCCGTTGACCACCGGCATATGCAGGCCTGCGCCCAGCGCACGATCAAGAATTGGGGCCAGCCGGGCAGGGGCCACCTCACCCGCGGCGTCATAGGGGGTGACGAGAATGCCGGAAATGCCGGTCAGGGCCTGGTCGAGAGTCAACGTCATGATACGGGCCTTGTTCTAGTAAATGTCGGGTTCGCCGGCAGCAGCGCCGAAATCGCGTTCAAGAAAATCGAAGTCGCAGCCCTTGTCGGCCTGCGTGACATGCTTGGAGTACATCCAGCCCCAACCCCGTTCAAACAGCGGCGCGGGTGGCGTCCAGGCGGCGCGGCGGCGCTCAAGTTCATCCTCGGCCACCAGCATATCCAGCCGCCGATTGACCAGATCCAAGCGGATCATGTCGCCCGTCTTGAGCAGTGCGAGCGGGCCCCCAACAAAGGATTCCGGTGCCACATGCAGCACGCAAGCGCCGTAGGAGGTGCCCGACATACGCGCATCCGATATCCGCAACATATCGCGGAAACCCTTTTTGATCAGGGCCTTGGGGATTGGCAGCATGCCCCATTCGGGCATTCCCGGCCCCCCCTGTGGCCCGGCATTCCGCAACACCATGACGTGGTCTGGGGTGATGTCGAGCGTTTCGTCATCCACCGCCTTCTTCATCTCCGGATAGCTGTCAAAAACCAGCGCGGGGCCCTCGTGCTGGTAGTATTTCGGGTCGCATGCGGCGGGTTTGATCACCGCGCCATCCGGGCACAGATTGCCGCGCAGCACCGCCAGCGAGCCTTCGTGATATACGGGGTTGGAGAGCGGACGAATGACGTCGTCATTATAGACCTCGGCGCCTTCGAGATTTTCGCCCAGCGTCTTGCCGTTCACTGTCAGACACGCGGTGTCGAGCCGATCCTGGATCTGCTTCATCAAGGCCAGCAGCCCACCAGCGAAGTAGAAGTCCTCCATCAGATAGTCCTTGCCCGATGGACGGACATTGGCCAGTAGCGGCGTCACCCGGCCCAGCGCGTCCAGATCGTCCAGACCCAGAGCAACACCAGCGCGGCGCGCCATCGCAATCAGATGCACCACCGCATTGGTGGAGCACCCTGTAGCCATGGCGACGATGGCGGCATTGCGCAGGGCGGCGTCGGTGACAATCTTGTCCGGGGTCAGATCTTCCCAGACCATGTCAACGATCCGGCGACCGCAACTGGCCGACATGCGCGAATGGGCCGAATCCACCGCGGGGATCGACGAGGCTCCGGGCAGCGTGATCCCCATTGCGTCGGTAATCGCCGTCATCGTCGAGGCTGTGCCCATCGTCATGCAAACGCCCGCTGAACGAGCAATGCCGCCCTGCAGGCCACGCCACTGCTCGTCGCTGACATTGCCGGCACGACGCTCGTCCCAGTATTTCCACGCGTCTGAGCCCGAGCCCAGAACAGTGCCGGCATAATGCCCGCGCAGCATCGGGCCCGCTGGCAGATAGATCATGGGCACGCCAGCGGTGATTGCACCCATCACCAATCCCGGGGTGGTCTTGTCACAACCACCCATCAGCACCACACCGTCGAGCGGGTGCGAGCGGATCATTTCCTCGGTCTCCATGGCCAGCAGATTGCGGTAAAGCATGGAGGTGGGTTTGGTGAAGCTCTCATCGACCGACAGGGTAGGCAGTTCCACGGCAAAGCCACCGGCCTGCGCAATGCCGCGCTTGACGTCCACGACCCGCTGCGGAAAGTGGCTGTGGCAGGAATTGAGCTCGGACCAGGTGTTGAGAATGCCGATCACCGGCTTTCCGGCAAAATCTTCCTCGGAAAACCCCAGCTGCATCAAGCGTGAACGGTGTCCAAAGCTGCGCAGGTCGTCGGGCGCGAGCCAGCGCGCTGAGCGCAGCGATGCCGCGTCTTTGCGGGTACCTTCGGTCATGACGTTCCTCCAATTCAATGCCGCAGATGTATGCGCATGCATCTGATAGTGTCAACACGTTCGCGAGTGAGTTTGAGCATTACGCTCCAATCGGATGTTGTGCGGTTGACAAGGGTCGGAAGAATGATGCATCAAAATGAATGCGCATACATTACGTATGTGGATCGATGTGGCCGGACGGGGAGAAGGTCCGCCACTTTCGCGAACGCCGCTAAGCGGCAATGGGAGGACACTATGACACTGAACCGCAGAACAATTCTGGCGGCCTTGGGCACCGTGGCGCTGGCCGCTTCACCGCTAACCGCTTCGGGCCAGGACTTGCCCCGCAATATCCGCATGGTCATTGGCTCCACCTCAACGGGCGGCGACACCTATCAGAACTCGGCCATTGTGGCCGAAGCGCTGGCTGAACACCTAGGCGTCAACATCAAGGTTGATCCGGTTGGCACCAGTGAAGGGCTCAAGGCCCTTGACCGCGATAGCCGTGGCACAACCATCATGCTGCACCACGACCAGATCTATCTGTCCCACGTCTATGGCGTCCCGGGTAATGATGATCCATTCGCCAATTACGTGATTGGGCCGACCGTTGCGATCAATCCCGGCAACGCTTTCCTGGTGCCGGCCAGTTCGCCCTACCAGACCATGGAAGACATTCTGGCAGCGGCTGAAGCGGGCACGGCCGTACGCGTTGCCATTCAGCCCGGCGGTGTCTCGGAAATCGGCTTCACCGCGATGCAGAACGCCGCCCGGGTCAACGCCCCGGGCTCAGAAGCCAATGTAGTAGCAGTCAATACTGGCTCACAGGCCGACAAGAACCAGGCCATGTGGGATGGGCTGGCCGATGTGATTAATGGCTCGATCCAGGCCAATGAGCAGTTCACCCAATTACCAGCCGACGATGCCAAGGCGATGCGCTTTGTCTGGATCACCGCACGCCCCGCGACGCTTGAGCAGGCCCCCGAGGCCGGTATGGGCGACACGACGCGCGACGACTTCATGCAGTTCGCCAGCCCGGCCACCAGCGTCACGCTCGATGGCAGCGAGGACTTCGCCTTCGATAAGGAGTTCTTCCTGCTCTACAACAAGGACATGGATCCGGCCCTGATGGACACCATCGACGCCGCTCTGGCTGAAATCTATGCGGAAGGCTCGATCCAGCAGAAGCAGGCCGCGGCTTTCTTCATCCCGAACTTCCAGGCCCGTGACGCGGCCCTGGCTCATCTCAGCGCCAAGCGCGATCGCATCAGTGGTATTGTCGATCAGCTCAAGGCTGAATAGCGCCCATTACCTTGCCTCGGCCGGTCACGGCCGGGGCGTCGTTCCGTTTACCAGAGATGGACCACCACAATGGGTGAACTGACCCGCGTCACGGTCGATTTTCCGACCTCCCACACGATCTTTCCCACGCTGATCGGGATCATCCTTTTGATCCTGGGCCTGGCCATTCTCGTCACGCAGCGGCGGGACATCCTGGCGTCAGGCACCATGTGGCGCGAAACGTTTGCGCAAATGGACAAGCTGCGGTTTTTCGGCACGCTGGGGCTGACCATCCTCTACTTCTCACTGATGGTGCCGGTCGGCGACTTCTGGCCCAATACCGGTCTGGGGTTCCTGCTGTGCTCGGTGCCGTTTCTGGCGCTGACCGGGCTGCTCTTCATGCAGCAGCGCACGCTGGCCAAATTCATTCCCGTCGCCATCGTCGCCATACTCGGCCCGGTGCTGGTGTGGTGGCTGTTTACCGAAATCTTCTACCTGACCCTGCCTTGAGCGCGGAGGATTGCGACCATGGAAGTCCTCGAATTCATCACCCCGCTCTTTGTTTCGCTGGCCGTTGGCGGCACGCTGGTGGGCATCATTTTCGGCGCCATTCCCGGCATGACCGCCACCATGGCGGTGGCAATCTGCCTGCCGCTCACCTATTCGCTGGGGCTCGAGAATGGCCTGGCGTTGCTGCTGGGCCTTTATGTCGGCGGTATCTCCGGCGGGCTGGTCCCGGCCGTCCTGCTGGGTATTCCCGGCACTCCCTCATCAATCACCACCTGTTTTGACGGCTACCCCATGGCCCAGCGCGGCGAGGGCGAGAAAGCCATGCGAATCGGCATCGTGGCGTCGCTGGTGGGCGGTCTGGTGTCGCTGGCCGCACTCTACTTCTTCGCCCCAGCCCTGGCCGATTTTGCCATCAAGTTTTCCTATGTCGAAAAATTCCTGATCATCCTGTTCGCCCTGACCGTGATGGCGGCGCTGTCGAGCAATATGCTGCTCGGCATTTTCTCGGGCTTTCTGGGCATCTTCGTCAGCCTGATCGGGGTCTATGACGTCACCGATGGTGGCAACGGCCATTTCCGCCTCATCCCGCCCGGGCTCGATTACTGGCTGGAAGGCGGCTTCTCGCTGCTTCCCGTGCTCATCGCACTGTTCGGTCTGGCGACCATTCTCAGCGAGGCCGAAAAGGGCATGCGCAAGGGCATGTCGCTCAGCGAGATTGAGGTTGGGGCCTCATCGCGCTTCTCCTTCTCGGTCTTCAAGGGCCAGATCGGCAATCTGCTGCGGTCCTCGGGCATCGGCACCTTTGTCGGCATCCTGCCCGGCGTGGGCGGCTCGGCGGCCTCCATTTTGGCCTATACGGCGGCCAAGACGACATCCCGGCACCCCGAGCGCTTCGGTAAGGGAGAGCCGGCCGGCATCATGGCATCCGAAGCCGGCAATAATGGGCTGACCGGCGGCGCACTGGTGCCGCTGCTATCGCTGGGCATCCCCGGCGATTCCACTACTGCCTTGCTGATTGGCGCCTTCGCGCTGCAGGGCATTCAGGTGGGCCCGCTTTTCATCGGCAATAATGGTCCCACCTGGGACGCCATGATTGTGGCCATGGTGATCGCCAACATTGCCATGTTTCTGATGATGTATTTCGCCATCCGCTGGTTTGCGCTGGTGGTGGCGGTCCCCAAACACATCCTGTTTCCGGTCATCCTGATGATGTGCGTGATCGGCGCCTACACCATCAATTACGGCATTATGTTCGATGTCTGGACGCTTCTGATCTTCGGGCTGTTCGGTTGGCTGGCCACCAAATTGCGGCTCGAGATCGCCCCCTTTATCATCGGCTTCATTCTGGGACCATCAGCCGAAATCTACTTCGTCAAAAGCCTCGAATCGTTCGGTGATTTGACCATCTTTTTCACCAAGAGCTGGATCGCCATGGTGCTCTGGGTGCTGATCGCTACCTCGATTGGCCTGTCCATCCTCATGGCGCGCCGGAACAGGGACACAATCTGAGGCCAAGCCCGCTTCCCGTTGCCGGTTTTGCAGGGTATTGAACTGACATGGGAATTCGCTCCAAGGACAGTTCAAACACCCGTCGCCCCTCAGGGGGTGGTGTCACCATGGCCGAAGTCGGCCGGTTGGCCGGTGTCTCACAGGTGACCGTGTCGCGCGCGCTTTCGGCGCCCGAAAAAGTCTCGCCCGAAACGCTGCAACGCATCCATGATGCGATCGAGCGCACCGGCTATGTGCCCAATGCGGTGGCCGGCGCCCTGGCGTCGAGTAAGAGCAATCTGATTGCGGCGCTGGTGCCCTCGGTGACCAATATTGTCTATTCGAGCATGCTCCACGCCTTCTCCAATATCATGTGGGGGCACGGCTATCAGATCATGCTGTCCGAAACCGGCTTTGATCTGGGCCGCGAGGAGCAGGCCATTGCCACCCATCTCTCGCGCCGGCCCGACGCCATTCTGCTGACCGGCAAGCACCACAGCGCCGGCGCGCGCCGCATGCTGCACAATGCGGGCATTCCGGTGGTCGAGGTCTGGGACATTTCCGATACGCCGATCGATTGCTGCGTCGGGTTTTCCCATGCCGAAGCCGGGCTGGCCGCGGCCGACTACGCCGTTGATGCGGGCTATCTCAAGGCGACCACCATCACTGCGGGCGATGAGCGCGCCGTACGCCGCCGCGATGCCTTTGCCAGCCGCTTTGCCAAGCGGACCGGCACGAGTGTGGGCCGTGTCGAATACGATATTTCCGCTTCGCTTGGCCTTGGTCGCGATGCCCTGACCCAATTGCTGGAGCAGGGGCTGCCACCCCGCTCGGTGGTGTTCTGCAGTTCGGACCAGTTCGCCCAGGGCGTGCTGATCGAAGCCAATAAACGCGGGCTGAAAATCCCCGAAGATCTGGCCGTGATCGGGTTTGGCGATCAGGAGTTTGCCGCCAGCACCGAGCCGGGCCTGACCAGCATCCGCATTGATCGTCAGGTGCTGGGGCAGGTGGCTGCCAACGCCCTGGTCGATCGTTTCCGCTCGGCTGAGCCACTGCAGGCAGTGCACGATATCGGCTTTGAGATCGTCCGGCGCGGTTCAGCCTAGCCAAAACGCGCCACCAAGGGAGGCCCCTATGGATCAGCTCAGCGGTGGATGTCTGTGTGGCGCAGTGCGGCTGGTGGCGCGCGGCCAGCCGGACCGAGTGGGGCTTTGCCATTGCATGGACTGCCGCAAGCATCACGGCGCACTGTTCTTTGCAGCCGCGATCTTTCCGGCCCACGCGGTGACCATCAGCGGCGAGACGCGGGACTATCAGGGCCGTCACTTCTGCCCCCAATGTGGCTCCTCGGTCTTCGCGCGCAGCGATGATGAGGTTGAGGTGCATCTGGGCGCGCTCGATGACCCCGAACAGTTCACGCCAGACTATGAACTGTGGACGGTCCGGCGCGCGCACTGGCTGCCCGATTTTGCAGGAACGCGGTGCTATGCCCGAAATCAGCAGGAGCCCCGATAGCAGGCACGACGATATGCCGCCCGGCCGGATTGGCCTCGCGGGTACACGGGTAACGGGCGGCCGTTGACCCGGCCAAGGGGTAGTGTGGTGGGGGAGCCAAGGGCCGCCCGTCACGAACCGGTTTCGCGCGAGGGTCGGTTCAGCCTGCGCCGGTATTTCAGACGCGACTGCCGCTTACCCCACTGGACAGGCGCCCCCATCCCCCGGACCTCCCACCCGATCCTGCGTTGGAACCGGTGACTGGTGGGAACGCGGACATGATGGCATGGAATTTCGGGGGCGGGGATAAGTTTGTGGGTTCGCTCAGGCACCCAGGACCATGGGCAGCAGGCTTAGAGACGACCACTGTCAGTCACTGCCTCTGGCGACGTCCCATTCTAAGGAGCGCGCGGCTGGGATTGGCGACACCCGCCGACTGGCGCTCAACAATGGCATTGGCAATCTGCAACCGGACCGGGGCAGGAGGCAATCGCCCGACAACCCGGTCATCAATCATCCGCACACTTGCGGTGCCGATGCTGTAGCCATGGACTTTCACGGTCGTCAGCGCTGGAGAAATCTGCTGGGCAGCGGAATTGTCGCCAAAGCCTATTACCGAGACATCGTCGGGAATGTGGTAGCCAAGACGCAGCAGTTCGGAAATGACGGTCACCGCCAGTCCGTCATGTGCGCAGAAGAAGGCGGTGGGCACGGTTCCCTGCTCATGCAGCGCCGCGAGCACTTCAGAGAAGCGGTTCTCGGCGTCGAACTTTAGGTTGGTGAACTCGACGTCACCATGTCGTTCGAACACTTCCCGAGCGCCATAGTGGCGCTCAACGCGGCCCCGATAGCCTGGGGTACCCTGAACATAGGCCACCGAACGGTGCCCCAGTCCAAGCAGATACAGCGCCACTGCGGAGCCCGCTTCATGGTCCGTCGAGCAAACTTGGTCGACCTGTTCGAGCGCATCCAGCCAACCGGTACGGACCAGCGGCTTACCAACAGCGTAGGCTCGATCCAGGCATTGGCGATCATGGGTGCCGACTAGGATGGCGCCGCTGCAACTGGCGATAAGCGTTTCCATCTCTGCGGGATCATGTGTCCAGCGCATGCTGGTACGATAGCCCAGTCGGTGTGCCTCAGCCTGAACGCCGTTTTGAACCAGCAGATGCAGTTCGCTGTTGATCAGATCAGCGTCGTGGAAGATCACGCCAATGGTCGGGGCTTCGCCCTTGGGTGTGGCCTTCTGATAGCCAAGATCAGCGGCAATCTGCTCGACGCGCTTTCTGGTGTCCTCGCTAACGCCGGATTTTCCGGCAAGTGCCCGCGAGACAGCGAACTTGGACAGCCCGGACACCGCAGCAATTTTGGACAGCGTGATTTTGGCCATCGTCTGCTCCTCGCTCACCTATCAGCGACATAACGTTAGGTAGAACGGTTTATGTGAAACCGCAATAGTTGGCACTAAAGGTGTGTTCATGTCTGGCGGTTAAGGCAGTATGGCTGACCAACTTACGCACATTCGGCAATTTTTTTGCACATAACGCTTTACCTAACAAAAGCTATACGCAAGCCTGCAGCTAGCCGCTAACATGTTACAAAACAGCGCGGCTGAGGAGGAGTTCGATATGGTTAGAATGAGCCGACGCGCGTTTGTCGCCGCCAGTTCCGCCTTTGTAGGTGCGATGGCAGTCCCTGGACTGATCCGCGCTCAGGAGGCAGTAGAATCCCCGTCATTGCAGGCCCAGGTTGATAGCGGCGCATTGCCGCCCATTGACCAGCGTCTGCCTGAAAATCCCCTGATCATCACCCCGACCGAGCGCCCCGGCAAACAGGGCGGCGACTGGCGCCACGCTCTGGTTGGCGGCGGTTCGCTGTCGATGATCGTGCGCTATCAAGGCTATGAGCCATTGATCCGCTTCACTCCCGATTGGTCCGGTCTGACGCCTAATGTGGCCGAGGGCTATGAGGTCAACGATGATTCAACCGAATATAGCTTCCGCCTCCGCAAGGGGCTGAAGTGGTCAGACGGCGCGCCCTATACCACCGCTGATATTCAGTTCTGGTATGACGACATCCTGACCGACACCGACGTCTCCAAGGGCGGATCAAGCTTCTGGAAAGTGGATGGCGAGTTTGGCAAGCTGACGGTCATCGACGATTTCAACTTCAAGGTGACGTTCAAGGGCCCCAACGGCTTCTTTGTGCAGCGTATGGCCTGGGCCCGTGATGATCACACCACGCAGGCACCGCGCCACTACCTCGAGAAGTTCCACATCAAGTACAATCCCGATGCCGACCAGCTGGCCAAGGAAGCCGGCCTGGAAAGCTGGATTGCTCTGTTCCAGCGCGAAAACGGTCTGGATGACGACAATACCTTCTTCGCCAATTCCGAGCGTCCCACGCTGATGGCCTGGACCTGGCAATCCGCGCCGGGTCAGAATACCGAGCAGGCGATCGCTGTTCGCAACCCCTACTACTTCAAGATCGATACTGCGGGCACGCAACTGCCTTATTTTGATCGCGTCGTGTACCAGATGGTCGCCGACCCAGAAGTCCTTCTGCTCAAGACCCTGCAGGGCGAGATCGACATGATGGACCAGTACATCGCCACACCGACCAACAAGCCGGTGCTGTTTGATGGGCAGGAAAGCGGCGATTACGGCTTCTATACGCTCAAAGAAACCGCCGCCAATGTCATGGTGTTCCAGCTCAACCTGAACCACACCGACGCTACCAAGAATGCGCTGTTCAATACCCGCGCCTTCCGCGAGGCGATGTCGGTGGCCGTGGATCGTCAGGCGCTGATCGACGCGGTGTTTGTGGGGCGGGGATCTCCGGCCCAGCCAAGCATCAACCCCGATGATCCGCTCTACAATGAGCGGCTGGCGACCCAGCACACCGAGTATGATCCGGACGCAGCCAACGCGTTGCTCGACACGCTGGTGCCCGAGAAGGACGACAGTGGCTATCGACTGGATGCCGAAGGTCGGCGTCTCTCGATCATCTTCGAGATCGACCAGAGCCGCACGACCTTCACCGACATGCTGCAACTGGCCATTCCGATGTTTCAGGCCGTTGGCCTCGATGCCCAGGTCCGCACCATGGATCGCTCGCTCTGGGAAACGCGCGTCCGCAACGGCCGTGAGTTTGATGCCACCTGTCATCAGTTCGGTGCCAATGGCGGCGTCGCGGCCATGCTCGATGCCCGCTACTTCGTGCCGTTCAATTCCAATGCGCTCTACGCGCCGGGCTGGAACCTCTACTACACCGAGCCGACCAATCCGCAGGCAATCGAACCGCCTGCCGAGATCAAGGCGCAGCAGGACCTGTACCGCCAATTGCTGGCGACAGGTAATCCGGAAAAGCAGAACGCCCTGATGGCAGAACTGCTGGAAAACGCTGCAGACCAGTTCCTGGTGTTCGGCGTCAGCCTGCCACCGGACGGCTACGGCGTGGTCAAGAACGACATGGTCAACGTGACCAAGACCATGCCCAATTCGTTCGGCTGGCCAACCCCGGGGCCAACCCGGCCCGAGCAGTTCTTCAAGTCCTGAACGACGCTTTGACGATGATTTCCCCGCTGGCCCGCAAGGGTCAGCGCGGGCTCCCTGTATCTCGCATTCAGAGGCTGGCATGGACGCTCTTGCAACGCCGACCAATTCTCATCTCCGCCAGCCCGACTGGTATCGTTCCGCAACACGCTGGACGCAGTTGACGCTGGCTGAAGATGATCCGGTCAAATACGACCCCGATCAGTGGATCGACATTTTCAAGCGCACCCAGTCCAACGCGACCTGTCTGAGCGCTGGTGGATATGTCGCCTACTACCCCAGCAAGGTGCCCTATCACTATGTCTCCAAGTTTATCGGCGATAGCGACCCCTTTGGCGCACTGGTCGAGGGCGCGCGCAGCCTGAACATGCACGTCATGGCGCGCGTGGACCCACATGCCATCCATCAGGACGCCGCCGACGCGCACCCCGAATGGATCGCCGTCGATCGCGACGGCAACAAGCGCCGCCACTGGGCCTTTCCCGATGTCTGGGTGACCTGCGCATATGGCGATTACAACCAGAAATTCATGCCGCAGGTGATCCGCGAGATTGTCGAGAACTATGACATTGACGCCGTGTTCGCCAATCGCTGGCAGGGCCATGGCGTGTGTTACTGTGATAGCTGCACCACCCGTTTCAAGACTGCGACCGGCCTGGACCTGCCGCGAACCTCAAGCCTGGACGATCCGGCCTGGATGGGTTGGACCGCGTGGCGCCGCCAGGTGTTGACACAACTGGTTGTCGATTGGGACGATCTGGTCAAATCCATCCGCCCCAATGCCAGTTTCATTCCCAATATGGGCGGCGTGTCGCTGATCGAGTTCGATCTCGGTCTGATCGAAAAGCACTGCCCGTTCCTGGTGGTCGACGATCAGGGGCGCCGGGGCACGGAATCGATCTGGATGGCCGGTCGCAACGGCAAGCGCATGCGCGCCACGTTCCGCGAGCGCCCGGCCATCCTGATCACCTCGATTGGCCCCGAAGAAGAACATCGCTGGAAGGATTCAGTGACCACGGGACCCGAAATCCAGTCATGGATCACCAATGGCGCAACCCACGGCATGTTGCCCTGGTTCACCAAGTTCAATGGCGTGGTGCCTGACCAGCGCTGGATCCAGCCGGTCGCCGACAGTTTTGGACTGCATGCCCGGCTCGAACCGGTGTTGGCCAATCTTACGCCCACCGCCCAGATCGCATTGCTCGATCCCGCAACCACGTTGCGGCATCACGGCCAGGATACGCGCCGCGCCGCCGAGGCCGATGACCTGGGGTTTTATCAGGCTCTGGTCGAAGCCAAGCTACCGTTTGAACTGGTCTCCGATCAGGCGATGACGCCGGCTATGCTGGACAAGTTCAAGGTCATCATTCTGGCCAATGCGGTCTGCCTGTCAGATGCGCAATGCGCCATGCTGGCAGACTATGTGGCCCTCGGTGGCAGTCTGGTGGCGGCTAACGAGACCGCCACCCGCAATGCCGATAACGAGCCGCGCAATGCCCTTGGTCTGGGTGACGTGCTGGGCGCGAACCGCCTCAGCGCCATGCGGGGACCGGTCAGGAACACCTATGTCTCCTTTGCAGGGGATCACCCGATCAATGCAGGTTTTGACGGGGCCGAGCGGATCATTGGCGGCACGCATCTGATGGCGGTTGAGCCCATCTCGGGCGCCACAGCGCCTGTGCTCTACGTGCCTGACTTTCCTGACCTGCCGATGGAAGAAGTCTACCCGCGTCAGGAGCCCCAGGGCGCTGCTATGGTCGTGCGCGAGCATGATAGTGGCGGCCGCACCGTGTTCATTCCATGGAATATCGGCGCGATCTTTCACGACGTACAGGCTCTCGACCATAGCCGCATGATGACCAATGCGGTGCGCTGGGCACTCGGTGATCGGCCCGAGGTCGAACTGAGCGGAGCCTCGGTGCTGGACGTCGCCATCCGCGACAATGCCGATGAACGCGCTGTGCTGCTGTTCAATCTGACCAATCCGATGATGATGAAGGGCCCGATCCGCGAGTTCTATCCCGTGGGCGAGCAGACCGTGAGCATTGCAATTCCGACGGGCAGACAGTTGGCGAGTGCGCATTTGCTGGTGCGCGGCACCACAGCGGCTGCAACAGTGAGCCAGGGTCGGGTGACCATCACGGTCCCCGATATTGACCTGCTCGAAGTCGTACACGTCGTTTGGGCATAGGAGCGGCTTGGGCCGGACACAAATGCTGAAATACATCATCAAGCGACTGCTCTACATGATCCCGACCCTGTTCGGCATCTCGATGATCGCCTTCATGATCATCCAGCTGCCGCCGGGCGATTATCTTACCTCGCTGATCGCCCGCATGAGCGAGAATGGCGAGAATGTCGACCCCGCCCAGATCGCGCAGTTGCGCGCTGTCTATGGCTTCGATGACCCGATCTGGGTCCAGTATGGCAAATGGATCAGTGGCATCCTGTTCCGCGGCGATTTTGGCTATTCCTTCGACTGGAACCGGCCGGTTTCGGAACTGATCTGGGAACGTATGGGCTCGACCCTAGCCATATCGGTTGCCGCGCTGCTGTTCGTGTGGGCCGTGGCACTGCCCATCGGCATCTTTTCAGCCATGCGCCGTCACTCCGTGGGCGATCACGTCGCCACGCTGTTCGGGTTCATTGGCCTGGCCATTCCCAACTTCATTCTGGCCCTGACGCTGATGTATGTGTCCTACAAGTATCTGGGGCAGAATGTTGGCGGCCTGCAATCGCAGGAATTCATCGACGCGGCTTGGTCGATGCCCAAGTTTCTTGACCTGCTGGCCCATCTTTGGATCCCGGTCATCGTGATCGGCACCTCCGGCACCGCGGCGCTGATCCGCATCCTGCGCGCCAATCTCACTGACGAGTTGAACAAACCCTATGTCGTGACGGCCAAGGCCAAGGGGCTGCCTGAATACAAGGTCGTGCTGAAATACCCGCTGCGTATCGCGCTCAACCCCTTTGTTTCCGCGATTGGTTGGGTGCTGCCCGAGCTGATCTCCGGGGTCACCATCACCGCCATTGTGCTCAATCTGCCAACGGCCGGGCCGCTGCTGCTGCGCGCCCTGGTGTCGCAGGACATGTATCTGGCCGGCAGTTTCATCCTGCTGATGGGCGCGCTTACCCTGGTGGGCATGCTGATCTCGGACATTCTTCTGGCCCTGCTTGACCCAAGAATAAGGTTCAACTGATGACCGCGCACAGCTTTATCACCGATGATCTCGAAAGCGCCCCGGCCACCAGCGCACTGGCAACCGGCACCGCACCCGAGAACATGGCGGCCGCAGGCCAATGGACCCTGATCTGGCACAAGTTTCGCCGTAACAAGGTGGCGGTCTTTGCCGGCAGCCTTATCCTGATGCTCTACTTTATCGGGCTGTTCGCCGAGTTTCTGGCGCCCGCCTTGCCTGAGGCATCGCGGCCGCAGTTCACCTACGCGCCACCGCAGTCGATTTCGCTGTTCGCACCGGCCGAGGATGGCTCAAGCCGTTTCCTGCCACATGTCAAAGGGTACACCCAGAGTGTGGATCCAGAATCGCTGCGCCGGACTTTCGTCGTCGATGACGCGCTGATCGTGCCCATCGGGTTCTTCGTTCGGGGGCCGGAATATAAGCTCTGGGGCCTGATCCCGGCTGACCTGCACCTGATGGGGCCGCTCAAAGCCACCGACACCATGTATCTGATGGGCAGCGACAAGCTGGGTCGCGATCTGCTGAGCCGTCTGATCTATGGCACCCGTATATCGATGTCGATCGGCCTGGTCGGCGTGCTGGTGAGTCTTTGTTTTGGTGTCACCCTGGGTAGCCTGTCGGGCTTTTATGGCGGCTGGGTGGACATGACCATTCAGCGGGGCATCGAGATCATCAGCTCCATGCCAACCATTCCATTATGGCTGGGGCTGGCGGCAGCGATCCCCATCACGTGGTCGCCTCTTCAAGTGTACTTCATCATCACCCTTATCGTGTCGCTGTTCGGCTGGACCGGGCTGGCGCGAGAGGTCCGGGGACGGTTCTTCGCGCTCCGCAGCGAAGACTTCGTTACTGCCGCGCGTCTGGATGGTTCGCGTGAACGTCGCCTGATTTTCCGCCACATCCTGCCATCACTGACAAGCCACATCCTGGCTGTGGTCACCCTGGCACTACCAACGATGATCGTTGCTGAGACGGCGTTGAGTTTCCTTGGCATCGGGCTCAAGGCGCCGGTCGTCTCCTGGGGCGTGTTGCTGCAGGACGCCCAGAACGTGCGCACGATTGCCACCGCACCCTGGCTGCTGATCTGGCCCGCCGGTGCCGTGGTGATCGCGGTGCTGTCCTTCAACTTCCTCGGTGATGGCATGCGTGATGCCGCCGATCCGTACGAAAGCTGAGGCTGATGACCATGCAAGATACGCTTCAACAGCCGCACGCCAACATCTCCACCGAGGATGCCGATATCGTCCTGTCGGTTGAGAACCTCAGCCTAGACTTCCGTCTGCGCACCAATATTCTGCACGCCGTGCGCGATGTCAGCTTCGTGCTGCGCCGTGGTCAGACCCTGTGTCTGGTCGGTGAAAGTGGATCTGGCAAGAGCGTCACGGCACGGGCGCTGCTGCGCATTCTCGATCGCAATGGGTCGATCACCAGCGGCAAGATCCTGCTGCGTGGCAAGGAAGCGGAAATCGATATTGCGCCTCTCAATGAACGCAGCCGTGAACTGCTGCACATTCGCGGCGGCCGCATCGGTCTGATCTTTCAGGAGCCGATGAGCTCGCTTTCGCCCGTCCACACCATTGGCTCTCAGATCATTGAGGCGGTGCAACTGCATCGACGCATGAGCAAGCAGGAAGCCCGCGATGAAGCCATTGCGCTGCTGCGCCAGGTGGAAATTCCCGACCCCGACAAAATGGTGGACCGCTATACGTTCGAGTTCTCCGGGGGCATGCGCCAGCGGGCGATGATCGCGATGGCGCTGGCAGCCGATCCGGAAATCCTGATCGCAGACGAGCCCACCACAGCACTGGATGTGACCACCCAGGCTGAAATCCTGGATCTGATCCGCCGACTGCAGGTCAGCCGCGGTATGGCCATGCTGCTGATCACCCATGATATGGGGGTCGTCGCCGAAGTGGCCGATGCTGTGGCCGTCATGCATTATGGCCGCATTGTCGAGCAGGGCGGGGTGGATGACATTTTCCACGACGCCCAGCATCCCTATACCAAGCGGCTGCTGGCCTCGACGGTCAAGCTCGAACAGGGGCACCTGCAGCGCGCCGCCAAGCCTGCGCGTGATGGCGTTACCCCCGTGCTGCAGGTACGCGACCTGACCAAGGTCTATGGAGCCACCACCGGCTGGCTGGGCTCAAACGGCTATGCGCTCAAGGCGGTGGACGAGGTCAGCTTTGACCTGATGCCTGGGGAAAATCTCGGCATCGTAGGCGAGAGCGGATCGGGCAAGACAACGCTTGGCCGTCTTATTTTGCGGACTGTCGAACCCACATCGGGCTCGGTGCTCTATCACCGCAATGACGGCGCCGATGCGCTTGAGGTGACGTCGCTCGACAAGGGCGGCCTGAGAGACTTCCATCGCGATGTTCGCCTGATTTTTCAGGATCCATTTGCCTCGCTCAATCCGCGCATGACGGTGCGCCAGATCGTTGCCGATCCCCTCATCGTCAGTGGCACCATGCATGGCGCAGAGCTCGATGATCGGGTTGCCGAACTGCTCGAACTGGTGGGGCTCGATCCGCTGATCATGGAGCGCTATCCGCACGCCTTCTCCGGCGGCCAGCGTCAGCGTATTGGCATTGCCCGCGCTCTGGCTCTGGACCCCAAGGTAATCATCGCCGATGAGGCGACGGCGGCACTCGATGTCTCGATCCGCGCCCAGATCCTTGATCTGTTGCTGCAGATCCAACAGCGGCTGTCGCTGAGCTTCATCTTCATCTCGCACGACATCTCGGTGGTTCGCTATTTCTGCGACCGGGTCGCCGTTATGCATCGCGGCAAGATTGTCGAGCTGGGCGACACCGAGCAGATCTGCACCACACCGCAACAACCTTACACGCAGAGCCTGATCTCTGCCGTGCCCAACCCGGACCCGCGCCATAAGCGCATGATGCACCGCACGCGGTTCAACAAACAGGGATAATCCAGTGCCACGTTTTGCTGCCAATCTATCGTTTCTCTACGCCGACCTGCCGTTTCTCGACCGCTTCGAGGCCGCCGCCCGTGACGGCTTCGGCGCTGTCGAATATGTCGGTCCTTACGCAGAAGATCCCCGGGCCATTGCCGCACAACTGGCCAAGCACAAGCTTGAACAGGCGCTGTTCAACCTGCCTGCGGGCGACTGGGCGGGTGGCGAGCGTGGCATTGGTTGCCTGCCAGATCGCATCGAGGAATTTCAGGCTGGGATTGCTACCGCAATTGAATTTGGCAAGGCACTGAACTGCAGCAGGATCAACTGCCTGGCGGGAATTGCACCCAAAGGCGTTGAACATGGTGTGCTGCAGGATACGCTGGTGAAAAATCTCGCCTATGCCGCACCCAGACTGGCTGATGCAGGCATCAAGTTACTGCTTGAACCCATCAACTTGCGGGACATTCCGGGCTTTTTTGTTTCCACGACCGATCATGCCGAAGCCATCTTCGACGCCGTGGGATCCGACAATCTGTTCCTGCAATATGACATCTACCACACCCAGGTGATGCAGGGTGACCTGCTGGCCACCTATGAGCGGCTGCGTGAGCGGATCGCCCATATCCAGATCGCTGACAATCCCGGCCGCAACGAACCCGGAACTGGCGAGATCAACTATCCAATCATCTTCGCGACCCTCGAAAAGCTCGGCTATGCCGGCTGGATCGGCTGCGAATACAAGCCTCTGGCTGGCACCAGTGCCGGTCTGGGCTGGATGAAACCTTATCTGTGAGGACGTCGAAATGAACATCGGATTTATCGGCCTTGGTGTCATGGGATCCCCCATGGCGGGCCACCTGATTGCCGCCGGGCACAGCGTCTTCCTCAATCGGGTCAAGCCGGTTTGCCAACATCTGGTGGAGCAGGGCGGCACCCCGCTCGACAGTGCCAGGGCTGTTGCCCAGGCCGCGGATATCATCATCCTGATGCTACCCGACACCCCGGACGTCGACGCTGTCCTGTTCGGACCCAATGGCGTCGCCGAAGGTCTGAGCAAGGGCAAGCTGGTGATCGACATGAGTTCGATCTCGCCTGTCCAAACCCAGGCCTTTGCCGCCAGGCTTGCCGATCTGGGGTGTGACTACCTCGACGCCCCGGTCTCCGGTGGTGAACTTGGCGCCAAGAACGCCGCGCTGACCATCATGTGCGGCGGCACGACAGCTGCTTTTGAACGCGCGCGGCCGCTGCTCGAACTGATGGGCAAGAACATTACGCTCGTCGGTGATGTCGGCGCCGGCCAGACCTGCAAGGTCGCCAACCAGATCATCGTCGGCCTGACCATCGCCGCGGTCAGCGAGGCCATGACCTTCGCCAAGGCAGCGGGAGCCGATCCGGCCAAGGTCCGCGAAGCGTTGATGGGCGGCTTTGCCGCCTCGCGCATTCTCGAGGTGCATGGCGAACGCATGATCAACCGCACATTCGATCCCGGTTTCCGTATTCGCCTGCATCGCAAGGATCTGGGTTTGGCCGTTGACGGCGCCAAGGCGCTGAACCTGGCGCTACCCAACACCGCGACAACCCAGCAATTGATGAATACAGCGATCGCCCGCGGCGATGGCGACAAGGACCACTCGGCCCTGATCCTGACCCTCGAAGCCCTGGCCGGCCAGACCGGCTAGCCGACCAACGTATCGCGACCCAATCCATTCCCGACGGCAAAACCCCGTTTTGTCGAACGCTTGAACTTTGCCTCAAGGAGCCAAGAAATGTCGTTGAAAGATGTCCCTCAAGTCCCATTTGGGGCGGTATATTTCCGCAAGTCCAACCCACCCCGCGAAGATTGGGAGCGCGATTACGGGGTCGCCAGCCAGGATGGCCTGAATGTCTTCCGTCACTGGTTCATGTGGAGCGCCATTGAGCGCAAGCCGGGCCAATATGACTGGGCCGAGTTCGACCGCCAGCTCGATCTGGCGGCCGAGAACGGCATCAAGACCATTATCGCCGAACTGATCCACAGTGTGCCGGACTGGGCGATGCGCAAATTTGCCCATGCACGCCAGCTGCGCGGCGACGGCACGCCGCTGCCGTCGACCATGGGCCAGTCGTCAGCCACTGGCGGCTTCGCCAATAATGGCGGCGGGGCAGGGGCATTGACCCTCAACTGCCCCGAGGTCAAGGAAGCCGCCGGCAACTTCCTCAAGGCGCTGGTGACCCGCTACAAGGGGCACAAGGGCCTGCTCGGCTACGATGTCTGGAACGAGTGCAATTACTCGCCGCTGGTGGATTATTCTGAGTTCACCAAGCAGGCGTTTCGCGACTGGCTCAAGGCCAAGTATGGCGATCTCGAAACCCTCAGCCAGGCCTGGTACCGCTACAGCCACGCTGACTGGCTCGATGTCGAGCCACCGGTAGAGATTGGTCCCTATCCCGAGAGCCTGGACTGGGTGACCTTCAAGCGCGACAATTTCTACGATCAGATGCAGTGGCGCATCGATCTGGTGCGGAGCATTGATCCCGATTGCCTGATCGCCGCCCATGGCATTGCCGGCGCCATCCCCAACATGATTTCTGGCGGCTGCGATGACTGGCTCGCCGCCTCCAAGGTCGAGCTCTATGGCATGACCTGGATCCCAGCGCGCAAGGGCAACCAGCCATGGCGCAACTTCTTTGGCGCCGACCTGACCCGCGCCGCATCGCGGGGCAAGCCGTTCTGGCATGCCGAGCGCCAGGGTGGCCCGCTATGGATGCAGCCACAGGTACTTGGCCGCGACAAGGATGATGGGCGCGTCGCCGAGCCTGACGACATCAAGGTCTGGACCATGACGTCGTTTGCCGCCGGGGCCACGGGCGTGCTCAACCTGCGCTATCGCCCCCTGCTCGATGGGTCGCTGTTTGGCGCCTTCGGCTCCTACGGCATGGACGGCTCGCGCACACCGCGCTCCGACATGGCCAGCGGCATGGCCAAATGGGCCAATGCCCCCGAGCAGGCCGCCGTGTTCAAGGCGCGACCGCGCAAGGGTGATATCGGCATTCTGGTCATTCCGGAGGCCCAGGCCTGGGATTACCTGCTCAACCACAGGCATCAGCCCACCACCTATGGGGATGCCATGTGGGGTGCCTATCGCGGGTTCTTCGACAATGGCATTCAGGCCGACTGGGTTCATATCGACGATATTGCGAACTATGACGCCATCTACGCGCCATACCCGATCTCGCTGAACTCGGAGAATGCTGCGCGTCTGGCAGTATGGGTAAAGGCCGGCGGCAAGCTGATCAGCGAAGCCTGCCCAGGCTATTTCGGTGATCGCGGCAAGGTCGGCACCGTGCAGCCCAATAACGGGCTCGACGCCATCTTTGGCGCCCGCGAAACCGAGGTCGAGTTCATGCCCGATATTGGCGACCGCGTGGCCTTCGATCTCGATGGCAACACGGTCACCGGGGGCGGCTTCCTGCAGGCCTATGAACTGGCCGGCGGCGTGGAGCGCGCGCGCTTTACCGATGGGCGCCTCGCCATTGTCGAGCATCAGGCGGGCACAGGTAAGACGCTGCTGGTGGGCAGCAATCCCTCCATCACCTATTTCCGTACCTCGACCGACGCCAATCGTGAGTATTTCGCGGCGGTCTTTGCCTGGCTGGGCAAGACCCAGCATGTCACGCTGGGCAATAATGCGGTGCAGGCACGCCTGCATGACGACGCCACCGGCAGCTATCTGTGGATGATCAACCACACCCGCGTGCCGCAGACCAGCAGCGTCACTATCGGCGACAAGGCGCCCACGGGTTTCGATACGCCAAGCTGGATCGATGAGGGGACGGTGCTTGAGGGCTCCAGCGTCACGCTGCCGCCACGCGGGGTGCTCGTCGTCCGGCTCCGATAGCCAAAACACGGATCACCCATCCTGCGCCCGACCGGTATCCCATCGGCCGGGCGCTGTCGTTGTTCGCCTGGGTTCCGCGCCAGGCTTTGGCCGCAGCCAACATCGGGTTTATGCTCAAACCGCGCAGGACAATCACCGACCGGCAAGGACGCCCAGAATGAAGATCACCAATATCGTGTGCTATGCCGTCAAGGTCGGGGTGCGCAATCAGCTGCTGGTCAAGGTCGAGACCGATGAGGGCATTTACGGCTGGGGCGAGAGCGGGCTCTCGAGCCGGGAAAAAGCCGTCGTTAGCGCCATTGAGCACTTTGCCGAATTCCTGATCGGGCGGGATCCCTTTGCCATCGGCGCCCTGTGGCAGGAAATGTACCGCAGCCAGTATTTTGAAGGCGGCCGCGTGCTCACCGCGGCCATTTCGGCGATCGACATCGCGCTCTACGATATCAAGGGCAAGGCCCTTGGCGTGCCGGTCCATCAGCTTCTGGGCGGCAAGCAGCGCCATCATATCCCGACCTTTGCCAGCACGTTTGGCGAGCCCGGACCGGCCATGATCGAACAGGCCCAGATGCTGGTTGATGCTGGCTGGACGGCGATGCGGCTATCGCCTTCAGGTCATGAGAGCAAGGACATCTACGAGCCGCGCGAACACATCGCGCCCTCAGCCAAGTGGTGCACCAGGGCACGCGAAGTGCTGGGCCCGGACATCGTGCTCGGCATTGATTATCACCACCGGCTCAGTGTCGCCGAGGCTGCCAGCTTCTGCCAGAAAATGCCGCGCGGCACGCTGGATTTCCTCGAAGAACCGATTCGCGACGAAAGCCCCGCCGCCTATGAAGCCCTGCGGCGCTTGACCGATATTCCCTTCGCCATCGGCGAGGAATTTTCCAGCAAGTGGCAGTTCCTGCCCTTCATCGAGCGCGACATCCACCAGTTCAACCGGCTGGATGTTTGCAATGTGGGTGGGCTGACCGAGGCAATGAAGATCGCCGGCTGGAGCGAGGCGCACTATGTCGACATGATGCCACACAACCCGCTGGGGCCCATCTGCACTGCCGCCACCATTCACTTCTCGGCCTGTGTCGCCAATTTCGCCTGGCTGGAAACCCGCGCCTCGCCGGCCGAGACCCATCTCGGTTTTGACGATTCCGCATTCTTCCCCGTCAAACTCGAGCTGAACCGGGCCGTCTATATCGTCCCCGACACCCCCGGCCTGGGCGTGGAGGTCAATGAAGCCCTTGTAGCCAGACAGAGCTTTGCCTTCAGCGAAGCCCCCCATCTGCGCCGCCGCGACGGCTCCTTCACCAACTGGTAGGGCCTGGCCGTTAGCGGCACGGCAGACGCGTCACGCTTACCGCATGCTGCGGGACGGTTTGGCTGACGCCCGCCTTGCACGCCCAAATTTGGCGATTGGCAGAAGGCACAGGCAAACCCGCATGACGATGCGCCGCCCGGCCGGATTGGCCTCGCGGGTACACGGGTAACGGGCGGCCGTTGACCCGGCCAAGGGGTAGTGTGGTGGGGGAGCCAAGGGCCGCCCGTCACGAACCGGTTTTGCGCGAGGGTCGGTTCAGCCTGCGCCGGTATTTCAGACGCGACTGCCGCTTGCCCCACTGGACAGGCGCCCCCATCCCCCGGACCTCCCACCCGATCCTGCGTTGGAACCGGTGACTGGTGGGAACGCGGACATGATGACATGGGATTTCGGGGGCGGGGATAAGTTTGTGGAGGCTGTGGATTCCCCCACACGGTGAAATCCCGACCTCCGGCTCGCTTTGCGCCCGAAGACAGGTTCCGGCTGGCGCAGTCCTGAGGTCTTTCCCCGCATTATGAACGTTGGGGTATCTCTGGATGAATTCCGGCCTGCGCTGGAATGACACCGAGATTATAGAATCTTCTCAGTGACCAAGCCATTCTCAGTCCCGTGGACAAGGTTTTTGTCGTCTACATCATGGCCAATCGCAAGCACGGGGCTATTTACACAGGCGTGACACTGATCCGGCGGCGCATGTCCGGTCGCTATGCCATTTTCCTGTTCACTTAAGCAGTTCGCTTGGGCATTGAGTTCTTGGCAACAAAACGTTGGTGTCGCCAAACAAAGTAGCACTTTGGCGGGATATGCAAGTGCGGCGTACTTTGCCTCAAGACCTGACTTCCCTTGTCAAGAAAGAGAAGTGGTCAGGTTTTTGATGCGGTCGTTTGGCCGAAGTGATCCCCGGATAACGGACGGCATGGGGATCAAAGCCTCCCCACCAGAATTGCGATCGAGCAGCATTTCCACCGCGCGCCGCCCCATGGCCTCGTGTGGAAGAGCGATCGTGGTTAGTCCGGGACGCAGATAGGACGCCAGTTCGTCATTATCGAATGACACCAGCGATACATCGCCGGGAATGCTCAGTCCTGCCTCACCAAGTGCCTGGTAAGCGCCGAACGCGAGCCGGTCATTAAGGCACAATATGGCCTTTGGACGGTGCTGTTTGAGCAAGGCGTGAACCAGATCGAAGCCATGCGCAGGTTCCCAGTTCCAGCAACTGAGTTCATGCGCGAATGCCACGCCCGCCGCCGCCATCTCGTCGCGGACGCCGGCAATGCGCCGAGCAATCGATGCGGAGCGAAACAGCCCTTCTTCTTCGTCCGGGTTGTGACCCAACAGCACGATGTCGTCGGTGATGCCGGTGCCCAGCAACAGACGGACCGCGGAGCGTCCACCTTCATACTCATCGGGCAGCACAGCGGTCGGGAAGCGTGCGCTGGTACCATTGAGCATGACAATGGGAACATTGATCGACACGTCCGGCACAAAGACCTCGCGTGCCCGCATCGCGGCGAAGATCACCCCATCGACCTGGCGGTCCAGCGCCGCCTCAACTGCCTCGATCTCGCGTGCCGGCTCGCCGGCCGTCTCAAGCACCAGCATGACGTGTTTGGCGGCCTCAGCGGCCGCAAGCGCGCCGCGGATCAGTCCGCTGGCGAACCGGGTGGTCGCCACATAGTCTGAGATCAGCGCGATCGAGCGAGACTTGTCCGTCCGCAGCGCCCGCGCCGCAACATTGGGTCGGTAGCCCAGACTGGCGGCAGCTGCGTGCACCTTGGCATGGGCGTCTGCGGATAGCCGTGTGTCCGGCCGCCCGGTCATGATCATGGATGCCGCAGAGGTGGACAGGCCCGCCAGTTTGGCAACGTCGGCCAGAGTAACGCGTTTTTTTCCCAATGCCGGCTTTCCTGCTTTTCCAAGGCGCGTGAACGTGCCTGACCTTGGATAGCCACACCGCCGCAACTTGACAACTGAACAAAGGCGTTGCATGTGCTAAATGGTTTTAGCAGGGGGCGTTGATGGCATTTGAGCTGCATGATCATTGGGTTTGGGATTTTTGGCTGGCCGATGATGGCGAGGTCCATCACCTGTACTATCTGCATGCACCCAAATGGCTCGGGCATCCCGATCTGCGGCATCGTTTTGCCCGGATCGGACATGCCACCTCGCGCGATCTGCGAAACTGGTCCGACCATGGCCGCGTGTTTGACGCAGGCGTGCCGGGCGCGTTTGACGGCAGTGCGACCTGGACAGGCAGTGTCGTGCGCGGCCCCGACGGCATGTGGCGCATGTTCTATACTGGCTCGCGCTTCCTTTCCCCTGATAACAACGCCAATATCGAAACGATTGGTCTGGCGACCTCGCCCGATCTTTATAGCTGGACCAAGCAGTCCGGACCGATATGCGCGGCGGACGCCACCCTGTATGAAACATTGGGCACCAGCGACTGGCCCGAAGAGGCCTGGCGCGATCCGTGGGTCTTCTGGCGGGAAGACGATCAGCTCTGGCACATGCTGATCACCGCGCGCGGCAAGACGGGCATCGAGCCTGATCGCGGCGTGGTCGCTCATGCCGTCTCTACCGATCTCTCAGAGTGGGCCGTCCGGCCACCACTGAGCGATGGCGATAGTGGATTTGCCCATCTCGAAGTCCTTCAGGTGATCGAAATCGAAGGTCAGCAACACCTGATATTCTGCTGCGATACTGCCAAGATGGCGGGAAATCGGGCTGGGACCCAGGGGGGTATCTGGACCCTGCCAGTCGATACCATGCCTGCTAAGGTTGATCCGACCGCGGCGCGTCTGCTCGTGGATGATCACCTCTATGCTGGCCGGATCGCTACCGACCGGGATGGCGCGCACTGGTTGATGGCGTTCAACAATGTTGTCGAGAATGGCGGCTTTGTGGGCGGTATCTGCGACCCGATGCGCATTGTCGTCGGGCGAGACGGCTACCTGGCTCTGGAGGTTCGCTCGTGAGCTTGGTCGTTTCTGGTTCGGTTGCACCCGGGTTCGAACCCGTTGCTGATGCTTTTGCCGCGGGCTTTGATGGGCACCCGGCCATGGGGGCTGCCCTTCACGTGGTCATTGAAGGCCGCAGTGTTATCGATCTGTGGGCCGGCACTGCTGACCAGCGGACCGGCCGCGCGTGGTCTCAGGACACGCCGTCAGTCATATTTTCCTGCACCAAGGGGTTGGTCTCGATCATGGCGGCGCGGCTGGTGCAGGAGGGGCGGCTCGATTACGACTCCCCGGTCAGCCACTACTGGCCCGAATTTGCAGCTGCCGGTAAAGCCGACGTGACGGTGGGGCAGGCGTTTGCGCACCAAGCTGGACTGAGTGCGCCACGCCTTGAACTTAGCGAAGACGATATTGTCGACTGGGAGCGTATGGTCCATGTGCTGGCAGCTCAGGAACCACTCTGGCAGCCGGGAACCGGCTACGCCTACCACGCCCTTACTCATGGGTGGCTGGCGGGGGAGATCGTGCGCCGGGTCAGCGGCATGTCGGTTGGCAGCTATTTTCGCCACCTCATCGCCGGACCTCTGGGTGTTGATGCCTGGATCGGCCTGCCCGAAGCGATCGCCGGGCGCGCCGCGCATTTGCAGGTGAGCCCGCCACTTTCTGCACTTTGGGCGGAAGAAGCGGACAAGCCGCCACCAAACTGGCCTTACAAGGCGATGACACTCGGCCACGCATTGCCCGCCGATCTGGTCACCGCCGATGGCGGCTTCAACAAGCAGCGCATTCGCGCAGCCGAAATTCCTGGCGCCGGTGGGCTGGCCAGTGCCGCAGCGCTGGCATTGATGTGGTCGGCTACGGTCGCGCCGACGCGCGGTATCGAACTGCTTGAGCAGGACGTGATCGCTCGCGCCACGCAAACCCGCAGCACCGGCGCGCCGGTGTTTGGCGGCGAACCACCTTTCTCGCGATGGGGGTGCGGATTCCAGCTCGATTCCGAAGCTCGCCGCTATCTTTCGGACGGGTGTTTCGGGCACGACGGTGCAGGCGGCCAGGTCGGCTTTGCCGACCCCGTGCGCAAAATTGGTTTTGGCTATGTCACCAATTGGATGATGGGCCCCGAAGACCTGCGGGCGACGCGTATTCTCGACGCATTGCGCGTTTTGGTCTAGCCGTTCCATTCTTGCCACCAGAACATATTGACAGCCACTAGCGACCATGTGCTAAATCCATTTAGCAGACGGAAACATCCACTGCCGACCATGCCCCGGAGGAGGTAATCTTGAGATACCATTCACGCAACGCGCTTCGCATCGCCCTGACATTTTCGGTTGCCGCCACCGCCGGCACGGCTCTGGCCGCGCCCAGCTGCGGCACCGATCCGGTCGTGCTCAACGCATATTTCGAAACCGGTTTCCCGCTGCCAACGCGGCTGGCCGACGAATTCGCCACTCAGTTTCCCAATGTCACCTTTGACATCAAGGAAGACCAGTTCGCCAACATGATGGAGAATTCGCCTCGCATCCTGTCCGAAGACAATGCGCCCGATCTCGTTCGTCTGCCATCGTTGACCGACCTTGTGGCCAACGATCTGCTGATGAATCTGGACGGCTATTTCACCGACTTTGGGTGGGATCAGTTCCCCGAAGGCCAGCTGGTGCAGCTACGCGTTGAAGAAGGCGGGCGACCGCGCGGCACGGGCTCGCTCTATGCCATGGGCCTGAACTATTCCATGACCGGCGTGTTCTACAACAAGGCCAAGGCCGGGCAGATTGGCATGACTGCTGCACCCCAGACGGTGGCCGAACTCGATGCCCTCATGGCCAAGGCAAAAGAAGCCGGTCTCCAGCCGATCATGCAGTGGAACAAGGGCACTGGCGGCTTTGCTTTTCCGCTGCAAAACCTGATGGGCGCTTACGGCGCCCCTGAGCCGATCAATGACTGGATCTTCCAGAAGGAAGGCGCGACCATCGACACAGCGGACAACCTCAAGGCGGCCCAGCACCTTGATCGCTGGATCAAGGATGGGTACTTCCCCAGCGATGCCAATGCCATCGAATATTTTCAGATGATGAGCCGCTTCATCGGTGGCGAAGGCGTGTTCATGTTCAACGGCGACTGGGAATCGGGCAATCTCGACAGCAATGCTGAAGGCCAGTTTGGCTTCTTCATCATGCCTAGTGAGGAAGCGGATGGTCGCCACGCCACCATGTCCTCACCGCTGACCTTCGGTATCAGTGCCAAGGCCGTCAATCCCGATTGTGCTGCATTCTTCCTCGACTGGGTGGCCCGCAACGAAGAGGCCCGCAAGATTAACGTGGCCGTTGGTGGCTCCAACCCCGGCGGCCCGGTTGACCTGCCTATCCCCGCTGTTGAGCCCGGTTCAGTCACTGAAGCATCGCTTGAGGCCGGCAACGCCCTGGCTCAGGATAATGGTGCAATGGACTTCATCGCCAATGCCACTGGTGCCATTTTTTCAGCGGGCTGGACGCCAGAACTGCAGAAAATGGTGGGTGGGCAGCAGACGCCTGAAGGTCTGCTCGAAGCCGTGCAGGATGAATACGTGACCCAGCTGTCTCGCTAGGTTCTAAGCGGTATCCCCTGATTGGTTTCGGAATGAAACATGACTGAACAACTCACGTCCGTTCCGGCCGATCAGCGCCCAACACAGCGGCTTCCCCGTCATCGGAGAAGCCGCAAAAGCAAGCTGACGGCCTGGATATTCATCGCGCCAGCCTTTCTGGCTTATGCAACCTTCGTGCTCGTGCCTCTTGCGATGAGCCTGTATTATTCTTTCCTGCGCTGGGACGGCATTGGCGAGGCCCGCTTCTATGGCTTGTCCAACTACATCACCGTGCTCACCGACTCCGATCTGCTCCAGATCATCGGCAATGCCTTCCAACTCGTGCTGTATTTCACGCTGATCCCGGTCGGGCTTGGGCTGGCGATCGCCTCTGCCATTCGCGGCCAGATGGCGGGCACTTTTGGCACCGTCACCCGCACGATTTTCTTTCTTCCCCAGGTCATCCCCCTTGTGGCCGCCGGCATTGCCTGGAGCTGGATGTTCGCCTCCATGGGCGTGGTCAATCAGGGTCTCAAAGCTATCGGGCTGTCAGACTGGACGCGCGGCTGGCTCGGCGATTTCGTCTGGGCGCTGCCCGCAGTCGGCGTCATCGGCGCCTGGGTACTGCTCGGTCTGTGCATCATGCTGCTGGTGACCGGCATCACCAAGATCGATCCAAGCCTATATGAGGCTGCCCGACTGGACGGCGCCCGGCCATGGCATGAGTTTGTCTACATTACCCTGCCGGGTCTGCGGCAAGAAATTGGCGTGTGCATGACGCTCACCATCATCGCGGCGCTGGCCAGTTTCGACATCGTCTACATCGCCACCCAGGGTGGGCCGGGCATCACCACCACGGTTCCGGGGCTGGAGATCTATCGACTGGCCTTCGCCCATCGTCAGGTCGGGCTGGCCTCAGCGCTGGCCATCGTCCTGATGGTTCTGGTGTTGATTTCGATCGGTCCGGTCCAGTGGTTCACACGAGATAAAAAATGAAGACGCTCACGTCAAAAACCGTCCTGGCGCGGGTCCTGATCATTGCCCTGATGCTGCTCACAATCCTGCCGTTTCTGAGCATGCTGTCGGCTGCACTGGCGCCTTCGGGCACCTATCCCAATGGTCTGCAATGGCCCGCCGATCCGCAGTGGAGCAATTTTATCAAGGCGTTCGAAGTAGCCAGGATGGATCAATTGCTGGTTTCCAGCAGTCTGATTGTTCTCGGCGTGGTGCCGCTCTCGGTGCTGATCGCCACCATGGCGGGCTATGGTTTGGCGAAGTTGACCACCGATCGCTACAAATGGCTCTATCTGGTGTTTGTGTTCGGCCTGACACTGCCTTTCGAGGCTGTCATCACCCCGCTATATTACGAAGTGCGGGCCATGGGCCTGCTCAACACACGGTTCGCCATCATTCTGCCGTTGATCGGCCTCTACATGCCCTTCGGCGTCTACTGGATGCGCGCCCATTTCCTCAACGTTCCGCAGGACCTCAGCGAGGCAGCCCAACTGGATGGCGCCACCCGCTGGAAGGAATTCCTGCTTGTTCAGGTCCCCCTGGCGCGTCCCGCGATCATGTCGCTGTCCATTCTGCTTTTCCTTTGGACCTGGAACCAGTTCCTGCTGCCGGTCGTCCTGGTTCAGGACCCTATGCAACGCACAATGGCCGGTGCCCTGGGCGCCTTCCAGGGCCAGTGGGGCACTGACGTCCCACTGCTGTGCGCAGGCTCTCTGCTCATCCTCACACCCACCGTGCTGCTGTTCCTCGCGTTCCAGCGCCAGTTCGTCGCCGCCCTCATGCAGGGCGCGGTGAAGGGCTAATCCGGAGACTTCAAATGGCCCAACTATCCCTTCGCTCGGTCGTCAAGAATTATGGCGATGTCAAAGTCATCAAAGGTGTCGACCTCGATATCGGTCACGGTGAGTTCGTCGTCTTTGTCGGGCCGTCGGGCTGCGGCAAATCTACCCTGCTGCGCATGATCGCCGGTCTAGAGGATATTTCGGGCGGCGAGGTGACTATTGGTGATCGCGTGGTCAACGATATCGAACCCCGTGATCGCGGCGTCGCCATGGTATTCCAGTCCTACGCGCTCTATCCGCATATGAGCGTGTACGACAATGTTGGCTTCGGGTTGAAACTGGCCGGTACGCCCAGGGATGAGCGCGATCGCAAGATCCGCGCTGTGGCCAAGGTCTTGCAGATGGAGCAATTGCTTGATCGCAAGCCTGCCCAGCTCTCAGGCGGACAGCGCCAGCGCGTGGCCATTGGCCGGGCCATCGTGCGCGAGCCGGATGTCTTCCTGTTCGATGAGCCTCTGTCCAATCTCGATGCTGCCCTGCGCGTCGACATGCGCATGGAACTTGCGCGACTGCATCACGATCTGGGCGCCACGATGATCTATGTCACGCATGATCAGGTCGAGGCGATGACCCTGGCGGACAAGATCGTGGTGCTCAATGGCGGCGTGCTGCAGCAGGTAGGTTCGCCTCTTGAACTCTACAACAATCCTGCCAACCAGTTCGTGGCGGGCTTCATCGGTTCACCCAAGATGAACTTCATTGCCGGAACGGTGCAGTCGATCACTGCAGATATCGCTCAGTTTGTCACCAAGGATGCCACCATGGCGTGGAGCATACCTGCTGCTGGGCTTTCGGTGGGGCAGGCGGTTACATTGGGTGTGCGGCCACACGGCTTGAGCGCCGACCCAAAAGGGCCGCTGCAAGGCACGGTTCTGTTGGTTGAGTCCCTTGGCAACGAAACTGTCGTACGCGTTGCACTGGCAGATGGCACTGAGATCACCGCAGCGCTGCCGGGGCAAAGCCATCTGGAAACAGGGGCGCGCATTCAGCTCGGCATCGCGGCCTCAGAATGTCACGTCTTTGATGATCAAGGACAAAAGCCTGCCGCCTAAGCGTGCAGGTGAGGGGTGTAGCGGTTGGGCAGATGTCCTGGCGCTTCGTCATCCAAGTGGCAGTTTGCCCCTATGTGGAAAACGACATCCTCCCACATGCCCACATGCCCACATCGACATCTGCAATGTCGGTGGTTTCACCGAGGCCATGAAGGTCGCCGGCTGTTGCGAGGCGCACTATGCCGATCGCATGCCGCATAATCCGCTGGGACCAGTGTGCACTGCGGCGTCAGTTCACATGGGCGCGGTTGTTCCCAATTTCTCTTGGCTGGAATGCCGGCAAGCCCTGTGGAGCAACTCGGCTTTGACAACAGGGAACTCTTCCCCGTTCAGGTTGAACTCGAAGATGGCGCGTACATCGTGCCCGACGGACCAGGCCTTGGCGTAGACGTCTATGAGGACCGCCTGAGAGTATCTGAACTCGCATACTCAGAACCACCGCATTTGCGACGCCGCTACGGGCCTTTCACCAACTGGTGAAACCTGGGACAAGTCACACGGGCTTCATCAGCATTTGGAGCAGCCTTACCTTATCGTGCTGCCTAATTCCTTGGCAGGTTGCGGGAGTAGTTGCCTAAAACCTGCCAGTCCCCTTTCTACCCGTTGCCATTGCCGCGACTTGAACGGACATTCCGCATTTAGGAAATCCAAACCGCCACTTGGATGGCGGGAATGGGGTGCGTTGGTGACCGGCGGTTTCCGCCCCATTTCAGACCTCGCGCCTATAACAACTAGGTTGAACGTTTGAATTCGCCAACCTTCCAAAACACTATCAACACCAGAATTCGTCTCCGTCAGGCCAACGACGTGCCAAGCCCTCGCTGATCAAGATGTCTCCGACATCTCTACCGTTGATACGGATGGTCGCAAGTCTGCGCTTGCTTCTGGTGCTGTCCAGTCCGAAGCGCTCGATTGTCCAATCATTGTGGTTGAGCAGATCAAGAAGCCTTGAGCTCGCTCTTATTGCCAGTGCGACTTCGCGTTCGCCACCACAGATCTGCGTTTGCGGCTCGGGTGTGTCGAAGTCTTTCAGACGAATGTTCTCGCCATCGAGCCAGAGGGTGTCGCCATCCACGACACAGGTCTTGTGCGCTGTGTTTGGTCTGTTTCCGCACATCTCCAGATTGGAATAGGACTGTGCAGAAGCAATCGAGGGCACCAACGCGGAAATGGCAAGAATGCAGCCAGCTATCCATGGTTTCTGTCGCGACATACTGGCCGTTCTCCTCATCGGGCAACTGATACTCGTTCACCAAGTAGCGGCAGACCAGTTTCACCCCAGCTATGAAGGCAAATGCGTGCCAATAGCCAGTGACGTCGATTGTGCAGGTGGATCGGGAAACGGGCCAGCATATGTCAGTGGGCCAGTGCGCGTGGTTGGGCCCGACGTGTACCAGTTGGATCGTGATGGCGATGGCTGGGCGTGTGAGCGGGGCTAACCAAAGGGCAGGGGTGCCATTGTCTCAAGCCACACATGGTGGCAGTTTGAAGTGGTCACTCCAAGTCTGGAACGTCGCCGTCCTGAAAGATCACAACCGGATCCCCGAACACACCATTGACCAGGTCTGCTGTCCGAGACCAGGCAATCACACCAGCATAGGTGCCCAGTGCTGCCATCCGTCGCGCATCCATCTTGGCCTTGTCTTCTGACGGCACCTCTCGGGGCTCGAAAGCGGTTTGCAACTCGCCTTCTTCGTCCCGGACAAATGCCAGCAGCACGATCAGGCTGGTTGGTTTGATATCCGGCTTCTGAACCGTCAGCATGTCAGTTCTCCCATCACATTGACACGGATCCCTCTCGACTCTTGTCGCGAAGAATGAGAACAAAATAGGAACTGCTGCCTATTGGAGTCAATCTCGATCGATGTCGTCACAACCTGTGACCCTGTCCAAAATGGGCCAAAGAGTGATCCGCGTGCGCTGCGATGAATGTAGCCGCCGTGGCGCATATCGGGCTGACAGACTGTTGGGCATGGTGGGCGATGTCACCGGACCTGACGCGCTCAGGGCAATTGGCAGGCTCGGCAAATGCCGCAAAGCCTTGAACCCGCCAGATATCAATTCGATCAACTATGCGAACGATCGATGCCAGATCCGTCTTGATGAGCCGCAGGGCCGCATTCCGCCAACAATTGGCAAGGCCATGCATGAGAAATGGCGCGGCTTCATTGAATGCCAGCGGCATCATCAAGGCCTCAAGCAGGCAAAGCCCTGTGGGGTAGAGGCAGAGCTCGATCTTCCAACGCTGGTTGCCGTGCTGGGCTACAATTTCGAGATCAACAGGTTGGCAGCCAAGCTCAATGCGCCATGCTGTGGTGGCCGAATGTTCGGGTTAAGGTGGTATGTGCCTGACGATGACCTTTAGGCGCCGTCCTGTTTGACGCCAACAGCGACGATGTCGAGTACGCCATCGGGCAGGGGGCGCTGTAGCTGGATGGCTTCATCCTTGGGCGCCGACAGCCACATCTCGACCTCTTCAGGTTTGGTCAGAATAACCGGCATGGCCTTGGGGTGGATGGCCCCAACAACGTCGTTGGGCTCTGAGGTCAAGAAGCCGAAATAGTCTGCTGTTTCGACTCCAGTTTTGACCTTGCGCACACTGGTCCAACCTTCGACCCAGATGCCTGCAAAGAAGGCCAGTGGCCGGCTTTCATCCAGGGCAAACCAGGTGTCGCCCCGCTTCTTGCCGTCCTGCATGGTGCCATCGAACTCTGAGAACGATGTGAAGGGCACGACGCACCTGTTCTCGACACCCATCCAGCGGTTCCAGTGCTGGTTCCAGCGGCCTTTGACCGGATCAAAGATGTTGCGCACATTGGTTGTGCCGCTATCTGGCTCGAGCTTGAGCAATTCGGCGAAGTCCACCACTTGCCCTTTATCTTCAAGCTTTGCCGCGCGCTTCTTGGCGCTCTGCATCAAGGCGAACTGGCTGGAAGGCATGCCCCACCGAACCTTGGCCAGCTCGCGGCCAATGGCGGTATTGCGCACGATGGGCGCTGCATAGTCTGGAAAGATGCCCGGCTGAGGTTCGAGATTGCCAACACTGTCGTGGATGCGGTTGACCTCTTTGACGAAGTCGATGATCGCCTGCCGATTACTGGTGTGGGAGTAGAGATTGCACATCAGTCAAAACCTTCAAATTCGGCTAGCTCGCCCCATTCGGGCTGCCAGAGTTCGCGCTCTTCAATGGCGATCACAACACGCTTGAATGCCCAGATTGTGCGCAGGGATTCTGCGCGGCGAAGGGCATCGTCGATAGAGTAGGGGCCTTCCATCGAACCTCTGACTTTATCGCCTTGGGTAATCCAATCTGGCCAATAGACGCTTGCTGTCAGCTCCACCGGATCAAAGCCCCTTGGCGGCGCCCCAATGCCAACTGTGATGGCATCAAATGCCACCTCATCATCATCGGTGGTCCACTGGTAAACTGTCATGCAGGCTCATCGTGACTGATTGTAGAGATCATAGCGGCAGACATCCTATCGCCCGGGCAGAATAGTGAGCTCAATCGATGCCACCAGGGGTGCAGCGTAGCACATGGCAGTGCGCGGCAAATAAGCTTCTCAGATCTCAATCCAACTCAGCGCCAACTGATGAACTGCGCGAGCCCGTGCAATGCCACTGCAACCACGATAGCCAACATGAGACTGGTGGTGTCAGTGTCTCCTTGGACTAGTGGGCCGAGCAAACCCACGCTGAAGACCGCGACTGCGAGGCCGTTCAGGAACTGCGACGCCACGCGCTTGCTATCTCGCCCTTTTGGCATTTTGATCTCCTTATCCCGCTGGCAGAATACCAGCGCCAGTGGCGGGGAGGATTTGAGGGACAAGTCTTCCAGGGGAGACGGCAATGAAGGCACAGGTCGATCGAATGACCGCGGAGCTGTCAGAGAGATTTCGGCACTATGTGCGTGACCTAAAAATTCAGCTGTGGAGCGAGAACGGCCAGGTTGAATTTCACACCAGTTTCCGCCTGCGCCGTGATCAGTCGGTCCAGGATTTCAAACTGAGTTTACCAGCTGACCTTGGCCAAACCGACGCCGACCGAGCAATGCTGGTGGTCGGCATCTTTTCGCTCATTGGCCAACGTATTCGGCAGTCCATCTCAACCGCGTCGCGGCCGAACGCGCCATTGGCTCGTCCCCCTGATACCGGACCCGCGGTCGTGGAACGTCACCGGCTAATCGCGAAATTGCAGCGTGATCTTGACGGGCTCAGAAAGATCCCACCCAAACGACGGGAAGCAGAATGTGCAGATGAGCGAGAGCAGACTTGCCGTGCGTTGCTTTGGGAATTAGGCGCAGGGGAAGGCGACCGCTAGGTTTGGACCTCGACAGCTATACAACATGACTTCAGTGGGGGGCAGCTTGGCGCCCCATTCCCGCCGTTCGACTTGCTTGAACGAGTTCCTAAAAGCGGACATGGATATTTTGTTCAGCGCCAATTGTGGCGCTCTGGACGCCCACCTTGCCAATGCAGGTACCTGGTGCAAACTGCCGACCTCAATGACGGGCTGGAGCGAATTAATTGGAGAAGTGGGCGTACGATCTGAGAGCGATGGCTTCAGAATTTAGGGAATCTCGTCGATTCAAAGATTTGACGGATGCCATTGATCGATACCATTCTGCATTCTCGGTACACGCTGATCTGCTGGAAGCCAAAAGAGCCATCAATACCCTGCATGAAGTCGAAAAAGACGAGAGCGAGCGGTTCCGGTTTGCCGCTGCGCTGATGACTCATGCTGTTGCTATGTATGCCCGTGCCACTATCTCAGATCAGGATGGTCGCCGGCCCGTTGATGTGACGAGGTCGTTCCCTGAGGAATTGAAGCACAAGCACGCTGCGATTGCAGATCTCCGCAATACGGTCGTTGCGCACTATGGCGTTCCGAAAGGTAGTCACGCTCATCGCTGGAACGACGAGCGAACCGTCCTTCGCTGGCACCCGGAGGGGCGTTCGTTCAGCTATCTAAGCCGTCGAGCAGGCTTCGTAGCTGAAGCAGTCAATGACCTTGCCATCTTGACCCGCCACGCTGGCTTGGCAGTCGCCGCTGCTATCGATGAGAGGGAACTAAAATTGCGTGCGCTACTCAAGAAATTTGAGAACGATCCTGAGGTTGCCGCAGTAGCTCAGAGATGCAGGTTCAAACCTGAAGCCTTCTATAAAACCGAGGTTGCCGTGGACGCCTTCTGGCATGGGGTCGGTTCAGAATAGTTGCAATGCTGACGGCGATGCGCCCCATTCCCGTCGCTTAGCTGTAATCCGCCACTTGCCGAAAGCGGCCGGGCAGCTTTGAGAGCGGTCTCGGCACAACATCATTTACTTGCGATCGCCCAGCATCATAGACGTGTGATGGTGCGGGCCGATGACGCGCTCTATCAAATGTCCAGTGTCGCGCCGCTTCGGCAACGTGCCCCAATCCGTTCATTCAAGCCAGAATTGCCAGTTCCCAATTGTAGACATGCGCGGTAACCGGTCTTGCCTCCGGTTGGGTGGTGTGCCGACGGTGTTGTTTCGGAACACGCCGACACGAAAGTGTGCAATCACTGATCGGAGGCGACACGGTTGAGCGCCGCGCTCGATCGCAAAACGTTTCCAGACTGATGCATCACCAATTGGCGATACGTCCATCGGGCAGAATCGCGTCAAGGGCCGGAATTTCTTCCTGCGCGAATGGGTGACGGGCCGCTGCTGCTTCGTCAATCTCGATACCGAGGCCGGGCGCGTCAGGTACGCCCCAGACGCCATTCTGCATGTCGAGTGGATAGGTTTGGGTACAAATATCGCGGAACCAAGGGACCAGGCCCACGGCCTCTTCCTGGATGACGAAGTTGGGGGTCGCAAGATCGAAGTGTAAAGCGACGGCACCGGCTATCGGCCCCATGGGATTGTGAGGTGCAACGCCCATATGCGCAGCTTCTGCGATGGCTGCGATTTTGCGCCCACCGGTGAGGCCGCCGCAGTGAGCCAGATCGGGTTGGATATAGGCCACCGCACGCTTTTCGGCGAGGTCAGCGAATTCGCGAGGAGTGAACAGGCGTTCACCGGTTGCCAGAGGACAGGATACTTGCCGCGCCAGGTCGGCCATCGCCGTGGCGTCGCCGGGTTGAATTGCCTCTTCCACAAATAGGGGCCGGATGGGGGCGATCGCATCGATATAGGCGCGTGCCGCTTCGACACTATCCGGTCGACCATGGAAATCTGTCATGATCTCAATACCATCTCCCACGCGTTCACGAACCGCGCGTGCGAGCTTTTCAACGTGACGAACTTCTGGCAGGGGGGCAGCGTAACCAGTGTAGGGGACAAAGCCCAGCTTGATGGCGTTGTAGCCCATCTCGACTGTTTCCTGCACAGCGTCACAGAATGCGTTGATGTCACTGGTGGGGACCTGGGCGCCGATCTTGGCGCGGCGTAGATGGGTGTAGACTGCCACATTGTCGCGTACACGGCCGCCAAGCAGGTCGTGAACGGGGACGCCAAGGGCCTTGCCCTTGATATCCCAAAGGGCGTGTTCAATTCCGGAAACCGCCGTGAGCCCGATGGCGCCGAGTGGCCAGAAGCTGAAACCAGTCATGCGACGCACGACATGCTCGATGCGCGTGGGGTCCTCGCCGATGACGAAGGGTTCGAGGTCCTCAATCGTGGCGCAAACAGCGCGCGTTTTCCACTCGAGCGTGGCTTCACCCCACCCATAGAGGCCTGGTTGGTCTGTCAGCACCTTGACGAATACCCAATTGCGATGGATCGCGTTCACGACCACAGTTTGGATGGCAGTTATCTTCACTTCGGCCTCACTCAAGGATTCAGAATTTGCGGTAGCCAAGTCGAAATTTCAGGGACGAGGCAGAGGATCACCACCGCTACAAGCTGGGCGATAAGAAAGGGCAGCAGAGAGCGCAGAAGTGGAATCATGCCGATGCTTCCCACCCGCATGATGACAAACAGCACAACACCTACTGGTGGTGTAACCAGCCCGATGGCAAGCGTGACCATCACGATCATACTGGCCTGCAGCGGATCAATGCCCAGTGCTGTCACTGCGGGCATCACCAGAGGCATGAAGATCAGGATCGCCGCACCGATATCGAGAAACGTGCCCAAGATCAGCATCATCACAGATAGTGCGAACAGGAAGTAGAGAGGTTGATCCTGGAAAATCAGCGCCGCTTCGCGGACGAAGCTGGAGATACCCAGCAGGTTGAGCGCATAGGACAGGATCGTTGCTGCGGCGACCAACAGGTAGATGGTGGCCGAAGTGCGGGCCGCGCGCATGAAGGCTTGCCAGAGACCAGCCATGTCCATCTTTCTAAAGACAACAACGGACAGAAAGATCGCATAAGCCACCGCGATGCCACCGCCCTCGGTTGCCGTGTAGGCCCCGAGAACCATACCGCCGACAATGATCAGAGGCAGCGTGGCGACAGCAACGCCCTCAATAATCATGCGCCAACGTGGACCTTGATTGTCAGCAAGGCGCGGGCGAGGCAAGCGGCCCCGGACTGCATCAAAGAAGACGATGGCTGCGCAGGAGGCGCCCAACAGGATACCTGGCCCGACGCCAGCCAGGAACAAATCGATGATGGAGACGCCTGTAACCGCACCGATCAGAATTGCCAGCCCCGAGGGCGGGATAATGGGTCCAATGATAGAGGAAGCGACAGTGACCGCGGCGGCGTAGGGGCGTGAATAGCCTTCCTTTGGCATCTCTTCCATGAAGACCCGGCCCAGCGCCGCAGCGTCGGCTACGGCAGACCCTGAAATGCCCGCGAAAAGAACGGAAGTGCCAATGTTGGCATAGGCAGTTCCCCCGCGCATTTTGCGCGTGGCACCCGAAGCGATGGCAATGAGCCTGGTCGTAATGCCGCCCTGGCTCATGATTTCAGCAGCCAGGATGTAGAACGGGACCGCCAGAAATATGAAACTGTCCACGCCGGTGAACAGGCGTGTCGTGACGATGGACAATGGAATATCGGCCAGCAAAACGCCGATCAGGCCGGCCAGCCCGAGTGAGAAGGCAACTGGCACACCGATCAGCAGCAGGCCGATGCCGGCAAGAGCGACCCAAATCATGCTTTGCCTCCTGCCGCGTCAGAAGTCCTGCTCTGCTCGTCCCAGCCCCCGAACCAGGATAGGCCAATCTGAATGAGAAGCAGGGCCGACCCGACGGGTAAGGCCATATAGGGATAGATCATGGGAATGCCCGAGGCAGGGGCGACCTGGCCGGCATTGCGCAGCGCAAGAGGCCAGCCATAGACCAGCACGACCAAACAAAATATGGCGCCGACAGAGTAAAGAGCCGAGCGCACCAGAGCGCCGTAACGCGGCGCCACCATGGATTCAAGGCTCTCGATCCCCATGTGTTCAACCCGATATACTGCGGCCACGGAGCCCAGCATCATCAGCCAGATCATCTGATAGCGCATCAGTTCTTCGGTCCAGCTAAAGCCGATACTGAAGGCATACCGGCCCACGACCTGCGTGAGATTGAGGGCAGTGACAGAGATCAACAGCAGTGTCGCCAGAATCTCGCTCGCACGGGCGAGCAGGAAGGCAGCGCGGTTCGCAAATGCCTGCATGGCAAGTTTCCTTCAATGCCGCGGACCAACGGTCCGCGGCGGATGGGATCGCTTACTCGGAACCGTACATGCGGGCTTTTACGGTCTCTACTTCCGCGAGAAGGTCGTCGACCAGTTCATCGCCAACATTGCTGCGAATAAACTGCAGCACCGGCTCCTGGACAACGTCACGGAAGGCGACCTTTTCCTCAGGGGTGGAAACATGGATTTCCATCCCGAGCTCGTCCTGCAGCTGGCGGCTATAGAGCCAGTCGCCCTCGGTCTTTTGCAGGTTCTCCGTCCAGGCGGCCAGCTTGGCAGCATCCTGGATGATCTGCTGGTGACCTGGGGTGAGCGATTCAAACCAGTCATTATTGGCAATGACCACATGAAGTCCGAAAGTGTGTTCGTTCAGCGTGTAGTACTTCTGAACTTCGCCGGCACCACCGCTATAGACAACTGCTGGCGGGTTCTCCTGCCCGTCTACCACGCCCTGACGCAGGGCCATCACCACTTCAGCGCCGCTGATCGGAACGGCTGTCGCGCCAAGTGACTTGACCATTTCCATATAGACCGGGCTTTCCATGGTGCGGATCTTGAGGCCCGCCATGTCGTCGGGATTGACGATTGGCCGCACGTTGTTCGTGAATGAACGGAAGCCGTTCTGCGAGAACGCCAGCGCGCGCATGCCGGTCTGCTCGAGGATATCCTCGCGCATGGCGTCGCCGAACGGTCCACTCATGACCTCCCAGGCGATTGGGGCGCTTTCAAAAATGTAAGGAACTGACCAGACCTGCATGGGGGGATAGAAGCCCGCCATGGCGCCGTCAGCTGGCAGCGTCAGTTCGAGGCTGCCCTGCTGCACCTGCTCCAGCATTTCGCGCTCGCCGCCCAACTGATTGCCCGGGAACAGACGAACGGTAATTTCGCCATTGGTCTTGAACTCGACATACTCCTTGAAGCGGAGCACGGCGTTATATTCGGGGTAGTCGCCCTCGGCGACACCTATGCCAAACTTGATTTCTTCAGCGATACTGACCGATGAAAGGGACAAAACCCCCATCAGAGCGCCGATTGCAGTACGGATATTAAACATAATTGTCCTCCCTAGATCGGCCTTTGGGCCGAGTTGGCTTTTGGTGGTTTCTAGAGCACCATCGCCAAGATCATGCATTTCTTTAGATCACATGTAAAGGTTCGTAGTGAGAAACGATGACGCGCAAGTGGCGCCGCAACCAAAAGTGTCCGGCCTTTTGCGTGCCGTGATGGGATCGGCGCTCCCCACCGGGGCAACCAAGATCGCAGTGGACGATCTAGGGCGACGGATTGCGAACGACGTTTATCGTCCCGGCGAGATCATGCCGACAGAGCCCGAGCTGGCAGTTTCTCTGGGCGTCAGCAGAACCACGGTCCGCGATGCTATCAAGGTCTTGTCAGGCAAAGGCATGGTGCGCACGGCACGACGCTATGGCACGCGTGTGCGACCGATAGAAGAATGGAGCCTTCTTGATGCGGAGGTCGTGGCCTGGCACGAGCCGACCCATCCGCGGCTGCAATCAATGTTCGCCGAGACGACTGAGCTCCGCGGCATCATTGAGCCACAGGCCGCCGCATTGGCTGCGGTACGCGCCACTGACGCGCAGGTGGCAGCAATCTTGGACGCAGCCTATGCGATGCATCCCAACTCGGGGGCGGTTGAGGATCTATTCAACGCGGACTGCAATTTCCACGCCACTATCCTGGAAGCCACTGGCAATCTGATGATGCGGCAATTGCGCCCCATCATTCTCACCATGCTCTGGATTTCTTACGAATATGGCGTGCTGGCCAAAAGCCCCGAGCCGGTGACTCGCGAGGGACACATCAAAGTCGCCGAGGCAATCCGTGCAAGAGATCCGTCGGCCGCGCAGATAGAAATGGCAAAGATGCTGGAATTCAACCGCAGGACCGCGGGCCTTGAAAATCTGCCCTCCGCAGGGTTCTAGGGAGTGTGCGAGTCGAGAAAAGAAGCAGATGCGGCACTGCCATGGATAAGTTGGCTGGCCAAAGACCGACCAGCCAAACCCAGGCGTCACCAATGACAGCTCGCAAGTCGCACTGCAGCACTTTGGCACGGATTTCGTTAGGGGGCCGATTATGTCCGATACGACGACCGCGTTGCCGAAAGCTGCCAGTCTGCTACCGGCCCCGGCTCTGTCGTCGGTCGGAAACTCAATAAACGGCAGGTTTCGGGCAGCGACGCAAGTCACTCGAACGGCGACAAAGGGGTCGCCAACTGCCAGGCAGAAATGCGCCCCATTTCTGCCCTTCGGGCAGGCTTTTCGAATTTCTGAAAGCGGTCGGTTTGGTTGGCCTCTCTCCCGCATCAAAACTGCTGGGAACCCTACACATTTAAGGCTTTCCGCTGTCTTGCGCCAAGATGGGCCGGCCCCGTCGTGGTTGTCATCGAGATCGCCTTCGCTATGGTGGGGAGTGATGAGAGCTGTTTACTGTACGCGCTACGGCCCGCCCGATGTCCTTGAGCTTCGGGACGTGCCCAAGCCAGAACCAAAGCCGGGCCAGGTGCTAGTTCGGGTCCACGCTGCGGGCATAACGCTGGGCGACTGCGAGGTCCGCGCCTTCAAGATGGTCAGCTGGGTTTGGGTACCGGCACGTCTGGCGATTGGCATCACCCGGCCGCGGCAGCCGGTGCTCGGCATGGAGGTGGCAGGTGTTGTCGAGGCGCTTGGCGAAGGCGTCACGCGCTTCAAGGCGGGGGACCGGGTTTTCGGTCCAACAGGGTTCGGTATGGGGGCTTATGCCGAGTATGCGACCATACCGGAGGCTGGCAGCCTGACCACCATTCCGCCGACGCTGAGCTATGCCGAAGCAGCGGGAATTCCGACCGGCGGTCTCAACGGCCTGCACTTCGTCCGCAAGTGCGATCCGCAGCCGGGCGAGAAGGTCTTGATCAACGGCGCTGGCGGCTCGATCGGCATGTTCGCAACGCAACTCTCCAAGGAGGCGGGCGCTGAGGTGACCGCGGTCGACAGGGTGAGCAAGCATCAGATGCTCAGCGACCTCGGCGCCGACAAGGTCATTGACTACGAGTCGACCGACTTCTGGCGAACCGGCGAATGCTATGACGCGATCATAGACGTTGTCGGGCTCAGCCCATTTGGACCAAGTGTCACCGCACTCAATGATGGAGGACGCTACTTCTTGGGCAATCCGCACACGCGCCAGATGCTGAGGGGGCTGGTCGAGAACCGTCGCGGACGCGTGAAAGTGCTGTCTCAGCTCGCAGGCGAACCGGTCGAGGACCTCGACTTCCTCAAACAACAGATAGCCGTCCGCAAGCTCAAGGTTGTTGTCGACAAGGCCTTTCCACTCGAAGACGCGATCGATGCGCATCGCTATGTCGAAAGCGGCGCCAAGACCGGCATCGTGGTGCTCGACGTCAGCGGCGAGGCTTCTTCGCGGGGGTAGAAGTCGCCGCCGGAACTGCCAACTCGTCGGCAAGAAAGTCAAACACGAAACGCACGCGCCGCGAGGTGTTGAGTTCGCGGTGCGTCGTCAGCCAGGTCGGAAAGACGAGCGGCTTGGCAACCCCGTCCAGCACCCGTTCGACCCCATGTTCCGCGTCTCCCAGCCGATCAGGAATGACGGACAGGCCGACCCCGAGCTTCACCAGCTCCCAGTGCATCGCCGTACTCGGGCTGATCACCTTCAGGTTGGTCCGGCTCACGGACAGGCCGACCATCTCATTGAGGCTGTGAACAAATGTATCCGGCGGTTCGTAGCCGATGAAGTCGGCGCCGTTGACCTTCTCCAGCGTTACCGGACGGCCCAGCCTGTCTAAGTAGTCACTAGAGGCGAAGAGCCGGGCGGTACTTTCGCTAATCTTCTTCGCAATCAGTTCGGGCTCGGTCGGACGGAAGCTGCGGATGGCGATGTCAGCCTCGCGCCGCCGCAGGTCGGCCGCGACATTGGAACCGAGGACCTCGATGTTGATGCCGGGAGCTTCACAACGAAGCTTGGCGATAATCGGCGGCAGGAGGGTCAGCGCCTCGATCTCGCTGGCGGTGATGCGAATGCTTCCCTCAACCGACTGCGTCTGCCCCGAAGCGGTCAGCGACACGCCGGTCGCTGCTTCGCCCATCCTGCGGACCTGATCGAGCAGTTCCAGCCCGGATGGCGTCAGGACCAGCCCCCGTCCTGCCCGTTCGAAGAGCACCACCCCGAGCTCTTCCTCCAATGCGTCGACTTGGCGGCCGAGCGTCGGCTGGGTCATGCCGAGCGCCCGCGCCGCGGCAGAGAGCGAGCCTTCCTCGGCCGTGACGAGGAATGCGCGCGCCCTGTTCCAGTCGAACTTTACTGACCGCCAATCCATACGGATACGCATACCAAAAGAAAGAATTCAGTCAATTTCTAATGGGAACAGGGACGCCTAGAACTCCCTCATTCAAACAGCAACGACGTGGATCGAGGAAATTACAATGAAAGCTGCAGTGAACAAGGACTACGGACCGGCAGAGAAGGTGGTGCACATCGCCGAGGTAGCGCGCCCTGAAATCAATGACGAAGAGGTCCTCGTCCAAGTCTACGCCACGTCGGTCTCGACCGGCGCTTGGCGCATGGTCGAAATGAATGCCGGCGGCGTGCTGCAGATTCCGGCGCGGATGATCTTCGGCCTTTTCCGCCCACGCAATCCGATCCAGGGCGGTAGCTTTTCGGGCCGTGTCGTTGCGGTCGGCGCTTCGGTCACACGCTTCAAGATGGGCGACGAGGTCTTCGGCGTTGTTGGGGCCGGCGCACACGCCGAGTACATCGCCATTGCCGAGGACAAAACCATCGTCAAGAAACCGGAAACCCTTGGCTATGGCGAAGCGGCGGCGCTGCCCTTCGGTGGCCTCTCGGCCCTGGTCTTCCTGCGCGATTTCGCCAAGGTTCAGTCCGGCCAAAAGGTGCTGGTCACAGGCGCATCGGGCGGGGTTGGCGTGTTCGGCGTACAAATTGCCAAGCACCTCGGTGCGGAGGTTACTGCGCTCACTAGCACCGACAATGTGGAGTTGGTCAGGTCGCTGGGGGCTGACCACATCATCGATTACAAGCGAGTCGACTTCACACGCGGCAAAGAAACCTACGACGTCATCTTTGATACCGCGGGGGTATCGAGCTTCCGCGAGGCCGCGCGCGTCCTGTCACCTGGTGGACTTTTCGTGCCGCTTGAGTTTGGTGTTCCGGACATCCTTCGCTCGATGCGTACCGACCCGCAGGGCCGCAGGATCGTAATCGGCGTCAACGGCGACAGCGCCGCGGACCTGGCTGTCCTCGCTGACCTCGTCGAGAGCGGCGTCGTCCGCTCGGTGATCGACAGCATCGAGCCGCTGACTGGCATTGCCGACGCGTATCGGCGGGTTTCCGAGCGGCACAAGGTGGGCGCGGTCGTGGTCAACGTCGCCATGCCCCTCCCGGTACGCGCTGCCGCCTAGCGCCTCCGTTCCAATCTCACGCGAAGGCGCTCGCGCCTTTGCCCACCGTCATCCCACCGGCCGCTGGTTGCGGCCGGCGACCGTCACCGCCTTGCCAAATCGGAGAGTTCCATGACCAACACTGCCAATGAAACGACGCGCTTTAATTGGGCCCGTGCGGCCGGTCTCGCCTATCTTGGCGTGGCTATCCTCGCCGGCTTCGCCGAATTCTCCGTGAGGACCGGCATGGTCGTACAGGGCGACGCGGCGGCCACGATGTCGGCAATTACGGCCGACCAGACCACCTACGCGCTGGCAGGTATCGCCGATCTTTTCGTGCTGCTGCTCGACGCCTTCCTCGGTCTCGCCTTCTGGGTGCTCCTGAAGCAGGTCGACAAGAACCTCGCGCTGCTCGCACTCTTTCTAAACCTGTTGCGACTGCCGTGGATGGGCGCCAACGTCGTCTATCACTTCGGCGTGCTGCTCCTCGTCAACGGTGCGCTGCCGTCCTTCCCGCCGGAGCAGGTGCAGGACCTCATCCAGTTCCTGCTCAACCTGCATGCCTACGGCTACACCGCGAACGGCATCTTCTTTGGCGCATGGTGCTTCACCATCGGTCTACTGTTCTACCGCTCAGGCTTCGTGCCGAAGCTGCTCGGTATCGTGATGATGCTGGCGCTCGCCGGCTACTGGACCGACCTGTTCGTGGTCTTCCTCGCCCCTGAGCTCGAGCCGATGGTCTCGCCGTTAGCCGTGATACCTGCAGCGCTCGCGGAGATCGCCACGTGCCTGTGGCTAACGATCATGGGCGGGCGGGTGCACCGGAGGTTCATTTCGGTGCACGCCCGCGCGGCCGTCGCCCAGGTGCAGTCTTAGCCGCGCAGCAGCGGACGGATACCCGGTCTTGCCCCGGGCGTTCTCGCCCCACAAACAAGGAGCCAAGAGATGGACGTTTTCTGGATCTTCTCGGGCATTGGCGTCATGGTTTTCGGCTCGCTCGCCGGAGTTGCCCTGCTCGTCATTGCCCTCCGCTCAGCGAAATGACCTGCCTCCCAGCTCACGTTGTCGGAAGGTCATTGCAGACACGTGCCTGGAGCGAGCTCAAGGATGCAGTGCTGGGCCAGAAAAACTGGCCTCGTTAGCTGTCATGGCCCATCTCCGGTAAGCGAAGAGGTGGGCGGGATGGACGGCTTCCGGCCCCAATAAGCCGTTGGACCGGCCGCGTGCTCTATAGCTGCTTCCCGTAATGCAGCCCCCAAAGGCGGACAGTCCGCAATCGGCCCCATTCTTGCTATTGCCCGAACTCCGATAAACGGCTGAATGGGGGCCTGGAGCGGAGAATGAGCTTTTGACCAAGCGCTGCCAAAAGCAGACATGAGATTGGAACCCTTCGGTATCTCATGATGGCCCGTTACCTGGCAGATAGGTTTTGGCGACTCCATGCGAGAACCGGACAAGTTAACCCGAATTCTGACCTGCGATGGAGCGAAACGCACTGTTCCGCATTACAGGCATGCATTCGGAGAGCACTGATGCAGAAAGCAGGCAAAGGTCCCTGGGTTGACCCTCTTTTCCAACAAAAGGTGCTGCACACAGCATACTTTCTATGGGAGGAGGACGGGAAACCCAATGGTCAGGAACAACAGTACTGGTTTGGAGCTCTCGAGCGGCGCCTTAGGGTAAGGGAAGCAGATGTAATGCTTCAAAGGCCCCCTCTGGCTTTGCCAGGAGGCCAATTCTAATGTCGCATTGGAGTGTAAAGCAAATAGGCGCGCAGTGGCGGGCTAGGTTATGGTCGCCTTCTGCGAACGCTGTGTCCATTGCGGTCGGCAAAGGGCGGCCAATGCGCATGGATCGCGGCGACGACGGATTCTGGGAAACCGCATTCTCTGCTGAAGAAGGTGAACACTACAGCTTCATCGTTGATGAAATCCGCTATCCGGATCCGGCCAGCCGCCTGCAAGTCTCAGACGTCCATGGGCCTTCACGCCTGGTTTCGGGCGCGGATTTCGAATGGGCACCTTCATGGAAAGCGCGTCCCTTCAACGAATATGTCCTATATGAACTGCACATAGGCACATTCACCCCGGCCGGAACATTCCGCGCCGCGGCCGACAAGATGGGCGAGTTGGCAAAACTCGGTTTCACCGCAATCGAGATCATGCCGGTCAGCCAGTTTTCCGGGTCGCGAGGCTGGGGTTACGACGGAGTACTGCCCTTTGCGCCACATCCAATCTATGGCTCGCCCAACGATCTGAGACATCTCGTCAACACTGCTCAGCACAATGGGATATGCGTCGTTCTCGACTTGGTCATGAACCACTTCGGTCCAGATGGCGCCTATCTCCACACGATCACACCGGAATTCTTCGACCCCGACCGGCACACCCCGTGGGGTGCCGCCATCGACTTTTCGCGAAAAGCGGTGCGTCAGTTCTGGATCGACTGCGCACTTATGTGGTTGGAGGAGTACCGGCTCGATGGGCTGCGGCTCGATGCCGTCCATCAGATCCGGGGTGAAGGGGCAGCCAAGTTCTTGATGGAAGTGGGCGAAGCTGTTCGGAAACAGGACCTGGGCAGGCCTCTTCATCTCATTGTGGAGGATGAACGCAACGAGCCCACGCTGCGCGGATCAGGGCTGTATGCGGCCAGCTGGAATGATGATTTTCATCATGCGGTGCATACAAGCCTGACAGGCGAGAGCCAGGATTACTACGTCTCCTTTGCACAAGACCCGATTGGAGATCTGGCCCGTGCGCTGGAGCGTGGCCATATCGAGGAAGGCCAGCCGCGAGAGGGGCGCGACACGCCACGCGGTTCGGACTGCGCCTACTTGCCGGTCACCAGCTTCATCAATGCCATCCAGACCCATGATCAGGTCGGCAACCGCGCCAAGGGCGAACGGCTCCTAACGCTGGCCGACGAAAACGCCGTAAAGACGGCGTATGCCTTGTTGCTCACGGCTCCCTATACGCCCATGATATTCATGGGAGAGGAACGCGGGTCGTTGTCCCCATTCCAGTTCTTCGCTGACTACGAAGGCGACTTCGCTGACGCCCTGCGCAATGGCCGCGTCGAAGAATTTGCAGGTATCGCCGCGCTTGGGGAGGCGGTGCCCGACCCGATAGATCCAGCGACCTTCCAACGCTCCCGGCTGGATTGGTCCTCATCTCCTGCTGCTGACGCCTGGCTGCGGCTCACTCAGCAGGTCCTCGCATTTCGTAAGGCTTGTATTTTTCCCCTGACTGCCACCTTACGCCAGCACAGTACGGCTCATGTCGTCGGCGAAAAGGCCTTGACTGCACACTGGGAGTTTGAGGCGGGCGAGTTGATCATCGATCTCAATTTTGGAGAAATAGGCCAGCATGCGCCAAGGGCGCGCGAGCCTGACTTTGCGCTCTTCGATCTACAGCGCGATCCCTACGCCCTTGCCGCCTGGAGCAAACTGACATGATGCAGTCAGCCCCCACCTCCACATACCGGGTACAGAAACGGGAGGGCGTCGATTTCGACAATCTTGCCCGCAGCTCGACTACGTAGCCGGGCTGGGCATGTCCATCTTTAACGGTTGCATCTTCGGATCGGCATGCAGGACGACCGAACTGATTGGGAACGTGACGCCGGTTCAGGCATTGGCCTTTTCACTGAGAAAAGAGGCCCATCATGACAGACCGTTTCACCATGCAGGATCCAAGGCACCAGTATCCCGCTCCCCCATTTCCCCGTCAGCAGCAATCGCCGCCAGGCTTGGTCAGCCAGATGAAGCCGAGGCCCGATCACGGCGAAGAAAGTTATGCCGGGTTCGGGCGCTTGCTGGGCCGCAAGGCGCTCATCACTGGCGGTGACTCAGGCATTGGCCGCGCTGCGGCCATCGCATATGCACGCGAAGGTGCCGATGTGGCGATCAACTTCCTGCCCGCCGAGATTGAGGATGCCAGTGACGTCATTGGTTATATCGAAAAAGCGGGCACAAAAGCCGTAGCGCTGCCGGGTGATATTTCTCAGGAGCAGACCTGCAAAGACATTGTAGCCCGAACCGTGGAAGAACTGGGCGGGCTTGATATTCTGGTCATTAACGCTGCCCGGCAGCAAGCCCGCAATTCCGTTGCTGAAGTCAGCAGCGAAGATTTCGATCTGACCATGAAAACCAACCTTTATGCCATGCATTGGCTTACTCAGGCCGCTCTTCCGCATTTGCCGCCTGGCGCAGCTATCATCAATACCGCCTCTATTCAGGCGTTCGAACCGTCTGCGCACCTACTTGATTATGCAACATCGAAGGCCGGTATTGTTGCCTATACGAAGGCGCTTTCCGCCCAGGTTATGGAAAGAGGCATCCGCGCTAATGCAGTGGCACCCGGACCGTTCTGGACTGTGTTGCAGCCAAGCGGCGGACAATTCCCAGAGAAGGTCGGGAACTTCGGCGAGGGCAGCGCCTTTGGTCGGCCCGGGCAACCAGTTGAACTGTCTGCGATCTACGTGCTGCTCGCTTCCCAAGAAGGCAGCTACATCACAGGTGAGGTATTCGGCGCAACCGGCGGCAAGGGAGTGGTCTAGGAGGGTCGTATGAACATGGAAATAACCGGTGAACAGCTGCGGGCCGATATCGATCCGGGGCGCACCGGCGACAAGGTATTTCATTCCGACCTGGCCGCGGCGCCGCTGGGAACTGATGCCGAGTTGGGTGGCGCTTTTGGATTTTGACCCATGCTAGTTGATCGGGTCGATCACATTTCCACCTCTACCGGAACTGCTATTCGTTAAAAAAAACTTGACGCAGAGCCACCGTAGCGGTCCGCACTTGGCGCGCTCCGCGCCCATCTCGGGCCGCTGCTTTTTTTTTCAGATTTCAGAAGGAAACCAGGATGTTTCATCATCGATCGAAATTGCAATGCCCCAGCTCCAATTACGCTTTAGCCCCAGTTTTGTGAAAGCCCTATTGGGGCCCTTGAACACGCGAACGGAAACCGGAGGGCTGCAAAAGCGTTATTTGGCGTGAGGCCCCAATGCATAGAGACTTGGTGTGAATGGGGAGACCACAATTGTCTACCAGCGTCGCTTCCGGGAGCTGTTCGCTAGATCCGACTGTGCATTTGCTGGGACGTCATAGGGCTTTGTTAGGCAACCAGCCCTACCCGAATAATTTGCGTCAGCCCTTATCTCACTCGCGGCACAGACCATCATTCGGGGGGCGGTCCACCCGTTGTTTTTGACAACCAGAGTCGCGGATAATGGAACAACCAGCACAAGGGATTGATCTGATCCGGATTTTCGTGGGCGACCAGGGAGCCTGGATTTACCTCGAAATCCTGTTCCGTACCTTGATTGTCTATGGCTATGGCCTGCTGCTTTTGCGCTGGCTGGGTAGCAGGACCATCGGGCAGTTGTCGACCGTCGAATTCCTGCTGGTGATCGCGCTGGGCTCGGCCGTTGGCGATCCGATGTTCCAGCCCGATGTGCCGCTACTCCATGCCATGGCGGTGATCACCATTGTCGTGCTGGCCAACCGCGGCCTGGACCTGCTGATCGCGCGACATAAGCGCGTGGAACGGCTGGTGGATGGCGAGCCGCGCCAAATTGTTGACCAGGGCGTACTGAGCGAAGTCACGGGCGATGCCGAACTGGGCGCCAGCGAGATTTTCCAGAAATTGCGGCAAGCCGGGGTCAAGCAACTGGGCGAAGTGAGCAGCGCCTTCGTCGAGCCAAACGGTGCCATGAGCATTTTTCAGCATAACGGCACGCCCCCCTGGGGCCTACCCATTGTACCGCCATGGGAAATCGTGGCGCCGCAGGTGATCGCGGCTGATCACCTCGTGGATCACCAGATGCATCTGTCCTGCTATCGCTGCGGGACCACAATTGCGGTGGGGGTCGGCCAAGGCCCCGGCACCTGCCTGCGTTGCGGGCATGACCGCTGGACACCGGCAACGCGCTGACAGCACCAATCGAGCCAGTTGAAGGCAAGCCCACCCACGGGACACCGGTTTCGATGCAGCCACCGGTCTTTGATCCAGGAGTCGCGCTATGCTCATCTCAGGATGACGGCCTTCCACCACCACCAAGAATTGCCAAGAGAATGGTGTCAAACCGACACCACCCCAGACATGGTCCGGGGGTGGTGATGCACGGATGCAGGCCAGCAAGGCCGGAAGCCGGCCTTACCGTTCCGAATGGTGCTATCTGGCGAGATCTTCGGGCAGCGCGTACGCGATGAAGTAATCCCCGATCGGGGTCTCCATAAAGTCGTGACCACCGGCATTGATCACCACGATCTGGCGACCCTGGGCCTCATAGGTCATCGGCGTTGCCTGCCCCCCGGCCGGCAGAGCGACCTGCCAGACCTCTTCGCCGGTCTAGATGTCGATCGCGCGGAAGATGTCGTCGGTTGCTGCCCCAATTAGGAACAAGCTCGACGCCGTGATGACACCTCCGCCATTGTTCGGCGTGCCGATATCGATCGGCAACATGGACGGAATGCCGAAGGGGCCATTCTTGCGGGCCGAGCCAAAGGGGCGATCCCAAAGCACTTCGCGGGTTTTCGCCGCTACTCCGACCACAGTTCGCAATCACGTCCAACCGTGCACTAGAGACCAAATGCCCACGGCTCTCATTACACCCTTGGCGTGGTTGGATGGATCTGACATCGATTGTCTGGAATTGTGTCAGACTGTTTCGGAAAGCGGCATGAGTACCAACAGTTTGAGAGCTGCCCTGCGCGAGCACACCGCGGAAATCCATGCCCGCCTCGACGCGGCAATCGGCCCATTCCACGATGTCGAAAGCTATCGATCCTTCGTCCTGAACAACTATCTGTTTCGCAGCCTTGTCGAGCCTGAGTGCGACGCGGTTGCCGCCTGGCCGGTATTGCCTCTCGTAGCGGCGATGCAAGCGGATATGGATGATTTGAAGATTGCATCGGCTCCTCAGCCTCTTGCCCCGATTACACTGCCCGACTGGTCCACCAAATTGGGCGCGCTTTATGTTCTCGAAGGGTCCGGAGTGGGAGCGCGATTGCTCTTCCGGCGCGCGCAAACCCTTGGCCTCAGCGCCGAATTCGGTGCACGGCACCTTGCCATCCAGGTTGAAGACATGCACCGTTGGCCCGCATTCCTAGCGATTTTGGAGGCAGCCGACACCGAACCAGCCTTCGACCGGTCGGCTGCCTTGGCGAGCGCGCAAGTGCTCTTTGAAAGAGCACTGGAAATCTATCGGAGTTAGTGTTGGACGAGACGAACCAAATGGACCTGACCAGCTGTGATCTGGAGCCCATCCACATCCCGGGTTCAATTCAGCCTCACGGCATCATGCTTATTTCCGATCCGCGCTCAGGTCAGGTCGTAGGCTGCGCCGGTGAGCTGGCCGACCCTTCAGAAATTCTGGGCCGCACGCTTGAAGAGCTGGTCGGGATCGACTGTCAGGTGGTGCAGGATTCATTGCCCGGAACGGGCATTCAGGTTCTTGGCGAGCTCGTGTTCGCCAACTCATCATGGGATGCGGTGGCCTATGCCAGTGGGGCGCACATTATTGTCGAGCTGACCGGCAAAGCCGATGGTCACACACCGGACGGCGCGTTTCTCGCTGAGCTTGATGCGCTTGAAGCCCAACTGGACCGGGCGACCTCGCTACTTGATTTGGCCAATGAAGCGTCGCGCGTGTTTCAGCGCCTGACTGGCTATGGAAGGGTGATGGTCTATCGGTTCGTCGACGATGAGGCCGGAGTTGTCGTGGGCGAGAGCATCGCTGACAATTCGCCCAGCTTCATGCGCCACCACTTCCCCGCCACTGACATTCCCAAACAGGCGCGTGACCTCTACGTCCGCAACAAGGTCCGGGTCATTGCTGATGTGCATTATCAGCCCTCGCCAGTCGTCAGCGCCAGTTCTGATCTGCAAACGATCGATATGAGTGACTCGACAATTCGGAGCGTCTCTCCGGTTCATATCCAGTATCTCAAGAATATGGGCGTGGCGGCGTCAGCCTCAATGTCTATCGTCAAGGATGGCATATTGTGGGGGCTGGTGGCCTGCCATCACCACCAGCCGCGGCCGCTGCCGCTCAACATCCGCCTGGCCTGCCAAAACATGGCCTCCAATCTGGCGCGGGTGATCAAGGCGCGCGAAGATAGCGAGCTCTATCGCGAGCGCATCGCATTGCGCGCGCAGGAGGACAGAATCCTCCGACTGGTCGGCGAGGACCGCAACCTGAGCCAGTTCTTTGCCCGAACCGGACGGGATCTGGCTGAACTGCTCAATGCCCATGGCTTTGCGGTGCTGCAGGGCGACAAGCTGGTGCAGTTTGGCAGCTGCCCCCCGACCGACGATATCCACGCCATCAGCGACTATGTCCGCGCGATCAGTTCGAGCCAGCCTGTGGTGACCCGTCAGCTATCTGCAAAATTTCCTCCGGCCATGGCCTTTAAGGACAAGGCCAGTGGATTGATTGCGGTCAAAATGGCCACCGATGTGCCAACTGTGCTGATGTGGTTCCGCGCCGAAGTCCTGCAGACCATCAAGTGGGCAGGCAATCCGCACAAGGAGGGCGCGAAGGACCCCAACACGGTACTCACGCCCCGCGCATCCTTTGACGAATGGTCCGAACAGGTCAGCGGCAAGTCGGAAGACTGGAACCTGGCACAGATCGAATCTGCAGGGCGCGTTGTGCGTTCGCTGCACGAGGCCCGCAACAATAGCCGGATCCGCCTGCTCAATAGCGAACTGAGCCGCTCGCTCAATGACAATGTCAGCCTGATGCAGCAGAAGGACGTGCTGTTGAGAGAGGTTAATCACCGGGTTCAGAACAGCCTGTCGCTGGTGGCCACCTTTCTTCGCATGCAGGGGCGCGGCGCTTCCCAGGAGGTCAAATCCAGCCTTGAACAGGCTGAGCATCGACTGATGGCCGTTTCACTCGCCCACCGGCGGCTCTATCAGGACGATAGCGTCGAAATCATCGATCTGTCCCGATATATCGGGGAACTGGTTGCCGAGCTCTTGGCCACCATGAACAGCGAATGGGGGGACCATCTCCACCTTGATCTGGCCCCCGTATTGATCAAGACCGACGACGCCGTCACCGTCGGGCTGGTGGTCAATGAGCTTTTCACCAACCTTGCCAAATACGCCTATGACGGGCGCCCCGGGTCGGCGACGATCAAGATCGAACAGATCAGATCAAACCTGCGGGTGACCATTTCTGATTCCGGCAAAGGCATCTCCGGCCCGGTCAATGGAACCGGCTTTGGCACCAGAATGCTGAGTGCACTGGTGAGCAATTTGAAGGGCAGTATCGAGTTCGAAGACAATTCTCCGGGTACCCGGGCTGTCGTCGTCGCGCCGATACAAAGCCGTGGGTACGAGGCGTAATGTTGTCAGTTTTTCTGACCTTGGGGAGGTGTCCGGTCCCAACATTTGTTCCGGCCTTTTGTAGCCGTTCAGCCTCCGTCTATGAAACGGCAGCCAGCTTGTTAGCTACAGCTCCCTAGGTTGAGCAATGGGCGCAATCACTTAAGGCATTTTGGCGCAGCGCTCTAACGGCAGCTTTCGTCGTTCAGGTCCTAAAAGCCGCCGGTCCGCTATCGGCCCCAGAACGGTCGTTGGAAACAAGCGCCACCATTAGCCCGTGCGACGGTGGTGCCCCCGCAGGATAGGCCACTCAAGATCAATGTTTTCGACAAGCAATCGTGTCTCCAGCCCCTCCGGAGTACTCGAGTGCAGGTGCTGGGGAGGCGCAAAAGTAAAGGCCCGGATTTCCGGGCCTTTTTGCTTGAATGGACAAACTATCGGTTCGGCGATGGAAACGACGGCCCCGCTAATGGAAATTCTATCGGGATCGTCACACAAACAGTACCTCGAACGGCAATTTCGGCCAGTCGTCGTCCCCCAAGTATCGCACTTCGAGCAAGTACCAATCTGGTCAGTGGCGACTTCCTAGTCGGCCGACCTGAGGAGATGAGGCACACTTTGCCTCACCTCTCTGCGTCTGATGCCAGGAATCTGGTCAAACTTCATATGCAGCGACACTATTTCTATCTTTTAGCTACTTAGCTACACCCAGTCGTCGTCCCGCAGGTGTCGCACTTCAGGCAGGTGCCGTTCCGCACCATGGTGAAGTTGTGGCACTCGGTACACTGGTCGCCGGTATAGCCCTTCATCTGGGCTTCGGCGCGCAGCAGGCCGGTATCCTTGCTCGGCGGCGGGCTGGGCAGGGGGCTCAGTTCGGCGGCCGGGAAGGCCGCGGGGGCCACCTGGCTGTCAGGCTTGAGCGCCGTTGCCGCCTTGAGCGCGGTCACCGTCGAGGTCTGCATCGCCTGAACCGGGTTCAGGTGATGGTCGCCCGAAACGATCATCAGGCTCTTATTGCTGACGCGACCACGGGTCATGCCACGCGACACGAACTTGTCGGCAGGCATGGGGGCCGGGGTGTTGGCAGCGGGGCGACCGGTTGCCTTGTCTTCGTCGGCTCCCTTGCCCAGCGAGGTCGGGCTTTCGGGATTGACGTGGGCCAGATCGTCACGATCGAGATAGGACACGGCCAGTTCGCGGAACACGTAATCCAGGATCGAGGTGGCGTTCTTGATCCGGTCATTGCCCATGACCATGCCGGCAGGCTCGAAGCGGGTGAAGGTGAAGGCCTCCACATACTCGTCCAGCGGCACGCCATATTGCAGGCCCAGCGAGATGGCGATGGCGAAATTGTTCATCATCGCGCGGAAGGCTGCGCCTTCCTTGTGCATGTCGATGAAGATCTCGCCCAGACGGCCATCATCATATTCGCCGGTGCGCAGATAGACCTTATGGCCACCAACGACGGCCTTCTGGGTGTAACCCTTGCGGCGATCGGGCATTTTTTCGCGGTCACGAATGACCGTTTCAACGATGCGCTCGACGATCTTTTCGGCAACCTGCGGCACGCGGGCGGCAGATGACATCGCCGCCATTTCCTCGGCTGCATCCTCGTCTTCATCCTCGTCGGCCGCAGCCAGCACGGATGAATTGAGCGGCTGGCTGAGCTTGGAGCCGTCGCGATAGAGCGCATTGGCCTTCAAGGCCAGGCGCCAGGACAGCATATAGGCCTGCTTGGCGTCTTCGACGGTCGCGTCGTTTGGCATGTTGATGGTCTTGGAAATCGCGCCCGAGATGAAAGGCTGTGCAGCCGCCATCATCAGGATGTGCGATTCAATCGACAGCGAGCGCTTGCCGATCTTGCCGCAAGGCGCAGCGCAATCGAACACGGGCAGATGCTCGGCCTTGAGGTGCGGGGCACCTTCCAGGGTCATCGCGCCACAGACGTGGATATTGGCCGCCTCGATATCCTTCTTGGAAAAGCCCAGGAAGCTGAGCAGGTCGAACGAGAAATCGCCCAGTTGCTCATCGGTGACGCCCAGCGTCTTGAGGAAGTCCGCACCCAGTGTCCACTGGTTGAAGATGAACTTGATGTCGAAGGCCGATGCGGTCGCAGCGTTCAGCGCGGCGATCTTCTCATCGGTAAAGCCCTTGGCCTTGAGCGTGGATGGATTGACGCCCGGTGCCTGGTTGAGATTGCCATGGCCGACCGCATAGGCCTCCATCTCGGCAATATCGGCTTCCGAATAGCCCAGCGTGCGCAGGGCAGGTGGCACGGCGCGGTTGATGATCTTGAAGTAACCGCCACCGGCGAGCTTCTTGAACTTGACCAGCGCAAAGTCTGGCTCGATGCCGGTGGTGTCGCAATCCATCACCAGACCGATCGTGCCGGTCGGGGCGATAACCGAAACCTGGGCGTTACGGTAGCCGTGCTTTTCGCCCAGCTTGAGCGCGTTGTCCCAGGCGATCTTGGCGCGTTCGCTCAATTCGCTGTCGATCAGCGAAGCATGATCGAGCGGCACGGGGGTGATCGAGAGCTTTTCATAGCCTTCGGCATTGCCGTGGGCAGCATTGCGGTGATTGCGGATGACGCGCAGCATGTGCTTGGAATTGCGCTTGTAATCCTTGAACGGGCCCAGCTCCTTGGCCATTTCGGCCGAGGTCGCATAGCTCACGCCGGTCATGATGGCGGTGACAGCACCGGCAATGGCGCGGCCTTCCTTGGAGTCATAGGGAATACCCGAGGTCATCAGGAAGCCGCCAATATTGGCGTAACCGATACCCAGCGTGCGGTATTCGAACGACCGTTCAGCAATCGCCTTGGATGGGAACTGCGCCATCATCACCGAGATTTCCAGCACCACGGTCCACAGACGCACGGTGTGCTCATAGGCAGCGGTGTTGAACGAGCCATCCTGGTTGCGATAGGGCAGCAGGTTCACCGATGCCAGATTGCAGGCGGTGTCATCAAGGAACATGTATTCCGAGCAGGGGTTCGATGCATTGATCGGACCGGCCTCGGGGCTGGTGTGCCACTCATTGATGGTGGTGTGGTACTGAATGCCGGGATCGGCCGAGGCCCAGGCGGCATAGCCCACCTGCTCCCACAGATCGCGGGCTTTAAGGGTCTTGGTGACAACGCCGGACTGGCGTGCCTTGAGGTCCCAGTCGCTATCGCCTTCAACGGCGCGCAGGAACTCGTCGCTCACCCGCACCGAATTGTTCGAGTTCTGGCCCGAAACGGTCAGGTAGGCTTCGCTGTCCCAATCGGTGTCGTAGACCGGGAATTCGATATCGGTATAGCCCTGCTTGGCGAACTGGATGACCCGGAAGATGTAGTTCTCGGGGACCAGGGCCTTCTTGGCAGCGCGCACTTCGCGCTTGAGCGCGGGGTTCATCGCCACATCAAAGCAGTCATCGCCGCTGCCTTCGCAGTTGACGGCAGCCTTCATGATGGCCTTGAGGTGCTTGGAGACGACCTTGGAGCCGGTCACCAAAGCGGCAACCTTCTGCTCTTCCTTGACCTTCCAGTTGATGTATTCCTCGACATCGGGGTGATCGATATCCAGCACCACCATCTTGGCGGCGCGACGGGTGGTGCCGCCCGACTTGATGGCGCCGGCCGCCCGGTCACCAATCTTGAGGAAGCTCATCAGACCGCTGGACTTGCCGCCGCCCGAGAGCTTTTCGCCCGAACCGCGCAGGGCCGAGAAATTGGTGCCGGTGCCCGAACCATATTTGAACAGGCGCGCTTCACGCACCCACAGATCCATGATGCCGTTTTCATTGACCAGATCGTCATTGACCGACTGGATGAAGCAGGCATGGGGCTGGGGATGTTCATACGAGCTCTTGGAACTCACCAGCTTGTGGGTGAAGGGGTCCACATAGAAGTGCCCCTGGCCCGGACCATCAATGCCATAGGCCCAGTGCAGACCGGTATTGAACCATTGCGGGCTGTTGGGCGCCACGCGCTGGCTGGCCAGCATATAGGCCAGCTCGTCAAAGAAGGTGCGCGCATCTTCTTCACTGTCGAAATAGCCGCCTTTCCAGCCCCAATAGGTCCAGGTGCCAGCCAGGCGATCAAACACCTGGCGGCTGTCCATTTCTGAACCGTAGCGCTCATCTTCCGGCAGCTTGGCGAGCGCAGCTTCGTCGGGGACGGAGCGCCACAGCCAGGACGGCACGGAATTCTCTTCAACCTTCTTGAGGGCCTTGGCGACGCCGGCCTTGCGGAAGTATTTCTGAGCAATGATGTCAGCCGCAACCTGGCTCCAGCTCTTGGGGATGGCGATATCTTCGAGCTTGAAGACGACCGAGCCATCCGGGTTGCGAATCTCACTCGTGGCCGAGCGGAATTCGAGACCGGCGTAGCGGTCTTCATTGGCTTTGGTAAACCGGCGTTCAATGCGCATAGTCGTCTTAGTCCCCAATGTAACGGGCACACAAATGCCCGCGAGCCGAAAAACCCGGCTTCTCACCCAAATCTGTTTTGACGCGTCACCAACCGAGCCCGTGGCCGGGCTCGAAAAACTTGCCTGTGCCCCTGTATGGCGCCGGTCTGATGCCAGTGCTTTGAGCAGGGGTCTTGAGCCGACGACATGGTGTGTTGTCGGCCTGTCCAAAACATCTGCCGATTCAAACGATGCGTCAACGCAAGAAATCACAAGGTCTAGTGGTTGGAGGGGTGGTTCAGACAACCACTAGTAGGCTCATTATGTGGATAGTGGGGACAAACTGCAAGGAAAACGCGGACTTGGCCGCCCCCTTTTATGCAGGCTGGAGCGTCACGTGAACGGCGCATATGTGAGCCGAACAAGCCCCGCTAAAGTGCCGAGATTCCACGGCTAAATTCACCGCCAGGCGCGTGTTTACAATGGGCTAACCATGCCACCAACGCCGTCGAATCAAACCGTCACAAAGCTGTCAAGCGCAGAAAAATTACGCGAAATCCACAATGCGCCCACTACCAGTGCTTGTGGTGATCTGCCTGTGACCCACTACCAGATGCTGTGTGCAGGGCAGGGTGGCGCTCACTGCAAAGCTGGCCCCGATGCCCCTCCTATAGAAGGGTGAGCGGGGCGCGAAAACAGCGCGCGAAAAACCCGCCAAACACTAGGCTGATCTGACCACGCATGTTACACCCGGCGCACTCGCAGCTATCGACGGCGGAATCGACAATTGGCTAAATCCGGTATCAAGCAGTTCCTGAGCGAAATCTTCTCCTGGTGGGGTGGTCAGACCTGGGGCACCCGTCTGTGGATCTGGCGCTTCGGCGACTATGTCGGCAGCGACGAATTCGGCAATCGCTATTTCCAGGATCGTAAGGCTGATCGGCGTTATGTGACCTATGCCGGCCCCGCTGACGCCTCGACCATTGGTCAGGGCTGGCACGGCTGGATGCACTATCGCACCGACATCGTGCCAACCAAGGCCAACTATGTCGCCAAGAGCTGGGAGCTGCCCCATCAGCAGAACCTGACCGGCACGGCAGCCGCCTATCGTCCCGATGGCAGCCTGCTCAACAAGGGCGAACGCCCCCGCGTGACCGGTGACTACGACGCCTGGTCGCCAGAATAAGGACGGCGCCTTGCGCCACCTCAAAACTCTTGCCCGCATGATGATGACCCTGGCGCCGCTCGCGGCGCTGGGCGTCTTTGGCGTTGCAGCGCCCGTATCGGCCCAGCCCATTGCCAATCCGGTGGCGACCTTTGCCGGGCTCGACAAGATCACCGGCCGCATCACCCGCTTCGACGTCTATATCGATGAAACCGTGCTGTTCGGCGCGCTCGAGATCACCCCGCGCGCCTGCTACAATCGCGCTGCCACCGAGACCCAGCGGACATCGGCCTTTCTCGAAGTCGATCAGCGCAGCCTGACCGGCACATCCAAGCGCATCTTTACCGGCTGGATGTTCGCCGACAGCCCGGCGCTCAACGCCGTCGATCACGCAGTCTATGATGTGTGGCTGATCGAGTGCCGCACCAGCACCGACGTACCGCCGCCCGACGCGCGCGACTGATTCTCTCAATGGTACTGGCCCGCTGACGCGCGCCATTCTAATGTCACCAGCATTGATGCAGGCGGGCAGAACTGCGCGACTGCATGATATTGCGGGAGGAGCGCCTTATGCTGACTGTTCCACGTTTCCAGGACCTGCCGGTCCAGACCTACGCCTATATCAGCTTTACCGTATCAATGGCCGAAATGGCGCAGCCCGCAAATGAGGGCTTTCCGGCGCTATTTTCCTGGCTCTCCGCCAATGGCATCACGCCGACCGGCGCGCCATTCTACAAATACAACCGCATCGATATGGCCAGAACGCTTGAAGTGGAAGCAGGGGTCCCGGTGGACCGCGCGGCAGCGGGTGACGACACCGTAAAATTCTCGCAACTACCGGCGGGGCATTACGTCTGGACCACCCATACCGGCCCCTATGACGATCTCTATGATGCCACAGCCATGCTGATCGGCTGGGCCAAGGAGCGGGGCATTGAATGGGATAGCGCAACCCAGTCCGACGGTCATCACTTTGCCTGTCGTCTGGAAATCTACGAGACCGACCCGGAGCAGGAACCTGATCCTGACAAGTGGGTCACCACATTGCGGATCAAGACCACCGGTCCGGCCTGAACGCCAATACCGGCATTGATCGCCCGTCACTCCCGAAGTCACGCACCGCGCGCCGCTAGGCCAAGGCGCTCAGATGCTCGTGAACGATGACCCAGCCATGCAAGCGCCGCTCGACAATGCAGGTGCCGCGACCGGCGCCAGATTGAACATCTCCGTTCACAACCGCCGTGTAGCAAAACAGATAGCGACAGGCCGCGATATCCTGACCTTTTACGATCCAGATCAGGTCTTCCAGCCAGTAGCGCTCGTCAACCAGCCGTGCCCATGTGGCTTCAAAGGCATCGCGTATCGCTGCAATGCCAAGATGAGATCCATCATTGAACCAGAAACTGGCATCCTGGGCGATCAAGGGCGCGACGACCGCGAAGCGATGCGTGTTGATCGCCTCGCCATAGGCCGCGATCAACGCTTCGGGCGTCGCCGCCCCCATCAATATTTACGCAGCAACCCGACAAGCCGGCCCTGAACCTTGACCCGGTCAGGCGGAAAAATGCGGGTCTCATAAGCCGGGTTGGCGGCTTCAAGTGCCACCGTATTGCCCTTGCGGCGCAAGCGCTTGAGCGTCGCTTCCTCATCATCCACCAGCGCCACGATGATCTCGCCGGTGCTGGCTGCATCCTGCTTTTTGATCAATACCGTGTCGCCATCAAAAATGCCGGCATCGATCATCGAGTCACCGCGCACTTCCAGTGCGTAATGCTCGCCGCTGCCCAGCATTTCGGGCGGCACCATAATGGTGTGGGAATGGCTCTGAATGGCCTCGATCGGCGTACCCGCTGCAATTCGACCCATCACCGGGATCGAAATCGAGCGCACGCCATCATCATCGGCGGCGACACGCGATGGCGGGCTCGCCACCTTGCCAAGATTGCCTTCGATCACCGATGGTTCAAAGCGGGCCTTACGGCCGCCAAGCGACGGGTTCATCGAATCCGGCAGCTTAACGACTTCCAGCGCCCGGGCCCGATTGGGCAGGCGGCGGATGAAACCGCGCTCTTCCAGCGCGGTGATCAGCCGGTGAATGCCCGACTTGGACGCCAGATCGAGGGCATCCTTCATCTCGTCGAACGAAGGCGGAATGCCGCTTTCCTTCATCCGTTCATGGATGAACATCAACAGCTCGTGTTGTTTGCGCGTCAGCATAGGCCCCTCGGGGTGAGAATCGGAACATAGACAGAACGACTATATGTGTTCCAGTTATGTTCTGCAATATGCTCGACGATTTTCCTGCAACTGGGGCGGCCCGAAACCTAGAAGGCGTCGACCACAATGGTTTCGACCAGCGTGCCCGCCGCCTGTCCAGGGGCCTGTTCGGGCTGCACAATCAACAGGTCAGCCAGCGCCATGGATGAAGTGTGCCCACTATCGGTCTGGGAAATTGGCAGCGCCACCGGACCATTGGGAGTCTGCTGCAACTGTGCCCGCATGAAATGCCGCCGCGCCGTATTGGCTGGGGTCGCGGCAGCCAGTGGCAGGTGCCAGGGCGTCTGCGGCGTCAGGCCCAGCCAGTGTCGCAGCGCCGGTTTGATGAAAACAATCGCCGTGACCATCGCCGAAACCGGATTGCCCGGCAGGCCGAATACCAGCGTCTTGCCGATCGTGCCGAACATCAGCGGCTTGCCCGGGCGCATATTGATGCGCCAGAAATCCAGCGTCACGCCCAGTTCAACGAGAATTTCCTGCACGATATCGTGGTCGCCAACGCTGGCGCCGCCGGTCGTGATCAGCACGTCCGGTGCATCGGCCAGAATGGCGCTGAGCTTGTCGCGCAGGGCTTCCCGGTCATCGCGGGCAATGCCGTGATCGGTCATGGTATGGGCATAGGGGGCCAGCATGGGCGCCAGCCCGAAGCTGTTGGAAGCAATGATCTGGTCAGGCCCCAGCGCCGCGCCGGGCAGGGCGAGTTCATCACCCGTCGCCAGCAGCGCAATACGCGGCCGTCGCGCCACGGTCAGCGTCGGGGTATTGGCTGCCGCGGCCACGGCAATCTGCATCGGGGTCAGTCGGACGCCAGCCTCGATCAGCGTCTGGCCTGTGGTGAAGTCATTGCCCAGGGCCCGGATATTGCGCCCCGGCAAGGGCTCGATGCTGAACGACACCTGATCGCCGTCGAGCAGGGCCTGTTCCTGCATGATGACGGCATCGGCCCCTTCGGGCACCGGCGCACCGGTAAAAATCCTGACCGCTTCTTGCGAGCCCAGACGTCCGGCATAACTGGCCCCGGCCTGGGAGGTCCCCACGACCTTGAGGCTGTGACCTTCCATGATGTCAGCGGCCCCGACGGCATAGCCATCCATGGCGCTGGCATTGAAGGGCGGCTGGTCATGGCGGGCCTTGACCGGTTCGAGCAAGACCCGACCCGCCGCCGCATCCAGCGACACGGTTTCGCCGACCGGCGTCGGCACGCGCTTGAGAATGGCCGCAATGGCCTCTTCAACGGGGAGCAGGCTCATGCGCGCACGAAATCCCCGGACTTGCCGCCCGATTTTTCCATCAGGCAGATATCGGTCACCACCATGGCGCGATCAATCGCCTTGGCCATGTCATACAATGTCAGCGCCGCCGTGGAGGCAGCCACCAATGCTTCCATCTCGACCCCGGTCTGGCCGGTAGTTTCAGCCGTCGCCACAATCAGGATGGCATCTTCGCCATGTTCGGCAATCTCCACGCTGACCTTGGTCAGCGGGATGGGGTGGCACAACGGGATCAGCTCAGCGGTCTTTTTGGCCGCCATGATACCGGCAATCCGCGCTACCGCCAGCGCATCACCCTTTTTGAGGCTGCCGCCCATAATGGTGGCAATCGTCTGCGGCTGCCCGACAATACGGGCCTGTGCCACGGCGCGCCGCCGTGTTGCGGGCTTGCCGGCAATATCGACAATATGGGCTTCGCCCCGGGCATTGAGATGGGTGAGCCCGTCGGCCATCAGGGCGCAGCCTGCGCGGCGCCATGCAATAGCGCTCTGGTTGCCGCGGTCACATCGTCCTGGCGCATCAGGCTCTCGCCAACCAGAAAGCTGCCGATACCGGCTTCATGGTCGAGCTTGAGCAGGTGTTCGTGATTGACGATGCCGCTTTCGCTGACCAGTAGCGTCCCCTTGGGCACGCCAACGGCCAGATTAACCGAAGTTTCCAGCGTCGTCTCGAAGGTGCGCAGATTGCGATTGTTGATGCCGATGAACTCGGCGCCCAGCGCCACGGCCCGATCAAGCTCAAGCTGGTCATGTACTTCCACCAGCGCATCCATCTTCCACTCTTCGGCGGCATCGAGCAGGTAGCGAGCCACGTCATCGCCCACGGCGGCCAGAATGATCAGAATGCAGTCCGCGCCCCAGGCGCGCGCCTCCGCCACCTGATAGGTCTCGAACAGAAAATCCTTGCGCAGCACGGGCAGTTTGACCGCCGCGCGGGCTTCCTTGAGAAAGCGCGGCGAGCCCTGAAAGCTGGGCCGGTCAGTCAGCACGGACAGGCACGCGGCGCCGGCTGCTTCATAAGCCAGGGCGATTTCGGTCGGGTTGAAGTTCTCCCGGATCAGGCCCTTTGACGGACTGGCCTTCTTCACTTCGGCGATCAGCGCATATTCATCCTTGGCCCGCTTGGCCTTGATCGCCTTGATAAAGCCGCGCGTCGGCGCCTGATCATGTGCCTGCGCCACCACTTCGGCCCAGGGCCGCATGGATTTGGCAGCGGCGATTTCCTCGCGCTTATAGGCTTCGATCTGTTTGAGAATATCGGTCATGCATCGCGTCCATTCGATACCGCCACCAGGCGGGTCAGTGTGTCCTTGGCCTTGCCGCTGTCAATCAGCTCGGCCGCCGCCGCTGCGCCTTCGCGCAGATCGGCCACCTTGTCGGCCACAATCAGCGCCGCGCCGGCATTGAGCAGCACGATATCGCGATAGGCGCCGCTCTGCCCGTCAAACAGGGCGTGGATGGCCTGGGCATTGTATTCGGGATCGCCACCCAGCAGATCCTTGGGATCGTGCTGTTTCAGGCCGGCCTGTTCCGGGCTCACTTCAAAGCTGCGCAGATCGCCATTGGCAATCTGGGCGACAAAGCTGGGGCCCGTCACCGTGATCTCGTCCAGCCCGTCGCTGCCATGCACCACCCAGGCCTTGATGGCGCGGTTGGCCAATAGCGCCGCGGCGACAGGCTCGACCCATTCGCGCGCGTAAACGCCCAGCATGTAACGGCGCACACCGGCCGGGTTGGACTGCGGACCGAGCAGGTTGAACATGGTGCGCACGCCCATTTCGGCGCGCGATGGCCCCACATGGCGCATCGCCGGATGGTGACTGGGCGCGAACATGAAGCCGATGCCGGCCTGGTTGATGCAGCGCGAAATGCCAGAGGGCTCCAGGTCAAGTTTAACGCCCAGCGCTTCGAGCGCCTGCGACGAACCCGATTTGGACGACAGCGCGCGATTGCCATGCTTGGCCACTGGCACACCGGCTGCAGCCACCACGATGGCAGCGGCGGTCGAAATGTTCAGCGTGCCCATGCCGTCGCCGCCCGTGCCGACAATGTCGATGGCATCGGCGGGCGCCTCGACGGGCACCATCTGCTCGCGCAGGATCGACACCGCCGCGGCGATTTCGCCAACGGTCTCGCCCTTGATCCGCATGCCCATCAAAAAGGCGCCGATCTGGCTTGGTGTGGCCTCGCCAGCCATGATCACGCGCATCACATCGCGCATCTCTTCGCCCGTCAGGTTTTTGCGCTCGGCAATCTGGCTCAGTGCGGTCTTGATATCCATCACGCGGCCCTCTTCTGGTTGAAGTCGCGGGCGATGTTCAGGAAGTTCTGCAGCAAGGCATGACCATTTTCCGAGGCAATGCTCTCCGGATGGAACTGCACCCCATGAACGGGCAACGTCTTGTGTTGCATGCCCATGATCAGGCCATCCTCGGTGGTCGCGGTGACCTCGAGCACATCGGGCAGGGTTTCCGGCCGCACCGTCAGCGAGTGATAGCGCGTAGCCTCAAACCCCGCATTGAGCCCGCGGAACAGGCCCTTGCCGGTATGATTGATTTTTGAGGTCTTGCCATGCACCAGATGCGGCGCGCGGATCACCTCTCCACCCATGGCCTGTCCAATGGCTTGATGCCCCAGACAGACACCCAGCATCGGAATTTCGGCCTGGAAGCGCTCGATCACGGCCAGACAGATGCCGGCCTCATTGGGCGTGCAGGGGCCTGGCGACAGCACAATGGCGTCGGGCGCCTGTGCGGCGATGTCTTCAAGGGTAATCTTGTCGTTACGGACCACCGAAACATCGGCGCCCAGTTCGCCCAGAAAATGGACGAGATTGTAGGTAAAGCTGTCGTAATTATCGATGACGAGAGTGCGGGTCATGGTCTGGTTCCTGGCAGGTTTTTGTCAACTTCCGGCGGCCCCATCGGGCGCCACGGTCAGAAGCCGCCCCGCCATCGCTGCCTGTCAAATACCTGCCGCATCATTGTCCGATCCTTGCCTCGCCAGCATAGCGTAGCGCTTCCTCTGCCGCGCTGAAAAGGGCCCGCGCCTTGTTTTCGCATTCCATCTGCTCAAGCGCTGGCTGGCTATCGGCAACAATACCGGCGCCCGACTGCACATGCAGCTTGCCATCTTTCAGGATCGCCGTGCGCAGCACGATACAGGTGTCCATGGTGCCATCGGCTCCAAAATAGCCCACGCAGCCGCCATAGATACCGCGCCTGGATTTCTCCAGCTCGTCAATGATCTCCATCGCGCGCACCTTGGGCGCCCCCGATACCGTACCCGCCGGAAAGCCCGCCGACAGGGCGTCAACGAAATCGTATTGCGGGTCGAGCTCGCCCACCACATTGGAGACGATGTGCATGACGTGCGAATAGTATTCGAGGAAGAACTTGTCGGTGACCTTGACCGTGCCGATCTTGGCCACGCGCCCCACATCATTGCGGCCCAGATCAAGCAGCATCAGATGCTCGGCCAGCTCCTTGGGGTCGCTCATCAGCTCGGCCGCCATCTCCGCGTCCTTGCTCGGCGTCGCGCCACGCTTGCGCGTCCCCGCGATCGGGCGAATGGTGACCTCGCCATCCTGCACCCGGACCAGAATTTCCGGGCTCGATCCGGCGACAGCGAAATCGCCGAAATCCAGGAAATACATATAGGGGCTGGGATTGGTCCGACGCAGGGCGCGATACAGCGCTGTGGGCGGCAGGTTGAAGTCGGCCGAAAAACGCTGGCTCAACACCACCTGAAAGATATCGCCGGCCGTGATGTATTCCTTGGCCCGCGCCACCATGGCAAAATACTCATCGCGACTGGTATTGCTGGTGACCGCAATGCTTTCCAGATCGGGCAGGGCAGGGGTGGCGGGCATGGCCCGGCCCAGCCGCGCAATCGCGTCATCGATCCGCGCCTGGGCCGCTTCATGAGCCTGACGGGCCGAAACACCGTCACGCACATAGACCGGCGCGGTCAGATAGAGCTCATCCTTGAGCGTGTCGAAGATCGCCAGCAGCGATGGGCGCATCAACACAGCTTCAGGCGTCTGCAGATGGTCTGGATTGCTGTCGGGCAGCACTTCCATATAGCGCACCATCTCATAGCCCAGATAACCATAGACGCCGGCCGACTGCGGCGGCAATCCCTTGGGCATGTCGATCTGGCTGCCTGCAACCAGCTCGCGCAAGGCGTCGAGGGGCAGCGCATCAACCGGCTCAAAGCTGGTCTCGTCGAGCTGCGCGCTCCGGTTGATCGTGGCCGCCCCGGCCTCAACCTTGAGGATCACATCGGGCTGTGTACCAATGATCGAGTAACGTCCGCGCACGGCCGCGTCCTGCACGGATTCCAGCAGGAACGTGTTCTTGCGGCCCTCGGCGAGCTTGAGATAGGTGCCAATCGGCGTTTCGAGGTCGGCCACGATGCGCCGCCAGACGATCTGCGATTTCCCGGCATTGTATTGCTCAGAGAAGCGCTGAAAATCGTCGTCGCCCATCGTGATATTGTCCAGTTTCGAGTTGATCCGGCCTGATTTACAGGCCGGAAGTGAGAGCCAGTGTCTGCTGCAGGGCCTGCTGATTGATCCGCAGGCCGGCATCATCACGGATGGCTGTGACGAAGTCGCCATAGATGCCGATACGCGCCTCGTTCTCAAGGCTTGCCTGGGCACCGGGGTCGAGCGGGCCTTCGGCAGGGGTCGCAGCGACCACCTGGAACACGATATGCTCGCCCGACTGGTTCAGCGCCGAACCATGATGCTCGGCACCGCCGGCAAAGGCTGCGGCGGCCACCACGCTGTCGACGCTGCCATCGGCAGCACCAAATCGCGTAAACGGCGAGCTCAGCTGAGGGAACACATTGTAGCTGGCCGCAACATCGGCAAGCGGCGTCCCGGCATCAAGCTTGGCCACGGCATCAGCACGGGCCGCCAACAGGGCATCATTGGTGCGCTGCGCGGTCACGGCAGCGGCGACCGCATCACGGACTTCATCCAGTGTCTGGTCCCGCGCCGGCTCAATCGCCGTCAGGTCGAAGTAGAGGTTGCCACTGCCAGCCAGTGGAATGGCCGCTGTCAGTTGACCTTCCTCGGCCTTGAAGATGGCCTGGCTGATACGCCCGGCGTCTTCACTGGCAAGATCCGGCAGGATGTTCAACTCGGTACCGCTGGCGGTCACATCAGCCTGATAGAGATGAAGGCCAAAGCGATCCGCAATTTCGGTCAGCGGACGGAACGCTGCGCGCAACTCTTCCACCTGATCCTGCACATCGGCGATCTCGTTGCGGGCCTGGGTACGCGCCAGACCCTGTGCAATCTGCTCGCTGACTTCATCCAGGCTCGGCACGCCGCCCGGCTCGATGGCCGAAACATGCACCGCACGCTTGCCCGTCACGCCATCGATGATGGCAAAGCCACCTTCGCTGACGCCATAGGCGGCACGGGCCAGATTGCCGTCATTGATTTCGCTCTCGGCCAGTGTGCCCAGACCGGTTGCGCTCAGGCCATTATCGGCCAGCAGCGTTTCAAACGGTGTGCCAGCGGCTTGACCAGCTTCAAAAGCGGCAACCTGTTCGTCATTGAGCACGACCTGTTCGATCGTGCGGCGCTCTGGCTTGGTCAACCCGTCCTTGGTGCGCTCATATTCGGCGGCAATGGCGTCCGCTGCAATGGTCTTGGTTGCTGCCAGATCGGCTGGCGACAGGCGCAGCATCTGAACGGTGCGTGTCTCAACAGTGCGGAACTCGACCTGGTTCTCCTCGAGATAGGCTGCCAGTTCCTCTTCGCTCGGCGTTGCCGGCGTTTCGATATTGGTGTCACCCAGCACGAAGAAATCGATCGTACGCTGATCACCCACATAGCGATTGATCAGCTTGGAGGCAGTCTCGGGCAGGGTAGTGTCACCAAACAGGCTCAAAATCAGCTGCTGGCGACGCGCAGCATCGCCCTGATCCTGGAAATATTCAGCTTCCGTCAGGCCGCTCTGGCGCAATACCTGGGTAAAGGCGTTTGGATCGAACGTGCCCAGCGTGCCCTGGAAGGAAGGATCAGCCCGCAACATTTCGCTGAGCTTGTCCTCCGAAACGCCCAGACCGAACGTGCTCGCCATCTGATCGAGCGCCGCATCCTGCGCCAGATCCTGCAGCACCATTGAGGGAATACCCAGATTGACGGCCTGCTCGGCAGTTGGCACCGAACCGAGCTGCTGTGCTACCTGATTGATCTGACGCTGATAGGCGCGCAGGAAGGTCCGCGAATTGATCTCCGCGTCGCCCACGCGGGCCACCGTATTGGTGCCCAGATCAGTGATCACATTGTTGATGCCGAATCCGGCTACACCAACCAGAAGGAACGCCCCCATGATCTTTCCGGGCCAGGATTTTGCAAAACCGCGCAAACTATCGAGCATATCGGACGTTCCGTTTCAGAGACTTGGGCCTTTACCGCAATGGCGGCAGGGCATTAGTAATCCATTTTGACAGCCGGGGTTAGGGCAAAGCCCGTTCCGGTGCAAGAGGCAGGAGTAGCAAACAGTGACCACGACAATCTCGCCGCTTATCGCAGGCAACTGGAAAATGAACGGATTGCGTGGCTCGCTGGACGAGCTGACAGCCCTTGCCGGCATGCTGACCACCGGTGAAGCGCCCCGCGCGCTGGTGGTGATCTGCCCACCCGCAACAATCCTGTCCGAAGTGGTCCATCAAGGCGCCACAGCGGGCATTCTGGCCGGTGGTCAGGATTGCCACACCGAATCCCACGGCGCCCATACCGGCGATATCTCCGCCGGCATGCTGGCTGACGCCGGTGCACAATATGTCATCGTCGGTCATTCCGAACGCCGCGCCGATCATGGTGAAACCGACGCCCAGGTCTGCGCCAAGGCCGAAGCCGCCATCGGTGCAGGCCTCAAGCCGATCATCTGCGTCGGCGAAACCGAATCCCAGCGTGACAGCGGCGACGCGGAAAACGTCGTGGCCGCTCAGCTTGCCGGCTCGATCCCCGAGGCCGCCAGCCAGCATGAAGTCATCATTGCCTATGAACCCATCTGGGCCATCGGCACCGGTCGCACCCCGACCATTGAAGACATTTCCAGCATGCACGCCGCGATCCGCGAAAAACTCACGGCGCGCTTCGCCGAAAAGGGCCCATCCATTCGCATTCTCTATGGTGGTTCGCTCAAGCCGCAGAACGCCCGCGAAATACTGGCCGTGGAAAACGTTAATGGTGGGCTCGTTGGTGGCGCCAGCCTCTTGGCAAAAGACTTCTACACCATTATCTCCGCCGTATGACGCCGTGAGCGCCAAGGGCTGGTCGGAAATTCCGCCCGGCCTCTGGCATTTGCGGACGCAGGCGTGTATGACGCGCCATCTTTTGACAGACCAATAGACTGAGACACCATGGCGAATGTCCTGATTGTGGCCTATCTGCTGATCGTTCTGGCGCTGATTGCAGTTATCCTGCTGCAGCGTTCCGAGGGCGGCGCGCTGGGCATTGGCGGTGGTGGCGGCGGCGGCGGCCTGATGACGGCCCGCGGCTCGGCGAATCTGCTGACCCGCACCACGGCCATCCTGGCGGCCCTGTTCTTTGCAACAGCGATTGGCCTGACCGTACTGAGCGAACTCGATCGCGGCACCTCCAGCATTCTGGACCGTGCAGTGACCACTGACGGCGAAGAAGCCCCGGGCAGCGTGCTCGATGCGCTCAATTCGCTGCAGGGTGACGACACCAGCGATCTGCCAGTGCCGACCACTGAAACAACGCCAGCGGCCCCTGCTGCCGAGACTGCGCCGGCAGAACCTGCCGCTGCAACCGACAGCAATGCCAGCTTGCCGGTGCCCGATGCACCTGCCGAAACGCCGGCAGCTCCGGCGACGAACTAACTGCCGCAAGGCACGACGATTGAGGGGGATGGCAACATCCCCTTCTTCTTTTTGTGTAGAGCCGCACGTGGCCTCTACGAATCGATGCTGATGTGATTAAGGTGAGCGCCCATGGCTCGGTACGTATTCATCACCGGAGGCGTGGTCTCCTCATTGGGTAAAGGTCTTGCATCGGCAGCGCTCGGCGCGGTCCTGCAAGCGCGCGGCTACAAGGTTCGCCTGCGCAAGCTTGACCCCTATCTCAACATCGATCCGGGCACGATGTCGCCCACCCAGCACGGCGAAGTCTTTGTCACCGACGATGGTGCCGAAACCGATCTGGATCTGGGGCACTATGAGCGCTTCACCGGTCGTGCGGCCAACAAGCGCGACAACATCACCACCGGCCGCATCTATTCCGACATTCTGGCGCGTGAGCGCAAAGGCGAATATCTCGGCGCCACCGTGCAGGTCATTCCTCATGTGACCGACGCCATCAAGAACTTCGTGCTTGAGGGCAATGAGGATTTTGACTTCGTGCTGGTCGAGATCGGCGGCACGGTTGGCGACATTGAAGGCCTGCCATTCTTTGAAGCCATCCGTCAGTTGGGCAATGATCTGCCGCGCGGCGACACCTGCTATCTGCATCTGACGCTGATGCCCTACATTCCCTCGGCGGGCGAGCTTAAGACCAAGCCAACCCAGCACTCGGTCAAGGAACTGCGCTCGATCGGCATCGCACCCGACGTGCTGCTGGTGCGCTGCGATCGGCCAATCCCCGAAGGCGAAAAGAAGAAGCTTTCGCTGTTCTGTAACGTGCGTGAAAGCGCCGTTATTCAGGGGCTCGACGTCAGCTCGATCTATGATGTGCCGCTGGCCTATCACCATGAGGGCCTTGACCGCGAAATCCTGGCCACCTTTGGCATCAAGGACGCGCCTGAGCCACAGCTCAAGGCCTGGGAAGAAGTTTCGGCCCGTCTGCACAACCCCGAAGGCGAAGTGAACATCGCCATCGTGGGCAAGTATACCGGCCTCAAGGACGCCTATAAGTCGCTGTCCGAAGCCCTCAACCACGGTGGCATTGCCAACAAGGTCAAGGTCAACCTGCAGTGGATCGATTCCGAGGTCTTCGAGCGCGACGATCCGGCACCCTATCTCGAGCACGTCCACGGCATTCTGGTGCCCGGCGGCTTTGGCGAGCGCGGTTCGGCCGGCAAGATCGAAGCGGCCCGCTTTGCCCGCGTCAAGGATGTCCCGTATTTCGGCATCTGCTTCGGCATGCAGATGGCCTGTGTTGAGGCTGCCCGCAACACCGCTGGCATCAAGAACGCATCCTCGACCGAATTCGGCCCCACCAAGGAGCCCATCGTCGGCATCATGACCGAATGGGTGAAGGGTAATGACACCGAAAAGCGCGCCACCGAAGGCGATTTGGGCGGTACCATGCGTCTGGGCGCCTATCCCGCGCAGCTCACCCGTGGCAGCCGCGTCGCCGATATCTATGGCACCACGCGCATTTCAGAGCGCCATCGTCACCGCTACGAGGTGAACATGGATTACCGCAAGCTGCTCGAAAAGAACGGCCTGCTGTTCTCTGGCGTTTCGCCCGATGGCAAGCTGCCCGAAATTGTCGAGCGCACCGACCATCCCTGGTTCATTGGCGTGCAGTTCCACCCCGAACTGAAGTCCAAGCCGTTTGAGCCCCATCCATTGTTCGCCAGCTTCATCGCGGCAGCCATGGATCAGAGCCGCCTGGTCTGATGGAACTGCAGACGGAGCGCCTAACGCTTCGTCACCCAACACGGGATGATCTCGGGCCGCTGTTCGAGATCATGTCCAATCCCGCCGCCATGCGGTTTTGGTCTACGCTGCCGCACGCCAGCATAGAGGTGACCCGGCCCTGGCTCGAGCGGATGATCGCCAACAACCAGTCGGAAGGCCATCAGTTCCTCATCCTGCTTGATGACCGGGTTATTGGCGAAGTGGGCAGCTGGCGCCCGCCCGATTTCGGTTTCATCCTCCATCCCGATTTCTGGGGGCAGGGGATCGCCACCGAGGCCGCCCGCGCGGTGATCAGCCACATCTTCGCTGTCACCGACACGCCCGATCTGCAGGCCGATGTCGATCCGCGCAATGCCGCCTCGCTACATGTCCTGGCGCGCCTGGGTTTTGTTGAAACCGGTCGGGCTGCCAACACGTTCCTGCTGGGCGAGCAATGGTGCGACAGCATCTATCTGGCATTGCCGCGGCTACATGTGCCGCTCTGAGTATTTGGCGCCCTGGCGGACGCCATGTTAGCCAAGGGTGTCGAACCCGTGGAGACACCAATGGCCGAGATCATCAATCTGCAAAAGGTGCGCAAGCAGCGCGCCCGGACTGAAAAGGCCGAACAGGCCGAGCAGAACCGCATCAAGTTCGGCCGCACCAAGGCCGAAAAACAATTGACCGCTGCCGAACAGGCGCTGGCCGACAAGCGCATTGACGGCCACAAGCGCGACGACGAAGACTAGGGAGAATACCATGAGCAAGGTTGTCGTTATTGGCGCCACCGGTCACATCGGCACCTATCTGGTGCCGCGTCTTGCCATGGCAGGCCATCAGGTCATCGCTGTCAGTCGCGGCGTCGCCAGGCCCTATCAGACCAATGCGGTCTGGTCCCATGTCGAGACCTTGCAGATCGACCGGCAGGCCGAAGAGGCCAAGGGCAATTTCGGCACCACCATTGCCAATCTGAATGCCGATATCGTCATCGACCTGATCTGTTTCACCCGCGCCAGCAGCGACCAGCTTGCTGATGCGCTGGAGCACAATGTCAGCCACCTCATCCATGTCGGCACCATCTGGACACACGGGGCCGCTGCGGTCGTGCCTACGCTGGAATCAGCGGTCAAATATCCCTTCGGTGACTACGGGGTACAAAAGGCCGATATCGAGGCTGACCTGCTGCGCCGCGCCCATCGGCGCAATTTCCCCGTCAGCATCGTTTATCCCGGCCATATCGTCGGTCCGGGCTGGGCGCCGCTCAATCCGGCTGGCCATTTCAATCCCGCGGTGTTTTCCGCCATCGCCGCCAACCAGAGGCTCAGCCTGCCCAATTTCGGGCTTGAAACGGTCCACGACGTCCATGCCGATGATGTTGCCCAGGTGATTTTGGGTACCATGGACAATCATGCCGCATCGATGGGCGAGAGCTTCCACGCGGTCTCTTCAGGGGCATTGACCCTGCGCGGCTATGCCGAAGCCATGTATCGCTGGTTCGGTCACGAGCCCAATCTGGACTTCGCCCCCTTTGCTCAATGGGCCGCCGAACAGAATCCCGACGAGGCTCATGCCACGCGCGAGCATATTGCCCGCTCGCCCAATTGCTCGATCGAAAAGGGCAGGCGATTGCTCGGCTACGCCCCGCGCTACACCTCGCTCGAGGCCGTTCAGGAAGCGGTGACCTGGCTCATAAGCGATGGACAGGTCACCACGCAGGTCAGCTAGACGTTACCAGTTCACCGCGCACACGCTGCCATGCGGTTTGAATTGCAGGCTGTCGGCGGTGTATTCGAAGATCTCCAGCTTGACGCCATTGGGGTCGGCCATCCAGGCTTGCCAGGTCCCGTCCACGCCGCGCTTCTTGTCGGTGATGGTCACGCCCTGGCTGCGCACATGGGCCAGTAACCCGTCCATATCTTCGGTCTCGAGGCAGATATGGTTGATCTGATTGGTTTCGTCGAAACTGGCATTGGCCTTGCTGAACACCTCGATGAAGGTGCGGGCGCCCAGATCGAGGTAATAACCGATCCGTTCTTCACCCCGCATGAAGGTAAAGGCCGTCGGGATACCCAGCACGTCTCGATAGAAAGCCTCGGTGGCCGCAAGATCGTGGGCGAAGATACAGGCATGTGCCACCTGCTTGATGAACGATTTGGCCATTCCGGCTCCTCCATGTGTTGCAAATGGTATTAACGATAATCCGACGGTCAGACAATCGGATATGCGCCAAACTGCCGCCCAAACACCGACTAAAGTCGCATTTTTTTCCGGCTGCCCTCTTTTCCTTGTCATAGCTGAGGGCTAACAGAGAGCCACCAATCGAGCGAACCCATACAAGAAGGGCTTTCCATGTCTTCAATCATCCACGTCAACGGCCGCCAGATCTATGACAGCCGCGGCAACCCCACGGTAGAAGTTGATGTGGTGCTTGACGACGGCAGCTTCGGCCGCGCCGCTGTGCCCTCGGGCGCGTCTACTGGTGCCCATGAAGCCGTCGAGTTGCGCGATGGTGGCAAGAAGTACTCCGGCAAGGGCGTGACCCAGGCCGTCGAGAACGTCAACACCGCCATCTTCGACGAAATCCAGGGCATGGATGCGCTTGATCAACTGGCCGTCGACCAGGCCATGATCGACCTTGATGGCACCCCCAACAAGTCGCGCCTGGGCGCCAACGCCATTCTGGGCGTATCGCTGGCCGTGGCCAAGGCCGCTGCTGAATCGAGCGAGCTGCCCTTTTATCGCTATATTGGTGGCCCGAACGCCCATGTGCTGCCCGTGCCGATGATGAACATCATCAATGGCGGCGAGCATGCCGATAACCCCATCGACATGCAGGAATTCATGATCCTGCCCGTGGGCGCGGAAAACCTGGCTGATGCCGTCCGCATCGGTTCGGAAATCTTCCACACCCTCAAAAAGGGTTTGTCTGCCGAAGGCTTCAACACCTCGGTTGGCGACGAAGGCGGCTTCGCACCCAATCTGAAATCGGCTGACGAAGCCCTCGGCTTCATCATGCGCTCGATCGAAAAAGCCGGCTACAAGCCCGGTGAGGACGTGTTCCTCGGCCTCGATTGCGCGGCAACCGAGTACTTCAAGAACGGCAAGTACGAGATGGTCGGCGAGGGCAAGTCGCTCTCCTCGGAAGAAAACGTCCGTTTCCTGGCCGATCTGGCTGCCCGCTACCCGATCATCACCATCGAAGACGGCATGGGCGAAGACGACTGGGAAGGCTGGAAGGCCCTGACCGACGCCATTGGCGACAAGGTGCAGCTGGTCGGTGACGATCTGTTCGTGACCAATACCGAGCGCCTCGTATCGGGCATCAAGATGGGCGTTGCCAACTCCATCCTGGTCAAGGTCAACCAGATCGGCTCGCTCTCGGAAACCCTCAACGCCGTCGATACCGCGCACCGCGCCGGTTACACCTCGGTGATGTCGCATCGTTCGGGCGAAACCGAAGACTCCACCATTGCCGATCTCGCGGTCGCGCTGAACTGCGGTCAGATCAAGACCGGCTCGCTGAGCCGTTCGGATCGTCTGGCCAAGTACAACCAGCTGATCCGCATCGAAGAGCAGCTTGGCTCTTCGGCCAAGTATGCCGGCTATTCGGTCGTCAAGGGCCGCTAATATGAACGATGACGAGGTCGCCCTTACCGGCGGCAACGTCAACCAATCTGTCGTGCGCGTCGGCGATTCCGTCCGACGCGCACAGACGCCCGCCAGCCCCGCCATTCAACGGCTGCTGCGCCATCTGGAGGCCAAGGGCTTCACTGGCGCCCCACGCTTCCGCGGCATTGATGCACAGGGCCGCGAAACGCTCTCCTTCATTGCAGGCGCGGTAAACGACACCGCGCACCTCTGGACTGAAGATCTGCCGCTACTCGCAGGCGCCAGACTGCTGCGCGCCTATCATGATGCGACAGCTGATTTTGTCTCCGGACCGGACGATGTGTGGGCCTATCGCCATCCCGATCCGACCCGACACGAGGTCATCAGCCACAACGACTTTGCGCCCTACAATCTGGTCTTTGCCGACGGCATGCCCATCGCCGCCATCGATTTCGATCTGGTGGGACCTGGGCCGCGCCTGCGTGATCTGGCCTACGCCGCCTACTGGATGGTGCCGCTCTCGTTCGAAGCAGGGGATATGCGCGCCCCTGCCATGCGCGATCTCGCTGAAGGCTCCCGTCGTCTCAAGGCATTCTGCCAGGCTTATGGCGTCGCCACCGATACCGCGCTTCTCGATTGGGTTGCAGCCGTGCTGCATGACATGGGCGACCCGACATTCGCGACAGCCATGGTCGGCCCTGCCGTCGCCGCGCGCCTACAGCTGGACGGTCATTTCGATCACTGGCATCGCGAACGCGATGCCTTCCACGCGAAGCGCCAAAACCTCGTCGCAAATATCGAACTGTAAAGCACGCTTGACACAATTTCGAACCGCGCCTATGTAAAGCACACTTTACAAGTCACGGGGATGACCATGATGTACAAGCAAGCCAACAGGCGCTTTCTCACGGTGATGATGAGTGCCATGGCGCTGTTCCTGCTGTTCAGCCTGCTGATCGACTGGAGCAACAGAAACCTTGAACTGGCCGCGCCAATCCTGTGGGCCGCAAGCCTGGTCCCGATTGCTGCTTTGCTGACAACCCTCTGGGCACATTGGCGTTTTGTCACTGAAATAGACGAGTTCTTGCGCAGCATTCAGATCAAGGCGATCTTCGTCGGCCTGGCCGTCATCCTGATCCTGGTATCAAGCTGGGGCTATCTCGAACGTTATGTCGACGCCCCCACGCTACCCATGTTCTGGCTCAACCCGATCTACTGGATAGCCTATTCCTGTGCGGCGATGGTCTTCTCGCGCCGCGAAGGAGCCCCACTTTGAGGAACCGCCTCAAGGAGTTGCGCACGGCGCAGGGCTGGTCGCAGGCGGTGATGGGAGAAAAGCTCGACGTATCCCGGCAGTCCATCATCGCCATAGAGAGCGGCAGGTTTGACCCGTCGCTCCCTCTGGCCTTCAAGATCGCGCGCCTACTCGGAGAACCCATCGAATCCGTTTTTCAGGACGACGCGACCCAGAAACCGTAACCGCGCCCTTACTGGAACGCGGTCTCGGCAAAGCTGCGCAGCTTGCGTGAATGCAGCCGCTCTGCCGGCTGATCACGCAGGATTTCCATGGCGCGCAGGCCAATCTGCAGATGCCGGTTGATCTGGGTGCGGTAGAAGTCCGAGGCCATGCCGGGCAGCTTGAGCTCACCATGCAACGGCTTGTCGGAGACGCAGAGCAGGGTGCCATAGGGCACGCGGAAGCGGAAACCATTGGCGGCGATGGTCGCCGATTCCATGTCCAGCGCGACGGCACGCGACTGGCTCAGCCGCTGGGTGATCTCGGCCTGATCGCGTAGTTCCCAGTTGCGATTATCAAACGTCGCCACTGTGCCGGTGCGCATGATCTTCTTGGTCTCGATGCCCTCGGTCTCGGTGATCTCGTGCACCGCCTGCTCAAGGGCAACCTGCACTTCGGCCAGCGCCGGGATCGGCACCGACAGTGGCAGATCAGCGTCGAGCACGTGATCTTCACGCACATAAGCGTGCGCCAGTACATAATCGCCCAGCTCCTGCGAATTGCGCAGACCGGCGCAATGGCCCAGCATGATCCAGGCATGGGGCCGCAGCACCGCGATATGATCGGTGATCGTCTTGGCGTTGGACGGCCCCACGCCGATATTGACCATGGTGATGCCCCGGCCATTGGCCGCGGTCAGGTGATAGGCCGGCATTTGCGGTGCACGCGCCGGCGAGGTGCCCTCGACCTTGCCGCCCGTCAGCGCATTGTCCGTGACCACATTGCCCGGCTCGATAAAGCTCTCGTAATGCGTATGCCCGTCAGCCAGGTACTGCTTGGCGACGCGGCAGAACTCATCGATGTAGAACGCGTAATTGGTGAAGATCACGAAGTTCTGAAAATGGCTGGCATCGGTGCCGGTGTAGTGGCTCAGCCGGAACAGCGAATAGTCGACGCGCGGCGCTGTAAACGCTGCCAGCGGGTAGGGTCCGCCGCGTGGCGGCACGAAGGTGCCATTGGCAATTTCGTCATCGGTATTGCCCAGATCGGGCGCGTCGAACACATCGCGCAGCGGAATGTTGAGCGCATTGAGCGCTTCGCCATCGATCCGTTCATTGGCCGGCACGGCAAAGTGCAGCGGGATCGGGGTGTCCGACTCGCCAATATCGATCGTGCCGCCATGGTTTTTCAGGATCACCGTGAACTGCTCGATAAAATAGGTGCGGAACAGGTCCGGTGCCGTGACTGTGGTGCGATAGATGCCCGGCGTATGCAGGAAGCCATAGGGCAGGGTGCTCTCGCTGCGGCTGTAGCTTGTCGAACGCACCTCGATCTGCGGATAGCAGGCCCGCACCCGCTTGGCCGGCACGGTTCCCTTGGTCAGCGCCGCCAGATGCTCGCGGATAAAGCCGGTATTGCGGTGATAGAGCTCGGCCAGATAGGCCCACGCCTTCTCAGGATCGGTGAAGGATTGCGTTTCGGCACGTGGTGGGCTGATGGTCATTTTCTTGCTCTTTCATCTCGCGGGCTCCGGATTGAACCCCCGTCGGCGGAATCGTGTTGCGCATCCGGCAACGATTAGCCTTTCCTGATGACAGCTTCTCGACGCCGCTTCAACTCCAGCCCTGATATCGGGGTCTTTTCACATCGGAGTGATTGCCACTTTTCTCGCCGCAATTGCGCACCATCTTGAGGATCAGTTCACTGGCATAGCAAACGACCCATGCAACCGGTGAGCCAGGAGTGCCGCGTTGGCCGCTTGTCCCCCAAGCCCTCAACAGTGCGGTAGGCCGGCATTCCCAAGGGCCACCAGGACAGAGATGTTCCGGTGGCCCTTTCAATGCTCAACATAACGCGCTTTGGTTGCCACCACCGACCGCCGCGCCAACTCTTCCAGAACGCCCAGGTCGATATCGGCGAGCCGCTTGACGTACAAGCACGCCTTGGCCATGCGGTGCTTGCCCAGCCGGGCCAGCAATGCGGTGATTTCCGCCGCATCGGCGTCTTCGGAACAGCCCATCAGATAAAGGCTGAACGCGGCCTTGCGCGGGGCGAAACCGATCAGAAACGTGTCTCCCTCGTGTCCGCTGGCATAGCGATAGTGATACTGGCCAAACCCCACCATGGTACCCCACAGCACGGGCGGTTCGCCCGTCACCTTACCCATCATGGCGATCAGCGTTTCGCTATCGGCGCGCTTGGTCGCATCGGGCACCTGCGCAATGAAGGCGTCGACGTCACCACTATGCGGTCTGGTCTTCTGTTCCGGCATGGCTGGCTCCCTCCCATTTTGCTGGCAAAACCATAGACGAGCGTCTCCGCATTTCCTATTGCTGCGCCCAACGGTCCAACCGGCCGATCCCAACACTGATTGAACCCTATGGAGGTGTCACATGGCAGCCAAGATCATCGACGGTAAGAGCTTCGCCGAAGGTCTGCGCGGTCGCATTGCCGACCATGTGGAACGCCTCAAGACCGAACACGGCATCACCCCGGGTCTGGCCGTGGTCATTGTTGGTCACGATCCGGGCAGCCAGGTCTATGTCGCCCAGAAGGCCAAGCAGACAGTCGCCGTGGGCATGCATTCGGAAAAATACGAACTGCCCGAAACCGTCAGCGAGGCCGAGGTGCTGGCGCTGGTGCAAAAGCTCAATGCCGATCCCGCCATCCACGGCATCCTCGTGCAATTGCCGGTGCCCGATCATATCGATTCGAAGAAGATCATCGAAACCATCGATCCTGCCAAGGACGTCGACTGCTTCACCCCCGCCAGTGTCGGCAAGCTGGCGATTGGCCTGCCGGGCCCGGTCTCCTGCACCCCATTGGGTTGCCTGATGCTGCTGCGCGACCAGTTGGGCGACCTCTCGGGCAAGCACGCCGTGGTGGTGGGTCGCTCCAATCTGGTGGGCAAGCCCATTGCCCAATTGCTGCTGCGTGAGAACTGCACCGTCACCATGGCCCATTCACGCACCCAGGATCTGCCATCCATCGTGCGCCAGGGCGATATTGTCATCGCCGCTGTCGGCCGTCCCGAAATGATCAAGGGTGACTGGATCAAGCCGGGGGCCACCGTGATCGATGTTGGTATCAACCGCATCGACGCCCCCGAGCGCGGCGCGGGCAAGACACGCCTGCTCGGCGACGTTGATTTCGCACAGGCGTCGGAAGTCGCCGGTGCGATTACCCCGGTCCCGGGTGGCGTTGGACCCATGACCATTGCCTGCCTGCTGGCCAATACCGTCACCACAGCCTCGTTGATCAATGGTCTGGTGCCCCCCAGCGATCTGACCGCGTAAGGTCCGTCCGGTGAGTGCAGCCAGTCACGATCCCGGCGGCAAGGTGCGCCTGGCATTGATGCCGGGCGTGCGCGGCGATGCGCGCTTCAGCGCCGACGGCCGCTATCGCCAGCTAATGCGGCGTTGGACCGGCGATGCGTTCCCTGATCGTTACGTATTGTTCATCGGCATGAACCCCAGCACCGCCGACGCCGAGGTCAATGATCCCACCTGCGCCCGCGAGTGGAGCTTCACGCAGCGCGAAGGCTATGCCGCCATGGTCAAGGCCAATGTCGGCGACTATCGCGCCACCGATCCCAAAATGCTGCTGGCGCCGGGCGTCGAGGCTGTGTCGCCAGACAACCTGCCCACCATCCGCCAGGTCGCGGCGGACGCGGCCCTGGTGGTGCTGTGTCACGGCAAGCTCAACAAGGCGCTGGCACCAGCGGGCAGGGCACTGGTGGCGGCACTTCAGGCCGACGGCACCGATCTCTGGTGCTTTGGTACCAATGCCGACGGTTCACCCAAGCATCCGCTCTATTTGCGCGCCGACACCCCGCTGCGCCGCTTCACGATCGGCTAGAGCCGGCTGCGGCCCTTCAGCTTGGCTTCGATGACCGGCAGCACCTGTTCGGCCGCTGCACGGCCCTCGGCGATCGATTCTCCCGCCCGGTGGAAATCCATCAGACCGATATCGGCCACCCGCGGCATGACCATGGCGTGCGGCGGCTCGCCCGCAAGCCGTGAGCGGGTGATGTGGTCCTGCATGATGTCGATGGCATTGGTCAGCACGTCGAAATAACCCGGTGTCGGGCTACCCGTCCCGAAAAAGCTCAGCGACGACATTTTCGACTGCACCGAGGTGGGGATAGACGCGATCAATTCCATCAGGCTTTCAGGCTTGGCCACCGTGTCCGACCTGTTGGCATCATCGGCCGCTGGATCGGCTTCCATCACCAGACGACGCCCCAACAGGTCCTCATTCAGATTGACCGCAATGATGAAGTCGGCGCCCATGGCCCGGCACACCGAGACCGGGATCGGGTTGACCAGCCCGCCATCGGACAACCAGCGCCCGTCCAACTTGGTGGGGCTGAACAGGCCGGGCATGCCGATAGAGGCGCGCACCGCCGTCGCCAGCGACCCCGATTGCAGCCAGATTTCCCGGCCCGTGCTGATATCGGTCGCCACTGCCGCAAAGGGGAGTTTGAGGTCTTCGATCTTGTCGGGCAGGCCCAGCCCGGTCAGCCACTTCACGATGTGAACGCCATCCACCAGCCCGCCGGCCAGCAGCCCCACATCGATCATCGCCGCCACGGCACGCCAGTCGGCACCCATGGCCCAGTCGCGCAGCGCGTCCAACCGTCCGCTGGCATAGACCGAACCGACCAGCGCGCCCATTGAGGTGCCACAGACAATGTCGGGTTTGATGCCAGCCTCGGTCAGCACATCGAGCACGCCAATATGGGCCCAGCCGCGCGCTGCGCCGCTGCCCAGCGCCAGCGCAATGGATGGTTTGGCCATGATCGATCTCCCAACGCTATTTTGCCCACGATAGGCGAGGGCGTCAGCCGGGGAAAGAGACGCTAGGCCGCATCCGCCAGATAGAACAGCCGCGCCACGGTATGATCGCGCAGCGCCTGTGCCGGAAGCTTGCCGGTCAGCGCCGCCACGACAACGGCGGGATCCGGCACCGCGCTGGCGTCGACGATTACCCGCGTAAAGGCCGGTCGCAGCTCCCGCTTGGCGCTTTCAAGCAGATCATAGAGCATCGCACGCACATCGGTACGCGTCGCACAGGCCACGCAATGCTGCCCATCGGGGTGGCCGTGCCCGCTATTGGCAGGCAGGCGGAGCAGGGCGGTATCGGCGTCCAGCGCCAGCAACTGCCCTGCCTTGGTCACGACGGTCACCGGAATGGGTTCAACCCTGGCCATGCTTACTCCGCCGCCACGATAGCCGGGCCGGGAATGTAGTTCAGGATCGGCCCGAGCCAGCGTTCGACCTCTTCGACCGGCATGCCCTTGCGGGCGGCATAATCGAGCACCTGATCGCGTTCCACCTTGGCCACGCCGAAGTAATAGGCATCGGGATGCGCGTAGTAAAAGCCTGACACCGACGAGCCGGGCCACATCGAAAAGCTCTCCGTCAGCGTGACGCCGGCATTCTTTTCAGCGTCCAGCAGCTTGAACAACGTGGTCTTTTCTGTGTGATCGGGCTGGGCTGGATAGCCCGGCGCCGGGCGAATGCCGCGATAGGTTTCCTGTGCCAGCTCTTCGGGGGTCTGCGTTTCGTCGGCAGCATAACCCCACAGCTCGCGCCGCACCCGCGCATGCATCATTTCAGCCAGTGCCTCGGCAAAGCGATCCGCCAGCGCCTTGACCAGAATGGACGAATAATCGTCGTTCTGCTTCTCGAACCGCTCGGCAATTGCCACTTCTTCAAGCCCGGCGGTGACCACGAAGGCGCCCATATAGTCGGCCTTGCCGCTATCAACCGGTGCCACGAAATCGCTCAGCGCCATATTGGGCTTGCCATCGCGCTTGCTCAACTGCTGGCGCAGGGTGAACAGGGTTGCCAACTCTTCCTTGCGGCCTTCATCGGTGAACAGGCGGATATCGTCGCCCACCGCATTGGCTGGCCACAGCCCCACAACGGCGCGTGGCACGAACCATTTCTCGTCAATGATCTGCTTGAGCATGCGCTGCGCATCGTCAAACAGCGCCCGCGCGGCTTCGCCCTGGCGTTCGTCCTGCAGAATGGCCGGATAGCGTCCCTTGAGCTCCCAGGTCTGGAAGAACGGCGTCCAGTCAATGTATCCAGCCAGTTCCGCCAGATCAAAATCCGCGAACACCTTGGTGCCCAAAAAGCTCGGCTTGGGGGGCTCATAGCCTTCCCAGTCAGGCTTGAAAGCATTGGCGCGCGCGGTGGTCAGGGGCAGACGCTTCTTGTCTTCCTCGGCGCGCAAATGCGCCGCCGCAGCCTTGGCGTACTGGGCCTTGATGTCGTCGATAAACGCCACCTTGGTGTCGGCCGAGAGCAGATTGCCCACCACCCCAACGGCGCGGCTGGCGTCGTTGACATGCACGGCCTGGCCCCGCTCATAGCGCGGGTGGATCTTGACGGCCGTGTGCACGCGGCTGGTGGTCGCCCCACCAATCAGCAGCGGAATGTCGAACCCTTCGCGCTCCATTTCGGCGGCCACATGCACCATCTCGTCCAGTGACGGCGTGATCAGCCCGGACAGGCCGATAATATCGACGTTCTCGTCCTTGGCCGTCTGCAGGATCTTGGCGGTGGGGACCATCACGCCCAGATCGATGATTTCGTAATTATTGCAGCTGAGCACCACGCCCACGATGTTCTTGCCAATATCGTGCACATCGCCCTTCACCGTCGCCATCAGCACCTTGCCCGCGCTCTTGCGGCCCGTGGCATTGCCGTCGGCGTTCTTTTCGGCTTCCATATAGGGCAGCAGCAGTGCCACGGCCTGCTTCATCACGCGGGCTGACTTGACCACCTGGGGCAGGAACATTTTGCCCGAGCCGAACAGGTCACCCACAATGCCCATGCCCGCCATGAGCGGGCCTTCGATAACGTGCAGCGGCCGAGCGGCCTTCTGGCGCGCTTCTTCGGTATCGGCGTCGATAAATTCGGTAATGCCGTTGACCAGCGCATGCGCAATGCGGTCTTCGACCGGTTTTTCGCGCCAGCTCATATCCTTGGCGGCCGCTTCCTTGCCGGCGGTACCGCGATAGCGCTCGGCAATCTCCAGCAGACGATCCGTGCCGTCATCGCGGCGATTGAGGATCACGTCCTCGCAGGCCTCGCGCAGTTCGGGATCGATCGACTCGTATACGGCCAGCTGACCGGCATTGACGATGCCCATGTCCATGCCGTTCTGGATGGCATAATACAGGAACACCGCGTGCATGGCCTCGCGCACCGGCTCATTGCCGCGGAACGAGAAGCTCAGATTGGAGATGCCGCCCGAAATATGGACATGGGGCAGGGTCTCGGTGATCTGCTTGGTCGCTTCGATAAAGGCCACGCCATAGCCATTATGCTCTTCAATGCCCGTCGCCACGGCGAACACATTGGGGTCGAACACGATGTCTTCGGGCGGAAAGCCCACCTCTTCAGTCAGCAGCTTGTAGGCACGGGTACAGATTTCGACCTTGCGCTCGAACGTGTCGGCCTGACCCTGTTCGTCAAACGCCATCACCACAACGGCGGCGCCATAGGCCCGCACCAGCCGGGCTGACTTGAGGAAGGCCTCTTCGCCTTCCTTCATCGAGATCGAATTGACCAGTGCCTTGCCCTGGACGCACTTAAGGCCCGCCTCGATCACCTCCCATTTGGAGCTGTCGATCATCAACGGCACCTTGGCGATGTCGGGCTCGGCTGCCAGCAGGTTGAGATACTCGATCATCACCTGCTTGGAGTCGATCAACCCTTCATCCATGTTGATGTCGATGATCTGGGCACCATTGGCCACCTGATCGCGCGCCACTTCGAGTGCCGCGTGATAATCGCCCGCCGTGATCAGTTTGCGGAACCGGGCCGAGCCGGTGACATTGGTGCGCTCACCCACATTCACGAATGGAATTTCGGCAGTCAGCGTAAAGGGCTCAAGTCCGGCCAGCCGCAGCCTGGTCTCGATCTCGGGCACCACACGCGGCTGATACTTGCTCACCGTTTCGGCGATGGCCCGAATATGATCTGGCGTCGAACCACAGCAACCGCCCACGATATTGAGCAGACCTTCGCTGGCGAACTGATCCAGCTGGCTTGCCATCATCTCGGGTGTTTCGTCATAGCCGCCAAATTCATTGGGCAGGCCGGCATTGGGGTAGGCGCAGATGAAAGTGTCGGCGACGCCTGACAGCTCCGCGATATGGTCGCGCATCAGATCGGCGCCCAGGGCACAGTTCAGCCCGATAGTGATCGGATTGGCATGGCGCACCGAATACCAGAATGCCGACGGCGTCTGACCCGACAGCGTCCGCCCCGACAGATCGGTGATCGTGCCCGAGATCATGATCGGCACATCGATGCCGCGCTCTTCAAACAGCCGCTGCGCCGCGAAAATGCCCGCCTTGGTGTTCAGCGTATCGGTAATCGTCTCGAACAGCAGCAGATCGGCGCCCGCATCAACCAGACCGCGAATGGCTTCGCCATAGGCCACAACCAGTTCATCAAAGGTGATCGAGCGGTGGCCGGGGCTGTTGACGTCCGTCGACATCGACGAGGTCTTGTTGGTTGGCCCCAGGGCACCAGCCACGAAACGCCGCCGGCCATCTTCCGCCTCGGCCCGCAACGCAGCCCGCCGGGCAACCGCCACACCCTGGAAATTGATGTCATAGACCGCGTCTTCGCAGCCATAATCGGCCTGCGCCACCGAGGTCGCCGAGAACGTATTGGTCTCTACGATATCGGCACCGGCCAGATAATATTCGAGATGGATATCCTCGACTGCCTGCGCCTCGGTGATCACCAGCAGGTCATTATTGCCCTGCAATGGCAGATCCCAGTCCTTGAACCGCTCGCCCCGGAAGTTCTCCTCGGTGAACTTGCGGCGCTGCAGCATCGTGCCCATCGCGCCATCCAGAATCAGGATGCGCTCCCGCATGGCATCGGCCAACGCGGTGCGCACTTCGTTCCAGTCGGGAATAGGGGGCTGCTGCTCGGAAAGGCTCATCGCCGTTCACCTCGGTTCATACGGTCGTCAGAATTGACATAAAGATATCTTTATATCATCGAAAGCGCAAGGTCAGGGGCGGCTGAATGCGCGCCAAGCCTGTCATTCGCACATTGCATCTAAATGCGATGCTCAATGCTAACAGTCTGTTGTCCTTAACCTCCCCTAAACCAGAAAACTGTTCTTTGCGCGACCTTGCCCTCTGGTCACGTTACCATCGGCATTCGCAGTAAGGTCAGCCTATGAGTATGCATACCGTGACGACACCCTGGCGCCATGCCATCCGCCTTGTCGCTCTGGCGACCCTGATCGCGCCGATGATCGCGGCTTGCGGCATGGGCGATCTGGGCGCCACCGTGAAGCGCTCGGCCTTCACTTCCAAGGAATATGGCGTCAACGCCTCGCCACGGGTCACCTCCAACCCCAATCCGCCCAAGGGTGGCGGCCGCTATCAGGTCGGCAAGCCCTATACGGTGCGCGGCAAGGTCTATGTGCCCCAGGAAAACCCCAGCTACGCCGATAGTGGCGAAGCGTCCTGGTATGGCTCTGACTTCCATGGACGCCGCACGGCGAATGGTGAAATCTTCTCGGCCAACGCCATAACGGGCGCGCATCCAACGCTGCCGCTGCCCAGCTATGTCCGTGTTACCAATCAGGAAAACGGTCGCTCGGTCATCGTTCGCGTCAATGATCGCGGCCCCTATGTGGCCGGTCGCATCATGGATCTCTCGCATCGTGCCGCGGAAATGCTTGGCTATGTGAACAATGGCCACGCCCAGATTCGTGCCGAATATGTCGGCCGCGCGCCGCTTGAGGGTGACGATACCCGCATGCTGGTGGCCAGCTATTCCGGCCCCGCTGATTTCGGCGGCAGCAGCAATACCCGCTACGCCTATGCCGACAACACAAATAGCCTGGCCGATATTGCCGGCAATTTCATCGGCGGCCTGTTCTCCTATGCAGACACTACACCGCAGGAGCAGGATCTCGCCATCGGCACCGCACACGCCGCAGCAACGGCCATGGCAACCCGCTCGACAGCGCTCGACGAATGGGTTCAGTCGGTCGATGTCGATGCCCGTCAGATCAAGATGGGCCTTGGTGTCTTTGCTGATCGCAACAATGCCATCGCGCTGGCCGAGCAGTTCGCCTTGCTAGGCGCCGTCGACGAAGAGCCCGTCACCATTAATGGCCGGGACGCAACCCGGCTCGTCCTGACCCATCTCAAACCCGGTGTTTCCAAAGTTGATGCCCTTGATATGGCGCGGCAACTTGGCCTGAACGACATAAGTCTCTATTAGTTCTATTTGTCGGCAAATTGGCCGACAATGGAGGGATAGGCGCGCGTGAAACGGCTCGGATATATACTGGCAGTGCTGCTGGCGATGGCGGCCCCGGTTTGGGCGCAGGCCACTTTCGACACCAAGGCCAAATTTGCCGTTCTGATGGACCATGAGACCGGCACCGTCATCTTCCAGAAGGATGCTGACCTGCCCATGGAGCCGGCCAGCATGGCCAAGCTGATGACCATAGCGGTGGTCTTTGATCAGATCCGCACCGGCCGCCTCAGTTTTTCCGATGAGTTTTTCGTCTCAGAACACGCCTGGCGCACTGGCGGCGCCTCTTCGGGCGGCTCGACCATGTTCGCCGAACTCAATTCCAAGATTTCGGTCGAGAACCTGATCCGTTCGGTGATCATCCAGTCGGGCAACGACGCCGCCATCATTCTGGCCGAAGGTATTGCCGGCTCGGAAGCCAGCTTTGCCGCGATGATGAACGAGTTGGCCGAGGATATCGGCCTGACGGGCTCCTATTTCACCAATCCTACCGGCTTGCCCGATCCCGACATGCGCGTAACCGCACGTGACCTGGCCGATCTGGCCCGCTATCTGATCCGCGAATATCCCCAATATTACCACTACTTCTCCGAACCGGATATGGAGTGGAACGGCATCAAGCAGGGCAATCGCAACTCGCTGGTTGAACTGGGTATTGGCGTGGACGGTCTCAAGACCGGTCATACCGAAGCAGCCGGCTACGGCTCTGTCATCTCCACCAAAGAGGGCGGCCGCCGCCTCATTGGCGTCATTCATGGCCTGACCTCGATGTCCCAACGCGCCGAAGAAGGTCGCAAGCTGATCACCTGGGGCGCCCGCGCCTTTGAACGCGTCGCCGCTTATGCCGACGGTGCGATTGTCGCCTATGCCAGCGTCTATGGCGGAGAAAGCGGCAGTGTCGGCCTGATCGGTAACGGCGAGGTAGCGCTTTACCTGCCGCGCGGCTCGCGCAAATGCCTCAGCGCCGAAGTGCAGTACAATGCACCGTTGCGCCCCCCCGTGCTGGCCGGCGACCAGATCGCTGAACTGCGCGTGTTCTGTGACGACCGGCTGGTTCAGGTCGCGCCTCTCTACGCGGCCGAAACCGTGCTGGAAGGCGGCATCACCCGCAAGGCGGCCGATGCATTGCGACAACTGGCTCTTGGCTGGCTCTGAGACTCGGATACAACGCTCATCATGCTCGAATCGCCCAAAGCCAATCGTGCCCGCTTCATCACCTTTGAGGGTGGTGAAGGCGTCGGCAAGTCCACGCAGGTCAAGCGCCTGCTGCAAAATCTGCAACAGCATTCTGTGCAGGCCGTGCGCACCCGCGAGCCGGGCGGTACGCCCAAGGCCGAGGCCATCCGCTCCTTCATTCTGCAGGGACGCTCGGAAAGCTGGGGGGCAGGGGCCGAAGCTGTGCTGTTTGCGGCTGCCCGGCTGGATCACGTCAACCAACTGATCGCCCCCAATCTGGCCAATGGTGTCTGGGTGTTGTCCGATCGCTTCCACGATTCCACCCGCGCCTATCAGGGCCTGACCGGTGGCGTGGACGACAAGCTCATTGCGGCCCTTGAAAGCCTGGCACTCGACGGTCACGCACCCGATCTGACCATCGTGCTCGACATGGATCCCGAAGCTGCCTTCAAGCGGGTTGCCGAACGCGCAGTCGAGGACGGACTGGCACTGACCGGCGATCGCTTCGAAAAGGAAGAGCTCGACTGGCATATTCGCCTGCGCGACGGTTTCCTCGCTATCGCCAGGGCCAACCCGGATCGCTGCATCGTCATTTCCGCCGCCCAGAATGAAGAAGCCCTTGAGGCCGCTATCTGGGAAGCCGTCAGCCAGCGCTTTCCCGAACTGCTCGCCGGGTCGCAGGCGTGACGGACCCCAATGCCCTTGATGACGTTCTGGCCCCCGAGCGCCGCCAGAAGGCCCGCGGCCATGATGCCGCCCGTACCGCCATTACCAGCCAAATCACCGATCGCCGTCTGCCCGGTGCCATTCTGCTGCACGGCCCCATGGGTATCGGCAAGGCAACTTTCGCCTTCGAACTCGCTGCCGCCATTCTGACGGCCACGGGCGACGAGCCAGCCCATCGCGTCGAGGAACAGGTCGCCGCGCTATCGCACCCCAATATCTTCCTGCTGCGGCGCCGGCCCAAGGACGCCAAGAGCTACTACACTGTCATCCGCGTCGAGGACATTCGCAGCCTGCGCGACCGCCTGCATCACACCCGGGGCAGGGCAGGGCACCGCGTCGCCATCATTGACAGCATTGATGACTGCAACCCGTCAGCCGCCAATGCGCTGCTCAAGACGCTTGAGGAACCACCGGCCGACACCACCTTCCTGCTGGTGTCGCACCGGCCCGGCCAATTGCTGCCCACGATCAAGTCGCGCTGCCACAATCTGGCGCTCAGACCCGTTGCCGCCGATGAAGTGCGCGCCATCCTGAGTGAACACGACGCCACGCTGGCCGCCGATGAGCTTGATCGCGCCATCGCCCTGTCAGGGGGCCGCCCACGGCGTGCCTTTGAAACCCTGGCTCTGGGCAAGGATTCTGCACTGGGGGCGCTGCAAACCTGGCTGAGCAATCCGGGCGAACATGCGCCCGGCGTCGCTTTCAAACTGGCCGAAACGCTGGGCGCCGATGCGCAAAGTCCCGAACTGTCCTTCGCCCGCGAAATGCTCGACGACTGGATTGCCGATGAAGCCCGCAACGCCGCCATGCAGCCCGGTGCGCGGATGCGCCTTGCCTCGGCCAACGAGCTATGGGACAAGGCCCACAGCCTGTTAGCCGATGCTGATGCGATCAATCTGGACATGAAACAGACCCTCATCGCCATCTTCGATGCGATCAGGAAGCATGTGTCCACGACCATCCCCATTTCTGCCGAGACCCAATGACCTCAAAGCCCTTTTACGTCACGACCGCGATTTCCTATCCCAATGGCGTGCCCCATATCGGCCACGCCTACGAGATGATTGCGACCGACGCGATTGCCCGTTTCAAGCGGCTTGAAGGCCGTGAGGTCTATTTCCTGACCGGTACCGACGAGCACGGCATCAAGATGGTCCAGACGGCCGCTGCGCAGGACATCACGCCGCGCGAACTGGCGGATAGAAATGCTGCCGAGTTCAAGAAACTGGCCGGTAAGCTCAACGTCTCCAATGACGACTTCATCCGCACTACCGAAGAGCGCCACCACCAGTCCAGCCAGGCCATCTGGCAAAAGATGGCGGCGTCTCACAATGGCGACATCTTCCAGTCCACCTACAAGGGCTGGTACTCCGTGCGGGACGAGGCCTATTTCGACGAAGACGAACTGACCGAGAAGGATGGCAAGCGCTTTGCCCCCTCGGGCGCCCAGGTCGAATGGGTAGAGGAGCCAACCTATTTCTTCCGCCTGTCCGCCTATCAGGACAAGTTGCTGGCACTCTATGAGTCCAACCCCGATTTCATCGCGCCCAAAGAGCGCCGCAACGAGATCATTTCCTTCGTCAAAGGCGGACTGAAGGATCTCTCGATCTCGCGCACCACCTTTGACTGGGGCATTCCGGTGCCCGATGCCCCCGGCCACGTCATGTATGTCTGGGTCGATGCGCTGACCAATTATATCAGTGGTCTGGGTTTCCCCGATGAAGCCGCCGAACTGTTCAAGAAATTCTGGCCCGCCGATCTGCATGTGATCGGCAAGGACATCATCCGCTTCCACACGGTCTACTGGCCCGCTTTCCTGATGAGCGCCGGCATCGACGTCCCCCATCGCGTCTTTGCCCATGGCTTCCTTACCGTGGACGGCCAGAAGATGAGCAAGTCACTGGGCAATGTGATCGATCCTTTCGTGCTGATCGAGGAGTTTGGCCCGGACGCGCTGCGTTATTTCCTGCTGCGCGAAGTCTCCTTCGGTCAGGATGGCGACTATAGCCGCGACAAGCTGGTGAACCGCGTCAATGCCGACCTTGCCAACAATCTGGGCAATCTGGCGCAGCGCTCGCTGTCGATGATCAACAAGAATTGCGACGCCAAGGTCCCCAGCTTCGGTGACATGACCCCGGCCGATCTTGAGCTGATCCAGGAAGTCGACGCCGCCATCGAACAGGCCCGCAAGGCCATGGACGAGCAATTGGTGCATGAGGCGAGCGGCGCCATCGTCGCGGCGTTGAGCTCGGCCAATAACTACTTTGCCGGCCAGGAACCCTGGGCTCTCAAGAAGACGGATCCAGAGCGCATGGCCACGGTACTCTACGTCACGGCCGACACCGTACGCCGCCTGACCATTCCCATGCTTGCCTTCGTGCCGGCTTCGGCCGAGCGCCTGCTCGACCAGTTGATGGTGCCCCAGGGCGAGCGCCTGCTGGCCCATGCGCTGGAGCACAACAAGCTGCAGCCTGGCACCGAACTGCCGGCACCGCAGGGCGTTTTTGCCCGCATCGAGCGCAAGGCAGACTAGGCCATGTTGATCGACAGCCACTGCCATCTGGACTTCGAAGCCCTGACCAATGACATCGACGGTGTGATGGCGCGTGCCGCCGCCGCCGGCGTCACCGGAATGGTCACGATATCCACACATGTGGAAAAGTTCTCCACATACATCGCACTGGCCGAACGCTTCGACAATGTCTGGTGCTCCGTCGGCACCCACCCGCACCACGCCGATGAAGAGCTGCACATCCAGACCGACGATCTGGTGCGGCTTTCGGCCCACCCACGCTGCGTTGCCATCGGGGAGGCCGGCCTGGACTACTTCTATGACAACGCCCCGCGCCAGGCTCAGGCCACCGGGCTGCGTCGTCATATTGCCGCTGCGCGCATTACCGGTCTTCCACTGGTTATCCACAGCCGCAAGTGCGACGACGACATTGCGGCGATCCTCAAGGACGAAAGCGGGCAGGGGGCATTCCCCTTCCTGCTGCACTGCTTTACCGCCGGCACGGATCTCGCCCGAACCGCGCTGGATCTGGGTGGCTATATCTCCTTCTCGGGCATCATCACCTTCAAGAACGCCGAAGAAATTCGTGACGTCGCCAAATTCGTGCCAGCTAATCGCTATCTGGTCGAAACCGATGCTCCCTATCTGGCGCCCATTCCGCATCGCGGCCAATCCAACGAGCCCAGCTTTGTCCGTTACACAGCTGAAAAGGTCGCCGAGGTGCGCGGTGTCAGCCTTGAACAACTCGGCGCCGAGACGACCGCCAACTTCGCGCGTCTATTCTCAAAAACCGGACTGGCCTGACCCATGCCGGCCGCGCAACGGATCATTGCGACCATTCTGGGCTGCGGCTCATCGGGCGGCGTGCCGCGCATTGGCAATGTCTGGGGCGCCTGCGACCCTGACGAACCCCGCAACCGGCGTCGGCGCTGCTCGCTGCTGATCGAGGGTTGGACCGATGGCAGCGAGGTGCCCACGCGTGTATTGATCGACACCGGATGCGATCTGCGCGAACAATTGCTTGATGCCGGCGTCGATAGCGTTGATGCCGTGCTTTATACCCACGAACATGCCGACCACACCCATGGCATTGATGATCTGCGCGTTCTGGCGCTGCACAATCGTCGCCGGGTCGATGTCTATTTCACGCAGGCGGCGGGCGACCGTATTCGCGAAGCCTTTGGCTATTGCTTTTCCAGCCCCAAGGGCAGCGACTATCCGCCCATTCTCAATGCCCATGAAATCGTGGCAGGCCAGCATCTGAGCATCGATGGTCCGGGCGGTACTCTTGATATTTCCGCCTTTGAGCAGGAGCACGGCAATATCAACTCGCTCGGCTTCCGCATTGCTGGACTTGCCTATTCCTGCGATCTGTCCGGCTTTCCAGATGCCTCCCACGCCGCCCTGACCGGTCTTGATCTGTGGATCGTGGATGCCTTGCGGCCCACGCCGCACCCCAGCCATCTCAGCCTGCCCGAAACGCTGGACTGGATCGAGCGCTTTGCGCCGCGCCAGGCCGTGTTGACCGATATGCATATCGACCTCGACTATGCCCGGCTCGACGCGGAAACGCCGGCGCACATAACGCCGGCGTTCGATGGCATGAGAATTGACGTCGTAACCGGCACCATCCTCAATCGCTAAGCGGTCCGCCTGTTAGCGAAACGCCGGGATCACGTGTCGGCCATAGCCGGCAATGATCTCTTCCTCATCGCCACTATCGAGATAGATGTTGAATTGCGTGATGCCCGCAGCCTTGAGCGCATGCATCTTGGCAATGTGCTCCTCGGGCTCGCCAAGCACACAGAAGTTCTCCACCACGTCGGGCGTGATGAAATCCAGGAACGGGTTATCGGCCTGACCATGCTTGGAATAGTCGTAGCCGCGACGCTTTTCGATATAGCTGGTCAGGCTGGCTGGCACCTGATCGCTGTCGGCGCCATATTTTTCGACAATATCAGCCACGTGATTGCCCACCATGGCGGGGAACCACTTCGTGGCCTCGATAGCGCGGGCCTTGTCGCCGAAATAGGCGGGGGCAGCAGCCATAGAGCGGTAATTGCTCATATCCTTGCCTGCGGCCTTGCCCGCATCCAGACACTGGTCCGTGAACCATTTGCATAGCCCGGGATCTGCCAGCTGCAGCACCACGCCATCGGCATGTTCACCGGCGGTTTTCAGCGCCAGCGGACCATAGGCGGCAATCCAGCTCGGCATGTCGTGGCCAACGGCCCACGGGAACTGGACGGGCTCGGGGATGTCATCATAGGTGACAGCCTCGCCGCGAACCATGGCGCGGGTCTTTTCGATGAATTCCGCAACACGGGCCAGCTTGGCTGGCTTTTTGCCCATCACCCGGCGCGAACTGTCGCCGCGACCAACAGCCAGATCAAAGCGTCCGCCACTCTGCTTGGACAGCGAACCGAACAGCGACGCGGCCACCGACCAGTCGCGCACATCGGGATTGGTCACCAGCGGACCAAACCGCATATCGGTTGTGTGTTCCATGCACATGGCAATGGCGGCGTAACAGTCGCGCCACAGAATGTGTGAATCGTAGAACCAGCAATAGGTGAAGCCAGCATATTCAGCAGCGCGCACCAGGTAACGCGCCCGTTCGGGTTCAATGAAACCCTTGAAGGTGATTCCGAATTCCATAGAGCCCTCCGACTATCGATCGATCAGAAATTTGACCAGCTGATCAAAATTTTGGTCGGGGCCGACGCTAATGTCAATCGCATTTGCGCAACGTCCCTCAATCAGATGGCAGATCATAGGCAATCATCGGCCGTCCTGAATGCGGATGCGCCAGAACGCTCGCCTTGACGGCATAGACATCGGCCAGCAGGGCAGGGGTCAACACCGCCTGGGGTGAACCCTGAGCCACTTGCCGGCCGTGATGGAGGACCACCAGCTCGTCACAGAACGCTGCCGCCAGATTGAGATCATGCAACGCCAGCAAAACCGTCGCGCCGGCCTGCGCCCGCTGCCGCAGCAGGTTGAGAATGCTCAATTGCGCATGCACATCAAGGTGATTGGTGGGCTCATCCAGAATCAGCAATTGCGGCTGCTGGGCCAAGGCTCGCGCCACCTGCAGACGCTGTTGTTCGCCACCCGAAAGCGTCTGGTATTGCCGCTCGGCAAAGCCGGTCATGCCCACGGCAGCCAGCGCCGCATCGGCTGCGGCATCATCCTGCGGGCCCGCCGTTGATTGCCAGAGCGATTGAAACGGAATACGGCCCAGCATCACCACTTCGCGGGCACTCAGATGCACCTCGCTCGCGCCGCTCTGTTCGACGAACGCGCTCATTTGCGCCCGATCCCGCCGCGCCATGGCAGGCAGATCAGCGTCACCAAAGCGAATTGAACCGCTATCCATGGCAACGAGCCCCAGAGCCGCCCGCATTAATGTCGATTTCCCGGCGCCATTGGGACCAATCAGACCGGTCAATCGGCCTGCGCGCGCTGCACAGCTGACGCCATCAAGCAGCGTGCTTTGCCCGGCGCGCACCACCACTTCGCTGAACGCCAGCCCCGCGCTCATGTCACCCGCCGATAGCGCAACAGTACGAGCAGAAAGATCGGCGCGCCCAGTAGAGCGGTGATGATCCCCACCGGCAATTCACGCGGCGAGAACAGGCTGCGCGCTGCGGTATCGGTCCACACCATGAAGATGGCACCCACCAGCATGGTCACCGGCAACAGCACCCGATGGCGCGAACCGGTCCCCAGGCGCACCACATGAGGAATGATCAGGCCCACAAAACCGATCGCGCCGCCAATGGCAACGAGCGCACCGGTCAGCAGCGCCGTGGCACCCAGCAGCACCCAGCGCAACTGGGCCACATCGATCCCCAGCGTCGCCGCCGCCGCGTCACCAAAGGCAAAGGCATCAAGCGAGCGGCCACTCATCAGCATCGGCACACCGAGCAGCACGACGGCGCTCAGGACAATGCCCGCATCACCCCAACCAGTGCCACTGAGCGAGCCCATCAACCAGCTCAGGATTTCACGATAGGAATCACCCGTCGCCGACCAGAAGATCAAAAAGGATGTTCCTGCTGCCGCCAGCGCTGAAATGGCAATGCCCGCCAGAATGGCCCGCGACGGCGTGGCGCCACCCAGAAGCCTTGTGATCAGTAACGTCAGCGCCATGGCGGCCCCGGCACCCAGAAACGCCCCGATCGGCATCAGCAAGGCCGCCCCGGCTAGCAAAAACACCACGGCCCCGAACGAGGCACCGGACGAAAGGCCCAGCAGATAGGGATCCGCCAGCGGATTGCGGGTCAGCGCCTGCATGATGGCGCCACATAGCGCCAGCCCCGCGCCAATCCCGGCGGCAACCAGTACGCGTGGCAGCCGCAATTCCCAGATGATCGCATCGCGCAGCCGCGTCACCGGACTGTCCATCGGCAAGCCGAAATGGTTGCCAATGGTCTGCCAGACCTCCTGCGGCGCTATATCGGCGGGCCCAAAGGTCACCGCCAACACCACGCTCGCCAGCAATAGCGCCCACAGCCCGGCGCCAAGCGCTATCCGAGGGCCGCGGGTCAAACTCATTTTAAGAAGGACAACGCCGCCAGTTGCGCCGCCATATCGGCTGTCGCCCCGACATTGCGCACCCCGGCCTCGGAGGCCGGGAACGGCACCACAAGGTACCGCTCGTGAATGACCGCATCGAGCTGACTGGTAATCGGATTCTCGGCGAGCAATTGCTTCTTTTGGTCCACCGAATTCCACGCCGCATCAACCAGGATGATCACGTCGGGATTGGCATCGACAATGGCTTCCCAGCTGGCCGAAACCCAGCCTTCGTCGACATCACCCATGATATTGTTCAGTCCCAGCGCTGCCATCATCATGGCCGGCGCATTGCTGCCCGCTCCGACATAGGGCGCCTTGGTGCCTGACGAATACCACAGCACGCTCAGCCCACGATCGTCGGCGGGGATGGCGGCGAGTGCTTCCTGCTGTTCGGCAATCAGCGCGTCTGCTGCCGAAGATGCATCAAATATCGCGCCCATCTCGGCGATATCGGCAAACAGGCCGTCAAAGCTCAGCTTGGCCGGCTTGATCGAGCGACAGGCAGCCGGCGAGACATAACTGGCGACACCCAGGCTGGCCAGGCTGGCCCGTTCGCCAGCGCCGTCCGCCGCAAAATTGCTTTCCCAGCCGCCATAGATGAGGTCGGGCTCCACTTCGAGCACCACTTCCTGCGATGGCAGCTTTTCAGCCAGCACCGGCAGCGCCCCAGCGCCGACCGCCCAGGCCTGTGGCACCGGACCATCCTGAAAACCCACGCCGACAATCCTGTTACCCAGACCAAGGGCCAGCAACATTTCGGTGGCTGTCGACTTGATCGTCACCACGCGCTTGGGCGCTGCGTCGAACACGACGGACACGCCGCAGTTCTCGATGCTCAAGGGATAGCTGGTCTGGGCCAGCACTGGCGCGGCAGACAGCGACACGGCGGCAAATGCCGCGAGAAAAGAGGCACGCATGGCTTTAATCCTGCCGTTGTTTGACGCGTTTTGAGGTGGTCTGGCCGCCATCGCGCAGCTCGGCCAGCGCGGCTTCATAACCCAGGCGATAAGCCTCGGCAGAGCCAAAGCGGAACATGTCATCATCGACCGAACGCACCAGCGTACGGGCGCCAGGCGCATCGACATCGGTGACCAGACGACCCAAACCGCGCACCACGGCAATGGGAATGCCTGTGGCCTTGCCCTTGACCAGATCGGTGGCGCCGGCCAGTTCATCAGCCAACACTGTAATGGTCACCTGCAACGGACGCCCATTGGCATCGACGCCGCCGCGCATGTCATCTGTAACCATCACGCCAGCAGCGCCAATAGCCACATCGGTCTGACCGACGCGCCAAGGCCGCCCCATGGTGTCGGTGATGATGAGGCCAAGCGTGATCCCCAGGCGCTCCCGTAGGCCAGCACACATCGCCCGTGCCGAAGCATCGGGATCCTCTGGCAGCCGCAGGGCAATTCCATCAGGCACATTGGACGTATCCACGCCTGCAGCAGCCATGATCAGGCCATGACGGGTCTCGACGATCTGCGTCACGCCACCGGGATGCACGCGCTCGGCCACGACGCGCACCGTATCCTGCGCAATGACCTTCTCGCGATCCGCGGCAGGAAATTGCCGACCTTCCGCCTTGGAAACGATCTTGCTGGTCACCACCAGAATATCGCCATCGCGCAGTGCTGCTTCTGGATCGTCCGCTTCCTGCGCGGCGACGGCCTGCAGGATGTGGCTGACCAGATCATCACCGGCACCAATTTCGGGGACACCAGTAACGCCCCACACCGTAAATCGCGGCAAACTCATCGCATCGTCCCGTATCGAGGGCAGGGGGCTACTGCCCGGCTGGCGCCAATGCGCGCAAGCGCGGCAGAATTTCCTTGGCATAGAGCGCCAGGAAGCGGCTCTGATCATCACCTGGTGCATGGAATACCAGATGATCAAAGCCATAATCCATATAGGTCTTGATGGCGCTCACATGCTCATCCGGATCGCTCGAGACGATCCAGCGCTTCGCAATACGCTCAATCGGCAGTTCGGACGCGAGGCGCTCCATTTCCGCAGGATCTTCGATCGAGTGTTTTTCCTCCGCCGTCAGCGATAGCGCCGCCCAGCCACGCGTGTTCTCCAGCGCCGCCTCAGGATCGGTATCGAACGAGACTTTCACTTCAATCATCCGCTCGAAAGGCTTGTCAGCCAACGCGGATTCTTCGCGGCCAAGCGCCACATTGGGCAGCAGTTTGTCGACGTAAAGCTCTTCGCCCTTGCCTGATGTACAGATGAAACCGTCGCCGGCGCGGCCAGCATATTTCGCGTTCAAAGGCCCGCCAGCGGCCAGATAGATCGGCACCATTTCGTCGGGCTTGTCATAGATCGTGGCGTTCTGCGTCTTGTAGTATTCGCCCTCGAACGTCACGCGGTCCTCGCTCCACAGCTGTCGGATCAAGGCCACAGCTTCGCGCATACGGGCCGACCGTTCCTTGAGTTCGGGCCAAACCATGCCGGTCGATGGCACCTCGTTGAGCGACTCGCCGGTACCGACGCCCAGAATGACCCGGCCGGGAAACATCGAACCCAACGTACCAAAGGCATGCGCCACAACCGACGGATGCAGGCGGAATGTCGGTGTCAGCACCGACGTGCCCAATATGATCCGTTCGGTCTTGGCCAGCACCGCGGCCATCCAGGCGGGTGCGAACGGCGCATGGCCGTCGGTATGCTTCCAGGGCTGAAAGTGATCGCTGACAAACACCGAGTCGAACCCGGCTTGCTCGGCCTCGATGGCGAATTTCAGCAACGTGTTGGGCGCGAATTGCTCAGCAGAAGCCTTGTATCCGAAACGCACATCGTCCTCCTTGGCAGCCATGGCTGGTCATGTCGTGGCAGCGAGTTTTGACCAAACGGTCAAATCTGTCCATCGGATTCGTACATTTTGGCACGAACTGATAAAAAGCCACGCAAATTGCTGCCTTCTGGGCCGTTTTCAAATCCGTATAAGTTCCATAATATATATTATGCGAATAACGGGTATCTGAATTATGTGCCCGGTATGCACGCCCGGTCACCTGTTACTACTCTTGCGCTCAGGCCGAATTGTTGACCCCGGTGACGCCACCGACCCCATCACCTAACTGTGCCCGTACGGAACTGTCCGATTAGACGCGACAGCGCGGCACTACGGACTGGATCTGTGCCCGCCGCGCATCGAACGCCCGACATTCCTTGCCGGTGTCAGCGTGGTCATAGCGGGTTGGAACCTGTGAGCAACTGAGCAATTTGCATGTCAGCACGCAGGCCCTGAAAACCGGGAGTCGTGGCGAAACAATCAGGCTTGGCAACTGCACAGCGGCAATTTTCGCCCGCACCACCCGGCAAGGTTGGCGACATCACCGTCCTCGACGCGTTACCGTCGCTTTGTGATTCCAAAGCCAGTGAAAGCGTCCCCATGCAGCCCTCACGCGACATCTCACGCCTGATCGAAATCATGGCCGCCCTGCGTAACCCCGATGGTGGCTGCCCATGGGATCTGGAGCAGGATTTCTCCAGCATTCGCCACTATACGATCGAGGAAGCCTATGAGGTTTCAGACGCTATCGAGCGCGAAGATTATGATGATCTGCGCGAGGAACTGGGCGACTTGCTGTTGCAGCCGATCTACCACGCCCAGATGGCCACCGAGGCTGGCCATTTCGACATTGGTGACGTCATCTACGGCATCACCCAGAAACTGATCCGCCGCCATCCACACGTATTTGGGGAAGACGCCGCTCAGGGCGCTGAAATGGCCAAAGGTCGCTGGGAAGCCATCAAGGTCGAGGAGCGCGCCGCCAAAGCGGCCCGCAAGGGTGATATCACCCCTTCCCTTCTTGACGATGTGCCCCATGTCCTGCCGGCTTTGGCCCGTGCCGAAAAGCTTACCAAGCGCGCGGCCAAAGTGGGCTTTGACTGGCCCGATTTCGCGTCAGTGCAGGCCAAGGTCGCCGAGGAACTGGCCGAAGTGAGCGAAGCGCACCAGCGTCAGGATCAGGCGGCGGTGCACGAGGAAATTGGCGACCTGCTGTTTGCTGTCGCCAATCTGGCCCGTCAGGCCGGTGTCGATGCCGAGGGCGCCCTGCGCGACGCCAACTTCAAGTTCACCCGCCGCTTTCATCACGTCGAGCAGCGCTGCCGAGAAGATGGCGTTGACCCCAAGGATGCCGGGCTCGACCGCCTGGACGGCTACTGGAATGAAATCCGCGCCGCCGACAAGCTCTAGGCGTCTGAGCTGTCGATCCGGCCGTTGAAGCGTTCCAGGAACGCCGTCTTGTGGCGTGGCTCGACCCGCACCATGAATCCGGTGCCCTGCTCGGTGGGTTCGTCGCGCGAAATCACTTCGGTATGCGAATGCAGCCAGCCAATATCGCCACCGGCGCTATGCGGCACATGCACGTGATAGCTGCGGCTTTTTTCGCCCAGTGCCGTCTCGACCGCCAACGCCAGCGCATCAAGCCCCTGCCCGGTTAGCGCGGAAACCGGCACAACGGCGGCAACCTTGCTGGCCGGCGCAATACTGGCCAGCGCGTCTTCGAGCGCCAGACCGCCCTGCCCCAACAGGTCGATCTTGTTCCACACCTCAATGATCGGCGTGGTTTCGGCCAGCACGCCCAGATCGCCCAGCACACTGATAACGTCCTGCGCCTGGGCCAGATGGTCCGGGTTGGCTATGTCGCGCGCGTGCAGGATCACATCGGCGTCGATCACCTCTTCCAGCGTCGCGCGGAAAGCGGCCACCAGATCGGTTGGCAGGTCTGCCACAAAGCCCACCGTGTCACTGAGCATGATCTCGCGCCCATGCGGCAGCGCCAGCTTGCGCACCGTGGTGTCCAGCGTCGCGAACAGCAGGTCCTTGGCAAACACTTCCGAGCGCGTCATCGCGTTGAACAGGCTTGATTTACCAGCATTGGTGTAGCCCACCAGCGCCACGATCGGTGTGCCTTCGCGCTGCGAACGCTGCTGCATGCGGGTCTTTTTGACCTTCTCCAGTCGGTCTTCAAGCAGCACGATACGATCCATGATCTGGCGTCGATCGCTTTCAATCTGGGTTTCACCAGGGCCACCCATAAAGCCGCTGCCGCCACTGCCGCGCTGGCGTTCAAGGTGGGTCCAGGACCGTACCAGACGACCCTTCTGATAGTTCAGATGCGCCAACTCGACCTGCAACACACCTTCACGCGTGGCAGCCCGGTCGCCAAAGATTTCAAGGATCAACCCGGTCCGGTCCAGCACCTTGGCCGCGGTTTCCTTCTCCAGATTGCGCTGCTGAATGGCAGTCAGCTGCGCATCGATCAGCAACAGGTCAATCTTGTCTTCCTTGACCTTGCCGGCCAGCGTTTCGGTGTGACCGCCACCGATAAACGTCGCCGGCTTGATCTCGCGCACCTTGACCACTTCGGAGAACTGAACGTCCAGGCCGATGGCCCCGGCCAGTCCCTCAAATTCGGCCTGTCGCGCTTCAATGGAGTGCTGCGAAAAATGCCCGCGCACATCCGGCACAACAATGCCCACCCGAAATGGCTGGTCTCGCTGGTCAATAAACGCCTTTGGGCCGCCCTTCTGGACGGCCCCTTCATCGTCGAATTCGCTCATAAAAACTCGTTAGTCGCTGTCTTGGTTCTGCTCGGGATCGAACAGCTGGATCGGTGCCCCCGGCATAATGGTCGAGATAGCATGCTTGTAGACCAACTGCGACTGCGCATCACGGCGCAGCAGCAGGCAGAAATTGTCGAACCAGGTAATCACGCCCTGCAATTTGACGCCATTCACGAGGAAGATCGTGACTGGCACCTTCTGCTTGCGCACGTGATTGAGAAAGGAATCCTGCAGGTTTTGCTGCTTTTCGCTGGGCATTGAGGCCTCTAATTCGCGGCATTGCTTGTCGCTGTTGTCGTTGCGCTTGCTCGCCTACCGGCAATCGAACTGCCGCCCAGTCCGCACCGGTGTGCATTCACCACACATTAAGCACTATGGCACAGATGCATTTTCGTGCCTACCCGACCAACTGCATGGCCGGGTCTAAAAATTGGGCCTTGTCTAGAGACCCAGCGACTTGATCTTGCGGTGCAAAGCACTGCGCTCCATCCCCACAAATTCGGCAGTTTTGGAGATATTACCCCCGAACCGTTCAATCTGTGCCAGCAGATATTGCCGTTCGAACACTTCGCGGGCCTCACGCAAGGGCAGGCTCATCAGATGGGCCGAGGCATCGGTATCACCGACGGTTGGCAGCACCTCGCCAATGTCCGATGGCAGCATGGCGGCGGTAATCACGCCATCCTCAGGTTGCTGGTCCTTCATCAGGATCAGCAACCGCTCGATGGAATTGCGCAATTGCCGCGCATTGCCGGGCCATTCCTGGGCCTGCAACACGGCCATCGCATCATCACCCACCACCAGACGCTGCAGATTGTGCATCCGCGCCACCTGTTCGATGAACACGTTGACCAGCGGTGGCACGTCTTCGCGACGCTCCTTGAGCGGGATCAGCGGCAATGGCACGATCGACAGGCGATGGAACAGATCGGAGCGGAATTCTCCGCTTTCCACCTGCGCCGCCACGTTCTGCGAACTTGAGGCGATGATCCGCACGTCAATCGGCACGGCCTGGGTACCGCCCACCCGGTTGAACCGGTTTTCCACCAGCGTGCGCAGTAGTGCTGCCTGCGTCTGGGCCGGCAGTGTCGTCACCTCAGACAGATACAGCGTGCCGCCATGCGCACGCTCCAGTGCACCGACCTCGACATTGAGAATGCCGCTCTTGTCGCGCGTTTCGCGCCCGAACAGCACGACCGGCACTTCCTCGGGTGCATAGAGCGACGCATTGATCTCGATAAACGGCGATTCAGCGCGCGGACTACGGTGATGGATCAGCCGCGCTACCAGTCCCTTGCCCGCTCCCGATGGGCCGGAAATGAATATCCGCGAATTGGTCGGCGCCGATTTCTCAATAATGCCTTTGACGTTCTGCAGCGCCGTGGACGTTCCCACCATGTCTGCGCTCTTGGTGGCCGACCGCTCCTTGAGTTCGGCCACTTCGGTGCGCAGGCGCGTCGCCTCCATGGCACGCTGGGTAATGTGCAACAGGCGATCAATCTTGAACGGCTTTTCAATGTAGTCATACGCGCCGCGCCGGATCGCCGACACGGCGGTCTCCACATTGCCATGACCCGAAATCATCACCACCGGCATGTCGGGGTGCTGGCTCTGAAACACATCAAGCAGCTGCAACCCGTCGAGCCGCGACCCCTGCATCCAGATGTCGAGAAACACCAGGCTGGGCCGGCGACGGGCAATTTCATTCAGCCCGCTATCGGCATCGTGCGCCTGCCGCGCCTCAAAACCCTCATCCTCCAGAATGCCGGCGATCAGATCGCGGATATCGTCTTCGTCGTCGATGATCAAAATATCGAGTGCCATTACTTCTGATCAGCCGCTGAAATGAGCGACTCCTCCTGTTGGGCAGATTGAGCGGGCGACTCAGCCCCCTCCTCTGCCGCTGACGTCTTGATGGGAGACTGCAAAGGCAGTGTGAACGTAACGCAGGCGCCGATGCGCCCGGTTGCATCGGGTTCGGCGTCAACCAGCTCGACGATGCCGCCATGCTGCTCGATGATCCGGGCAACGATCGCCAGACCCAGACCGGTGCCCTTTTCGCGGGTGGTCATATAGGGCTCAAGCAGCCGTTGCCGGTTTTCCTTGGGCCAGCCCTTGCCATTATCGGACACTGAAACCCGGGCATGATTGCCTTCAATATGCCCGTCCACAAGAATCCTGGGCTGCAGATCCTCGCTGCGATCAACCATCTCGAATGCCTCCACGGCATTTTTGATCAGATTGGTCAGCGTCTGCGAAATCAGCCGGTTATCGCACCAGGCATAGATCGCCTCCTCGGGCAGCGTGGTTTCAATGGTGATTTCGGGCAGCCGCACGCTTTCCAGGAACACCGCCTGGCGCACGATATCGGACAGATCCGAGATCTCCGGCGCCGCTTCAGGCATGCGGGCAAAGGCCGAGAACTCGTCGACCATACGTCCGATATCGCCCACCTGCCGCACAATGGTGTTGATGCATTTGTCGAACACCTCGCGATCATCCTCCAGCTTGGAGCCATAGCGGCGCCGCAGGCGTTCGGCCGATAGCTGAATGGGAGTCAGCGGGTTCTTGATCTCGTGTGCAATGCGCCGCGCCACGTCGGCCCAGGCACTGGTGCGCTGCGCTGACTCAAGATCGGTAATGTCGTCAAAGGTCAACACATAGCCCTTGGACTCGGTAATCGAACCCTCGCGGGTCAGCTGCACCTGATAGGTGCGGCGGTCGGTTTCATTGCCCAGATGAATCTGGTCGCGTACCTGACCACGCCGCGCCGAGCGCGCCCGCTCCAGAATGGGCGCCAGCTGCGGCATTGCCACTTCGATCCGCTCCCCCATCAGTCCGATTTCGTCGCGCTCCAGCATCTCGCAGGCCCGGGCATTGACCAGCGTCACCGTACCAAACGGGTCCAGTCCGATAATGCCCGCAGACACACCTTCCACCACGGCCTCGGTGAACTGTCGCCGCTTCTCGTTCATTTCATTGGCAGCCAGAAGTGCCTCACGCTGATGTTTAAGTTGCAGCGTCATGAGGTTGAAACCGTTAGACAAATCGCGCAGATCACCCTTGCCTTCCTGCACCGGAACCTGCACATCAAGATCACCACCACGCACCCGTGTCGAAGCAATCATCAGGTTTCGAATGGGATCAACAAACCGGTTGGCGAGCGCAATACCGATCCACAGCGCTGCCAGCAGCAGCACCACGGCCAGACCGACATACATGATGGTGAAGGTGATCTGAAACACCAGCCGGTTCGAGGCGTATTGCCGGTACTCAGTGATGTTCTCGTCGGTCAGCCGCATATATTCGAGCACTTCGGCTTCGACCGGTCGCGCCACGAACAGGAACGTGTCGTCATAGCCACGCAGCTTGATCACAGAGCCGACCAGATTGACCCGCCCCGGTGCAATGGCCGCCGGGATGCCCTCGACCAGCCCGACCGTGATCCCCTCGGGCAATTTGGGATAGGCCCCCTGCACCGCGATCTGCGCCCGGGCCAGGGTCTCCCCCTGCCCGTTGACCAGCGAGGTAAAGGGCAATGACCGGGTCACGGCCAGCGCGGTCAGAATACGCTGAAACCGCTCGGGATCACTGTCGTAGGTATCCTTAGCCTGTTCCAGCTCGGTCGCCGTCCAGATGATATCATCGCGCAGCACCTGAGCGTGCTCGAGCATGTAGGAGCGGGCGACCAGCCGCGAGCTCTCAACCATGGCGCGTGTGCGCTCGCTGAACCACTGATCCAGCCCCTGATTGAGTGCGATTGTCGCCACCACGGCAACGATTGCCGCAGGAATGGCCGCGACCAGGGCAAACATCGTCACCATGCGGATCTGCATCCCCGCGCCGGCCTGCTTGCGCATGCGCGCCTGGAACAGCAACGCCGCTTCGGTGACCACCAGTGCGATCACCAGCAGCACCAGCACGCCGGTGACAATCCAGATTACCGTCCACACTGTGGTCGATGGCTCGATATTGGTGGTGCCCGACAGGATCAGGAACGAGATCGAGGACATCAGCACCGATGCAACGACCACGACAAAGCCCAGCACGCGAAGGGGCCGATTGTTCCGCATGTTGAACAATGGCGCGCGCGCACTCTTGCCGGCATCGTGTGAGATGCGCTCTGGCTCGTCCTCGATCGTGGCTATGTCACTCATTAATGCCGGGTGGCACTCCATATCCGCCGCAAGCCGCGAGCCTGACGCAATTCGGCGGACCCTTCAAGATAAATGTTGCCAAAATGTGACACTGACCACAGGCCACTCTGATTGAACGAATGCGCAGCGACCGGTCCACCACCATCGAGCCACTCACCTTGGGCAGATCAGCCCCGCTAAAACTGCCACAATTCCGTCGCCCCAAAGCTGCTACACAATACCTCGCCATGGCCCGTCAGGCGTTTGATTTGAAACAGCATGACGGGGTGAGCAAGCCGCACGTGACTTGAGTTTTGCTGGCCTCTGGGTCTGTTCTGTCTTTGGTACCACGCCCGGCCCCAATCCCTTGATCCCGCGTATCTTGCTTCCGTCACTGACGGGCCCTGCATCAACGGCGTTGTGCCGTTTTCAAGGAGCCTTTTGCAATGACCAATAGCTTCATAACCACTCCAGACGGCGTCGAACTTTTCTACAAGGATTGGGGTCCGCGCGATGCCCAGCCTATCGTATTCCACCATGGCTGGCCGCTCTCGTCCGACGACTGGGATACCCAGATGCTGTATTTTCACAGCCAGGGATATCGGGTCATTGCCCATGACCGTCGCGGCCATGGGCGGTCTACACAAGTATCGGACGGCCACGACATGGCGCACTATGTGGCCGATATTGCCGCACTGACCGAAAAACTGGACCTGCGCAACGCCGTCCATATCGGTCACTCGACCGGAGGCGGTGAAGCTGCAGCCTATGTGGCCAGACGCGGCAATGGGCGCGTTGCCAAGCTTATCATGCTCGCCGCTGTCCCACCCATCATGGTCAAGACCGACTCCTATCCCGACGGCCTGCCCATGGAAGTCTTTGACGGCCTGCGGGCGCAACTGGCCGCCAATCGCAGCAAGTTCTACGACAATCTGGCCAGCGGCCCGTTCTATGGCTTCAACCGGCCTGATGCGGTTGTGGATACAGCCTTGGCCCGCAATTGGTGGCGACAGGGCATGATGGGCGGCGCCAAGGCGCACTATGACGGCATCAAGGCCTTCTCCGAAACCGACTTTACAGATGATCTCAAGGTTATCAGCGTCCCGACACTGATTGTGCATGGTGATGACGACCAGATCGTGCCGATCGGCAACTCGGCACACCTGTCAGCAAAGCTGGTCAGCGGTGCCGAACTCAAGGTCTATCCGGGCTATCCACACGGACTGATGACCGTCCATGCCGATATCATCAACCCTGACATGCTGGCCTTCATCCGGTCTTGATCACAACGGGTCCGGCACTGTCGCCAGCGCCGGGCCACCCGCGCTAATTGCGGCGGCTGTGCTTGACGATCTCGATGCTGTGCGTGCGGATCTTCTTGCGCAGCGTATTGCGGTTGAGCCCGAGCAGGTCCGCCGCCTTGATCTGGTTGCCCCCACAGGCATTGAGCGCCATGGCGATCAATGGCGCCTCGACCCGGTCAATCACCCGCTGATAGAGGCCGGGCGGCGGCAGATTGGGCTCATATTCGCGCAGCACATCACCCACATGGGTTTCCACGGCCATCGACACATCCACTGGTCCCGAGGGCCCTGTGGCCGTCGGACGATCGGCAATATTGAGTTCGTTCTGCACGATCTCGGCCGAAATGCTTTCGTCGGCGTACAGCGCCGAGAGCCGCCGAACCAGATTCTCCAACTCGCGCACATTGCCCGGCCAGGAATAGTTCTGCATCAGCTTGATGGCCTCGGGCGAAATCGACTTCACCGGCTCGCCCTCGCGCTGTGCAACCTTGAGGAAGTGCAGCGCCAGATCACCGACATCGTCAATGCGTTCGCGCAGCGGTGGCAACCGGATCGGCACTACATTGAGGCGATAGTACAGATCTTCGCGGAACAGACCCTGGCGGATCATCTGGCTCAGGTCACGATGGGTCGCTGCCACGATGCGCACATTCGTCTTGATTGAGCTGCGCCCGCCGACCATCGTGTATTCGCCTTCCTGCAGCACGCGCAGCAGACGGGTCTGGGCATCCATCGGCATGTCGCCGATTTCGTCAAGGAACAGCGTGCCCCCCTCCGCCTGCTCAAAACGCCCCGAAGAGCGCGTATTGGCACCGGTAAAGGCACCCTTCTCATGCCCGAACAGTTCGGCTTCGATCAGGTCACGCGGAATGGCTGCCATATTGATGGCCACAAACGGCCCGTTCCGGCGCTTGCCGAAATCATGCAGCGCCCGCGCCACCAGTTCCTTGCCCGTACCGCTCTCGCCGGTGATCATCACCGTCAGATCGGTCTGCATCAGCCGCGCCAGCGCACGATAGATATCCTGCATCGCGGTGGAGCGACCCACCAGCGGCATGGTTTCACCGGCTTCATCGGCATGACGTTCGGCCTTGGTCGGCTTCTTCGCATCGGCCAGCGCCCGCGCCACCACCGAAAGCACTTCGGTAATGTCGAATGGCTTTGGCAGATATTCATAGGCCCCCACCTCAGACGCCCGAATGGCGGTCATGAAGGTGTTCTGCGCGCTCATCACGATCATCGGCAGATCGGGGCGCAGCTTCTTGATCTTGGGCATCACCTCAAAGGCGTTGCCATCGGGCATCGCCACGTCGGTGATCAGAATGTCACCTTCACCACGGCTGACCCAGTTCCACATGGTCGAGATATTGCCCGTGGGGCGCACCTCATAGCCGGCACGTGTCAGCGCCTGGTTGAGCACCATGCGGATGGCGGCATCGTCATCGGCGAGCAGGACGACATGGCTCATGGTGCCATTCCCTCTTCTTCTGGAACTTGAAAGGCCCCGCTCGCAACGGGAAGCAGAATACGAAACTTGGTCCGACCCGGCCGGCTGTCGCAATCGATCACGCCGCCATGGTCACCGACGATCTTGGCCACCAGCGCCAGCCCAAGCCCCGACCCGTTCTGCTTGGTCGTCACGAATGGATCAAACAGGAACGGCAGGATGTCAGCTGGCACGCCCGGCCCATTGTCTTCGATGACAATCTCGAGCGGCAGTGAAATGCGTTCCGACACGCCCATCACGCTGATACGGATGCCCGGACGAAATGCAGTAGAGAACTTGATCTCGGGATTCTGTGTACGATCAAGGGATTCCGAGGCATTCTTCACCAGATTGAGGAAGACCTGGATCAGTTGATCACGATTGCCGAACACCGGTGGCAACGATGGATCATACTCTTCGGAGAACGAAATTCCGCGCGCCACGCCATTGCGCGCCAGCAGCTTCACCCGATCCAGAATGACGTGGATATTGATCGGCTCGCGCTCCATCGGTCGCTCGTCGCCAAACACTTCCACCCGATCAATCAGATGCACGATCCGGTCGGTCTCTTCGCGGATCAGGCGCGCCAGCGGAATTTCGTCGCTGCTCACGGTCTGCTCGAGCAGTTGCGCTGCGCCTCGGATACCCGATAGCGGGTTCTTGATTTCATGCGCCAGCATCGACGCCAGCCCCGTCACCGAGCGCGCCGCGCCCCGCGACACCATCTGCCGATCGATCTTGTCGGCCATGGTGCGTTCCTGAATCAGCAGGGCGACCCGGCCATCACTGTCCGAAAGCGGACTGGCGAACACATCGGCAATCCGCTCATCGCCAAAGCGCGAGGAACCGACACGGACGCGGTATTCGGTCATTGGCGCCCGGCGCAATGCCACCGTCTCAACCAGACTGATGATCGGCGAGCCAAAGGCTATCAGATCATCGAGCCGCTGCCGCGTCAGCACACTCAGCGAAGCGCCAAAGAACGCTTCTGCTGCATAATTCACGAAGACAATCTGTCGATTGTCGTCACACACGATAATCGGCTGCGGCAACGCCTGAATGACCGCAGCCGATGGCACGGATGCTGCAGCTTGTTTGGCTTGTTCAGAACTCATGCTGCGGCCTTCCAGTCGCCCGAAAAAATCTCGCGGATCATGGTCAGAACCTCCGCGGGGGTCTCATTGTTGAGGAAGGCTGTGCGGCTGGGCTTGTCCAGCACGATCCCGGCGGCATCGAGATACCAGCCCAGATGCTTGCGCGCAGCCCGCAGTCCCACGCCAGTGCCATACTCGCTCAGCATGTCTTCATATTGCTCGCAGATCAGCGCCGTCAGCACCTCACCCCGAGGCTGCTCGGGCACATCGTGTCCACTCAACCGGGCGCCAATAGCCCCCACCCGCCATGGTTGTCCCTGAGCGCCGCGTCCCAGCATGACCGCTGCCGCACCAGACAGCCGCAGGGCCTCCTGCGCCGCATCAAGGTCGGTAATGTCGCCATTGACCACCACAGGCACGTTCACGGCCTCTACAACGGCCCGCACCAGTTCCCAGCGCGCCTGTCCTTTGTAGAACTGCTGCCGGGTGCGCCCATGCACCGAAATCATCTGCACGCCAGCATCGACCGCCCGGCGGGCCATCTCGGCCGCATTGAGACTATCATCGTCCCATCCCAGTCGCATCTTGACCGTGACCGGCAATGGCGTGGCCGAAACCACGGCGTCCACCAGCGTCATGGCGTGATCGGGCACCCGCATCAGGGCAGACCCGGCAAAGCCATTGGTCACCCGTTTGGATGGGCAGCCGAAGTTGATGTCGATGATATCGGCCCCTGCATCCTGGGCCAGCTTGGCGCCCCGGCGCATCCACTCGGCTTCACAACCGGCGAGTTGCACCATGTGCGGCAGCTTTTCCGGCTTGCCCAGGCGGCGCGCCATATCCTTGTTGCCGGTGGCCAGCGCATTGCTGGCGATCATTTCCGACACCACCATACCCGCGCCATAGCGCTCGGCCATCTTGCGGAATGACCGGTCAGTGATCCCGGCCATGGGCGCGAGAAAAGCATTATTGCGGACCGAATGGCCGCCGATGCTCAACTTGCAGGCATCTACCGACAAAACACTGCCCCAGAAATGATCATCGTTACAAATATGCCCGCACAATAGTCAAAACCCATGCCCGCGCAATCCCTTATCTGGGCATTGCCAGCGTTCAGCAGCCCTGCACTTGCCGCATAGGACCACCGACGCTAGACCACCTTAATGTGACTGCTTCTTGTCCGAGTTTCTGCCCGCCATGCGTCCAAAAACAATTGCCGTTATCATCGTGGCTGCCGGCAAGGGCGAACGCGCCGCAGCGACCGGCATCCCCGATCCCAAACAATATCGCACCATTGGCGGCAAGCCGGTCCTGACCCGCACCATTGCGGCCTTTCTCGCGGTGCCGGAAGTCACCCAGATCGTCACCATCATCCATCCCGATCATGGTGACCGCTATGCCGCGCTCGGCCTCAAGGATGACCGTTTATTGCCTCCCGTAGTCGGCGGGGCATCGCGACAGGCCTCGGTACTGGCCGGGCTCAAGGCCTTGGCGCCAGCCCGGCCTGATCTGGTGCTGATTCAGGACGCTGCACGCCCCTTTGCCAGCGCAAGGCTGATTGGTGATGTCATTGGCGCGCTCAGCCAGTCCGAGGGTGCCCTGCCCACCTTGCCCGTCACCGACACCATAAAGCGCTCGCTTGATGGCACTCAGGTCAGCACGACCGAAGACCGCAACCAGCTCTTTGCCGCGCAGACCCCGCAGGGCTTCCGTTTCGGCCAGATCTTTTCGGCCCATATGCGCGCCGCCACCGTGCCGCGCCAGTTTACCGACGATGCCGAGATTGCCGAATGGGCCGGGCTGCGTGTCGCCATGGTCGCCGGCGAGCGCAGCAATATCAAGATTACCCACCCCGACGACTTCGCCCACGCCGAACGTATTCTGACTGGAGACCTCGCTATGGAAACCCGCATCGGCACCGGCTTTGACGTGCACTCATTTGAACCCGGCGACCATGTCTGGCTCGGCGGCGTCCGCATTCCCTACAAGTTCAAGCTTAACGGTCACTCCGATTCAGACGTCGCCCTGCATGCCTTGACGGACGCCATTTATGGCGCCATCGGCGCTGGCGATATCGGCGTGCACTTTCCACCCTCCGATATGCAGTGGAAAGGCGCAGCCTCCACCTTGTTCCTTAAGCACGCTGGCGAACTGGTCGCCAAGGCCAGCGGCCGCATCGTCAATCTCGACGTGACAATTGTCTGCGAAGGACCCAAGATCGCGCCACACGTGCCGGCAATGCGCACTGTCATTGCCGAAACACTTGGGATCGCGTCATCGCGGATCGCGGTCAAGGCAACGACAAGCGAGAAGCTCGGGTTCACCGGGCGGGAGGAAGGTATCGTGGCTATGGCAAGCGCAAGCATTGAAGTGCCGAGGGTTGACTGATGACAACCAAAACAGCCGCAACACCCACTGACCCTGCACAGCAGGTCATCGAACTGCTCACGGCCGCCAAAAAGTCCATTGTGACGGCCGAAAGCTGCACTGGCGGCCTTGTCGCCGCCGCGCTCACCGATGTGCCCGGCGCCTCAAAGGCGTTCTTTGGCGGATACATTACCTACGCCAATGACGCCAAGGCCCGCATGATCCATGTGCAGGCCCGCCTGATCCGTGACTATGGCGCTGTCAGTAACCAGGTCGCCCGCGCCATGGCCGACGGTGCCCGCAACACGGCCCACGCCGATTTCGCCGTCGCGGTCACCGGCATTGCCGGCCCCGATGGTGGCTCCGAAAAGAAGCCGGTCGGTCTGGTCTATGTGGCGGTCTCGTCCGAACTGGCCACCGTGGTCATCGAACACCGTTTTGGCGATCTCGGACGCGCCGAAATTCGCCAGGCCAGCGTCAATGCCGCACTTGATCTGGTGGTCGAGGTTCTCACCGGCACGCAGGACTGAACGGGCCCAGCCGCGCTCTGGGCTAGTTCCCGAAGCGCCGGTCTGCCTCGTCGCAGAACGCCTGCATGATCTCTTCCTGCTTGGCCGCAAAGGCCGGCTCGGCCACGGCTGCCACGAAGGGATTGGATATCTTGAAGTCGATTTCGAAGCGCACCCGCGTGCCCATGCCCTCGGCCTCAAAGCGCCAGACACTATCGAGATAGGCAAACGGGCCATCGACGGCCTTGGCCGAAATGGTCAGTGCCTCGGGATCGCTGGTCACCCGGCTGGTATAGGCCTGGGTGATAGGTCCGAAATTCAACGTCATCTTGGCCAGTTGCACATTGGGCGATCCCGCTGCCGGATCTGGCCGCACGTCCATCGCCTTGCAGTTGGGGATGAAGCGCGGATAGTCCGGCAGATCTGACACGATCTGAAACATGCGCTGCGGCAGATGCGGCACATGCCGCTCGAAGAAGCGTTTCATCAGTGACCCAGCTTTGCCATCCGGGCCGCCTTGAGCGCGGCAAAGTCTTCACCGGCATGATGCGAAGAGCGGGTCAGCGGGCTCGATGAAACAAGCGAGAACCCCTTGGCCGTCGCCACCGTCGCATAGGACTTGAACTCGTCCGGCGTCACAAAGCGGATCAGCGGCGTATGCTTTTTGGTCGGCTGCAGATACTGGCCGATGGTCAGGAAATCCACCTCTGCAGAGCGCAAGTCATCCATCAATTGCAGCACTTCATTCCGCTCCTCGCCAAGCCCGACCATGATGCCCGATTTGGTGAACATGGTGGGGTCGAGTTCCTTGACCCGCTGCAGCAGACGGATTGAGTGGAAATAGCGCGCACCGGGGCGCACCTTGAGATATTTCGACGGAACGGTTTCCAGATTGTGGTTGAACACGTCTGGCTTGGCCGCCACCACCACTTCGAGCGCGCCATCCTTGCGCAGGAAGTCCGGTGTCAGGATTTCAATAGTGGTCTTGGGATTACGGGCCCGGATCGCCAGGATCACGTCGGCAAAGTGCTGCGCCCCGCCATCGGCCAGATCATCCCGGTCCACCGAGGTGATCACCACATGCTCAAGCCCAAGCTTTTCGACCGCACTGGCGACCTTTTCCGGCTCACTGGCATCGAGCGGACCGGGCATGCCGGTACGTACATTGCAGAAGGCGCAGGCGCGCGTACAGATTTCGCCCATGATCATCATGGTCGCGTGCTTCTTGCTCCAGCACTCGCCAATATTGGGGCAGCCGGCCTCCTCGCACACCGTCACCAGCCCGTGCTCACGCACGATCTGCTGGGTCTCCTTGTAAACCGGCGAACCCGGCGCCTTGACGCGGATCCAGTCCGGCTTGCGCAGCACCACGCTGTCAGGCCTGTTGGCCTTTTCGGGGTGGCGTGGCTTGAGCGCGGAATTGTCGATCAGTGTGACCAAGGGATGTCCTGACTTCTAAGCAATCAGCCGTGCCAGCAGCACGACTATGATGGCGCCGACCGTTGAGGTCACGATCTGCCGCAGCAGTTCGTTGCGGATACCAAGATTGATCCGCAGCGCGTTGAACAGATATCCCCCCACGAAGGAACCGACCACACCGCTCACCAGATAGGTGATCAGCCCGCCGCCACCAACGATCAGACTGGCCAGAAACCCTGCCAGCAGGCCGATGCCGATAAACATCAGCGCCGATCGATTATTGTTCTGACCCATTGTAAAGCCGCCGCCTGTGGTTTGTCGTTCCGGTAGTGCCATATTCAGTCCCCCTGAAGTTGTCGGTGAGATATTGCGTCTCGCCTGCCCTGCTTCAAGGCTTCCCAGATGTTTACCTGCGCTACGCCGAGGCCATGACATCGGCGATTTCAATCCATTCGCCGCCACGTGCGGCCGACTGGATGGTCGCCTGCACCAGCGCCAGCGAATGCAGATTGTCTTCGCCCGAGCTGAACCGCGCCGGCGCAGCACCCGTCTCGATGGTCTTGGCGATCGCTCCCAGCGTCCCCATGCGGTCTGCCAGCGCAACATCGGCCAGTGCCACGGGCACCGCATCACCATCCCGTTCGCGCAGCGCCAGCCGGTCCGGCCCCGCCTTGCCCATGAAATGATCGCGCGAGCTCCAGATGATCTCGCCATCAGAGCAATCCATGGTCCACTCCCCCGACCACGGCGTCACCGGCCCGCTGCTCATCCACGAACCGCGATAGGAAACGATCGTCCCCTTTTCGAACTCCAGCGTCGCCACCCCGATCGGATGATGCCCGAACGGGCTGGCTGGCGGGTTCCAGGTGCGGCACGATACGCGCTTGGGCTCGTCACCGAGCACCATGCGCATCAGATCGAAGTGATGGATCGACATGTCCGCCAGCAGCGGATCAGGCATATCCCAGTAGCGATAGCCCTGGCTGGGCGCATGGCGCCTGAAGTCGATCGACACCAGATTGACCGGCCCGAACTTCTGCGCCCCGATCAGCTCGGCCACGGCGATGGGTGCAGACTGGAAGCGATAGTTCTGGCTGACCATCAGCACCCGGCCCTTGGCTTTGGCCAATGCCACCAGTTCCTTTGCCTGGGCGATGGTCGAGGCGAACGGCTTCTCCACGAGCACATTGAGCCCCAGTTCCAGGGCCTGCTTGACCACCGGATAGTGCGCTTCGGTCCGCAGCGTGCAGATCGCCAGATCCGCATCAACCGCCGCGACCGCATCGTCCAGGCTCAAAAAGCAGCTCTTGGCGTCGATCCCCAGTTCGTCCTGTACCCGCTTGGTGGCGTCAGGATTGGAATCCACATACCCCACCATCTCAACAGTGGGAACATTGGGGATAACGTCCTTGGTCCAGCTGAATCCCCAATGTCCCAGACCGATTTGTATCGCTTTGACCATGTGGATAACTTTCTGAAAACCTGTGGATAGGCAGTGGAAAACGTCGGGCGCTACATGTTCAGCGCGCGACCATAAGCATCCAGCACACTTTCCTTCATCGTCTCGCTCAGCGTGGGATGCGGGAAGATGGTGTGCATCAGTTCTTCCTCGGTGGTCTCGAGGTTCATCGCCACCACAAAGCCCTGGATCAACTCGGTCACTTCGGCACCGATCATGTGGGCACCCAGCAATTCGCCGGTCTTGGCATCAAAGATCGTCTTGACCAGCCCGTCAGGCTCGCCCAGCGCAATCGCCTTGCCATTGCCGATGAACGGGAAGCGGCCAACCTTGATCTCACGACCGGCTTCCTTGGCCTTGGCTTCGGTCAGACCGACGCTGGCCACCTGCGGCTCGCAATAGGTGCAACCGGGCACCAGCAGCTTGTTGAGCCCGTGCACCTTCATGCCGGCGATCTTTTCGACTGTAATCACGGCCTCATGCTCGGCCTTGTGCGCCAGCATGGGTGGGCCCGCCACATCGCCAATCGCCCAGATGCCATCGACATTGGTCTTGCCGTAGCCGTCGATGACAATGGCGCCGCGCTCGGTTTTGACCCCGACCTTCTCCAGGCCGATGCCCTCGATATTGCACATCACGCCAATCGCCGAGATCAGCTTGTCGCCAGCAATTTGCTGCTTCTCGCCTGATTTCAGCTCGACATGGGCAATCACGCCATCCTTGGTCTTTTCAACCTTGGCAACCTTGGCCTCGGTCATGATCTTGATGCCGCGCTTTTCCAGCCGCTTGCGGGCCAGGGCAGAAATTTCGGCGTCTTCGACCGGCATGATCTGCGGCAGCAATTCAATGATGGTCACCTCGGCGCCCATCGAGCGGTAGAACGAGGCAAACTCCACGCCAATGGCGCCCGAACCCATCACCACCAGCGATTTGGGCATCGCGGCGGGCTTCATGGCTTCGAAATAGGTCCAGATCTTGTCGCCATCAGGCTCGATACCGGGCAGCACGCGGGGCCGCGCACCGGTTGCGATAATGATGTTCTTGGCCTTGTAGGTGCCTTCGCCCAGCGCATTCTTGGGCACAGGGCCCTGCGGCTCGACGATCTTCTTCTTGGTCGGCGCGACTTTGACCTCACCAGGCTTGGTGATTTCGGCCTCGCCCCAGATGATGTCGATCTTGTTCTTCTTCATCAGGAACTGCACGCCATTGTTCATCTGCGCCGCAATGGCGCGCGAACGCTTGACCACACCGTCAATATCGAAGCCGAATTTCTCGGCGGTCAGCCCGTAATCCTTGGCATGGCTCATATGGCCATAGACTTCGGCAGAGCGCAGCAGCGCCTTGGTCGGGATACAGCCCCAGTTCGAGCAGATGCCAGCCATATGCTCGCGCTCGATAATGCCCACCTTCATGCCCAGCTGCGCGCCACGGATCGCGGCAACATAACCGCCGGGACCGGCGCCGATAACGAGAAGGTCGTATTGGTCAGCCATTTGGGCCTCCAGAATAGTCGATGAAGCGGGTCAGAGACCCAACATGGATGTAACGACAGGCACCAGGACCTCGCCAATCGCCCGCGTATTCTTTGCGTCCAGATGAACGCCGTCTTCAGGATCGGCAACGGCCACCGTCGAAGCGTCAAAAAAGCCGGTATCAAGCTCTTCGGCCCGCCGCGCATAATGGGCCGCAAACTGGCTCGATTGTTCGAGCCCGTGCGTATAGCCACCGAAGTGACCCATCATGTCGGCGTTCTCGCTCTCGCAAACCAGCGGTGGCGCCACCAGCATGATCTTGGGGGCCGTTTCGCCCTTGCCCGCGTAGTGACCGCGCACAACATGCACCAGCCGGCGCATGCCGAACGAGGCTTCCAGCGCCGAGCCGCAAATGGCGGGCTTGAGGTCATTGGTCCCCAGCATGATGATCACCAGGTCCAGCGGACTGTGGCTTTCCAGCAGCGTGGGCAGAATGCGGGCGCCATTGCGGTCCGCATTGGCGTACCAGTCATCCGACGCCGTCGTGCGACCACCAAGGCCTTCGGCGATCACCCGCGCCTTGCCGGCAAGGCCAGCTTCAAGCGCGCTGGGCCAGCGATCCGCAAAAGCGTGCCGCGGACCACCAGTCGGATTGGCACCGAAAGTCAGGCTGTCGCCATAGGCCAGAATGGTTTTCATGTCCCTGCCCCTAGGCCAGCATCATGACGGGGTTTTCGATCAGCCCCTTGAACACGCCGAGCAGTTCAGCGCCCAGAGCCCCGTCAACCGCGCGGTGATCGCAGCTCAGCGTCACCGTCATGAAGTTGCCGATCTTGATCTCACCCTTGTCGGGGAAAACGCGTTCTTCGCCAACGCCCACGGCCAGGATCGTGCCATGGGGCGGATTGATCACTGCCGCAAAATTGGTGATCCCGAACATGCCCAGATTGGACACCGAGGAAGCCCCGCCCTGATATTCATGCGGCGCCAGCTTCTTGGACTTGGCGCGCGTTGCAAGGTCTTTCACCTTGTCGGAAATCTCGCGCAGGCTGAGCGTATCGCAGCTCTTGACCACGGGCGTAAACAGCCCACCGGGCACCGCCACAGCAACCGCAACGTCGCTGCGCTTGTGATACAAAATGCTGTCGCCGGCCCAGGTCGCATTGGCCAGCGGTACGCGTTGCAGCGCGACGGCCCACGCCTTCATCACGAAGTCATTGACCGAGAGCTTGTAGGCAGGCTTGCCTTCCTTGCTCTTGGGCGCCTGTGCATTGATCTGCGCCCGCGCGTCGAGCAGCGCGTCAATCCGGCAATCCAGCGTCAGATAGAAGTGCGGCACGGTCTGCTTGGATTCGGTCAGGCGCGCAGCAACGACCTTGCGCATGCCATCATTGGGCACCAGTTCGTAGCTGCCCTCTTCATAGAGCGCGATAACCTGTTCCTTGCTCATGCCACCGGCAGGTGCAGCCGCACCAACCGAAGCGCCAGCAGCGGACGCGGCAGCCTTGAGCGGGGTCTTGCCCGACTTAGCCGCTTCCACGTCCGTTTTGACCACGCGACCTTTGGGACCGGTGCCGGAAATGGCGGCAACATCAATCCCCGCTTCCTTGGCCAGACGGCGCGCCAGCGGCGAGGCGAACACCTTGCCACCAGCCGGCTTGGCGGGCGCCGGCGCAGGGTCGGCCTTGGCCGTGGGCGCGGTCTGGGTAGCCGCATCGGCCCGCATGATCGTGCCGGCATCCTTGGCAGGTTCTGCCGCCTTGGGGGCTTCAGCTTTCGGCGTTTCAGCCTTGGGAGCCTCGGCCTTGGGCGCAGCAGCCATGTCGTCGGCGCTTTCGCCTTCCTGCAACAGCACGGCAATCACGGCATTGACCTTCACATTGTCAGTGCCTTCGGCAACCATGATCTTGCCGATCTTGCCCTCATCGACGGCCTCGACTTCCATGGTGGCCTTGTCGGTCTCAATTTCGGCGATCACGTCACCCGAGGAGACGCTGTCGCCCTCCTTGACGTGCCACTTGGCAAGCTTGCCCTCTTCCATCGTGGGAGAGAGCGCCGGCATGGTGATATCAATCGGCATCCCAAATCTCCTTACGAACGGTAGGTGACGGCGTTCACCGCCGCGATAACTTCATCGACATTGGGCAGCGCCAGTTTTTCGAGGTTGGCAGCATAGGGCATCGGCACATCCTTGCCGGTCACGCGCATCACGGGCGCATCCAGATAGTCAAACGCCTGTTCCATCACCCGCGCAGACAGCTCGGCGCCGATGCCACCCTGTGGCCAGCCCTCTTCAACCGTCACCAGACGGCCGGTCTTCTTGACCGACTCGATGACCGTATCACTGTCCAGCGGCCGCAGCGTGCGCAGGTCGATCAATTCGACATCGACACCCGCCGCCACCAGCTTCTCGGTGGCCTGGGTCGCATAACGCATACCCATGGAGAACGACACAATGGTCACATCGGCACCCTTGCGGGCAATGCGTGCCTTACCAATTGGCAACACGAAATCGTCGACCTTGGGCACCAGTCCGGTTGACCCGTACAAGATCTCGTTTTCGAGGAAGATCACCGGATTGGGTGAGCGAATGGCAGCTTTGAGCAGACCCTTGGCATCAGCCGCGCTATAGGGCGCGATCACTGTCAGACCGGGCACATGCGCATACCAGCTCGAATAGTCCTGGCTATGCTGGGCGCCAACGCGCGATGCCACACCATTGGGACCACGGAACACCATGGGCGCGGTCACCTGGCCGCCCGACATGTAAAGCTGCTTGGCAGCCGAGTTGATGATCTGGTCGATTGCCTGCATGGCAAAGTTCCAGGTCATGAATTCAACGATTGGCTTAAGACCGGCAAACGCGGCACCAACAGCCAGACCGGCAAAGCCGTGCTCGGTAATAGGCGTGTCGATAACGCGCTCAGGACCGAATTCCTGCAGCAGGTTCTGGGTGATCTTGTAGGCGCCCTGATATTCAGCAACCTCCTCACCCATCACGAACACGTCCTTGTCGCGGCGCAGCTCTTCGGCCATCGCCTCGTTCAGCGCCTGGCGCACGGTCATCTCGACCATCTCGACGCCTTCGGGCAAATCGGGATCATCCTGGGCTACGAACTTGGGGGCTTCGGCCGCAGCCGGCGCCTTGGCTTCAGCGGGCACGCTGGCCTGTTCGCTGGCGGCGCTCTCGGCCTTGGGATCGGCTGAAGCTGTCTGTTCAGCGACCTTGGGCGTTGCTTCCCCGGCCTCTTCGCCTTCACCGAGCACCAGAGCGATCGGTGTATTGACCTTTACGCCTTCAGTGCCTTCCTCGATCATCAATTCCTTGACGACGCCGCTATCGACCGACTCGACTTCCATGGTCGCCTTATCGGTCTCGATCTCAGCCAGCACATCGCCGGGCGCGACGGTATCGCCGACCTTGACCAGCCATTTGGAGAGTTTTCCCTCTTCCATCGTGGGCGACAGCGCGGGCATCAGGATTTGAGGCATATCAACTCTCCGAAAGAGGAACGCCGGGCATGGCCACACGGCGAAGGTCAGTATTGAAGGCGAATTCGGCGGGAATGATCCGCGGATCGTTGATCAGCCGGGACGTGATGGAAGCCTGCGCTCCCGAACCCCGATTGACCGCCCATCCGCTGAGCATCACTCCCAGCACGATGAAAACAAGAAAGGCGATGGCGGCACGCTTGTAGATCTCGACATTGCTTGCCGCAGCCGGACCAGCCTTGGCCTGCACGGCAGCGAACTTCCACCACCCCAGCACCATGAATGAACCCAAACGCTCACCCACGGGCGCCTGCTGCACCATCATCACGGCCTGCCAGACCGCCACCAATAGTGACAGAATGGCAAAGACTGCAATGACACCAAGCAGCACGCTCATCTTTTGGTCCCTTAGGCGCTGATAGTGATATCAGTCCACAGTTCCGCGGGATCGGGCTCGGCATCATTGGTCGCGAACTCGGCAGCCTCGGTCACAATGGCCCGGATCTCGACCTCGATCGCCTTGAGCGATTCTTCGGTCTGCGCACCCGATTCGAGCAGGCGAGCCTTCACCTGCTCGATGGGATCGCGTTCCTGCCGGTACTTGGTCACTTCGTCCTTGGTGCGATATTTCGCGGGATCGGACATTGAGTGACCACGATACCGATAGGTCAGCATCTCGAGAATGTACGGACCCTTGCCCGACCGGGCATATTCGATGGCGCGCTGGGCGGCATCATGCACCATGCGCACATCCATGCCGTCCACCTGCTCGCCCGGAATATCGAACGACGCGCCGCGCATGGAAAAATCGGTCGTCGCCGCAGCGCGCTCGATCGATGTGCCCATGGCATATTTGTTGTTTTCGATGATGAACACGACCGGCAGCTTCCACAGCTTGGCCATGTTGAAGCTCTCATAGACCTGGCCCTGATTGGCCGCGCCGTCGCCGAAATAGGCCAGCGACACCGAATTGTCGCCACGGTACTTGGCCGCAAAGGCCAGCCCGGTGCCCAGCGAAACTTGTGCACCCACAATGCCGTTGCCGCCATAAAAGCGATGTTCATTGGAGAACATGTGCATCGAACCGCCCTTGCCGCGCGACAGTCCGCCCTGGCGACCGGTCAGCTCGGCCATCACACCCTTGGGGTCCAGCCCCATGACCAGCATGTGTCCGTGGTCACGATAGCCGGTGATCTGGGCATCCTTGCCCTTTTCGGAGGCCATGGTGATACCGGTGACCACAGCTTCCTGGCCGATATAGAGGTGACAGAACCCACCGATCAGGCCCATGCCATACATCTGGCCGGCCTTCTCTTCAAAACGCCGGATCAGCAGCATCTCGCGATACGCTTCGAGCTCCTGCTCTGGCGTGAACTGGGGGACATTGGATTGCGTCTTGGCTTTGGTAGCCACAGCTTTACGCGCCATAGAGAACGCTCCGCATCGGAAATGAAATTGCCGCTTCGGCCAGTTTGGCCACAGATGCGCACCCTAACGCAAGCGAGCGGGAAAAAGCAATGCTCTCGCATCACCCACAGAAAAGCCTAAAGCGTTGAATCCGCTTCGATTATAGCGGTTAACTCGTCTGTGGCTAATTCTTGGAATTTACTGGAAATGGGTTTACCGCTGCGCGGATCAACCATGACGATAATATCGTCTACATTCGCCATATTGAGCAGGGAACGTGCCCGTTCTGTGACGATGTCGGGATCAAGGCGCCGCGGGTCCATCAGCGTGGCGCGGTGGCGGTAATCATCGATTTCGGCCTGCAGCGCCGAGGACTTCGCCTTGAGCTGATCGATATCGAGCAGGATCTCGGCGCGGTTCTCAATACCGAACTGCCCGCCAATGGCCGAGAAGCCCAGATAACCCTGAAACCCCAGCAGCGCGACGGTCAAAGCAAGTGGGCGCCAGATGGCAGGGCGTTTGAGGCGAGTGGTGGACATAAGGGGCGAACCAGAATTGAACGCTCGCACTTTGCCCGACAAGGGCTTAACGCCCCGTTGCGAACCGACAAATGCGTTGCAGCACGCTGTCGGCGCAGTCAAATCGTTACAGACCCGACGGGAATACGCCCACCAGTACGGCGGCTACGAACAGCCAGCACAGGGCTGCCAGCACCATGATCACCAGAAATGGCCGCTCCCGCAGCCAGGCAACGCCCGCACCGGCATTGGTCCCGCGACCCACAAGGCTCTCATACACTTTTCCCAACACAACGCACCTCTTGATATTGTTTGCCTGTAAACACGCATCACGTGCTTCCCCGGACAAAACACCAAAAATAGCGCTGCAATAGAAGTCGGGAAAATCCCTCCCCGTTTGAAGGTTAGAGCGACAGGTAGTCGAGTTCCATGAAACGCTCGACTTCAACCAGCCAGCGATCGCGCACGAAAGCAGTGTGATCGGGGTGGTCATTATAGGCGTTATAGGCCGCCTCATCAGCAAACCGCATTGCAAAACCAAAGGCGAAATCGGTCTTCGGGCTGATCTGACGCAACTGCTCGAAATCCTGCACGCCGGGAATAGCCGCCAGAATGGTCTTGGCGTCACCCAGAAACGCGGCCTCCTCGGCCGATCCCGGGGCGTGCTTGAGCGTGAACGCCACCGTGTGCCGGATCACGCGTCAGACCCCATCGCTTCGGTCGCGGCAATGGCGGCCATGTTGACGATGCCGCGGCTGGTGGTCGAGGGCGCCAGAATATGCGCCGGCGATTTCGGCCCCATCAGGATCGGCCCGACCGACAATGCATTGTTCATTTCCTTGAGCAGCGTCATCGACAGATTGGCAGCGTCCAGATTGGGGAAGATCAACAGATTGGCTTCGCCGCCCAGCACCGAATCCGGCACATAGCGCTCGCGCAGATCCTGGTTCAGCGCCAGATCGCCCTGCATCTCGCCTTCCACAATCATCTCGGGCGCGATCACCTTGAGCTTCTTGTAGACCTCACGCATTTTGTAGGCGCTGTCGCCATCACGCGAACCAAAGTTCGAATAGCTCAGCAACGCCACCTTGGCTTCGATGTTGAAGCGCTTGAGGTGATTGCGCGCCTGCAAGGCCACCCCCACGATCTCATCAGGTGACGGATCAATATTGACGTAGGTGTCTGCCAGGAAGAACGCGCCACGCGGCATGATCAACATTGATAGCGCCGAAACATCACTGACGCCGTCCTGCAGACCGATCACCGAGCGGATGTCACGGACATGGCGAATGAACCGGCCCTGCAGCCCGCAGATCAGCCCATCGGCCTCGCCGCGCCGTACGGCCAGCGCGCCGATCACTGTCGGATTGGTGCGGACCACCTGTCGCGCCGTATCCGGCGTCACCCCGTCCCGACCCACCAGCGAGTGGAACAGGCTGACATAGTCGCGATAGCGGGGATCGTCCTCGGGGTTGATCACCTCAAAGTCCTGACCGGGCTTCAGGCCCAGACCAAACCGCTCGATACGCGCCTCGATCACCGAGGGACGACCGATCAGGATCGGTCGGGCAATGCGCTCTTCGAGCAGTACCTGGGTAGCCCGCAGCACGCGCTCGTCCTCGCCATCAGCAAAGGCGATACGCTTGTTCTGGCCATGGCTGCGATCAATGATCGGCTTCATGACCAAGCCCGACCGGAACACGAACCGGTTCAGGCTATCCATATAGGCGGGCCAGTCCGTAATCGGGTTCTTGGCCACACCCGTTTCCATCGCAGCCCGCGCCACGGCCGGCGCAATGCGCAGAATCAGGCGCTGATCGAATGGATTGGGAATGATGTGATCGGGGCCATAAACCGCCGGCGCCCCCGACGGAGATACTTCCAGGCCGGGCTCGCGCGCCAGCTTGGCGATCGCCCGTACGGCCGCCAGCTTCATTTCCTCATTGATCGTGGTCGCAGCCACATCGAGCGCCCCACGGAAAATGAAGGGGAAGCACAGCACGTTATTGACCTGATTGGGGAAGTCAGACCGCCCCGTGCAGACCATGGCATCAGGCCGTGTGGCCTTGGCCAGATCTGGCAGGATCTCGGGGTTCGGATTGGCCAGCGCCAGCACCAGTGGCTTGGGCGCCATCTTGGCCAGCATTTCGGGCTTGAGCGCACCCGCGGCCGACAGCCCCAGGAACACGTCGGCGCCTTCGATCACCTCGGCCAGGCTGGTTGCCTCGCTGACCCGACGAAACTGTCCACGCCACTTGTCATTGATGTCATTGCGCTTGTGCGTCACCAGGCCGTCCTTGTCGGCGACCCAGATGTTTTCGTACTTGGCGCCGAGCGCCACCAGCACGTTGAGGCAGGCAATGGCAGCAGCCCCTGCCCCGGACGCGCAGATTTTGACGTCCTCAATCTTCTTGCCCTTGAGCTCCAGCCCGTTGAGCACAGCAGCACCCACGATGATCGCGGTACCGTGCTGGTCATCATGGAACACCGGGATCGGCATCCGCTCGCGCAGCGTCTCTTCGATTTCAAAGCAATCGGGCGCGCGGATGTCTTCAAGGTTGATGCCGCCAAAGGTCGGCCAGAGCGGCGCCACGGCGTCGATGAATTTCTGCGGATCGGTCTCGTCGATTTCCAGGTCGAACACGTCAATGCCGGCGAACTTCTTGAACAGAACCGCCTTGCCTTCCATCACTGGCTTGGAAGCCAGCGCACCGATATTGCCCAGTCCCAGAACAGCCGTACCGTTGGAAATCACCGCCACCAGATTCTGTCGCGAGGTATAGCGCGCCACGGCATCGGGATTGGCAGCGATCTCTTCGCATGGCGCTGCCACGCCGGGCGAATAGGCCAGCGCCAGATCGCGCTGGTTGCCTAGCGGCTTGGTTGGCTGGATCTCGAGCTTGCCGGGCTTGGGGAATTCATGGAAGTGCAGCGCCGCATCGCGCAGGGCTTTCCGCTGTTCGTTGACGTCAGTGGACACCTAAGATCTCCTCTTCAGCATTCACTTAAGACAAGCCAATGCACCGGTACATGACCGTGTTGGTGCCACCAATTGCCATCGAAGAAAAGGGGCTAAGTCCGCCAATGCCTGCAACTATGGTCGCAGCTTTACGCCGCGCTGGCGACAACCGCTTCAATCTGGGTGGTTTCGGCCATGTTGGCATGCAGCGCCATGGCCAGTTCCTTGAACGCCGAATTTTTCAGCGCCGGAGCAAAAATGAAGCCCTGGGCCTGCACCACGCCGCGCGCCCGCAGGTATAGCGCCTGCGCTTCGGTTTCCACGCCTTCAGCCACGATCTCGCAATCAAGATCCTTGGCCATGGCAATCAGACCGTCGAGTACGGGCACCTGCGTGGTGCCGGGCTTGATCATATCGACAAAGATCCGGTCGATCTTGATCACGTCGATACCCAGCGTGCCCAGATAGGCCAGATTGGAATGGCCCGTGCCCGCGTCATCCATGGCCAGCTTGCAGCCCATCGCGTGCAGACCGGCGATCACGCTATTAGCGACACCTGAATTGGCCAGCGGATGGCGCTCGGTGATTTCAAACACCAGCTGGCGGAAATTGACCGGCGAATTGCCGAAAATTCCCTGCACGTCCGCAACAATGCTGTCGTCACGGAAGTGGCCTTCAAACAGATTGATCGCCACCTTCATGTCCGGCATCAGCGTGCACAGATCACTCAGGTCATACTTGACCTGCTGCATCAGCGACAGCGTCATGGGAATAGCCAGACCCGTTACCTCGGCATAATCGATAAAGGCACCGGGCGGCACAATCTCGCCGTTCTTCTTCTCCCAGCGACACAGCACCTCGCAGCCAACCAGCCCCCCGGTTCGCAGATTGATCACCGGCTGGTAGTACGGCTTGATCTCACCGCGCGCGATGGCGCGCTCCAAATCAAATGCTGGCACCCGCGAGCGTCGAACATAATTCAGCGCCAGAATCAGGAATGCCGCGCTCATCAGGCAGGCCACGATGGTGAAGCTGACATCGAGATCAGCATAGCCCGCGCGCGCCATGGCGAACGGCATGGCATATTCCACCTTGAGCGGCATCTCCCCGGCAAAGCCTTGGGCAAAGATGAACTCGGTCGACTCGGTCCGCCGGTCAAACCCGGTCGGATCGCCAATCGTCATGATTGAGGTGCCATCGGTCAGCGAGACCCGCAGCATCCCGCCTGCATCAATCCCCTCGGACAGCGAACCCTTGGTCTGGCCCAAGAGCGGCACAAACGCCGATACCCGCCGCAACTCACCAAACGACTGGGTGATCTTGAGCGCCGGCATGTCCATTTCACCGAACTGGACCAGCGTAATGGTCTCGGTACGGCCCGGGACCGGCAGCGCCTTGGAGAGCGGCGAGAACGAAACATTGCGCCCGAACGCGTCGCAATACTGCACGCCGTCGGCATTCTCGACCAAAACCTGCTTCATATTGAGACTGTTTTCGATCGCCACCTGCACATTGGCAACAAACGTCGGGGTGCACAGCGAAGGGCTGTCCGCCAAAATTGTCCGCAGCGAGGCGATGGCGTCGTGCGATCCGACAGCAATTTGTGAGGTTATCGTCCCAACATATTGAAACGCATTATCTCTTTCGCGAACGCGCACATAAGCGTCCAGCAGATAATCCACTGCCACAATGGGCAGGAACGCCAAAATGGCGCCCAGCAGCATCAGGATATGGGAGTATCGAGATTTCAATTGGCGAATCCGAGCCGGCTAAGTGACCCCTCATCGGTAACCGCCAGCATTTAACGGATCATTAACGCTGGTTAATTCCCGGAAACCTTCTGTTGCAGCACCCAACAAAAAGGCGGCCGCTGCGAACAGCGACCGCCCAGACTAGCAATAGGCTCCAGCGCTACTTCTTGTCTTGCACGTTCAGCCGGATGCTCAGCTCGCGCAGTTGAGACGCTGGCGCCGCGCTTGGCGCGCCCATCAGCAGGTCTTCGGCCTGCTGGTTCATCGGGAACGCCGTGATCTCACGCAGGTTCTGCACGCCACACAGCAGCATCACCACACGGTCCACACCAAAGGCCGCGCCACCATGCGGCGGTGCGCCATACTGGAATGCCCGATAAAGTCCGCCAAACTGCTCTTCGACCTCGGCCCGGCTCTTGCCGGTCAGCTCGAACGCCTTGACCATGGTGTCTGGCAGCTGGTTACGGATCGACCCTGAGGCGATCTCGTAGCCATTGCAGACCGCATCATACTGATAGGCCTTGATTGTCAACGGGTCCTGGTTGTTCAGCGCGTCAATGCCGCCCTGAGGCATCGAGAACGGGTTATGCGCGAAGTCGACGCGCTTGTTCTCTTCGTCCCACTCGTAGAATGGGAAGTCCACGATCCAGCACAGCGCAAACTGTTCGGTATCGATCACATCGAGATCGGTGCCGACCTTGGTGCGCGCGTCGCCAGCAAACTTGTAAAACTTGGCAGGACGACCGCATACGAAGAACACCGCATCGCCGTCATCAAGCTCAAGCTCGGCCTTGAGGGCTGCGGTGCGCTCTTCGCCGATATTCTTGGCGATCGGACCACTGCCCTGCCCGTCCTTGAAGAAGATATAGCCAAGGCCAGGCTGACCTTCGCCCTGGGCCCAGGCATTCATGCGATCGCAGAACGCACGGCCAATCGGCTCATTGCCAGCCTTGTTTTTGGCCGGAATGGCCCAGACTTCGACCTTGTCGTCGGCTTCGATCTGACCGGCGAACACCTTGAAGCCTGAACCGGCGAAGTGCTCGGTAACAGCCTGCATTTCGATCGGGTTGCGCAGATCGGGCTTATCCGAACCATACTTGCGGATCGCGGTATCATAGGGAATGCGCGGCCAGTCCTTGGTGACGCGCTTGCCATTGGCAAACTCTTCAAAGATGCCGGTCATGATCGGCGTCATGGTATCCCAGACGTCTTCCTGGGTGACGAAGCTCATTTCCATGTCGAGCTGATAGAACTCGCCTGGCAGGCGGTCAGCGCGCGGGTCTTCATCACGGAAGCACGGCGCAATCTGGAAGTAGCGGTCAAAGCCCGCCACCATCAGCAACTGCTTGTATTGCTGGGGTGCCTGCGGCAGCGCGAAGAACTTGCCCGGATGGATGCGGCTTGGCACCAGGAAGTCACGGGCGCCTTCGGGCGATGAGGCCGTCAGGATTGGCGTCGAATACTCGCCAAACCCGGCTTCACCCATGCGGTTGCGCATGGCGCTGATGATCTTGGTGCGCTTGACGATATTGGCATGCAGCTTTTCGCGGCGCAGATCCACGAAACGATAGGTCAGCCGCACATCTTCAGGATATTCCTGCTCGCCAAACACCGGCAGCGGGAGTTCCTTGGCAGCCGAGAGCACTTCGATCTCGCGGATGAAGATCTCGATCGTGCCCGTGGGCAGGTTCGGGTTCACTGCAGCATCGGCGCGCAGCTTGACCTCGCCATCAATGCGGATGACCCATTCCGAACGCACCTGCTCGGCAGCCGCAAAGGCCGGCGAATCGGGGTCGATGACGCACTGGGTGAGACCGTAATGGTCGCGCAAGTCGATGAACAGCAATCCGCCATGGTCGCGGATACGATGGACCCAGCCGCTCAAACGGACGGTCTCGCCCGCATCCTTGGCAGTCAGGGCCCCGCAGGTGTGCGAGCGGTAGCGATGTGAAGTCATGTGAAAAAGCTCTGCAAAAAGGCCGGAATCTTGGGGCGGAAAAGCGCATGGGAGCCCCCAATTGTCAAGTTGAACGGGTCCTGACGGCGCGATTGGCCTCCCATCCACCCAAGTGGCGTCAACCACTTAACAAATCCGGTATGGAGTGCATCTGTCGCACCTGCTACTACCATTGGTGACGAATTTGAGACGGACGCTCGTATGGACCTCATAGTATCAACAGATGTGCTCGCCGATTTTTGCGAGCGCGCTGCCAAGTTCGATTTTGTGACGGTAGATACAGAGTTCCTCCGGGAAACCACTTACTGGCCAAAACTCTGTCTCATCCAGGTCGCGACCGATGACGAGGCCGTACTGATTGATCCACTCGCGCCGGATTTCGATCTCAGCCCGTTTTATGATTTGCTGGCCAATCCCGATGTGACCAAGGTTTTCCATGCCGCCCGGCAGGATGTCGAGATTTTCGTCAAGGCCACGGGTCAGGTCCCTGCCAATATCTTCGACACCCAGGTGGCGGCCAGCGTCTGCGGATTTGGCGACAGTGTCTCCTATGACAATCTGGTGCGCTCCATCACCAGTGTCGAACTCGACAAATCCAGCCGCTTCACCGATTGGTCGGCCCGTCCGCTCTCGGAAAAGCAGCGCCTATATGCCATCGCCGACGTCACCCATCTGCGCGACATCTATCGCGAACTGCGCAAGCAGGTAGCAGCCACACGGCGCGGCGACTGGGTGGAAGATGAAATGGGCGTCCTGCGCAGCATCGACACCTATGTCGTCCAGCCTGAACAGGCCTGGGTGCGCCTCAAGATGAAGATCAACCGCCCCCGCGATCTGGCAGCGCTGAAAAAGCTGGCTGCCTGGCGCGAGCAGCGCGCACAGGATACCGATCAGCCGCGCAGCCGCGTGCTCAAGGACGATGTGCTGTTCGAACTGGCCATGCAGCGCCCACTCACCCCCGATGCTTTTGAGCGCCTGCGCATGGTGCCGCGCGGTTTTGGCCGCAGTTCGGCCGCTGGCGACATTATGGCCCTGCTCAAGCAGGTCGAGGACATTCCCAAGTCCGAGCTGCCCAGCATGCCCGAGCGCTATCGCGGCCCCTCGCCCAAGGGCGCTGTCGGTGATCTGGTGCGCGTTCTGCTCAAGGCCGTCGCCGAGCAGAATGGCGTCGCCGCCCGCATCATTGCCACCTCAGACGAAATTGACGCACTGGTGCTCGATGACGAGGCCGACGTGCCCGCCCTCAAAGGCTGGCGCCGCAAACTGTTTGGTGAAAAGGCGCTGGCCATCAAGCATGGCCGCATCGGTCTGGTGGCAACCCGCAAGGGTATTGTCGAGATCGAAGTCAAAGAACCCAAGCAGTCCGCTGCCGCCGAATAGGCCCTAGCGCACCACGATCCTGGCTGTCTTGAAGCCCGCCACACCGGCGAAGGTTTCAAGCCGGTTCTGCAGATGCTCGCCGTCCAGAAAGGCGAGATCGCTCGGCAGCACCAGCCAAAGTGCATCATCATCCAGCTCGAACCGGATGCGCGGCAACACGCCCGGCATGGCCGCCGTCATCGGATAGGCAACCCGGAACAACGTTCCGATAACCCGCGCCCGCTGCGTCAGCTCGGCACTGCCCAGCTTTACCAGCGATGCCGCGGCCTTGCTCTTGGGGCCGTCATAGCGAATGGCGATGATCTGGGCTAGGAACGCCCGACCGGGATGATCCACACCGCTCAGCGAGCCATAGGCCACAGCATCAATACTCTGCGAGCCGCGATAATCGGGATGCGCGCGCCAGCCAATATCAGCCAGCAGGCACGCCACGGTGCGCAACCGCGCTTCCTCGCTGCTTTCCTGCACACCGGTCACGGCCAGAAACTGGCCGGTGAACTCGATCAGGTCATTGGCATGGGCCGGCGAGCGCGAGCGCAGTACCGAAAGCTCCTCGGCCCCCTGGATCAGGGGATCAATCGCCTGCTCGCGCTTGTCCAGCATGCCGTAGAGATAGCCCTCACGCACACCCAGCGCTGAAAACACCACATCCTTGAACTGGCCGGCCTTGAGCACTTCGGCCAGCACGGCGGCACCGAACGGCACCAGTTCGCGCCGCGACGAGCTGACCTGATCGGCCCCCTCATAGCCCTTGAGCGAGCTGGCGCCGACAATCTCGCCGCAGAATTCCAGCATTTCCTCGGCCGAAACCACATAGTGCTGCACCATGTGCAGCGGATATTTGCGCACGATCTGATGCAACTTGGCCAGCGCACGCCAGGTGCCACCAATGGCCGCAAAAGAGGTCCCCTTGCTGGCCTTGGACAGCACCGAATCCTTGAGCCGCTCCCGCACAATGCTTGCCGCCTTGCTGGGCGAGCCATTGCTGTCGTCCTGCAGGCGGATCACGCCCAGCTCGAACGACTGCCCATCGGTATCATTGCCGTTGAGGATGTTGGAGAGCTCAAGGCTCCCCCCGCCCAGATCACCAACCGTACCGGCAAAATTGGAAATGCCCGCTACCGCGCCAAGCGCCGCGTAATGGGCCTCCTGCTCGCCGCTGAGCACCTGCACTTCGCTTTCCATCAGCGCTTCGACCGTGCTGACAAACTCTTCGCGGTTGGCCGCATCACGCACCGCTGATGTGGCCAGGATGAACACCTTGCCCACCCGCATCATCCGGCTGACCAGCGCAAACCGCTTAATCGCGTTCAGCGCCTGCGCCATATTGGCATCGGCCAGTCGGCCCGTCTGACCAACCCCGCGCCCCAGGGCGCAGGCGGATTTTTCGTTGTAAAGCGGCGTCAGCGCGCGCGCATGACGCTCATAAACGACCAGACGAACTGAGTTGGAGCCGATATCGAGCACCGCCACGGGCTTGGCGCCCTTGATCCGGCCTTGTGCTGTCGGGTCGGCATCAACGCCCCAGAACTTGTTCAAGCCTAGTCCTCATCTGCCTCGACCATGCCGGCACTGCCGCGTCCGGACAGCGAAGGATTGGTCATGAAGTAGTCATGCGCATTGAACGGCTCTTCGCCCTCACCCACACGCACGCGATGCGAACTGCCATCGGGCAGCACTTCCCAGCTCTGCTGGTTGTCGCGCAGATAGGCAACCAGAATTCGATCGAGGATTTGCTTATGCACGGTGTTGTTGAGAATCGGCACCATCACCTCGACCCGACCATCGAGATTGCGGCCCATCAGATCGGCTGAGGAAATATAGACCTTGGCGCGCGGATTGGGCATCGGCTCACCATTGCCAAAGCAATAGATGCGGCTGTGTTCAAGGAACCGGCCCACGACCGATTTGACCCGGATATTATCCGAGAACCCCGGAATACCCGGCCGCAGGCAGCAGATGCCGCGCACGATCAGATCCACCTTCACCCCGGCCTGGCTGGCATTGTAGAGCCCGTCAATAATCTGCGGATCCACCAGCGAGTTCATCTTGAGCAGAATGCTGGCAGCCTGCCCGCCACGGGCCAGCTCGATCTCGTGATCGATATCGTCGAGCAATTGCTGGCGCAGATTGACCGGCGACACCGCAATGGTCTCAAGCTCGGTCGGCCGGGCATAACCGGTGATGAAATTGAACACCCGCGCCACGTCCCGCGTGATCGCCGGATCGATCGTGAAATAGCTCAGATCGGTATAAATCTTGGCGGTGATCGGGTGATAATTGCCGGTACCGATATGGCAATAGCTGACCAGCTTGCCCTTTTCGCGCCGCACTACCTGGCTCAGCTTGGCGTGGGTCTTGAGCTCGATAAAGCCGAACACCACCTGTGCCCCGGCCCGCTCCAGATCGCGCGCCCAGCGAATATTGGCCTCTTCATCAAACCGCGCCTTGAGCTCAACAAGACAGGTCACCGACTTGCCCGCTTCAGCCGCCAGCACCAGCGCCTTGATGATCGGGCTGTCCGCCGAGGTGCGATACAGCGTCTGCTTGATCGCCACCACATCGGGGTCACGCGCCGCCTGCATCAGGAACTGCGCCACCACGTCGAAGCTTTCGAACGGGTGGTGCACCAGAATGTCCTTGGCGCGAATGGCGGCGAAACTGTCGCCATTATAGTCGCGGATCCGCTCGGGAAAGCGCGCGTGATAGGGCGTGAACTTCAGATCAGGCCGGTCGACATCGCAGACCTTGCTCGCATCGGCCAGTCCCAGAAAACCCTGCACCTCAAACACGTCGACTTCTTTGACGCCGAGCTGCTCGCCAATCTGTCGTTTCAGGGCCCGGGGCGTCGAGCTTTCGATCTCCATGCGGATCACCTGACCGCGCCGCCGCTGCCGCAGCGCGCTCTCAAATTCCACCACCAGATCGGCCGCTTCGTCGTCGATTTCGATTTCGCTGTCGCGGATCACCCGGAAGGCGCCCGAACCGGCCACGGTATGGCCGGGGAACATCTTGTGGAAGAACAGCTTGACCAGCGTGTCGATGGTCACGACCTCGCTGCGCCCCTCCGATACCAGGCTGCCCGGCAGGTTGATGAAACGATCCAGATTGCCTGGAATACGCACCAGCGCGGTCAGAGGCTGATCGCTATCGGGTCGCTTGAGTTCAAACGCCAGCGCCAGACCCAGATTGGGGATGAACGGGAACGGATGCGCCGGATCGACGGCAATCGGGGTCAGGACGGGAAATATCTCTTCGCGGAACAGCTTTTCGAGATAGCTCACCTGATCAGGCGTCAGATCATCCTGCTCGTGAATCACCACATTTTGCGCGAACAGTTCCTCGCGCAGCTCCTGCCAGTGATCCTGCTGTTCCAGCTGCAGATGCTGCGCCAGCGTGGCAATTTCCTCCAGCTGCTCGCCGGGCGTCAGCCCATCGGCGCTCTGCTTGGACAGCCCTGCCCGCAGCTGGCCCTTCAGCCCCGCCACACGCACCATGTAGAATTCATCGAGATTGTTGGCCGATATCGACACAAAGCGCAGCCGCTCCAGCAACGGGTGATGCACATTGCCCGCCTCTTCGAGCACCCGCATGTTGAACTGCAGCCAGCTGACCTCGCGATTGACGAACCGCGCCGGGCTCGTGCGCAGCGCCTCGCTGTCAGGCGCTGAACCGTCAGTGTCGGAAAACTCGCTCATGTCATTCATCGGCTTCGATATCCCAGTCCTGTTCATCGCGCATCTCGCCATTTTCGGCGCTGCGGCGATCGAGTGCATCGGCGGCGATACTGCGGGTAATGGCGCTGCCCTTTGCCAGGGCGAGCCTATCCATCAGATCGGCAAGAAGCACGGCTTCTTCGGCGGAACGCTCCATGCGCGCCACCAAATAGCCGATTATCTTGGGATCGACCTTGATCTGGCGATCCCCGAACAACTTCACGAACATCTGTGACAATTGGATGTCGTCCGTCATCTCCAGCGTGAATGCCGTGGCCCGCCGGACCCGCGAGCGCACATCATCGGTCGCCAGCGGCCACTGCGCAACCTCTTCACGTGCGGTAAGCAGGATCGGTCGCCCATCGCGCAGCGATTGGTTGAGCAGGTGAAACAGTCCCGCCTCGTCATAACCCAGCCGGTCCACATCCTCGACGATAAGCGGATCGCGGCCGCCCTGTGTTGCCAAGGCCTGCAGGTCATCCACCCCTGCCACGCGTGCGCCGCTGCGGTCGGCAAAGATACGCGCCAGATGCGATTTTCCCGATTTGGCAGGTCCCATCAGCAGCGTTACCGGCTCGGACCATTCGGGAAATGCCATGATGCGGCTATGGGCCAGACTATTGCCTTCACCGACCAGAAAGTCAGCTTCGCCTTGCGCTGGGGTGTGGTCGAGCTCCAGGGCCAGCTGACGGGTCGTTCCGGCGCCTTCAGGGAGCACTGGTGGTGTCATTGGTGTCACCATTGTGCTCGGGCACGATCAGCCCGCCATTATGCCCCAGATAAAGGCTGCTGGCTTTGTACTTGCTCACGCCATAGCGCACCAGCACACCCACAATTGCCGCCAACGGCACCGCCAGCAACAGGCCAACAAAGCCAAATAGCGCGCCAAAGGCCAGCAAGGCAAACATCAGCCACACCGGATTGATGTTGATGCTCGAGCCAACCAGCTTGGGATAAAGGATGTTGCCCTCGATGAACTGCCAGACCATGAAAATGGCCGCAACGGCCACTACCATCCAGTAATTGGGCCAGAACTGCACCAGGGCGATGCCGATCGACAGCGAGAAGCCAAAGGCAAATCCCATGAACGGCACAAAACTTAGCAAGCCGCTGATCAGCCCCACGGCCAACCCGAAATTCAGGCCGATCAGGCTCAGCGCCGTTGCATAATAGACCGCGTCAATCAGCAACACACCGCCCTGTCCGCGGATCACCCCGGCCATCGACTTGTCGATATCGCTCAGAATGCCATTGATCTCTGGCTTGTGGTCCCGTGGCAGCAGTCCCTGAAGCCCACGCACCATGCCCTCCCACTCCAGCAGCAGATAGAACGCCACCACAGGGGTCAGGATGGTCACGCCGATCACGGCGGCGCCGGTATAGCCGATATTGACCAGCTCGGCGGGCAGCGTCGCGATAAAGCCCAGCGCCTGGCGCGCCAGATCATTGATCGAGGTCTGGAACTGCGCAGCGCGCTCGGGCCCCAGCCACTCATTGATCGAGGGCGACCATTCGGTAATCAGGCCCTGCAGATCCGAAACATAGCCCGGCAGGCGCTGCAGCAGGCCAATGATCTGCTGGCCGACCAGCGGCACGAACATGAAGAACAGGCCGACAAATATGGTGATCACGCTGAGCAGCACGACGGCCGTGGCCCAGCCGCGGCTGAAATGCCAGCGCTGCAGTTGATTGACCAGCGGATTGAGCAGATAAGCCAGCGCCGCGCCAACTACAAATGGCAGCATGATCCCGCGGAACAGCCACAACAGCAGGATCAGCACAACAAGGAAGGCAATCCAGATCAGGACTTGATTTCTCAGGGTCATGGTGATGTGCGGCCCTTGCGTCGCTGTGGTGGAGAAGCTATCAGGCCGTCTAACTTCCGGCTCCGGAGTTGGCAACCGCCTTGCTCATCCGGTGACGGCTTTGCGCACGCTTTCCCCATAGAGGTCCGAAGTCCATGTCTGACAAGCAAAACCTGACATCAAACGGACTTTCATACAAGCAGGCAGGCGTCGACATCGATGCCGGCAATGCACTGGTCGAAGCCATCAAGCCAGCGGTACGCTCCACGCGTCGCCCGGGCGCCGACGGCGAGATCGGTGGATTTGGTGGTTTGTTCGATCTCAAGGCCGCCGGCTTCACCGATCCGGTGCTGGTTGCAGCCAATGACGGCGTCGGCACCAAGCTCAAGATCGCCATTGATACGGGCAACCATTCCACCATCGGGCAGGACCTGGTGGCCATGTGCGTCAACGACATTATCGTGCAGGGCGCCGAGCCGCTGTTCTTCCTGGACTACTTCGCCACCGGCAAGCTGGACGTCGAACAGGGCACCGCCATTGTCTCGGGCATCGCCGAAGGCTGCCGCCTGTCTGGCTGCGCGCTGATCGGCGGCGAAACCGCTGAAATGCCCGGCATGTATTCGGGCAAGGATTATGATCTGGCGGGCTTTGCCGTTGGCGCCGCCGAGCGTGGCACCCTGCTGCCCCGCCCCGACATTGCCGCTGGCGATACGCTGGTCGCCATCGCCTCCTCGGGCGTCCATTCCAATGGCTATTCGCTGGTCCGCAAGATCGTCGACCTTTCCGGCCTCGACTGGACCGCTGATGCCCCGTTCGCACCGGGCACCCCGCTGTCGGAAGCCTTGCTGACCCCGACCCGCATTTATGTGAAGTCCCTGCTTTCGGCCCTCAAGGCCGGACTGGGCATCAAGGCACTGGCCCACATCACCGGCGGCGGCTTCATTGACAACATCCCCCGCGTGCTGCCCGACCATCTCGCCGCCCATGTCGACCTGAGCGCCATCACCGTGCCAAAGGTCTTCGGCTGGCTCAGCAAGGTCGGCGGTGTCGATCAGCACGAAATGCTGCGCACCTTCAATTGCGGCGTCGGCATGCTGGTGGCGGTTGACCCCGCCGATGCCGACAATTTGGTCGCCCATCTCAACGCTGCTGGCGAAATCGCTGCGGTGGTTGGCAAGCTTACCGACCGCACGGATGAGCCCGTGACCTTCGAAGGCGCGCTCTCGCTGTGACCCGCAAGCGCGTCGGCATTCTGATCTCGGGCCGCGGCTCCAACATGTCCGCCCTGATTGCCGCCGCTCAGGCCCCCGATTACCCCGCCGAAATCGTCGGTGTGCTGTCCAACCGCGCCGCCGCGGCTGGTCTGGTGACCGCAGCCGAACACGGCATCGCCACGGCCTCGCTGGCGCAGAGCAAATTTCCCAGCCGCGACATGTTCGAAGACGTCATGACCCAGACGCTGGAAAGCTGGGACGTCGACTATGTCTGTCTGGCCGGGTTCATGCGCATTCTGGGCGCGGACTTCGTCAATCACTGGGCCGGTCGGATGATCAACATCCACCCTTCGCTGCTGCCGCTCTATAAGGGTCTGGACACCCACGCGCGGGCCCTTGCCGATGGGGCCGCCACCCATGGCTGCACCGTCCACTTCGTCACCCCCGGTCTCGACGAAGGCGCGCCTATCCTTCAGGCCCAAGTGCCCGTTTTGCCCGGTGACACCCCCGACAGCCTTGCAGCGCGCGTACTAGTCCAGGAGCACCGCATATACCCCGAAGCGCTGCGGCTGCTCGCTTCCGGCCAGATCGCTGCCCTAACCTGAGCCATTCCGCCCCTGGCGGACCCATCACCAAAATTGATGGCTGTATCGTCAAAATCGGTTCGACCTTTGTTCCCTGCGGGCATAGCGTGCCCCCGCGAAGGAGACCGCAATGGAACGCCGTGACTGGTTCTTGATCATAATGCTCGGCGCCATCTGGGGCTGCTCGTTCATCTTCAATGCGGTGCTGATCCGCGAAATCGGCCCCATCTGGGTCACCTCGTTCCGCGTTGGCATTGGCGCCATTGGCTGCTGGGTCTTCCTGCTGCTGCGGCGCAAACCCATCCCCCGCGATCCCATGCTCTGGATCAAGCTGGGTGGGCTGGGCATTTTGGCCTACGCCATTCCCTTCGCCCTGTTCCCCCTCGCCCAGGCCAATCTCGCCAGTGGTGTTGCCGCCATCATCAATGCGCTGACCCCGCTGGTCACCGTCATCGTCAGCCATTTCTGGCTCGGCGGCGAAAAGGCCTCACGCATCAAGATGACCGGCGTCACCGTCGGCTTTGCCGGAGCCTTCATTCTGGCCTGGCCCGCCCTCTCCACGGGCGGCGATTCGCGCCTGTGGGCTATTGGCGCCTGCCTGCTGGCCACGCTGTGCTACGCGCTCTCGCTCAACATCACCCGCAGCTTCAAAGCCATTGAACCCACGGCACTGGCCTCCATCGCGCTCACTGGCGCCGCTACTGTCTCCATTCCGGTCGCCTTCATCACCGAGGGCACGCCCGTCATGGTGCGCCCCGAAACCTGGCTGGCGGCCATTGCCATCGGCCTGATGTCGACAGCCTTCACCTTCCAGGTCATGTATCGCATCCTGCCGCGCGTCGGCCCGACCAACTTCGCCACGACCACTTTCATCGCCCCCATCTCGGCGGTAATTCTGGGCGTGACAGTGCTGCGCGAAACGGTCCTGCCCATCCAGATTCTGGGCATGTTCGTCATCTTTACCGGCCTGCTGCTGATTGATGGCCGCATCGGCAAACTCTGGCGCCGCGTCGCCACCTGATCGGAACAAGCCGGGCCATCACACGTTCCTTGTCCAAAGGAGCATCTTGATGACCCAGTCCGACCCCGATCAGACCCCCGATATCGATCCCACCACGACCCCGGAGGTCACCCCGCAGCCCGAGCCGGCTCAGCCGCAGCCGGTCGATCCGGTGCCACCGCAGCCGCGCGAGCTGCCCGTGGCCCCGCCGGTCGAGGAGCCGCAGCCCACCATCCAGCCCGAGCTGCCGCCCGAACCGGGCCACGATCCCAATCCCTGAGAACAAAAAAAAGCGGCCAGTGTTTCCACTGGCCGCTTTCGTATCTGCGTGCGCCAGGCGCTATTCGATGCCGAGCTTGTTCTTCATCAGCTCATTGAGCGCCTGCGGGTTCGCCTTGCCGCCCGAAGCCTTCATCGCCTGACCGACAAACCAGCCAATCATGGTCGGCTTGGCTTTGACCTTTTCGACCTGCTCGGGATTGGCGGCAATGATCTCATCCACGATCGCTTCAATGGCGCCCATATCGGTCACCTGCTTCATGCCGCGACGCTCGACGATCTCGGCGGGCTCACCCTCGGGCTCTTCGGCGATGATCACCTGCAGCAGGTCCTTGGCGCCCTTGGACGAAATCGTCCCTGCCGCCATCAGATCAACAATCCCTGCAATCTGGCTGGGCTGCAAATGGGTTTCCCAGATCGCCAGGCCCTGGCTGTTGGCAAACGCGGCGACGTCGGCATTGAGCATATTGGCCACGGCCTTGCCATCGCGCTTGGCGCCACCAAAGGCCACAACCGACTCGAAGTAATCCGCCGTTTCGCGGTCGAGCGTCAGCACCATCGCATCATAGGGCGTCACGCCGAAATCGCTGATGAAACGCGCCTTTTTCTCGTCTGGCAGCTCGGGAAGGCCATCGGCCAGCGCCGACACGAACGCATCGTCGAATTCAAGCGGCAGCAGGTCAGGATCGGGGAAGTAGCGATAGTCCTGCGCATCTTCCTTGGAGCGCATTGAGCGCGTCTCGCCCGCCTTGGGGTCATACAGCCGCGTTTCCTGGTCGATGGTGCCGCCATCTTCAAGAATATCGATCTGGCGCCGCGCCTCGAACTCGATGGCCTGGCCGGCAAAACGGATCGAGTTCACATTCTTGATCTCGCAGCGCGTGCCGAATTCACCGCCCGGGCGGCGCACTGAGACATTGACGTCGGCGCGCATCGAGCCCTGCTCCATATTGCCGTCGCAGGTGCCCAGATAGCGCAAGATCGAGCGCAGCTTGGCCAGATATTCCTTGGCTTCCTCGGACGACCGCAAATCGGGCTTGCTGACGATCTCCATCAGCGCCACGCCGGCACGATTGAGATCGACAAAGCTCATATTGGGGTGCTGGTCATGCAGCAGCTTGCCCGCATCGGTTTCCAGATGCACGCGCTCGATACCGATCTCGACCTGATCGCCATTCATGTCGAGCGCCACCACACCCTCGCCGACAATCGGATCCTTGTACTGCGAGATCTGGTAACCCGGCGGCTGGTCGGGATAGAAATAGTTCTTGCGGTCAAACACGCTGCGCTTGTTGATCTTGGCCTTCAGGCCCAGCCCGGTACGCACGGCCTGACGCACGCATTCGATATTGATGGTGGGCAACATGCCCGGCATGCCCGCGTCCACAAACGAGACATTGGCGTTTGCCGGATTGCCGAAGGCCGTCGACGAACCGGAGAACAGCTTGCTCTCGGAAGTGACCTGCGCGTGCACTTCCATACCGATGATGACTTCCCAGTCACCGGTCGAACCGGCAATGAAGCTCTTGGGATTGGGCGTGCGCGTGTCGATGAGGGTCAATTGAGCATCCTGCGAGGCAAGGCGAAACGATGCCAAACGCATAGAGCCTGAGCCGTGTTGATGCAATGGTTTGAGCGCCTTTGGCTGCGCTAATCCTCGTGTCCCAGGTCACCATCAAAGGGCAGCAGCCGCTTTTCCAGATGCACGCTCATGAACGGCTCATGCGCGTCGCGACCATCCGAGCGCAGCGCCAGAATGCGGTAGCCCTGCTTTTCGTAAAACCGCACCGCCGGTACATTGTCCGCTGGGGTCTCCAGATGGACCCGCTCGGCACCAGCCAGCTCGAGCATTGATTCCATGCGCCGCAGCAGCGCCGAGCCCAGCCCGTTGCGCTGCAATTCGGGCATTACGAACAGATAGGGAATGTAGCTTCGCCGCGCCGCCCGCGAGCACCAGCCCACCACGATCCCGTCGACCTCCGCCACGATGATCCGGCTGATCGTTTCGGCCACCACCTGGGTCAGCCGGTACTTTTCGGATTCGCGCAGCCCCGGCTGCGCCGCAAGCAATGGGTAAATCCCGTGTTCCCAGGCCTGAAAGGCAATATCGGCTAGTCTCCTGGCATCCGCGCTGTCCGCTTTGCGAATGGTGATGCCTGGCATGGTGACCTCCGCTATCCGCGGCGCCGCGCCGCGATGATGCCCTTCTCGTAATTGATGTTCCAGTCGATCAGGGTCCGCCATACAAGTTCGGCCTGATCTTCATCAAGATCAAGAGCCAAACTGCGCTCGCGGATTTTACCGATCACCGCCTCGATGCGCGCTGGATCACGCGCCTCATGGGGATCCGTCTTGATCTCGGCCATCCGCGTCACATAGCGGTGCCGCTCGGCAAACAGGTTCAGCAACAGACCGTCGATCCGGTCGATTTCGGCGCGGACATCGTCCTTGGTCTGGCAGTCGGCAGGGGCGGCTTGAGTGGTCACGGCAGGTTCCAGTCCTCTTGGGCTGTTGCTGGTTTGCACCGACCGGGCGATGATTTCAACCGCCCTACTTGTGCAAAATAAGCCTGCTCCTATATCAAACCCGCATGTCTACTCAGTCTGAAGCCCGCTAAAGCCTCGTTCAATTGTGACGAGGCATAAATGAACCAGTCAGCCGCCGGGCGTGATGCCGGCCGCTGATAGCGTTTATGCGTGGCTGTACTGCCGCGCCATTTGGCGACAGACGTTCAATGGATATCTCAAGAGACGAACAGCGGGTGCTCCATGCCCTCGCTCAGGGTGGCTGTATTGCGCTCACCCGCAACCAGGCTGGCAAGACCGTAGGCCTGGAAATGTTCAACCGCGAAGGCTGGTTGATGAACACCTGCACCATGCTGCTGTTCAAAAAACTCAAGGCCAGGAAGGCCATCAAATCCTGCAATGGGCAGCCCTACCGAATCACCCGACGCGGCCTGGAACTGGTCCGCAGTGAATATGACAACCGGTAGCCTCAGCGTTACCAAAGAGCCCTCGGACCAGTTCCGAGGGCCGCTCTGGGTGCCCTCCATCAAGCTCGTGATTTGACTTTGCCCGTGCGGCCCGGCCCACTCCGCACAACACGGAGACCCTCATGCCCGGCCAGATTCGCCTAGGCGCCATTTTCTGGCTGCTCACCGTCGAGTTCTTCATTGCCCAGTTCGTCGCCCAGGCGGCGTGGCCGGGCTATTCCATGCTCACCAACGACATCAGCCTGCTCGGCGTCACCAGTTGCGGCACCTATCTCAATCCGGCGCCTGACGGCATCATGCCGGTCTGCTCTCCGCTCAGCCTGGTGTTCAATCTGGGCATGGCGCTCAACGGTGTACTGGTCGTGCTCGGCGTCTGGTTCACCCGCGATCTCTGGCCCCAGACAAAACTCAAGATTGCTGCATTATGGCTGCTCGCGCTGGGCGGCGACGGCACCATGCTGGCGGGCGCCTTCCCGCTCGACACCATCCCGGCGATGCATGTGATTGGCGCTGCCCTGGCGCTGGGGCTGGCCTGCTTCGGCTTCATGCTGATGGCCAAGGTCGTCTGGCAGACGCACCGTGCATTCGCCATCTATAGCCTGACCACAGGCGTTCTGGCCCTGCTCGGCTTCGTGCTTTATGTGGCGGAGATCTATCTGGGGGGGCGCGGCACTGTCGAACGGCTGGCCGCCTGGCCACAAACGCTCTGGTATATCGTCACCGGCGCGCTGATCCTGCGCGGCAAGCTGCGCTTTAGTGCTTCGTGATATCGCTGAGCACCGCTGCGATGTGTTCCCACTCGCTGGCCACGCTCGCGGTCGCACGCTTCTTGCCAGCCCGGCGATACCAGTAGTCGGCATTGCCCATATCGGCTTCAATCCAGTGCATCAGGGCATGCACCCAGTCGAACGCCTGCACCCCTTCCATCGCCTGGACAATATTGTGCGCCTGTTCCCACTCGGGTCCAACCCGCAACTCGCCCTTTTTGAGCCACCACAGCGCCTGCAGCGGCATGGAGAGATCCTTGGGTGGTTCGGACCAGTCCTGGGTCGTGAAAACGTCAGTGGCCATCGGAGATACTCTTGTTGGCCCCGACGCCGCACGCGGCGGCGTCACTACCAGTTTCAGTTTGTGCATCTGCGCCAGATAAGGTGGAACAGCCCCACGATCAAGTAGCGCCTTTGCGGCCTACCACCAGGGCTTGGGGGAGAAATCCATATCGGCGCTGCGTTCGATGACCCGCGCCGTGGCAAACAGCGTCTCTTCATCAAACGGCTTGCCGATCAGCTGAAGACCCAGTGGCAGCCCCTGACCATCCTTGCCCGCCGGCACGGCAATGCCGGGCAGACCAGCCATGTTCACCGTCACCGTGAAGATGTCGTTGAGGTACATCTTGACCGGATCATTGGCCATCGCCTCATCGCCAATGCCGAACGCGGCAGAGGGTGTGGCTGGGGTCAGAATGGCGTCGACACCAGCGTGGAAGGCGTCTTCAAAGTCTTTCTTGATCAGCGTGCGGACCTGCTGCGCCTTGACGTAATAGGCGTCGAAATAGCCGGCGGACAGCACATAGGTGCCGATCATGATGCGGCGCTTCACCTCGCGGCCAAACCCGGCCGCCCGGGTCAGCTCATACATGTCGGTAATGTCCTTGCCGGTAACGCGCAGGCCATACTTGACGCCGTCATAGCGCGCCAGATTGGACGACGCCTCGGCGGGTGCCACGATGTAATAGGCTGGCAGGGCATACTTGGTGTGCGGCAGGCTGATATCCTTGACCGTGGCACCCTCTGCCTTGAGCCAGTCCAGGCCCTGCTGCCACAGCTTTTCGATCTCGGCGGGCATGCCTTCAAGGCGGTATTCGCGCGGCACGCCAATGGTCAGACCCTTTACGCCACGCTCAACGGCAGCAGCAAAATCAGGCACGGCCATATCCACACTGGTCGAATCCTTGGCGTCGAAACCGGACATCGAGGTCATCATCAGCGCCGCATCTTCAACCGAGCGGGCAATCGGGCCGGCCTGATCGAGCGAGGAAGCAAACGCCACCGTGCCCCAACGCGAGCAACGGCCATATGTCGGCTTGATACCGACCGTGCCGGTAAAGGCTGCGGGCTGGCGGATCGAACCGCCGGTATCAGTCGCCGTCGCACCAGCGCACAGCCAGGCAGCCACGGCCGCAGCCGAACCACCCGAAGACCCACCAGGCACCAGATTGGCATTGCTGCCTTCGGCGCGGAACGGGTTGATCACATTGCCGTAATAGCTGGTTTCGTTGGACGAGCCCATGGCGAACTCATCCATGTTCAGCTTGCCCAACATCACCGCGCCGTCGCGCCACAGATTTGCTGTCACGGTTGATTCGTATTCCGGCTTGAAGCCATCCAGAATGTGGCTGGCAGCCTGGGTGTGCACACCCTTGGTGGCGAACAGGTCCTTGATGCCCAGCGGAATGCCTTCAAGCGTGCCGCCCTGCCCCTTGGCCAGCTTCTCGTCGCTGGCCTTGGCCATCTCGAGCGCCTGCTCACCCGTGACCGCAACATAGGCGTTCAGGCTGGGATTGGCCTTATCGATCGCGCCCAGATACGCCCCGGTCAATTCGCTCGAGGTGAAGCTCTTGTCGACGAGGCCCTTGCGGGCGGCGGCCAGGCTCAGTTTGGTCAGGTCAGTCAAAACGGATCTCGCTCAGAAAGGTCGTAGCGGTTCGGCGCAATCGCGCCGGATGAATTGGTCGTCGTCAGGTCGGCCTAGGCCGGTTGCGCCACGGTCAGCGGCATTTCAAAAAACGCCGACCATTCGCTGTCAGGATAGTCCAGAAACGGGCCGCGAGCCACAAAGCCGCTGCGCTCGTAAAGTCGGTGCGCACCATCGAAACCTGGGCCGGTTCCGGTTTCCAGCATCACCGTGGCCAGCTCCTTGTCGCGCGCCAGCGCGATAATGGCCGCCAACAGGGCCGTACCCACACGCTGGCCGCGCACTTCTGGCAGGGTGAACATGCGTTTGACCTCACCCAGTGCGCTCGAGTGCACCTTCAGAGCCCCCATGCCTACTGCCGTGCCGGCCTCATCGCGCGCCACAAAAACGCTGGTATCGACACCCGACATCTGTTCCACGCTCATCTTGAACTGGAATTCGGGCGGTGACAGCGGCAGCAGATGCTCATTGAGCTGGGCCACAAGCCCGCGCACGTCATCCTGCAACGCCGTCTCAAGGGCGATGCTGATGCTCATCTATTCGATCACCTTGGGCACCATGAAGAAATTGTCTTCGCTCAGTGGCGCATTGGCGACGATCTTTTCGGGGTACTCGCCGTCGCTGACCACATCGTCGCGCAGGCGCAATGTCATCGGCATTACCGAGGTCATCGGGGCCACACCCTCAACATCGACTTCGCTCAGCTGCTCGACGAAACCCAGGATCGCATTGAGCTCTTCCTGATAGGCGCCAACCTCATCGTCTTCAATGCGGATGCGCGCCAGGCTCCCAATGCGCTTAACGGTCTTGGCGTCGACGGACATAGCTAACTCCACAAGGATCGTATTTGCCGCTTCAATAACAACCGTGCGGCACAAAAGACAATGAAAATGGCTGATGCGTCGGATCAGATTTCTACAGCCAACCCGGCTTCCAGCGCCAGCAGGGCCGCACCGTCCAACACATCGCGTAACGCCCCTATTGCCTGATCCAGTGCCGCCTCGTCACCGGCCAGCGCCAATAGGCGCGGCCCGCGCCCCGCCAGCACCGCCTGCCCGGCACCGCTCAAGGCTTCCCCATCGCCAAACAACACCACCACGGCCCCATCGGCCCAGCGGCCCAGTTCGGGCACAGGGCCCTTGATCAGCAACAGCACCGGCTCCCCGGGAGCCTCGACCAAGAGAGCCCCCGGTCCCGCCTGCCAGCACGCCACCGCGGGCTCTGTGGCTTCTTCATCCAGCGGACGCTGCGCCTTGCGGGGCCGCCATTGGGCGCTATCGACCGCCTCAAGCCCAGCGCCGAAATTCTCCACCACGCAGTCGGCGCCCGACACCAGCTCGCTGGCGACAATCTGTGCCGGTGCCCCGGCGGCGTCGATCACCAGAATCACGCCGCCAATGTGAATGCGGGCGGTCGTGCCGCCGAACCAGGTGAGTTTCATCGCCGCTTTCCAGTCGCCAAATGCCGCCGCACCCTATAGGACACCACCATTGTGGCAAGCGAGCACGACATGACCGAAGAATACGCCAATCCACTGGCGGCGATTCCCCCCCGGGGCAAGATTCTGGGCCTCGACCTGGGCACCAAGACCATTGGCGTGGCTGTCTCGGACGGCATGCGCTACTCGGCCACCCCGCTCGAAACCATCAAGCGCACCAAGTTCACTGCCGACGCCATCCGGCTCGACGAACTCATTGCCGAGAACACCATTGTCGCCATCATTCTGGGCCTGCCCCTCAATATGGACGGCTCCGAAGGTCCGCGCGTGCAATCGACCCGCGCCTTTGCCCGCAGCCTGGCCCAACGCATTACCCTGCCCATCGCCTTCTGGGATGAGCGCCTCTCGACCAGTGCCGTCACCCGCATGATGATCGAGGCCGATATGCGCCGCGACCGCCGCGCCGAGGTCGTCGATAAACTGGCCGCCAGTTACATCCTGCAGGGTGCGCTGGATCGTCTGCGCCACGACTAGCGCGCAATCGCCTCGCGCCGCGCCGCGCCCGGCGACACCCCGAAGAACTGCTTGAACGCCCGCCCAAACGCGGCCTCCGAATTATAGCCTGCCCGCGCGCCGATCACCCCGACCGGCTGCCCGCTCTCGAACAATGCCGCACGCGCCAGATGCAGCCGCCATTGCGTGACATACTGCATGGCCGGCTGCCCCACCATGTCGGTAAACCGCGCCGAAAACGCCGAGCGTGACATGCCGGCGATATCGGCCAGCCCCGCCACGCTGACGTCTTCTGCTGCGCCGCGATGGATCTGCGCCAGCGCGCGCCCGATCTGCGGGTCGCGCAACGCTGCCAGCCACCCCAGATTGGCCTCTGGGGCCGTATCCAGCCAGCGCCGCAGCGCCTGAATCACCATGATATCGGCCAGCCGCGTCATCACGGTTTCGCCACCGGGTCGCAATGCTGCCGCTTCGCGCGCAATCAGCCGCAGCGTGCTCTGCATCCAGCTATCAACATCCTCATCCCAGGCATCCACCCGGATCACCGGTGGCAACAGCGAAATCAGGCGCTGCGCCGCCACATGATCAAACTGCACCACCCCGGTGGTCGCCCGCATCAGCGCACCGCCGCCGCCCCATTGCATCAATTCATAGCGCTCACTGACCTTGGTCGAGGGAATATCGAACAGCGGTGTGGTTGCAGCGCCCGGCGAACTGGCCAGCTCCACGCTCGTGCCATGCGGCAGCAACACCATGCTGCCCTGCTCCAGCATTTGCGGCGGGATATCGCGCATGCGCAGCCAGCCCCGCCCCGAAGTGACGATCATGAACAGCATCGCCCCGGGCAGCTGGGGCATCTCGATACCCCACGGCGCCGTCATCTCGGCACGGCAATACAATGTCCCGGTCAGGCGCAGCATATGCAGCACCTCACCCAGCGGATCGGTCAATGGCGGCGGTTGGAAATGCACATCACTCATGCAGGACGATTAGCCTAAAAGCAGCAAAACGTCCACACTTCTGGACGACCCGCATATTTAGAGCGACAAATCATCATTGTTAGTCCCGCTGCATCCGATCATCTTGTGGACATCGCAAACACCCAAGGATTTTCAGTATGTCCAGCATCCCCATCCTCGTCATCGGCGCTACCGGCAAGATCGGCAGTCGCGTCGCCGCCCGCCTGACCCAGGCCGGCTATCCCGTTCGCCCCGCCTCGCGCAGATCCACTCCGGCCTTTGACTGGGACGACCGCACCACCTGGGCCGCCACGCTTGCCGGTGCCGAAACAGCTTTTGTCAGCTATGTCCCCGACCTGGCAGAAGACGGCGCCCCCCAAGCCATCCAGGCTTTTACCGATCTGGCAGTCGCCGCAGGCCTGAAACGCCTCGTCCTGCTCTCGGGCCGCGGCGAGACCAATGCCCTGCGCAGCGAAGACATCCTCATGGCAGCCCCCATCGAGACCACCATTGTCCGCGCCAGCTGGTTCTTCCAGAATTTCAGCGAAGGCACTCTGCTGCCTTCCGTCCTCTCTGGCACGATTGCCATGCCCGCCGGCGACCGCCGCGAACCCTTCATCGATGCCGATGATGTCGCCGATGTCGCAGTGGCAGCCCTGACCGATCCGCGCCACGCCAACCAGCGGTATGAAATCACCGGCCCGCGCCTGCTCACTTTCGCCGAGGCCGCCGCCGTCATCGCAGCAACCGCCGGGATCGAACTGCAATACCTGCCCATCACGCTTGAGCAGTTCCACGCTGCCCTGCTGCCTGAGCTGGGTCAGCGCTATGCCGATCTGCTGACCAGGCTTTGCCAGGAAGTCTTTGATGGCCGCAACGAGGCGCTTGCCGATGGTGTGCAGCGCGCTCTGGGCCGGCCGCCGCGCGACTTCGCGGATTACGTCACAGCGACCGCCGCTTCGGGCGTCTGGCACCGCGCAGCATGAAGATCACAAGCGCCATCCGCCTCTACCTCACGGTCATTGCCGTCCTGACTCTGGCCCTGGGGGCCATGATCCTGTTCATGCCCGTCAACTTCTATGCCGGTTATGGTCTGGATCTGAGCGGCAAGGTCGACCTGCTCAACGAGTTGCGAGCGCCCGGCCTGTTCATGCTGGGCCTGGCAGGCTTTTGTACACTGGGCGTTATCCGAACCGATTTTCAACAGCCGGCCATCTGGCTCGGCAGCCTGTTCAATTTGAGCTACGGGTTGTCGCGGCTGCTGGGCTTTGCCGTCGATGGGCTGCCCCATGACGGGTTCATCGTCGCAGGCGCCGTTGAGCTCGTCCTGGGTCTTGCCGGATTGTCTCTGATCTGGTGGCAGACACGGTCGCGGCCAGCGCCAACACCGCTCCCAACCGCACGTCCCAGCCGTTGATATTCCCCGCTTGGGCCTTGCCCCTCCGCTTTCCCTCGGCTAGACCGCTGCAAATCATAGGGAATGGGAGCGCATGGCCCAAGCTCGCGCCAGCACAGCCTCGAATTCATCCGCCGGTGCCACCGGTGATTTTCCTCCTTTCAGTCAGCGCCATCTGCTCTCGATAGCCGATCTGCAGCAGCATGAGATCATTCAGCTGCTCGATCGCGCCGAAGCCATGGTGCCGATTTCCCGCCAGGAACGGAAAACCCACCCCACGCTCTCGGGCAAGACCCAGATCAACCTGTTTTTCGAGCCCTCCACGCGCACCCAGGCCTCCTTCGAGATCGCCGGCAAACGCCTCGGCGCCCTGGTCATGAACATGTCGGTCAAGACCAGCTCGGTCTCCAAGGGCGAAACCCTGATCGATACCGCAGCCACGCTCAACGCCATGCGTCCCGACGTTATCGTCGTGCGCCATTCGGCGGCCGGGGCGGTCGAACTGCTGAGCCAGAAGGTTGGCTGCGCCGTCATCAATGCCGGTGACGGGGCCCATGAGCACCCCACCCAGGCGCTGCTTGATGCCCTGACCATCCGCAATCACAAGGGCCGCATTTCGGGCCTGACCGTCGCCATCTGTGGCGATATTGCCAATTCGCGCGTGGTGCGCTCAAACCTGCTTTTGCTTGGCGCGCTCAATGTGCGCACCCGCGTCATTGCTCCGCGCAACCTGCTGCCCGCCGGCATCGAAAACCTCGCTACCGAGGTTTTCACCGACATGCGCGAGGGTCTGGCTGGCGCCGACGTTGTCATGATGCTGCGCCTGCAGCACGAACGCGCCCAGGGCCGCATGATCCCCTCGGTCCGCGAATATTACCATTTCTATGGGCTCGATGCCGAAAAGCTCGGCTATGCCAAACCCGACGCCATCGTCATGCATCCCGGTCCGATGAACCGCGGCGTCGAGATTGATCCCGCCATTGCCGACGGTCCGGCTTCCGTCATCACTGATCAGGTGGAAATGGGTGTCGCCGTGCGCATGGCCGTGCTCGATGCCCTGCTGTCGTCGGGAGACGCGTCATGACCCGCGCCACACTCATCGAGAACGCCCGCATCGTCGATCCGGCCACCGGCACCGATCATCTTGGCGCCGTGCTGATCGAAGATGGCATCATTGCCGAACTTGCCATCGGCGCGCCTATTGGCGTTCCAGACGGTGCCGAGGTGATCAATGCCAAGGGTCTGGTACTGGCGCCCGGCCTGATCGACATGCGCGTCTTCACGGGCGAGCCGGGCAAGGAGTATCGCGAAACCCTGCAATCGGCTGGCGAAGCCGCTGCAGCCGGGGGCATTACCAGCTTCGTGATGATGCCCGATACCACGCCCGTGGTGGATGATGGCGCGCTGGTTGACTTCCTGATCCGCCGCGCCAGGGCCACTTCAAAGGTCAATGTGCTGCCTGCAGGCGCCATCACCAAGGGTCTCAACGGCACCGAGATGACCGAATATGGCCTGCTCAAGGAAGCCGGTGCGGTCTGCCTCACCGATGGTCGCCATTCCATCCAGTCGCCCTCCATGCTGCGCACGGCCATGAGCTACGCCGCAAATTACGGTCTGACATTCGTCCACCACGTCTCCGACACCGATCTGACCGGTACCGGCGTGATGAACGAGGGCCTGTTCGCCACCATTCTGGGGCTGAAGGGTATTCCGCGCGAAGCCGAGACGATCCCGCTGGCCCGCGATCTGCAACTGGCCGCACTGACGGGCGTCAAGTACCACGCCGCCCAGATCTCCTGCGCGGCCGCGGTCGAGCTGGTGGCAGCGGCCAAGAAGCGTAACAGAGCCGTTACGGCTGGCATCTCGATCAACAATCTGGCGCTCAACGAAAACGACATTGGCCGCTATCGCACCTTCTTCAAACTCTCCACGCCGCTGCGCTCAGAAGATGATCGCCAGGCCATGATCCAGGCCCTGCGCGACGGCACCATCGACACCATCCATTCCGATCACGATCCCCAGGATACCGAGGTCAAGCGCCAGCCTTTCGCCGAAGCCTCCGACGGGGCCATTGGCCTTGAGACCCTGCTGGCTGCAGCCCTGCGTCTGGTTCATTCCGGCGATGTCGACCTGCTGACCGTACTGCGCGCCATGACCAGCCGCCCCGCTGACATTCTGGGTCTGCCATCAGGCCGCATTGCCAAGGGCGCACCCGCCGATCTGATCCTGTTCGATCTCGATTATCCCTGGCAGGTCAGCGAGACCGACATCCGCTCCAAGTCGCGCAATACCAGCTTCGAAGGCGCGCGTCTGGCGGGCAAGGTCATGCGCACTATCGTCGCTGGCGAGACCGTCCACACCCACATCGACTAGCCCCAAACACCAACGACCACCGGTCCGTCATCCCCACCCAACTGCACCGCCCCCCTTGCGGGAGAGGTTGGGAGGGGGGTATTTTCGCGCCTAAACGCCACAAAGGATACCAAGCCCCGATGTCGATTGACGTTCTCTCGCTGCTCTATGCTGTCGTTCTGGGCTATCTGTTTGGCTCCATTCCCTTTGGTCTGCTGCTCACTCGTTCGGCCGGGCTGGGCGACATTCGCGACATCGGCTCGGGCAATATCGGCGCCACTAATGTGCTGCGCACCGGCAATCGCTGGATCGCTTTTGCCACTTTGGTGCTCGACGCCTCCAAGGCCGCCGTGCCCGTTCTGCTTGCGCGCGGCCTGTGGGGCGAAGAAGCAGCCATGATCGCGGGCATTGGCGCCTTTCTGGGCCATTGCTTTCCCGTCTGGCTCAACTTCAAGGGCGGCAAGGGCGTCGCCGTCTTCATTGGTTCACTGCTGGCGCTGAGCTGGCCTGTCGGCCTGATCTTCTGCGCGGTCTGGCTGTTCATCGCGGTGGCGCGGAAATTCTCGTCTCTGGCTGCCCTGACAGCAGGAGCCACGGCGCCAATCTTTGCCTATGTCGTGGTCAACGAATACCTGGCCGGTGCTGCGGCCGTGATGGCCCTGCTGCTGTTCTTCCAGCACCGCGAAAACATTGCTCGGCTGATTGCGGGTACCGAGCCCAGGATCGGCTCTGAGAAAAAGAAGGCCTGACCCGTGCCGCCGGATCAGGGTGTTGCTGCACTTGATCCGGTCACGCGCCTTGCCTGGTTGCGACTGCTACGTACCGAAAACATTGGCCCGGCCACCTTCCGCCGATTGCTCAACCGCTTCGGCTCGGCACAGGCCGCCCTTGAGGCCCTGCCGTCCCTGACGCGCCGCACCGGCAGACCGGTCCGTATTACCAGCCAGTCCGAAGCTGAAGATGAGATCGCCGGTCTGTCACGTTACGGCGCCCGCCTCGTCACCAGCAGCGATGCCGATTATCCATCCCTGCTCCACTATATCCCGGCCGCACCGCCGCTGATCACCATGGCCAGTGGCCCCAATCTCGACTGGCGCCGCACGGTGGGCATTGTCGGGGCGCGCAATGCCTCGGCGGCCGGGGTCAAGATGACCCGCCTGCTGGCGACGGATCTGGGCGAAGCGGGCTATACCATTGTTTCGGGTCTGGCCCGCGGCATCGATGCAGCGGCGCACAAGGCAACGCTGCTCAGCGGCACCATCGCCGTCCTTGCCGGTGGTTTCGACAAGATCTACCCCACCGAGAACATCCCGCTGGCCCACGACATTCTCGACAATGGCGGCGCTCTGCTCACTGAAATGCCGCTGGGCTGGGAGCCACGCGCCCGCGACTTCCCAAGGCGTAACCGTCTGGTTTCGGGGTTATCGCTGGGTGTGGTCGTGGTTGAAGCGGCCAAGCGCAGTGGTTCATTGATCACTGCCCGGCTGGCGCTCGAGCAAAACCGCGACGTCTTCGCCGTTCCCGGCTCGCCACTCGATCCCCGCGCTGAAGGTGGCAATGCGCTGATCCAGCAAGGCGCCAAACTGATCACGGGCGCCGCTGATATACTCGAAACCCTGGGCAGCGCCGACCCGTCGCGCAATGCCCTGTTCGACCGCGATTGGGAGCCCGACAGCGTCCCCGATGCTCCGCCGCCCAGCGACGACGACAAGACCCGTCTGCTCGCTGCTCTCAGCGTCACCCCGATCGATGTCGATGAACTGGTCCGACAGGTCGGCATATCGGCCGCCACTATGCAGATGCTGCTGCTCGAACTCGACCTGGCCGGCCAGATCGAATGGTCGAGCGGCCAGTTGGTGGCCTTGCGGGACTAGCAGATCCAGCCCCGACCACGCGGTGCCCTCCTTCATCCAGGGGAAGATGGGAGGGGTGCCCCCTCCCAATCAGACCTTTAGCGACCGCCGCCAATCTTGCGATGGCGCTGATCAATGCCGCCGGTCCCATAAGGATAGTCACTCATTTCCGGCTGGCTTGCCGCGGTCAGCGTGGCCATCTCATCGCTGCTCAGCACCAGATCGGCAGCACCCAGATTATCCTTGAGCTGCGCGGTGGTGCGCGCCCCCAGAATCACCGACGTCACCGCCGGACGGGCACAGACCCAGGCCAGTGCCACCTGCGCCATGCTGGCGCCGCGTGCCTTGGCGATGTCCTCAACCGCGCCAATCACCTCCCAGGTCATCAGATTGGAGTTGCGCTTCTCGAACGCCTCCATGCCACGCTTGGGATTTTCACCCAGCCGCGTTGCCCCGGTCGGCATCTGGTCGCGCTTGTACTTGCCGCTCAGCCAGCCACCACCCAGTGGCGACCACGGCAGAAGACCGATATTGGCATCGAGCGCGGCGGGCACCACCTCATGCTCGATGTCGCGCACCAGCAGATTATATTGTGGCTGCAGCGTTACCGGCGGCGCAAAGCCATTGGCCTTGGCCGTCCACACCGCCTTGGTCATCTGCCAGCCCAGGAAGTTGGAAAAGCCATAATAGGCAATCTTGCCGTTACCGATCGCGTCATCGAGAAAGCGCAGCGTTTCCTCGATTGGCGTCAGCGCGTCCCAGGCGTGCATCTGGTAGAGATCGATATGCTCGACACCGAGCCGCTTGAGCGAGGCATCCAGCGCTTCATTGAGATTCTTGCGCGACAGGCCGAGATGGTTTGGCCCCTGCCCCATGGGAAAACGCCCCTTGGTGGTGATCACCAGATCACGCAGCACGCCTGGCTTGCTCTTGAGCCAGCGTCCGACGATTTCCTCCGAAACGCCGGCGCTATACACATTGGCGGTATCGATGAAATTGCCGCCAGCGGCGACATAATCATCCATCAGCTGAAACGAGGTGGCCTCGTCGGACTCCGCGCCAAAGGTCATCGTGCCCAGCGCATAGGCCGACACAACGGCACCGCTATTACCGAGTTTGCGGTATTCCATAATCAAATCTCCTCATGAATCGACCCGACGGACAACCAAAAGCGGCGCGAACGGCGCAGCCACAACGATGTCGGTCACAATGGAAATGGGTCGAGCGCAGAACTGCGCACAACCCAAGTCTGCACCCGTCCGGCTATCCATGCAAGATATCTCTCCCCGAAGGGGAGGCGCGGGCCAGCCAATTACAGCCCGTTGACAGTCCATCGAGGGTTCACCATGTTGCGCCACTTCTCTTAAAGCGGTTGCGGAACAGGTTCGTCATGAAGGTCGTTGTCGTTGAAAGTCCGGCTAAAGCCAAGACAATCAACAAATATCTGGGTTCGGACTATCATGTCCTGGCCTCCTTCGGCCATGTCCGCGATTTGCCGGCCAAGGACGGGTCGGTGCGTCCGGACGAAGATTTCGCCATGTCCTGGGAGGTCGACACGGCCTCCAAGAAGCGCATCGCCGATATCGCCAACGCGCTCAAGGGCGCCGACGAACTGATCCTGGCGACTGACCCGGATCGCGAAGGCGAAGCCATTTCCTGGCACGTGCTCGATGTCCTGCGGCAGAAAAAGGCCATCAAGAAGGACGTCACCGTCCGCCGCGTGCTGTTCAACGCCATCACCAAAGACGCCATTCTGGCGGCCATGCAGGTGCCGCGCGAAATCGACATGCCACTGGTCGATGCCTATCTGGCCCGCCGCGCCCTCGATTACCTGGTGGGCTTTACGCTCTCGCCCATCCTCTGGCGCAAGCTGCCCGGCTCCCGTTCGGCCGGCCGCGTGCAATCGGTTGCCCTGCGTCTGGTCTCTGACCGCGAATCCGAGATCGAAAAGTTCAAGCCCGATGAGTATTGGTCCGTCGAAGCCAAGCTGGCCCAGGCCGGCAAGAGCTTTCTGGCGCGCCTGCTCTCGGTTGATGGCAAAAAGACCGACAAGCTCGCCATCCAGAACGGCGAGAATGCCGCTGAACTCAAAAAGCTCATCGAGGCTGGCCAGTTCAACGTCTCAGCCGTCGACAAGAAACCGACCAAGCGCAATCCCTATGCGCCGTTCACCACATCGAGCCTGCAGCAGGACGCCTCATCGCGCCTCAGCCTGTCGCCCAGCCGCACCATGCAGATTGCCCAGCGGCTCTACGAAGACGGTCTGATCACCTATATGCGTACCGACGCGGTCCAGATGGCCCCCGAGGGCATCGCCATGGCCCGCTCGGTCATCGGCAAGTATTTTGGCGAGGAATACCTGCCCGAAAAGGCCCGCATCTACCAGACCAAGGCGAAAAATGCCCAGGAGGCCCATGAGGCCATCCGGCCCACCGACATGTTCAAGCGGCCCGAAAACCTCAGCCTTGATGCCGACCAGGCCAAGCTTTACGGCCTGATCTGGCGCCGCACCCTGGCCAGCCAGATGAAATCGGCCGAGATCGATCGCACCACGGTCGATATCGCCGTCAACGTGCCCGGCCGCGCTGTCGAACTGCGCGCCGTCGGGTCGGTCGTCAGCTTCCCCGGCTTCCTCAAGCTCTATGGTGTCGAGGTCAAATCTGACGAGGACACCGAAGACGAGGATAGCCGCGAACTGCCACCACTGGCAGTGGGTGACAAGCCCGACCTGCAGGCTGTGGACATCGAGCAGCACTTCACCCAGCCGCCCAGCCGCTATACCGAAGCGAGCCTGATCAAGAAGATGGAAGAGCTCGGCATTGGCCGTCCTTCCACCTATGCGGCCACGCTGACCACGCTCAAGGACCGCGACTATGTCCGGCTTGAGGGCAAGGCGCTGCACCCCGAAGATCGCGGCCGCATCGTCACCGCCTTCCTCGAGAACTTCTTCAATCGCTATGTCGAATACGGCTTCACCGCCGGCCTCGAGGAACAGCTCGACGAAATCTCGGCCGGCCACCTGGAATACAAGCAGGTGCTGCGTGACTTCTGGAAGGATTTCACCGCCGCCACCACCGAGATCAAGGATCTGCGCGTTTCAGAGGTGCTCGACGTCCTCAATGACGCCTTGGCCAGCCGCATCTTCCCACCCAAGGAAGATGGCTCCGATCCGCGTCGCTGCCCCACCTGTGGTGAAGGTCAGCTCTCGCTCAAGCTGGGCAAGTTTGGCGCCTTTATCGGTTGCTCGAACTATCCCGAGTGCAAGCACACCATGCAGCTCTCCGATGCGGCCAGCGGGCAGTCGCCCGAAGCCGCCGCTGGTGACGGCGTGCTCGGCATCGACCCGGAATCCGGCGAGGAGGTCTTCCTCAAGACCGGGCGCTTCGGCCCCTATGTCCAGCTCGGTGATGCCGGCGGCAAGGACGCCAAGCGCAGCTCCATTCCCAAGGGTTGGGACGCGGCCGCCACGACGCTGGAAAGCGCCCTCAAGCTGCTCTCCCTGCCCCGCGATGTCGGCCTGCATCCCGAATCCGGTCTGCCCATCACGGCGGGCCTGGGTCGCTATGGCCCGTTCATCCTGTGCGATGGCAAATACGCCAACCTGCCCGATGTCGAGGAAGTCTTCACTGTCGGCCTCAACCGCGCCGTCGACCTGCTGGCCCAAAAAGCCGCTGGCGGCTTCAAGCGCGGCGGCACAGTGGCGGCCATCCAGACCTTCGAGCACGACAATGGCCCCATCACCGTCCGCGCCGGACGCTATGGCCCCTATGTCAATCAGGGCAAGATCAACGCCACCATCCCCAAGGACATCCAGCCCGAAGCGGTAACGCTCGAGCAGGCTGTCGAGTGGATCGCGGCGCGCGCCGAAGCTACCGGCAAGAAGGTCAAGAAGGCGCCGGCCAAAAAGGCAGCCGCCAAAAAGCCGGCAGCCAAGAAGGCCCCAGCCAAAACAGCCGCAGCAAAGAAACCTGCTGCCAAAAAAGCGCCGGCCAAAAAGACCGTCTCCGACGAAGACGTGCCGTTCTAGGCACCATGGGGCGCTGACACGGCGCCCCGTAGCGCTGCTGCTCGCACAGTGGCCAGCATCGGGAACCACACCGCGCTGTGCCTCCCCCGCTCAGGGGGAGGCTGGCAGGGCTTTTACCCGATGCAGCGCTCGATCATGCTCAACCAGTTCTCCAGCGCGATCTTGCGCACCAGCGCTTCGCCATAGCCCTTGTCGAGCAGCGCCTGCAGCAGCTTGGGCACCCCGGTCACATCGCCAATCGGCGCTGGCACCATGGCACCATCAAAATCCGAACCCAGCGCCACACCATCCTCACCCAGCGCTTCAACCAGCGCATCAATATGGCGCACCATCACCTCGATCTCGGTGTCGACGCGCATCTTGCCGTCCGGCCGCAAAAACCCGGTGGCAAAATTCAGCCCCACAACGCCCTGGCTCTCGGCAATCGCGGCCAGCTGCCAGTCCACCAGATTGCGGGCATGAGCGCTGATCGCATGCACATTGGAATGCGTGGCCACCAGCGGCTTGTCGCTAATGGCGGCCACGTCACGGAACCCGGCGGCATTGAGATGGGACAGATCGATCATGATCCCCCGGTCATTGCACTCGCGCACCAAAGCCTTGCCCGCATCGCTGAGCCCGGGGCCAATGTCGGCGTCAGACGGATAGCGGAACGGCACGCCGGTACCAAAGGCGTTGGCCCGGCTCCATACCAGCCCGATTGAGCGCAACCCGGCCGCATAGAGCACGTCCAGCGCCCTGAAGTCGGTATCGATGGCCTCGGCACCCTCAATGTGCAGTACGCTGGCCAGCGTGCCCTGCGCGATGGCCGCACGCACCGCCGCTGCATCACGACAGATGGCCACGCCACCGGCGCGCTCGATCCGCATCAGGATCGACGCCATGCCCAGTGTCACCGCTTGTGCATCAGCCAGTCCCAGTTCGGGCGGCAGGCCGCCGCGATTATTGCCCGCACCAGCCACCACAGACCCCAGATTACCCTTCAGCGGCGGTGGAAAGATCGCGAAGAACCCACCCGCCATGCCTGCGGCCCTGGCGCGCGGCAGATCGATATCGGCCTTGTCCATGCCATCCATGAACAGCTGTGTCGGATCGCCCTCGGCCTCCAGCAGCTTGAGCAGCGTATCGTTATGGCCGTCGAAAAAGGGAATGGTAGGCATGAAATATCCAGGAAGGGAATCGCAACAACAGGTGCGCAGCGTCCCACACTATCGCCCATCTTGGCAGCACCCGCGGCGCGCGGCAGGTGCGCCGACGCGCCGCCCGCCATGCGCGCCCCCTGCTACAGAACGGCATGCACCCCGATCATGATGATCGCGATGGTGATCACATAGCCTGCCTCGGCCAGCACCGCGCCGCGACCGTGCTGGGAAAACGCCGCCGTGCCGGCCTGCAATAACGCCATACTGGCCGCGATCAGCAGGACCGTCAGCAAATGGCCGGCAGCTGCGGTAATGCCCACCACCCAGGCGAAGCCAAAAGTACCCAGCGCCTGCAGCACCAGCGCGGGCCCCATACCTGTCGGCGCGCCAGCGTCCATCTTGACCCCGCGCGACCAGCTCTTGCCGAACATCATCGGCGAAAACCACACGCTGCCAAGACCGAAGGCCAGCACTGCCCCCACAATTACGGCGATCCAGTTCACACTCATTGTCAGTTCCTGCACGGCATCCTCCCCTGAACCTGCAATAGGATACTGGTCAGGCCCTCCCGCCGTTGAACCAGCCCCTGATCATCGCGCCGCGTGCATCAGGATGCAAACACGATTGAACTGGGCTGCATCTCGTCGACGCGCAATCCGCAACGATCCCGCCAACCATGCGTTCGCAATGCAAATTGGCAATCCGGCGCAGATTGCCCTATCTATCCGGGACCTCTTTAGAAACGACCAAATGGCCAGGCCTCCAATCTCAAAACCCAAAAATCTCTCCGGTCCCAAACGCACGCGCAAACCAGCGGCTGATGCCCTGCCCACACGTGAGCAATTGCTTGAGGCTCTGGCGCAGCAGACCGACATCAAGGGCAAGCGCGATCTGGCCAAGGTGTTCGGCATTCGTGGCGACATGCGCCGCCCGTTCAAGGCCATGCTGGCTGAACTTGAGGGCGAGGGTGTCATCACCCGCACCCGCAAGGCGCTCCGCCGCACCGCTGCCCTGCCCCACGTCACCGTGCTCGACATCCCCACCGACGCTGACCCCGACGATCTGCACGCCTATCCGGCTCAGTGGAACGAGGAAGAAGGCGAAAAGCCCCGCGTCTCCGTTCTGGGCGGTCGCGATGCCCGTGTCGCCCCGGCACCCGGTGATCGAATTCTGGCCCGCATTGATGCCGGTGACGCCGAGGTTCCCGTCTACACCGCCAAGGCGATGAAGATCCTCGACAAGCCACGCCGCGGCCAGATCGGCATTGTGCGCATGGACGATGATGGCGCCCGCCTGATCCCGGTTGATCGCAAGCAGAAGGAAATGCGGATCCCGCAGGGTGATCTGCGCGATGCGGCAGACGGCGATCTGGTCGAGGTCGAGGTCAAGCTTTCCGGCCGCCTGATGATTCCGCGCGCCAAGGTTACCGCAGTCATCGGCAATCCCATGTCCGAAGGGGCGGTCAGCCTGATCGCCATCCACAATCTCGAGATTCCCTATCGCTTCCCCCAATCGGTGATCCGCGCGGCAGAAGAGGCCAGGGAAGCTACTCTCAAGGGTCGGGAAGACTGGCGCGACGTGCCGTTGATCACCATCGATCCCGCCGACGCCAAGGATCACGACGACGCTGTCTATGCCCAGCCCGACACCGATCCGGCCAATCCCGATGGCCATATCGTCACCGTCGCCATTGCCGACGTCGCCGCCTATGTCCAACCCGGTTCGGTGCTGGACCGTGAAGCCTATGTCCGTGGCAATTCGGTCTATTTCCCCGACCGCGTGGTGCCTATGCTGCCAGAGGGCATTTCCAACGAACTGTGTTCGTTGAAACAGGGCGTGCCGCGCGCGGCGCTGGCCGTCCGCATGATCTTTGGCGCCGACGGCCGCAAGCGCAGCCACAGCTTCCATCGCATCCTGATGCGCTCGGCCGCCAAATTGAGCTACCAGCAGGCCCAGTCAGCCATTGATGGCCACCCTGATGACCAGACCGGCCCGCTGCTCGACACCATTCTGCGGCCCCTCTACGCCGCCTATGCCGCCATGTCCAAGGCCCGTGACCATCGCGGCCCCCTCGACCTCGATCTGCCCGAGCGCAAGATCGTGCTCGATGCCAAGGGCATGGTCAGCGACATCCGCGTACCCGAACGGCTCGACGCGCATCGCCTCATTGAGGAAATGATGATCGCCGCCAATGTCGCGGCCGCTGAGACGCTGGAACAGAAGAAGACTGTCCTGCTCTATCGCGTGCACGACGAGCCATCCTCGGAAAAGCTGCAGGCCCTGCGTGACTTCCTTGGCTCACTCGATATCGCGGTCAAGAAGTCCGACAGCGTCCGCGCCGCCGATTTCAACGGCATCCTCGCCCAGTCGCGCAAGGCCGGCAATGTCGAGCAGGTCAGCGAGATGGTGCTGCGCAGCCAGGCGCAGGCAGAATACAGTGCAGAGAACTACGGCCATTTCGGTCTCAACCTCGACCGCTACGCCCACTTCACCTCGCCCATTCGCCGCTATGCCGATCTGATCGTGCACCGCGCGCTGATCGCCGCCCTGAACCTGGGCAGCGATGGACTCAGCGAAAGCGAAATGCTGCATCTGCCTGGAATCGCTCAGCACATCTCGGCGACCGAGCGCCGGGCCATGCGGGCCGAACGCGAAACTGCCGACCGCCTGCTGGCCCAGTTCCTGGCGACCAAGATTGGCGCACGCTTTGAGGGCCGCATTTCCGGCGTCACCCGTTCGGGCCTGTTCGTGCGCCTGTTCGAGACTGGCGCCGACGGCTTCATCCCGGCGTCGACCCTGGGCAAGGACTTCTACCGCTATGTCGAAGAGCGCCAGTCCATGATCGGCGAGCGCACCGGGGAGAAGTTCACCTTGGGCGATCGCGTCACCGTCCGCCTGCTTGAAGCCGCCCCGGTTGCCGGCGCCTTGCGCTTCGAACTGCTTTCGGAAGGCGAACGCGTCAATCCGTCATCTGTCAGACGCACCAAGAAGCGCCCATCTAAGTCTTACGGCCCCAAGGGGCGCAAGAAGAGGTGATGTGATGGCAGTCGGCAAGACAAAGGCAATCCCGCAGCGTTCGGTTGGTCAGGCCATGTGGCGCGGCACCCTGTGCAAGTGCCCTCATTGCGGTCAGGGCAAGATGTTCCGGGCCTATCTCAAGGTCGCCGATCACTGCGACACCTGTGGCGAACAGCTCGATCTGCACCGTGCAGACGACTTCCCGCCCTATATCGCCATCATGATCGTGGGCCATCTGCTGGTCGGCATCATGCTGCACATGGACATGGTCTGGCACGTCAATCCACTGACCTACCTCTACACCATGATCCCGCTGGCGGTGATCCTGCCTCTGGCGCTGCTGCCCTCGATCAAGGGCGCCATTGTCGGCCTGCAATGGGCCAATGGCATGTATGGCTTTGGCACCGGCCAGACCGACTGAACCATCCGCGCCTGAATCGCGCGAGCTGGCTTGACAATCTGCGGCAAATCCGTAGGTTGCGCCCAAATTCCGGCGCCGGGGAATCCACGGCGCCTTTCGCTTTGTGAAGGACTACAACATGGCCAAAGCTGCTTCCGTCAAGATCAAGCTCGTGTCGACAGCTGATACTGGCTTCTTCTACGTCACCAAAAAGAACGCCCGCACGCAGACCGAGAAGCTGTCGTACAACAAGTACGACCCCGTAGTGCGCAAGCACGTCGAGTTCAAGGAAGCCAAGATCAAGTAATCTGGCGCCTGTTCGACGACCAATCAAAAGCCCTGCATCTCCGATGCGGGGCTTTTTTGTACCCGTTAGTCACAGCTATGGGCCAACCACCACACTCAACGTGAACAGTCTGCTAGCCAGTAGTGGCCATGTGCGGTATCTTTTGAGTGAGGAGTGGCTGGTCCGGAGCGGCATGTCGAAGAGGCCACTCTGTCCGCGTCCGGACCAACCGCCCTACGGGGCTCAGGAGTTGCGGCGGACCTGAGACGAGCCGTAGGGAACCATCAGCCGCGCCCCTGGGGAGCGCCGTGCTGGTGTTGAAGGCAACCTACTCTCAAGCCTTTAAAACACAAGGAAAACCGGGCCCCTCAGCCCGGCAACCGTTTGTTAATTATAACAGATAACCCTAATAGGTCCAATTGCAGCGATCGCCTAGGCGGCGTCGAACACCACCCGATTGCGACCTTCACGCTTGGCGCGATACAGCGCCACATCGGCCCGCTTGATCAGCGACTCAGGGGTATCCGCAGCGCTCTCATTGAGCGCGACCCCGGCCGACACCGTCACCGATAGCGGCCGCGCCGAACCCACTTCGAAACCACGGTCAGAAATCGACTGCCGTACCCGCTCCGCCACGGCTTCCGCCTGGCGGATATCGATATCGGGCATCAGCACAACAAATTCCTCGCCGCCGAATCTGCAAGCAAGATCAACGCCACGGATGTTTCTCTTCAAGCGAACAGAGAACTCCTTGAGCACTGCATCGCCAATGTCGTGGCCATGGCTGTCATTGACCGATTTGAAGTGGTCAATGTCCAGAATCATCAGCGCCATATCGCGCTTGAGCTCCTGCGCCTTGCCCAGCATCACACCCAGATGGCGATCAAAATAGCGGCGATTATAGAGCCCGGTCATGTCGTCGGTAACGGCCAGCGCCATGGTGTTATTGACGCTCTGGCGCAGCTCGAGCGCATAGCGCTGACGCCGGATTTGCGTACGCACCCGGGCGGCAAGCTCGTTGCGCTCGACGGGCCGCGAGATGAAATCATTGACGCCCAGATCCAACGCCCGCACCACTTTGGGCTTGTCCGCATCATCGGCGATCAGAATGATCGGCAGATTGCGCGTATGCTCGAGCGTGCGCATCTGCGAGCACACCCGCAGCGGATCAAAATCGCTCAGCGACATCGACACCAGCGCCAATTCATATTGCGCACCCGTGACCTGGAACACTGCATCGGCAGGGTTAGTCAGGATATCCACGTCGTGTTCAGGCGTGAGATAACTCTTGATGCGCTCCGCGTGCCGCTCATCGGTATCGATTACCAGAATGGCGCCGCCGGTCGTGTTGATCTTGTCCATCGCGCGCAATGCGTCTTCGATGGCAATCTGCTGGCCGGTCATCGCCCGGGCCCGCAATTCGTCTGTGAGGCTCTTCAGCCGCACCAGGCTTTTGACGCGCGCCATCAGCTGCACATCATCGACAGGCTTGGTGAGAAAATCGTCGGCACCCACCTCAAGCCCACGCACCCGGTCTGAAGCCTGGTCGAGCGCAGTGATCATCAGAACGGGAAGGTGTTGGGTCTTGGGATTGCCCTTGAGCTGCTGGCAGACCTCAAAGCCGTCCATTTCGGGCATCATCACGTCGAGCAGAACGATATCAATGTCCTGTTGATCGCAGATCGCCAGGGCCTCACGGCCCGACGACGCCGTCACGACATCATAATATTCAGCACTCAGTCGCGCCTCAAGAAGGCGGACATTGGTTGGGATGTCGTCAACGATCAGAACGCGTGCGGTCACTATCAGCCCCGGAAACCAGTTCGCCGGCCAATGGCGTCCACCATCAGCGTCGAGCGGGCTGATCACTCACAAGCATACGCCGCTTGCTGGTGATCAGGCCGGGCCAATGTAGCGGGCAATAGTTTCCAGAAAGTGAGGCACGGAGATCGGCTTGCTGATGTATCCCTCACAACCACCCTGCAAAATCCGCTCTTCATCGCCCTTCATGGCAAATGCAGTCACGGCGATGACGGGAATGTGAGCCAGCTCATCATCATCCTTGAGCCATTTGGTCACCACCAGCCCCGAAACTTCGGGTAACTGGATGTCCATCAGGATCAAATCAGGGTGGTGCGCACGCGCAAGATCGAGCGCTTCCATACCATTGCGGGTCTGGATGACGGCATATCCACGCGATTCAAGCAGATCATTGAAGAGTTTCATATTGAGCTCATTGTCTTCAACGATCATCACTGTCTTGGGCATTGATCCTTCCTCGCGCCGCTAAGGCGCTGGCGGCACTTCGCTTTGCCGCTCTCTTCAGCTACCATCCAAACGCTTACAAATCATCAAAAAGAGCCTGTCTTGCCCCGTTCCGAGAATGTCGAGTCGTCTCTGGCCTCCCTCGCCGATACCTGCCTGGGCTATCTGGCCGAACACCCCGAGGAACTGCTGGCCTTCATGCAGAACGCCGGCATGGACCCCGATGCCCTGCGCAATGCCGTGGGCACACCGGCCCTGCAGCGCGGCCTTGTTGAGTATTTTGCATCAAACGAACCGATTCTACTCGCTCTATGCGCAAACTCTGCCATTTCACCCGAAGACTTCATGCGCGTCTTTCACCAGATCAACCGGACGGAGTATTGATTGGCGCTCGATTGGCTTTGTCGGGACTGCCTTGAGCATGGCACACTGGAGAGCGCGCCAACGCGTTGTCCGGCCTGCGGCTCGCCGCGCCTGCGCTGCCACGATGAACTGTTTTCGCTCAGCACCGCCCATGTCGACTGCGATGCCTTTTATGCCTCGGTCGAAAAACGCGATGATCCCAGCCTGCGCGACAAGCCGCTGATTATCGGTGGTGGTACCCGTGGCGTCGTCTCGACCTGCTGCTATATCGCCCGCCAGTCGGGCGTCCGCTCCGCCATGCCAATGTTCAAGGCGCGCGAACTGTGTCCCGACGCGGTCATCATCAAGCCCAACATGGCCAAATATGTCGACGTCAGTCGGCAGATCCGCGCCCACATGGATGCTCTGACGCCATTGGTCGAGCCAATCTCGATTGACGAGGCCTTTCTCGATATGGCGGGCACCCAATCATTGCACAAGGCGCCACCAGCCGTGGTGCTGGCCCGGTTTGCCCGCACTATAGCCACCGAAATCGGTGTCTCCATTTCCGTGGGCCTCAGCCACAACAAATTTCTCGCCAAGGTCGCCTCCGATCTCGACAAGCCGCGCGGCTTTGCCGTTATCGGCGCCGCTGAGACGGTAGCCTTCCTCGCGCCCAAGCCCATCAGCCTGATCTATGGTGTGGGCAAGGTACTCACCGAAAATCTGCGCAAGGACGGGCTGGTGACCATCGGCCAGCTCCAAAACGAATCCCCGGAACGCCTGATGCGTCGCTATGGCGAGACCGGCGCACGTTTGGCTCGGCTATCCCGCGGCGAGGATAGCCGCCGCATTTCGACCAGTGGCGAAATGAAGACCATCTCCTCTGAAACCACTTTCAACACCGACATGGCTTCGCTGGACGCGCTGTCCACCGAATTGCTCAAGGTCACCGAGCGCCTGTCGGAACGGCTCAAGGCCAAGAATGTGGTGGGGGATACTGTCACCCTAAAGTTGAAATCGGCGGGTTTCCGCTTGCGCACCCGTGCGCGGCACTTGATGATCCCCACCCAACTTGCCAATGTCATTTATCAAACAGGGTTGTCCCTGCTCGAACGCGAGATTGATGGCACAGCTTTTCGGCTGATTGGAATCGGCGTTTCGGGTATCGATGCCGCCGATGGCAGCGATCCCGCTGATTTGCTGGAACCGGCTGTGGCTCGCAAGGCAGCGGCAGAACGCGCCATGGACCGTGTCCGCTCCCGCTTTGGCCGCGAGGCCGTTGTACGCGGCAAACTTTACAAACATCCGCCGGCGCCGCCGACGGACCCAGAAGACGATCAAACCGAAGGCAAGACCAAATGACCAGCCCGATCGAAAAACTCCGCGAATTTGGCTACGAGCTGCCCGCCCCCAAGGCGCCCGTTGCCAGCTATGTCCCGGTCAATCGCAGCGGCAACATGCTTTATGTGTCCGGTCAGCTCTCGGCCAATGAAACTGGCGTGGTGACCGGTCTGCTCGGCGACAACATGAATGTGGTTCAGGGCGGCAACGCCGCCGAACTGGCTGCACTGAACATCCTGTCGCAGATCGTCCACGGCGCCGGCGTACCGCTCGAAGACATCAAGCGTATCGTCAAGATTACGGTTCTGGTGGCATCGACCCCCGAATTTACTGAACAGCACCTGGTAGCCAATGGCTGCTCCAACATGCTGGTCGCCGTTCTGGGCGACAAGGGCAAGCACGCCCGGGCCGCTTTCGGCGTCGCCTCCCTGCCCTTCGGCGCAGCGGTAGAAATCGAAGCGGTAGTCGAGGTCTAGGGCGTTACACGCTCGTCACACTCTGGTGTCACTTGGGGCACTCAATAATCGACGAGAGCCAGTATGACCGACACCCTGTTTCCCCGCCCAATCGCGCACCGCGGCCTGCATGACAAGGCCGCGGGCATCATCGAAAACAGTGCATCGGCCTTTGAGGCTGCAATTGCCGGCGATTTCGCCATTGAGTGCGATGTCCAATTGACCCGCGATAGCGTGCCGGTCGTGTTCCACGACGATGCGATGGAACGCCTGATTGGCCTGCCTGGCCCGATTGCCGACGCCAGCGCTGATCAGGTCACCGGCACAGCCCTGCTGGGCAGCGCTGCGGGCGACAAGCCGCAACGCTTCACCAACTTCCTCGCCCAGATCAGCGGCCGCACGCTGCTGCAGATCGAGCTCAAGCAGCAACGCGATGCTACCAGTACCCAGTTGCTGGCACGCAGCGTTGCAGAAAGCCTGGCCGACTACGCGGGTCCGGTGACCATCGAATCATTTGATCCGGCGCTGCTTACCGCCATCCGCGAGTGTGGATTTGGTGGGCCACGCGGCATCATCACCTATGCCTATCCTGACGACGACGAAACCAGCCAGTTGAACGATGAGCAGCGCTACACCCTGCGTCATCTGCTGCACTGGCACGAAACCCAGTTCGATTTCATTTCTTGCCATCATCTGGCGCTGGAGCTGCCCGCGATCAAGTTCTGGCGAGCACTGGGAAAGCCCGTGACGGCGTGGACAATTCGGTCCAAGGTTGAAGCGGCGGCCGCTCGGCCCCATATGGACCAGATCGTCTTCGAAGGTTTCAATCCCGACATTGCCCGATAGCGGTTACACGGCCACCATCCATCCCTCGACTGCCAGCATCCCGGCGGCCGTGTGGAACGCGCTTGCACCCTCAACCGAGGGCAAGGTCGATACCCCCTTCCTAGACCACGCCTTCTTTCTTGCGCTCGAAGAATCGGGCTGTGCCACGGCACGCACCGGCTGGCAGCCCCAGCACATCGTGCTAACCGACGCGAACGAGCAGCCGGTCGGCCTGATGCCGCTGTTTCTCAAGTCGCACTCCATGGGCGAATATGTATTCGACCATGGTTGGGCCGATGCCCTTGAGCGCGCTGGCGGCAGCTACTATCCAAAGCTGCAATGCTCGGTGCCGTTCACACCCGCCACGGCCCCCAAGCTGTTGGTGCCATCGGGTAGCCCTGACATCCGTGCAGCGCTGCTCTCAACCGCCCAGCGGCTCGCGCTGCAGCGCGACGCTTCATCAGTACACGCCACCTTCGTGCCTGAAGCTGAAGCCAGTGAGATCGAGGCTGATGGCTGGCTCAAACGGGTCGACACCCAGTTCCACTGGCACAATGACGGCTATGCCAGCTTTGACGACTTCCTTGAAACGCTCTCCTCGCGCAAGCGCAAGACCATACGGCGCGAACGCCGTGATGCACTGATCGATGGTCTGACCATCAAGTGGCTCTCGGGCAAAGATCTGCAGGAGCACCACTGGGACGCTTTCTACGATTTCTATGAGGATACCGGCGCCCGCAAATGGGGCCGCCCCTACCTCAACCGCGAATTTTTCTCGCGCATCAGCGCCACCATGGCCGACTCAATCGTCTTGATGCTGGCCTATGACGGCGACGAGCCGATCGCCGGCGCCATCAATTTTGTGGGCAAGGATCGCATCTTCGGCCGTAACTGGGGCTGCACCCGCGACGTGCCGTTTTTGCACTTCGAGCTCTGCTACTATCAGGCCATCGATTACGCCATCGCCCACAAGCTGGCAGTTGTCGAAGCTGGCGCGCAGGGCGACCACAAGCTGGCGCGCGGATATGCGCCCTCCAGCACCTATTCAGTGCACTGGCTTGCTCACCCCGGCTTGCGGTCCGCTGTTGCCGATTATCTTGAGCAAGAGCGCCGGGCCGTAGAACGCAATCAGGACATGCTCGACCAGTTCACCCCGTTTCGCAAAGGCGAGCGGACCGACCGCTGATGCGGCATCAGGGCAATCGCCACTTTCCCCCGACGCCCGCGGGCACTATGTAGGTAGCCATGATCTGGGATATTCTGGTTTTTCTGCTGCAGGCCGCTCTTGTCTTCGTGGTCTCGACCGCGCTGTTTGATGCGCTGCACTGGACGTTGCACAAGTGGGAGAATTCTTCAGTTCCCCTGCTGCGCAAATTCTCGTCCTGGCACTGGGTCCATCACAAGTTTCTCGGCCTCGACATGCAGATCAACCCGGCCTATGCGCGGGCCAATATCTGGTATCACATCCTGCCCGAATACCTCACCTCGATGGCCGGCACGCTGATCTTTCTGCCAATAATGCCCTGGCCGCCAATCGCCCTGGTCGCCGCCATCCGTACGGTCATGCTGGTGATGACCTTGCGTGAGGAAGGTCTGGACTACAACCACATGTCAATGGACCGGGTCGGCGGACAACAGGGCCTGCTCTGGGTGGATAATAACTACCACGCCATGCACCACGTCTATCCGCACAATTTCTTCTCGTCCTTCGCCAACGTCTTTGACCTGATCGCCGGCACAACCTGCCAGATCAGGGGGCGCAAATTCCTCGTCACCGGTGCCAGCGGCGCCTTTGGATCGGCGATGATCGAAAAACTCACGCGGGCTGGCGGGATCGTCGAGACGGCAAAGTCCGGCGTTGATTTCACCGCAGGCGACTACACCGCCATGCGCGCCAAGCTCGAAGCCGCCGATGTGCTGGTGTTGGCCCATGGTGCCAAGACCGATGATTGCTGGAACGCCAACTTCGTCACCTTCCGCGATCTGACCAGCCTCTTTACCGAAATCGGCAAGACCCGCCTGGCGCCGCCCGAAGTCTGGGCGCTGGGTTCTGAGGTCGAGTTTCATGGCGATATGGGGCTGGATGAACTCAAGGCGTATTCCGCTTCAAAGCGGGCCTTTGCCGCCAAGGCGCTTGATTTCTATCGCTCAGACGCGCTGATCTATCGGCACATAGTGCCCTCGTCCTTCACCTCCGCGATGGGCAAAGGCGCCATGAGCGCTGCTACCGCAGCCAGCATTGCCCTGTTCTTCATTCGCCGCGGCTTTCGCTATGTGCCGGTCACCTTCACCGGTCTGGCCGTGTTGAACTATTTCCGCTTCCGTTTCTTTCAAAAGGGCCAGCCGGATATTGCCCAGCCGGCGGAGTGAACCCATGACCTATAATCCATCAAACATCTTCGCCAAGATCATCGCTGGCGAGATCCCGTCCCACAAGGTGTTCGAAGACGATACGGCACTGGTGATGATGGACATATTTCCCCAGTCACGCGGCCATACGCTGATCATCCCCAAGACCGCATCGCGCAATTTGCTGGACGCCGACCCGGCAACCCTGTCAGCGCTCATGCCGCTGGTTCAGCGCATCGCCAATGCCGCCAAGGCCGCATTCAGTGCCGATGGCGTGCGCGTCGCCCAGTTCAACGAAGCGCCGGCCGGGCAAACGGTGTTCCATCTGCATTTCCACGTCATACCGGTGTTTGAAGGCGTGCCATTGGGCGCCCATGGCGGTGGCCAGGCCGACAATGCCGAACTGGCAGAACACGCCAAGGCCATCGCGGCCCATCTCTAGCAGGCAGGCAGCGATCACAGCGTGTGATCGACCACCAATCCACCTTTGAGTGTGACGATCCGATCGGCACGTCGCGCCAGATCGTGGTTGTGCGTGGCGATCAGCGCCGCTGCGCCCTCATTCTTGATCAAATCAGCCAGCGCCCCGAAAACGATATCGCTGGTTTCCGGATCAAGATTGCCCGTGGGCTCATCTGCAAGAATAACCTTGGGATGATTGGCCGCGGCGCGGGCAATGGCCACCCGCTGCTGCTCGCCGCCGGACAACTCCGCCGGACGGTGACTGGCCCGCGCGGCAATCCCCAGCAGCTCCAGCAATTCCATGGAACGCTTGTCGGCCTCGGCCGGGGACTTGCCGGCGATCAATTGCGGCATGGAAACATTCTCCAGCGCCGTGAACTCGGGCAGCAGATGATGGAACTGATAGACATAACCCACTGTGGAGCGACGCAGCTGCGTACGACCGCGATCGCCCAGATGGCTGGTCTTGATCCCCATCAGTTCCACTTCGCCGCTCTGAGGGCTCTCCAGCAGTCCTGAGAGGTGCAGCAGTGTCGACTTGCCCGCACCCGACGGCGCGACAAGCGCAACGAGCTCACCGCTCGCCACGCTCAGATTGGCAGCTTCGAGAACCCGCACCGTCTTGTCGCCCTGGCCGTAATGGCGATGGACATCGGTCAGAACCAGATGTGGCTTACTCATAGCGCAATGCCTCTACCGGATCATATTGGGCCGCTCGCCAGGCGGGATATAGCGTCGCCAGAAAACTCAGTCCCAGTGCGAGCCCCACGACCACGGCAACTTCCACCGGGTCTGTCTTGGAGGGCAGCGATGACAGGAAGAACACCTCGGGCGGGAAGATCGCCACGCCCAGCGTGTTGGAAATGAAGGCGCGCAGGGGTTCCGCATTGGCGGCGACTATAAGGCCCAGCACCACGCCGGTCAGCGTGCCGATAACCCCGATGGTGGTCCCGGTGATAGAGAAAATGCGCATGATCGCCCCGCGCGTCGCTCCCATGGTCCGCAGCACGGCAATATCGGAACTCTTGTCTTTTACCAGCATGATGAGGCTGGAAATGATGTTGAACGCCGCCACCAGGATGATCATCGACAGGATCGTGAACATCACCACCCGCTCGACCTGCAGCGCCGAGAAGAAGGTCTCATTGCGTTGCTGCCAGTCTGTCAGCACCAACGGTCGCGTCGACGGGTCAGATTGCAGCCGCTGCCGCATCTCGGTGACATTGTCCGGATCATCGATAAAGATTTCGGCCGCCGAGACCTGATTGATCCGCTCATAGGCGGCATCAATCTCGGCATCGCTCGCCAATGGATCCAGCGGGCCCATACCCGGCTTGAGCACTTCTTCAAACTTCTTGAAGTAGGTCTGAGCCGGCTCGAGCGGCATGTACATGAAAAAGCTGTCGAACTCGACCATGCCCAGATCAAAGATCACATTGACCGGATAACTTCTGATCTGTGGCGTCGAGCCAAACGGCGTCATCGCCCCATCTGGATTGATGATCTGGACCTGATCGCCCAGCGATACGCCCAGCGTCTGCGCCAACCGGTAACCGATCGCGACGCCGTTCGAGGTGTCCCACTCATCCCAACCGCCCTGCTCCGCTGAATCATACAGCAGTTCGAGCTTCTCAAGGTTTGCCGCGTCCATACCCCGCACGGTTACACCCGTCGAACTCCCCCGACCGGACGCCAGTACCTGACCTTCAACGAAATAGACCGCGAAGCTCACACCGTCGATCTGCTCCAGCGCAGCGATGGTCTCCTTATAGTCGGTGAATTCGCGTTCAATCGGAAATGCGGTGAAATGGCCGTTCAGGCCCAGGATCTTGGTGAGCAATTCGGCTCGGAAGCCATTCATGACCGACATCACCACGATCAACGTCGCCACGCCGATCGCCACACCGACCATGGTCAGGCTGGCGATCACCGAAATGAACGCCTCCTTGCGCCGGGCACGCAGATAGCGCCCGGCCACCATCCATTCAAAGCGCGAAAAGGCGCGCGTGCCCTTGTTCAGTGCAGGCTGCGCCGTGTCGGTCAAATGTCAGTCTTTCTCTGAGGTTCGATCAAGCTCTTGAGGCGGGCGACCGCCTCGCTGATCGGCAGTGTCTCGCGCTCACCGGTCTTGCGATGCTTGATCTCGGCTTCGCCGTTCTTGAGTCCGCGTGGCCCGATGATGATCTGATAGGGAATACCGATCAGATCAGCCGTGGTGAACTTGGCGCCTGCCCCCTGGTCACGATCATCATAGAGCATGTCCAGGCCAGCCGCGTTCAGATCGGCGTAAAGGGTGTCACATGCCGCATTGCAGGCATCATCGCCAGCCTTGAGGTTGATCAACACGGCCTCGAAAGGCGCAACCGACACCGGCCAGACAATGCCATCTTCATCGTGGAACGCTTCAATGATTGCTGGCACCAGGCGGGTCGGCCCAATCCCGTACGAGCCCATATGCACGGTAATTTCCTTGCCATCGGGACCGGTCACAGTCGCCTTCATCGGCTCGGAGTACTTCGTGCCGAAGTAGAAAATATGACCGACTTCAATGCCACGCGCCGAAACCCGGTTTTCTTCGGAAACGGAGGCCTCATACTCGCCCATGTCGACCATTTCCTCGGTCGCGGCATAGTGTGAGGTCCAGTCTTCAAAGATAGGCTTCAGATCACCCTGGAAGTCCGTATCCTGCGGCGGAATAGGCTTGTCGAGCAAACGCTTGTCGCAGAATACCGCACTCTCGCCCGTATCGGCCAGAACGATAAACTCATGGCTGAGATCACCACCGATGGGGCCTGTATCAGCGCGCATGGGGATCGCGGTCAGCCCCATGCGGGCATAGGTTCGCAGATAAGCCACGAACATGCGCTCATACGCCTTGACCGCATCTTCCTTGCTCAGGTCGAACGAATAGGCGTCCTTCATCAAGAATTCGCGGCTGCGCATGGTGCCAAAGCGTGGACGTACCTCATCACGGAACTTCCACTGGATATGGTAGAGGTTCAGCGGCAGGTCCTTGTAGGACTTCACATAGCTGCGGAAGATGTCGGTGATCATCTCCTCATTGGTCGGGCCGTAGAGGAATTCGCGCTCGTGGCGATCCTCGATACGCAGCATTTCCTTGCCATAGGCCTCATAGCGCCCGCTTTCGCGCCACAGATCAGCCGACTGGATGGTTGGCATCAGCAATTGCACTGCGCCAGAGCGATTCTGCTCCTCCTCGATGATCTTCTGCACCTTCATCAGGACCTTGTAGCCCAAAGGCAGCCAGGAATAGAGACCCGAAGCCTGCTGACGGATCATACCGGCTCGAAGCATCAGGCGATGCGAAGCGATTTCAGCGTCCTTGGGGACGTCGCGCAGCACCGGCAAAAAATAGCGAGACAGGCGCATGTGAACTCCCGAAATGTCCGTCGACTCAAGGCTTTTGTTGATGCCCACTCAAATCCTACTCGTCCATCCGATGCAAGCATGGAAGGCATGCAGAATCTACGTGACAGCCACCCAATCCCTTGTTAGGGTCCGTCTCAATAAAGCACAGGTGGTTACAAACCGCCGGACGTCGACAACGTCAAGGGAGGAGCGTTGGCTGCGCGCTTTAACAGCGAGCCTAAGACCAGCGTATTGTCGAACAAACTTATTCAGCGGGGCCCTGGTGCCCCGCTTTTTTATTGTCCCGAGATATCCAGAAAACTTGGCCTTTAATGTCACTCCGGCTGAATGCGTCGCTCAGCGCTATTGACGCCTAGCGATTCCAGTAGTGGTGCAGCGTTTCGTTGGACAGACCCCAGATCAGCAGCAGGGTCAAAACGATCGCCAGGCCCGTGGCCATCAGCACCTTGCGCCACAGGCGCGGCGCGATAGGCGCACCCGGATCACCACCGGCGACCATCTTCTCGCCTGCTTCATGAAAGCTCTTATTGCCGATGGGGAGCACAGCCACGAAGCTGATCCACCACAGCACAAAGAACACGGCGATCATCGAACCAATCTGCATGAGATGTCCCCGGAAAGTGTTGGCGAGCAAAATGCTGCTCCAGCCCTACTCCATCCGACCCCGCAGGCGAAAGCTGGAATGATGTCGCGGCCAATGCGCACCGGCCGCGACAATTTCGGTCTTAGACGCGGTGCACGAACACCGACACATTGGGCTTGCGGCCCCAATAGGCGTTGACCTCGTTGCGGATCGCCTTGAACAAGGCGGAATTGAGCACTTCGGTATCGCTGCGGCGCTTGGGCGGCATCGACTTGAGAACGCCAGCAATGGTGTCCTCGACCAGATCACTCAACGACTCGTCTTCCGTTTCCGGCAGGCCATCGATCACCAGATCGGGACCCGAGACCACCTGCCCGCCGCCATTGACGCACAGGCTGACCACGACATGGCCACCAAACGACAGGCGCCGGCGACCCTTCACGCCAGACTCTTCAGGCGTGCACAGCACCAGCCCATCAAGATAAAGTTCGCCGGTACGCACTTCGGCTGGCATCAGCGTGGTGTCGGGGAACAGGCGTACCATGTCGCCATTACGCGCTTCGCACACCTTGGCGATGCCCGACTCGCGACCAAGCTTGGCATGGGCCTGCAGATGCACGGCCTCGCCATGCACCGGCACCAGAACATCGGGCTTCACCCAGCTATAGAGCTGCCGCACTTCATCACGCCGTGGGTGGCCCGTCACATGAACCAGCCCATCATTGGCCGTAATCACCTCAACGCCCTGATCAATCAGCTGATTCTGGATATCGATGACTTCACGCTCATTGCCGGGAATGGCCCAGGACGAGAAAATCATCCGGTCACCAGACGCCAGCGCGATTACGGGGTGATCACCACGCGCAATGCGCGCGATCGCCGCACGGGCCTCGCCCTGGCTGCCCGTGCAGATCAGCACGATCTTGTTGCGGGCAATCGAACGGTAGGCATCCTGATCAAGCAACGGCGGCAGGCCCTCAAGCATTCCCAGTTCACGGGCAATGCCCATGATCCGGTGCAGCGAACGACCCGACATCACCACCTGCCGACCAGCCTTTTCGGCTGCGCGCACAATCGAGATCACCCGGCCCACATTGGAGGCGAAGGTTGTTACCGCAACGCGATTGGGCGCTTCGGCAATCATCGCCGCCAGATTGGCTGCAACTTCAGCCTCGCTGGGGCTCTCGCCGTCCTTGAGCGCATTGGTCGAGTCGCAGATCAGCGCGAGTGGTGTGGAAGTGTCCTCACCAATCTTCTTGAGCCGCTCCACATCGGTAGGCGCATTGCCGACCGGGGTGGGATCCAGCTTCCAGTCACCCGTATGCAGCACGCGGCCAATGGGCGTTGAGATCAGCAGGGCATTCGATTCGGGAATCGAGTGCGCAACGTTGATGGCCTCGATCGTGAATGGGCCAAGGTCAAAAGGCTGACCCGGCGTCATGATCTTGAGATCGACATTTTCGACGATGCCGTCACCAGCGCGCTTTGCCGCCAGCATTGCACCGGTGAAGCGGGTGGCAAAAACCGGCTTTTCAAAGCCGGGCCACAAATCGAGCACAGCACCATAGTGATCTTCGTGGCTATGGGTCAGAATCAGACCCAGCACGTCATCAGCGCGTTCCTCGAGAAATTCGGGATTGGCCATGATCAACTCAATGCCAGGCAGATCCGGGCCACCAAAAGTCACGCCGCAATCGACCACGATCCATTTGCGCGACTTTTCCGGCCCAAAGCCGTACGCGCCCATATTCATGCCGATCTCGCCGACGCCGCCAAGTGGCACGAAGACGAGTTCATCCCTTTGGGTTTTAGCCATGGGTCAGTTCAGTCCTTTCGAGCACAACGCCGTCACGATCTTTGGTCGCCGGTCGCCTGTGCGATTAATGGTCAGCTTCGGGCGCTGGCCGTTGCCCCAAAATGCACGTCGCCCGCTGTAATCGCGATCCGACGATCATCCTCGGCGCGGACGATCAAGCGCCCCACGTCGTCGATAGATTCAAATATGCCCCGCAGAACATCGCCATTCTGCGTCACTGCAACGGGAGCCCCGATGCCGGCCGCCGATGCGCGCCACTGCTTGAGAACATCACCGATACCGCGACCGTCATTCCACAGACCAAAAGTTTCTGTCCAGGAATCACTCAGCGCCTCAAAGACTTCACTGGCGTCCCGAGGGACACCCAAATCATTCAGGCTGGTTGCGGGATAGGGCAAGCCTTGCGGCGCGGCAACCACATTGACACCCAGACCAATAGCAATGGCCTGCCGGCCATCTGGCAATTTATTGGCTTCGAGAAGAATACCGGCCAGCTTGGCACCATCCGCCAGCACGTCGTTTGGCCATTTCAGGGCAATACGCGATCGGCCGTCCTGCCCATTCGCGCCGTCTATGCCAATTCGAACCAGCCCCTGCGGCAGGATCGACGACAGGGCCCGATTGAGGGAAACGCCAGCCACAAAGCCCAGCGTTGCCGATAATGTGGGGTCGCAATCGGGTACAATCAACAGCGTGGCAGCGAGATTGCCATAGGCGCTCTCCCACTGGCGCCCCCGTCGGCCCCTGCCCGACAACTGCTGACGAGCAGCAAACCAGATGCCGCCCGGATCTCCTGCTGCTGCCGCTTCCAGCGCTTCGGTGTTCGTCGAACCAACGCTGTCAAAGCCGCGCAGCCGATAGCCGGCTGCGCGTGCCTTGGGCCCGAGCGAGAAGTCGTTCACCTAGAACAGGCTTCCAGCCGCAACATGGGCAAAACTGGCCAGCGGGGCACCAATTGTGAAGTAGTAAGTGACCACGAAGAAGCCACTTACCGCCATGATGACATTAAGCTCCATCGGAACAGCTTCGAACTCGCGGGTTGGCTCGTCGAAATACATCACCTTGACGATCCGCAGGTAGTAGAACGCACTGACAGCCGAGGCCAGAACACCAATAACCGCCAGCACGTAGAGCTGGGCGTCAATGGCGGCCAGGAAGGCATGCCATTTGGCAAAGAAACCGGCCAGTGGCGGCATACCGATCAGCGAGAACATCACCACAGCCATCACTGCCGCAACAAACGGACGCTTCTGCGCCACGCCAGCAAAATCACTGATGTTCTCGACGTAGCTGCCATCTGAACGCAGCGCCAGGATGCAGGCAAACAGCCCAATCGTCATGGCCACATAGATCGCCATGTAGATCGCCACACCCTCAACACCCACCTGTGTCCCCGACGACAGACCAACCAGGGCGAAACCCACGTGACCAATCGAGGAATAGGCGATCAGGCGCTTGATCGACTTCTGGCCGATAGCGGCAAAGGCCGCCAACACCATCGAGGCAATCGAGAGGAAGATGACGATCTGCTGCCAATCCTGTGTAATACCCTGGAAAGTATCCATGGTCAGGCGCACCATCAGCGTCATGGCGGCAACCTTGGGTGCGGTCGCAAAGAACGCTGTTACCGGCGTTGGTGCACCCTCATAGACGTCCGGCGTCCACATGTGGAATGGCACGGCGGAAATCTTGAACGCAACGCCTGCCAACAGGAACACCAGACCAAAGATCAACCCGATAGAGCGACCTTCTTCAGCAACGGCCAGGACGATTTCCTGCAGATTGGTGTGGCCGGTAAAGCCGTAAACCAAGGAAGCACCATATAGCAGCATGCCCGAGGACAACGCACCGAGCACAAAGTACTTCAGGCCAGCCTCTGTTGCCTTGCTGTCGTCGCGCTTGATGGCCGCCAGCACATAGAGCGATAGCGACTGTAGCTCAAGGCCGACATAGAGGCTCATCAGGTCGTTGGCCGACACCATCATCATCATGCCGAGCGTGGCGAGCAGGACAAGAACTGCGTATTCAAATTTGTGCGTGCCATTCTCTTCTGCCCGCGGCAGGGCCAGCAAAAGCGAGAACGCGGAGCCGCCAAGCACCAGCACCTTCATGTAGCGCGCAAAGCTGTCAGCGACGAAAACGCCGTTGAACAACACGCCATCCGCCGGCGCAAACATCACCAGCGCACCAACGACGAGCAGAAGCAGCACGGCGCCATAGGAGACCAGGAGCGAACGCTCCTTATTGATGGTCACGCCCAGCATCAGCAATACCACGGCACCAATGGCCAGCAGCATTTCCGGATAAGCGGGAGCCAGGCTCGCGAAATCGATAACGTCTGAGTTCACGGGACTCTCCTAGTGAGCAGCAGGCTCGGCAGCAGGCGCATCCGCGCCAGCAACCGGTTCGGCATAAACAAGTGGCGCCTGTGCGTCGGCCAGCGATACGGCAGGATCAAGCCCAACCGATACGGCATAATGCGACACCAGATTATCGACCGCAGCGGCAGTCGTATCCAGAATCGGCGCCGGGTAGAAACCAAACACGATGGTCAGCACGATCAGCGGGTAGAGCATGACCTTTTCGCGCAGATCCAGATCAAGAATACCCTTCAGGCTTTCCTTGGTCAGGGCGCCGAAGATCACCCGGCGATAGAGCCACAGCGCGTAGCAGGCCGAGAAGATCACGCCAAAGGCTGCGCCAAACGCCACCCAGGTATTGACCTGGAACACGCCCATCATGGTGAGGAATTCACCAACGAAACCCGACGTACCCGGCAGACCCACATTGGCCATGGTGAAGACCATGAACGCCAGGGCATAGCGCGGCATGCGTTCAACCAGACCACCATAGGCTTCGATGTCACGGGTATGCATGCGGTCGTAGATCACGCCGACACACAGGAACAGCGCCCCCGACACGATACCGTGCGAGATCATCTGGAACATCGCTCCCTGAATACCCAAGGCATTGCCCGCAAAGATACCCATGGTGACAAAACCCATATGGGCCACAGAGGAATAGGCGATCAGCTTCTTCATGTCTGTCTGCACCAGGGCAACCAGCGAGGTCACGATGATGGCAGCAACGGACAGGAAGAAGATGATGTTGGCAAACTGAGCCGAAGCATCGGGGAACATGGGCAGGCTGAAGCGCAGGAAGCCGTAGCCACCCAGCTTGAGCAGAATTGCCGCCAGGATCACCGAACCAGCCGTCGGCGCCTGCACGTGTGCCTCAGGCAACCAGCGATGGAACGGCCACATTGGCATTTTTACGGCCAGCGAAGCGAAGAACGCCCACCACAGCCAAGGCTGCCATGACAACGGGAACTCGTGGGTCAGCAGCTTGGTAATGTCGGTAGTGCCGCCATTCCAGTACATGGCCATGATGGCCAGCAGCATCAGCACCGAGCCGGTAAAGGTGTAGAAGAAGAACTTGTAGCTGGCCTGGATGCGGGCAGTACCCCCCCAGATACCGATGATCAGAAACATCGGCAGCAGCGTGCCTTCAAAGAACACATAGAACATCGCCAGATCGAGCGTGGTGAACACACCGACCATCAGCGTTTCCAGGATCAGGAAGACGATCATGTATTCCTTGACGCGCTTCTCGACAGTCCAGCTGGCGAGAATGGCAAATGGCATCAGCAGCGCGGTGAGCACCACGAACAACACCGAAATGCCGTCCACGCCGACGCGATACCCAATCGTATCGCCAATCCAGGCGTAGTTTACAACGAACTGGAAACCGGCATTGGATGGATCAAATGCCTGCCACATGAACAGCGACAGCACCAGCACAAGGGCCGTGACCGCAAAGGTCGTCCAGCGAATGGCCTCAAGAGCCGTCCGAGGCATGAACAGGATCACCGCAGCGCCGACAAGCGGCAACCAGGTAAGGACTGTGAGGATGGTATTGTCGAAGTTCATCAGATCAGTCCCCCGGCCACAATGGCCCAGGTCAGCAGTGCCGCAATGCCGATCAGCATGGCGAATGCATAGTGGTAGAGATAGCCGGACTGAAGCTTGGTGACCCAACCGGTCACGTTCTGCACCCGGCGGCCAAGGCCTTCGGTAATCTTGTCATCGATCAGCCAGTCATCGAAGCCCTTCCAGAAGGCGCGTCCGATCCACAAGGCTGGCTTGACGAAGATCGTGTCGTAAAGTTCGTCGAAGTACCACTTGTTGAGCAGGAACTTGTAGAGCCCCGGATTGGTGCCGGCCAGTCGAGCAGGCATTTCCGGACGACGGATATACATCCAGTAGGCGGCGACAAAGCCGAGGATCATGGCAATCGTCGCGCTCCACTTGACCCAGACCGGCACGTGATGGGCGGCCTCGATGATCTCGTGGTCGACAACAACGGCACCGGCAAAGAAGTGTTCGATATGGCCCACATCGTGGAAGAACATCGAATAGAACACCGCACCCGCCAGCACAGCACCGGCGCCCAGCACATAAAGTGGCACCAGCATCACATTGGGTGCTTCATGGGCGTGATCATAGGCCGAACCGTGATCGTCATGACCGTGATCGTCATGCGCTGCATGATCATCATGACCATGAGCAGCTGGACGTGGCGCGCCGTGGAAGGTCAGGTGGATCAGCCGCCACGAATAGAAGCTCGTGAACAGTGCTGCGATCACAAGCATCCAGAAGGCGAACATGCCGGTATTACCGCCCACGGCATAAGCCGCTTCGATAATGGAATCCTTGGAGAAGAAGCCGGCAAAGCCCAACCACTCGCTACCGGGGATACCAACACCAGTCAGGGCCAGCGTGCCGATCAGCATCATGGCATAGGTCACCGGGATCTTGTGGCGCAGGCCACCCATATTCCGCATGTCCTGCTCGTGATGCATGGCGTGGATGACCGCGCCAGCTCCCAGGAACAACAAGGCCTTGAAGAAGGCATGCGTGAACAGGTGGAATACGCCGGCCGAGTAGGCCCCTGCCCCGAGCGCAACGAACATATAGCCCAGCTGCGAACAGGTCGAATAGGCGATAACGCGTTTGATGTCGTTCTGAACCAGACCAACCGTCGCCGCAAAGAACGCCGTAATGGCACCGATCACCAGCACAAAGGTCATGGCCGCAGGCGATGTTTCAAACAGTGGCGACAGACGCGCCACCATGAACACACCAGCGGTCACCATGGTAGCCGCATGGATCAGCGCCGACACCGGTGTCGGGCCTTCCATGGCGTCCGGCAGCCAGGTGTGCAGCAGGAACTGCGCCGACTTGCCCATGGCACCCATGAACAACAGCAGGCAAACCACGGTCATGGCATCGAGCTGCCAGCCCAGGAACTGCATAACTGGCAGGCCAGTTGTGGCAAAACCTTCAGCCGCGTGGAACGCCCCGTCGAAGTCGATATGACCCAGCACCATGAAGGCGCCGAAAATGCCCAGGGCAAAGCCGAAGTCACCAACGCGGTTGACCACAAAGGCCTTCATTGCCGCCGCAGTGGCGGATGGCTTTGTGTACCAGAAACCAATCAGCAGATAGGACGCCAGACCCACACCTTCCCAGCCGAAGAACATCTGCAGGAAGTTGTCAGCCGTCACAAGCATCAGCATGGCGAAGGTGAACAGCGAGAGATAGGCAAAGAACCGGCTGCGATGTGGGTCGTCGGCCATGTAGCCGATCGAATAGACATGCACCAAGGCCGAGACCGTATTGACCACCACCAGCATGATGGCCGTCAGCGTATCAACGCGCAGCACCCAGCGCAGGTCCATATCGCCGACCTGGATCCAGCGCATCAGCTCGATCTTGAGGACAGCGGTATGACCGTCAACTTCGGCACCCGCCAGACCGCCGCCAAAGGCGACGGGCAGGAATACAACCCAGCTCAGAACAGCTGACAGGATCAGCAGACCGGTGGTGACGTACTCACTGTTCCGGTGGCCGATGGTACGCCCCAACAGACCGGCAATTAGCGCGCCGATAAGGGGCAGGAAAACAATCGCTTGGATCATAGCGGTGGTTCTTAGCCCTTCATCATGTTGACGTCTTCAACCGCGATCGAACCACGGTTGCGATAGAAAATGACCAGAATGGCCAGCCCGATGGCCGCTTCGGCAGCAGCCACAGTCAGGATCAGCAGCGCAAAGATCTGACCCTGAAGGTCATTTAGCTGCGCGCTGAACGCGACGAAATTCAAATTCACTGCCAGCAGGATCAATTCAACCGACATCAGAATGACGATGATGTTCTTGCGGTTGATGAAGATGCCGAACACGCCCAACGTGAACAGAATGGCGCCAACGGTCAGATAGTGACCAAGCTCGATACCGGTGCCCATATTTGCCCCCTACAGCCCTTGACCACTTTTGACTTTGACGACTTCCAGCGTTTCCGATGGACGGCGGCCGACCTGCTTGATCGGGTCCTGCCGCTTGACGTTGCTCTTGTGACGCAAGGTCAGCACGATCGCGCCGATCATCGCCACCAGCAGCACGGCGGCCGCACCTTGGAACAGGAAGACGTAACGCGTGTACAGCACCTGGCCGATAGCCCGGATATTGTCCACACCGCCATCCATTGGCAGTACTGCCGAACTGGTCACCTCCGGCGACACCACGAAGCTGCCCGCCAGCAGCAGCAGTTCGAGGAGCAGGATCACGCCGACCACCACCCCGACAGGCGCGTATTGCAGGAAGCCCTGCCGCAACGAGGCGAAGTCCACGTCGAGCATCATCACCACGAACAGGAACAGCACCGCCACAGCGCCGACATAAACCACGATCAGGATCAGTGCCAGGAACTCGGCCCCGGCGAGCATGAACAGGCCCGACGCGTTGAAGAACGTCAAAATCAGGAACAGCACGGCATGCACCGGGTTCTTGGCCGAAATGACCATGAACGCCGAAGCCACAGCGATGGCTGCGAACAGATAAAAGAAGAATAGTGGAAGCGTCATCGTCTTCCCTCTCAGCGATACGGTGCGTCGGCGGACAGATTGGCAGCAATTTCTCGCTCCCAACGATCGCCATTGGCGAGCAGCTTCTCTTTGGAGAAATACAGCTCTTCACGCGTTTCAGTCGCAAACTCGAAGTTCGGCCCTTCGACGATGGCATCAACCGGACAAGCTTCCTGACAGAAGCCGCAATAGATGCATTTCACCATGTCGATATCGTACCGGATGGTACGACGGGTACCGTCATTCTGGCGTGGGCCCGCTTCGATGGTGATGGCCTGTGCCGGGCAGATCGCCTCGCACAGCTTGCACGCAATGCAACGCTCTTCGCCATTGGGATAGCGACGCAATGCATGCTCACCACGAAAACGGGGGCTCACATGCCCCTTTTCGAAGGGGTAGTTGATGGTTGGCTTGGGCGAAAAGAAATACCGCATCGTCAGGCCAAAGGCCTTCACCAGTTCGGTGAGCAGCAGCGTGTTGAAAAACTGGGCGACGCGCATCAAGCCATCCCTCCATGCCAGCCCCAGCCGGTGAGCTGAAGAACGAAAGCAACAATAACGACCATCAGCAGCGACAGCGGCAGGAACAGCTTCCAGCCAATGCGCATCAACTGGTCATAGCGGTAGCGCGGCACGATTGCCTTGGCCATGGCGAACATGAAGAACACCAAGCTTACTTTGATCACGAACCACACCACACCCGGAATCCAGGTGAACGGTGGCAGATCAATTGGTGCCGTCCAACCACCCAGGAACAGGATGGTGGTCATGGCGCACATCAGCAGGATCGAGATGTACTCACCCAGCATGAACAGCATGTATGGCGTAGCCGAATACTCGGTCATGAAACCGGCCACCAGCTCGGACTCGCCTTCGGCCAGATCGAATGGAGGGCGGTTGGTCTCAGCCAGCGCCGAAATATAGAAAATCACGAACATTGGAAACAGCGGCAGCCAGAACCAGTTCAGGAACGTCAGCTGCGGCAGGCCGATCATATTGGCCAGCCCCATTTCCTTCTGTGCGATCACGATGTCGGTCAGGTTCAGCGAACCCACGCACAGCAGCACAGTGATGATCACCAGGCCAATGGACACTTCATAGGACACCATCTGAGCCGCCGCACGCAGCGACCCAAGAAACGGATACTTCGAGTTCGAGGCCCATCCACCAATGATGACGCCGTAAACGCCCAGGGATGAGATCGCCAGCAGATACAGGATGCCAAGATTGATATCGGCAATCGCCAGGCCTTCACCCACGGGCACAACAACCCAGCCGGTCAAAGCCAGCGTGGCCGTCAGCAAGGGCGCGAGCAGGAACAGGATCTTGTCCGCACCGCCCGGAATGACAGGTTCCTTGAGCGCGAACTTGATCAGATCGGCAAAGCTCTGCAGCAAACCAAACGGCCCCACCACATTGGGACCGCGGCGCAACTGCACGGCAGCCCAGATCTTGCGGTCCGCCAGCAGGATGAACGCGGTAAAGACCAGCAAGCTCACCAGCAGCAGCAATGCCTTGTAGACAAAACCGACATGCACCCCCCAGCCCAAGGGCGGGATACCGAGCAGATAGTCGAGAGCAGCGAGAAAAAAGTCCATTGTGCTCCCCTACTCCGCGGCCTGCCGGAGACCGGCTGCGGTAGCTGCGCATTCACCCATGACCGCCGAAGCGCGAGCGATTGGATTGCTGAGATAAAACTCAGAGATCACCGAACCGAACGGCGCCGACTTGGTCTTGATAACGGCCTTGGCTAGCTTGGCCACATCGGCAACCGCGCCAGGTGCGATCTGATCGATACGCGCCAGATGCGGGAATTCAGCGTAGATGGCTGCACGCAACTGGGTCAGCGAATTGAACGGCAACGGCTTGCCCATGGCACCCGACAGGGCGCGGATAATGGCCCAGTCTTCCTTGGCATCACCCGGCGGGAACACCGCACGGTTGGTCACCTGAACCCGCCCTTCGGTGTTCACGTAAGTCCCCGATTTCTCGGTGTAGGTCGCCGCCGGCAGGATCACGTCAGCACGGTGCGCACCAGCGTCACCATGGGTTCCGATATAGACCACGAAAGCCTTGCCGGTTTCCGACATGTCATACTCATCAGCGCCCAGCATAAACAGCACATCAAGCTCGCCCTTACCGGCCAGCGCGATCTGGTCTGCCGAGCAGACGCCGCCATCATGAGGCACGAAGCCAATATCGAGACCGCCGACGCGGCTGGCAGCATTGTGCAACAGCGCAAAGCCATTCCAGTCCGCTTCGACGTCCTTGCCAGCAGTCGCCAGCTTGGCGGCCAGCGCAATGGTGTCACGGCCAACCTGCTTGCCAAGCGAAGCATGCGAGACTGCGCCTTCACCGACGATGATCAGCGGCCGTTTGGCATTGCCCAGGATCTCAGCGAAGTGGCCCTTGCCCGCGGCCAGATCGGCCAGCGTTTCAAAGCCCGCACCCAAATGGGTGTATTCATAAGTCAGGTCTGCCGCTTCACCGATCAGGGCGATTGGCAGGCCGGTCGCGCGCCAGGTCTTGCGAATACGCGCATTGACCAACGACGCCTCAAGACGGGGATTGGCACCAATGATGACAATCGCATCAGCCTGCTCGATCCCGGCAATAGTCGGGTTGAACATGTAGGCCGAACGCGGCATCGAAGGATCAATCCCCGACATTGCCGGCCGCACGTCAGTCATGCCTGAGCCAACTGAAGCCAGCAGGCTCTTGAGCGCGTACATCTCTTCGACAGCCGCCAGATCACCGGCGATCGCGCCAACCTTGCTGCCGGCCTTCTTGACGCGTGCCGCAACAGTAGCGAGTGCTTCATCCCAGCTGGCAGCCTTGAGCTTGCCACCCTTGCGAACATAGGGGCGATCCAGACGCTGGCTCTTGAGCCCATCCCACACAAAGCGGGTCTTGTCAGAAATCCACTCCTCATTGATCGCCTCATTGACGCGCGGCAGGATGCGCATCACTTCGCGACCGCGGCTATCAACGCGGATGTTGGAGCCAACAGCATCCATCACGTCGATGGATTCCGTCTTGGTCAATTCCCAGGGGCGCGCATTGAACGCGTAGGGCTTGGAGGTCAGTGCGCCAACCGGGCACAGATCAATCACATTGCCCTGCAACTCACTGCTGAGCGCTTGTTCAAGATAGGTGGTGATCTCGGCGTCTTCGCCGCGACCCAGCAGGCCCATTTCGGCAATGCCGGCCACTTCGGTAGTGAACCGAACACAGCGCGTGCAGTGAATGCAACGGTTCATCGAGGTCTTGACCAGTGGGCCAATATACTTGTCTTCGACGGCACGCTTGTTTTCCGCAAACCGGTTCTTGTCCACGCCATAGGCCATGGCCTGGTCCTGCAGATCGCATTCGCCGCCCTGATCGCAGATCGGGCAATCCAGCGGGTGGTTGATCAGCAGGAACTCCATCACGCCTTCACGGGCCTTTTTGACCATTGGCGTGTTGGTGAACATTTCAGGCGGCTCGCCATTGGGGCCCGGACGCATGTCCTTGACCGCCATGGCGCAACTGGCGGTCGGCTTTGGCGGACCACCCTTCACTTCGACCAGACACATGCGGCAGTTACCGGCGACCGACAGGCGGTCGTGATAACAGAAGCGCGGAATTTCCGCGCCAGCGGCTTCGGCCGCCTGCATCAGCGTGTAGTAGTCAGGAACTTCGACGAGCTGGCCGTCAACTTTGATACTTGCCATCAGCCCTACTCCGCCGCGATCGACGGCACGGCGCCGTCGCTGGTGGATGAATATGTGTACTGGTCGATCCGCTCTTCGATCACATGACGGAAATTGCGGATCAGGCCCTGGATTGGCCACGCAGCGGCGTCGCCCAAAGCACAGATAGTGTGACCTTCAATCTGCTTGGTCACTTCGAACAGCATGTCGATTTCGCGCTTCTGGGCGCGGCCTTCGACCATGCGCTCCATCACGCGCATCATCCAGCCCGTGCCTTCACGGCATGGCGTGCACTGCCCGCAGCTCTCATGCTTGTAGAAAGCCGACAGGCGCCAGATGGCCTTGATGATGTCGGTCTGCTTGTCCATCACGATGATAGCCGCGGTGCCCAGCGATGAGCCGGCTTCCTTCAAACCATCAAAATCGACAATGGCGTCCTGAATACGCTCGCCGGGCACACATGGCACCGACGCACCACCCGGAATAACCGCAAGCAGATTGTCCCAGCCACCACGAATACCGCCGCAATGCTTCTCGATGATGTCCTTGAAGCTTTCGCCCATGGCCTCTTCGAAAGTCGCCGGCCGATTCACATGGCCTGACACGCACATCAGCTTGGTACCAGTATTGTTGGCACGACCAATCGAGGAGAACCAGGCGCCCGAGCGGCGCAGAATTTCGGGTACAACCGCGATCGACTCGACGTTATTCACGGTCGTGGGATTGCCGTAGACACCCATGCCAGCCGGGAATGGCGGCTTGAGACGGGGTTGACCCTTCTTGCCTTCCAGCGACTCCATCAACGCGGTTTCTTCGCCGCAGATGTAAGCGCCGGCGCCGTGATGGACGATGATGTCCAGATCCCAGCCGTGGATATTATCCTTGCCGATCAACTTGGCCTCATAGGCCTCCTCGACGGCGCGTTCCAGATGCTGGCGCTCACGGATGAACTCACCACGCACGTAGATAAAGGCCAGATGCGCATCCATCGCGCGGGCCGCCAGCAGGCAACCCTCGACCAGATGGTGCGGATCATGCCGTAGGATATCGCGATCCTTGCAGGTACCAGGCTCGGACTCATCGGCATTGACCAGAAGGTAATGCGGCCGGCCATCGCTGACCTTGGGCATAAAGGTCCACTTCAACGCAGTGGGGAAACCCGCACCGCCGCGGCCGCGCAGGCCAGAAGCTTTGACTTCATTGGTAATCCAGTCACGGCCGGAATCGATGAATTCCTTGGTGCCGACCCAGGCGCCGCGTTCGCGCGCGCCAGCCAGCGTCCAGTCGTGTTGACCGTACAGATTGGTGAAAATGCGATCTTTATCAGCGAGCACTCTTCACACTCCTATCGCGGCTTCTTGCCGAAGACGCGGGCATATTCTGCCTCGCCGCCTTTGGCCAGAGCGGCAGCTTGCTTGATCCAGTCATCACGGGTGATACGACCCTTGAAGCTGAGCGCGTCATCTACCTTGGCCACATCATCAGCGCTGAACGCCGCGACCTGGCTCCACTTGGTGATGCCCAGCGCATTGAGTTTGCGCTCCAGCACCGGTCCAACACCAGAGATCAGCTTGAGATCATCGGCACTACCGGCAGGCGCGCTGAACAGCGGCGCAGCGCCACCCTTCTCGGCCACTGGATTGACCTCGGCCGGATTGGCCTTGGGCGCAATGATTGTGCGGGTCTTCTTGGCTGGCGCCTCTGCAGCATCAGCCTGACGTGGCTTCGGCGTCTTGGTTGCAGCCCTGCCCCCATCAACCTTGCCCGCATCGGATTCTGCACCAGTCGCCTTTGGACGCATGGCGTTGTTCGGTTTGCCATTGGCATTTGCAGCCGCATCGGCAGCCTTGCGTTCGGCTTCGGCCTTGCCCTGCGAGACCTTGGCCGCATCGGGCGTACCCTTGATGGCAGGCGCAGACTCTGCAGTCACGTCCTTGGGCTTGGCAGCAGTTGTCGGCTTGGCGGCCGACGCAGCAGCGTCTTCCGGCGCAGCTGGCGGAATGAACTTTTCACGTTTAGCAGTCGGCTTCACCAGCAGTGTGGTCTGTCCACCTTCGGCCGCGGAATGCAAACGCTCAATCTGGGGACCCGGCTTGATCGTGTCACCCTTGCCTGCAGCAAAAGCGTCCACGATCTCTTCGAAGCGCTCGCCCGTCAGATCTTCGTAGGTGTCATGATAGATCGTGACCATCGGCGCGTTCACGCACGCACCGGCACACTCGACCTCTTCCCAGCTCATTGTGCCGTCAGCATTGAGATGGTGCGGGTCGTGATGGATCTTGCTTTTGCAGATCGCAATCAGATCGCCAGCGCCACGCAGCATACACGGCGTGGTGCCGCATACCTGAATGTGGGCGCGCGTACCAACGGGCTGCAACTGAAACTGGGTATAGAACGTTGCCACTTCCAGAACACGAATGTAGGCCATGCCAAGCATGTCCGCGATCGTTTCGATCGTAGCGCGGCTGACCCAGCCATCCTGATCCTGCGCCCGCATCAATAGCGGGATAACGGCAGACTGCTGACGGCCGGTCGGATACAAACCGATCTTCCATTCCGCCCATTTGGCGTTCTCAGCACTAAATGCGAACGACGTCGGTTGAACCGACTCGTCAGCTAGGCGACGCGAAACCATCAGCGATCAACCTCTCCGAACACGATATCGAGCGAGCCAAGGATTGCCGAGACGTCAGCCAGCATGTGGCCGCGACACAGGAAATCCATGGCCGACAAATGCGCAAAACCCGGCGCGCGGATCTTGCAGCGGTATGGCTTGTTGGTGCCATCGCTGACCAGATACACACCAAACTCACCCTTGGGCGCTTCCACACAGGCATACACCTCGCCAGCGGGAACCTTGTAGCCTTCGGTATAGAGCTTGAAGTGATGGATCAGCGCTTCCATCGACTGCTTCATTTCGGCGCGCTTGGGCGGCACAACCTTGCCATCCAGCGACGACACCGGACCCTTGCCATCAGCAGCATTCAGCTTGACCACACACTGCTTCATGATCTTGGCTGACTGACGCATCTCTTCCATACGGATCAGATAGCGGTCATAGCAGTCGCCGTTCTTGCCGATTGGAATATCGAATTCCATCTCGTCATAGCATTCATAGGGCTGGCTCTTGCGCAAATCCCAAGCCGCGCCGGAACCACGCACCATTACGCCGGAGAACCCCCAGTTCCAGGCGTCTTCCAGCTTCACAACGCCGATGTCGACATTGCGCTGCTTGAAGATGCGGTTGTCAGTCAGCAGCGTATCGAGGTCTTTCACGAAAACCAGGAACTCGTCGCAGAACGCGTCGATATCATCGACCAGAGCCTGTGGCAGATCCTGATGTACACCACCGGGACGGAAATAAGCAGCATGCATGCGCGCGCCCGAAGCACGCTCATAAAAGATCATCAGCTTTTCGCGCCACTCAAAGCCCCAGACCGGCGGTGTCAACGCACCAACGTCCATGGCCTGTGTGGTCACGTTCATCAGATGCGCCAGCAGACGACCGATCTCCGAATACAGCACCCGGATCAACTGGCCACGGCGCGGCACTTCCAAGCCCAGCAGCTTCTCGACGGCCAGCGCAAATGCATGCTCCTGGTTCATCGGGGCCACATAGTCCAGACGATCGAAATACGGAACAGCCTGCAGATAGGTCTTGGACTCAATCAGCTTCTCAGTACCGCGGTGCAGCAGACCGATATGCGGATCTACGCGCTCGACGACTTCACCGTCGAGTTCGAGAATCAGGCGCAGCACACCATGGGCAGACGGATGGACCGGGCCAAAATTGATGGTGAAATTGCGAACATTGGCTTCAACGGTCATTGCTTGGCCTTCTCGTCACCGGGCAGCACGTAATCGGTACCTTCCCAGGGCGACAAATAGTCAAAGGTGCGGAATTCCTGCATCAATTGCACGGGCTCATAGACCACGCGCTTGCGCTCTTCGTCGTAGCGCACCTGCACAAAGCCCGAGACCGGGAAGTCCTTGCGCAGCGGATGGCCGTCAAAACCATAATCGGTCAGAATGCGCCGCAGATCGTTATGACCCGAGAACAGCACGCCGTAGAGATCGTAAGTCTCGCGTTCGAACCAGTCAGCACCGCGGAACACACCGGTAATGCTCGGCACAGGTGTAACGTCATCGGTACTCAGCTTCACCCTCACCCGCTGGTTCAGATAAGGGCTCATGAAATGGTAGACGACGTCAAACCGCTCATCGCGTTCCGGGTAGTCAGCGCCGCAGACATCCACAAAGCTGACAAAGCGACACTTCGGGTCGTCGCGCAGGAACGTCGCGACAGCGACAATCGACTCGCGATCGACCGTAAGCGTCAGCTCGCCAAAAGTGACCTTCTGCTCAACAACCGCATCACCCAATGCACCAGCGATATGCTGGCCAAGGTCCACAAGCGGATCAACCTGAATGGCTTCATCCATATTCAGCGGTCCTAACGTTCGATGGTGCCGGTACGGCGAATCTTTTTCTGCAACAGCAAAATGCCGTACAGAAGCGCTTCAGCCGTCGGAGGGCAGCCAGGGACATAGACGTCTACCGGCAGCACACGGTCACAACCGCGAACCACCGAATAGGAATAGTGGTAATAGCCGCCGCCATTGGCGCAGCTACCCATCGAAATGACATAGCGCGGCTCAGGCATCTGGTCGTAGACCTTGCGCAGAGCTGGCGCCATCTTGTTGGTCAGCGTGCCGGCGACGATCAATACGTCTGACTGGCGTGGCGATGCGCGCGGCGCCGTACCAAAGCGCTCGATATCGTAGCGCGGCATCGACATCTGCATCATTTCAACGGCGCAGCAAGCCAGACCCGTCTGCATCCACATCAGCGAACCAGTGCGCGCCCATGTCACGAGCTGCGACACAGTGGAGACAAGAAAACCCTTGTCAGCCAGTTCGTCCGTCACATCGGTGAAAAATGGGTCATTGGCACCAGCAACCTGCTGGGTCCGCGGATCGATCAGGCCCGTCGGGCGCGGCGCGACAAGCGTTTCGTTATCGCTCAATCCCATTCCAGGGCCCCTTTCCGCCATTCATAGATAAAGCCGACCGTCAGCACGCCCAGGAAGATCATCATCGACCAGAAGCCGAACCAACCCACATCCTGAAACGCAACTGCCCAAGGGAACAGGAACGCCACTTCGAGATCGAAAATGATGAAGAGGATCGACACCAGATAGAATCGGACATCGAACTTCATGCGCGCGTCGTCGAACGCATCGAAGCCGGCTTCGAAGGCAGACACCTTCTCCGGATCTGGGTTCTTCACGGCGACGAGAAAAGGAACCACCAACAAGGCGAGGCCAATAACGGCAGACAAGCCAAGGAAAATGATGATGGGCAGATAATCGCTGAGCAAATCAGTCATGCGGCAGCCTGTTTTCTAGTCCGGTCGGGCGACCGGCGTCACGTGAGCATCACAGGCAATTGGGGCCTGCGAACCGACGCGACAGATGATGGGTTGGGCTTAGACCTTTGCCTATCGTGTTTCAAGGGAAAGAAAATATGACAAAAATATTCATATATCATACCCCGGCTCCACGGGCCTGAGCGTCGCTCACTGCCTATGTGCGTCGCAGCATTCGCGGTCAAATGATCGGACCATCAAACGGCCTGCGACCCGCAACATCAGAATCGCGCTGCAAGATTCGCGGGCCACTACGCACAAAAAAGGGCCGCGCCAGAAGCGAGACCCCGCTGCAAAGCAAAACGGCGAACCGCAGAGCGGTTCGCCGAATTGGGTTTGCAAGACGCTAGGTCAGGAGGGCGGCGAACCGCCCTTCCCGATTGCAAATCTTAGAAGTGGTAGAACACGCCGACGGTTGCCTTGGCACCGTCAAAGAACTGGTCGCCAGCGGCGCTCGAGAAATCGCCGAGACCCAGAACTTCACCACGAACCGACACAGATTCGGTCACTGCAACTTCAACACCACCACCGATGGCATAGATGTTTTCAGTGGTGCCCGAACGGCTGGTCATGCCAACACCGCCAGCAGCGTATACCATGACCTGATCGGTCACGACTGCGCCAACGCGAGCCAGTGCCAGGAACATGCCGGCGTCATCGCCGTCCTGGAACACGTAGTCGCCCTGAACTTCGAGGCCGAGCAGGATTGGGTCATAGGCGATGAAGTTCACGCCGACAGCACCACCAACCGAAAACTGCGAGGTGCTAGCCTGCAGATTGGTCAGACCGTTTGCGTTGGTGAACACGCCACCAGCGTTAACGCCTGCATAGAGACCTTCCCAGCTGAAACCAGCCGACTCATAGATCGGCATTGGGGTCGTTGGGATGATCAGATCGGCGGCCTGAGCACCACCAGCGAGCAGCGCGGCAGCAGCCACACCGAGAGAAAGCGAACGTACAAACATATCTTGCACTCCCATAGAGTTAACCGTAGTCCACCGTTAGATGCATCAGCACAACGCGCGTGGCAAGCCTCCGCCTATCGAAATTAGGCGGTGCGGATAACATTCCATGACCATTTGAGGGGAGGTGTTGCGCCAATGTCGCGCATTTGGCCCAATTTGATACAAATCCCACCAATCACCCTGCAGAAGAGGGCGACGAAGTGGCGCACATGTGTTCATGACTGAGTCGCTCCGTCAAGCCACACCTTCGCCATAATTGCGCCACCCCACCAACAAAAACAGCCCCGCCAAGGCGGAGCTGTTTGGATTTCGGACCTTTAACTGCGGGCTGAAAACCCAGGGTTTCTAGGCTAGAAGTGGAAATTGGCCCCCACTGAAATCTGGTCCTTGGCGTTATCACCGCTCAGCGGAAAACTCCGGAGATATTGTGCGTCGATCGACACATTGTCGGTCAGCGCGACCTCCAGACCGCCGCCCAGAAGAGCGTCATCTTCTTCGGGCACGCCCAGATCGATTCCATAACCACCGGCCGCGTAGACAACCACGTCATCAGTCACCACCAGGCCGGCACGGCCCAGAAGCTGACCATAGCTGGTGTTTCCCGCATCGCCGGTCAGGCCATGCACGGCAACTTCAGCACCAAGCAGGTAGAAATCAAACTGCGCGTTCACACCAGCCTGAACACCCAGGCCATATTGGGTGCCGGCAACTTCACTGTTCTGCGCCACGCCATAGAGGCCGCCGTAAAAGCCATTCCAGTCAAAGCCAGCGTCCTCGTAGACGGGGATGTCAGCGGTACTGCTGGTCGGCACGGTGATCAGATCGGCACCAATTGCCGTGCCCAAGCTGAGCGAGGTGGCCAGTGCGGTGATAGCGATAGTGTTGAACATGCGCATTGCCGTTCTCCTTGCAGGTATTGAAGCGTTGCAGCCAGAACGCGCCCTTTTCGAACCCGTTCCGCCCTGTACGCAACAGCACCGTTCAGCGTTGCATATGTGTCACAGGCGACTTTAGCCGCCTGTGGCTACCAGCTTCGGCTAGAGACTTCCGACGAGCACGGGGTCTTCCCTGAAGGAATCGGGAAAGATCGCCTCGAGCGCAGCGATCTTGGGAAGGTCATGAACCACGATATAGGGCCATGACGGGTTCAGCGTCAGAAAGTCCTGGTGATACTGCTCAGCGGCATAGAACGCCTCAAACGGCTCAATGGTGGTCACGATCGGCCCCTCAAAGCGATCTGCGGCATCAAGCTGTTCAATATAGGCCTTGGCCGTTTCGGCCTGCTCATCGTTCACGGCGAAGATCGTCGAACGATACTGCGTCCCGCGGTCTGGCCCCTGATAATTGAGCTGGGTAGGATTGTGTGCCACCGAGAAATAGATCTGCAGCAGCTCGCCATAGCTAATGATGGCGGGGTCATAGTTCACCTGAACGGCTTCAGCGTGCCCGGTCGTTCCGCTACCGGTGAGCTCATAAGTTGCCGTCTCAGCAGCGCCGCCGGAATAGCCAGATACCGCCATGGTGACGCCATTGACGTGCTGAAACACGCCCTGAACACCCCAAAAACACCCCCCTGCGAAAATCGCGGTTGCGCTGCTGCCTGTTTCAGTCAGATCGAGCGCCGGTGCAGGGATCACGACGGGCGCTTCCTGTGCGGCAACAGGCTGGTTGAAAAGCCCCAATGCCATGGCGGGCAGCAGCAGCAAGGAGGCGACGGTGACCCGCCACCCGTTCTGGCGACTGGCTGATAGGGCAAGAGTTCTGGACATGAGCGTACCTTTGTTGGAGCTATCTGCTCTTCAGTTCGCATTATATGGCCGTTTGGTTACCTCAGATCAGCCGCATCACGTTGTTATGAACGATGCCGGATCCGGTCACTGCCCTCTAACCAGGCCAGACCCAGTTGCGGATTTCCGGTAAGTCCTCGCCGTTCTCACGAATATAGTCGTTGTGTTCCGCAAGCCTGCTGGCAACCAGATCCGCAAATGCCTCACGTCGGTCTGCCAGACGTGGCACGCGGTCAATCACGTCCTTGGCGACATGAAACCGGTCAATCTGGTTGAGCACAGCCATGTCAAAAGGTGTGGTGGTCGTCCCCTCCTCCTGAAATCCATGGACGTGGAAATTGTCATGATTGCTCCGCCGATAAGTCAGTCGGTGGATCAGGGCTGGATAGCCGTGATGAACGAAAATCACCGGCTTGTCGGTTGTAAACATGGCATCAAACGCTGCATCATCAATGCCATGCGGATGGATGCTGGGTGGCTGCAGCGCCATCAGATCAACCACATTGACGAAGCGCAGCTTGATATCGGGCGCTTGCTCTCGCAATAGCGCTACCGCCGCCAGGGCTTCCATCGTCGGCACATCCCCGGCACATGCCACAACGGCATCAGGTTCTTCAGTGCCGCAATTTGAGGCCCATTCCCAGACGCCCAGTCCGGCAGCGCAATGCGCCTCAGCAGCAGGGCCGTCCAGCCATTGCGGCTCGGGCTGCTTTCCCGCCACGATCACATTAATGTAGTCACGACTGCGCAGACAATGATCGACGACCGATAGCAGCGTATTGGCGTCGGGCGGCATATAGACCCGCACCACACCAGCCTTCTTGTTCATGACGTGATCGATGAAGCCCGGATCCTGATGGCTGAACCCGTTATGGTCCTGACGCCATACATGCGACGTCAACAGATAGGTCAACGAGGCAATCGGTTTACGCCACGGCACGCTCTTGGAAACGTTGAGCCATTTGGCGTGCTGATTGAACATCGAATCCACCACATGGATAAAAGCCTCGTAGCACGAGAAAAATCCGTGCCGGCCCGTAAGCAGATATCCCTCCAGCCATCCCTGACAGAGGTGCTCGCTGAGCACTTCCATTACGCGGCCATCCCGTGAAATCTGTCGGTCCGTCTCGATCAGGTCTCCCATGAAGACCCGGTCGGTCACTTCAAACACAGCCCCGAGCCGGTTTGACTGCGTCTCATCGGGACCGAATACCCGAAAATTCTGCGCGCCATCGTTGAGCGTCAACACGTCGCGCAAAAACGCCCCGGCGACGCGCGTCGACTCGCCCTCGACAGCTCCAGGCGATGGCACATCAAGCGCATAATCGCGGAAATCAGGTAGCTTCAGATCCTTGAGCAGCAGTCCGCCATTGGCATGCGGATTGGCGCCCATGCGGCGGTTGCCGCTCGGCGCCAACGCGGCCAATTCAGGGAGGAGCTTACCTGCATCATCAAAAAGTTCTTCAGCGCGATAGCTGAGTAGCCAGTCCTCAAGCACCTTGAGATGGCCGGGAACCTCGGCAAGCTTGGACAGAGGAACCTGATGGGAACGCCAGGAGTCCTCGGTTGGATTACCATCCACTTCCTTGGGTCCGGTCCAGCCCTTGGGCGAGCGCAACACAATCATCGGCCAGGCCGGTCGCTGCACCTCCACCCCACTGCGTGCTGCGAGCTGAATGGCCGCAATCTCGTCCATCACCTTATCCATGGCCGATGCCATGGCCTGATGCATCAGCTCGGGATCGTGGCCCTCGACAAAATGGGGCGCATACCCGTAACCACGCAGTAACGCATCAAGTTCGTCATGGCTGATCCGGGCAAGTATGGTGGGACTGGCGATCTTATAGCCGTTCAGGTGCAGAATTGGCAGCACTGCGCCATCACGCGCCGGGTTGAGAAACTTGTTGGAATGCCAACTGGTCGCTAGAGCACCGGTCTCTGCTTCCCCGTCACCCACGACGCAGGTCACGATCAACTCCGGGTTGTCAAACGCCGCCCCATAGGCATGCATCAGTGAATAACCCAGCTCGCCTCCCTCATTGATCGACCCGGGCGTTTCCGCAGCCACATGACTGGGAATGCCACCGGGCCAGGAAAACTGCCGGACCAGCTTGGCAAGGCCAGCCTCATCCTCCCCAATCTCGGGATAGAACTCGCTATAGGTGCCCTCAAGATAGGTGTTGGCTACCAGCCCTGGGCCGCCGTGCCCTGGCCCGGTGACGTAAATCATGTCCAGGTCGCGCTCCTTGATGACGCGATTGAGATGGGCATAGATAAAATTCAGCCCCGGCGTCGTCCCCCAGTGCCCAAGCAGCCGTGGCTTGACGTGATCCAGCGTCAGTTTCTCGCGCAGCAGAGGATTGTCGCGCAGATAGATCTGTCCCACCGAAAGGTAGTTTGCAGCACGCCAATAGGCGTCCATACGGGCTAGCAGGTCAGCTGAGAGTGGGTTGGTCATGACGCGAAAGTCTCCTGCTTGAGCAATCGGATAACGGCCGCGGCGATAACCGCTTCCTCGTCCGTCGGAATAACGTGTACGCCGACACGGGCAGTATCGGTCGAAATGGTGATGGCATTGGCCTGGTTGCTGGTGGGATCGAGTGCGATTCCAAGAAACTCAAGCTCGGCACAGACGCGCTCGCGAATAACAGCAGCATTCTCCCCAACACCGCCTGTAAAGACGAGCGCATCAAGACCGCCGAGGCTTGCAGCGAGAGCGCCAATGGCTTGCCGAATGCGATAGCAATAGACACCAAGCGCCTCTGCTGCCCGGCGATCCTGCGTCTCTGCGTCCAGCAGGATGCGCACATCGGCGCTGATTTCCGACATGCCGAGCAGGCCCGATTGGTGATTGACCAGATGGTCGAATGCGTCTGCGTCCAGCCGCTCCGTCTTGGTCAGATAGCGGACCAGTCCAGGGTCGATGTCACCGCTACGGGTTCCCATGGGAACGCCCGCTGCAGGCGTAAACCCCATCGTTGTATCAATGCTGCGGCCAGCACGCACTGCGGTCAGGCTGACCCCATTGCCGATATGGGCCAGAACGACCCGGCCTCGTGCGCGATCAGGGTCGAGCCTGTTCAAAACCTCAAGCACGTAGCTACAAGAAAGCCCATGAAAACCATACCGTTCAACGCCGACTTCAGCGAACCGACGCGGTATTGATAATTGTCTGGCGACAAGCGGCATGTCCCGATGGAAAACGGTATCAAAACACGCAATTTGCGGCACGTTCGGGAACCGCGCGCGACACAGACTGACAATCGCAATCTCTGACGGCAAATGCTCGGGTGCGTAGTCGACGATGCGTTCAAGCTCGGCAATGACGGCATCATCGACCACACAATGTTCACGGTAGGCGGCACCGCCATGCACAATGCGATGCCCGATGGCCACCAGGGACCCAATGCCAAAGGCCCGGTCTATCCAGGCCAGCGCGTGTTCAACGGCTTCAGCATGGGTGGCTGATGATACGGGACCAATGTCACCTCCATCAATTGTCAGCCGGCTATCAGACTGTCCAATACGATTGACTGCGCCACCGGCCGTTTGGACAAGGTCTATCTGCCGAAAGACGGCGAACTTCAGGCTCGACGAACCAGCATTGATCGCAAGCAGATAGTGGTCTCGCTGTGCCTCACCCATGCCCACACCCGGGCGGCAAGATGAGTGGTGACCAAGAGCGATTGCTTGAGGTGATAAAATTGTAGCCTGCGGTCAACCCAAGGAAATTCATGCGTCCCGTCCCGCTATCTATCGATACCGGAACCATGCAGCAGAAGTGCCCGCGACGCCTTGACCCAAATCAACTCAGCGGCCCACTGGAGAATCAGCGTGGTGGATCGGCGTCGAGGTTGAGCTCGATCCGGGCATCGAGTGCGACAGCGCCGTCTGCATCGGCCAGCACCGGATTGATATCGATCGCAGTGATCTGCGGAAAATCCGTGACCAGCCGCGACACAGCCATCAGCACAAGGACAATCGCATCGCGATCCGCCGCCGGCCTGTCGCGATAGCCCGCCAGCAAAGCACTGACGCGTGTGCGATCAATCATGTCCGCTGCCAGTGCACGGTCCACCGGTAGCAGCTCCATGGTGGTATCGCGCACCACCTCGACCGAAACACCCCCTGCCCCGAACATCAGCACCGGTCCGAATACCGGATCTGTGGTAATACCGATCAAAAGCTCCTCGGCGCGGGGCCGGACAATCATCTCCTGAATGCTGAATCCTTCCAGTTCGGCGCCAACCCCGAGATCGGCGAGCCTGTCGGCAATTCCATGCGCAGCAGCAACGGCCTCCTTTGCAGAAGCAAGACCGAGGACGACACCGCCCAGATCAGACTTGTGGGTCAGCGTGGAGGACAGCATTTTGACGGCAACCTGCCCACCGCCAGCCAGCAACTGCGTCGCCGCCTCCCCAACATCGTCGACACGCAGCACTGTCATGGTGTGCGGCACGGCAATGCCATAGGCCGCCAGAACGGTTTCGGCTTCGGGTTCAGTCAGCATGCTGCGGCACTGTCTCGCGGCTCCCTCCAAAACGGCGGCCGCGCTGGCCCGATCATCCGAACCAACCAAATCTGTCGAAACGCGCTGCAGCAACAGGCTGGCGCGGTGCCATCGGGTCAGCATTTCAACGGCATCAGCGGCTTTTGATGGTGTGTTCACGGTGGCCACGCCTGCCCCGTTGAGTAGGTTGCGGGCACCGGCAGCAGCGTGCTCTCCGAGCCATGTTGCCAACACCGGCTTGCCATTGATCAGGCCGTGCTCAACCACCGATACCACGCCTTGCGCGGCATCGCTGGGCGCAGCGAGCGCCGTCGGGCAATTCATCGCCAGGACCACGTCGACCCCAGGATCCGCAGCAACTGCGCGCAGAGCTGCGACGTAGCGCTCTGCTTTGGCATCCCCGATAATATCCACCGGGTTGGCGCGCGACCAATTGGCCGGCAGGACCTGTTCCAGGGTCGATAGCGTTTCTTGCGACAGCTCGGCAATTTCGCACCCACGATCGATCAACTCGTCAATTGCCAGTACGCCAGCCCCACCGCCATTGGTTACGATACCAACCCGACCGCGCTCCAATGGCGCAAAGCGCGCACAGATTTCGGCCGCTGAGAACAGGTCCTCAAGATGCTGCACGCGTATGACCCCCGCACGACGCAGCGCAGCATCCACCACACTGTCCGCGCCGGCCAGAGCCCCGGTATGGGTTTGGGCAGCACGCGCAGCCGCCTCGTGGCGCCCTGGTTTAATCGCGATGACCGGCTTGCGTCGCGCGGCCGCTTGCGCCGCCGCCATAAACCTGGACGCGTCGGGAATGGACTCCAGATACATCAAAATCGCCGACGTATTGGCGTCTTCCGCCAGCACACTCAGAAAGTCGCTGACATCAAGATCGGCCATGTCACCCAGCGACACGATCTGGGAAAAACCGATGCCCTCGGCCTCCGCCCAGTCAATGACCGAGGAAATGATCGCGCCGGATTGCGACAGTAGTGCTAGCGATCCCGGACGGGCGGGAATATGGGTGAAACTCGCGTTAAGCCCGACCAGAGGCGCCAGCAGTCCAATGGTATTGGGTCCAATGATCCTGACGCCATGTTCGGCAGCTGCTGCCAACATGCGCTCGCGCAAATCATCCTCCTTGCCGATACCCGCTGTAATGATGACCACGGAGCGTCCGCCGGCAGCGCCGATTTCGGCAATCAAATCCGGAATCGTGTGCGCCGGCGTTGCGATGACACACAGGTCGGGGACCGCAGGCAGGTCCCCCACCCGCGCCACACACGGCAAGCCGCCCAGTTCGGTATATTTTGGATTGACCGGATAGACCGCGCCGCTAAAGCCGCTAGTCAGGATATTGGACAGCACCAGCGCACCGAGCGAACCGGGGCGTTTAGACGCCCCGATCAGCGCGACGGATCGAGGGGCCAAGGCATGGTTCAGGCTCGTGTTCGTCATCAAAAAATCCGGCGCTACTCTGGTGGGGGTGCGACTGAACGTCGGCAACAGACGATCAGTCCGGTCGAACGGAAATAACACGAAATACGTGCATTTTGCCGTCATCCTCGCGGATCGATATGTACTCGCCCAACACGAAGCGTTCCTCTGCGAGCCTGAACCCGACCTCATCATCGGTGGTGGTCTCCTCGACGTAATCGAAGACCCAGCTATTGTTGGGGCCCCGAACAATGCGCCCACGAGCCTCTTCCTCGCCCGGCCTGCGCCGGACCACGCGACACCAGTCAGGCGTGTCGCGATAGGCGGAGGGATCGATGTGTCCCTCCGGTGTGAGCGGAAAATACAGGCGATAGCTATGCGCCTGATCGCCCTGCGGGTGACCCGGTTCGCGGGCAAGTTCGAGCTCAATGCGGTACAGTGGTGCTTTGGTCATGATCAGGTCGCTCCCGCTACTGCGCGGTGTATCCGCCATCCACCAGATGATAGCTGCCGGTGATAAAGGAGGCGTCCTCGGACAACAGGAACGCAGTCAATGCGGCAACTTCGGCGGAGGTGCCCAGCCGACCAACCGGGTGCATTCCGGCGATAGCGGTCAGTGTCGCGGCATCGAGATGATTGCTCAACAATGGGGTGTCGATAAATGCAGGGCCGATCGAGTTGATGCGAATGCCGTGCTTGGCATATTCGATGGCGGCAGTCTTGGTCAGCCCGACGACGCCATGCTTGGCCGCGACATACGCTGGCGCGGTCGCGAAAGCGACCGATCCGAGGATTGAGGCCATGTTGACGATGGAGCCGCCACCCGACGCAATGATGGCCGGGATCTGGTATCGCAAGCCATAAAACACGCTGTTCAGATTGGTCGCGATAACCTTGTGCCAACTGTCGAGCGGATACTCGCCCGTTGTCGCCGCTGCACCGGAGATGCCTGCATTATTGACCGCCAGATGCAGTACACCAAACTCGCGCTGCGCCGCTGCCACCATGGCTTCCACCTCGACAGCATCACTCACATCGACCGCAATACCCTTGGCCACACCACCCTTTGCGGTGATCGACTCGGCCACGCTGCGGGCGCCATCCTCATTAAGGTCGGCAACCAGCACTTTGGCGCCTGATGCCGCCAAAAGCTGGGCAATCGCTTCACCGATACCCGAAGCTGCGCCGGTGACGACAGCAACTTTGTCCTTGAAATCATAAGGCATAGCAAAATCTCCTTGAGGGACCTGAAGGTCGATTGCGGGCGTAATGACAGCCACGCAGCTTCGTCCTAATTCCGATGCCAACTCAGATCATGCCCACACGCCCTTGTTCTTGATCTCGCGCAACTTGAGGGCAATTCCCCGTGGCGCATTCGGCGCTCAAATTGATCCCGGTCAACAGCCGCAACGACACTACGGTCCATACTCTTGCCATCAAGGACGAGGAGCGACTCCATCATGAGCTACGATTGCTTTCTACCAATAGCGACCTTTCCAGATGCCACGCCCCGGCAGGCAATCTCTTTGGGGATGGCAATCGCTGCACGGATCGATGCACGTTTTTGCGCTTCGGTACACGAGGTCGATATCGCGCCCGTCAGCAATGTTCTGGCGGATATGGCAATCAATGTGACCGCCATGTCAGAACGCGCCGAAGCCGACAGCAAGACAACCGCGGGTGTGATGGCGCAATGGCTCAAGCAACAGGCCGACGAACTGGCAAAACCAATTTCCATTCAGCGAATTCGGTGTCGCCCCGAGGACCTGATCGACAACTGGATCGTTCCCTCCCGCACCAACGATCTCACCATTCTTGCCGCGCCCGGCAGTGACCAGCAGGAAGCCATGGTCATCGATCTGGTCTTTGCCAATGGCGGTCCCGCCCTGATCGTGCCCGACATCGAGGTGCCTGCCACCGATGAAGTATTTGGCGTCTGCATCGCATGGGATGGCGGTCGCGCCGCCGCGCGCGCTGTTCGCGATGCCATGCCGTTTCTCAAGGCCGCAAAGGATGTCAGCATCGTCGTTGTAGATGATGACAAGGCAATCGAGGGCAAAAGCGCCATGGCTCTTAGCCATTGGCTGGGTCACCACGGCATCGCCTCCCGCTTGCTGACTCGCTCACGCGGCACCGTCCCGGTGGGCGAGACATTGCAGGCTGCCGCGCTGGCAGCCGGCGCAGACATGCTGGTGATGGGCGCTTATGGCCACAGCCGTGTGCGCGAACTGGTTCTAGGTGGCGCAACCCGCTCCATTCTCGAGCATACGCGACTGCCGATCCTGACGACCCACTGAACACCTTAAGGAATACCAATGACCTATCACGCAGCCGTCTGGATCGATCACCAGGAAGCCAAAATCTTCCATCTCACCACCCAGAACATCGAAAAGGATGCCGTGCACAATGGCGTCCCCAACCATCACGTGCATCGAAAGGCAGACCACCTGGGACTGGGAAAAACCGCGCTCGAACCTGCCTTCATGACCGATATTGCCGATACGCTGGTGGGCGCGCAGGCCATTCTGCTCGCTGGCCCGGGACAGGCCCGCATCGAACTGATGCGTTTTCTCGAAAAATCTCATCCGGCCATTGCGGCCAATGTGTGGGACAACCAGCCGATGGACCATCCCACTGATCCCCAGATCGTGGCTGCCGCGCGCACCTATTTCAATGGCGCTGATCGCATGCACGGCTAGTCGACCCTCGGGCGCTGCGCGACTAACCCTCGTTCAGCGCCTCATAGCCTGCGACGACGTCGAACAATTCTTCATCGATGCCATCCTGCCGCATTCGATGAAACTGGCTGGTGAGCTCACCCAGCAAGCTGTCGATATTTTTGTCGGCACGCTGCATCGCCGCAAGCCGACTGGCATTTTCGCTCGCCAGCGAAGCCGCGCAGGCCCGAAAGAGCGAAACGAACAGAAATTCGCGCACGAAAGCGCTTAACGTTGCGGGGCCTGTGCCGATTTCTTCGGGCAAGGTACCCGATGGCCATGGACAGGCGCTAACCGTCTTACGCCAGTTTTCATCAAGCGGCAGCACCTTCTCGGCCAATGGTGCGAACGCCACACCAGACCCGGCCTTGTTATAGGCGACATGCAACTGATTGATCTCGCCACGGCTGAACGCTGCCTCGTAGTGCCCCAGTATTTCTGTGACCAGCAACCCAATTGCGCTGACCGACACAGGTACCCCAAACAGCCTATCCACCGTTAGGCCCGCATCCTTTAGCGGCTCAGAAGCCCGCTCTCCGACAGCCCAGAACCGCGTATGCGGGCTATTACCGAATGACGAAATCGCCTGATGGGCGACAGCGTCATTGAAGCGACCGACCAATCCCTGATCCGAGCCAAAAACCACAACAGCGGCAACGCCCTGATGGTGCTTCAATGGCAACACCGCGTCGCCCCCATTGCGGATGCAAACTCCCAGCCCCAGTTGAACCGTCCGGTAATAATCATCGAGCGCATGCACCGACTGCTCGTATTCAATGATGCTGGACGCGGCGAGCGCCTTCATGGTGCGCACAACGGCGTGCAGGTCCTGGGCACTGTCGATCGTCTTGCGCAGCCCTGCAATCGTCGAGCTCATTGCACCGAACCGACCAGGCGCGACCCGGACCAGTTGTGCAAAGCTGTGCG